>JBEEHV010000001.1:0-189076 GCA_041167585.1 Verrucomicrobiota bacterium
GATCCCCCAGAAATAGGCTATTTCGAGCCAGCGCCGGTTTGCGGTCCAGAGCGCGACAATGATGACGGCCATTGCCCAATCGCACAATTGCAGCGGTAAAGCACGCTGCCAGGCCGTCACCCCGAAATGCCGCGCAACGATGAGATACGCGACGTAGTTAATCAAAAGGAGGGCCGAAATCGAAAAACGAATCGAGCGTTCCAGAAACCACGATTTTGAGCGGCGAACTGCGAAGACGAGGAAGAACGGCAGGACAATTGTCAGGAAAATGACGGTGAGATGCGACGGCCCGAAAACATGAAATGAGGACGCGGCGTTCACTTGGATGCACGTTGCATCGTGTCGTCGACCTGATCACCCCTTTTTGTCATGTCGAGCGCAGTCGAGACATCTCTCATCCCCTAACAGGAATAACGAGAGGCAGAAAGGCCAACAGTAAGAGATTCCTCGACTTCGCTCGGAATGACAAAAGTATGAATTTTCTCAAAGCGCTCGTTCAGAAATTTACGGGCAAGCCGGTCGATTGGGATGAACTCGAGGAATCGCTGATCCGCGCCGATCTCGGCGTGCCGATGACGCTGCGGATCGTCAAGGCACTTCAGGAACGTGCGACGCGTTCCACGATCACGGCGGCGGATATTGCGGAAGTGGCGCAGGAAGAGATCGCGCGCATTCTCCCGATCGCGCCCGTTCCGATCACGCCGCTGCCGGCCAAGCCGAAAGTCCTGCTCATCGTGGGTGTGAACGGCACTGGCAAGACGACCTCAACCGCGAAGCTCGCGCATTTCTTCAAACGAAAACGCCACAGCGTCCTGCTCGCGGCAGCGGACACTTTTCGCGCCGCGGCGATCGAGCAACTGGGAGTCTGGGCCGAACGGCTCGGCGTGGAGATGATTCGCGGCCAATACAACGCGGACCCGGCCGCGCTCTGTTACGAAGCTTACGAGTCGGCCGACCGAAAGAACATCGAGTTTCTGATCTGCGATACCGCGGGCCGGTTGCACACGAAAAGCAATTTGATGGCGGAGCTGGGCAAGGTGAAACGCAGCCTCGCGAAACAGGATGCGAAGGCGCCGCATGAGACGTTGCTCGTGGTGGATGCGACGACGGGCAGCAACGCGCTCTCGCAGGCGCGCGAGTTCCATCAATCGGTTGGACTTACCGGATTGATCGTGACCAAGCTGGATGGCAGCGGCAAAGGCGGCATCGTGATCGCGATCCAGGATGAGCTCGACCTCCCGACACGTTTTGTCGGCACGGGAGAAAAACTTGAGGACCTCGAGCTTTTCGACGGTCGCGAGTTTATCGCGAAAATGTTTTAAGGCGCCAGCGCGGTTAACGCGCGGCAGGCAGCTGAAAGAAAACGAGGCATACGAAGACGGCGGCGAAAACGCAGATGACATCGACGAGAAGCATCGTGCTGAGCGCGTAGCGGGTGTTCTTGATTTTCACGCTGCCGAAGTAGACGGCGAGAACATAAAATGTCGTCTCGGCCGCGCATTGAAAGACGCAGGCGAGCCGCCCGGTAAATGAGTCCGCACCGTACGTTCCCATCGCGTCGAGCAGGAATCCACGACTGCCTGCGGAGCTGAACGGGCGCAGAATGGCGATCGGAATTGCATTGACGATCTGGTCGCTCACATGCATCGCGCGAAAGATTTGCGCCAGCCCGCTGGCGAACATCTCGAAGAGCCCGCTGTTCCGGAAAAGTGAGATCGCAACGAGCATTCCCAGGATGTAGGGAAAGATGATTCGGCCAACGGCCAAACCGTTGTAAGCGCCTTCGACAAAGGAGCTGAAGATCGTCGTGCCTTTGGCCGCGAACTGTTTCTCGCGCCACAAACTGTAGGCGAGAATCGCGAAGATTAGCCCGACCAGCAAAATGTTGGACAGATTTCCGGTGAAATGGCTTTTGCTGATCAAATCCAGCCTCGTGAGGTAAATCAACAAGGCGGCGATGATCGCGACCATTCCGCCAATAGCGATGACGACAACGCCGTTGAGGAGGTTGATCCGCTGTCGGATCCCCACGATGACGAGCGCCGCGATCGTGCCGACGAACGACGTAATGATGCAGGGCAACATAACGTCCGCTGGATTCATCGCATGCTGAGCGGCGCGATAGCTAATGATCGACGTCGGTATTAGAGTCAGCCCGGCGGCGTGCAAACACATGAACATGATCTGCGGGTTGCTCGCGCGATCTTTTTGCTCATTGAGTTCCTGCAGGCTCTCCATTGCCTTTAATCCGAATGGCGTCGCCGCGCTGTCGAGACCCAGGAAATTCGCAGCGAAATTCAACGTCATGTAGGAGATGGACGGGTGGCCGCGCGGCACCTCCGGAAAGATGTGAACGAAGACCGGGCTGAGCAGTTTAGCGACTCGTTCAGCCGCGCCGCTGTCGATGAGCAACTGCAGAATGCCGCTGAAGAATGAGAGGTAAGCGATGAGCGGCAACAGCAGATCGATGATCGTGTTTTTGCATGTCGGCAGAATGCCATCGGCCGCCTGTTTGCCGGCGTAAACCTTTACGACGCCGTTATCGAAAATGTATTGTTCGTTAGCGACGGTGAGCTTGTGATCGGGGGCGACCTGCAAATTCTGCTGAACGTCGGCCGGCAGCTGCTGAAGATACATCTCGCGTTGCAGCAACGGATCGTCCTTCTTGCCGTTGACCGCGAATTCAATGGCGTAGTATCGCCCGGAAAACAGCAGCACGAGCAGATAGGCAATCGAACAAAGAAAGAGAGCGACCCAAAATCTGCTTAATGCCATTGGAGTGGGAGCTGGTCTGCGAT
Source organism: Verrucomicrobiota bacterium (assembly GCA_041167585.1). Taxonomy (GTDB): domain Bacteria; phylum Verrucomicrobiota; class Verrucomicrobiia; order Chthoniobacterales; family UBA10450; genus AV80. The sequence continues at coordinate 2,799 of JBEEHV010000001.1, forward strand.
TCTTAGTTGCGCCCTGCAGTTAAAGCAGTTCCCGGAGTTGTCACAAGCGCGAACTCGTAAGGCGGGCCGCGTTCCCCGACTTGAACGAAACGCCCGCAGCACTGTCTACCATTCCCTGGATTGCAGCGACCGATTCGCGCGTCCATTCGCTTAATTGAAACGAACCAATTCCGAGTATGAGTGACTCCCATCTGCCCGCGAAACGCGCGGAACGCTCCAGCCTCTTGTTCGCATTGATCACCATCGCGATCATGGTGGCCGGATTCGTTTTTCTCTCCCGCGGCCAAGATCAGAAAAAGGCTGAGACGAAATCTGGGAGGACTGACGCCGAGGTCGCGCTGCGCAAGCGGCTGACGCCGTTGCAATATCACGTCACGCGCGAGAACGGCACGGAGCCGGCGTTTCAAAACGAGTACAACAACAATCATCGCGCGGGCATTTACGTGGACGTGATCAGTGGCGACCCGCTCTTCAGTTCGCTCGATAAATTCGAGAGCGGCACCGGCTGGCCGAGCTTTACGAAACCGATCGAGCCGGGGCGGGTTGTGGAAAAAACCGACAATTCTTTTGGGGCGCGCACCGAAGTCCGCTCGAAGTCGAGCGACTCGCACCTCGGCCACGTTTTCGATGATGGTCCGGCGCCGACTCATATGCGCTATTGCATGAACTCGGCGGCGTTGCGCTTTGTGCCGGTCGAGAAATTGAAAGACGAAGGGCTCGAACGATACCTACCGCTCTTCGAGGCGAAGAAGTAGGGACGGTGAGGTCAGCCTGCTCCCTGTAGCGGCGGTTTGTAACCGCCGACCGCGTCGCGTGAAATCTCCCGGCGGCTACAAACCGCCGCTACAAGAAGATGAGCGTGAAAGGGCGTCATCCCGAGTCGCGCAGACGACGAGGGACCTCCCAGTCGAAGAGAACGTCACGCTAAAAACGCTTACGCGATCCACGAGGCATTCGCTTTCGAACATGCGAAGCCTGGCCGGTGTGAATTAAGACCGACTGGGAGGTCCCACGCCGTCTGCGCGGCTCGGGATGACATGCATTGTTCGCGGCTCCAGATTAATCAAGACGTCACTGCCGACGCGTTCGCCAGTTTCGCGAAACGCGGATGGGCGCGCAGTGGTTCCCATTCGCGCTCGACGCGCAAGGTTCCCGAAGTAGGACCGTTCGGGATATCCACCAGCTCCGTGAGCAGGTCGTGCGCGCGATCGTGCTCACCGATCTGCGCGTAAATCACGGCTAGCTTTGTCGCCAGCAATGGGCCGTCGTAGGCATCCTTCGAAGTCGGGAGAAGCTCCACGGCGCGCCGGCCCGAACTCATAGCTTCGTCCTTCTGGCCCCGCATGGCCTGGAGCAATCCAAGCATCGCCGTGGTTTTCGCATCGTCGCGCCACTGCGCGAGATCGCTTTCAACCAGCGTTTGGGCGGCGGCGAAAGCGCGCTCAGCCTCATCCTCGTCCCCTCGCCCACGTGCAATGAGCCCCTCATACCAGGCTCTCGGGATTGTGCATCCATCAAAGACCGCGGCGGGCCCTCCTATTCCGGTATCGTTGAATTTTTCGTGACGCGAGGCACGAACCAGCCGGTCGGCTTCCGCGTAATCGCCCTCCATCAGACTCAAGCGCAAGGCGATGGTCGTGACCGCGCCGCCTGGATCGAAGTCGCCGGGAACCTCGCGTAAGGCAGCCTGCAACGGACCAATATCTCCTTTTGCTTTCAGCTGGATCGCGGCCCGCGCGAGGGGAAACAAATGCGCTTCGGGATGCGCCGCGATACCCTCGGCAAACACTCGCTCCGCATCATCGAACCGGCACATGCAGGCGTAAGTCTCGGCCAGGTTCCAAACCACCGCGCTGTTTCGCGGATCGAGTTCCTTGGCCTTCTCGAAGTTTACCACCGCATCATCCCAACGCCCCTGTCGCCGATCGATCGCGCCCGCGGCGTCCCAGACCTCGGCATCGTTCGGGGTGGCTTGCAGCGCAATGGCCAGCTCGGTCCGCGCCAATTCGTAATCCCGATAGCCATAGTAATAGTAGTAGGCGAGGGCGAGCCGCGCATCACCGAGATCGGGTTGGAGGCGCAACGCCGCGTCGGCCGCCAGCTTCGCCTGGGTCAGGCGCATCCGGCTTCGATCATAACCGAACCAGTAGAGCTCGCCGTGAAAGCGTGAAGCCAGGCAATGAGCGAGTGCGAAATTAGGATCGCGCTTGATCGCGTCGTCCAGCAAGTGAAGCGCGCGCTCACCGTTTTCGCGCGGATCGCCCGAACCGCTCCAGCGAAAAAGGTCGCGCGCGCGCAGGAACAATTCGTAGGCGGCCATGTCCGCCGTGGGATGAACCTGGAGGCTGGCCTTTTCGCGCGGCGAAAGATTGGCGCGGAGCGCAAAGGTGATCCGGCGAGCGAGCTCGCTCTGGAGCTCGAACAAATCTGTGATCTCGCGATCGTAGGTATCGTTCCAGACATGCTGATCGGTCCGGGCATCGATCAGCTGCGCATTGATCCGGACCCGATTAATTTCGCGCCGGACCGAGCCTTCCAAAATGTAGGCGACGCCAAGTGCTTCTCCGATCTCGCGGAGATTGCGCGTTCCCGTTTTGTATTGTCGAACCGAAGTGCGGCTTGTCACCTTCAGGTCCGCCACCTTCGCGAGACTCGAGAGAATATCGTCCTGGATGCCATCTGCGAAGTAGGCATTCTGAACGTCGTCGCTAAAATTTTCGAAAGGGAGAACCGCGATGCTTTTTTCCGGTGGCGGCGCTGACGGAGTCGGTCGGGCTGCCTTCGCGGCTTTGACCGCGTCATGTGCTCGCGCTTCGTCCAGATCGTCCGTTCGCTGGAATCCTTCCGGGGTCAGGTCAAAGGCCCAGGAGAAGAGAAGCGCGACCGGAAGACCGAGCGCGAGTAATACGATGACGAGGCGCACGAACCACATCGGGATCTCGAAAAAGGGAAAGACCTGCGTCGCGACCTGGATCAGAAGCCAGCTCACGACCGTATAAGCGACTGCCACCCGATAAACCTTGCGCCGTTTGAGTTCGGCAAAAAAATTCCTCGCTTTCATTCGGTCGCGTTTCGCTTGTTTGAGAGGCGAACGCCTAACCGATACAACAAGGCACCGGCCGCGGCGAGCGCCTCAATTTGCCTCGCCCGGCGAACCGTGAAATAGGAATCGATTCGATGGACCCGAGCGTAAAATCTTCCGCGGCCCAACATGAAGACCGCGCCGCGCTCCTGGCCGGCTTCGCCGCGTTCGGCACGTGGGGACTCATTCCGGTCTATTGGAAATTGCTCAAGACCGTCCCCGCGGATGAGATCATCGCGCACCGCTTTGTCTGGACCACCCTCTTTCTGGTCGCACTGCTAACCTGGCAAAAACGCTGGCCGGAACTGCGCCAAGCCACCCGTTCGCGACGCACCCTTCTCTATTGCTTCGCCAGCGGACTCGCGGTCTCGATCAACTGGCTCGTCTTCATCTGGGCGGTCAATGTCGATCGCGTAGTCGAAACGAGCCTGGGCTATTTCATGACCCCGCTGATCAACGTTCTCTTCGGCGCGATCTTTTTGCGCGAACGCCTGACCCGCTGGCAGCTCGTCTCGGTCCTCCTCGCGTTGGTGGGCGTTCTCAACCTCACCCTGGGCTACGGAAGATTTCCCTGGATCGCGATCGCGCTCTGCGTCTCCTTCGGAATCTACGGCCTGCTCCGCAAGAAATCCGGCACGCGCGCCATTCCGGGGCTTTTCCTCGAGACCACGCTGCTCACTCCGCTAGGCCTGCTCTATCTGGTGCACCTCAACCGGACCGGCGCACTGGTCTTCGGACCTGGGCATTGGTCGCTTACGCTCATCCTGGTCACGACCGGGGTGGTGACTGGCCTGCCGCTGGTCTGGTTCGGAACGGCCGCCCGGCAGCTTCGCCTAACGACACTCGGCTTTCTCCAATACATTTCACCAACCGGAAGTTTTCTCCTCGGCGTCTTTCTCTATCACGAACCGTTTACCCATAATCATCTGATCACCTTCAGCCTCATCTGGATCGCGCTCGCCATCTTCACGACTGAGGCCGTTCATCGCTGGCACGCGGGCCGCGACCGCACCACCGCCGCCGCGGTTCCGCTCGCGGATTCCGCCGCCTAGCCTATCTTGGCCCGACCGAATGACTGAGGACGATTTCCAATACGCGATTGAAAATACCCGGGTGATCCTGGCGCCCGAAGGCAAGATCGCGAGTTTCGGCCACACCAGTTTTCGTTTCTACCTGATCTCGGAACTGATGGATCAGGTAAACGAAATCCGTGTCCGCGATGGAAGGATTCATGCGGAGCGTCCGCAGATCCTGACGCCCGAGCATTACTGCCGGCTGCTGCTCGAGGGCTTTGGCGAAAAGGCGCAAAAATACGTGGAACAGTTGCGCGAGCGGACCAGCAATGTGGCCGTCCTGCGTTATGGCTTTCAGTTTCGCAAAACGGAGGTCACCGAAAATACTGTGCGCGACACCATGGAAGCGGTGATCGCGCGGACGAAACTCAAGGTCGAGCATTCCGAAGAGCCGCTCAGCGCCGTGATTCAAGGCGTGGACGATGCGTGGGAAGTTTGCCTGCTCAAGTTCACAATCGATCTGATCGAACGATCCAGCGGTGGGAATATCGGTGATTTCAGGCGGCGTGGGCCGGTATGAAACGGGGTGCGGTCGCTGCGATAGTTTTCCTGCTCGGCATCGGAACATCTCCTGCCGCCGATCGGCCGAGGAACCTTCCCGCTTCAGGCGGGGATGCGCTGATCGAAATTCCAGCCGCGCCGGAGAACGGTTTCAATTTTCCCTACCTCCTTTTCATTCCAAACTCCGCGCTGGCGAAACGTTACGGTTACCTGCTGGTGGAGCCGAACAACAGCGGCCACCTCAGCGACGATTTCGAAATCCATCGCGCCGCCGCCATTGCCCTCGCGCGCGATAATTCTGTGGGAAATTTCGTGGCCAAACGCCTCGGCCTGCCTTTCCTGGTCCCGATCTTTCCGCGCCCTGCGAGTGCGGAAAACGTTCAAACCCAATCGCTCGATCGCGATACGATCCTGATCGCGGCGGGACCTCTGCGGAGACTGGACCTGCAACTTCTTTCAATGGTGGCCGATGCCCGGCCACGTTTGGAAGCGATAGGGTATCCGGTCGAACCGCGATTTCTCCTGAATGGATTCTCCGCCGCGGGATTATTCGCCAACCGCTTCACGTTCCTTCATCCACATGCCACGCTCGCCGCAGCCTACGGCGGGCTCAATGGGTTCATTATGCTTCCGGTGACGGAGCTAAAATCGCGCGCACTGAATTATCCCCTGGGAATCGCCGACCTGGAAAAGATTACCGGCTACGCGTTCGACCAGGAAGCTTATCAAGCGCTGCCCCAATTCGCTTACATGAGCGCCGGCGACAATCATGATGCCGTCTTACATGAGGCGGGGACCGGTCACGGAACGAATGGCGCCACCAATACCGAAGTCGCGGACTTCTTTCGCACTGCCATCGAGGCAGCCGAGCCTAAGAAGTAGTTTGGCGGCAGAGGTCCTAGCGTTTCCGATACCGCCGCATCAACTTGAAGAAGCGCAGCGTGTCACGCACGGGGTGAATGCTGCTCACTTCGTCGGAGTAAACGGTGGTGATGGGGACTGACTCGATCCGGCAGCCTTTCCGGCTGGCGAGGATCAGCATTTCGGTTTCATAATCGAAGCGATCCGCGCCTCCCAGCAGGTCCGGAATCAAGTTGCGGTGGACCATGCGAAAGCCGCATTGCGTATCGGGAATGGGCTGGCCGCAAAGGCGGCTGATGCTGTTGCTCATATAGCGATTAACCGCGCGTCTCACCGCCGGCATTTCGCGGACATCGCTCATGCGGGTCCCAACGAAGAGCTCGGCCCCCGACACCGCGGCGCCCAGAAAACGCGCGATCTCTTCCGGGAGATGCTGACCGTCGCCATCGAGAATGACCACGTAGGTGAAGCCGCGCTCGAGCCAGTGACGCAGGCCAGTCTTAATCGACTCGCCTTTGCCACAGTTTTGCGGATGGACGATGACCTCCGCTCCGGCCTTTCGCGCGTTTTCCGCTGTCGCGTCGGTCGATCCGTCATCGATCACCAGAACATGATCAAGCTGCCGCAACGCGCGAACGGTCACGTCGGCGATATGTTTCGCCTCAAGGTAGGCCGGAATAACAGCGGCGACCGTGCTCCGGTCGATCGCGGCATCGTCCCGGGGCACCGCCATTTCCTAACGGACGACCGGATGAAAATCGGCCGCGTGATAAGAGCTGCGAACGAGAGGGCCCGAGGCGACGTGCTCGAAACCTTTCGCGCGCGCGATCTCCCCGTAGGCGTCGAAACGGTCGGGCGCGATGTATTCGACCACGGGGAGATGCTGCGGGGTGGGACGCAGATATTGGCCAAGCGTGAGCACCTGGCATCCGATTTCCCGCAGGTCGTCCATGGCCTGAAAAAGCTCCGGTTCTTTTTCGCCGAGGCCGAGCATGACGCCGCTCTTGGTCACGACCTTCGGAGAAAACTGCTTCGCCTTGCGCAAGACCTCGAGCGAGGTCCGATACTTCGCGCGCGAACGCACCACCGGGGTCAGGCGCTCCACGGTTTCCATGTTGTGATTGAAAATGTCGGGTGCGGCCTCAAGCACAATTTGGATGCACCAATCCTGCGCATGGAAATCGGGCACGAGGACTTCGACGATGACCGAAGGATCCATCGTGCGGACCGCTTCGATCGTGCGCGCGAAATGATTCGCACCGCCATCCTTCAAGTCATCGCGGGCGACCGCAGTGATGACGACATGTTTCAAACCCATCCGGCGAACGGCTTCGGCCACGCGTTCCGGTTCGTCTTCCTCCAAAGCGAATGGCTTCGCGGTGGAGACCGCGCAAAAGCCGCAGGCCCGAGTACAGCGCTCCCCCGCGATCATCATCGTGGCGGTACCCTGGCTCCAGCATTCCCAGCGGTTCGGGCACTGCGCGCTCTCGCACACGGTGTGCAACCGCAGATCCGAGATGAGGGCCTTGGTCGAAAAGAAAACCGGGTTCGATGGCAGGCGCACCTTGATCCAGGGCGGCTTTTGCGCCTGGTGCAACGCTGGATCGATTTTCGCGCAGGACATGGTCGAAGAGTTAAGTGTTAAGTTTTAAGCGCTCCAACGCAAATGCTCTTAGAGTTTCGTCCGGCCGGAGAGTGCCTGATAAAGCGTCAGCTCATCCGCGGATTCCAAGCCGCCGCCTGCGGGCAAACCATGGGCGATTCGGGTCAGATTAACCGGGAACGGCTTGAGCAGTTCGACGAGGTAATTCGTCGTCGCCTCGCCTTCCACGTCGGCGGCCAGGGCAAGAATGACTTCGGAGAATTTCTCCTGCTCGACCCGCCCGATGAGTTCCTTGATCCGCAAATCATCGGGACCGATGTGATCCAGTGGGGAAATACGCCCGCCTAACGAGTGATAAAGCCCCTTGAAAGCGCTCGTCTTTTCCAGGGGCAGAATATCGGTGGCTTGTTCGACCACACAAAGGAGACCGGCCACGCGCGACGTGTCCGAGCAGATCCCGCAGATCTCATCCATGGTGAAAAATCCACAGCGCGGGCAGGGTCGAACGGATTGGCGGGTCGCGGTGATTGCCCGAGCGATCTCTTCCGGTTGATCGCCCTTCGACTGCACGATCCAGAGCGCGATCCGTTCGGCGGAACGCGGCCCGATGCCCGGCATGCGACGCAACTGCGCGACCAGATCGCGGATGGCCGAGGGATATTCGGTTTTCCTCAAAGCCTGCTGCGCGTCACGCGTCGATCGGAGTATCGGTCAATTGCAACGCGAGCGGTTCGAGCCGGCGGAGATACAACTGGAGTGGCCGATCTTCCTGACCCTCTGGCCCCCGCGCTTTTTGGAATTGCGAATACGCTTCCGCCCATCGCTTCTCGCGGTAAAGCACCACGCCGTTCCAGAACGCGTCCCGCCTCGTGATTTCCTCGCGCGAAGCGTCGAGGGCCAGGACGACGGGCTCGTAAATTTCGTGACGCTCGCGCACATCCACTCCGCTGAGAAAATCGATTGGACGCGCCACCAGAATCTTGCTCGCGAGCTCGAAGGTCCGCGGCCCGAGCAAAACCTTCGATCCGTAAAACCGGTTCGCGATGCAGAATCGTCGAGCCAACTCCACGGGCTCTCCCGTGGCCAGCATGGCGCGCTGCCCGTTACTCTTGAGCGGCGCCATAATCATCGTTCCAGAACTGACGCCGGCGTGCACACCTGCGCTGGCCAGAGCGCCGGACCTGGCCTTCTTGTTGGCCTCGGCAAACGATTGGGTCAGCGCCATCGCTTTCCGCGTCGCCTTTTCCGCATGGAGTTTGTCACTCTCTGGGTAACCGAAGATAGCCACGACCCCTTCGCCGCCGATCGACTCGATGTATGCGCCCGCCGCGCGAAATGCCTCGGTAGCGTGCGCGATGAATTTCTCCGTGATGTCGGCGAACTCAGCGGGTTCGCATTCCTCCGCCAGATCGTGCTTGTTCGCGATGTCGCACACGACGGCGGTGACTTCGTAAGCTTTCGCCGCGGAATTTATCGCGGAATCGCCACGCCGGGCGCGAGGCACCGGCTTCTCGTAAGGACGTTCAACAACCGGAACCGGCACCGGAACTGCAGCCGGTTCCATCGGTTCAGGAGCCTTGCGCGGCGCCCGCGGTTCGCGCGGCGGACGCAGACGTCGCCGCTCCAGCATTCCTTGAATTCCAATCCAACCGATCGGAAGGAGAAAGCCCAGGGCTGCGCCGGCCATGGCCGGCAAGGGCTGGAAGTACACGTGATACAGCGAAGCGACCCATGCCGCTGCGGCCAATTCAAGGACCAGAAGTGCGACGATCAACGCAAGACGGCCGCGTCGGACGGTAACGAGAGTGATCCAAGCCACGCCGACCGCCAGGACGAATACCAGAAAATATTGGACCAAATCCAGAACCGGCCTGGCCGTCGTGCCTTCAGGCGAGACCAGGTTCTTGATCGCCAGCTCCGGCCGCATGAGCAGTCCGCTAACGTGCAAGCCCATAACGACCGCAGCCGCGATCAGGCCAAGCACGAGTGCGGTGATATGAAGCCGTTTCATCAAGTGGATTGCTCTCAATTCTTTTCTGCTGACGCAAGGGGATAGTGCGACTGCACCACCAGATCGCTCAAGAACTTATCAGGCGCATCGATTGCTTCCCGGTTCAGGACAAAAGTTTTTTGCCCCGTATTCTTTTGAATGAGGCTCAGTCCGAACTGGTAATCTTTGAAGAGGTGCGCGCAAAGGTCCGGCATTGTCATCCGTTCCGCATGAGCACGTTCGATCAGCCGGGAGAGGGCGGCCTCGTCGAAAGAAATCTCCAGTCCGTGCTCACTCCCAAATCGATCCGCAAAGGCGCGGGCACTCTGGGCCAGGGCAACCTCTTCCTGCTTGTGCCCTTCCTCCATGAGGCGATCGAGGACGCGCTTCGGCTCGCGGACCAGCTCGGCTGAGACGCGCAATTGACTGAGACCCGAGCCGGCCAGGTGATATTTGTAATCGCGAAATAATTTTTCCCACACCGTGAGCAATCCGCGGGCGCCGGTCTTTTCCCTGGCCGCCGCTTCCGCCATCAAACGCAACGCTTCGTCCTCAAAACTGATCTCAATCCCGTAAGCCCTAAAAGCGCGCTCGTATTGGCGGAGGATGCTGCCCTCGGAAAACTTCATGATCTGGTAAAGATCTTCCGCTGCCAGTTCTTCACAAACGACGCGAACCGGCAACCGCCCGATGAATTCCGGCTCGAACCCGTATTCGATAAAATCCTGCGTCGACACGTACTGAAACAGTTCGTTGTCCATCACCGGCCGCGGCTCGGTGTTGAATCCGATCTGGCCCTGCGTGAGACGTCGCGCAACCTGTTGCTTCAAGCGCTCGAAGGCGCCGCTGACCACAAATAAGATATGCCGGGTGCTGATCGTCTCCCGTTTCGCTTTGCCGCCGCGGCGCTGGAATTCAAAAGCGGCCTGAAGTTGCGCCTGCAAATCGTTGGCGCTGCGCAACGGCACGTCGGTTTCTTCCATTAGTTTAAGCAACGTCGTCTGCACGCCACGCCCGCTCACATCGCGACCGACCAGATTCCCCGCCGCCGCGATCTTATCGATCTCGTCGATGTAGATGATCCCGAATTGCGCCAGCTGCACGTCGCCGTCCGCCTTGTCCACCAGCTCGCGCACGAGATCCTCGACGTCGCCGCCCACGTAACCCGTTTCGCTAAACTTCGTCGCGTCCGCTTTGACGAACGGAACTTTGATCAACTCGGCGATGTGCTTGATCAGGTAAGTTTTTCCGACGCCGGTCGGGCCGACGAGGATCACGTTTTGCTTGGCGTATTCCGTCTCCGCGGCGCGGGCAGCGTCTTCCTTTTCCAAGCGACGCAAATAATTGACGTGGTTGTAATGGTCGCAAACCGCGATCGACAGCACCTTCTTCGCTTCGTCCTGTTTGATGACGAACCGGTCAAGATGCGCCTTGATGTCGCGCGGCAGAAAATCAAAAACGAACTGCTCGTCGACGGCCGGCTCAGTCTTTTCATCCGAGGTCGCCTCGGCGGTTTCCGGCTCCGTGTAAGTCGCGAAAGAGACCTTGTCCCCGAAATTCGTTTTCATGAAATCGGCGAGCTTCGATTTCAATTCTTCGGGCGATGGAAAGGGCGGATTTTGAGTCATGGACAGCACTCGCGGCTACGCAGCCGAATCGAGAGCCGTTAACCTAGCATCCTCGATGGGGCTGTAAACTTTGCCCGAGCCTATTTGGACAGCAACGAACTCGGATCGCTCGAATTTAGATGGCGCGCCGGTTTGACCGCGGTTCGTGGAAGGCGTAATTTGCCTGCATGAAACGGTTAATACTTGGTGTCACGATCAGCGCTCTTTCTTTGGGCTCGGCCTTGGCTGATCGACCTGCGACCGAATTGAAGACTCAGAAGGACAATGCCGATTACGAGTATGTCACTCTGACGGGCTCTCACCTGAAGCAGAAGGTGAAAAAACGTAACATTATCGCCGTCGGCAATAACGGCCCGGTCCTGGTCATCGATCAAAAAGAGATGCAGCGCAACGGCAACGGAAATCTGGCCGATCAATTGCGGCATTATCCCGGCATCCAAATCAGCGGTCACTAACTGGGGTTTTCGAATTGCCGCGGCGGGAAGCCGCGCAGGACGGGCTCACTGAAGGGCGCGAGCTATCGGGGTTTTTGTAGCTCCGCCAGCCGGCGGGTAAGTTTCGTTTCTTCTTCCTTGTAGACCTCGTTCAAGCGGCCGCGGAGTTGAAGTTTGTTCTGCGAGTCGCGCAGGCTTTTTAGCGCGGCCTGAATCTGCTCTGCGTTGTCGGCAGGTTGCGGCAGCTTCTTCCAATCCGCGTATATGCGATAATCGGTCAGGTATTTTTCAGCGAACGGTTTGTAGTCTTTGATCCAGGCAAAAGCGCCAGCGGGTTCGCTCTTCGCGAACTGCTCGAGGAACGCGGCCGCGTTCGCAAAATCACCGAGCTGCCAATCCTTCATGGCGAACAGAAGCGCCGCGAACGCCTGAGGACCTTTGGGGTCGGAAAGGCCGGCGGTAGCAGGCAGTACCGGATCGGGCGCGTTCATGGTTCGCGCGGTGTCGACAAAAAAAGCGGCGAGCCCTGCCTCCTCCGGTTTTTTCGAAAACGGTCCGGCGGCTTCGAGTTCTTGAAACGCCTGGCGCGCCTGCGTAGTAAAACCCCGGATCAAATTAGCCAGCCCTCGATGGAGCCGAATCCAACTTAGCAGCGGCTGCTTTTGCGCTTCATTCGAAAGTCGCGTGAACGCGGTGCGGGCAGACTCGGATTTCCCGGCGATGAGCTCTGCCCGCGCATTTTCATATAAGTGCTGGAGAGTGAGGTCTTCGGCCGGGGCCCGCGCCGCAATCGCGCGTCGTTGTTTTGCTTCGTAAAGATAAGCTGCACCCGCAGCCAGCAGAAGCACCACGGCGAGCGCCGCCAAAATTCGTCGCCGTCGTTTCGGCTTTTGCACGGATGGATTGAGCGCTTCGACCGCGCCGGCCAAGTGGTCGATTAACTCGTCATACGAAGCGAAACGGGCGTTGGGATCCGGGGCCACCATGCGATCGAGCGTCCGAACCGTTTCCCGTCGCAGGCCGGGGGCCGCCTCCGCCAGGCTTAGCGGGTTGTTCTTCAAATCTCGCAGGGCACTGGCGGAATTCGTTTCGCCCTCAATCGGGGGCCGGCCCGCGATGGCGTGGTAAAGCGTGGCGCCGAGGCTGTAGATGTCGCTCCGAAAATCTTCCGGCTCGTTGTTTAATCGCTCCGGCGCGACATAGTACGGCGTCCCCCAAATTTCATTTTGGGATTCCGCATTTTGCCCCGCCGCCACCGCCAACCCGAAATCGCCGATCTTTGCCGCGTGTTCGCTTCCAAAAAGAATATTGCCCGGCTTGATGTCGCGGTGGATCAGCCCTTTTTCGTGCGCGGCCTTGAGACCCTTCGCAACTTGCAGACCGGTCTCGAGGATTTCCGCTTCGAGCAGGCGGCCATGCTGCGCCATCAGATCGTCGAGGCTTCCAAAATCGACCAGTTCCATCACGAGATAGAACTGGCCATGATCGGTCCCGGAAGAAAAAACCTGAACGACGTGCGGATCGTTTATCGCGGCGGTGGCGCGAGCTTCCTGTTCGAGTCGGCGGGCTTCGGCCGGGTCGGCGCTGAGTTCTTTCCGCAAAATTTTCAACGCGACGAACCGATCCAGCCGCGTGTCCCGCGCCTTATAAACTGAACCCATGCCGCCCACGCCCAACGTTTCGAGGAGCTCGAAATTATCGAAGGTCCGTTCGATCCGAAACTTTTCGCCGCACTCGGGACATTCGACGCGGGCCAGTGGTTCCTGCTCCGTGACATCGACCACTACGCCGCAAGCGGGGCACTTCTGGCTCAGTGTCTCTGGCTCGCTCGGAAGCATCGAGGAGCATGCTAACATCTCGTGTCTCCGGAGAAAAGCCGCGGGAATAGTTCCCGGGGCCTTTTCCGCCTGCTCATGACTCAGCTCATCGTCGCGCGTGAACGCTCCGGCCTGCGGCTCGACCGCTTTCTTGCGCTGGAGCTTCCCGATTTTTCCCGCGCTCGTCTGCAAACGTTGATTCGCGGTGGATTCGTTAGGCTAAATGGAAAGCTGCCGCGGACCCGCGAGACCGTGCGCTCCGGCGACGCGGTGGAGCTAACCGAGCCCGAGCTGGAAAAAATCGAAGCGCAGCCCGAGGCGATCGCGCTGGAGATCTTATTCGAGGATGACGATCTGCTGGTGCTGAACAAGCCGGCCGGAGTGGTTATGCATCCTGGAGCGGGACATCAACAGCACACGCTGGTGAATGCGTTGTTGGCGCACTGCACGAATCTGTCGGGCATCGGCGGGCGCGAACGGCCGGGAATTGTGCATCGGCTGGACAAGGAGACCAGCGGCTGTCTCGTGGTGGCGAAAAACGATGTCACGCACCGCGACCTCTCAAAGCAATTCGCCGCGCGGACCATGCAAAAAATTTATCTCGCGCTGGTGTTTGGGATTCCGCGCAAGTCGAGCGGAGTGATCGATCTGGCCATTGCCCGGCATCCGATCCACCGGCAGCGCATGAGCATTGCGCGCCGGCAGGGGCGCGCCGCCAAAACAGAATATCGCGTTCTGCGTTCCGGCGCGGCGAGCAGTCTCCTGGAATGCACGCTCCACAGCGGGCGAACGCACCAGATCCGGGTGCATTTGCACCATCTCGCGCATCCGGTGCTCGGCGATAAATTGTATGGCGGCAAACATGCCGGCACTTTCCCGCGGCAAATGCTGCACGCCTGGAAGCTCGCCTTCACTCATCCGCGCACGGGCGAGGTCGTGCCTTTCGAGGCCCCCTTGCCGCCCGACTTTACGGAAGCGATGCGGGTTCTGGAGATGTAGATCGTCTTCGCAGGGCGAAGATCATGGCGGCGCCGAGAGTCGGCGCGATAATGATCGCCCGCATCCACGGCTCCGCGTGCCAGGGCAAAGTGAAAAGCCGCTCATTCCAAAATAGGAAATAGCCGAAGAGCGTGACCGATAGAACATACCAGGCGTAAGAGCGACGCCACGCGGCCAGGGGCAGGATCCAGGTGCAATACCAGGGATGGAGGACCGGGCTCAGGATAAGCGCGGTGCCGAGTGCCCAGAGCATTCCCCGCTTCCAGTTTCGCCAGAAGAGAAGTGAAATCAGCGCGACGCAAACCATCAGGATCGCGTTGTAATGATAATTTTTCTGGTGCGGATTCGGCCAATAAGTTCCTTCAATCAGCCACCAGAAAAGATCGTTGAGCCGGGTCACGTGCGCGAAGCTGCGGAGCGATTCCCAGATCGGAACTTTAGGATAACCGTAGAGCAGACTGAGGAGGGCCGGAATTCCCACGCTAACGGCCAGGGTGATTGCGCGCAGCCGCAGCGCGAAAACAGACACGAGCAGCAGGAGCGCCGGAACGAGCTTGATGGAAATGGCGACGCCGAAACAGACGGAGACGCCGAGCGCGAGGAGCCATTTTCTCCGCGAGTCCGACCGTGCCTCGAATTTAGTGAGGAATAAAATCCCAGCCGTCAGCGGCAGGATCATCAGGCTGTCGAAATGGGCGGCGCCGGCGAAGGAGTAAACCACCAGCGGATTCCACGCATACCAGGCTGCCTGCGCGTAACGGGGCGCTCGGCCTAACAAACGCAAGAGCAGGGCGATCGTCGCCAGGTCGGCAAGCGCGAAGACGAGCTTGTAAAAAAGAGGACGATGGGAAATTCCGCTCATTGCCCGAAAGATGAGCTCGGCCCCGGGAGGATAGATCGCGCGGAACTCCCGGTGATTGATTTTCTGCCAGTCCGGATATTCCGCGCGGACCTGTTCCAGTCGCGGATCGTCCGGTGCGTTGACGTAAGGATTGAAGCCGGCCTGCTGGATTATTCCTTCCCACAGGTAACGCCACAAGTCGTCGCCCGGCGCGAGGGGCAACGCGATCAAACGAAGCGCAACGGCGACCGACCAGAAGACCGCCACCTGAACTCGCAAGCTCGCGACGAAGCTAAATTCACGAACCGCGACGAAGTAGGCAATCCCGCAGAGCATCGCGGCGGCGACAAATTTCACCGGCATTTCCTCGAGCGTCCAATCGTCGAAAAGATTCAGCGACGCGCAGCAGAGAATCTCCGCCGCGAGCGCGATCGAGAAACGGACCAGCTGCGAGCGGCGCATTTCTTTGGCGCAGCTACGCTACTTCAACCGCGGAAGGGCTCTTCGGTGGAGGCGGCGTCTCGGCTCGGGCGGGGCGGCGGGCGATTCGCCGGAGGCCGGCCCGAAAGGCGGCGAGATCCACGACTTCGGCGACGCGAGATTTCAAGGCGCGCGCGCGGCCCCACAGAAAAATCACAAAAGCGAAATAGGGCAAGAGGAGCCAGAGATCGAGGTGCTGGGCGCTAAGCTGGTGGTAAGCCAGGAGAGTGAGCATAACGAGGTTTATGATCACGGTCGTGGTCACGAACCGGTAACGAAGACCCGCGCGCGTCAGACATTTCGGTCCCCCATGATATTCGGTGACGGTTTGGAGCACGATGCTCCACCAAAAATTTCCGTAGACCTGGATATCCCATTCATTCCAGCCCGTGTCGGTCGAGTAACGCCACCCTTCTTCGTCGAGGAGCGCAAAGATCCCACCCAGCAGATGGTGCCGATCCTTCCCTTCCTCACTCCAATAACTGCGGCGCCGGAGACTTCCGGAGAAATCCTCACCGGCAGGCAATTGCTCGTGTGTGGTTATGACCGCGCGCGGCGTCCGCTTGAAGTGGAGCCAGGTGAAATAGCGCGACCAACCGCGCACGAGCGGCTGGGCGAAGGCGAGGAACATCACCAGAAGACGCGCGGGAATCGTGTCGAAGCGCGGTTCGATCCGTGCCCGCAGCATGTAGGAGATGGCAACGCACCACGTTCCGCCGAACATCAGATACGGAACGATGCGCAACCCCGGCAGAAAAATCCCGAGCCCAAAAAGGAAGACCGTGAGCGCGAACCATTCGATGCTGCCCAGGTAGCCGGCCACCTCCGACTGCGGCGTGGGATAAATCGATTGGAACAGGCCTTCCCCGAAGGCGCCGTGATAAATGATCGGCCGGTTGATGAACCAACTGAAGCGCGGCGTTCCATAAATTTGTCCCCGCCATTTCGCGGTGCCGGTCGGGCCGAAGAAGATCAGATGCTTGAAACGCAGCATCGACTCCGCTTCGCCGTAACCCTCCTGCTGTTTGCGAAACGCTCGCAGCGTGAAGCGCCGGTGATGCCAGACTACCGCAGTGGGGCTGAACGCGATCTCGTGTCCGGCCTGTTGCACGCGCCAGCAAAAATCTACGTCGTCTCCGGCTTTGTGATACTCCGCGTCGAACCCGCCGATGTTCTCAAAAGCCCACCGATACCAGGCCATGTTACAACCGGGAATGTGTTCCGCGACGGTGTCGGTGAGGAGAACGTGACTCGGCCCGCCGGGAGCCGCGGCCACACAGGCCTGCACCCAGTTCTGCGCCGGGGGCGACACGTTCGGTCCCCCCACCCCACCGTAGTCCCCGCTCAACAGCGTACTCAGCAGGTAGTAAAGCCAGTCCGCGTCCGCCATGCAGTCCGAGTCGGTGTAGGCAAAGATTTCCCCTTGGGCGACAGAGGCCCCGTAGTTGCGCGCGTGGCTCAAGCCATGATTGGTTTGGTGAAAGTAACGGACGCCGGGAAAGTCCGCGGCTATCTCGCGCGTGTTATCAGTCGATCCGTCGTCGACCAGAATGACTTCGTAGTGCGGGTAATCGATTCGGCCTAACGACTCCAAACATTCGCGCAACGTTTTCGCGCCGTTGTAGGAGCAGACAATGACCGAGACAAACGGCGTTCGCGGCAAGGCCCGGTGCGGCAGCGCGGTGTCGTCCTGCCCAAGCTTTTCGCGCAGGGTGAAGAATGCTTTCTTCGGCTCGCGCGCGCGCGTGACCAGTCCGAAAGCCCAATCGGTGATCTCCTGCCCGCCGGTGAACCATTCATCCGTCCAGGTGAAAAAGATGGTCCCGGCCAGGCCGCACTTCACCACGCTGTCGACGTGCCAGCCGAGCATTTCGGCCTGGTCCTCCTCCGTATGGCGGATGGTGTCCATGCCGAACTCGCCCAGGATGAGCGGGCGATCTTCCGACAGATTTTGCAGGCGAAGCAGGTAGCGCTCGAAGTCGCGCTGGTCGTGCAGATAAACATTGAAGCAGGAGAAATCGCTGTTTTGGGGCAGGAGAAATTCCGTGGGCGGATAACTGGCGTAGGAAAAGAGAACATTCGGATCCGTCTCGCGACCGACGCGAATGAGATGTTCGAGAAATTCCGTCACGCGACGGACGCCGAGCCAGCGCACCATGGTGCTCGAAATTTCGTTGCCGACGAGATAGCCGAAGATCGCGGGATGGCCGCGGTTGGTGGCCACGGCCGTTCGAACCATGGCGACGATCTCGTGGCGCGAAGCTTTCCGTCCCAGGAACTCGACGTGTTTCGCCCACGGCAACGTGATGAGCACGCGCATGCCGGCCGTCGTGCAACAATCCAGGAACCAGAGAGGCGGCACATGGTAGATGCGAACGACGTTGATTCCGAGTTCCCGCATCTGGGCCAGATCGCGTTCCGCCTGATCGCGCGGGCCGATAAAATGGCCTTCCGCATCCGGGCAAAACGGGCCATAGGTGACGCCTTTGACGAAAAATTTTTGTTCGCCGGCGAAGAAAAATTTCGCGACGGCGCGAATGGGGCCCGAGGAAACGGAACTCACAGCGGAGTTCGATAGTC
The DNA here is from genome assembly GCA_041167585.1 of Verrucomicrobiota bacterium. GTDB lineage: Bacteria > Verrucomicrobiota > Verrucomicrobiia > Chthoniobacterales > UBA10450 > AV80. The sequence continues at coordinate 20,688 of JBEEHV010000001.1, forward strand.
CACGCGACGCGGGGACGCAAAGGCGAAGAATGATCCAAGGCCGCTTTCGCTCAAGGAGCGGCGGGCTCCAGACCGCCGGCCAAAACCAACGGCGATTTGTAAACCGCCCCCTCCTTGAACCTAATCAGCCCCAGCGCCGATAACGGTCATCTTTACAGTTTCCGCTCGAGGATCAGGCGCAGTTTGGCCATGCCGCGTCGGATTCTCGCTTTGACCGTTCCGAGCGGTTCGCGGAGCTGCGCCGCGATTTCGTTTTGGGTGAGCCCGCTGAAATACGCCAGCTCGATCGCGCGCCGCTGGTCCGGCGAAAGCTCGATCACGGCGTTGCGCAGCATCTTCTCTGTCTCCCGGGAGGAAGCGGCGTCTGACGAATCCGTCGCATGGGTCCGCTCCCAGACCGTTGCCTCTTTTTCAATATCGTCCTGCAAGCGATGGCGGCGCTGCACCCGGCGCAATCGATCGATGGCCTTGTTTCGAGTCAAGGTCATTGCCCAGGTGAAGGGCTTGCCTCGCCGGACATCGTAAACGGACGCCTTCTCCCAGATCTGGATGAACGCTTCCTGCAAAACATCCTCGGCGTCCTTGGCGTTATTCAGGACGCGGTAGGCGGTGGAGAGAAGGGGCCCGGAGTAGCGGCGATAAAGCTCCTGCAAACTCTGGTGATCGCCCTGGCCGGTCCGGCGCAGAAGCTCCACCTCCTCTGCCGGGGAAATCGCGGACTCGTAGGACATAACCATAGCTAAACATAGACAACATATAGACGGATACAACAGAAAAGCCGAGCCTTTGGGATGTTCCTGATTCTGGACCGCTCCTACGCCGACAGGGATTCGCGCATGACGCGCGCGGTGGCATCCAACTCCGCTTCCTGATGAGCGAGCGAGAGAAAGCCGCTCTCGAATTGCGAAGGTGCAAAATAAACTCCGCGCTCGAGACAGCCGTTGAAGAAGCGCGCGAACTTCGTCAGGTCGCTTCGCTTCGCGCTGGCCAGACCGGTGACCGGACCCGGCGTGAAGAAAAGGCAAAACATCGAGCCGATCCGATGAAAGGTGCAGGGCAGTTTCAGTTCCGCGAGAGTGGCGCGGGCGACTTCCTCGAAACGTGCGCCGGCCGTCTCCAGCAGCTTCCATCCGTCGAGTCGTTCGAGTTCGCGGAGTTGCGAGAGCCCGGCGGCCATGGCCAGCGGATTGCCAGAAAGGGTGCCGGCCTGGTAAACCGGGCCTTCGGGCGACAATTGCTGCATGATGTCCGCACGACCACCGAAGGCACCGACCGGCAGCCCGCCGCCGATCACCTTGCCGAGCGCCGTCAGATCGGGCCGCACGCCGAACAATTCCTGCGCACCACCGCGCCCGACTCGAAAGCCGGTCATCACTTCATCGAAGATCAGGAGCGCACCGTTTTTGGTGCACTCGTCTCGCAACAGCTGGAGGAAATTTTCGCCTGGAAAATAAAGACCGGCGTTGGCCGGGATCGGTTCCAGGATCACCGCGGCGATGGAGTGCGGGTTTTCACGGAACGCGGCGCGCACCGCAGCGATATCGTTGAAAGGTAGACAAATGGTGAGCGCGGCGAAATCCGACGGCACGCCCGCGCTATCGGGCTGCCCATGTGTCAGCGCCCCGCTGCCGGCCTGCACGAGCAGGGCGTCTACGTGGCCGTGGTAACAGCCTTCAAATTTTATGATCTTATCCCGGCCGGTAAATCCGCGGGCGAGCCGGAGGCAGGACATGGTCGCTTCCGTTCCGCTGTTGACCATTCGCACCTTTTCGATCGAGGGGACCCAGCGGCAGATGAGCTCCGCCATTTCCACTTCGAGCGGATTGGGAATTCCAAAGCTGACCCCGCGTTCGGCGGTCTCGCGAATCGCTTTTAGAACGACCGGCGGGGCGTGCCCGAGAATGGCGGGGCCCCATGAGCCGACGTAATCAATGTATTCGTTGCCGTCCACGTCCCAGATCCGCGCGCCTTCCGCCCGTTCGATGAAAAACGGTTCGCGTCCCAACCCGCGAAACGCGCGCACGGGCGAGTTGACGCCGCCGGGGATGCGCCGCAAAGCGTCAGCGAATAATTGGGACGAGCGAGAGGCCATGCAACGGCGGGAACGTCCAACGTTCAACGCCCAACGTCCAACATCCAATTTCGCGCATCAGCCACTGCGTTGACATGATGATTCGCCGCTCCTACCCTCCCGTTCGCGACAACGGCGGGGTAGCCAAGTGGTAAGGTCGGGGTCTGCAAAACCTCTATTCGCGGGTTCGATTCCCGCCCCCGCCTTTTCTCATAGGTAAATCAGGGCCAATCAGAGAGCGAAAAAGCCTTTTTCAGAACGGAAGTCAGAACACGTCCCCAGAAGTCCACCGATTGCTGGCGTCTTCCGACAAGGCGAGGGAAACCCCTGCTCGCTCTGAAAATCAGGGCGCGGCGCTGACTACGCGGACCGCTGCATCCCTCGTCAGGAGTTCCAGAGAGAGCGTGCCGGTGCCGCCCTGCTCGGTGAGACCGTACGTGCGCCGCGCCATGCGATCGAACTTTTCAACCTCGTGGATCGCGTCCAGGACCGCCGCGGGCTCCATTGTCTCGATGTGCCCAACGATCTCCTCTGAGACACCGGCAATGCGTTCTACGTGGCGCTGGCCGCGTTGCTGCATCGTTGCCGCGACTGATTGCAAAGGCGTGATTGCGTTGATTGCATCAGGCTTTGCGAGCGCGCGGGCAAGCTCCGGACGCTGGGCGATTTTTGCGGTCGCGATTTCCTGCGTTAGACCCTTCCGCTTGGCGTAGGACAACACGGTACCCTCGGGAATGCCGGCGTTTCGGGCAAACTCTCGAAGGCCGATCCCGGCCGCGTGAGCAACTTTGATTGCCTCCCAGATTTCAGGAGTGATTTTGTTTCTGATCACGGGCGTATTTGTACCATTGCCTAACTCGAAACGAAAGTGCGATAGTTCCGTTGCCCCCATGCATCGAATCCTCCGCAAGGACCTGGCAAAATGATTGGCGCTCAGACATGTTTGATCTTGGGAGCCGGCGCGAGCGCACCCTACGGTTTACCGCCTGCAGCAGCCCTACGTGATCTGATTCTAGCGACAATCGTCCCGGACGGGGAAATAGCGGCTTTGGCGTATCCCCCAAGAAAGATGGGGGATGTTTCCATCCACACTTCGCCGGAGAAGTGCGCGACTTGGTCGAAAGAATCGAAGGGTGAGCGAGCGAATACGCAATTTCGGCTATCTGATTGACCACGCCTATCACTGCAAGGCGCGGCACATCGCCTCAACGCCGGTACGCGAGACTTTCAGGGGTGAGATCGTGTGGGAAGATCGCATCGGCGCCGTGTTTCGCAGCCTCGCTCCGCATCGCCTTCACTGCTTCGGCCTCGGTGTCGTATTCGCCTGCCGGTGGCGTGATGATGCCAATGACAACGTGCGGCCGTGTAGGTACTGCATCGAGGAATTGCACCTCGCCTTTTTTGACTGCGGCCCGCGGAGATTTCTCAAGGGGGATCCAAACGGTTTTGCACGATGCGAACAGCGCGAGCGCGGAGAGGAGCGCGAAGATTCTGAGGAGAGAGAGTTTTTTCATCGCAAGGATCTCATTCATTTTGGTTTCTTGCCGGCGGCTTTTACCTTAGCCCACCGCGCTAGGACCGCTTTCCGCCCCTGTTCGCTGAGTTCTTTCTTGGACAACTTCGCGGCTCTGGCCTTGCCGCCTTTCGACGCACCTAGCGCGCCGAGTTTTACCGCTGCAGCATTCTTTTTTGTTTTCATTGTTGTAGGTGCCCGCGCACGTAAAGCCGCTCGAATGCTCGCTTAACTCCGGGCCGATTGCAAGGAGACAGAGAAATAATTTTGCTACCCGGTAAAAATAAAGCTTGCCTACGTGCGCGGGCACGTATAAACAAGAGACATGAAACCAACTCATTCAATCGATAGGAAAGTGAAAGGTAATGGCGCGGGCCAGTGTCTTTCCGAACTCATTAACAAGGTCAGTTCTTTCCGGCATGGAGCGCCGTGCTTCGTCCGAACTGAGACCTTGCAAATGCGCAAAGGGGGAAAGTGGATTGATGTCCCTGCGGGGGTTTATGTCCCTATGGACGCCAGCGCAAGGAACCTAGGACTGCCAAAAAAAACATGGCGGTGGACGCAGTCAGTCAGACCGATAACCGAGAGCGAGGCGGTTGACTGGTATCTCACCACGTCTGCCCCGGAGTCACTTAGCCAAGGCCTGCTCGCGGCTTAAGGCAAATGCGCGCGCGCCAGCATCACGACGGGATTCAGCCGGACACGCTGGCGCTCGCGCTCACCTGTCTCGCGACGCAGTTCCCGGATCGCCAGTTGAACGCGACTGAATTGTGCATCGCAACCGGCATCGGTCGCACAGCGATGAGCAAGATCAGCGCGGCGACTGATACTCCATTCGCGCTGCGCAAATGCACGGCATCGCGCCTCAACGCGTGGCTGCAAACGCACCCGGGATTCAAAGCGTCATGAACGCACAACAACGCCGAAGCTTTCGTTTCATGCGCACTCCGGAACTGGCTGCGGCCATGAATCTCTCCCAAGACGCGATCCGGGCGCTGGCGGGCTGGGGGGCGCCATTTATCGCGCAGAAATCGCATCCGGAATTGTTGTTCGACTGGATCAAGAACAACCCCGGAAAAATCGGCAAACTGGAATGAACCCTCAACTGTCGAACCTCAAGCCGTTTATTACGAAGAAGGCCCGCCAACTCGCGGCAGCGCGGCTTCGCATGACGGATGAGAAAGTCGCCCTGCTCATCGTGAAGGCGATCAACCCTTTTGAAATTCTAACAAATCAGGAGGAAGCGATCCTTCGCGGCGTGACTCGTAACACAATTACGAGCATGAAGGCCGCAAGGGAAATTCCCCCCAAGGCATGAAAGTCACGAGGCAATTAAGTTGCCCCATTTCATCTAGCATGCCGCCGAACGTGCAAATGGAATTGCTCCGACCGTTGATAACGCCGGCCATCCAAAAACTTGCCCTGCAGCGCTACCGAGATTCGAAAAAGCTGATCGAGGGAAACCGCCTCACCGTGCGGCTGCAACGGCACGAAGTGAAAACCGCGCTGTTGCTCGTCTGGATCATGAATCCGTTTCAGAAATTTAGCCAGGAAGGAGGAAGCATTGCTGCGCGGAGTAACGGCCAAAACGTTGCGCGGCCTGAAACAGCGGAAAGAGCTTCCGTTAGTCGTTTGAAAGCTTCAACCAAACACCTACATGAACACCAATACTCAAAACCTCGCTAACGTCGTCGAAAGCGGCCTGCATCCCGCGTCCGCTCCCACTCTTGACCGGAAGGTCATGGAACTCACCGCGAACATCTGCTCCACGTTCACCGCATCGGTTCGCGAAAGCCTTACTCGAATCACCCAAGCCGAGCGTGCGGCGGTGGCCCGTCTTGAGCAGTACGTGCCAACAGAACGGCTACTCGATCGGCACGAAGCCGCAGCCTATCTCAAGCTCAAGCTTCGACAACTGGACGCGCTGAGCAGCCCGCGTAACCCGCTCATCCCTTTCAATCGGATCGGCGGGCTCAAGCGTTTTCAGAAAAACCGGCTCGATAAGTGGCTCGACGATTCGGAAGTCAAAGCAAGGTCGGTCACGCTTTAGGGCGATCATCGTACGGCCCGATAGCAAATCCAAGGCACGACTCTGGCGGGATCTTCGACAGAACGTTGTCGTGGAAATCGACCAGGACGCGATTCTGTTGTGGGTGAGTTAGTTCCTCGAAAGCTCGCGCTACACATACGCCTTGAAAAAAGGTGGAGTTCCACCGGAACAGAGAGATAGCTGCGCTCGGCCGTTCGCCGCGCTCGTCGCATCGATAGCAGGTCAATCTCGGTCGATGACTCACCGCGCTTTTCTCTTCGAGGTCACGCGCGCGCTGCCAGCCCGAATTTAGAGCGGCGTCGAGTGCTGCGATCAATCTAGGCGCGCGGCCCGGTTCGACACTGATACGCAGCTCTTGAAGCGGGGGAATCAGGCCCGCGAAAGGATTGGGATTCTCGCCGTCGCTCAACTCGCCCAAAGCTGGTTCGGATCGATCGACATGCTTTGTAGCCGCTCGGCAACCGCCGGCATTGGAGCACCGTTGGCAATCGCAGCGCGGGCGTGTTGCAGATGAGTCTCCACTTGCGAAGGCTGGAAAAGGTCGGCGCGTGAAGTATTCGACGCCTGGGGCTCACCGTCCATCGTCGCGGGATCCGGATCGGGCGGTGACGAATCGCCGGGAAGTAGCGAGCTACTCGCGGGTGTGTCGTTAGGCGTTGTCGCGGGTGCGGTGCGGCCGGACCGTTGCCACCCGGGCAGAACGCGCGGCGCGCTGTGCGAGAAATCAACTCCGGTGCCCTGGTCGAGATACGGTTTCAGAATTTCATCGGGCACGTTCCTTTTGACTGGCTCCGGGCGCGGCTTGTAGAGCTTCTCGAACCATCCGCGCTTGTCGTTGCTGGTGTCCTCTTCGGTGCTGGCGTGGCCGCTGTCGCGTAGTAGGCGCCAGGTCTCATCCGCTTTTGTCGGGTCCTGGAGATTTTCTACGATCTGCCCGATGGGGACGTTGCGCTGCGCGTTGCCGATAGTCAGCGGGAGCGTGTGCTGCTGCGTTTTCCGATCGAGGTCCGCGAAAGCATTTTTTATCTCGGGCATGTCCGCGAAGGCGTACTCCTCGCGAAGTCGCTTCGCGTTCTCATAAAATTCGACGGGGTTTTTCGGATTCGGATTGAACAGGTCGAGCTCTTGCATCCGGTTTTGAAACGACTGGACGACCTCCGCTTTTCGTTCTGCCAGCTTCGTTGCGCCAGCAAAGCCGTCCGCGGTCTGAATTGCGCGACGATCGCGAAAGGCAGCGAGCGCTCCGTACGCGCGCGCCTGGGCGTCGAGAACGGGCCGGCGATTCTCGAGGTCCTGCTGTTTCAACTGGAACTCTCGGCCGAGCCTTTCGCGTTCGATCTGATGGCTTTCCTCTGCGAGTCGATCTTGCTGCGCGAGTCGTTGAATTTCCATCTCGCTTTGCCGCCGCATTTGCGCGAATTGCGCAGCGGCGCCGAAGCCAACCCGTGCTGCTTCAAGCAAAAGTTCCGGAGCCTTATTGCGCTGGGCGTCCGGGATCAGGGGCTCCACCAATTCCAATGCCATATTTTTACCCTTTCACGTTCGCGTGAACACTATCAAAGCTGTTAAGGAAAACAAGCATCACGGCGGCGGCGCGGCTGTCACAATAGGCGACTTGAGTAGGGCTCGGTCGCGCTCGATCAATTTTCGAATTTTGTGCGCGGTGCTCGCCGGAATAGTCGCGCAGACCAACCAAGTTTTTTCGAGTTCGCGCCAGTCCCCGGGAATGATTTGCCCGATGACGATGTTGCGGCTTTGAGTTTCCGCGCACCATTCAACGAGCGGCCGAAGGACCGTTGCCTGCTCGTTTGTCAGTTCGATTTTCACAGCTCGATGAACTCGCAAAACTCCATGAGGCGCCGCGCGATCGCGGAGCCGCGTTCCGGCCGAATGAACTGGGCGACGAAAATCTCGTTTTGATACTGTGTCGTTGCGAGAATCGGCTTTTGATTCGCGCATCGCCGCTCTACCAGTTCGAACAATGCTTCTTCGCTCGACTCTGTAAGTCGCATCTGTCCTAGATCGTCGAAGTAAAATACGTCTGCCTTGCTGGCGCGATATACCCAATCTTCCAATCCCCCGCCACCCATCGCTGCCTTTACGACTGAGGCTCGAAACGAAAGGGGGGAATGAGCCTCGATGGTTAAGCCGCAGTCAAAGACCTGTTTCAGCAGTCGGTACACGCATCGCGTTTTCCCGGCCCCGGTTTCTCCTCCGACTAACAGTCCAATTGGATTGTATCGCCAACTCAGAATCTGCGGGAGTGATTGCTGCGCGCGCGCCGGTAACTTCTTGAGATCAATCGCTCGATAATCAAGCGGACAAATTTTACTCCACTGTTCAGCTTTGCGTGCTGCAATCGCTTCGGCTTCGGCTTGCTCTCTTTCGAGTCGTTCTCGCGCGCTTGTTTCTTCTATGCAGAAGTCGCACCGCTTCTGAGTGAAGTATTGCTTGCCGAAAATCGGGACGCTCCTCGGCTCGAACTCTGCCGAGCAATTCGGGCATTTCATCGACGCCATCCCATTCCTTTTCCGCTGCTGCGTGCGGCTGTGGCCGCCATTGGTTTGTCGATCCGGTTCAGCCAGTTGACGAACCTGCGGCGAGTGGGCTGCTTTCGATTGACCTCGCACCATCGTACCATCTTGCCGTACTCACGCTGCACCTCTATCCCGCGGTATTCTTCGGAGTTTGAAAGCTCTGCTAACCATTCAGGATCGGACAAAGCTTTCGATGTTGGGCGAGCCTTGCGCGAGCCAGGCGCAGCCTGTTCTTCTCCATGTTCTTCTCCATGTTCTTCTCCATGTTCTTTAAGACTAGGCACGGAAGCTTGATTTCGATCCATGCCTAAGCTTAGGCAGCCGTTGCCTAAGGTAGGGCAGCGGTTGCCTAAGACTGGAAGAAGCGTGTAAGTGCTGGGCGCCCTCTCTTTCTCGCTCGTGCCTGGAACGTAATTCCTCTGGACGTGAAGCAGCATCGCAGTCTCGAGCCTTTTCAGGATGTCGCTAAGTTTGCGCACACTGAGCCCGGCCCGGCTCGCGATCGCTGCACGCGTCTCCGTGAATCCTTCCCCTGATTTATTCGACTCCAGTTCAGCAAGGGCCATATAAGCAGCCAAGGCTGAGCTGACATCGTTCGTCTCGTCGAATGACTCGCGGATTTTTTTAAGCGCTTGCTTTGAGAGCCAACACCAGGGCCCGTCTTTTGTCTTGCGCGTCGTTTTCAAAACGGATCCTCGACGCGGCCGGGAGCCAGAACTTGAATCATCAGAGCAACAAGGTATGCTGCCCGCGGTAAATTTTGATTAACGACTGGCGCGCTTCCCACGGCGCGCTTTTCGTTTGGCGGCCCTGTCATCAGGCCGCTTTCTCGGGTTCCTCGAATCCTTCGATAAATTCGAGGATGCTCTTGAGATTGAACAGCCGTGTCCCGCGGACCTGTCCTGGCTCGCGGATGCTCTTGCTGATAATCTTCCCGCTTGCTTCGAGCTCATACAGCTTGGAGCGACTGAAGCCGCAGTAATGCTCGGGCCCATTCTTTGGAGCGCGGATCCACACCGGAAGATTCCCGGCCCTATCTCTCAGCAGTTCTTCAACGCGAGCACTCGGGCCCGCCCGTCGTTTCTTGTCAGTAGTATCTGTAGGCACGCATAAGATGTCGCACCCGCAAAAGACCGTGGCGAAAAGCGCTAGAAAGGAACCTTCTTAACCCGTTCCATCACGCTCCCCACGAAGGTTGCATCGTACATCGCGCCGTGTCGGTGGCTCATGAATGCTTTCGCTCTTTCGATGGCCGCGCGCCAATCGCTCCGGTCATTGTAAACCGCGCCGGACGTTTTCTTATGTCCATAAAAGCACCGGTGACCCCTTCGATTTTCCTTCGTCCATTTCTGAGCAGCTTCGAAGCCAATGGAGTCATCAAGCCGCCAAACAGCGAGATCATGAAGTCCCAAAAAATACTGGCCCAGGCCGAGTGTCCTCCCTTGCCGCTTTTTCTGGGACCGTTTGAAACTTTGCTCCTGCTCCGTAAGCCACACGGCAAACCTCTCCTTGAGTGTTTTCGGCGCCTCACGGAAATCGATCGAAAGAACAACATGCTCAACGCCTTCAACTCCCTTGATTCGCGCGGGAATACATCCTTTGCGCTCTGGATTGAGCGCTTGCTGTTTCCAGTCGTCCAGGGCGCCGAGTTCATTCAGATACCGGACATCCGTAACTCTCATCCTGACGGATTTTGGGATTGTTATGCGCGCTCGATCCGCTTTCGAAATGTCCCGCCAGTTGCAAGAAGGGAAGGAAGCGAATTGCCAAATCTTCGGCCAATTTCGATCCTCCGGAGGAAACAGAATCAGGTTACGTGCGGGGCGGTTTTTTTCCTTGCGGTAGTCGAGAGCGAGTCCAACCAGCGGCTTTGAACGTCGGGAATATTCCCACTCGGCGGCAAGCTTAACTTCCTGCCCGGGCACGTCGCCGTGTAGATAATCGAGCAAGGCTACTGCATCGGATTCCGATATGTCCGGCGCGGGTAAAATGGAAGACTTAGCAATCATCTCGATTTTCCTGAAATTTCCGTCTGAGGGAGTAGAGGGGGAAGGACGTAGCACAGCGCGGGGCTATGGGGTCGGGGCCAGCCACCGGCGGCAGGCAGAAAAAAGGTTGCTTGGATTTTTCGCATCGGTAGCGATGGACGGGCCTAACGAGTGACCGCGGGAATAGAACCGATCGCCGCGCGCAACGGTTCCAGCTCGTGATGCGTGTAGCGTTGATTCATCTCTGCCGACGCGTGGCCGGTAAGCTTCTGTCGTAGCTCTTGCGAGACGCCGGCATTGGCCATCGCTGAATTGAAACTGTGGCGCAGGGAATGGAAGCTGAGACTGGATAACGCTCTGCCTCCTTCGGCCAAGCGCGTGATCTTTCCGCGGATGCCCGCCTTTTCCATGATGGCAGCGAAACGGCCGCTCAGGCCATATCTGCCGCCGGTCCCCTTTCCCGCCAATGATGGGAACAAAAACGCTTTGCCGACGCCTGGGCGCTTTAGGAGCTCGCGTCTAAGATCGTCATGCAGAGGAATCGTCACTGCCTTCTTCGTCTTGCTCGCCGTGAACTCGATCACACCCCGGACTAGATCGACTGCGTTCCATCGCATGTTCGCAACGTCCCCCAGCCGCGCGCCGGTGTAATACCCGAACAAGATTGCGCCGCGCCAGTCGTCTTCCGCCGATTTTAGCAGGTCAGATATTTGCGCTGGTGAGAAGGTCCCCTTTTCCTCTGCCTCAACATTGAGCCCTTCCAGCGCCGTGCACGGATTACTAGAAATGTGCCTTTGCCGGAGCGCCGCGTTGAAAGCGGCGCTGATCACTTTCATGCAGAGGTTTGCCGTTCTCGGCGTTCTGCCGGCGGCGGTAATCGCATTACGATAAACCAGAAGGTCTTTCGATGTGATGTGCGCTAGGCCGAGTTCAGCCCGCCCGCCGAGTGAGGAAAGAAAATCCCGAACGACCTGTCGATAGCGCGTGGTTGTCTTGCCCGCGCGGACCTGTTCTTTGATATCAAGCCAGTGCTGGAACCACTCGCGAACTTTGTAATTGCTCAGGGTGTCGCCGGTCGTGCGCTCGAGAATTTCCCCGATGATCTTCTTCGCGGCTTGCTCAGTCAGAGTGCCGCTCTTCGCGTGATTCTCCGCGCGCTCAATGGCAAGGCAGACCTCCCAAGCCTCCCTGTGCTTGTCAGATGCGGTCTTCGCTGAACCGTCTTGCCGGGTCTCTCCTGAAAGCGGCCTCGTCCGGACCTTCGTTGATTTCTTCAGGCGTTGACCGGTTGCGCTGGTGTAGCAGCAGATCCAGTACGGGCTTCGATCGCGAGAATCTTTCACAAGGCTGGGCATAATCAGAACATAGTCAGAACATCCGAGGGCGTCAATAGCATCCGACATGTTCTTTTTTCCCAGGAGCAAAGCTCTCTGCCCAAGCGGTGACTCTATTCGCGGGTTCGATTCCCGCCCCCGCCTCTCTCGAGGTCCGAGTCGACGATTTGCGCGAGAGAATTTTCTCGACGCAGGGCCAGGCATTCGGTTTTCCTATTAGGGTGCGCCTGGTAATAAATCGGCCACAGCGAGGTGTTTGCGCGCTCCTCTGCGCCTGCGCCTGCGGGGCCGCATTTGTCGCCGCGAACAACGCGGCGGCCCGTGATTATTTTGTGAACCGGAACGGCGGCGAAGGCGTATTCCCGACGGTGCAAAGCGCGGTGGATGCCGTGGAGGAACAGACGGCGACCGATCGCGCAAACATTTTTATCGCGCCGGGCCGATACGTCGAACAGGTCACGATCGACAAACCGTTCGTGACCTTTATTGGCCAGGGCGCAACGCCGGCCGATGTCAGCATTTCGTTCGCAGGCGCGCCATTTATCCAGCCATTTGTTTCTTACAACGCCACGGTCACGCTGAACAGCAACGCGATTGAATTCATGGCGCGCAATCTCACTTTCGAAAACTCCCTGCCCGACCGTAACGAAGCGGCAGGGCTCGCCCTTGCCTCTCTACCCGATCGGGCCATTTTCGATAACGTGCGTTTCCTCGGCTACCAGGACACCCTGCTCGCCTCCGGGGACACGCGACAGTATTTTCGCGACAGCTTCATCTCCGGCGACGCCGATTTCATTTACGGAAATGCTACGGCAGTCTTCGACCGGTGCACGATCGAGAGCACCGATTTCGGCTGGATTACGGCGGCCGACACAAAAACAACGACCGCGAACGGGCTGATCTTCCTGGATTGCAGCCTGGTGAAGGGCACGGATCGCAACCCTTTTGTGGACGACCGCACGACGCCGCCTAACGACTCGGTATTTCTGGGACGGCCATGGCTTGAACCGGGCGAGGACGTGACGCCGAGCGTCATTTACATTCGGACGCGAATGGGACCGCACATCAAACGGGCGGGCTGGGATCCGTGGGTCGACCTCTCGCCTCTGCTCGACCGGGATTCGCACACGCGCATCTCCGAGTGGGGCAGCATGGATCTCTCCGGCTCGTTGCTCGCGGATATGAATCAGGACGGCATCCCGAACGGCCGCGTGTCGTGGGTAGATCCCATATCGGTGGAACAGGCGGCCAATTACACCCTGAAAAATATTTTTGGACCGGCTGATTTTTGGAACGGCGCCACCCAGCCCCAGACTTCCGGCCTTTCCTACGCAAGCCAGGGTGAGCCCTGGGATCCCCTTCGCCAATTACTCACGCTGCCGGCCAAACCCGGCGCGCACTCCCAGATGCTGAACATCTCGACCCGCCTGCGCGCCGGGACGGGCGACAATGTTGGGATTGCCGGTTTCATCGTCACCGGCACGGCGCCGAAGAAGCTGATTATCCGCGGGATCGGCGCATCGCTGCGCGAGGCTGGATTGGCCGACGCGCTCGCGGACCCCGTCCTCAAACTTTACGGAGCCGACGGCCATTTGATTGCAGAGAATGATGATTGGAAAGATGACGACGCGGCCTGGGAGTTGACCGCGCGTGGATTGGCGCCGACGCACGATCTTGAGGCTGCGCTGCTGGTTGAGCTTCCACCGGGCCAATACACGGCCATCATTGGCGGACGGGATGAAGCGAGCGGCACGGGGTTGATCGAAGTCTATGATGCGGATCTGGCCGCGGATTCGGAACTGGCGAATATCAGCACGCGGGGATTCGTGGGAACGAATGACGACGTCATGATCGGCGGATTCGTCATCGGCAACAGCAGCGGTTTCGCGCGCGTGTTAGTGCGCGCGCTCGGTCCGTCGCTGGCGGAGAGCAACGTCCATGGAACGCTGCCAGATTCTATTCTCGAACTGCACGACGCGGATGGGAACATCACTGCAAACGACGATTGGCGTGCAACGTCAGAAATGAAGGAGCTTCCGCCGTCGCTTCAGCCGGAGGACGATCGCGAATCGATTCTCCTGGCGACGCTGGCTGCCGGTCCGCACACCGCAATCGTGCGGGGGAAGAACGACACCACCGGGGTCGGTCTGATTGAGGTTTACAACCTCCGCTAACGGAAAGCGTCAGTGTTTGTGTCGGCCTTTGGCTTCTTTGCCGGGCGGGGCTTTCGCAGAATTACGGGCGGCCGCAGTGCGCGGCCTGGCGGATTTCGGTCTGGCCGTAACGCTGTTGGAATGTTGTTTCCGAACGCCAGTGTCCTGCAATTGAAGCTGAGGACTCGATGCGGGCGATGGCGTCTGCGCGGCCGCCGCCGCCGCGTTTGCGTTCGAACGCGCCAACTGGAGCGAGGTGGGCATGCTGCTATCGATCGGAAGCATCGTGTTCTCGGCTTTCGCCTGAGAATGCAAGGCAGCCGCCGCATCTTGGGAGGATTTCGGCAGGCGATAAATGACCTGCGGCTGAACCCGTGGCGCCGCGCCCGTGACCGCCTTTTTTACTTCGGAGCCATCCGGTGCGGGAGCCGCAGCGGGAGACTCGCCCCGCGCAACGGAGACAATCAACATCAGCGCGATCCCGATTACGAGAGCGCCTACGTTCCGAATGAAGCGGTGTAGGTTCATGCTAGACCGCCTGACGGGGTTGGCGTTCATAGAGACCATAGACTAGCGCAGATTGACCGTTTTAACAGGAAAAACGTCCTTCGTCTGCAAACAAGTGAGCGAACACCACCGCAAACTGATGCCTGCGCTAGACGGCCCACGGAGTGCGGGATAGGTTCGCGAGCAGCAAAATCACGTATGCCCCAATTTTCTTATCGCGCCCGAAATGCGCAGGGCGGTTTGGTGGAAGGCGTCCTGGAGTGTCCGGACCGTGCCGTGGCGATCAGGCAAATTGAGCAGCTGCATTACATTCCGGTCCGGATCGAAGCGGTCGGCAGTGAGCCGCAGGTTGTCAAAGGCGGGAAGAACGGCGCGGCCGGACCTGTAAGTGCGGCGAAGCCAGCGCTTCCCGGAACTCAGAAGCTGAAAATCCCGCACGGGCAGTTGCTCATTTTCACCGAGCAACTGGGCCACTTGCTCCAGGCCGGAATGACGCTCGACGAAGGGCTTTCCGTGCTCCAGAAGCGCCTGAAACAACCGCGCGTGCAACAGATGACGCACTCCCTTCACCAGGCCCTGGTGGACGGCCGTAGCTTCTCGCAAGCGCTTCGCGATTTTCCACGGATCTTCCCGGCCATCTACGTGAACCTCGTTGCGGCCGGTGAAGCGAGCGGTGCACTGCCCGATATCCTGGCGCGGCTGGTCGAGCATTTGATGCAGGCGAAAAATCTGCGGGACCGCGTGCAACAGGCGTTGATTTATCCCGCCTTCCTCGCCGTGGCCGGCGCAGCCCTGATCGCGATTTTCATCACGTTCATGGTGCCGCAGCTGACGAACTTCATGACCCAGAACGGCGGCACGCTTCCGTTGCCGACTCGGATCCTGCTCATGGCCCACCATATTTTGACTGGTTACTGGTGGCTCGGCCTCCTCCTCGTGCTCGGTGGCATGGCCGCGTTCCGCGCTTTCGTTCGGGGCGCTGAAGGGCGAATCGCGTGGGACCGGTTTCGCCTCATGATCCCTGGCTACGGGCGAATCATTCGGCACCGTTATTACGCGCAGTTCTCGCGCACGCTCGGGACGTTGATGGAAAACGGAGTTCCGTTGCTCAAAGCGCTCGATCTCGTGACGGAAATCGCCGGGAACAAATTTCTCGAGATGAAGCTGGCCGAAGTCCGGCGCGCGGTCATCGACGGCGCCACCTTGTCAGCGGCGCTGAGTGCGCAGCAACTGTTTCCAGAATTATTCACCGACATGATGGCAGTGGGCGAACAGACCGGGCACTTCGCCCGCACCATGCAAACCATCGCTGATGTTTACGAGCGGGAACTCGATCGCACGGTCCAGGTGATTTCCGCGCTCATTCCACCTGTCATCATCATGCTGATCGCGATTCTGGTCGGCTTCGTGGTCTACAGCATTCTCTCGGCGGTTTTCGAAATGACGCAAAGTTTGCAGACGCGACCGCATTGAGGTAACCTCGCGGGTCTAATGATATCTCGCGCGTTCGCGTTCATCCTCCCCCTGCTCGCGATCTCCGCCGCTCAAGCGCAGGACGTTTTCGTGAACGGGCTGCCTCGCATCCCGTCGAACGGCACTGGCGGCAACATCGAAAGCGCCTGGCTCGATTTACGGCAAACCTCCAGCGCGAATTCCAAACCGCAGGCCGCTCCCGACTGGGTCGAATCCGTCACGATCGTTCCGACCGAGGCGAAGGCGGAGACGCCCGCCAAGACTGTCTTTCGAATTCGGATCGCGCGCCCGCGGCCGGAATTCCAGGTCCTCTATTTCCGTTTATTTTTTGACGACAATGCAAACCAGAGCCCTCGTCTGGTGGCTTGGGATGAATCCGGTTCGCGAGTCCTGCAATCCGGCCCGCTCGGGTCCGGTGTTGGTCTCCCCAGCTCGGAAAGCGTGGTCGTTCCAATGTTATCGGTTTCCACGATCGACGTCGAAGTCCCCGGGGACGGGCAGATGATCCGCGGCGCGTACCTCGACTGGATGGCCAGTGGAGAAGTGCTTCATCCCATCAGCGCCGAACACAGAGACCTGATGCCCGAACCGTTCGCCAGCTTGTCGCCGCTTCATGTGCCGGCTCAGGACAACGAGATGTTTGGAACGGTGACCGCGACTCTGGCGGCGGAGACAATTCGCGTAGGCGCCAGCATGCAGCAAGGGGCGGCCTTTCAATTCGGCATCGAATCCCAACCGTTGGTCGCTCTGCTCACCTTCGAAGTGGCCAGCCCGAACATCGACGCGCCGCCGGAAGTTTACTTAAACGGCGAAAACCTGGGCCCGGCCACAATCACATTGCCCGACCTGGCCGATCCGGCTTATCGGGGCGAGAGCGCTTCTCTCGTCAAGCAGATGCGCTTTCAATACACCGGATGGCTTCGCGCGCAAAAGCTGGTCCCGGCGACCAGCCTCCGGGTCGGCACCAACGATTTGCTCGTCATTGGCGGCCCTGGAACCCCCGCCTCCGCGATTCGCGCAACTCAAATCCAACTGAAATATCTGTGGGACAAATCGGACTATAAACTCCAAACGGACCGTTAAAAAATGAAGACCAGACAGAGCGCTTTTACCCTTTTGGAAATCATGCTGGTAGTGGCCATCATCGGCGTCTTGCTGGGGGCCGCCATCTACAAAATGTCGCCCGCGCTCGATGTCGCCAAAGGGACGACTAGCGGCGGCGGCATCCAGGGAATCCGAACCATGCTGATGATGTACAACAGCAAAACGGGTTATTATCCAACGACTGAGCAGGGTCTCAAAGCCCTGGTCGTTAGGCCGACCACTGAACCCTTGCCTTCGTCCTGGGTCCACCTGATGGATGACGTTCCCAAGGATCCGTGGGGCCAGGAATACATTTATCGTTTCCCAGGGGTTCGGAATCCAAACAGCTACGATCTCTTTTCGGCCGGGCCCGATCACAGGCCCGATACTGCCGACGACGACTGGGGCAGTAACTAGAGCGGCGGGTTCCTCGCCAGCAGAAAAGTTCTGCTCTCTGCGGCTGAGGACAGCCGGCACTACATCAAAGACGAAAAGAGCGTCGCCAGCTTCGAGGCGATCGAGCAATGAAGTGCGCGATCTTGCCTACAACTCCGGAGTCGCGGGGGTGTTGGGATTGGTCGGCGGCGGAGTGTTAGGATTGCGCGGGATGACGCCCCGAACCCTCGGCGCCTGCGTCTGTGCCGGCATCGGTAGCGACGGCACCGGCATTGGCCTCGGAAAATTCATGGGTGGCGCGACGGTCATCGGCGCCGCCATGGCCTGCGGGTTAGGCTGCACGATCGGCTGCTGCGGCTGAACCGGCATTTGCGGCTGAACGGGCATTTGCGGCTGGACAAAATTCTGGCCGGCAACCGTCGGCTGGCTCAGCAACGCCTGATTGAAAGTGACGGTCGCGAACTGGCCATCCTTTGCGATCGTGACCTTCGTCGCGCCGACTTTCTCCGACCATTCGATGTTGGAGATGCTGAATCCATCGACCGGTGTTCCGGTGGTCAGGTATTTCTTGAAATTCTTGTCGGCACTCGAGGCCAGCGTGACCAGGTCGCCATCCTTCGACCGCGCAGCGTTCGCGATGTAAAGATCCTTGGCGAAATTTGGAGCAGCCACCGGCGCCACCACCGCGGTCGCCACGGCAAACGGAGAGCGATCCATCATCGCCTGGTAGCGCTCAAACTTAAACGCCTGCGGTAATCCATCCGCGAGCATTACCGTGGGAAGTCCCAGCACGAGCGACAGCGTGAGAGGTTTCAGTTTCATCGGCTGCCCCCAACTTATCCCCAATCCTACCGGCATTCAAATCCAGCGGCAGCGCTCATTTTCCAGGCGGTGCGAACCAGCGCGCGATTTTGAATTTGCCACGCATCATGGTTGGGTCGGCCGGATCGATCTGGAGCTGCACGCTTTCGAAGACGATAAAAGCCTCCGGCTGCTGCACGTCGTAAAGAAAACGGACCAGCGGCGGCCACGGGCTCTTGGTTTCGATCGAGGCAAAGACCGATTGATGATCCGCCGTCGTATCGCCGGCGCCGATCGCGGGGTTCTCGATGAGGACATTGTGTTTGCCGGCGATTTGCTTCACCTGATCGAGAAGGGTAGAAGCTTCGACCGCGCTCTTGAGCGAAGGTTGATGCTGCTTCAACCATTGGTCGCGCTGCATCCAAAGATCGCGGTCTTTGATGTAAATGGATTGCTCGTCCCGGATGGATTGGCGGAGCGCCACGTCCGCGCGCGTGCGTCGAAGAGCGTCGAAAAGTTTACTCCAAACCAGAAGGTTGATCAGGAGAACGATCGCGCCCGCTACGATGAAGGCGAGCCGCCGTTCGCGTTGCGTCATCCGCTGATACCAGGCGGGCATCATCGTGGTTTACCCTCCAGTCGAAATTGAGCGTGGTCGTTAGGCAAAATTCGGGGCGCCGCCATATCGAATTGGAACGTTTGCAATTCGGGTTCCTTTTTCACCTTATCGGCGAAGGCATACGCGAGCGCCGCCGTGTTCGCTTCGCCTTCCACGGAAATTTGCCGGGCGGACTGGCTGAAGTTCGTAATCCGCACATCGGGGGAGGGCAGGCTGTCGAAGAGATGGACCAACACCTCAATCGGGTAGTAATGCGGATCAATCGCCGGCGCGAGGGCCTTCCATTTTGCGTCGGTGGCCCGGACAAACTCCGTTCGCGGCGCATCGCGTTCGATCCTCTTGTCCAGGCGCCCGAGCTGTAACTTCAAGATCAGCAGGTAGACGAGGAAAAGAAAAAGCACCGCAGCGTATGCCCCTCCCGCCAGCAGAAGACGCTTCCGCCATTCACCCTGCCGTGCGATCTGCGCGCGGCGTTGCCGCCAGGCCTCCGGAAGAAGGTTCAATCCGCTCTGGGCCGGTGGCAATTCCACTGCGACCAGGTCTGCGGTGGTGGCGAAAATTCCCTGCACCGTAGCGCGCAGCTCATACAGACTTTCGTCCAGCAGGATGCGCGGGAAGGCAGTGTCAATTCCCTGCAACTCCGCGCTCAGCGCGAGCTGCGGCAAATCCCGTTGAAGTTGGAGCGGATCCGCGCTGTCGAGCGTGCGAGTAAAACTCAGCTTTCCCTCCTCGGTGATGACGCAGACGGTCGCGTCTCGTTCCGGATAAATCAGAAGCGCCGTGCCGAGGGGTGCGTGAGTGGAGGCGCGTTGGGTCGCGTACACGGTCACCTGGCTCGGGATCAGGTCGCGCGAAATAAGGGGCTCCGCGAGCTCGGAAAGTTTCTCGTTATGGACGGCTACCGCGGAGATAACGCTCCCCTCCTCTGTCTGCCGGATGAGCTCCGAATCGGTCGTCATTTCCTCCGACGCGTAGGGCATCGCCTTCTCGATCTGAATGCGCACCATCTCAACGAACTCATCGCGATCGATGGTGGGCAGGCGCAGGCGTTGGGCGAGAACGATCGCCACCGGCAGGCCAAGAATAAAATCTTCGCCGCGCTTCAAAAGATCTCCCGCTTCCTCCAACGTGGTCAGACCACGCACCTCCCAAGCCCCGCTATGCTGGGCAAAGCGGATCAGGTTCCAGCCGTTAGACGATGGAATCAGATAAATAGGTTGCTTCGCCGGCTCGATACTAAAGCTCCTTCCATGATCTTAATTGAATAGCATTCCCTGCTTTTCGAACCACCATCCGCACGGTCCGAGTGACCTCTCCCGATTGCCCAACGCTCACTACGCGTATCGTTGGATCGCCAAACCCAATCAAGCCGGAAAGTTGTTGCTTAACCTGTTGCGACGCATATCCAAGCGCAACCAGCACTTCATCCAGGTTCTTGAAGACCGCGTCATCCTCAGTGCCTTCTATCCCATCGGGTCCACGGCGCAGAGCGAGAAACTGGTCGACGAACGGCTCAGTCATACCCGGCAACGAGAGCAGGACGTCACGCGAGGCCCAGACTGGCTCGATCAGGCCACTGGCGGTATCCAGGGTGAAATCGGCATCCCAGTCGGCGGTGGAAGTAAATTCTTCCCAGCCTCTCACCTTTCGGACTTCCTCGATTTTCGCCAGCGGTTTGTTCGGCGGCTTGTAACCCGGCCCCTCTTCGGCGCCGTTAAGGTGCTCGAGATTATCGGCATCAACCCAGTCGAGCAGGCAATCGATCATGTGATCGCGTTCGTTCAAATCCACGCCTTTGATTTCCAGGTATTTTCGGAGCAGTTCGAGTTTCACCGGGTTTTCGCCCGCCAGCAGGAAGTTCAAATTCATCCGTCCGGCCTCGCCCGTGATGCGCGCGTCAAATTTCTTGCCGCCCATGCCACCGCGCAGGAGCGGCGAGCCAGGTTTCACCGCGGGGTGAAGGGCAATCTCCGCGCCCGAACAAGCCATCGCTTCCGCTTCGAGGGCACGATTGGCGTTACCGGAAAGCAGGACACGAGAATTGATCTCCAGCGCCCACGAGATCACCATCGCGCTGAGTAAGAAAAGCGCCCAGAGCGAAAGCAAAAGCGCCGCGCCGCGCTCATTCTTCAAGCGACGGTCTGTGACGGAAGATTTCGGAAGCGCACCCATTAGAGCGGAGTGCGCGACAGCGCGATCACAGCTTCCCACGGCGTGGGACGGTCGGGCCGGCCGATAACGAGCCTAACGAGTCGTGGCATGGTCGAGGTGTCGCTCCATTTCGGCACCCAGGCGTTGAGCCGTGAATCGAAATAACGAATCTCCAGGCTGCGGATATCGCCGAGCAAAGGGATCCAGGTCTCGCCTTCCGACGACCCTTCCGCCGTTTCCCGCGGCTTGCGCATGAATCCGATTTCCATTCGGTCGGTGCCCTCGTTCACCCGCTTGAGCCGCAGGCTGACCGCAAATTCTCCCGGGGCATAACGAGTCAACATCCCCGGGCCCGAGCCACAGATCCAGGTGACCTCATCCCGCGGGACATCGTTCAACTTGAATGGCTCGCCTGTAAACGCCCCTGCGGTGGGCAAGCTTTGCCACTGCGTGGTGAGCAGGTTAATCAGGCCGTCATAACGGGCCTCGGCCAGGTTTTCATCCGTCGAGACGCGCAGAATGGTGAGGTTCGTCGAGACGAAGCGATAGATCGCCAGCGTCATCAGCCCCAGGATCGCCACCGCGAGCATGATCTCGAGCAGCGTGAATCCCCGCCGCGTCACGCGCTTAACCATTACGATAGACATAGAATTCGATCTTCTTGGATTGGGGAAAACCGTTGCGGGTCCATTCAACGCTCAAGGTCACGAGGTTGATGCCGTTCACTTCCAGGTCCTTCTCGTCCTTCAATCCGGCGGGCGCGCAGCGCTGGACGAGTCTCACTTCGCCATACCCGGTATCGATTTTCGTTTCTTTTTTCGCATCCGGGAAACCGGGCGTCGCCTGGATCTCAGCCATCCGGTTGGCCAGCAACAGCCGGACGCGATTTTCTTCCGAGGCCAGCGCGCTGGCGTTCAGGCAATTTTGCACCGACCGGCCGAGCACGACGATGCCGACGACGAAGATCGCCATTCCCAGCAGCACTTCGTAGAGCGCGAAAGCGTGGCAGGTGCGTTTATTTCGCCGCATAACTTACCAGTTCCGCCCGGGTCGTGAGCGGCGAATACTTTGCCGTCCATCCGCCATCCTTCCCGCGGTACTCGACCACGGCCGGCTCGCAGTTACCCGAAGACCAGAAGACCCATTGTGACGGTGGCCGTTCCTCGAGCGCGGCGGGAAAGGAGAGCTTGAAGGAATCGCCTTTTTGCCATCGCAAGGAGGCGACCGGTTTCGGGTCCTCGCCTTTCAGCACGACCTCGGGGCGAAGAGCGAGCTCCTGGTCGAGCCAGACAATGAGATAAGAGCGGCGCTCGAGGATGCTCCGTTCCTGCGCCTGCCGGACGAGCCCGTTCAAATCATCGAGCGATCGTCGGAGGCGCCGGTCCGCCAGCACTCCGGTCAGGCTGGGCACGGCCAATGAGAGCACCAGCACCATGATCACGATGGCAATAATGATCTCGACCAGCGTGAAACCTTTTTCGCCTCTCATCGAAAAAATGTTACGCCCTCGGCGATAAATCACAACGATGCGGTTCTTAGCCTCAGGCACTTCCGCAAGGCTCCGCTAAAAAAACGCAAGCGAACGGCAGCGGCTCCCCAGGCGCTATGGTAACTTAGCCTCGGATGAAACTGCTCCTCGCTCTTCTTATGGCCCTGGTTTTTTGGGCGATTCCAGTTTCGGGCGACCCCGCTCCGCCTGTGGGTTCGAACGATGTGAAGGGCTATCTCCTCGGTGCGCTAACCAAAATGGAGCAGGCGGCTGGTGAATTTCTCGCGAACGCGGAAAGCTACCGAAAATTGATCGACGCTAACGAGCGCGATCCCGCGAAGGCCTTCGCGCACTCTGCCAACGAAGTAACCCGGCTGGTCGCCGCTCTGCGCGAGAATTACAAGGCGATGGACAGCTTCGGCTACGAAACCATCGAAGGCATCGTCGCGGGGGTCCCGAAGCTGTCGGATTTTGACGTCTATCTGGACGCCGGCGTTCCCCAGGATCAGGCTGGCGGCGGCACGCCGGTCGCACCGGTCACGCTCCAGCTGCCTGACAATTCCAAAATCGATCGGGAAGGCAGCCTCTTCACGTATCTAATTGAACCGATGCTCTGGGGCTCGAACACCAGGCTGGTCGTGCCAGTGGATCTCGACGGCGATGGGAAAATCGGTCCCCGCGAATCACTTCCACGTGCCGACGTTCTCATTACCGTCGCCAAAGATGTGCGCGCCAAAATCCATGAGCTAAACGAAACCGCGATCGCATGGCAGCCTTCCACTTCGGATTATTTTTCGGCCATCATCACGATGACGCCGACGCTTTCAGGCTATTTCGATGATTGGAAGGAATCGCGCTATGCGCCGGAAACTTCCGGGAAATTCACCGCCGTCAGCCGCGTTTCGGACATGCGTGGAATCATGTTCAGCGTCGCCGTACTCTACGGCGCGGTGCATTCCCAGGTGACAGCCAGGGACCCTGCGCTGGCGAACTCGATCCAGCGTGGCTTCGACGGCATTCTTGCCTTCATCGAACGCGTGGACGAGCGAGAAAAAAAAGCGGGCACGGCCATGACGCCTCCGGAAGTCGATGAGCTCGGCGAACAGGCCAAGCAGAAGGCCGATAAGCTGGTGCCGCAGGTGGAACAGGCGGCGGCATTGCTCGAGCTGACTGGTGCCGGCGCATGAAGTCCCGCGCTGGCTTTATCCTGACGGCGGCCGTCGCCATCTGCTTCGGCGCGACGACCCCTTCGCTGCACGCGGACGTCGCCAGTGCATTCGAGGCGACCCAGGCGCAAATCGAAGAGCTGCTATTGGACTCGTTAGGCCATCGTCTGGATCCGCAGGATTGGGCGGCCCTGAAACAAGCGGAAACGGGGTTCGCGGGCACTTTGCAATCGCCGGCTTCGAAAGCACTCTGGGCGAGCCAGGTGGATTCCCAGCGAGAGGCCGAGGCGCGCGGAACCGTGGGCCTGGCGGAGTCCTGCGGAAAGTTTGCCGCGGCAATGCAACACGCCGCCGCGCTCGAAATGCTCGAGCGCCAGCGGCATGGCGACATTGCCGGCGCGCAAGCGTGGCGCGCGATCATCGCCCTGCCCAAACACGCGAACTCAGTCGAGGGCGCGCTCGCTCTCCAACGCCTCGGCAGCAACAAACTCCATCAGGATGCCGTAGGTGCTTTGCTCGCGCGCGAGTACATCGCGTGGCAGGCCACTCGGGTCCGGGAAAGACTGGACGGACTCAAGCGCGCCGCGATCTCGGGCCGGGCCAACGTGGAATTGGTCGTCGCGCGGATGGCGGAAATCTCGACCCTGGCAAATTTCCCAGCCGACCTTTGCGCGCTGGCGCAGGTCCCTGGGACGAGGGCGCAAGCACTGGCCGAGTCGCAGACCCCCCTGATCGCGCTGGCGACGAAGCCGGACTGGCCCACGTTCCTGCAAAAATTCGGCGAATGGCAGACCCGTCTCGAATCCGAGCTGCCGAATCTCCTGACGCAGCAAGAGATCGATCGCCACGGCCGGCTCCTGGTGAAACTGGTGCGCCTCGTCCCGAAGGAATATCACAACGGCGTGCGCGATGGACAGGTGGTCGTCCCACTGGAATATCGCGAGGCGAAGGATTTCATCGTGCAAGCGCAGCAGCTCGTGAGCGAGCTCAGCGGGGCCTGGCGGCAAACTCAAGGGGATGCCTTCGAAAAATATTCCACCGCTTTGATTGCGAAGATGGAAGCAACCGAACGCCTCATCCTGGGTAAGGCGGATCCGGCCGAGGTCGATCGCGCCGCGAAAGAAATCGAAGACGTTCTCGTGAATCGGTTTGGACTGAGCGTCCAGCGCGCCGGTTCGGGCAAAGGCGTGGTGGAAGAAATCGCTCTGGAAGTCCGGACGGGGTTGAAGAATTCCCTGGCGGCTGCGCAGGCGGGCCGATGGAGCGAAGCGGAGTCGTTGCGCGTGGACGCCTACACGACGTTTGATACCGAGCTGGAGAAACGTGTCCTGCCGCGCGATCCGGAGCTGGGTCTGCGCGCGGAACGCAGCTTCCTCGATGGCGAAGATCACGCGCCCGGGATCAAGGCGCTTTTCGATCAACGCAAAAAAGGGCCCGAGCTCGAAGCGGCTTTTGCTCGCACGCTGACGGCGGTGGACCAGTGCGTCGCACTGCTCAAAGTAAATCTTTCACCCGCCACGGTGATCTACACAGTCCTCTCAATTATTGCTCGTGAGGGATTGGAAGCCGTGGTCGTTCTCGCCGCGCTGCTTGCGGGCATGCGCGGGCCTGAGCAACGCTCCACGCGGCGTCGCGTCGTCGCGGGGGCCTGGCTCGCGCTCGCAGCTACGGCCGTTACTTTTTGGATTTCGCGCACGATCATTCAATCGCTCACCCGTTACGGAGAAAAGCTCGAGGCCGTCATCTCGGTCCTGGCCGTCCTCGTTCTCCTCATGGTGACCAACTGGGTTTTCCACAAAGTTTATTGGGTCGGCTGGAACGCGAAGTTGCGGAAGCTGAGCAAAACTGGAGAACCCGGCGTCGAGGGCGGGCTGGAGTGGTTGTCGCTCGTGATGGTCGGCTTTCTCACGATTTATCGCGAGGGATTTGAGACCACGCTGTTCCTGCAATCGCTCATTCTCGAGAGCGGAATGAAATGGGTGCTGATCGGCATCGCGTGCGGCGCGGTCATGGTCGCCGGCGCGGGCGTGCTCATTTTTGTGATCGGCGCGCGCTTGCCCTACCGAAAACTGCTCGTCTTTACCGGCGTCCTGGTGGTGACGATCCTGGTCACGTTCCTCGGCTCGACCGTCCGCCTCTTCCAAACGGTCGGCTGGCTGCCGATTCATCCGATCCCCGGCCTGCATGTACCGACTTGGGCCGGCTTCTGGCTGGGAATTTATCCCTCGGTCGAGGGCATCGTTATTCCGCTGCTAGGTTTCGCGTACGTGATCGGCGCATGGTTGTTCGTGAAAATCCAGGCTGCTCGTCGCGGAGCCCGCGCTATGGCGGCCGCGCGCGAGGCGGAATCATTTAGCGCGCACCCCGCGCTGGCCAAGCGTCCGCCAGCGATCTGACAAAATTAAATGAAGTGTCTCGCCCTGCTCCTCGTCGCCGCGATTTTGCCCACGCTTCCAGCTTATGGTGGCGCGCGCCGTTTCACCTACGTTTACGAAGTTACGACTTCCCCTCCGGGCGACGTCGAAATTGAAAATTGGGTGACGTGGAAAACACGGAAGCCCGAGGACCACAGCTTTCGCCAGGTCGATTTCCGGCACGAGCTGGAATTTGGGATCACGAATAAATTGCAGGCCGCAGTTTATCTGGCGGACTGGAATTATCACGACGGCACTTCGGTCGAGAATCCGGGATACAGCTACACCGGTTCCGCGCTCGAGCTGATCTACAATTTCACTAATCCCGTGGCCGATCCAATCGGCTTCTCCGTTTATGAAGAGATCCAGGTGGGCTATCGCCGCTTCGAATTGGAATCCAAGCTCCTCGCGCAGAAAAATTTCGGCCGCTGGGTGTTGGCCTACAACGCCACCCTCGAAGCGGAGTGGGAGGGGGAAGGCCTCGAGGAACGCGTCGGAGAATTTCAGCAGTCGTTAGGCCTGAGCTACGAGGTGAGCCCGCACCTTTTGTTTGGCGCGGAGGGTCTCCACGAAATCGCCCTGCCGGAATGGTCGGCCGCCGGCAAAGGCAAGTTTTTCGCCGGGCCTAACGTTTCCGTGCGGGCGGGAAAATACTGGGGAACACTCTCGGCCCTCGCTCAGGTCACAGGCGCCCGCGATGAGCCCGATTTACAAGTGCGCGCCATTTTTGGATTTTCCTTCTGAGCATGACGACCACGCGTACGCTTTCCGGTCTTCTCGCAGTTGTTGCCCTCCTTCTGGCCGGCTGCGAGTCGACAACTTCGAACGCTCCGCCCATTTCCCCGGCCCTCATTAGCGCCGGCTCACGGCAATATGCGGATGCGCGATTACTCACCGAGGGCCG
Source organism: Verrucomicrobiota bacterium (assembly GCA_041167585.1). Lineage (GTDB taxonomy): Bacteria > Verrucomicrobiota > Verrucomicrobiia > Chthoniobacterales > UBA10450 > AV80. Next base: position 47,337 of record JBEEHV010000001.1, read on the forward strand.
TTCACTCCTGCTCGATCGCTGCATTCAATGCCATGCGCTGCCGGAAACGGCGAAGTTCCCGCCGGACCGGCTGCGGGTGATCGTCGCGACCATGGCTGGCCGGGCCAATCTAAAGGCCGGGGAGCGGGAAGCAGTGCTCCAGTATCTGCTGGCGGCCCGCTCGCTCTAGGCGATCGCCCCTAACGGGGGCACGATCCTAGCTACCTTGGGCCGCCACGCCATGGATCGCGCCACAGTTGACGCTCTTCTCAAGGGAATGCTGCAGAGCGCCGATGGCGTCTCGGACCTTCTCTTTATTGCCGGCAAACCGCCCCTGGTCGAAGTGCACGGCCGTCTGAGCGATTTCCCGATTGACACCCCGGATTCCGTTCTCACCCCGGCGTTGATCGAAGCGCTCGCCGGCCAAATCATCAACGGGAGCGAGCGCCTCCGGATGGAATTTGCGACCAGCGGCTCCTGCGATTGCAGTTACGCTATCGAGGACCTTGCGCGTTTCCGGGTAAACATCTTCAAACAAAATGGCCGGCACGCGGTGGTGATGCGGAAGCTGCAATCGGAAATTCCGACGCTGGAAGCTTTGGGGCTTCCTCCGATCTTTCGCGATATCGTCAAAGAGAAGAACGGGATCGTCCTCGTGACCGGCGGCACCGGCACAGGCAAGACCACGACGCTGGCGGGGATGCTGAACGAATTGAATCGCACCCAGGAGATTCACATCGTGACGCTGGAAGATCCGATCGAATTTTTTCATAAGCATGGAAAAGCCGCCATCAGCCAGCGCGAGTTGGGCAAGGATTTCCCGAACTTCGCCGAAGGGTTACGCGCGGCCCTGCGCCAGGCGCCCAAGGCCATCCTGGTGGGAGAAATTCGCGATCGCGATACTCTCGAAATTGCCATGACCGCTTCCGAAACCGGCCACATCGTTTTCAGCACGCTTCACACGATCAACGCCGGGCAGACGATCAACCGGATCCTCGGCATGTATGCGCGGGAGGAGGAGCAGCAACTGCGGCAGCGCCTTTCCGAAACCTTGCGCTACGTCATCAGCCAGCGACTCGTGAATAAAGTCAGCGGTGGCCGGTTGCTCGTGACCGAAATCATGGGGAGCAGCCTGCGCACGCGCGAAACGATTCTCTACGGCGAATCGGAGAACAAATCGTTCCACGAAATCATCGAAGCCGGTTCGACCCTGGGCTGGCACAGTTTCGATCAGGAGATCGTCGCGGCCTACGCGGCTGGCCTGGTGAGTGAAGAGACCGCAATTCATTCCTGCACGAACAAAGGCAAAATGCGACGAGAGCTGGAGATGATCGAACGCGGTCGCGGCGTGACGAGCACGCAGGCCCCCTCGGGGCTCAAGCTGAATATCCCGGAACCGATTCGCATCATCGAAGTGGACAAAGACGGCGCTCCGCTCGAACTCAAGATCGCGGGCAAGTAGAGGACTTGGAGCTGGCGGGGTTCGGGTCTAAAGGCGCATCGAATCTTGCGTGTCATCCTGAGCCGCGCAGACGGCGAAGGACCCCACAGCCGGTCTCGGATCACGCAAGCTACGCAGCGGATGTTCGACGTCTTCGCTTCGTAGATCGCGGAAGCGATTTCGCGTGGAGCTTCCTGCGACTGTGGGATCCCTCGCCGTCTGCGCGGCTCGGGATGACAAGTGCGCACGCGAACATTCTGGTTGAACGACTCGCCTGTCCTCTGGCATCGTCGGAAATGTCGTTGGACGAACGGCTGAAAAAGTGGGCACAGCTGAAGGCGGAGGAAGTGCCGAAGGTCGCGGCGTTGATCAAGCAGATGGAACTGCCCGCCATCTCGATCGGCGCGACACCGGCCCCGGTCGAAATAAAGAAATGATCGTGCCCTACGCCTTGTCGACGCTGTACGTGCCCGGGCCAACAAAAAGAATTCCGGCGAGCACGAAGCACATCTCGATGGAAGGCAAAGCCACGCGGAAACCGGTTCCCTTGTAGACTGCGATCGCGTGACCGATGGCGATCAGAAGCACAAGCAGGACGCCGATCCGAAAGAATAACCCGAAGATCATCAGCACTCCCCCGATACAGCCGAGGAGCAATCCGAGAAATCCCCAGATTTGAAAATGGGAGTGCAAACCGAAATGGCCTGCGCCGGCGCCAAAGTGGGCCCAGGCTTTTGGCCCGCCGAACAAGGTCGGGGCAAGATAAAGAATGAAAAGCAATCCAAGGCTGACGCGAATCAGAAGTAATCCTGCTTCACGATATTTCGCCAGAAAAGCCAGACGCATGCGGCGAAACTGAACAGCTCGCACTTCAAATGCAAACCAACATTACCAAAGCAGTCCTTCTCGCGGCCGGACGCGGAACGCGCATGCGCGATCTGACCCTCGAGCTGCCCAAGCCGATGTTGCAGGTCCGGGGAAAGCCGGTCCTCCAACACATTATTGAAGGCTTGCGCGATGCGGGGCTCACGGATTTTCTGGTTATCGTCGGATGGCACGCCGATGTCGTCCGCGATTTTTTTGGCGACGGTTCCCAGTGGGGAGTGCGCGTCACCTACGCCACCCAGGTGAAACAGGATGGCACGGGAAGAGTCGTGGAACTGGCGCGCGAATTTGCCGGGAGCGATCCATTCGTCCTGAGCTACGGGGACATTCTGCTCGCGCCGGAAAATTATCCGCGCATCTGCGCGGCGCTGGCCGGCGCCGAAGCCGTCGTCAGTGTGAAGCGCAGTGACGATGTGAGCCAGGGCGGAGCCGTTTTCGTGAACGAGAATTTCGAACTGATCGATCTGCGCGAGAAGCCGAAACCCGGAGAGCCGACGAGCCCCTGGTACAACGCTGGCGTCTACGCCTTCCGGCCGAGCATTTTCGAGCACATCGCGAAACTGAAGCCATCGCCGCGAGGCGAATACGAGCTAACCGACGCGGTCCGCAATCTTGCCCTTAGCGGAAACAAAGTGCGCGCCCTCGAATTAACGGGCGACTGGGCGGACGTGCGCGACCCGGAAATTTTAGCCAGTCTCAACCTGCCCAGGAAAAACTGAACCGCTATCGGTGTTCACCGATCACCCGCGACCGCTTCTTCCTCCTCGCCGATTTCTTCTTCGATCCCACGCTGCCACGCCTTCGAGACCCAGGGCCGCACCAGGCCGTAGAGCAGATAGGCGAGGAACAGAACTGCGGGCATCCATTCGTAGTTGAGCACGGTGAAAAGGAGTACGACCGCGATCACGAGGAAGCGGGAAAGGGAACGCGTCGTGCGCCAGGTGACGGCTTTGAAGCTGGGATAACGCAGCCGGCTGAACATCATGATCGAAAGAAAAACCATCAGCGGCGGCAAGACCCATTTGAATTCGCCGATCTCGTGATCCTTTTCGCCAAACCACCAGAGCATGAAAAGAGTGATCGAGGCGATCAGCCCCGCGGCTGCGGTAATCGGAAAGCCCAGGAATTCCTTGTTATTTGAAGGGACGCCCTCCGCCGCCGCGACGTTGAAACGAGAGAGCCGAAGCGCACCGCAGAGCAGGTAAATGAAGGCGACCACCCAGCCGACGCGTGGAAAAGCCAGCAGCACGATCCGGTAAACCATCAAGGCCGGCGCCAGGCCAAATGAGATAACATCCGCGAGCGAATCGAACTCGCGGCCGAACGAACTGTCGTGCCCACCGAGCCGGGCCAGCCGCCCGTCCAGCACGTCGAAAATGCACGCGCCCAGGATGAACCAGACCGCGTTGTGGAAAAGCTTGGCCGCGGCGTCGGGATCGGACGCCTGCAGGAGCGCGCCCTGCACGATTTGGAGCGTGGCCGCGAACCCGCAAAAGAGATTTCCTGCCGTCATCAAGTTCGGCAGCAGGTAAATCTTTGGATTCGGGTGACTCATTTTCGGGAAAGTCGCGCAATCACACTCAAACCGCCGGTGACTCGATCTCCCACCTTGACCAGGACATCGGCATCGAGGGGCAAGTATACTTCCGTTCGCGATCCGAAGCGAATCATCCCAAAGCGTTCCCCTTTCCGCAGTTCGTCCCCTACTTTCGACCAGCCGACGATTCTGCGCGCGATCATGCCGGTGAGTTGCCTAACGACCAGCGTTACCCGCGGATTCTCAAAGGCCCATGTCATGGCCCGGTTCTTCGTCGTGCAATCGGCATGCCGGGCATCGAGACAAAGTCCCGCGTGGCTTTTTTGATAGATGACGCGGCCCTCCATCGGGGCGCGATTGGTGTGCACGTCGAAAACGGAGAGAAATATTCCGACGCGCCGGGTCGTAGCATGCAGCACTTCGTTCTCTTCGATCTCGACGATGTCGGCAACCTTGCCGTCGGCTGCGGCCAGCACCGCATCAGGGTCGTTAGGCGCAACGCGCTCCGGATCGCGGAAGAATGAAAACGTATAGACGACGAGCAAGAGTACGGGCAGGACCAGCCAGAGCGAAATGAAGCAGGCCGCGATTCCGAGCACCAGGAGCACGGCAAAGATCCAGCGCGCTTCATACAGAGTTTGGGATCGCATAAGTGGCGGGCATTTTCGGGGGCGAAGGTGTGCGGGTCAAGTGGCGCTCTCGGCGCGACGTGGATCGCAAATCGCACGGATTTCGGGGCGCCCAGAGCGCGCGGACTACAGTGGTAGTGGTGCATTGGTCCCAACCACTAGATAGTGGGGCGGGCTCCGCCGCCGTCCCCTATTGGTTGCGGAAAATTGGGCTTTCCGCGACCAAGATATTAGTTGTTGGAGGCACCTCTTTCGCCTATCGTTTGGCTCTGTCGTTCGACAGGCATTTATGCTCCAAGCTCAAGACGAAATTTCTCTCGGAAAAACCGCCATGGATGCCGCCACCGGCATTGCCGCCAGCCAAAAATATGACGCGGCGCAGATCGACAAACTCGAGGGTCTCGAGGCAGTCCGGAAACGCCCCGGAATGTACATCGGGGACCCCGATGAGCGCGGTTTGCATCACATGGTTTTCGAGGTGCTCGACAACTCAATCGACGAACACCTGGCCGGTTACTGCACCAAGATCGAAGTGGCCGTGCATGTGGATGGATCTGTTTCCGTTCGCGACAACGGCCGCGGCATTCCGGTCGATATGCATCCGAAATTCAAGATGCCGGCCGTCGAGCTGGTGCTGACAAATCTGCACGCGGGCGGAAAATTCGGACAAGGCGCCTACAAATATTCCGGCGGCCTCCATGGTGTCGGCGCGAAATGCGTCAACGCGCTTTCGGATTGGTTCAAGGTCGAAGTTTCCCGGGACGGCAAAGTTTACGCCATGGGATTCGAGCGTGGAAAAACCATCCAGAAGCTCGAAGTGATCGGCGAGGTTAAGAGCAAGAAGAACACGGGCACGCTGATTACGTTCATGCCCGACCCAACGATCTTCACGATCACGACCGAATTTAAGTTCGAGCGGCTTGGGTCGCGTCTGCGTGAGCTGGCGTTTTTGAATCCGGGGCTCGAAATCACGCTCGCGGACGAGCGCGGGGATACTGCGCGGAAGGAACTTTTCTTCTACAAGCACGGCATTGAGGAGTTCGTGAAGCAGCTCGGCGAAAACAAGCAGGTGATCCATCCCAAGCCGGTCGTGCTCTCGCGCCAGCGCGATGAAGTTTTCGTGGATGTGGTTCTCCAATATAACGACAGCTACAACGATCACATTCTTCCGTTCGCGAACTCGATTCCAAATCCGGACGGCGGCACTCACCTCACCGGTTTCCGCACGGCGCTGACCAAGGCCGTCAATCAATACGCCAAATCGAACAGCCTGTTGAAAGACAAGGACCCGGCCATTTCCGGCGACGATGTGCGCGAAGGTTTGATTTGCGTCCTGAGCATCAAGCTGCCGAACCCCCGGTTTGAATCGCAAACCAAGGTGAAGCTCGTGAACACTGAGATCGACGGCATCGTGAATTCGGTCGTCTACGACGGCTTGATGACGTTCTTCGATCAGAACCCGCCGATCGCGAAACGGATCTTCGACAAGGTGCTGACCGCGGCGCGCGCGCGGGAAGCTGCGCGCAAAGCTCGCGAAACAATCCGCAAAGGCGCGCTCACCGGTGGCGGTCTTCCTGGCAAACTGGCCGACTGCTCGGAGCGCGATCCGGATTTGACCGAGCTCTATATCGTCGAGGGCGATTCCGCTGGCGGTTCGGCCAAGCAAGGGCGCGACCGGCGTTACCAGGCGATCCTCCCGATTCGCGGCAAGCTGATCAACGTGGAGAAAGCGCGTCTCGATCAGGCGCTCAAAAACACCGAGATCCAATCGATGATCACCGCGATCGGCACCGGCATTGGAAAGCCGAAAGATGAAAACACGGCGAAAGACGAAGCTTCCTTCGACATCACGAAGCTGCGTTATGGCCGCATCATCATCATGACCGATGCGGACGTGGACGGCTCGCACATTCGCACCCTCCTCCTGACTTTTTTCTACCGGCAAATGACGCAGTTAGTGCGGGCCGGAAAAATCTACATCGCCCAACCGCCGCTCTACCAGATCAAGCGCAAGAAACGCGAAGAGTATGTGGATGATGACATCCAGCTCAACAAGATCCTCATCTCGTTAGGCGCGGAGGATGTCCGCCTCAAGAACCTGGCCGATGACAAAGAGTTGAGCGCGGCGCAGCTCAAGGACATTCTCGAATCGCTCGAGAGACTGGCAAAGCTGAGCGAATCGGTGCGGAGACACGGCGGCGATTTCGAGAGCTACCTCGCGGAGCGAGAGGCCAAGACCGGCAAGCTGCCCACCTATTTGGTGAAAGTGCGCGACGGCAACGAGGAGTCGGTCCGCTATTTCCACGACCAGCGTGAGGTGCGCGATTATCACGAAGAGAATCTCGACCTGAATTTGTTCGACGCCGAGATGGGACAGGAGCTGCTTCCCCTGACGGCGGCCCCGGTGAAAACCAACGGCGGTCCCCGGCGTCGCGCCAAGCTGGTCGAGTTGCACGAGTCCGCCACGATCCAGAAGATCATCGCGGAACTCGCGCGCAAAGGATTGAAAGTGGACCACTACGCGGCGAGCGATCATCCCATCTTCGAGCTGATCGAAGGCGAAGGGGAAAAGGGAACGGTGCATCCGTTGTTCTCCATTCCCGAGATTCACCAGAAAATCGTCGAGATTGGACGGCGCGGCGTGCAGATCAAGCGCTTCAAGGGCCTCGGCGAAATGAACGCAAAAGAGCTGTTCAACACCACGATGGATCCGGAGAAGCGGAAACTTCTGCGGGTCGATCTGAACGACGACAACGCCGTCGATGCCGACAAAATGTTCACGCGCCTGATGGGCGATCTCGTGGAACCTCGCCGGCAGTACATCGAAGATAACGCGCTCAATGTTCGCAATCTGGATGTGTAAGGAAAATGACGAAGCACGAATGACGAATGTCGAAGCAAGTGCAGCGACCACCTCGTCCAGCGTCTCGTCATTCGTCATTCGTCATTCTTAATTCGCCATTTAATTCCCGTGTATAACCCGAACGAAAAAATAGAGCTGATCAATGTGGCCGAAGAGGTGTCGAGGTCGTTCCTCGATTACTCGATGTCGGTCATCATTTCGCGGGCGCTGCCCGACGCGCGGGACGGACTGAAGCCTTCCCAACGCCGCATCCTCTACGCGATGCACGATCTGTCGCTGTTCCCGAACCGGCAGCACCGGAAATGCGCCAAGATCTGCGGTGATACGAGCGGTAACTATCACCCGCACGGCGAAGCGGTGATCTACCCCACCCTGGTCCATATGGCGCAGGCCTGGGCCATGCGCGAAACGCTCGTCGATGGCCAGGGAAACTTCGGTTCGGTCGAAGGCGATCCTCCGGCGGCGATGCGGTACACCGAGGCGCGGATGACGCATCTCGGCGCGGCCCTAATGACCGACATGGACAAGGACACGGTCAACTTTGTCCCGAACTACGACGAGACGCGGACCGAGCCCACCGTTTTCCCTGCCGCATTCCCGAACCTGCTGGTGAACGGCGGGACCGGCATCGCCGTGGGCATGGCGACGAACATGCCGCCGCACAATCTCGGCGAAGTCATCGACGGGATTTGCGCGCAGATCGACGATCCGGACATCACGATCGATGAGTTGCGCAAGCATGTGAAGGGGCCTGATTTCCCGACCGGCTGCGCCATCCTCGGTCTTGCGGGGATCAAGCAATATCTCGAGACCGGACGCGGGAGCATGAAGGTCCGCGGCAAAGCCGGCGTGGAAGAGTTGAAGGGCAATCGCGAGCAGATCGTGATCACGGAGATCCCCTACAACGTGAACCGCGCCACTCTGGTCGAGCGCATCGCCGATCTCGTTAATCAGAAGACGCTGACCGACATCACCGCGATCCGTGACGAATCGGACGAAAACACGCGGGTGGTGATCGAGCTGAAGCGCGACGGGAATCCGAAGGTCGTGATCAACAATCTTTACAAGCACACCGCGTTGGAAAGTTCCTTCGCGGTCAACATGCTGGCAATCGATCACGGCCGGCCGAAGCTGCTGCCACTCAAGCAGGCGAACCAGGCTTACATCGATCACCGCCGGGAAGTGGTGTTGCGGCGGACGCGTTTCGAACTGCGCAAAGCCGAGGAGCGGGCTGAAACCCTCGAGGGTTATCTCATCGCCCTCGCGAACATGGATGAATTCATCCGCATCATTCGCGGGTCAGCGAATCGCGATGAAGCCCGGGTAAAATTACTCGCGTTCGAGTTCACCCGGAAACAGGTCGAGAAGATCGGCATCTTGATCCGGAACGAGGCGCGGCTGGTCGACGGCCGTTACGCTTTCAGCGAGCACCAGGCGAATCAAATCCTGGAGCTGCGTCTTTATCAGCTCACCGGTCTCGAACGCGAAAAGATCACGAAGGAATACAACGACCTCGTCGAAACGATCCAGGACTTGCGCGACATCCTGGCGAAGGAGTCACGCGTCTTTGAGATCATCAAGAAAGAGCTGCGCGATATTCGCGACAAGCATGCGGGACCGCGGCTCACGCAACTGGTGCCGGATGAGGGCGAGATGAACATGGAAGACCTCATCGCAAATGAGGGCTGCATCATCAGCATTACGCACGGCGGGTTCATCAAGCGCACGGCGGTAAGCGCGTTTCGGGCGCAGCGCCGTGGCGGAAAAGGCGTGATCGGCATGACCACGCGGGAAGGCGCGACCGAGGAAGATGAGGGTGATTTCATCGAACATCTCTTCACGGCCACGACGCACGATTTTTTGATGTTCTTCACTACCTCCGGGCGCGCCTATGTGGAAAAGGTGTACGAGATCCCGGAGATGGGCCGGGCGGCCAAGGGACGCTCGATCGCTAACCTGCTCGAGCTCCGCGCGGATGAAAAAATCGCGGCCACGATTCGAGTGCAATCGAAGAGCTCCGGGACGGGCGCGAACACGGTGGACGAAACCTGGGACGAGAATTTCCACATCGTCTTTGCGACACGGTCCGGGATCGTGAAGAAATCCAACCTCTCCGATTACAGTAACGTGCGGAAAGGGGGCATCATCGCGATCCAGATCGAGCAAGACGATTGCCTGATCGACGCGAAGTTGACCAACGGGGACAACGAGATCGTGCTCATTACGAAGGACGGGATGAGCTTGCGCTTCCACGAGGAACAGCTGCGCGATCAAGGACGAAATACGGTTGGCGTGTGGGGCATCCGTCCGAAGAAGGGCGACCTGATCGTCGCGATCGCGATCGTGAATTCGAATTCAATGCTCCTGGTCGCCGGCGAGAATGGGATCGGCAAGCGAACGCCGTTCGACGACTACCGCCGGCAATCACGCGGCGGCAAGGGTATCATCACGATGAAGACCGGAGAGAAGACCGGGAGCGTGGTGGGAGCGCTCACCGTGACGGAGAACGATGAGCTGATGTTGATCACGACCAAGGGCCAAATGGTGCGGACGCGGGTGAAAGAAATTCGCGCAGTGGGAAGAAACACCATGGGGGTAAAGCTGATGGACTTGCGGGGGGCGGAAAAGCTCCAGGCGATCGCGCCGGTGGTCAGCCAGGAAAGCGAAGCGGAAGCCGAGACGGCCCCGACCGCCGAGGCCTAGGCAAAGAAAAAGGGACACGCGGAGCGTGTCCCTTTTCTAATTCTGCAAGCTACGAGCGCGGGCTAGTAATTGCCGGACGAATGCGTCGTCGTGGTCTCCATGGTGGTTGGAGCCTTCTTCACCGTTTCCGAGTGCGTCGTTGTCGTAGTGGTGGTTGGGGCTGGTTTCTCCACGACGGTGGTGCACGAGGTCAGGGCCACAGCAATCGCGAGGACGGGAGTAAGAATGATAAGTTTTTTCATAGTGTTGAATTGTTCCTTCAAGGACAAATCGGCGCAGGTTCCTCTCCCGATTGTATTTCGGACGAAAATATTTCTGGTGATCCCGTGTCCGGCTCTTCGCATCCGATCCCCACACGCAGCTGCCTCAGTCCTCGACGTTGGTCCGCAGCTTCTTCAGTTTCGATCTGCGGCGTTTCCCTTCGAGGATTCTCTTTTTCAAGGCGCGCGGGCGAGGCGAACGCTGACGCCGAATTTTCTCCCGGCGAGTGATCTCCGCCGCGCGCGCTTTCTGGCGATGCCGTTCAATCGCATCGCACAGACGCTCGCGCGCCAATTGGCGGTTAAAGGCTTGCGAGCGCGAGTCCTGCACCGTAACGCTCGCGCCCGAGGGCACATGGCGCAGCGTGACGGCAGTTGAGACCTTGTTCACGTTCTGGCCTCCGGGTCCGCCTGAACGGGCAAAGACCTCCTCCAGCTCGGATTCGAGAATACCGAGCTCTTTCATCCGCTGCTCGATCGAGCGGGGCATAAATGGGCGCCGCTATTGCGGTGCGATGTTTTCGCGGCCGTGGCGTAACACACGCGCCATCCAGACCAACTCGTCGAGAAATTTGTTCACGCGCCGGATAAAACTTTCATCGAGCAGCTTTCCCTGCTCATCGAACACTTTCTGCACGCTGCTGAAATTCACGTCCGTAAAGGTAGTGACGAGACCTAACTCGCGCAGGACCGGGAGAAGGTTTTCGATCACACGGCTCCCACCGAACGGTCCCGCGGAAACACCACAAATTCCGACTGCTTTGTGAATGTATTCCTCGAGGTTCATATCGAGGGCGTGTTTCAGCATCCCAGGATAACCGTGATTGTATTCGGGCACGACCAAGGCCAGTCCGTCCGCGCGCTTGACCGTGGCGGCGAAGGCTGGGTCTTTCATTGCCTCGCCCTCGTCGTCCAGGCGCATGGGAAGCTCGCGCACATCGATCAGCTCCGTCTCAACGCCCGCGCGTTTCTTCATCTCATCGAGAACCAGATGAGCCGCATGCTCGCTCCGTCTCCCCTGTCTGGGCGTGCCGAGAATAACCGGGATGAAGAGCGGGCTTCCGGTGGAAGGCATGGGTTAGAGAGCAATAGATCGCGGCTGAGGCAAGTCCTTTTCGGCGGGGTAGGGACGCCGCGCTGCGGCGTCCGGCCGAATTAACCCCACGAATGGGGACGGCAGTCCACCACCTCCTTTGTCATTTTGAGCGGAGCGGAGCGAAGTCGAAGAATCTCTTACTATTATTTGCAGGTGTGAGAGCTGCGAACCCGCATGGAAATAGTCAGAGATGCTTCGACAAGCTCAGCATGACAGACTCTTGATGTGGCTGGCGCCACTAAATGATCCAGACGTAAGCAAGGGCGAAGCATCGGCTTCGATCGAGAAGAAGCGGAAGCGCGGCCTACTCGTCGCCGGTTTCCACCAGCGTTCCTTCAAATCGCTCCGTTTTCTTATCGTAATGGACGTCGTATTTAGCCAGCACGCCGCCTCTTCCACGGTAATCGATCTCAAACTTCCAAACGCCCGGGCTCTGCGCCTCCTTGCTGAACAAGTAATCGGTCCAGCGTTCCGTCCTGTCGGATTTCTTTCCCTTTGAATCCCTGATGCTGAGGTGCGTTTGATACTGAACGACTTTATCCTGGTGTTCGCTGTAGCCGATCAAAGTCGTGGCCAGCCCCATGCAAGCCTGAGCGTCGAAGAGCGCGAACTCTGTCGCCTTTCCGTCGCCGTTGTAATCTTTCAAGAAGAGGATGGTCGGTTTCGCGTCCGTCCCTTTGGCGGCGCCTTCCACGTGGTAGTAATGCTCTCCGTTGATGGCGTAAGGGAGGTCGAACGAATCGGATTCCTCACTGAGGATCTTCAACGTGTTGATTACGCGGCCGGTTTGCGGATCTACCAATGAAACTCTGGTCGGCCCGCTGTAGTAACTGCCGCGGGTATACTCCGGACAGGTGTACGGTTCATCGGGCGTTTCACGAGGATTCTTCTTTGGATTGACCATCCAAAGAACCAGAGCCCGGTTCGGAGCGACCTCCTTCGTTTCGAGGACCAAGGCCCCTGCCCCCAGCTTATACTTTTCGTCCGCGGCGGAAGCCATGGCAGTAAGTCCAAACAAAAAGGCGAAAATTAGTGACAGCTTGGTTTTCATTTGTGTTGCGCGATTAGATCAAATTTTCGGCGAGGTTCAATCTGAAGTCGTTCGCCAAATCCTGATGCCAGATGAAACGGTCGACCTTCAAGGTCTTGCGCGCCGATATTGTGCTGGTCGCGGTCGTTCGCGGTTGAACGCTCCAAGGGGAAATGCCGATGATGGGAGTCGAACCCATACTCCGGGTTACCGGAAACGGATTTTAAGTCCGTTGCGTCTGCCATTTCGCCACATCGGCTCAGCGAATTGCACCTTACCCATCTGGCCACACAGACCAAGCGTCTTGTTGGAATCCGACTACGTCCAACTTGCTCCAGCGCTTCGTAGTACTGGCATCGGGCACAGCGCCCGTTTTCGAAAAAGGAACATCTATGGCAAACGAACTATCGGGAAAAAAGGTCGCGGTCCTGGCAGCGGATGGATTCGAGGAGGTCGAACTGACGAAACCGCGCGCAGCTCTGGATGATGCAGGCGCGACGACGAAGGTCGTTTCGCTGAAACCGGGGAAAATCCAGGGAATGAATCACGCCGACAAGGGGGATACCGTTGCAGTCGATCAAACTCTGGATGACGCAAAGCCGCACGACTTCGACGCGCTCATGATTCCGAGCGGCCTGATGAATCCAGACTCGCTGCGCTCCTCCGAGGAAGCGCTCGAATTCGTGCGGCATTTTTTCCGCGAGGGCAAACCAGTGGCCGCCATTTGCCACGCCCCGTGGGTTTTGATCGATGCCGGTGTCATTCGCGGCCGAACTCTTACGTCATGGCCCGCAATAAAAGCCGATGTGCGCAACGCGGGCGGGAACTGGGTCGATCAGGAAGTGGTGGTCGACAATGGCCTGGTCACGAGCCGAAAACCGGACGACATCCCGGCGTTCAACAAAAAGATGATCGAGGAATTTGCGGAGGGACGCCACACGACAACGTCCGGCACTGCCACAGCCCAGCTGGAAACCTAGACTCAAATTGCTTGCAAGAGTTCGGGTCTGCCTTGCAAAGTCCGATGATCGCAAGGCGCTGCCATGACCACCGCCAACAAAATCACCATCGTCCGGATTCTAATGATCCCGGTGTTCGTGACCCTGGCGATTTACTACGGCGAGAGCATCCAGGAGGGTAAACCGAACGACTGGATGCGGTTCACGGCGGTTGTCGTGTTCCTTCTCGCCGCCGTCAGCGACGGTCTCGATGGTTACGTGGCGCGACGTTACAATCAGCGCAGCACGCTCGGCGGGATCCTCGACCCGATTGCGGACAAAGGCCTTCTCCTGAGCGGGATCATCACTCTCAGCATCAGCAATTGGAGCACGGTCGATGTCCATTACGGGAAATTCCCCGCGTGGTTTCCGGTGCTCGTCATCACGCGCGACGCAGTCATCCTGATCGGAAGCGCCGTGCTCCACATTTTAAACGGCAAAGTACGGGTCCGCCCGAGCTGGACGGGAAAGGTGGCCACGGTGCTGCAAATGGCTGCCATCGCGTGGATCATGTTGCAGTTCCATGCGCTGCCCCTGCTCTACGTCGTCGTGGCCGCGGGGCTCTTCACCTTCGTCTCCGGCCTGATTTATGTGCGGGATGGAGTGCGACAATTGCAAGCTCAGGGCCACGCTAACGCAAAAGTGGGTTAACATGGCGGCGTGATCGCAGCCAAAGACCGAAAAACCACGCCTGAGAGCGTAGGCACAGTCGCCATCGTCGGGCGGCCCAACGTGGGCAAGTCCGCCCTCTTCAACCGGCTGGCTGGCCGGAACATCGCCATCGTGCACGATCAACCGGGCATCACCCGCGATCGACTGGCCGCGCCTTGCGTGCGAGGGAAGCGGCCGTTCACGGTTTGGGATACGGGCGGAATTGGCGGCGCCGGCGAAGTAGAGCTGACCGCGCAAGTCCGCACCTCGGCCGATGCGGCCATGCGGGAAAGCGACCTGATCCTCTTCGTGGTCGATGCCCAGGACGGGTCCACGCCGATCGACCAGGAACTCGCGAGAATCCTGCGGAAATCGAAAACGCCGGTGGTGCTCGTCATCAACAAGATCGATCACCCAAATCACGACGATTTGGAAAATGATTTTGCGCGTCTGGGTTTCGCGAATTCCATTCCGACCAGCGCGGCTCACGGCCGTGGAATCTCCGGTCTGCTCGATCTCGTCGATTCCCTGCTCCCGTCGTCCGATCTCCACGGCGAGCCCTCCCCGACCAAGGACCCACCTCTCGCGCTCGCGATTGTGGGGCGGCCGAACGCCGGAAAATCATCACTGATCAATTCCGTGCTGCGCGATGCCCGCACTATTGTGAGCGAACTGCCAGGGACGACCCGCGATGCCGTGGACATCAAGTATGAGCGTGGTGGTGAGGAGTTTCTCCTGATCGACACCGCGGGGATTCGCGCCCGGAGCAAGCATTCCAGCTCGGTCGAAGTCTTCAGCGTGATGCGGGCCGAGCGCACAATCCGCCGCGCGGACCTCTGCATTCTGGTCATCGACCTAACGAGTGGCGTGACTGGCCAGGATAAGAAGATCGCGGGCCTGATCCAGAAATCTGAAAAGCCCTGCCTGGTCATTCTCAATAAATGGGACCTCGTGAAACCGCAACGCGCCGCCAAAGCGGCCATGGAAAAACTGGTGACCGACACACGGGAGCGTCTCTTCTTTCTGGATTACGCGCCGATTCTGATCGCATCGGCCCTGACCGGCGAAAACGTCGAGCAACTATTTCGGCTGATCGCCGATGTGCGGAACGCCGCGCGGGTCCGAATGGGAACGGGCGTCTTGAACCGGTTGATGCGCGCCGCGTTTGAGGAAAATCCGCCGCCGACCATCGGCACCCGGCGCCTGAAATTATTCTACGCCGCGCAGGCTCACGGTGAAGACGAACGCGCGCTCGAAGCGTTGACGTTCATCCTGTTCGTCAACCAGCCAAAACTGCTGAGCGACACCTACGGCCGATATCTCGAGGGCCGGATTCGCGCGGCCGAGCCCTATCCAGGCCTGCCGGTTCTCTTGAAGTGCCGGGCGCGCGCTGAAAAGACCTAGCAACTGGAAGGCGCTTGACACAAGCGCCTCTACATTCAAGGGAACGGCACGCGAAAAGCGCAACTTTTCGGGTGCGGCGTCAGATCGAACATTCTTCCGCCTCGCCTGTCTCAACCTTCTTATGAAATCGACGCAGGAAATCACGCAGCAAGTGCAGGAAATGGGGCAATGGATTCCGCCACTGCGAGAGCAGATCGGTCGCGTCGTCATCGGCCAGAAATATTTGGTCGACCGGCTTTTGCTCGGCTTACTAGCCAACGGTCACATCCTGCTCGAAGGCGTGCCCGGCCTGGCCAAGACGCTCACCGTTAAAACCCTGGCCGCCACCATTCAGACTGGCTTCCAGCGTTTGCAGTTTACCCCCGATTTGCTGCCCGCGGATTTGATCGGCACCCTCATCTACAATCCGCGCACGGGCGAGTTCACGACCAAGCTTGGCCCTCTCTTTTCCAATTTGATTTTGGCCGACGAAATCAACCGAGCGCCAGCCAAGGTCCAGAGCGCGCTCCTCGAGGCGATGCAGGAACGCCAGGTCACCATCGGCGAAACCACCTATCCCCTTTCCGATCCGTTCCTGGTCCTCGCGACGCAAAACCCGCTGGAACAGGAAGGCACCTATCAATTGCCGGAAGCGCAGCTCGACCGTTTCATGCTGAAACTGCACATCGGTTATCCCCAGAAGGCCGAGGAACGTCAGATTCTCGACTTGATGGCAACGTCCGCGCCGAACCTGGGGGTGATGCCAGTGGTCGATCCGGCCCAGATCATTGCCGCACGCTCCGTCGTAAACAGCATTTACATCGATGATCGGGTAAAGGATTACATCGTCGACGTCGTGTGGGCGACGCGCGAACCGGCCTCATACAATCTGAATCTCGATGGGCTGATTCGTTATGGCGCGTCGCCTCGCGCCACGATTTATCTCGCGCTCGCTGCGCGCGCGCACGCGTTCCTGAACGGACGCGGCTACGTGACCCCGCAAGACATCAAGAGCATAGGCACGGACGTGCTCCGTCACCGCGTCATCGTCAGTTACGAAGCCGAGGCGGAGACGATCACCAGCGAGACCATCGTCGATCGAATTTTCGCGGGTTTGCCCGTGCCTTGATTTTCGAATGACCAGTTCGTCAGATCGCCAAACGCCTGCGGAAATTCTGAAAAAAATCCGCGCCCTGGAAATCAAGACCAAGGGACTCGTGCAGACCGTCTTCGCGGGCGATTACCACAGCGTTTTCAAGGGACGCGGGATGAATTTTGAAGATGTGCGCGAGTATCAGCCCGGCGACGAGATCCGCGCGATCGATTGGAACGTGACCGCGCGGCTGGGCACGGCGTTCGTCAAGAAATTCACGGAAGAGCGCGAGTTAACCGTGGTCCTGGTCGTGGACGTCAGCGCGTCTGGAAACTTCGGCAGCGTTTCTCAATCCAAACGCGAGCTCGCGGCGGAGGTCGCCTGTCTGCTGGCCTTCAGCGCCATTCGGAATAACGACAAGGTCGGATTGCTGCTCTTCAGCGATCGCGTCGAGCTTTTTATTCCTCCGAAGAAAGGCCGCTCGCATACCTTGCGCATCATTCGCGAAATCCTGTTTTTCGAACCGGCGGGGCGCGGCACGGCGCCGGCCCTCGCGCTCGACTACCTGAACAAAGTGGTGACACGGCGCGCCGTGGTGTTCTTCGTCTCGGATTTTCAGGCGGGCGACTTCTCGCGCGAGCTGGCCGTAAGCGGGCGACGGCACGATTGCATTGCATTGCACATTCAAGATCAACGGGAGGAGATGTTGCCCAATGTCGGCATTATCACGCTGGAAGATGCCGAGACCGGGGAGCAGATCGAAATCAATACGGCCGATCGCAGCACCCGCGCGCGCTTCAGCGCCCTGGCCGAAACGCAACGCGCGGAACTAAACCGGACTCTGCGGCGAAACCGGATCGACGCGATCCTGCTGCGGACGGGCGAAGATTATCTGCCGGCGCTCCGATCGTTTTTCAAACAACGCGAGCGGCGTCTGGCCGTGCGATGAATTTTTAGAGATGCCTTTCCTCGCTGCCGAAGAATTCCACGACATCGCGGGACCGGTTGATTACTCGCTCCTGCCTCCCTGGGTCATCGCCGTCGCGGTTATTGCCGGGCTGACTCTACTGGGCTTGATCGGCTGGTGGCTCCGGCGGCGATGGCAGCGCCCAAAGCCGCAACTGTCGCCGCGCGAACGCACGCTCGAGCAGCTCGATCGAATCAGCCGTGAAATCGATACTTTGCCTCCTTACCAATTCAGCATTCGCGTTTCGGATATCCTCCGCCGTTATGTCACCGAGCAATTTCATCTGCCGGTGACGCGCCAGACGTCGGTGGAATTTCTCAACGGCCTCGCCCAGACTTCGCCTTTCTCCGAGGATGAGAAATCGCTCTTGGAGGATTTTTTAAACCGCTGCGACTTGATCAAGTTCGCGCGTTACGACGCCACCAAAGAGGACAGCCGTATGCTGCTCGAGGAAGCAACGCGTTTCGTGGAGGGAGGGAAACTTGAACCCGCTTAACTGGCTCCCGGCCAACTCGGCGCTGGGTTTTGCGCACCCGTGGTGGCTCCTGCTTCTCCTGGCGATTCCACTGCTCGCGTTGCTGCGCGGCAAAAGCGGACCGGCCGCCGCGCTCACCTTTTCGTCGACCAGTGCGCTCCGCTCCCTCGGCAAAACGAGCGCGGCCCGCGCGGGGAAATTCCTGCGCTCGCTTTTTCTGCTCGGCTTCGCGCTGCTGGCGATCGCGATGGCGCGGCCCCAACTCGGGAAGAGCCTGACCCAGATCGAAGCGAGCGGCATCGACATCATGCTGGTGCTCGATGTTTCGCAGTCGATGTTGACCAAGGATTTTTCGATCGGCGGCGAGCAGGCCACGCGGATCGAGGCGATCCGGGAAGTAACTCGCCAGTTTATCGAGGCGCGGCCTAACGACCGGATCGGCATCATCGCGTTCGCGGGGCATCCCTACGTCATCAGCCCGATGACCCTCGATCACGAATGGCTTCTGCAAAATCTGGAACGCGTCCGCACCGGGATGGTGGAAGATGGCACGGCCATCGGCTCGGCCATCGCGTCCGCAGCCAATCGGCTGAACGACAAGCGTTCGAAGAGCCGGGTCATTGTGCTTCTGACGGATGGGGAGAATAACGCCGGCAAGATTCCGCCCAACACGGCGGCAGAGGCGGTGAAGGCGCTCAAGATTCGTTTTTATGCGATCGGCGCGGGCATCAACGGGATCGCGCCCTACCCGGTCTTCAATCCGCGAACCGGGAAGCCGTTCACCGACATGTTCGGCAACATCATGTATCAGGATCAGCGGGTGCAGTTCAACGAAGCGGGCCTGAAGGAAGTGGCGAAGATCGCGGACGGACAATTCTTTCGGGCTACCGACACGAAATCGCTCGAGCAGATTTTTCGCGATATCGACAAGCTGGAGAAAACAACGGTGGCGGTGAAAAAATACCAGCAGTACCGCGATCTTTTTCCCGCCTGCATCATGGCAGGCTGCGGCTTGCTGGTAGCACAGCTTTTGTTGGGGCAAACGATCTGGAGGAAGTTGCCCTGAAGGAGGGGACGCGGCCTCCAACGGGTAAGGCACGGCCTGAGGGCAGGCCGTCTCCAGGAGTTACTTTATGAGTTTCGGCGCGCCACAGTGGTTCTGGGCCCTGCTCGTGATCCCGTTACTCGGTGCGCTTTTTCTCCGCGGCGAACGGCGCGCGGCGTTGCGTTTGCGCGAGTTTGTTTCGGAGCGATTGCTGCCGAACCTGGCTCGCACGGTCGACCATCGCCGACGCAGCATCCGCTTTGGGCTCGCGATGGCCGGCCTCGCGCTTGCGCTCACCGCTCTTACCCAGCTGCGCTGGGGTTATACCTATGATGACACCCAACGCAAAGGCCTCGACCTCATCCTCGCGGTGGATACGTCGCGCAGCATGCTTTCAAACGATGTGGCGCCCAGCCGCCTGCAACGCGTGAAGCTGGCGACGCAGGATCTGATCAATGAGCTCCAGGGCGATCGAATTGGGCTGGTCGCATTCGCGGGTCGCGCGTTCCTCCAGGCGCCACTCACGATCGATTACGATGCGGCCGTGGAAGCGATCAACGATCTCGACACGAACACGATTCCGGAAGGCGGCACCAATATTTCGGAAGCGATTGATCTGGCCGTGCGCACTTTCGGCAAGAGCGCGATCGGTAATAGGGCGCTCATTATTTTTACGGACGGCGAAGAGCTAAGCGGTGACGCCACGAAAACGGCGAAGGCCGCAACCGAGGCGGGCGTGCGAATCTTCACTATCGGCGTGGGCACGCCGGAAGGTTCGCTCATTCCAATCAGTGGTGAAGGCGGCGGGACGGCTTTCGTCAAAGACAGCAATGGGCAAGTGGTGAAATCGAAGCTGGACGAAAAGCGTTTGAAGCAACTCGCGGAAAGCACGAGTGGATTTTATCTTCATCTCGATGATGGGCCGCGCACGATGAAGCAGCTCTTTACTGATGGACTGGCCAAAATGCAGGCGGGCGATATCGATGCGCGGCTGTCGCGGCGCCCGATCGAGCGTTATCAATGGCCGCTGGGCGCCGCGCTCTTTTTCCTGGCCGCGTCTTTCGTGATGCGAGAGCGAAAACGCCAGCGCGTCACTGCACCGGTCGCCGTCCGAGTGAAGAAGCCGCTCGCCATGGCTGCGACTTTTTTCCTGCTGGCGAGCGTTGCTTTCGGCGCGGCGCCCGGTCTGGATGCTTATCGGCAGGGCCAGTTCCCTGAGGCGTTCCAGGAATTCGAGAAAATGCTGAAGGAACACCCGGAGACTCACGCCACGGACAAGATCGAGTTCGATGCCGGCGCCGCAGCCTATAAGATGAAGGATTATGCGAAGGCCTTGAACTCGTTCAGCCAGGCCTTGCTTTCACCAGACGCGGGCCTGCAAAGCCGGAGTCATTACAATCTCGGCAACACACTCTACCAGCGGGGCGACACGCAAAAAAAAGACGAGGAGAAGCTGAAGGATTGGACCAACGCGCTCCAACATTACGAACAGAGTCTGAAGATCGCGCCCGACAACAAGGAGGCGAAAGAAAACCTCGAGTACGTGAAACGGAAGATCGAGGAATTGAAGCGGAAGAAAGACGAGCAGCCTCCAGCCTCTCCGACACCGAAGCCGGACAGCAAAAAGAAGGACGACAAAAAAGAGGAGAAGAAAGATCAACAGAAGTCGAACCAGGACCAACAAAACAAGGATCAGAAAGACCAGCAGGACCAGAAGGAGCAGTCCGACAAGGGGGATCAGCCGAAGCCGGATCAATCGCAGGCCAAGAACGATCAGAAGGATCAGCCCAAGCCTGGCGAAACTCCCTCCCCTACTCCGGGCGAGGACGACAAGTCGCAGCAGAACGAAAAAGGTCCTTCACCGACGCCTTCACCTCAAAACAGCCAGGGCGGCGATAAAGGCGATAAAAAGGATTCGCCGCCCGGCGACCAGGAGAAACCCGACCAGTCGCCCACGCCGTCCGACAAGGGAAACGAAAGTCCTTCGCCAACGCCGGGTGAAGGAGAAAGCCCCGGGACTTCGCCCACGCCGACCCCCGGTTCGTCTCCCGGGAAAAAAGCGGGCGAAGTAAAAGGAGCCGGCGACGAAAAGCCGCAGCCGCCGACCGATCAGAATGCCCAGGTGGCGGAGGCCGAGCCGGAAAAAGACGGGCAGATGAGCGAGAAACAGGCGGAGCGTCTCTTGCAATCGATGAAAGACGAGGAGCGGCGCGTGCAGCTTGATGAACGCAAGGTTTCGCGACATGTCTATAAAGATTGGTAGCCCTGTCTCCAATGCACTTGTTTCGTCATCGTCGCCTTTTTGCCTTCACCGCGCTCGCGCTGGCGGTGCTGGTCTGTTCGGCGCGCGCAGAACAGATGGCGGTCACCGCGGTCCTGACCAGTTCTGAGACTGCGGTCGGGCAGCCAGTTGAGCTCCAGATCAAAGTGAGCGGTGCTCGCTCCGCCGCGCCGCCCTCTGAAATTTCTGTCGAGGGGTTGGACATTCGGAAGACGGGCCAGATGCAGTCATACGAAATGCGAAACTCGACCATCACCTCGAGCGTCACGTTCAACTACACCATCATGCCGATGCGCGCGGGCAAGTTCGTCATCCCGCCGCAAGCGGTCACGTCCGGCGGGACCACGATGAAGACGGAAGCGCTCACCTTGGAGGTCGGCGGAAACACGAATCGGCAATCGACCGGGGGCAATCGCTCGACGCTCGATCCGCGCGATCTCGCGTCGGCGGAATTGGTCATCCCGAAGAAAAACGTTTATGTCGGGGAATTGGTGCCGGTGGAGGTCCGAATCCGGATCGATTCGCGCGTGCGCTTCGACGGAAACGCCGTGCTGGCCGGACCGCAGTTGAGCGGCCAGGGGTTTACGGTTCAGAAAGCGCAACGCCCGATCGAAAAACAGGAAACGATCAATGGCCGGCGCTTCAATGTTTTCATCTACAAGACCGCGATTGCGGCGGCAAAGGCAGGTAACCTCGAAGTGGGGCCCGCCCGCCTGGAAGCCCTGATGCAGTGGCCGCGGGCGCGCTCCCGGCAGTTCTCGCCTCGGGACCTTTTCGGGATGGACGACGGCTTCGACAGCATGATGGCGAATCCGTTCGCGGACCTGACCCAACCGGTGCCGATCAAGATGGCGAGCGAACCGGTTACGCTGGAAGTGAAGACGCTGCCGCCGAACGCGCCGGCCAGTTTCTCCGGCGCCATCGGCAGTTTTACCATGACATCGGAAGCGAACCCGAAGTCCGGCCAGGTCGGCGATCCATTCACGATCACCGCGAAGATTTTGGGGCGGGGCAACTTCGATCGCGTGACGGCGCCGATCTTCGAAGATGAACAGGGCTGGCGCAAATATCCCCCCTCCGCGAATTTCAAACAGGACGACGACGTCGGGATCAGTGGCTCGAAAACGTTCGAGACGGTGCTCAGCCCGAACGAAAAGAAGGACAAAATCCCGGCGCAGCTTTTCACCTACTTCGACGCGTTGAAGGAGCAATACGTAACCCTGCGGAGCGAGCCGATTCCGATTCGGGTCGAGGGGGGATCGGCTCCGGCCGCCAGCGCTCCCGCCGTGTCCAGCGCGCCCACGACCGCCGCCACGCGCGCCCCGGCGCCCAAGCCGCAGGACATTCTTTATCAACTGACGGAGCTGCCATCGGGACCGCAGTCGTTCACACCGCTCTACGCGCGCCGTTCGTTCTGGCTCGCGCAACTGTTGCCGTTGCTCGCGCTGCTCGGATACGCAGGCTGGAAGATTCGCCAGGCTCACCTGGATAATCGCGAAGCGCAGCGCCGCGAAGCGTTGCAGCGCGAAGCCGCGGAGCTACAACGGAGCCTGCATCGCGATGATGTTTCTCCGCAGGAATATTTCTCGCGTGCCTCGCGAGCGATTCAGTTAAAGACAGCGCTGGCCACGAATCTCGACCCGAACAAAGTCGATGCGGAAATGGCGGCATCCACTTTCCGTAGCGACGACGAAACGCGAGCGCGCCTGCGCCATTTGTTTGAGAAGAGCGACGAGGTTCGCTACAGCGGCGTTGGATCGAACGGCATACGGCTGATCCCGCCGGAAACGCGACGGGACGTTCTGGATCTGGTCGATAATCTGAAGGCATGAAAACCGGAAAGCGTTTCCTCATGTTCTGGAGCGTTGCTTTAGCGCTGATCTGCGCTGGCACGACATCCGTCCGCGGTGACGAAAGTCCTGCGTTTACCCGGGCCAACCAGGACTTCAGTGAAGGCCGTTTCAAGGAAGCGACGGAGGGGTATCAAGAGCTGGTCCGGTCCGGGCAATTCAGCGCGACACTGTTTTACGATTTGGGCAACGCGTGGTTCCGCCTCGGCGATTTTGGGCAGGCCATTCTCAATTACGAACGCGCGCTGGCGCTCACTCCGCATCATCCGGAGGCGGAAGCGAATCTGCACCTGGCGCGTGATCAGGCGCGCGCGCTCGAGTTAAAAAAGAGCTGGATCGAGCGTTACCTCGAGGCCGGGACTCCGACGCAATATTCGATCGTTGCGTCTATCGCGCTCTGGGTCGCACTCTTCGCCGCGCTGCGGCTCTTCTTTTTGCATCGGCGATCCGCGAAGCTCATCGCCTTGATTATGCTTTCGGTTGGCGTTTGCGGTGGCGCCGTCTTCGCGCTTTACACGTTGGAAAATGGGAGCAAGGGACGAGCACTCGCGATCGTCACCGGAAAGAATATCGAAGCGCGCCTGGCTACGGCGGATAACGCAAATAGCGTTCTGGCCTTGCCACCAGGCAGCGAGATCAAAGTCCTGAGCGAGCGCGGGGACTGGCTGTATGCGGCGTTGCCGAACGATCTTCGAGGGTGGATTCCTTCCAAGAGCGCGGAACGGGTGCGGATGTAAGGTTGGACTACCGACGGTGTCATCCCGAGCCGCGCAGACGGCGAGGGACCCCACAGTAGGTCTAAGTCACACAATTTATCCCCGACAAGCTCGACAGTCGGATCTTCGTGGATCGCGAAGCGAAGTTTGCGTGAGTGACCGCGCGACTGGGAGGTCCCTCGCCGTCTGCGCGGCTCGGGATGACACCTATCGCGCGATTCAACACCTACCGCGCGATCCACCCAAAAGTTGAGAAGCGCGCAAATGTCCACATCTTGAATGCGTATGAACGCGGAGATGGATGTCGGCACCAACAAAAAGGCGTTCCAGATCAATCTCGACGCGAAGAAATACGGGACGTTCGCGGAGATCGGCGCCGGCCAGGAAGTCGCCCGGCGATTTTTCCATGTCGGCGGGGCTTCCGGCACCGTCGCCAAAACAATGTCGGCCTACGACATGACTTTCAGCGATGCCATTTACGGTACGGCCGACCGTTATGTCAGCCGCAACCGCCTCCAGACGATGCTGGATCACGAGTACAACTTGTTGATCGAGCGGCTGGACAAGAAATTTGGAAACGAGCGAGCCTTTTTTGTTTTCGCGGACACGGTCGCGGCGCGCAGTTTCAAGCAACACAACGAATCGCACGGCTGGCTCGGCGTTCGGTTCGAGGAAGACATGCATTCCGAAGCGAGCCAGATCATCATCCACATCCGGATGCTGGACGAGTCGAACGTCGATCAGCAGGAAGCTCTCGGCATCATCGGAGTGAATCTGCTTTACGGCGCATTTTACCATCGCCCGCCGGAAAAATTAATTGCATCGCTTCAGGAGAACCTCGCGCCGGATCGCATCCAGGTGGACATGATCAAGTTCACGGGCCCGGCATTCCCGAACATCGACAACCGGCTCATGAGCCTGCAACTCGTCAGTCAGGGATTGACGGACGCGGTGATGTTCACGGCCGACGGCGAGACGGTGCAACCCGCGGACATTCTCTACAAGAAAGCGATCCTGGTGGAGCGCGGCAGCTTCCGCCCGGTCACCTACGCGACGAACGACATGTTGACCGGCGCGCGCTCCGCCTTCCTCAAACAATCCGGCCGCTCCGAGGAAGAGCTCGTGGTCCTGATGGAAATGACGCTGGAAAATTTGCTTTCGGAAGGTCAGCTCAACCACGCGGATTTTCTCGCGCGCGTGGATATTTTAGGCGCCCTGGGACGGCCTGTCATGGTCTCGAAGTTCGGCGAATATTTCCGGCTGGCGTCGTACCTCGCGCGTTACACGAATCGCCTGATCGGTCTGGTAATGGGCGTGCCCAGCCTGATGGAAATTTTCGACGAAAAATATTATCTGAATCTCGAGGGTGGAATTCTCGAAGCGCTGGGGCGCATGTTCAAAAGCGGCTTGAAGCTCTACGTCTACCCGATGGTTGATGACAAGACGGGCAAACTCGTAACCGCAACGCAACTCGAGGTGGCCCCCAATCTGCAATCGCTCTTTCGCTATCTGATCGACAACGAGTTCATCCGGGAGATCACGGACTACAATCCAGATTACCTGCGCATCTATCCGCCGGATGCGCTCTCGAAGTTGCAGTCAGGTGACCCCGCGTGGGAACGGATGGTGCCCCCTGAAGTGGCGGAGATCATCAAGAACCGTCAGTTTTTTGGCTATAAGGCGAGCGCAGGGTAGCCGCGACGCTAGAGAGGGTAACGCGAGAGAAAACCGGGCTGTCGGCACGGTTCCCGCTACAGCCAAACAGCATCATGGCGAGGCGCGGAAACTCTGTCTTTGGAATCGATCTCGGGAAGCACGTCTTCAAAGGAGTATTACTACAGCGAAAAGGGGCCGAGCGCTTCGTGCTCACGAGCTACGCTTCGCGGGAAGTGCCCGAAGAGATGACGACGCCAGAGGAATTGGCGCAACAGCTCAAGCTCTTGTTCAAGGACCTGGGCGGCAACGCCAAAGCCTGCGCCATCGCAGTCTCCGATCCGGGATCACTCCTCCGCATCATCGAACAACCAGACACGCCCATCGATCTTTTGCGCAATGCCCTTCGCCTGAACGGCCTCATGGTCCTGAACCAGGAGTGCAAAGATTTTGTCCTCGATTGCGCTCCCTTAGCGCACAACGGCAACAACGGACATGGGACGAATGGCACCGCCAATGAAGCGACCAACGGCTCGGCTGAGACTCCCGCGCAGGATGGAGTTGCGAAAACCAAATATCTCGTGGGTGGAATGCTGCGGCCGATGGTGAAACAAATTTCCGAGGCCTGCAGCAAGTCGCGCATCCCAGCGGACATTTTGCAGCTCGCCCCCGTCTGCTCGTTCAACGCGTTTGAGTTCGCCTATCCCGATATCTTCGCAAAGGACGCCTTCCTTCTCCTCGACATGGGCCACTTGCAGAGCACCGTGATGATCGGCAGCAAGAAGGAGCTCGTCCTCGTGCGCAGCATCGATTACGGCGGCAAGGCGCTGACGCAGGCTCTCACCGCGGATGGCGCTCTCGATGCGAACGCCGCACGCGTGATGATGCAGCAGGGCGACGCCGGCATGACCGAGATCTGCCGGAGCTCGCTTACCCGCCTGGCGACCGAAGTGCGTAACTCGATCGGCTTTTTCGAAGGTCAACGCGACCAGAGCATCCAGCGCGTCTTCGTTTCAGGAGGCCTGGCCCGCACCGAGACGATCCTGCAGACTTTGAGCGACGAGCTCGGATTGCCCTGCGAAATCTGGGACCCGCTCGAAACCTGCGAGGTCGCGCTCCCGCCGGCCAAGCGCCAGGCGTTGCCGAATGAATTTGTCTCGCTCAACGTGGCGTGCGGCGCCGCGTTTGAATATCTGAGGAACTAGCGCGCGCATGGCTCTCCATCTCAACCTCCTCCACGAGGAGCATCTCGAACAACGCCAGCGCCAGCGTGACCCACTCAAGATCGGCATGATGGTGCTGGGAGCCATCGGCGCGCTCATGGTGGTGTACTACATGTGGAACGCCTACAAGACGCTGGAGATCCGGAATCGCCTCAGCGCGGTCCAGCACGACTGGTCAAAGGTGGAACCCAAGGTGGCCGCGGCGCAGAAGCGCTCCGCAGAATTGAACAACATTATCAGCACGACCAAAGTGCTCGACGGCATGATCGATGGCCGGTTCTTCTGGGCGCCGTTCCTGGAGAAACTTTCGCGCTGCGTCGCGCTCAACGCTCAGATCACGAGCGTTGACGGGACCGTGCTCGAGGACAAAAGCGTGAACGTCATGATCGAAGGGCTCGCAGCCGGCCGCGAACCGCGGGCCGCCGCCGAAGAGCTTCGGCAACTGCTCCTGGAACAGCTCGGACAAGGTTACCAGTCGGTGAAGGTCGAATTCAAGACGCTCGAAGATCTGGACACCCTCGCGAAGATCGGTGGAGATAATCTGGCGATGGCGCGCTTCGGCCTTGGCGTCACCTTCAATCCCACTGAGCCGACTAAAGCCACTCCCGCGCCCGTGCGCACTCGCAAGCAATGAAGAAACAGAAACTCAATCTGACCAAGGATCAGATCCAAAAGTTGATGCTGAGTTCCATCGGCTTCGTCGGTCTGCTTTACGTTTACTTCAGCTTTTTCCTCGGGCCGCTCAACCGAAGCCGCGACTCCATGCTCGCCTCCATCGAAGATCTGCAGGCCAAGGTTGCCGGTTCAAAAAACGAGATGACAAAGGCGACCAATCTCGAAAAGCAGGCCAGCGCAGCCACGACTCGCTTTGCCGCCCTCAAAGCGCTTAGCCCGGAAGGCGCCCCGATCGCGTGGTTTCCGCCGCGGATGAAAGCGTTCTTTACCAACCAGCAGATCGATAAGTCCACGGCGCGCCTCGAAGCGAGCGTACCCTACAAGGAACCCGAACTTTCAAGTTGGACGCGTTACAGCTGGCTGATCGATCTGCCTCAGGCCGATTTCGCAATGACGGGCAAGGTTATCGCCGCCTTGGAAAACGCCGAGCCCCTTCTTGCCATCACTCACCTCAACATCCACCCCGTCCCGGAGGATCCCCAATTCCAACAGGTCAGCCTGGCCGTGACGACTGCGATCGTAAAACGATGAAGACGCTCCTGACGATTTCCGCCCTGGCTCTGTTCAGCCTTCCCTGCGCGCGCGGTGAGGACACGGCCGCGCCCGAAATCGAGTTGAAACACAAATCCACCTTCACCATGGAGGCTAGTGGCCGCAATCCTTTCTGGCCTATTGGCTGGAAACCGGTTCCCCGGACTCAGAACACGACGGAACACGTCGGTCCCGAAATTCTTCCGTCTGCTTTCGTCGTCAGTTCGATCACGGTCGATGGCGGCGCCCGCTTCGCCATTATCAATGGGAAAGCGATGCAGGAAGGACAGGTCTTCGGGTTACTGGTCGGCAGTCAGACTTACCAGCTCACGGTCAAGGCGATCGAGGATGGCCAGGTAATCCTTTCCATGCGCGACCGCGAAATCGCCGTGCCCCTCCGGCGGAAGTAGCGCCCCTACATTTTTCGGAAGTAGGGCGAATGGTTTGCGGCCCTTTTTTCGAGCGTCTCACGGAGGCCTTTGATCGGATCGGATTTTTTTGGCTCGGTCACGACTGCGAGGCAAAGGCGAACCATGTTCGCGTAATCCTCCACCGCGACGTACTCGCATTGGACGGTGCCGTCGGGAGCACAGTTGTGATAATTGCCGAGGCCGATGCTCGCGGCCACTGACCGGTGACCGTATAACTGATAGGCGCTCGCTTCGCACGAGCCGCCGTCTAGCAGACAGCGTTGCACCGGGATGCCGTTTGCCGCCGCCACGCTCATGAGCTGCGCGGTTCCCCCGCTGTCGAAAACCGAGAGGCGATCGCCGACCCGCACAATCGGGCCCCGGCCGATCTCCGCGCCGCCTCGGGGCGCACTCGTCTCAAGCGAAAGGATGGTGATGTCTTTGGGGAGCAAGCCGGAGCGCGCGAGTTGGATGGCGCCCCAAAAACCGACTTCTTCAGCGCGGGAGAAGAGTCCGAGACAGTGAACCTCGGCTTCCGTCGCCTCCAGCTCGCGAAATAGACAGATGATTTCAGCGCAGCCTAACAAGTCGTCGCAGGCGCGGGAATGAATCATCTCATCCTTCATTTCGAACGCAGGCAGGTCCCACATCGCGAAATTTCCAAATTCACGCATCCGTGGGTTGACCAGAAATCGCTCCCCCACGGATCCAAGAAAACGCCATTCCCCACTGGCTGTGCGGACCCATCCGGGATGATCCATGTGCGCCGCAAAAGCCCAGCGAGGGCGTGCGCGTGTTCCGCGGCGATAACGCGCAATCATGTTGCCGAAGGCATCGTGCTCAATCCGCACGTGCGGGCACTTCGCCAGCTCCGCGACTATGGCGTCGCGAGCAGCGTCTTCATGAAAGGGAGCAGTCGGCTGTTCGCAGAGCTTACGAGCTACGCGAAGTAATTCTCGTTGTTGCATGGGATTCAGACGCCCGTCGGCTCGGCGCCTTTGAGCGGGATGAATTCGCTTTCATGCAGCACAATCCGCTTCGATCCGCGCAACAGCCGCCACCACTCCCACGCGCTCCCCGCCGCGATGAGAAAGACCAGCACCACGAAACCAAAGGCAACGAGCGCGTCGAAACGCCAGATCGCCGCCTGCCGCGTCATCTGCGCGGCTTTGACCACGTCCCCGACCGTGCCGGCGCTCTGCGTCAACGCGTCGGCGCCGCTCAGGAATCCGAGTTTGGGATCAGGCGAGAAGATTTTCATGTAGGCGGCGCTGAAGGTAACCACACACATGAAACAGAGCGGCACGAGCGTGACAAAAAGATATCTCGTTTTAGCCATCTTGATCAGGACAGTCGTGCCCAGGCAGAGCGCGATGATCGAAAGCAATTGGTTCGCGATGCCGAAGAGCGGCCAGAGACTGTTGATCCCGCCGAGCGGATCGAGCACGCCCTGATACAGGAACCATCCCCACGCTCCGACCAGCAGGACGCTGGAGAAAAGGTTCGCGGACCACGAGCTGGTGTTCCCGAGCGGTTTCCACAAATTGCCCAGCAGATCCTGGAGGAGAAAACGCCCGACCCGTGTTCCGGCATCGAGCGTGGTCAGAATAAAAAGGGCCTCGAACATAATGGCGAAGTGATACCAAAGCGCGAGTGCCGTCGGGTTCGACGAGACGCGGGAGAACATGTGCGCCATGCCGACGGCAAAGGTCGGCGCTCCGCCGGCGCGGCCGAACATCGTGGTCTCCCCGAGCCCCGTCGCGAGTTTTTGCATGTCGGTTTCGGTCACCGGAAAGCCGGCCGCGGTGATCTTCGCAACCACTTCAGTCGGCGCGCCCTTCGTGTTGATGGCGAAATATTCCCCGGGCTGGAGGACGCATGCCGCGATCATAGCCATGAGCGCCACCATCATTTCGGTCACCATCGCTCCATAACCGATGTCCCGAATGCGCGACTCGCGCGCGATCATTTTGCAGGTCGTGCCTGAGGCAATGAGCGAATGAAAACCCGAGACCGCACCGCACGCGATGGTGATGCAAACGAACGGAAAGACTGGGCCCGCGAAGACGGGCCCCGTGCCATCGATGAAACGGGAGACCGACGGCATCAAAAGCATCGGCCGCAACGCCACCACGGCAATCGCGAGTGCCGCGACCGTCCCCAGTTTGAGAAAGGTGCTCAGATAATCTCGCGGCGTGAGCAACAGCCACACCGGCAGAATCGACGCGGCCAGCCCATAGACCATCACCGCCCAGGCGAGCCATTTTTCGTCCTGGCGAAACCAGCCTTCCATCGTGGGATAATACGAAAGAAATTGCCCGCCCCAGACCGCGAAGGCGAGGCCCGCCAGTCCGAAGGCCGTGACCCAGCCGACGCTGATTTTTCCACTGCGCAGGCCCAGGCCCATGATAAGCGCGACCGGGATCGTCGTCGTCATGGTAAAGACGCCCCATGGACTTTTCGCCAAGGCCTGCACGACGACCAGACCGAGCACTGCCATGATCATGATCATGATCAGGAGCACGCTGATGAGAGCGAGCGCACCGACCCCGCGGCCAATTTCTTCCTTCACCATTTGCCCCAGAGTTTTGCCTCGGCGCCGGACCGAGCTGAAGAGCACGATCATGTCGTGAACGCCGCCGCCCAGAGTCGCGCCGATCAAGATCCAAAGCGTTCCTGGCAGGAAGCCGAACTGCGCCGCTAGCACGGGGCCCACCAGCGGCCCGGGTCCGGCGATTGCAGCGAAATGGTGCCCGAAAACCATCCAGCGATTGGTCGGGACAAAATCCTTACCGTCTTCATTCGCAATCGCTGGCGTCGCGCGTTCGTCATTCAGGACCAGGACCTTCGTCGCGAGCCATTTGCTGTAGAACCGATAGCTGACCGAAAAACTGCAGAGGCCCGCGGTGACAATCCAGAGGGCGCTGATCTGTTCGCCACGCGAAAGCGCTAGCACCGCGATCGCCCCCAGGCCGAGCGCCGTAATCGCGAGCCAAAGCAGCTTTTTCCAAAGTGTCATCTACAGTAGAGATTTTAGGCGAAAGCGCCGCCCGGTGACAACAGCAAGTGGTAGGGACGTCGCGCTGCGGCGTCCGAGGCGTACTTCTCGCACAAGAGTCATTGGACGCCGCAGCGCGGCGTCCCTGCCTGAGCCGGTTGACAGCGCCGAGCGACGGGATTACGAAGCCGATTCGAATCGGTTATGAGATTTTCCTATAAGCTCAAAAAGGTGGTTACGGGCGACGCTTACGCCAGCGTTCGCCGCCACGTGAAGCAAATCCTGCTGGGGCGTGCGCCGCTCCGGTTTGACGCGGCCCGCATCACGAAAACGATCAACGCCGAAAAGTTCCGTCAGGTTTATCAACGCCATGCGGTGGCGGATCCCGGCGATGCCTGGCCGAAGTATCTCGATCTGGAACGTTGGATGGAGATCAATCTCCAACGCGTCCGCGACCTGGGCCTCGACCTGGGTGGGCGCAAACGCGTCCTCGATATCGGCTGCGGCACGGGCTATTTCCTCTACATCTGCCAGTATCTGGGCCACGACGTTCTCGGACTCGACCTGGACGAGGAGCCCGGCTTCACGGACATGATCGAACTGCTGGGTGTGAAACGCAAAATCTGGCGGATCGAGGCCTACCAAGCGCTCCCCGATCTCGGGCCGAAGTTCGACGTAATCGCGGCGCACATGATTTGTTTCAACGGGCACAAGAGCGACAAGCTCTGGAAGATCCCGGAATGGAAATTCTTCCTCGACGACCTGACGAATCATCTCAAGCCGGGCGGACAGGTCTGCCTGGAACTCAATCGCGAATACGACGACACGAACTACACGCCGGAGCTGAAGGAATATTTCGAAGCGCGTGGCGCTGCGATCCACACCCAGCGCGTTTACTTCAATCCATTGCTGCGCGCGCCTTCCGCAACTGCGTCAGCTGCTCATTGAAATCGGCCTGCCGCTGCCGGTGTTCCTCCACCACGGCGGGCGGCGCCTTGTCCACGAAGGACGCGTTCGAAAGTTTCGCCCCGACGACGCGCAGTTCGTTCTCCAGCTTCGCGATTTCCTTGTCGAGCCGTTCGCGCTCCGCGGATTTGTCTCCGCCCTCGATCAGAAGGTGCAGTTCCCCCAGCGGCGTCATCGCCACGGGAACGCCCGCTTCGGGTTGAAACGTGGGATCGAGCGTCAACTCCTCGGCGTTGAGCAACCGGGAGATCGTGGGCAATTCTTGTGCGTCCGCGCCTGCGGTCGGACGCAAAATGAAGCGCGCTTTCTTGTTGGAAGGAATGCGCGAGGTCGCGCGCAGATTCCTTCCCGCCAGGATCGTCTCATAAACATTGGCCACCTTGCTCCTCGCTTCGGCCACACTCTTCATCTCGAACGACGCCAAAGCGGGCGCCGGCAGCGAGGCGAACTGGATCGAGTGCGACCTGATATCCTCTCCCTGCCCGCCGAATCCAAAAACCGACCAAAGCTCTTCGGTGATGTGAGGCATGAACGGATGGAGCAGCCGCAGGAACCCGGACAGCACGAAATCCATCACCGCCAGAACCGAATTCTTTCGCGCCTCATCCTCACTAAAGATTTCTGTCTTCGCGGATTCGATGAACCAATCGCAATAATCGCTCCAGAAAAATTCGTAGAGCCGCTGCGCGACCTCATTGAATTTGTATTCGCGAAAGGCGGTCTCGGTCGACACCAGCAGCTCGTCGAAACGCGCCAGGACTTCGAGCGAGTAGATCGAAAGCGTGTGCGCCTCCAAATGAGGCGTGGCCTGGCTCGGCCCGTGCATCTGCCGGAAGCGAGCGGCGTTCCAAAGTTTCGTGGCAAAATTGCGGCCTTCCTCGATTTGCTTCTCATCGAACGCAATGTCCTGGCCGCTCGGCGCGATCCGCATCAGGCCGAAACGCAATCCGTCCGCTCCATATTTCCCGATCAGGTCGAGGGGGTTAGGGGAATTGCCTAACGACTTCGACATCTTGCGCCCCTGCTTGTCGCGAATGAGGCCCGTGAAAAAGACGTCTCGGAACGGAATGTTGTCTTCGATCGCCGGCGTCTGACCTGGCGTGAACTCGAGCCCGGCGATGATCATGCGGGCGACCCAGAAGAAGATGATATCGGGCGCGGTCACGAGCACTGACGTCGGATAAAATTTCCGGCGCGTTTCGGGATCCATCGTTTCATAGGCCCACAGCCACGAGGAGAACCAGGTATCGAGCGTATCCGGATCCTGCTCCCAGCCGCCGCCGGGCGATTCCAGCTGGACGCGCGTCTCGTCGCCACGATACCAGGCCGGGATCCGATGGCCCCACCAGATCTGGCGACTGATGCACCAGTCCTGAATGTTCTCGAGCCATTGCGCGTAAACTTTCTCCCAGTGCACGGGAAAGAACCGGACCAGATGATCGCGAACCACTGCCAGCGCTTCGTCCGTTTTCGGATAACGCAGAAACCATTGTTCGCTCAGCCGCGGTTCAATCGGAACGTCACTGCGCTCGGCGAACCCAACGTTATTTTCGTACGGTTCCTCCTTCGCCAGCAGTCCCCGCTCGCCGAGCATCTCCGCCGCTTTCTGCCGGGCCGCGAAACGCTCAAGCCCATCCAGCTCCGGCACGGCCGGGCAATTGATTCGCCCTGTGGGATCGAGCACGTCGATCACCGGAAGCGAGTGGCGCACGCCAATTTCGAAATCGACCTTGTCGTGCGCGGGTGTCACTTTCAAAACGCCGGTGCCGAACTTCGGATCGATCACGGCGTCGCCGATGATCGGAAGTTTTTCGCGCGCCAGCGGGCGCCAGGCGTTTTTGCCGATCAGGCCGGCGTAGCGCGGGTCGTCGGGATGAACTGCGACCGCGGTATCGGCCATGATGGTTTCCGGCCGCGTCGTCGCGACTTCAAGATATCGACCCGGTTCTTCCACGATTTCGTAGCGAACGTAATACAGCTTCCCCTTCTGCGGTTTCGCGATGACCTCTTCGTCCGACAACGCGGTCTGCGCGGCCGGATCCCAATTAATCATACGGCGTCCCCGATAGATCAGACCTTTGCCGTAGAGGTCGACAAACACGCGCTGCACCGCGCGGACGTAATCGTCATCAAACGTGTAGCGCTGCCGCGACCAGTCGCAGGAACACCCGAGGCGCTTGAGTTGTTCGATGATGATGCCGCCATGCTTGTCCTGCCATTCCAAAACGCGCCGGAGAAACTCCTCGCGGCCGAGATCGTGGCGCGTCTTTTTCTCCGTCTTGCGCAGATGTTTTTCGACAGCGGTCTGGGTTCCGACTCCCGCATGATCGGTCCCGGGCAGCCAGAGAACTTCGAATCCCTGCATTCGGGCGCGCCTCGCCAGAATGTCTTGAATGGTGTTGTTGAGAACGTGACCCAAAGTCAGAATGCCGGTGACGTTCGGAGGCGGGATCACGATGGAGAAAGCGGGCTTCTCCGACGCCGCGTCCGCCCGAAAACAGCCGGCCTGATCCCAGCACGCGTACCACTTTGGTTCGACCGCTCCGGGTTCGTAGGTTTTCGGCAGCTCAGACATGGCGACTGGAATGATGCGGGTGCGCCGCCCGATTGCAAAACGAAAACCCCTCCCCGGCACACCAACTTGCCTCGCCACGTCGTTCTCGTGCTCTGCTCGTGATCGGGCTCGTCCCTGCTTGATCCAAGCAGAAATTGCGATTACGACCAGAAGCGCCAGCATGACCACCAGGAAGGAAAAACATCGAAAACATTTCTTCCTGGCCGCTCTCGGGCTCGCCTCGGTTGCCTCCGTCGCTTGGGCGAGCGACTGGACTGTGGTCCGCCAGCGCGATCGGCCGTACGTGACTTTCGCGAACGTCGCGCAATTTTATCAATTCCCGGAATACACCCGCGTTAGCCGAACGGTTTCGCTCCGGAGCG
Source organism: Verrucomicrobiota bacterium (assembly GCA_041167585.1). GTDB lineage: Bacteria > Verrucomicrobiota > Verrucomicrobiia > Chthoniobacterales > UBA10450 > AV80. Next base: position 82,612 of record JBEEHV010000001.1, read on the forward strand.
AGCGCCGGGTCATTCGCGCCCAGGCGGGAACGACCGAGTTCTCGATCAACGGCGTCCGTTTCTTCGCAAACTTTCCGCTCTTGAGCAGCGGCGAAGACGACCTGATCTCGGTCATGGACGTGAGCAAGATCATCGAGCCGGTTCTGCGGCCGAGCCGGATTCGCGGAGCGGAAAAGATCGACACGGTGGTGCTCGATCCCGGGCATGGCGGGCCCGACCAAGGCGCCCAGAGCAGATGGGGAACGGAAAAAGGGTTCGCCCTCGACGTTGCCCTGGCCGCGCGCACCCAACTGGTCCGCGCCGGTTACCGCGTGGAAATGACGCGATCGAACGATACCTCCGTCTCGCTGCAGGATCGCGTAAGCTTTGCCAATCGCTTTCCTCACGCCGTCTTCGTCAGCATCCATTTCAATTCCTCCTCGGGCGGCGCCGGGGTGGAGAGTTACGCGCTGGCCCCGGAGGGCGTTCTCTCAAATATGTCGAGCGAACACCACAGCTCGGCCGTGGATCTGGCCCGACACGCCGGCAACGCTCTCGACGGGCAGAACATCGCGCTGACCGCATCCATTCATGCTTCCGTCTTGTCGAAGGTTCCCGTCTTCGATCGCGGCGTCAGGCATGCCCGCTTTCACGTGTTGCGCGACGTGAAAATTCCGGCGGTTTTGCTGGAAGGCGGTTTCATCAGCGACCCGGCGGAAGGACAACGCATCGCCACGGCTCAGTATCGCCAACAGCTCGGGCTCGCCATCGCGCAGGGCGTTCAAAATTACAATGCGGCCGTGAATTACCGCGCCGGGGCGAACTTCGCGGTCGCAAAAACAAATTTACCGGCGCACTCGCGTTCCATCAGCGAGCCACTCGTTTCCGAGAAGCCGATCACCCCAAATCCTTTTCATCCACCTTCCATTTCGATCAATCCCGGTGAGTAATTCGACCAACCAGGGCGGTTCCGCCCAAAAAAAATCGCAGCCCATCGGCGTCTTTGATTCCGGGATTGGCGGTTTGACCGTAGTCAGCGCGCTGCGAACGGTCCTGCCTAACGAGTCTATCTTCTATCTCGGCGATACCGCGCGCGTGCCCTACGGCGGGAAAAGCGCGTCCACGGTGCAGCGTTACAGTCTCGAGATCGCAGCCATCCTCCTTGAGGAAAATGCCAAGACTGTCGTGGTCGCTTGCAATACGGCCTCCGCCGTCGCGCTTTCCCAGTTAACGGAGAACGTCCCTGTATCGGTCACAGGAGTTATTTTACCGGGCGCGCAGGCCGCGGTGGCCGCGACTCGCTCCGGACACGTGGGCGTGATCGGAACGCGCGCGACGATCAAGAGCGGCGCCTACGAGCGGGCGCTCCGCTCTCTCAACTCCGAGATCCGCGTAAGCGCTCGCGCGTGTCCGCTTCTGGTGCCTCTGATTGAAGAAGGCTGGCTGGAGGCTCCGATCACCGACCAGATCATCATGCAATATGTCGGTCCGTTGGTGGACGAAGGGATCGACACGCTGGTGCTCGGCTGCACGCATTATCCGCTTTTGCGCAAAGCCATGGCGCGCCTTCTCGGGGACGCGATTGCGCTGGTGGATTCCGCCCAAAACTGCGCGAATGCCGTTCGCGATCTTTTGGTCAGCGAGAACCTGCACACCTCGGAAACTGGCGGCGGCAAGCTGCAAGTCGCCCTGACCGATCCGCCGGACAATTTCCTGAGCGTGGCCCGCGAAGCCCTTCATCTCGACGTCGGCGAAATTCAGCTGCGCAACGTGACTTCCGCAAAGTAGCGCGAGCTTCAGCTTGCGTTCTTGCTTTGGGCGCAAGCTGGAAACTCGCGCTACTTTCCCAGCCTCTCTCGTTTCGCCTTCGGCAAACTCTGCACTACCAAATCGTAGGAATGATCGATCATCTTCCTGATTTCGTTCTCCGGAATCACGCCATCGAGCACGACCGTGTTCCAATGCTTTTTGTTCATGTGGTAACCCGGCTGGACTTGCTCGTAGCGATCCCGCAATTCCAGCGCGAGGTCGGGGTCGCATTTCAAATTAGCGGCCGGCGGCACTTCATCGAGCGCCGCGAGGGCAAACATTTTGCCTCCGACCTTGAAGACAATGTTGTCGGGCCCGAACGGCGTCGACTCAGTCGCCGCCGGTTTCTTCAGGCAATACTCCCGGAAGCTTTCGAGGTTCATTCTTCAGCCTTCTCGCGATGGGCGCAGGCAATTTGAATCAGCTCGAGCGCCCGCTCAACCTCGCCTGGTCCACGAACGAAAAAGCTGATCCAACCCGATTGCGGAAACAGATGATGAGCCGTCACGCCGCCATTTTCGCGCACCAATCGATCGCGGTTCGCCCGACCCACCCAACAATCTAGCAAGCCGTTGCCGTGAATGTGACTCATCTCTTTTCCCCGAACGAAGAAGCCGATACCGCCGTAGCGATGGATTCCCAAACTCACTTCCGGTAAACGCTGCGCCTGCCTCTCCACCGCACTGATTGCTCGCGAACGGCTGGGAGAAAACAATGCCGTTGAGACTAGCAGCGCCGCATCAAACAGCTGCGGGGCGCCCGGTAACTTGGCGAGCCATCTAAAATTCCGAACAACGAAAGCGAAAATCACGAGGCCCGTTCACTTCATTGCACGAGCGGAAGGAGAAAACTCAAAAGCTCGCTGATCTTGATCCGTTCCTGCTTCATCGAATCGCGATGCCGCAACGTGACGGTATCGAGCAGGCCCGCGTCCTTTTCGCCCAGCGTCTCAAAATCCACCGTGAGGCCGAACGGCGTGCCCGCTTCGTCCTGTCGCCGGTAGCGCCGGCCGATCGCGCCCGTTTCGTCGTAGAAAACATTCATGTGCGGTCGCAGCGCCGCCTGGATCTCCCGCGCCTTCGCCACCAGTTGCGCGTTGTTCTTCAGCAGAGGAAACACGCCCACCTTGATCGGCGCCATGCGCGGATGAAAACGCAAAACAATGCGCGTCTCGCGCTTCCCCTTCTCGTCCGTCACGGTCTCCTCGTCGTAGGCGTTGCAGAGCAGCGCGAGCACGGTCCGATCCACGCCCGCGCTGGGCTCGATCACGTGCGGGATAAAGCGCTGTTTCGTTTCCTCGTCGAAATAATCCAGCGGTTTCCCGCTCGCCTCCTGGTGCTGTTTCAAATCGTAGTCGGTCCGGTAGGCCACGCCTTCCAGCTCCTGCATCCCGAACGGAAATTCATATTCGATGTCGTAAGTCCCCTTCGAATAAAAGGCGCGGTCCGCGTCGGGCACCGTCAGCACGTGGAGCTTGTCCCGCGGGATGCCGATGTTTTCGTAAAACTTAAGCCGCTCGTCCTTCCAATATTCGAGCAACTCCATCCCCTGCTCCGGCCGGCAAAAATATTCCAGCTCCATTTGCTCGAACTCGCGCGACCGGAAAGTGAAATTCCGCGGGTTGATCTCGTTCCGAAACGCCTTACCGATCTGCGCGATACCGAATGGCAATTTCTTCCGCGACGTATCGAGCACGTTTTTGAATTGCACGAAAATCGACTGCGCTGTTTCCGGCCGCAGATATGCGATCGATTCCGGATCGGCGGATGCGCCCATCTGAGTCGAGAACATCAAATTGAATGGACGCGCCTCGGTCAGATCCTTGCCCCCGCAATTGGGACATTGCTTCACGCCGTGTTTCTCGGGCAGTTGATCGGCGCGGAGCCGCGCCTTGCAGGTCCGGCAATCCACCATCGGATCGCTGAAGGTCTCTTCATGACCGCTCGCCTTCAGGACCGCCCGATGGGTCAGGATGGAACCGTCCATTCCGACCACGTCGTCGCGCTCGCGCACCATGACGCGCCACCAATAGTCCTTCAGATTGCGCTTTAGCTCCACGCCAAGCGGGCCGTAATCCCAGCAACCATTCAGCCCGCCGTAGATTTCGCTCGATTGAAAAACGAACCCCCGCCGCTTGCACAAGCTGACGATTCGCTCCATGCGCTGCGGGTCGGTCTTCTCGCTCATTTCTTTATTGCGGCGCAACTTTTCGAGTTGCAGATCATCGCAAGTTACAAACTTGCGCCACTATTTCTCGACCGTGACCTTGGTCTTGACCGAGTTCGCGATGAAACAGTTTTCGTGAGCGAAGTGATGCATCTCGTCGAGCTCCTGCTCCGTGGGTTGCAGATCGCCGGAAAACTTTAGCTTCGGATGCAGCTCCACTCGCGTGATCGCGAGTTTGCCGCTCTCGTTTTTCTCCATGTGACCGACCGCGTCGTCGGAATATTCGTCGAGCATGAACTTCTTTTTGCAGGCCACCGCCAGGAAGGTGAGCATGTGGCAGCTTGAGAGCGAAGCGACAAACGCTTCCTCCGGATCGACGTTTTTCGGATTCCCTAGATATGCCGGCGCGGCAGTGGCTTCCATCTCGTGGCCGCCATCGAATTTCCAGGTGTGATCGCGATTGTAAGTTTGGTACTGGAAGTCGGGCGTGGCGCGCTTCCAGGTCAGCGTCATTTTATGTTCGGACATCCTTCTTAATAGAATGCCTGCCATTGATGGGCAAGCGGTGCTGGGGAAGGAGAGTGCGGTGCTATTCGGACGGCGCAGCGCGCCGTCCCTACCAGTTCAGAGAAACGATGACCGGGAGATGGTGCGCGATGCAGGGTTCGAACCTGCGACTTCTTGCGTGTGAAGCAAGCGCTCTACCACTGAGCTAATCGCGCGGATGAGGACGTGATAAGTGACGAGTGACCAGTGACGAGTCAAGCGGAGAGACACGGAGTGCCACTACACGTGACTTCCGGAATCATCCGCGGCACTAGTCTGCCCGGTTCCCTCGACGGCGGGCCGGATCTGATCCTGGTGCGTGTCGTGGTCTTGCTGCCAACCACCCCCACAGCCGCTGAGAAGAGGAGCGATCAGGAAGACGAGAAAAAGAACCAGCTTCACGCGGCGTTTCTGTTCGCCGGGATGTTGTCCGGTTTTTAAGACGCTTTCTTTCATTTCCTAGCGTGGAGGGAAGAGGTGGCCGCTGCCACGCAGTTTCGCCAAACGATAGGCAAAGGCCGTACGAAGGCAGCCAAAACCGTAGCGAACGCTGCGGCGAAAATTTATCGACGAGGCTTCGGGCATATACTTAGCCGGACAGGTCACTTCACCGATGGGGCAATCAAGCCAAAGCACCTGGGCCAGAATCTGATTGTCGAAAACAAAGTCGTCGGAGTTTTTTTCCAGCGGCAACCGCTCGAGCAAACTCCTCGTGAAAGCCCGGTAGCCGGTGTGATACTCGGAGAGCTTCGCGCCAAGCAGAACGTTCTCGACCAGGGTGAGCAGGCGGTTCGAAAAATATTTCCAGACCGGCATGCCGCCCCGAAGCGCGCCGCCACCGAGGATGCGCGAGGCCAGCATGCAAGGATATAGCCCGCTCGCCACGAGCGAGGCCAGCGCGGGGAGGAGCTGCGGCGTGTATTGATAGTCGGGGTGAATCATCACCACGATGTCGGCCCCGGCGGCGAGCGCGAGGCGATAGCAGGTCTTCTGGTTACCGCCGTAGCCGCGATTCGTCGGGTGCACTTCCACCTGCACGCGGGGGAGTTCGCGGGCAATGGCCACGGTATCATCGTTACTGGCGTCATCGACCAGGATGACGAGATCCACGATTTCCTGGGCCATGACTTCGTCGTAGGTACGTCGCAAGGTGCGGGCCGCGTTATACGCGGGCATGACGACGACGATTTTCTGGCCGTTCAGCATGGTCGCTACGGTCCGGCCGTGAACGGCAAGGGCATAATGCCCTTGCTGCGCGCATCGTCGAGGTCGATCAGTTGGTAGGTCGCATCGGGCCCCGCGAACTGCTCCTTGTTTTTCTTGAGGTCATCGGCGCCGATTTGGATCGCTTTCGCGAAAGTCTTCCAGTCCTTCTCCGCGCGGACTTTTTCGTCGAGCTTCTTTCTTAACTTCTTCAGCGCGGCCGGATCATCGTCGCGCTCCTTGTCGGTGGCGTCAGCGACCCCGAGCGCGGTGGTTTCGAGACCGATGAACTGCGTCTTATCGGGATCGAGATAGAAACCGACATACATGTGGCCGGGAATGGTAACCAGAAACGGATTGATGGAGACCTTCCGCAGAATGGAAGCGAAAAGCACGCTGCCATCGACACAGTTCGCCTGCGTGTTCGTGAGCGATTGGTCGATGAAACGGACATACTGGCTGTTCACGAGCTGCGACCCGCCGGGCGTGGTGGTGGTGGAACTGTATTTGATCCCGCGCTTCTGAAGCGCAGACCAGATGGCGAAAACCTGCTTCACGACGTCTGCCGGCTCGGCGACCTGATATCCCCCGAAGGCGTCTACAATCTTCGTCGCCAGCGCTTCCTGGAGGATCTTGTCGATCTGGGGATGGTTCTCGTTCACATACGCGGCGAACATCCAGCCGAGATCGGCTGAACCGGCGATGAAGTTCTCGTCGTTGAGCGTTTCTTCTTCGTTCGTGACCGAATACGGACAGTCGTTGATTGAACGCACCTGCAAGGTCTCGTGCTTTTCGCCGGCGGATTCTCCATCTACCTCGACGGCAAAGGTGACGTTCAGTGGCATCTGCTGGGTCATGCTGCGAAGTTTCTCGAACTTGTAGTTCACTTTCGGCGCGACGTAGTAATCGTGGTTCGCCTCCGGCAAAACGCCCTCCCAGGTCGTCGCCGCCATGAGATCGTTCTCTTTCACTGTCACCTTCACCTTCGCGTCTGCGCCGGCGTGCTTGATGGAAACTCCGATCAACCCGAACCGCTCACCGAGGAGATAGGGGTCCGGTTGCTTCGCTTCCGCGTCATCCGCTTCAATCGGACGCACCGAGGCGGTCGCAATGATCATGGAGGGAAACAATTGATGATCCATGTTGGCTTGCGGCTCCCATTCCAGCGCAACGGCGCCCTGAGCGGAGGAAAGCGCCAGCGCCAGCGAGCAGCTTAAGAGAACCGGAAAAAGAAATTTCATCGCCAGAACGTGTGCGGCCCGAATCGAAAAAACAAGCGATTACCCACAGTCCCTCACTCGCGCAGCCTGCACATGCGACTAGATTCCATCCCGACCGAGATTCAGACCAAGCATGACTGATAACGCCGCCCATTTATTCGCGCCGCTCCAAATTCGGGACGTTCGTTTCCGCAATCGCATCGGCGTCTCGCCCATGTGCCAGTACTCAAGCGACGATGGCTTCGCGAACGACTGGCATTTCGTGCACCTGGGCAGTCGTGCCGTAGGCGGCGCGGCGCTCGTCTTCACGGAGGCGACCGCGGTCCTGCCGGAGGGAAGGATCAGCCCAGAGGACCTGGGGCTTTGGAAAGACGCGCACATCGAGATGCTCGCGCGCATTTTCCGCTTCATCGAAGGTCAGGGTGCGATTGCCAGCATGCAGCTCGCGCACGCCGGCCGCAAGGCGAGCACTGCCGCACCTTGGAAAACCGGTGAGCATGTCGTGTCTGAAGGCGACGGCGGCTGGCGGCCGATTTTCGCTCCAAGCCCGCTGCCGTTTTCGCCGGACGACATTGTCCCGGAAGAATTGGACAACGCCGGAATCGCTCGCGTCGTGCAGGCGTTTGCCGATGCGGCCCGGCGAGCGCTGGACGCCGGCGCGAAAGTCATCGAGATCCACGCGGCCCACGGCTATTTGCTCCACAGCTTTCTCTCGCCCTTGAGCAATCAGCGCACAGATCAATACGGCGGCTCCTTCCAAAATCGCACGCGCGCGGTGATGGAGGTGGTCGGCGCGGTCCGCAAGGTCTGGCCCGAGCGCTTCCCGCTTTTCGTCCGCATTTCCGCCACCGATTGGACGGAAGGCGGATGGGACATCGAACAATCAGTCGCGCTGGCGAAAGAGCTGAGAACACTGGGCGTCGATCTGATCGATTGCTCGTCGGGCGGCGCGGTTCCGAAGGCACACATTCCAGTCGGGCCAGGTTACCAGGTTCCTTTCGCCGCGCGCATTCGCGGTGAAGCCGGCATTGCCACGGCGGCGGTCGGAATGATCACCGAACCCGAGCAGGCCGATCAAATCATTCGGACCGGAGAAGCCGACATGGTGCTTCTCGCGCGCGAGTTTTTGCGCGATCCGAATTGGGGTATTCATGCCGCGTCTAGGTTGAAAGCTGAGATCAACATCCCGCCGCAATACCAGCGCGCCTTTCCGCGACCTGCGTCGCAAAAGTAAACTTCGCCATGATTATTTTTCACGATCCGCGATGCGCGGAATACACCCAGCCTGGCCATCCGGAACGGCCGGAGCGGATTCGCGGGACTGTTCCGCTTTTACAAAGCCGCCATGCCGATTGGGAATGGCGAACTCCGACAGCGGCGACGGAAGAGATGCTGCTCCTCGCGCATACGAGGGCTCACGTGGACCGCGTCAAGACGGCGACGGAGGCCTTCGATGCGGACACTGCGGCGCTACCGGGAATTTATGAACACGCCGCAAGAGCGGCGGGAGCCGGCGTCGAGGTGGCGCGCGCGGCCATGGGAAATCGTCGCGCCTTCAGTTTGATGCGACCGCCCGGCCATCACGCGACGCGAGATCGCGCCATGGGGTTTTGTTACTTCAGCCACATCGCGATCGCTGCGCTCGACGCCCTCCAAAACGGCGCGCAACGCGCAGCCATCTGGGATTTCGACGCGCATCACGGCAACGGGACGGAAGACGTCGTGGCAAACAATCCGCGAATCGCGTTCGCATCGATCCATCAATTCCCGGGTTATCCAGGCACGGGCACGAGGTCGTTCGGCCACGTTCACAACTTCCCGGTCGCGCCGCTCACTCCGCGAGCGAAGCACGTCGCCGAGGTGAGGCGCGCGCTGGATGAGCTGATCGGGTTCAAGCCGGACCTGTTGCTCGTCTCCGCCGGCTTCGATGCCTACGCCGGGGACCCGATCACCGAGATGACACTCGAGCCGGAAGATTTCGCGACTTTCGGACAATGGCTTCGCGAAACGGATATTCCATCGGGCGCGATTCTCGAAGGCGGCTACAGCGACGAATTGCCCGAGCTCGTCGATGCGTTTCTCTCCAGCTGGAACGGTTAAGCCGGCTTGTTCCGCAAGATCCCTTCGATCTTTTTCATCACCTTCTGGTCGAGCTTGTCGACGAGGTCTCCAGCTTTCATGTTTTCCTTCACCTGCTTCGGCTTCGATGCGCCGGTGATGACGGTGCTCACGTGCGGATTCTTCAGGCACCAGGCGAGCCCGAGCTGCGGTAACGTCGTTCCAAGATCGGTCGCGACCGCTGCCAGCCTTTTCACCTTGGCCAGGCGCTTCCGCGCTTCCTGTGTCTCAAATTCTTCCCGCAACCACTCGTAATCTTTCAACGAGATCCGCGTCCCGCCGGGATCGCCTTCATTGTATTTCCCGGTCAGAAGTCCGGACGCGAGCGGCGACCAGATCGTGGTGCCGAGGCCGAAACGCTGGTAAAGCGGCGCGAATTCCTTTTCCACTTTTTCTCGATGAAACATGTTGTATTGCGGCTGCTCCATCGTCGGTGGCACCAGCCCAAGCTCACGCGCGCTCCGATGCGCTTCCATGATTTCCTTCGCACTCCATTCCGACGTGCCCCAATACAGGACCTTGCCCTGCGCGACGAGATCGCTCATCGCGCGCACCGTTTCTTCAATCGGCGTGTTGGGGTCGGGCCGATGGCAGAAATAGAGATCGAGATAATCGACCCGCAGCCGCCGCAAAGCTGCGTGGCAGGCTTCGATCACGTGTTTGCGGCTCAGTCCTTCCTGGTTTGGAAGATCGCCACCCCAGAAAACCTTGCTCGAAACCAGGAAAGTATCCCGCCCCCAGCCTCGTCTTTTCAGAATCCGTCCCATCACGATCTCAGCTTTGCCGCTCGCGTAGGCCTCGGCGTTGTCGAAGAAATTCACGCCCGCGTCGTACGCGATCGTCATCAATTTCTCCGCCGTCTTTTCCGTGATTTGCTGCGCGAAGGTCACCCAGGCCCCGAACGAAAGTTCGCTCACCTGAAGTCCCGATTTCCCGAGCCGTCGATATTTCATAGCTGTCTCAGCCCACGTGAGAAAAAATCGGGCCGGCGGGATTCGAACCCGCGACCTCTTGAACCCCATTCAAGCGCACTACCAAGCTGTGCTACGGCCCGCTCACGACGCGCCACTATTCACCGCCGCACTTCCGATTGCCAAACAAGTTTTTGCACCACCGCGACCTGGCTCCGGATTGCAAGTGACAAGCGGTGGCCTTACCGTCCGCGCCTATGTTGAGCGCCGGAATTGTTGGACTGCCGAATGTCGGGAAGTCCACGCTTTTTAACGCTGTCACGCGCACGCGAAAGGCGCAGGCGGCGAACTACCCTTTCTGCACGATCGACCCGAATCTAGGCGTCGTGACCGTGCCCGATCCGCGACTCGAAACGCTCTCGAAACTTTCGCACTCGCAAAAGATCATCCCGGCGGCGATCGAGTTCGTGGACATCGCGGGCCTGGTCAAAGGCGCGAGCGCGGGCGAAGGCCTCGGCAACCAGTTCCTCAGTCACATTCGTGAAGTCAACGCGATCGTGCAGGTGGTCCGCTGTTTCGAGAACGCGGATATTCATCATGTCAGCGGCACAATCGATCCCGTGCGCGACATCGAGGTGATCAATACCGAGCTGGTTTTGGCCGATCTCGCTTCGCTCCAGAAGCGCCACGATCGGTTGCAAAAGGAGGTCCGCGCCGGCTCGAAAACGGCGAAGGCAGAGGTCGCGGTCATCGACCAGCTTCTGCCCCACCTCGACGCGGGCAAGCCAGCCATCACCATGGAGTTGACCGATGAGGAGAAGATGGTGGCCCGCGATTTTTTCCTGCTCAGCTCGAAGCCTACTCTTTTCGCATGCAACGTCGGCGAGTCCGACCTCGCGGCCATCGCCCAGGAGGACGCGACGAACGCGGCGTTGCAACACGTGCGCGCGGTGCAGGAATACGCTCGCAATCATTTCGCGACCGAGGCCGTCGTGATTAGCGCGCAGATCGAGAGCGAGCTGGTGGACTTAAGCGAAGCGGAAGCACAGGAATATTTGCGCGATCTCGGCGTGGCCGGCAGCGGTGTGAGCGCGCTCATTCGCGCGGTCTATCATCTCCTCGGCCTGCGCACCTATCTGACCACCGGAGAAAAAGAGACGCGCGCCTGGACGATCCGCGCCGGCGACAAAGCGCCAGCGGCCGCGGGCGTGATCCATTCCGATTTCGAGCGCGGCTTCATCGCTGCGGAAACCGTCCACTTCGACGACCTCGTCTCGTTAGGTTCCTTCGCCAAGGCGCGTGAATCCGGCAAGCTGCGGATCGAAGGAAAAGATTACGTCGTCAAAGACGGCGACGTCGTCGAGTTCCGCTTCAACGTATAACTCATTCCCTCTTCGATCCGGTCGGCTTGATGTAGTGCCGGTAGACGCAACCCAGGGAATCAGGACCCGCATCAGAATTACACCGGCCGCGATAGCTTTAACGTCACCCGCGGACACGGGCACGGCGAGTGAGACGGACTGACCGCGAGGCTTCCGGCATTTTGCATATTGCCAAGCCCCGAAAAGCGGTGAACAAGCTCCGGGGAGATGAACATCGACACTCTCGATAGATTGGCAGCACTGATCGGGCAGGAACGCGACGCTTTGCTCTCGAGCTGGCGGCAACAAGTCCGGGAACTTCCTTCGGCTCGCAACCTCGACGTCCCGGTGCTGAACGATCACATTCCGCTCTTTCTGGAGGAATTAGTCGCCGCGCTAAGAACTGACCCTCTCCAAACTATTCCCGAAGCGCTGGTCGAAGCCAGTCCGCCGGCTCACGGATTGCAACGTCTCCAGGAAGCATTCGACATTCAGGAGGTTGTTGCTGAATACAACATCCTGCGCGGCTGCATTCATGATCTGGCCGACAAAAACGGTTTGATTTTGCAGGGCGAACCGTTCCACGTTCTAAACCGCGTCTTCGACCAGGCGATCGGCCTGGCCTTGCAGACGTATGCAACGCATCAGGCCCTGGAAGTGCAAAAGCGCCGGGAAGAGTATCTCGCTTTCGTGGCCCACGATCTTCGCACTCCGTTGAACGCCATCTCTCTCGCGACGCGAGTCCTGGAGGTGTCGTTCGAGGAACGAACTGCCCGCGCTGAAACTGCCCAAATGTTGAAAAGCCTGGGCCGGAACGTCCAGCAGCTTCACCTGTTGGTGGAAAAAATCATTGAGGAGAATACAAATCTTCGCACCGAAACGGGTGTCAAACTGGAGCGCCGCCATTTTGACTTATGGCCGGTAGTGCAAGCGCTAATTCACGATCTTCGCCCTGTCGCAGGGACCGGTAGCACTCAGTTGCTGAACAAGGTGCCTCATCACCTGACAATCTTCGCAGATGCCAGTCTCATGCGGCGCATCTTTCAGAACTTGATTGCCAACGCGATCAAACATACCCCCCGCGGGAAGGTAATCATCGGAGCGCGAGCACTGGATACGGAAGAGGGCGTAGAATGTTGGGTGAGTGACAATGGAGTAGGGTTCCCGCAAGCCCAGCTTGAAAGAGTGTTCGACGAACTGGAACCCGGCTCCGCGGAGGCGGGCGGATTGGGTCTTGGTCTGGCGATTGTTAAGACCTTCGTTGAAGCTCACGGCGGGCGCGTGCGCGTCGAAAGCAAAGAAGGATCCGGCTCCAAGTTTTATTTTACCGTACCCGGTGAGTAAGGGCGGCGACCTAACAAATCGCTAAAGCACGGCCTTTGCTAATCCGCCCGGCCAAATCGGAAATTGGGCGTCCTTGTGTCAGGCTGCGTAGAGAATCCGGCCGCACTGCTCGCAGCTCACGATTTCCTTGCCGTTCCTTACGCGGTGCGCCGTCTGCGTCGTAATCTTCATGTGGCAGCCCGTGCAGACTTCATGCTCCAGGGCCACGATGGCGGAGTCCCCTTTGCTGGCAAAGAGCCGCTCGAATTTACTGAGCAAATCCTCGTCGATTTTCGCGGCCAGCTCCTGTCGTTGAGCGGTTAGCTCGGCCAGACGCGCATTGAGCGCCTTCGCTTTCTCTTCCAGATCGCTCATCTGGCGCCCGATCGATTCGCGCGCGCTCAAGCTTTTCTTGTCTTCCGCGCTGACTTCGACCTTGAGCCTCTCAGCCTGCTCCATTAGATCCAGTTCCTTGTCCTCGATCGCCTGGATTTCCTTTTCGTAGCGCTCAATCTCATTCGCCATGGCGCGGAACTCTTCGTTCTTGCGCGTCTCGTATTGCTGGGTCTTCAAGCGGTTGATGCTTTCTCGCCGCGTGCCCGCATCGAGCTCAAGGGTCTTGCGGTCCATCTCGAGATGCTGCGCCTTGCTCTTGAGCGCGCCCATGGCAGCAGCGCTGGCCGCGAGCTGCGCCTCCAGATTCTGGCGCTGGAGCGGCAGGCTCTTTATTTCCGTTTGGATTTGCCTGATCTTTTGTTCCCGTTCCTGAAGGACGAGCAACTGTTCCAGTTCCCCTTGCACGCGCGAATGGTATGAGGGGAGCGAAGTTCCGTCAATCGCCGGGCGTAACGTCAATACGTCTCGACCGGCGAACGCTTCCCGTCCTCGGGACTTCGCTTCGCCGCCTCTTCCTCGCCCAGCACGGCGACGCGCAAGTCCAGGATGCTGTCGTCGATCTTGTGGAAGGCCGATTCCGAGAACGGATGCGGCGCGGCCAGGTTTGTCTTGGTGCGCGCGACACTTTCGAGCGCCCGCTCAATTTGCGCGGCGGGCAGCTGGCCCAGGGTGCGATGCACTTCATCGATCGAATCGACGCGGTGACAAATCATGACCCAATCGTTTCCCGCCGCAATCGCAAGCCGGATGGTTTCCTCCAAACCATATTCGTTCAGGATCGCACCCATATCGAGATCGTCGGTCATGATCAGGCCGTCGAAGCCAAATTCATCCCGGAGCAAGTTGGTCACGATCTCAGGGGACAACGACGCCGGGGTTCGCGCCGAATTGAAGGACGGATACCAGCCGTGACAGATCATCATGCTGTCCACTCGCGTGACGAATTGCCGGAACACCGCCAGTTCTTCCTTATCCAACTGCGCGCGGGAGCGATCGATCGTCGGAAGATCATGATGTGCGTCGACCGTGGCCGCCGAGTACCCGGGAAAATGTTTCCCGCAGCTCAAAATCCCCTGCTCCCTCATCGCGTCGTTGAAAGTGCCAGCCAGCCTAACGACCTGTTCCACACTCTTCCCGTAACACCGCCCACGCAGCGAATTGTCCGCCTCGTCGTCGAACGAAAGGTCGAGCACCGGACAGAGATCGAGGTTGAAACCGAAAAGGCGCAGAAGCCGGCCGGTGATTTCACCGTGACGTCGCACCAGTTCCAGATCGTCCCGGTCGCGCAGCTGTTGCGCGTTGGGCGGTTCGTTCCCGATCAGGCGCAGCCGTGAAACGCGGCCGCCTTCCTGATCGATCGTGATGATCGGCTCGATCTCGCTCAGGTCGCGCAGATCATCGATCAACTTCCGGAGCTGCACCGCACTTTTGATGTTGCGGCCAAAAAGAATGAAACCACCCGGCTGGACGCGCCGAAACAAGTCCGTCGTCTCGGAGTCGAGCTCGTATCCAGGAACTCCGGTCAGGATCAGTTGACCGAGCGAATTTGTCTTATTTGTCATTCTGAGCGAAGCGCAGCGGAGGCGAAGAATCTCTCGATTATCTTCTGGAAAAAGCGAGAGATTCCTCGACTGCGCCCGGAATGACAACAGAGTAACTGGCACTTTGAAAAAGATCGGCATCTTCGGCGGCACCTTCGATCCGATCCATCACGGCCATTTAATCCTCGCGCGGGATGCGCTCGAAACGCTGCGGCTCGACGAGCTGCTCTTTATTCCGGCCTCGATCTCGCCGCACAAACTGGAGCGTGAGCCGACGCCAGGGGAAATCCGCCTGGAGATGGTGCGCGCCGCGATCGCAGGCGAGCCGCGCTTTTGTCTGGATGCGCTGGAGCTGGAAAGGCCGGCGCCCTCCTTTGCCGTCGAAACGATCGAGCTCTTGCGCACGCGCGAGCCTTCCGCGGACTTCTTCTTTTTGGTTGGCGCGGATAACGTCCCGCGTCTCTCGACCTGGCACCGGTTCACGGAGCTGTCGCAGATGGTGCAGTTCGTGGTGCTCGATCGTACCGGTCTCGACACCGTCCACCCCTATCCCGCCATCCGCCGGCATCTGGATATTTCCGCGACGAATATCAGAAACAGGGTTGCCACCGGACGTTCCATTCGTTACTTCGTACCGCCGGCAGTGGAGGAAATTATCTCCGACCGCCAGCTTTACCGGGAGCCGCAAAAATAACCGCCGAAAATCTAGCCAAAACTTGCGCCGAACTCGCGGCGAACAAAAAGGCGGAGGAACTCATCGTCCTCGATCTCCGAGGCATTTCGACCTTCACTGATTTTTTCGTGATTTGCTCAGGGACCTCGGAGCCCCACCTGAAAGCCATCGCGGGCGAGATCGAAAATCGTCTCAAGGCCGATCATGGCGTTCGCGCAGTTTCCGTCGACGGATTCCCCGCAAGCCAATGGATCGTGCTGGATTACATGCAGGTAATCGTCCACGTTTTTCATCGCGAAAAACGAGAGTTCTACAGTCTGGAAGACCTTTGGGGCGACGCTCCGCGGCTGGCCTGGGAACCAGCAGAGCAACGCCGATAAAGTCCGGCCCGCGAGCTCTTACCTGGGCTGCGGCGGAGGGGTCGCGGTCGGGACCGGCACAGGCGTGGCGGTTGGCTTTAGCGTCGGGAGGGGGACGACGGTCGCATTATGGGTGGGCTGGGCGGTATTCGGCGCGCCCGGTGACGGCACCGGAGGAACCGCGTCCGCTTTCGGTTCCGGCGGCTTGATGCTCAGTAGTTCCACCTCGAAAATCAGCGTCGAATTTGGCCCGATCTCCCGGCCCGCTCCCCGCTCCGCATAAGCGAGACTGGAAGGAATAAAGAGCTGATACTTGGAGCCGACCTTCATGAGCTGAAGCGCTTCGGTCCAGCCTTTGATGACGCGATTAACAGGGAAGGTCGCCGGCTCATTGCGCTTGTAGGAACTGTCGAACTCCGTCCCATCGAGCAACGTCCCTTTGTAATTAGTCACGACCATGTCTGTCTCTTTCGGGGATGGGCCGTCGCCTTCTTTCAGAACCTTATATTGCAACCCGCTGGCGGTGGTTTTCACGCCTTCCTTTTTCTTGTTTTCCGCCAGGAATTTCTCGCCGTCGGCCAGGTTTTTGTCCGCCGCTGCTTTGCTTAGGGCCGCTTGTTTTTCCAGCATTTCTTTTTGAAAGGCCTCAAGGGTCTTGTCGCGCTCTTCCTTGGTCAGGACCGGGTCCTTGCCCGCGAGCGCATCCTTCATTCCCGCCAGCATGGCGTCCAGATTCAGCTCGACATTCTGCTTTTTGAAAGTGGACCCGATATCGTGGCCGATGCTGTAGCTCGCCTTGTCCTTTTGATCTTTGAGTTGCGTTTTAACCTGCGCTAAACCAATGGAGGCAACGAAAATGGCGGCCAGGCAAATAATGAGACGATTCATAAGCATAATGGAGGCGGGCGCTGTTACGATTTCGAGGCCGGGCGCCGCGGGAACAGCCACGCTAATGAATAAAATTCGATCGTCAAGGCGGGGCCGGACCCCGGCGCGATCCTGGTTCTGGATCGTTCCAGCGCTCCTTTTGGCCTCGAACGCTACCGCCGCGGTCAACCTCTCACCCGCCGATACCCGACGCATCGGCAAACGGATCTGGCAAAACGAATGTGGTGGGACTGTCGCAGGGCTTACCTCCTGGAATGCGGGCGAAAACTTCGCATCTCTCGGGATCGGTCACTTCATCTGGTACCCAAAAGGAGCGCGCGGGCCGTTCGACGAGAGTTTCCCGAAGTTCCTCCAATTCGCCGCTGGCCACGGTGCGAAGCTGCCCGAATTCCTGCGAGCGGCCGGAGATTGCCCTTGGAATTCCCGCACCGAATTCAACCAGTCCAGCCAGACGGACTCGATGAAAGCTTTGCGCCAGTTTCTCGCCGGAACGCTGGATCTCCAGGCGGAGTTTCTGGTGGAGCGCCTTCAGCAGGCCCTGCCGAAAATGCTCGCCGCAGCGCCGGCCTCGAAACGCGCGCAGCTCCAGCAGCAATTCGACCGCGTGGCGGCCTCGTCCATGGGATGTTACGCGTTGGTCGATTACGTCAATTTCAAAGGGGAAGGGGTGCTTGCGAGCGAGCGCTATGCGGGAGAAGGTTGGGGCCTGTTGCAAGTCCTCGAAGGCATGTCTGAGGCAGGTTCGGGCCACTCCGCTGTAAAAAGCTTTGCGGAATCCGCTGGAAAAGTGCTCACTACTCGTGTTCGTAACGCGCCACCGGAGCGGCACGAATCGCGCTGGCTCCCAGGCTGGCTCGCCCGAATCAATACGTACGTCCAAAGTTGAACCTGTGATTTCTTCCATCCTTCGATCCACCCTTGTCGCCGCGCTCCTTTTTCTCGGCTGCGACGCAGCTCTCGGGCAAATTCCGCGCCGCACTCCGCCGCCCAAAGTCGCGCCGACTCCTGCGGCGCAGGCAACTCCGCTCCAGAAAAACCGTTCGAAGACTGCGCCCAGTACCGCACCCACGGCTCCTCCTAATCAGCCGATGAAAAAGGCGGCGGACCTGATCAAAGCTCAGCCGGGCATCACCACAAACGCTGCCATTCTCCAGCAGGTCACCCCGGATAACGCACACGTGATTGTTTCCCTGACCAAGCAGCGCGCCTACTTGATGACAGGCGAAGAAATCGCGATCGACAGTCCGATCTCCTCGGGAAAACGCGGCCATACCACGCCCAACGGTAGCTTTACCGTTCTGGAGAAGGACAAGGACCATCACTCGAGCCTTTACGGCGATTACAAGGACGCGAAGGGCCGGACCGTTCGCGGTGGCGTCAGTGCCCGCATTGATTCAGCGCCCAGCGGCACGCATTTCGTCGGAGCTTCGATGAAATGGTTCATGCGCCTGACCGGGGAAGGCGTCGGAATGCATGTCGGGATTCTTCCGGGCTACCCCGCGTCGCACGGCTGCGTCCGCATGCCAGAGCCGGCCGCTGCGGCCTTCTACGCGCACGTCAAGGTAGGTACGCCGGTGCGGGTAGACCCATAGGTGGATCGAGCGCTCGATCTTCTAAAGCAGCATCCGTCGCAACATTTCCAAGGCATTTTGCGTCGTTAGATCCTTGAAGGTTTGCCTGTCATCGGGGAATCGAAACATTTTGACCGTCGTCGCCGCGCCCTCGGTGGCCAGGGCGACAAACACAGTCCCGACCGGCTTCGCGCTCGGGCCGTGGTACGGCGCCGCCATGCCGGTTGTAGCCAGACCGAAGGTGGCGTTCGCTTCCTGCCTCACGCCTTCGGCGAGCGCGCGCGCCACCTCTTCGCTCACCGCTCCGTGTTCTGAAACAAGCCGGGGGTCGATTCCCAGGATTTCCGTCTTAGCCACGTTGCCGTAGGTCACATATCCCGCCAAAAAAACGGCGGACGAGCCGGGGACGTTCGTGATGCGGTGAGCGAGATATCCGCCCGTGCAGGATTCGGCGACCGCGAGCGTTTGCTTCCGTTCGGTTAGCAGTTTTACGACGGTCGCCTCCAGGCTGCGGTCATCGATGGAGAAAATCGCAGCGCCTAGCCCGGCCTTGATAATGGCGTCCGCTCGAACCAGCGCCGTTTCTTCGCCGACGATCCGCAGATCCACCTCCCCAGGGCGCGCGCAATAACCGAGCTCGATTCCTGGAATCTCGAGCAAACGCGAACCGATCGTTTCCTCCACGATGGATTCGCCCATTCCCGCGATACGATAAGTGCGGCGGTCCAGAGTAGATTTTGTCGGGAATATATCCCGCAGGATGGGCACCACTGAATTCTGAAACATTGGTCGCAACTCGCGCGGAGGTCCCGGCAATAGGAAGAGGTGCGGTGCGCCAGGGCGTGCCGGGAGGTACAGTCCCGGCGCAGATCCGTTCGGATTCGGGAGAACCGTCGCGCCGTCGGGCACTTCAGCCTGCCGCGCCGTTCGCTCCGTTAATCGAAAACCGCGAGCCGCCGCGCGCGTGGATATCGCATTCATGATTGACGCGTCGTGGTGCATCTTCAATCCCAGAAGCTCCGCGGTGACTTCCCGCGAAATATCGTCCGTCGTCGGTCCCAGACCGCCGGTCACGAAAATGATTTCGGCCTGCGCGAAGGATTCGGTCAGCGCTGTGCGAATCGCGTCGCCGTCCGGCACCGTCACCTGCCGATCGACCCGAAGCCCCAACGGAAAGATTTCGCGGGCGATAAAGGCGAGATGCGTATTGATCACGTCACCGAGCAGAAGCTCGGTCCCGGTATTAACGACGATTGTTCGCATAAGGCGCGATTCGTTATCGCCGTTTGAACGTCAAACGTCCAACCCGAGAAAAGCTAAGCTACAAGGTGGAGAGCGAAGTGCTCCCCTACGCTGCGTCTTTGTCCTGCTTCTTGCGAATGAGCGGCGCCTTTTTTCCCTCGACCACGGCGCGATTGATCGTCACCTCCGCGATGTCCTCGCGGCTCGGCACCTCATACATGATCTCGAGCATGATCCGCTCCAGCATCGAACGAAGCGCGCGCGCGCCGGTGCCCTTGGTGACCGCCTGGGCGGCGAGCGCCTTCAGCGCATCCTTCGTCACGCTCAGCCGCACACCTTCCATCGAGAAGAGTTTGGTGTACTGCTTGATCATCGCGTTCTTCGTGTCGGTCAGAATCTGGACCATCTCGTCTTCAGTCAGCGCATCGAGAGCGCTCAACACTGGCAGCCGGCCGATGAATTCCGGGATCATCCCGAAGCTGAGCAAATCTTCCGGCTCCACATGCCGTACCGCTTCCCGCGCAAGCGCGGACTCTACTTCCAGCGTGGGACTGTTGAAGCCCATCGTCCGCTGACCGATGCGTTTCTGCACGATCTTGTCGAGCCCGACGAAAGCGCCGCCGCAAATGAAAAGGATCTTCTCCGTGTTCACCTGGATGTATTCCTGGTGCGGGTGCTTCCGGCCGCCCTGCGGCGGAACGTTGCAGGTGCTACCCTCAAGAATTTTCAACAGCGCCTGTTGTACGCCTTCCCCCGAAACGTCGCGCGTGATGCTGACGTTGTCCGTTTTCCGGCCGATCTTGTCGATTTCGTCGATGTAGACGATTCCAATCTCGGCCCGTTTGACGTCATAGTCTGCATTTTGCAGCAACCGGAGAATAATGTTCTCCACATCTTCACCGACGTAACCGGCCTCGGTCAGAGTGGTCGCGTCCGCGATACAAAAAGGAACGTCCAGAATTTTCGCGAGCGTTTTGGCGAGAAGCGTCTTGCCCGAGCCGGTCGGTCCAATCAAGAGGATGTTGCTCTTCTCGATTTCGACATCGGCGAATGGATCCGGTTGAAAAGCCGCCGACGTATCAGCCGGCGCCGGCGTTTGCAGCACACGTTTAAAGTGATTATGGACCGCGACCGAGAGCGTCTTCTTCGCGATGTCCTGCCCGATCACGTATTGATCGAGGGCATGGCGGATGTCGGCCGGTTTCGGAACGCGAATGGTCGAGGATTGGCGCCGCGCGTCCTCGTTAAGCTCCTTGTCGAGGATGCTCTTGCAGACGTTGATGCAGCTATCGCAGATGTAGACACCGGGACCGGCGATGAGCTTGCGCACCTCCGCGTGGCTTTTGCCACAGAAAGAGCACATGGTGAGGTTGGAAGCGCGAGCCATTATAGCGCCTTAATCAGCAGCTTTTATTCCTCAACCTTCTGGGGCAACGCGGCCTCAGCGATCGCCGTCGAACGCTCGGGAACGACCCCGTCCAGCAGCTTCGCTTCCTTGCGCGATTTGATTACTTCGTCCACCAAACCGTAGGCCTTCGCCTCCGAAGCGGACATGTAATAGTCCCGATCCGAATCCAAACGGACCTGGTCCTCCGGCTTCCCGGTGTGCTGCGAAATGATCCGGATAAGGCGCTTCTTGAGCTTGAACATGTATTCGACCTGCCGCTCCACGTCGCTCGCCTGCCCCTGCGCGCCGCCCGACACCTGATGGATCATGATGTCCGAGTTTGGAAGCGCGAACCGCTTGCCCTTGGTTCCGGCGCAAAGCAGGACGGCCGCCATGCTTGCTGCCATCCCGAGGCAATATGTGGTCACGTCGCACGTCATGAACTGCATTGTGTCGTAAATCGCCAATCCCGCCGTCACGGACCCGCCCGGCGAGTTGACGTAGATGCTCACGTCCTTCTTACCGTCCTCCATTTGCAAAAAGAGGAGCTGCGCGATGACCAGGTTTGCGATGTGGTCGTCGATCGGCGTGCCGATGAAAATGATCCGGTCCTTGAGCAGACGGGAATAAATATCGTAGCTGCGTTCACCGCGGCCGGTCTGTTCGACCACCATCGGGATCAACACGGAATCTGAGAAATTTTTGTTCGTTTCAGGCATGACATTAGTGCTCGGGAGCGCTCCCCGCAGGCGATTCTGAAGCTGTTTCCACTCTAACATTCGCCTTTAGGAAATCAAGGGTCTTGCCCAGCAGGATCTCCTCCGCGAGACCATTTGTGCGTTCGTTTTCTTCCAGTTCTTTCCGCATTTTTTCGACCGAAATATTGTACTGCACAGCCTGCTCCCGGATGCGCTCATCGATCTCTTCCCGCGTGACCTGGATCTTCTCGCGCTCGGCGATGCGGTGGAGAATGAAATTCGTCTTTAGACGATGCGCGGCCAACGACCCCGCCCCTTCGATCAGCTCCTTCTCCTTGCCCTTCAGCAAATCGTCGGGCACGCCCCGCTCCCGATTCCGGTGCACCAGCTCGTTGAGCGCGCGCCGTGTTTCGTTTTTCAAAAGACTGGAGGGCAGATCGAAGCTGATGTGTTCGTGGAGAAATTGCACCAGTTGCGTTTCCTTCGCGCGGTCGATTTCGTGTTCCTTTTCGTGCTCGAGATTATGCTCAATCGTGTGGCGCAGATCCGCCAGCGTCTTGTCCGGCAGCAGCTTCGCCGCGAAAGCATCATCGAGCGCCGGCAGCACTTTCTGTTTAATCTCGTTTAGCGTCACGGCGTAATCCGCCTTCTTTTCCGCCAGCTCGGTCACCGGAAAGTCTGCCGGGAAGACCACTTGGACGCTCCGGGTGTCGCCCGGTTTCATGCCCGTGATCTGCTCGCAAAACAGGGGCAGGAAATTTCCCGGCGCGAGATGCAGCCAGAATTTCTTTCCGCCATGCAAATTCTTGCTCGCATCCGGCACGATCTCGCTGATCGCAATGCCATCGATCGCACCGGTGAAATCGATCACCGCAAAATCTCCCATCGCCAGTTCGCGATCTGGGACATCGATAAAATCAGCAGCCTGATCGCGCAAACGCTCCAGCGCGGTCTCGATTTCGGCCTCGGTCACGGCGGTCGCCGGCAACTGAACCGGAATGTTCTTGTATTCGGGCAATTCAAATTCCGGAGCGGTCACAACCGTCGCGCGGAAACGCATCGAACGATCCTCGCCAAATTCCACGTCGCCCACATCGGTCAGGGAAACGACCCGGAGTTGCTTCTCCGCGATAGCCTCGTGGTAGCTTTTCGAGACCAGCGCCTTGGTCACTTCATCCTGAATCTCCTTGCGGAACTTTTTCTCGATCACCTGCCGCGGCGCCTTGCCGGCCCGATACCCGGGCAGCCGGGCGTAGCGCGAATAATTACTCGCGATCGTATCCCATTCCTTGCGCACTTCCTCCGGCGGCAACTCGATCCGCAGCGTGGCCAGGCCCTGCGGTTGATTTTCGACTTCGACTTTCATGAGCGCAGCGACGTTACGGGCGAGCCGCGCGATGCGCAAGGTAGGGACGCCGCGCTGCGGCGTCCGGCCGGCCCGCGCGCCACGTCTACGGGCAGATCTTCACTCGTCCACGTAGACTAAATGCGTCTGCCACGCGCAGAAATACTACCCGACCGCCATCACGCATTCCCCAAGCTGGGACCGTCGATTCCCGGCTACAGCACACGCTTCCCGTCCACGTAGACAGAATGCGTCTGCGGCGCGCCGAAGTAATACGCGAGCTCGCGATAATCTTCGCAGTCGTAGAGAGCGAAGTTGGCGCGTTTGCCCGCTTCGAGCGAGCCGATCTCGTCCCCACGGTTCAAGCTGTAGGCGGGGTTGATCGTCGCCGCCGTCAGGCTTTCCGCGGGGGTCATTTTCATTTGCGTGGTCGCAAGCGAAAGGATCATCTGCATGGAACTCGTCGGCGACGAGCCCGGATTGAAATCCGTCGCCAGAACGACCGCGAGTCCGGCCTCGATCATTTCTCGCGCGCGCGGGTATCGAGTCAGGCCTAACGAGTAAACTGATCCCGGCAGCAGCACGGGTTGCACGCCCGACTCGCTCAGGGCCGCAATCTCGGCCGCGTTGATTTGCTCCAGGTGATCGGCCGTCGCCGCGCGCAGTCGCGCTGCCAGGAAGGCCCCGCCCGAATTCGTTAGTTGATCCACATGCATCCGAAGCCTCAGACCATGCTCCTGCGCCGCTCTCAGAATCTTTTCCGAATCCGCGAGATCGAAGTACCCCCGTTCGCAAAAGATGTCGCAGCTTTCGGCCAGTTGTTCCTCGGCCACGCGCGGCAACATCTTGTGGATGACGACCGCGACATATTGCCCGGGCGCGTTGCGGAACTCTTCCGGGATCGCGTGCGCGCCGAGAAACGTCGGGACAAATTCGATCGCGGACTCAGCGTTCAGTCTGCGGATCACCCGCAAAATCTTGATCTCGTCTTCGACCGTGAGTCCGTAGCCGGATTTCGCTTCCACCGTCGTCGTCCCGCCGCGGAGAAACCATTCCGAATGCTTCATCGCCTGCCTCAGTAACTCCTCCTCGGTCGCTGCCCTTGTCTTGCGCACCGTGGATCGAATCCCGCCCTCACTCGCCGCGATTTCCTCGTAGGTCGAGCCGCGGGCTCGCATCTCGAATTCCTCGACGCGATTTCCGGCGAAAACCGGATGCGTGTGCGCGTCGACGAATCCCGGCAGGACAACACGCCCGGTCGCATCAACGACCTCCCCATCGCGAGGCATCTGCTTTTTGATTTCCTCCGACGTTCCAGTCGCGACGATCTCGCCATCGCGCACCAGCATCCCGCCGTTGGGTATGATCGAAAGATCATTCAGCTCTGCTCTAACTCGCGGCCTTTTCGGCCCGGCGAGCGTAACGAGCTGCGATGCGTGGAGAACCGCGAGCGTTTTCATTTTGCCGCCCGCGCAGAAATCACCCCGCTCAGATACCCAGCGCGCGTTTTACTTCCACGGTCGAATGGCGTTTCCCACCGGCAGACTTCGCTCGCGCTTCGATCACCGCGAGATGATCGAGCATATCTCCGATATCTTCCTGCAAACGGGTCACCTCGCGCCGTTTGCGGGCTATCTCGGTCGTAAAGTTCTTGAGCGCGGCCTTAGTCATACGCCTCTTTGCGGTGGAGCACACGATGAACGAGCACGGCATCGCCTTCAAGATCGAAAAGGACACGATAGTCTCCGCATCTCTCACCCGATCTTGGTTTCAACGATCTGATTGATTTTCTGGAACTCGGATTCAGATCCGGCGCGGATTCTTCGAACGCTTTCCTGGAGGGACGATTTCAATTTTTCATCCTTCAGGCCCGATAGATTAATGCGCACATTCATCGCCGCTCCGTCGATACAGGCGCGGACCGCGAGAAGACCAACGCCCACATCCGAAATGGACGCCGGGTTACCCTGCTCGGCCATGTCGCCGAGAAGCGCATAGGATTTGGAGGCAGTCTCCATTACCCGAAGCGGAATTTCAGCCGCATATTTGTTGGCCAGTTGGATCGCCGTTGAACGTGCGGCCTTTTCTTCAGCAGACTCCTTGGGTAAGGCGAAGGCCTCCATCACTTTGTTGAAGGCCGCGGTATCTTCATCGACCAGGAAGAGCAATTCATCCTTCAGTTGCTGCGCCTTCACGGCCCAATCGCTGAAATACTGAATCTTGTCGTCCCAGCCCCGCTTGCCGGCGGAAAGATTTGCGACCATTCCTCCCAGCGAAACACCGAGAGCGCCCATGAGCGCGGCCGCGGAACCGCCACCCGGCGCGGGGGAATCGCTCAGGGTTTCATTGCAAAACTGGCGAAGATCCATCTTCACCAGCGATTTCCTGGCAGGGCTTTCCATTTTGAGTTCGATGATCCTTTCCTTCGGATCGAACGGTTTCAATTCATCCAATCCCATCGAGCGGATGGCAATGCCAATGAGTTCCTCCTCGGATGCGCCTTCCGACCATTTCTGTTTGCGAAGAAAATATTTCCCCGCCTCGACCAGACATTTTTTCGGAAGCATGCCGACCACTTCCGATCCTGTCACGCGCAAGCCTCGCTTGCTGGCGGCTTCATTGCAGGCATCGAACGCCGCATGCAGTGGCGTTTCTTCCAGGTTGGTCAGGTTCATGGAGACCTGCGCGATTCCGTATTCTTCCACGTACCAGCCGATGGCTTTGACGTGCTTCAGTAATCCAGGCACGCGGACCGGTTCTCCCTGGGAATCGAGGATCGGCTTCCCCTGTGGCGTGCCATCGTCGGTTTTCACGCGTCCGTTTTCCCTCACGTCGAAAGCGACCGACGTGGCGCGGCGCACAGCCTTCGTATTCAGGTTCACGTTGTAGGCGACCAGGAACTCCCGCGCGCCGATAACGGTGGCGCCGGATCTCTCGTTGAAGACCGCAGGCCCGAAATCCGGTTTCCAGGCAGGCTCTTTTATTTTCTCAAAGAAGCCTTCGTATTCCCCGGACCTGATGACCGAGAGGTTGGAACGGGAAGCATCCACCGCCGCTCTTTCGTAGAGATAAACGGGAATCTTGAGCTCATCGCCCACGCGCTTCCCTAGCTGCTTGGCGCAATCGATCGCTTCTTCCCAGCTCACATTGCTCACCGGGATAAACGGGCAAACATCTGTCGCCCCCATGCGGGGATGAGCTCCATGCTGTTTGCGCATGTCGATCAGCTCGGCGGCTTTCTGGATTCCACGGAAGGCAGCTTCCACCGCCGCTTCCGGTTCCCCGGCAAAAGTGACGACCGTGCGATTCGTGCTGGCGCCTGGATCCACGTTGAGCAGCGCGATTCCATCCACCGATTCAATCGCAGCAGTGATCTGCCGAATGACCTCGAGGTCACGCCCCTCGGAAAAATTCGGAACGCATTCGATGACTTTCTTCATACACGTCTTTGCTTTGTCATCCTGAGCGGAGCGAAGGATCTCTGACTATTTCTTTTTTTGCGGCGCGGTGTGACCGGAATGATCAGAGATTCTTCGCTCCGCTCAGAATGACAGGCTGATTTTTGAGGTCGTCATGGTATCTCAATCCCGCGCGCGCGGCTCCATCGGGATCTTGATCTTGCGCGTCTCCGCGAAGTCGATGGCACGGGAGTAACCGGCGTCCGCGTGACGCAGCACGCCCATCCCCGGATCGCTCGTCAACACTCGTTCAAGCCGCCGTTTCGCGCTCTCAGTTCCATCGGCCACGACCACCATTCCGGCATGTTGCGAATAGCCGATCCCAACACCGCCGCCGTTGTGAATGGAAATCCACGAGGCCCCGGCGGCCGTGTTCACGAGCGCATTCAACAACGCCCAATCCGCGATTGCGTCGCTGCCATCGAGCATTCCTTCTGTCTCGCGAAAGGGTGACGCGACCGAGCCGGTATCGAGATGATCGCGGCCGATGACGATGGGCGCTTTGATTTCCCCGCGCTTGACCAGTTCGTTCATGGCCACGCCAAACTCGGCCCGTTCCCCATAACCGAGCCAGCAAATCCGCGCCGGGAGACCCTGGAAATGAATTCGCTCCTGCGCGAGTTTAATCCAGCGGTCCAGCGTCTGGTTCTCTGGGAAAAGTTCGAGGGCGAGTTGATCGGTCCGCGCGATGTCGGCCGGATCGCCGCTGAGCGCGACCCAGCGAAACGGCCCTTTCCCTTCGCAGAAAAGCGGGCGGATGTACTCCGGAACGAACCCGGGAATGTCGAAGGCGTTTTCGACCCCTGCTTTTTTCGCCTGGGTCCGCAGATTGTTCCCGTAATCGAAAGTGATCGCGCCTTTTTTTTGGAGCGTTAGCATCGCCTCGACGTGCACTCCCATCGCGCGCATGGAGCGGTCGACATATTCATCGGGGTTGCTCTTTCGTAAGCTCAACGCCTCGCCGAGCGACATTCCGTTCGGGACATAACCGTTCAGCGCATCGTGGGCGCTGGTTTGATCCGTGAGGATATCGGGGACCACGCCGCGTTTTACCATCTCCGGCAAGACATCTGCGCAGTTGCCCACCAGACCAACCGAGAGCGCCTTCTTTTTCTCACGGGCAGCCTCGATCAATTCGAGCGCCTGATCGAGCGAGGTCGCGATCTTGTCGCAATACCCGCTCTGCAAACGTTTCTCGCTCCGGGCGGGATCGACGTCGATTCCGAGAAATAGCGCGCCATTCATGGTGGCGGCGAGCGGTTGCGCGCCGCCCATCCCACCCAGGCCGCCGGTAACGATGAGCCTGCCTTCGAGGGTTCCTCCGAAATGCTTGCGGCCCGCTTCCGCAAACGTCTCGAACGTGCCCTGCACGATCCCCTGGCTTCCGATATAGATCCACGAGCCGGCCGTCATCTGGCCATACATGGTCAGCCCCATCCGCTCGAGCCGGTTGAACTCCGCGTAGTTCGACCATTGGCCGACGAGATTGGAATTCGCGATCAGAACGCGTGGTGCTTCTTCGTGCGTGCGGAAAACGCCGACGGGTTTGCCGGATTGAATGAGCAAGGTCTCGTCGTTCTCGAGGTCCCGCAGCGATCGGACGATGGCTTCGAACGCGTCCCAACTGCGCGCGGCCCGGCCGGTCCCGCCGTAAACAATCAATTCGTCCGGGTTCTCCGCCACCTCCGGATCGAGATTATTCATCAACATCCGCAACGCCGCTTCCTGGTGCCAGCCCTTGCAGCTCATTTCGCTGCCACGCGGAGCGCGGACTACGCGTTTTCCGCTCATATTGGGTCGCTCTCGCTGTCGAAGTTCCCTTCGCGAATCGCCGTGGCCACCCGCTCGATGTCCGACGACAGGGAGCGGTCCTCATCCACGGCCCGCGAAATCGATCGGACCCGTTCGTAGGCCTGTTCCACGCCAACTCCCCCTTTCAAGGGTCGCCGGAATTCGAGCGCCTCGGCACCGGAGAGCAGCTCGATCGCAAAGAGATGTTCGGCGTTGTCGACAATGGTCCGCAGTTTCAACGCGCCGGTCATTCCCATCGAAACGTGATCTTCCTTCCCGCCTGACGTTGGCAGGTTGTCCACGCTCGCAGGATGCGCCAGGACTTTGGCCTCACACAAGAGCGAGACCGCCGCCACGTGCAGAATCATGAAACCGGAATGCGTGCCGGCGTGAGGAGCCAGAAACGCCGGCAGGCCCTCGTTCAGATCCGGATTGACCAGCCGATCGGTGCGACGCTCACTGATGCTCATCAAATCGGTCACGGCGATGGCCGCGTAATCGAGAGCCAGGGCCAGAGGTGCGCCGTGAAAATTTCCACCCGAGAGAACATCGGCCCCGTCAGCGAAGACGAGCGGGTTATCTGTGGCCGATCCTGATTCGATCTCGAGGACGTTTTCGCAATGCGCCAGAGCACCGCGCACCGCCCCGTGCACCTGCGGCATGCAGCGCAAACTGTACGCATCCTGCACCCGCGGATCGTCCTCGAGATGGGACTGCCGGATCTCGCTCTGCCGCAGCAAATGGCAGAGATGTTCCGCGACCGCCCGTTGTCCGGGATGCGGCCGCGCCTCATGGATACGCGCATCGAACGCCGTCGGCGTGCCCTTCAATCCCTCCAAACTCATAGCGCCGGCAATGTCGGCGATGCGCGTGAGGCGTTTCGCGCGCAATAACGCCAATCCGCCCACGGCGTGCATGGCTTGGGTTCCATTCAAAAGCGCAAGACCCTCTTTCGCTTCCAGAACCATTGGCTGCAATCCGGCCTTTTTCAGCGCGGCCGCGCCGGGCATGCGCTCGCCTTCGTAAAACGCTTCGCCTTCTCCGATCAAGATCAGTGCCAGATGCGCCAGAGGGGCGAGATCGCCGCTCGCTCCCACGGAACCTTTTTCCGGGATGACCGGATGGACGCCGCGATTCAGCAGCGCGCAGAGCAACTCGATCACTTCCAAACGAATGCCGCTCAATCCGAGCGCGAGGACATTGGCCCGCAGCAAAATCATCGCGCGAACTTCCGGGACGGAAAGCGGCCGGCCGATCCCACAGGCATGGCTGCGGACGAGATTCAATTGCAGCTGGCGCAATTCGCCGGCGGGAATCTGCACTTCGGCCAGCTTGCCGAACCCGGTGCTGACACCGTAAACCACCCCGCCCTGCGCGACGATTTTCTCGATGACTTGCCGGGACGCTTGGACCCGGGCGCGTACGGAAGCTGCCAGCTCGACCGGTGCATTCTCAAGCGCCACCGTCGCGATTTCGGAAAGCGACAGGGGTTGGCCAGCAAGCTGCATCATTCGCACCTTATTAGAGATGGTTTCCGGAAACAACAAGAGCAGTCCGGCGCCTATCCGCTCTGGCCCGCGAGTCCAAAAAAAAGCCAGGCCGACAAGCCGGCCTGGCCTTTTTGGTTAAAGCTATCCGCAGGCGGACAACTGGACGGGGTTATTTCGAGTAGGTTGAGGCAGTGGTCGTGGCTGCCGTTTCTTTGTGCTGAGAGCAAGCTCCCAAGCTCAATGCACTAGCCGCGATGGCCACGATCATGATTGCTTTGAAAAGTTTCACTTAATAATTTCGCCTCCTTTCCGTGCTGGTTGCTGCCGTCATTTAGGCAGTTACGACCACTCACGCAACGCTTTTCTCCACCTTTTTTCGAGGCGGCTTGCCGTCGTTTCAGGCTTTAATCACGACGGGTGTGTCCGTGGTCACCCGTTCGAAAAGCTCCACCAAATCCGCATTGCGCATTCGAATGCAACCATGGCTCGCTGGTTCGCCGATGCTTTCCTCGTGATTGGTCCCGTGAATGTAAATGTAGCGGTCGTGTGTATTTGCGTTCCCCGGCTCCAAACCATCCAGCCAAAGGATGCGAGTCATGACCAGGTCTTCCTCGCGCAAAAGCTTCTTCGTCGCCTTGATCGGCCGGCGGCTTTTGAACACCGTCCCGACTGGCATTCCGTCCCCAATCATCTCCGCGACGCGAAATCGGCCGGTCGGCGTCTTCATGCTCCCCTCCTCTGATCCGAGGCCGAAGCGCGAACTCGAGATCGGATAGGAACCCAAATTCTTGCGCCCGCTCTTCAGCGTGAGCTGTTGTCTCCGCACTGAAACGTGGATCGTGGTCTGCGCGCTTTTCTTCATGAAAAAGTGGTCGTAGGATGGGCCGTGCCGAACGCAAAAAGCTATCACATCGCCATTGTCGGCGCGACCGGAGCGGTCGGCGTGGAGCTGTTGCGCGTCCTTGAGCGCCGCGGATTTCCGGTTGAGCGCCTGCTCCCGTTGTCTTCCAGCCGGTCAGCTGGGAAAACGGTTTCTTTTCACGGCCAGGAGATCCCCGCGCAGGAACTTTCCGAAACTTCTTTCGAGGGAATCGACCTCGCGTTCTTCAGCGCCGGCGGAGATATCTCCCGGCGTTACGCGCCGATCGCCCGCGCGGCCGGTGCCGTGGTGATCGATAATTCTTCGGTCTTCCGGATGGAGCCCGATGTCCCTCTCGTCATTCCCGAGATCAATGGCGAAGACGTCCGCCATCACACCGGATTGATCGCCAATCCCAACTGCACTACGGCCGTAACGCTCATGGCGTTGTATCCGCTGCACCGTGCCTTCGGTGTGCGCCGAATTTTTGCGTCGAGTTACCAAGCCGTCTCCGGGAGCGGGGCGCGCGCCATCGGGGAACTACGTGAGCAGGTCGAAGCCGCCGCGGCGGAACGATCCCCGGTCGCTGAAGTCTATCCGCATCCGATCGCGTTCAACGTCCTCCCGCACGTCGATTCGTTCCTGCCCAACGGGTACACGAAAGAGGAGATGAAAATGCAGAACGAAGGCCGGCGCATCATGCATCTGCCGGATTTTCGCGCCTCGGTCACGTGCGTGCGCGTGCCGGTTTACCGGGCCCACTCCGTGGCGGTCAGCGCGGAATTCGATCGCCCGGTCTCCGTCGCGGAAGCGCATGAGGTCCTCGCGAAAGCTCCCGGCCTCGAACTGGTGGATGAGCCGCCCCAAAACAAATATCCCATGCCGCTGTCCACCGCGGGCAAAGACAATTGCGAAGTGGGCAGGCTCAGGCTGGATTGCGCGCTCGAGAACGGTCTGGCCTTTTGGGTTTCGGGCGATCAGCTTCTCAAAGGTGCCGCTCTCAACGCGGTCCAGATCGCCGAGCTGCTCTGAGAACAAACAGCCCCGGATTTCTCCGGGGCCGTTCGAATTCAAACTAAGCGCGCTGGTTAGGCACCAGGAGTAGCCGTGGGCTCGGGACCTTTGGGACCCTTCTTGTTCGGCTTGTTCCCCGGGCCTTCCTGCTTAACCGGACCGTTTGGTCCTGGGCCCTGAGGTCCTGGGCCTGGAGGAGGCGCGATCCGCTCTTTCGGCGGGGCCGGTGCGACTTCAGGCGGCGCTTGGTGCTTCGGCGGGGCTGGTGCGACTTCGGGCGGCGCCTGGTGTTTCGGTGGAGCGGGCGCGACTTCGGGCGGGGCCTGGTGTTTCGGTGGGGCCATGCGCTCTTTTGCCGGAGCAGGCGGCACCGTGGAAAGAGGCGCTGCCGCGGGATCCACGTGCCTGTGCTCCTCTTTCGGTTTACGCATCGGTTTCTCCGAGATGGTATCGTTCGGTTGTTTCGGAACCGCTGGCGCAAGGTCAGGAGCCTTATCCCTCATCACGGGCGGCTTGGGACCTTTGTCTTTACGCGGCGCGGGCGGGGTCATGGGCTCGTCGGGAGCTTTGTCTTTGGGCGGCGCGGGTGGGGTCATGGGCTCCTTCACCGATGCATCAGGTGCAACTGGCGCGGTCGCCGGCATAGTCTTAAGTCGCTTCTCCTTCTTGGGCTTGTCAGGCGCGGGAGCAACGGGGGCCGTCGCTGGTGGTAACGTTGAAGAAGGAGCAACGGACGGGGCAGTTTGCGTCTTTGCATCCTTGCGCTTCGCGGGAGGAGTCGGAGCCGGCGTTGTTGTGGCGGCAGGTGCCATTGAAGCCGCTGGCGCGGTCGCAGTGGGTGCCGTGGAAGCAGCCGGAGCGCTCGCTGCGGGTGGCGGGGTTGAAGCCGCTGGGGCAGTGACCGGCCCCGCAGTTGTCGATGTCGCCGGAGCGGTGCTGGGCCCGGGCACAGGCTCTTTGCTTTCGCGAACCGCTTGCACGGTCGGCGGCGCAACGGTCTTCGCGTTCTCGCTCTTCATTTTCTGCCGTAGCTGCGTTTGAGTTTTTTGGTCGCCGTTCCATCCGCGATCAAAATTCGCCTGCTGGATTTTCTCCTTCACCTGCTTCGGTGTGACCGGAGTCGGCGGTTTTTGGAACGAGAGAGGCGCCGCAATCATCAGCCTGTCGCCCTGCACTCGGGTCATTGACTTCGATCTGATCGCAACGCTCAGATCGGCGTTGTTATCACGCTGCAGGGTGAGCCGCGCAATGGGCCGGGTGGAGTAACGGTTTACCGTGTTGTAGTCTGGGCCGTAGTTATAAAAGGTCGAGTTGCTGTAGGTGATGTTGGTCACGTTCACTGTGCTCGAAATGTAGGTTTCGTTCCGATCCGAGGCGTAAAGCCGATCACGCAACCGGGGTTCCGCCATATAACGGACATCGACGAAGTTGTAGTACGAAGGACCGATATCGAATTCCAGATCCACCTGGGCGTTGATCGGGCCATTCTCATACACGACCTCGCCGCCGCCACGCGGAGGGAGCGGGGCCCAGCCGACATAATCGCCGCCCGTGCGCCACGAGACCCATGCAGGCCCCCATTCCCGGCCTGGCACCCAGAACCAGCCTCGATCGCGCAACCGAGTCCAGCGCCCGTAGTGATAGGTGGCCCAACCGAAATCCTCGTTCGAAACCCAGGTCCAACCGACATCCGTGTAGGCCCAGTAGCCGTCCGCATAGGGCCGCCAGCTCCGATCGCTCACCGCCACGCTCGGTTGCCAGCAGTAGCCGTAATCGCCCACCTCGACCCAATTGCCGTCGGAGCTGAGATTATCGTAGAAGAAATCGATCGAGACGTCGGTCCTCGCTTCCACCTGCCGCAGGGCTGGCAGAACGAGCACCAACATCGTCACCGCAAGAAGTATCCGTTTCATAAGTTGCCTGGTAATTGAGAAACGTTAGACCCTCGCCGACGGCGATTATTCACCCTCATAATTCGAGAGCCCCAAGCGAACGGGTGTCCGATCGCACCGCTGCCGCTCTTCTGGGAGCCGTCGCGGTAGCGGCTATTTCGGACGCAACACCACGAACGAACGCGTGCGATGCCGGCAAACCGAGAGCACTTGAGTCTCGTTCGGATCCAGCGAGCTGACGATCTTCTTGTATTCGTTCACCGAATTGACCGCCTGCTGATTCACTTCCTCGATTACGTCGCCCGTGCGCAGTTCGCTTTCGTCATCGGTCACCTTGGTCACGAGGACTCCGCGCACGTTCTTGGGCAGGTCGAGGCGGTTCGCCATCTCGTCGGTCAGCTCGCCCACTTCGATTGAGGCGAGCATGCCTGAGGCGTCGCCATTGTCCGGCTCCTTCGGAGATTTCGGCGTTTTCGGACTCGACGGCGTGGGCGATTGGCGCGGATTCACGCGGGTCGTCGCGTAATCAACCGGCTGTTCCTTGATCTGCGCCGTCAACTTCACTGTCTTGCCGTTGCGCATCACTTCCACTTCCACTTTTTTGTTGAGCTCGACCTGCGCAACGTAGCTGCGCAACTGCTGAAAATTCTTCACTTCGTGACTATTGAACTTTTTGATCACGTCCCCTTTTTTCATCGCAGCCTCATCCGCCGGCGAATTCGGAAGGATATCGTCCACGGTTACGCCCTCGACTTCCGGCCCGCCAGGCGCCGCGTTGCGGGAAAGAATTCCCAGGTAGCCGCGGATCAGGCGGCCATTCTTGAGCAGGCTCTCCAGCGCCGTGTGCACAGAGTTCGACGGAATGGCAAACCCGATCCCCATTGAGCCGCCGCTCCTGGTATAGATCGCGGTATTGATCCCGATGATTTCGCCGCGCAGGTTGACCAGCGGACCGCCGCTGTTTCCCGGATTGATGGCGGCATTCGTCTGCAGATAATCGCCGAAGCTATCTACGCGGTTCGGGCGCCCCTTCGAGCTAATGATCCCATCCGTGACCGTCTCTTCGAAACCAAACGGATTACCGATCGCGAGCACGAAGTCGCCTGCCTGGACAGCATCCGAATCGCCAAATTTGAGGGGCTTCACGCCGAGGTCCTGCACTTGCAGAACCGCCAGGTCCACCCCCGCATCCGCGCCGACCAGCTTGGCCTTCTTCGTCCGCCCGTCGCTTAATTGAATCTCGATATCGTCTACTTGATCGACCACGTGATTGTTCGTGATGATGTGGCCCTCCAGGGAAACGACCACGCCCGAACCAAGAGAATTCTGGACCATCGCGTCTTCGTTCGGGTTGCGATACTGGCGCGGATTGCGGTTATAAAATTCTCCGGGATCGAGTTGTGGACTTCGGCGCAGCGAGACTTTCTTCGAGGTTTTAATGCTGACCACCGAAGGCAGAATGTTGCTGACCAGTGCGCGCCGTTCGCGATTCAGGTTCTCCAGGGCGGGGACATCTTTCGGGTCGACGGCCGCCGTGGTCGAGAGCGTGTATGTGTCGGGACTCGGCGAGCTCGCTGCGAGAAGGCTAAACAGCTTCAACCGGTAGGCATGGAGAGCGGAGATACCGGCGCTCAACACCAGGACGAAAACGATGAATTTAATTAGGTTTTTCATTAGCTAACGTTCGAGAACGTACGTCCCTGCTCTTCGACAATCAATCTCCGAAAACGTTGATTCTCCGTCGTTTCCAGCGCCGGGTCGATCTCCAGAATCGCGGTCGCCGCCGCGCGCGCCTGCCGCATGAGAGCCGCGTCCGTCTTCAGATTTCCAAGTTTTAAAGCGGGTAGACCGCTTTGCGCCGTCCCGAGCAGATCGCCCGGCCCTCGCAGATCCCAATCTGCTTCCGCGACCGCAAAGCCGTCGCTGGTTTTTTCGAGAACCGCCAGCTTGGCGACCGTCTCGTCCGATTTCTCTTCGCTCAAAAGAATGCAATACGATTTGTGCTCGCCGCGACCGATTCGTCCGCGGAGCTGATGCAGTTGCGCGAGTCCGAAGCGCTCCGCGTTCTCGATCAACATGATCGTCGCATTGGGAACATCCACGCCTACCTCGATCACGGTCGTGCTGATGAGCGCGCTCGTGGTGCCACGCCGAAATCCTTCCATGATCGATTGTTTTTCCGGCCCGGGAATTCGGCCATGCAGAAGCTCACAGCGAAACGGCCGGAGGCGTTCGCACCACGTCTTGAACTCCGCGGCCGCGGCCTTCACGTCGAGCTTTTCGGATTCGTCGATCAGGGGATAAACGATGTAGGCCTGCCGCCCCGCTTCAAGCTGCCCGCGGATGAACGTCAGCACTTCACCGAGCTTCTTTTGGTCGCGTACCGCCGTGATGATTTTGCCGCGATCCGCCGGCATCTCGTCGATGACGGACACGTCCAGATCGCCGTAGACTGTCATGGTCAGGGTGCGCGGAATCGGCGTGGCGGTCATTACGAGAACATCCGGCGCCGGCTCGCGCGCGGTCAGCCGCGCCCGTTGCGACACCCCGAACTTGTGTTGCTCGTCGATCACCACGAGCCCGAGATTCTCGAATGACACACCCTCGTAAAGCAATGCGTGCGTCCCGATGATGATGTGCGGTGCGTCGTTCCCTGGGGTGCCCTGGGTTCCGTCAAACAACGGGAGCGCTCCGCTTTCTTCCTGCCGCGCAGCTGTTCGAAGAGAAATCCGCAACCCTAACGGCTCGAGCCAGCGGCCCAGAACGGCGTAATGTTGCTCCGCCAGAATTTGAGTAGGAGCCATGAGCGCGGCCTGGAAGCCGGCTTCAACGGCTAGGAGCATCGCAGAAATCGCGACGACCGTTTTGCCGGAACCGACGTCGCCCTGCAGCAACCGGTTCATCGGATGCTTGCTGGCAAGGTCACGACGAAGTTCTTCGATCACGCGCGATTGCGCGTCGGTTAGATCGAAAGTCAGGGCGGACAGAAACTTCTCGAGCAAAGCGCCGGGCCCGCAATGCGCCTGTCCGCTTCGCAACGAGGCGGCGGACCGTCGGGAAGCGATCAACATCTGCATGGCAAAGAACTCGGAGAAGACGAGGTGCTGGCGCGCCGCTTCCAGCTCCACCGTGCTCGACGGGAAATGAATCTCATGCAGCGCATGGTGCCGCGCGCCAAGCGTTACGTTACGCGGCAAAGCGGTTTGGACCGAGGATTCGTCCAGCTCCGTCAACGCCCGATGAATGAGGCCGCGGAAGGTGCGCTGCGATAGACCTTCCGTAGCCGGATAGATCGGCGTGATCCGCCGAAAGTGGACCGACATTTCCTCGTCGTTCTCGATGATTTCGAACTCGGGATGCTCCATACAAAGGCGGTGGCCGCGTAACCGCGGTTTTCCAAAGACCACGAGTCGCTGTCCGGTCGCGATCATTTTCTGGACGTAATGGAGATTGAACCATCGGAGGACAAGTGGCTGGCTCAGCGCGTTCGCGTCCGATTCCTGCAACGTCGCTTCGAAAATTTTCTTCCAGCCGCCAAAACGCCGGACATGCGTTTTTACCACTTCGCCGCAGAGGCAGACCGCAACATCGCTCTCCTCGCGCGGGAACCCTGCGAATTCCGTTCGGTCCTCGTAGCGGCGTGGGTAATGAGTGAGCAGGCCCTCGACTGTCTCGATGCCGAACCGGCGGAGTGCGGTCAATTTCGGGCGCGGAATCCACTCCAGCTCAGCCAGTGGTTGCGACAGTTGAATCATTCGATCGGCGCCGAGGCGCGCAACGCCTCAACGTGAATCTGCAATCGCATTTCACCTTCGTATTCATCCGCGCTGAGTCGAAATGCCATGTCCCAGGGAGAAGAGGGCAACGGGGACAAAGCGCCATCGAAAAAGATCGCGCGCCGAAAATGGTTCCTTTGTTTCAGGCGCAGGATGAGATGTTTCTCCTTCAAGATTTGGGGCGCGACCGCCGGCTCAACTCCGCGCGCGAAGAACATCGGCTGAAGATTACCGTTGCCGAAAGGTTGTAACGCCAGGTGCCAGTGCAGCAGATCGCCATCGAGCTCGCCAAAGGCTAGCTCGTGATCGAGGTGAAGACGCGGTTGGAGTTTTTCATCCGAAAGGAGCTCACGCGCGACCTGACGAAAAGCGTCCGCAAATGCAGGAAAGTTTTCTTCGCGCACGGTCAGGCCCGCAGCCATTTCGTGACCACCAAATTTCTCCAGCCATTTCTCGCCGTGCCCGAGGGCTTGGACCAGCGACAGCCCTTCGATGCTTCGCCCGCTCCCTTTTCCAAGACCGCTGGAATCGAAGCCGACGATCACCGCCGGCCGATGATATTTTCGCGCCAGGCGAGAGGCAACAATTCCGAGGACACCGGGATGCCAATCGCGCGAGGCCACCACGATGGCAGCGTCGCGGGCCGGATCGAAATTTTTCGCCAACGCTTCCTCCGCTTCGGCAAAGATCTTTTTCTCAACGGCCTGCCGTTCCCGGTTCTGCGCATCCAGCAATCCTGCCAATTCAGCGGCTTCCGTTTCGTCGCGCGTGAGGAGAAGCTGTAACGCTTTCTCCGCGGTCGCGAGCCGGCCCGCGGCATTCAGGCGCGGACCGAGACGGAAGGCAATATCTTCAGCTGCGACGGGCGAGCGAACGGCCGAAAGCTCCAATAACTTGCGGATGCCGGGACGTTTCGATCGCGCGAGTTCGATCAGGCCGCGCCGAACAAAAGTGCGATTCTCACTCCGTAAGGGCACGATGTCCGCGACCGTTCCCAGCGCGACGAGATCGAGGTTTGCCTTCAAATCGAACCCAGGCGACGGCCGGGTCTTGAGCAAGGCGTGGCAAAGCTTGAAAACAATTCCGACGCTACAGAGGTAGTGAAATGTGCAACCGGCTTCCGCCTTGGGATTCACTACCGCCACGCAATCGGGCAACGCGGACTTCGGTTCGTGATGGTCGAGCACCATCACGTCAACGCCGCGCCGCTTCAGGGCCGCGATCTCATCGATCGACGACGTGCCGCAATCGACCGCGATGAGGAGTTGAGGGTTGTGCTGCTCGCAGCAACGGTCAACGCTTTCGGGGCTCATGCCATAGCCCTCCTCCATCCGCAGGGGCAGAAATAATTCCGGGGCCGCCCCGTAGTTGCGCAACATTTCCGCAAGCAGCGCGAGAGAGGTCACGCCATCGACATCGTAGTCGCCGAAAAGGACAATCCGTTCCCGAAGATCGATCGCCTTGAAAATGCGCGCTACCGCCTTCGCCATGTCGGGCAGGAGAAACGGATCGGCCAGCAAACGGAGTTGCGGCCGGAGATACGAGTCCACTTCTTCCGCGCAAGTGAAGCCTTTTCGTTGCAGGAGCGTCGCAATGCAGGGCAGCCCGCAGATTTCCGCCCACGGAATCGTGGTATTCGCCTCCTTGTCATTGGCTGCGATGATCCAGCGTCTCTCCACCATACATTGTAAGGTCGGAGCGTTTCCGTGACAATGCGCGGTGCCCCTAACCGCGCCGCTTTATTCGGTCAGCGCTTGTTAACCGCCGCTCTTCCAAGCTTTTTCGCGAGCGTTCGCGCATTGAAAGGGGCGTGAACTTTTGCGTCGTTGTCGAAGTAGAGGAAGACGTCGCGCTTTCCGGCTTTGCCTTTTCGCTGAGAAATCAATTTCGCGTCGGCAGGCTGCGCACCTTTCCGCCAATGTTCGATACGGTTTGCCCACCACGCGATTTCCTGGTCGCTGTAGCCACTGACGTAAAGTTGTTCGGCGCCATGCAGCCGGCAATAGACAAAATCCGCGGTCAGATCTTCCGCATAGGGCCATTTGCCCGCCGTGTCCGCGAAAACAAAGGCGATATTGTGCTGGCGAAGGAGCGCGAAGAATTCGGGCACCATGAAAGTCGGATGGCGAATTTCGACCGCATACCGCAGCGGACGGGTCGCGTCCGTTTTCGTCCAGGCTCCGCCTTTCAGCTTGTCGTTATGCCGCCGGGCCAGCCTGGCGGCTGTTGCGGTGTCTCGCGGAAGCAGATCGAAGAATTTGCTGAACCGCTCCTGATTCCAACCAAAGTTTGGGGGAAATTGCCAGAGGATCGGCCCCAGTTTTTCGCCCAGGCAAAGGACGCCAGAAGCGAAAAAATTCGCGAGAGGCGTCTCCACCTCCCGCAGCTTTTTCATGTGGGTAATGAAACGCGGGCCCTTGACGCTAAAAACAAAACCCGCCGGTGTCTCGGCATACCAGCGCTGATAACTCGAAGGCCGCTGGAGGGAATAAAACGAGCCATTGATCTCAATGGAATTATGCGCGCGGCTCGCGAACTCGAGTTCGCGGCGGTGGGGCAACTTCTCCGGATAAAAGACGCCGCGCCAGCCCGCATAGGTCCAACCGGAAATCCCGATGCGCAGACCGTCTTGTTTCTCCTGGGAGGAAGCCCCTTCTCCTAAAGGTTGAACCTCGAATCCGGTGCGAGAAGACCGTGTTTTTCGCATAGTTTCCGAAATGTTGAGAGTCCCTCTTTTTCCCGTGAACCGAAACGATACTTGATGCAATCGTTGTAATAATAAGCGCAAAATTCCGGGCTGAATTCAGTTTCGGCCGCGATGAGCGCATCGAGCTTTTGAAAGTTTTCGTCGCGGCAGGCCCGCAAGCTATCGGCGATCGGCTTCGCTTCTTTGATCTCGGGCCGAATCAGCCAGAGCGCGAAAACAAAGGGAAGACCCGTCATTTTTTTCCATTGCTCCCCCAGATCCCAAAACTGGAAATTCTCGGCATTTTCATCACGAAAACGAATGGCCTGATCGCCGATGAAGAACTTGGCCAGTTTGGGGGTGATGGCCCGCTGGATCCTCCGGGTCCGGGCGACCAGCCTGGGCGAGAGCCCGGCTTCCGCCAGCAGGCAACGCAACAGGTTGACGGAGGTGAGCGACGCCGGATCGACTTCGATCTCCTCGATCACGGAAAGCGCGCCGGCATGCGCCAGGAAAACGCTATGGACCGGGCCGTCGGACGAAATCGAAATGTCGTCCACCAGGATGTAACTTGGATTCCAAAGGAATTCGAAACTCGAGGCGAGGGCGACGTCGAGGGCGCCGGCGGAGAGTTGTTCGCAAAGCTTTGCGGGATGGTCGAAGACCACGTCGCCCGGCCATCCGTGAATCAGGGGACGAGCGTTGAGATACTTAACGCAACCGATCCGCAACAGGTCGCTCGGAGGCACGCGTTACGCGCAGACCAGCTCGGACTCGACCGCGGGCGCAGCGGGAGCCACCGGGCGTTTGCGAGGCAGATGCCGGTAATAGCTGTCGCGCTGCACCGGTTCGCGACCAGCTTCGCGGATCACGTTCTCGAGCGTTTCGACCGTCTGTTCCTGCGGGGTTTTCGAGCCGGCCATGTGAAAGATTTTTTCTTCCATGATCGTGCCATGCAGATCGTCCACTCCGTAACTCAATGAGACCTGGGCCAGCGGCAATCCCATCGAAACCCAATACGCGGTGAGGTGATCGAAGTTATCGAGGTAAATCCGGCTGACCGCGAGGTTGGTAAGTTGTTCGACGGCTGAGGCGGCCTTCACATGCGCGAGGATGGTGGTCTGCGGCTCGAAGGCAAACGGAACAAATCCCGTGAACCCTCCGGTTTCATCCTGAAGCTCGCGCAATTGCCGTAAGTGATCGACTCGCTGCTCGAGGGTCTCGATATGCCCGAAGAGCATGGTAGAGGTGCTGCGGCCCCCCATCTGGTGCCAGATCCGATGGACATCGAGCCACTCTTCCCCGCTCTCCTTTCCGCGGCAGAGCTCATCGCGCACTTGGGCATCGAAGATCTCCGCCCCGCCTCCCGTGAGCGCGCCTAGGCCCGCGTCGCGCAAGAGGGCCAGCGTCTCGCGGATCGGAAGCTTAAAAATTCGCTGGGCCAAATGCCGGACCTCGATCGCGGTAAAAGCCTTGATGGTCAGGTTCGGATCGAGCGCGCGCAACCGCTGGAGAAGCTCGATGTACCACTCTTTCTTCAGCGTCGGGTGCAACCCGCCCACCATGTGGACTTCGGTGATCCCGAGCGCCAGTGAGTCCCGCACCGCCGCTATGATGTCGTCCACTGAGCGCTCGAAGGCATGTGCGTCGCGTTTCTTGGCCGCGAACGCGCAAAACTGGCAGGAGAGAATGCAAAGGTTCGAGTAATTGACGTAGCGATTGAGGATGTAGGTCGCGACGTTTCCATTCTTCCGCTCCCGCACGGTGGTGGCCATGATCCCGAGCGCGTTGAGATCCTTCGAACGATAAAGTTCGAGCGCATCCGCGTTCGAGATACGCTGCCCGCTCTCGACCTTTTCCGCGATCGGTCGAAGGTCATTGGGAATGAGAGATAGATTCATCAAGACGATGGAGCGGGACAGATTTTTTCGAGACCTATGATGCACATACTCTACTTTGCTTGCAACCGAAAGAGCGTGAGAAGGGGTCCGGGGCCGACGCTGCGCGAAACTTTCACGGCTCCGCAGGGTTGATCCTGTAACCGGCCAGCCGCTGACGCGTCAATAACTTATCATGACCCGCGATGAAACGAGCCCCGCGGGGAATCCCGACGCGGATGCCGAGGACGTGCGGTTAATGCAGCTGGCGAGCACGGGAGATACGGACGCCTTCGAGCAACTGGTGGAGCGGCATCAGCGCCTCGTTCTGGGCACGGTCGCCCGAATGCTGGGAAACAACTCCGAGGTCGAAGACATCGCGCAACAGGTCTTCGTCCGCGTGTGGAAAAGCGCGAACCGCTATGTCCCGACGGCGAAGTTCACCACCTGGCTCCTGAAAATCACGCGCAACCTCGTCTTCAACGAAGTGCGGCGCCGAACCCGCCACGTCCGCGTTCCACTGCAACTCGAGCCGGATGAGGAAGAACGACCTCTGAAAGACGAGCATGCGATTGCTCCTGATGCGTCGTTGCTCGAACAGGAGCTGCAAGGCGCCATCGAGGATGCCATCGCTCAATTGCCTGAAACGCAACGGATGGCTCTCGTTCTCCGCCGCTACGACGACCTGAGCTACGAGGAAATCGCGGACGTGCTCGATCAATCCGTGCCGGCGGTGAAGAGCCTTCTTTTCAGGGCGCGCACAGAACTACGCCAGAGTTTGCAGCGCTACCTTTCCTCGTAATCGTGCTCGTCCTCCTTTCGTGATCGATCCCATTCCCTTCGCGCACGGATTCCAGGAAAAAAAGCAAAGAGGGCGGACCTCTCGCGAGA
Source organism: Verrucomicrobiota bacterium (assembly GCA_041167585.1). Classification (GTDB taxonomy): domain Bacteria; phylum Verrucomicrobiota; class Verrucomicrobiia; order Chthoniobacterales; family UBA10450; genus AV80. The sequence continues at coordinate 125,082 of JBEEHV010000001.1, forward strand.
ATCCGCCCCCTCTCAACCCCACATTTTTCGTTGCCTAAAAGTCCCGGCCCTTCGCAGTGCTCTTAAATTGAATCGACTCGCTGATCGTGCTCGTCGTGGTCGTAGTCGTAGCGGAAGATTTCGTGCTCGCCGGAGCGGGAGGCGTTCCGGGTTTCGGGTAATCCGCTGCCACCTGGCGATTCGAAGTCGGCACTAACCGGACCGCGCCTTTGGCGTTGTTCCGCCAGCCGTTCGGGTCAGCATATTCTTCGCCGGAGTGATGGAGACCGCTGACCTGATCTTCGAGGCCGGTGCCGTAGCTCTGGTCGATGATCGTCGGGGTGACGAAGACCAGCAGATTCCGCTTCGTGCGCACATTCGTGCGGCTCTGAAAGAGGTATCCCAATACGGGGACGTCGCCCATCACTGGCACCTTCGTGCGTGACTTCGTTATTTCATCCTGGAGTAAGCCGCCGATGGCGAGGGTATCGCCGCTCTTGATCAGAACATTCGATTCCAAGGTGCGCGTGTCGATGATCGGGCTCAAGACTGGTTGGCTGGCGCCGGGAGGGAAAAACGCCTGATCGCCGACCTTGTTGCTGATTTCAGGCTTCACGGCCAGGGTGATGAAGTTGTCTTTGTTCACGGAGGGTTTCACCACCAGCGTGTTGCCGAACTTTTTGTCCTGGAATCCACCGAAGATGGACTGGGCGGTTTGCTCGTTGAAAGTCAGCTGGGGTACTGGCTGATTACGGATAATCTCGATCTTCGCCTGCATATTATCCGCGGTGACAACACGGGGATTCGCGAGGAACTCGGCATCAGCATCTTCGTTCAAGGCCTGCAAGGTTACGGACATTTGCGGAACCGAGAGGATGGCGAACTGGCCCGTCGCAATCGTGGACAAGCTGTGGCTGAGATTGTTCAGGACGTTGCTGGTGCTTGGGGTGCCCAGAGCGAAATCGGTCGTAGGAATAGAAGTGCCTGGCGGGGTCGAAGATTCAGGCTTCGATTGGCCGTATTTGAATTCTTTCGGACCCAGCACGCCCGACCAGTTGATCCCGTATCCTTGTTTCGGATTTGCCGTCACCTCGACCAGCCGCGCTTCGATCATCACCTGCTTCGTCGGTTTGTCGACTTGGCTGAGCAAGCGGCGAATGTTGTCGATATTGGCGCGGGTCTCGCGGAAGAAAATGGTGTTCGTCCGTTCATCCACCTGGGGAGCGTCTTTGCTCGCGAGCTGGGGACCCATGAGCGGCGCAATGTCTTTGGCGCGCGCATAGCTAAACTGATAGCTGTCGCTTTCAGTCGGCTCGGCCGTGCGTTCGGCGCCGGTCTTGATGTAATAAACGTTGTCGATCTTATCGAGGAAGAGGCCCTTGGCCTTCACGATGATCGCCACAGCCTGAAGTGCAGTGACATCTTCCAGCCGCATCGTCACGGTTCCGACAACGGCCTCGCTCACGACCATGTTGATTTTCGCCTGCCGCGCGAGGAGCCGGAGGACCTGGCCGACATCATCACCCTGAAATTCACGGATGCCGACTCCACCGTTATCGGTCTCACTGGCGGGTTCTGTGCCGGTGGTCGAAGTGGTCGAGGTCGTGCTGCTCTTCACCGTGGTGGCGGGAGAGGGCGCCGCAGTGGAGGCCTGCACCAGCATGAGCTGCGAGCTATCACTTTTCGTGGAAGGCCCGGTCGGCAAGGAGGGCGAGGTTGCCGGTTTGGTCTGCGGAACCGCCGCCGGAGCGATTGCTACCGGAGGGTTCGCCGAAGGCGCCGGTGAGGTGGTCTGCGCTTCCGCGATGGAAATGGCACCGAACAGTGCCGTGACCCCGCAGAAAAAGTGTTTGAAACGATTAGCCATAATGATGATTGGGATTGAAGAGTGCGGAATCGTCTAAAGCAGGAAGCAGACCAGCCCCGCTGATTGGCCTCGCTCAATTACCCGAGCGGAGAGTGGGATGTAGGGGGCGATCGCCCGCCCCCTCAAATCGCTACGACCGACTCGCAGCCGCGATGAACTCCCGCAGCAGCCTGTGATCTTTCCGACCGGGCGAAGACTCGACGCCCGTGGTGACGTCCACTCCAAAGGGTTTCACTATTTCCACCGCTCGGACGACGTTTTCCGGCGTCAATCCCCCCGCAAGGATGACCCGGAGGTGGGGATTTGCTACTGAAAATTCCCGAGCGAGATCCCAGGGAAACGTGCGGCCACTTCCACCGAATTCCCCCGCCGCATGGGAATCTAGGATCACCGTTCGCGTTGAGAAAGATCGGGCATCCCCGAGCCGATCCCCTCCCTTCACCGGAATGGCCTTGGCAAACGGGATTCCCTGCTCCGCCAACCGGCGACAAAACGCTGGGCTTTCGGTCCCGTGCAACTGAAGAGCATCAATGAAGGGCATTGCCGCGATGGCGATGGCTTCGTCCCAACTTGCGTCGACCAGCACGCCAACTTTCACCACCTCAGTCGGCAAATCCGCAATCCACCCGGCCTCCGTCACGGGCACATACCGTTTGCTACCCGGGAAAAAATTGAATCCGAGAGCGTCCGCTCCCGCGTCGATCGCGGCACGAGCATCCGGGAGGTTCGTGACGCCGCAGATTTTCACTCGTGGCCTAACGAGTGAACGATCGTCGCGATCAAACATCAGGCTCGGGTCGCCCCCCGGTGTTTCCTAGGCCGCCGTGGCGAAACCCAGGGCTGGCTTGCTGAAATCGGGCGCTGGCATTTCGTTGACCAGCTTCACGATGCCCTCCTGCCAGCGCTGGCCGATTTCCTGGAGGTACGGATCGTCTTCCAGGAGGTGGGCCCGCGACTTCGCCTGGAGCGAGTCTTTTTCGTAGGAAAGAATGTCGATGGGCGGCCCCACCGCCACGTTGCTCTTCATGGTGGCGTCGATCGAGATGATGCCCACCTTCACCGCGTCGGCCAAGTCGGTCTCGTAGCTGAAACCGCGATCCAGGATCGGCTTGCCGTACTTCCGTTCCCCGATCTGGAGGAACGGACAATCACGCGTGGCGTGGATGCTGTTGCCCTGGGGATAAACCAAATGCACTTCGGGCGCGAAGCCCGCAATCTGCCCGCCGACGATCAGGTGGATATTGAAATCGAACCCGTCCGCCTCGAGTGCCGCGCGGTCTCTCTTTTCCACTTCGCGCACCTTCGATCCAACGTAGCGCACCGTCTCGTAGAGCGTTTTTCGATTGGTGATCTGTTGCCGACGCTCGTCGGTCCCGCCGAGATGAAGATCCTCGTCGATCAAGGCGACCGTGGCCTGCGTTAGCGAAAGATTGCCAGAGCTCAGAATGCAGATAACGCGGTCTCCCGGCTTCTTGTAGACCCGCATCTTGCTGCACATCGTGATGTTATCCATCCCCGCGCTCGTGCGGGAGTCGGACAGAAAAACCGCACCCGCGCGGCAAAGCATTCCCAGGCAATAAGTCATTTAGGTTTGTTCTCCATTGGATCGATCACGCGGCCTTCCACGCGCTTTATCTGCGCGTGGTGAGTCAGGACATGGACGCGCCCATCGCTCCCCTTGAAAAAGGCGCTCAGGATCCAGCTGATCAGGCTGATCAGAAGCGATCCCCAAAAAGCGCTGCGGAAGTTCTCGACGTGAAATCCGATCACCATGCTCGGCACCACCTTCAACATCAGCGCGTTGATGATCAGGATAAAAAATCCCAGCGTCAGCAGGATCAATGGCGCGCTGAGGATCAGGAGCACGGGTCGCACAAATGCATTCAGGATCCCAAGCAGGAGTGCGGCCCCAATCAGGGAAGCGGTGGTATCATATCGAATGCCGCTGACGAACACCGGCGTGACCATCACCGCCACCGTGGTGATGATCCAGCGAAAAACAAAGTGCCGCATGGCAGAACCGTGTCGCACTTTCCCTTTCACGCAACCGGTTTGCAAAATCCGCTTGCAACGGCCGCCCCCGTCGGTATTCGGTTGGCAATCAAAGGGAGACAAGAAAACGTGGCCAGAAAATCCAAGATCGAACAGCCGAAAGAAACCAACGCGACCTCCGCAGTGCCGGAATCCCCCGCTCGCATAAGCAATGGTATGGTAGCGCCGAAAGCGAAGGCCAAACCCACTTCCGCTGGGTCGAAAAAGAAAAAGACCACGCCTAAAAAAGAGAAGGCTCATTCGCCCGTAAAGCCCGCTGCCACGAAAAAAACGGCACCGGCCAAAACCGCCGGACCATCTGATGAACAGATCCGGATTCGCGCTTATTTCATCGCGGAAGGCCGCCACCGGCTGGCCATTGCAGGCGACTCCGCGCACGATTGGATCGAAGCGAAGCGCCAGCTCATCGAGGAATCCGGCCCCGCCAGTTCCTAGGCTAAGGCCCGCCGGCGACCGCTTCGATTCCCGGCAAACATTCCCGCACCTTTTCCAGCAGCCGATTGATCGCGAACGGTTTCGCGACCAGGCCGCGCACGCCGGCTTCCTTCAGAAGTTCCTGCGCCCGTTTCTCGTCCCCCTTGCCCGTTACCAGTAAAAGGGGGGGGACGATGCGCGGCGGAGTGGAGTGGTTGTAGACCTTGCCGATGAGAAAATACAACATCGCACCGTCGATCATCGGCATCGAAAAATCGAAGATCAGCAGGTCGTAGTTTTTCTTCAGCGCGAGCTCGAAAGCGTATTCAGGATTCGGCGAAGTATCCACCTCACAGCGTAGGAACGCGGTCAGGGCTTCACGTGTCACGCGCATCAATCCCACGTCATCATCCACCACCAGGATTTTTTTTATCCGGTTCTCGGCCATGAATGGACGCTTGCGCTAAAGCCCTGGGCGTTTCAAGCTTTTCCGATGCAAAAAGATCTGGGCGATCTCGTCGCGACCTTGCGCGAGCGCATGGCCATCATTGGCGATGAAGAAAGCCGCCGCGATCCCACGGCGCACATGGAACGACTGAGGGAAGTGTCCGAACGCCTCGAGAAAATTGAGCACGGCCTGCCGCCAACGATCGATGCACAGTTGCGGCACTTCCTTCAGCGCCGCAGCTACAGTAAAGCGCTCGAACTGCTTTCGACTTAGCGGGAATACAACTCGACGATCAACTGCTCGTTGACCATCGGCTGCATTTCGTCGCGCGTGGGGATGCGCGATACTTTGCCGCTGAGGGCATCGCGGTTCGCCACGAGCCAATCCGGCACGGGCGCAATCTGCGTAAGCTCCAGATTCCGCAAGGCCAGCTGCCGCGATTTCGGCTTGTCCTTCACCGTGACTTCATCACCGGCCTTCACGTTGTAGGAAGCGATGTTCACATTGCGTCCGTTCACCTGGACGTGTCCGTGTGAAACCAATTGCCGGGCGCCGCTGCGCGTGTTGGCGAGACCAAGCCGGAAGACGACATTATCGAGCCGCGTCTCCAAAAGTTGGAGCAACGTCTCACCCGTGACGCCACGCTTTTGCAGCGCCGTCTGAAAGATCCGGCGAAACTGCTTCTCGAGCAGGCCATATTGATACCGAAGCTTCTGTTTCTCGCCCAACGCAATCGCGTAATCCGATTGCTTGCGGCGTGAGCCTTTCGGCCCATGCATTCCAGGCGGATAGTTTTTCCGCTCGAGCGCTTTTGCTGGTCCAAAGAGTGGCACACCATAGCGGCGGCTAACTTTGGTTTTCGGTCCGGTATATCTGCCCATGAAAAGTTGAGAGTTAAAAGTTGAGAGTTGTGAGCAAGATTAGACGCGCCGCGGCTTCGGCGGACGGCAGCCATTATGCGGAACTGGCGTGACGTCGCGGATAACGGTCAGATCGAGGCCAATCGCCTGCAAGGCGCGCACGGCGGATTCGCGGCCGGCACCCGGTCCACGGACGAGAACTTCGACTTCCTTCAACCCATGACCCATGGCCTGGCGAGACGCGTCCTGGGCCACCATCTGCGCTGCATAGGCCGTGCTCTTACGGGAGCCTTTGAACCCGACCTTGCCGGCGCTGGACCAGCCGATGACGTTTCCCTTGAGATCCGTGATCGTGACGATCGTGTTGTTGAAAGTGGAGAGGACGTGGGCGATCCCGGTGTGAACGTTCTTGCTGCCCTTGGCCTTGATGATCTTCGGCTTCTCGACGTCGTTCGGATCGAGGGAGAGATTTTCCTTCGGCGCTTCGACTGGGGCCGCTTCTTCTTTTTTCTTTGCCGGCTTTTTCTCTTTCTTCGCAGGCGCTTCGGCGGCGGCTGCGGGAGTCGCCACGGTTTCAGCCGAAGGGGCCGCGGTCTCAGCCGCTGGAGCGGAATTCTCGGCGGCCGGAGTTTCTGCGCCGGGAGATTCTACAGCTTCCGTTTCAGCCTTCGCCTTGGGCGCCTTCTTAGGCTTGTCGGCAGCTTCCGGTTTCGCGGGTTTCTTTTCGTCTGAATCAGCCATGTTGAATCCTAAATCTTAAACCTTGCCGGCTTTCGCATCCTTGTTCCGGATGACACCGACCGTCTTGCGGGGACCTTTGCGCGTCCGTGCATTGGTTGAGGTGCGCTGCCCGCGCACCGGCAGACCGCGGCGATGCCGAATGCCGCGATAACAGTTAATGGCCTGAAGCCGTTTTAAATTACTCTGCAACTCCCGGCGCAGATCGCCTTCGATCAGCATCTTGTTGCCGGTAATGGTCTGGATGATCTCGTTAATCTGGTGCGGCGTGAGGTCCTTGGCGCGCAGGTTCGGATCGATGTTGGTCTGCTCGAGGACCCGCTTCGCGGTGCTCGGTCCGATCCCGTAAATATAGGTGAGCGACGCTTCGATGCGTTTGTCCGCGGGAATTTCAACTCCTAATAGTCTTGGCATATCAAATTCGCTGCGGGTTACCCTTGCCGCTGTTTGTGCCGTGGGTTGGTGCAGATCACGCGCACCACGTTTTTGCGCTTAACGATCTTGCACGCTACACAAAGCCTTTTTACTGATGGTCGAACTTTCATGATTCAAAGATTTGGCGAGACGAAAAACGCGGAGATCGGCTCCGCGTTGTCACTTTTGGCGATACGTAATCCGCCCCTTCGACAAATCGTAGGGTGAAACCTCTAGCATAACTTTATCACCTGGCAAGATACGAATGAAATGAAGCCGCATTTTTCCTGAGATATGAGCGAGAAGACGGTGCCCATTCGGTAACTCCACGCGGAACATTGTGTTGGGCAATAGCTCGAGAACCTTGCCTTCTACTTCAATTGCGTCTTTCCGCGCCATGTCAGGATTTCGGGCTCATCCTTCGTGATCAGAACCGTGTGCTCAAAATGAGCCGAGGGCATGCCATCCGCGGTGCAAACTGTCCAACCGTCATCGCGTAATCTGACGGAAGCAGTGCCGGAATTAATCATTGGTTCCAGCGCAAGAGTCATTCCCGCCTTCAACCTCGGGCCGCTCCCTCTCTTGCCGTAGTTCGGCACCTGGGGTTCTTCGTGCAATTTCCGGCCGACGCCGTGACCCACGAATTCGCGGACGACGGTGAAGTGATCGCGCACCGCCACCTCCTCGATCGCCGCGCAAACATCGCCCAGGCGCACGCCTTCGGAGGCGGTCTCGATCGCGCGCTTCAACGCGGCCTGCGTGACGCGGAGCAAAAGTTCCGTCCGCTCATCGATCATGCCCACCGGAACGGTCGAAGCTGTGTCCCCTACCCAACCGTCCTCAATCACGCCGATGTCGAGTTTGACGATGTCGCCATATTGAATCCGACGCGCGCTGCCAATGCCGTGCACGATCTCGTCGTTGAGCGAGATGCAGATGTTGCCCGGAAACACTCGGGGGCCGATGCGATAACCCAGAAAAGCGCTGCGAACGCCGGCTTCCTGCATCAGATCAGCCGCTGCCTGGTCAATTTCCTTCGTCGAGATCCCGGGCCGGACCAATTCGCTCACGCGATCGAGCACCTCGCTCGCAGTGCGGCAGGCTTGCCGCATTTTGTCGATTTCCTTGCCGGTCTTGATGGGAATCATGCCGATTGTTCGATCAGGCGGGAGATGTCCGCAAAAACGTCGTCGCGCTCGCGATTCCCGTCGATTTTCCGAAGCGCGCCCGCCTTCTCGTAAAAAGCGGCGAGCGGTTGCGTCTTGGCATTAAATTCTTCCAGGCGCTTTTTCAAAACTTCGACGTCATCATCGTTTCGGCGCACGAGTGGTCCGTCACAATACGGGCAGACGGGCCGCTCGGCAAAATTTCCGCTCGAGACGCTCGTGGTGAACCCGCAGCTCTGGCATTGGAGGCGGCTCGCGATACGGTCCGCGACGGTTTGCTCCGAGACATCGAGCCAGATCGCCAGGTCCAGCGGCGTTCGATGTCGGACGAGAATGCTTTGCAGACTTTCCGCCTGCGGAATCGTGCGCGGAAAACCATCAAAAACAAATCCATGGCCTCCATGGAGGCGGAGCCAGTCTTCGATCAACTGCACGATGATTTTGTCGGAAACCAAACCTCCATGCATCGTGGTATCGGCTGTCTCCAATCCGAGCGGTGTGCCGAGATCACGTTCGCGGCGCAGAATCGCGCCCGGCGACGTGACCGGGACACCGAAATGTCGCGTGATCATCTCGGCTTGAGTTCCCTTTCCGGAACCCGGCGCACCCAGAAGCACCAATCGTCTTTTCACTCAGTGCCCGTAGAGGAAGAATGCCACTCCACCGATAACGATGATCGCGATCGCGACATAGAGCCACATCAGCGTGCTGCCCCGCACAGCCTCACCGCGCGCGTAACTCGCACGATCGAACCGGCTGCTGCGGATCCGGCCTTTGCGCAGGAATCCGTCGTAATGCCGCTGGATCAGGTGCGTCTCCACCTGTCGCATCGTATCGAGAATAACTCCGACAATAATCAAAAGACTCGTCCCACCGAAAAATTGCGCCGTGATCGTGGGGACATTCAACCCTTGGCTAAGCAGACTGGGCAGAACCGCAATCAGGGTGAGGAAAATAGCGCCGGCGAAGGTGAGCCGCGTCATCGTGAAATCGAGAAAATCCGCAGTCGGTTTTCCCGGGCGAACGCCTGGGATATATCCGCCGTACTTCTTCAAATCGTCTGCGATTTGCGCCGGCTGAAATTGCGTCGCGACCCAGAAATAACTGAAGAAGAAAATCATCATCGCCAGCACGACGTAATGCACCCAGCCGCTGGAAAGCATGCCCGCAATGGTCTGGGCGGTCCGGCTGTTCTTGAAAGCGAGGCCAACGATGGTCGCGGGGAAAAGGAGCAGGGCCCAGGCGAAGATGATCGGCATGACGCCCGCATAATTCACTTTCAGGGGCATGTATTGAGTCTGGCCGCCGTACATCTTCCGGCCGACGACACGCTTGGCGTATTGCACCGTGATCTTTCTCACGCCCTGCGTAACCGCGATGACCGCAGCGATAACGATAAATAGGAAAGCGATCATCAGCACCAGGATCGCCGGATTGACCTGGCTGGTCCCGGTCTCCCCGGACGGCACAAAGGTTTTCCAAGCCTGAGCCAGAGCGGCGGGAAGGCGAGCCACGATGCCCACCGTAATGATGAGCGAGATCCCGTTCCCGATTCCCCGCTCGGTGATCTGATCGCCCAGCCACATTAAAAACAATGTGCCTGTGGTGAGCGACAAAACCGTGATGATCCGGAAAGTCATTCCGGTATCATCGACCAGGGGTATTTTTAACCTTTCAATGGTCTCCTGGATTCCCGGAAGCATCGTGTGATACGACTCGGGATGCTGAAATGAAACCGCGAGCAGGTAAGCCTGGACGAGGCAAAGAGCCACCGTCGCATACCGCGTGTATTGCATGATCTTCTGGCGCCCGCCATCCTCCTTGGCGAGCCGCCCAAGTTGCGGAATGACCGCGGTGAGCAGCTGCAACATGATCGATGCACTGATGTAGGGCATGATCCCGAGCGAAAAGATCGCGCAGTTTTCGAGCGCACCACCACTGAACAAATTGAACAGTGCCGCGACGTTGCCGCCCTGTTTTTCGGTGAGCGAAGTGCGGAACCATTCCTGGATAACGGCCTGGTTGACACCCGGCGTGGTGATGGCCGCGCCGAGGCGCACAATCACAATTACGGCCAGGGTGAACAGGATCCGGCGACGCAGCTCCGGAATCTTAAGGGTATTGAGAAACGCCGAAACCATCGCCTAAGAATTTGTGCTCGACCGGAGAACTACTTCTTTCCCGATGATTTTTTCTTCGACGCGGTTTTGGCAGGCGCCTTCTTCTTCGCCGCAGGCTTTTGGGGCTTCTTCGCCTTTGGCTTCTCGCTCGGCTCCGATTCCCTGGCTTCTGGGGCGATCGATGTCGGTGCGTCGGCGCGAGGACCTTGCGCAGGCTTGACGCGCAACGTGATCGTGCCGCCGGCCTTCTCGACCGCTTCGCGCGCAGAAGCGCTGATCTTGTCCGCCTCAATCGTCAGCGCGTTTTTCAACTCGCCGCCGCCGAGAATTTTCAAACCCGCTCCGTTACCGCGAATCAATTTCGAATCGCGGAGGAGTTGCTCGTTCACGACCGTGCCTTCCTTAAAGGAACCGAGGTCGCTCAAATTCACGATGGCGTAGTTCTTATGGAACGCGGCGTTGTTGAATCCGCGCTTTGGCAAACGCCGGATAAGAGGCATCTGACCGCCTTCGAATCCCAGACGCAGACTTCCGCCCGAACGTGCCTTCTGGCCCTTGTGACCTTTGCCGCTCGTTTTGCCGTGGCCTGAACTCTCGCCGCAGCCGAGCCGCTTGACGCGATGCTTGGAGCCGGGCCGTGTCCGCATGTTATGCAGCCTGATCATGATTGCTCGCCTTTCCCGTCGTTGAGGCGAATGCCGCGGGTCTTCAAAATTTCATCGCGGCGGCGCAAGGCGCGGAGCGCTTCGATCGTCGCCTTAACCACGTTCGAGTGATTGCTGGAGCCGAGCGACTTCGCGAGCACGTCGCGGATTCCGACCGCTTCCACCACTGCGCGAACGCCGCCGCCCGCGATCACACCGGTTCCCGGGGATGCTGGTCGCAGCAAAACGCGGCCGCCGCCATACTCGCCAATCGTCTCATGCGGAATCGTGTTCTCGTGCAGCGACATTTTCTCCATCGACTTGCGCGCGGCCTCGGAAGCTTTCCGAATCGCCTCGGCCACTTCGTTCGCTTTGCCGAATCCGACACCCACCTTGCCGTCGTGATCGCCCGCAACAATCAGGGCGCTGAAGCTGAAACGCCGGCCGCCTTTGACGACCTTCGCGCAACGATTGATGAACACGACCTTCTCGGTCGTGTCGCCCCTCGCTGCTGAGCTCTTGTCTGTCTGGCGTTCCTGCCGTCTCCCGCCGCCGCTATGTGGTTGTGCCATGGTGTTCTAAAATTTGAGCCCGCCTTCGCGCGCCGCGTCCGCGAGAGCTTTCACTTTTCCGTGATAAAGAAAACCGCCCCGGTCGAAAACGACCTTGTCGACTTTTTTCGAGAGCAGACGCTCGGCAATTGCCTTCCCCACTCGTTCCGCCGAAGCGAGGTTCGCATGCGCCTTCGTTTTGCCGGCGAGCTTTTCCTCCGTCGTCCCCGCCGCGGCCAAAGTCCTGCCCGCGTCGTCATCGATCACCTGGGCGTAAACATGTTTGCCCGAAAAATGGACAGCGAGACGCGGCCGCTCCGCCGTGCCGCTCATCTTTTTCCTGATCCGCGTGTGAATGCGGTGCCTGATTACTTTCCGATCTCGCGCAGCCATAACTATTGAACGGTCTTGCCTTCCTTGCGGCGCACGACTTCGCCCGCGTAACGCACACCCTTGCCCTTGTAAGGCTCGGGCGGGTAATACCGGCGAATGTCCGCAGCCACTTGGCCGACTACTTTTTTGTCGATGCCCGCGATCGCGATCTTGGTGTTATCGGTCACGGTAATTTTGATATCTTGCGGGATGGGAAACAGGATCGGATGCGATTTGCCCAGCGCCAGATTGAGGTTCGAACCCTGCACTGCCGCTTTGAAACCGACGCCTTCGATCTCCAGGTTCTTCGAGAAACCTTCGCTCACGCCCTGAACCATGTTGCTCACGAGGCTGCGTGAGAGACCGTGCAGCGCTTTCACATTCCGCGCCTCCGTATCGCGCACGAGCGAAATCTGATTTTCTTTCACGCTCGCCTTGATCTCACGCGGCAAGGTCCACTGCAGCTTGCCCTTCGGTCCCTCGACCGCGACGGCGCCATCGTTGCCGATGTTCACCTTCACCTTGTCGGGAATTACGACGGCTTTATTTCCAATACGTGACATAAAAATCTCCGCTACCAGACGTAAGCCAGCAGCTCGCCTCCCACGTTTTGTTTCTTTGCTTCGCGTCCCGAGAGGATCCCGCGAGGCGTGGACAGAATCGAAACGCCCATGCCGCCGAGCACGCGTGGAATTTCCTGCGCGCCCACGTAACGGCGCAAACCCGGACGGCTCACGCGCTTCAGGCCCGTGATCGCACTGGTGCGATTCGCGATCTTGTTCGTGATCTTGATCCGCGGATGCGCGCCTTCGGTATCGACCGAGAAATCCCTGATGTAGCCTTCGTCCTTCAGAATACGAATGATCTCCGCCTTGATCTTCGAGTACGGGACAAACATTTCGGTCTTCTGCGCGTTCGCGGCATTGCGCACGCGGGCGAGAAGGTCGGCAATAGGATCGGTAACAGTACTCATTTAGTGGCTTCGGCTGGCGCGGCCGCAACAGGCTTCTTGGCCCGGTCGCTGAACGGCATTCCCATTTCGCTCAGGAGCGATTTGGCTTCCTCGTTCGTCCGCGCGGTGGTGACGATGGTAACATCAAATCCGATGTTGCGCTTGATTTTATCGAGCTCAACCTCCGGGAAAATCGCCTGGTCGGAAACTCCGAGGGTGTAGTTGCCATTGCCGTCGAAACCTTTCGGCGAGACGCCGCGAAAATCGCGGATGCGGGGCAAAGACGCCTTGATCAGGCGCTCGAGAAATTCATACATGTGCTCGCCGCGCAGAGTCACCTTCGCGCCGATGGCCTGTTCCTGGCGCAGCTTGAAATTCGCGATGCTCTTCTTCGCGCGGGTCTCCGATGGCTTCTGGCCCGTGATCAAAGCCAGCTCGGCTTTGGCATCTTCCAACGCCTGCTTCACGTCCGACTGCGATCCGACCGAGGTGTTGATCACGACCTTCTCCACCTTCGGGACCTGATGCGGGTTCTTGTAGCCGTGCGTCTTTTGCAGCGCCGGCATGACCCGCTCTTTGTAATGCTGATAAAATTCGTTCTTCATGCTTCAGGCCTATTCTTCCTTCGCTTCCTTCTCCTTGGACCCTTTGCTCTTCGGAGCCTTTTCTTTCGTGGCCTTCTTTTTGCCTCGGGTCTTCGCGGCAGCCTTCTCACCGCGCTCGAGCACCTTCACATTCGAGATGTGAATTGGACCTTCGCGCTCCGCGATTTTCCCCTGGGGATTGTCTTGTGATTTCTTGAGGTGCTTCTTGATCATCCGCACCCCTTCGATCAGCACGCGTTCCTTGCGCGCGAGCACTTCGAGGACTTTGCCGGAGGAACCTTTGAAGTTTCCCGAGATGACCTCGACGTTGTCGCCTTTTCGGACGTGCAGCTTGATGCGGTTCATAAGACTTCCGGAGCGAGCGAGACAATTTTCATGAAATTGCGCTCGCGCAATTCACGGGCGACCGGCCCGAAGATACGGGTGCCGCGCGGGTTCAAATCTTTGTCGATGATGACGATGGCATTGTTATCGAAGCGGAGAACCGAACCGTCGCCCCGCTTGATCGGCTGCCTTGTCCGCACCAGGACCGCACGTACGACTTCGCCTTTTTTCACGGTACCGGTGGCGCTGGCTTCCTTCACGTTGGCCACGATAACGTCACCAATGCCGGCCGATTGCGCGGTCCCCTTGCCGATCACGCCAATCATGGTTGCCATGCGGGCACCGCTGTTATCGGCCACGTCGAGTCTGGATCGTAGGTAAACCATAAAAATCTTCCTCTTTTGCTTCCTCTACTTCTGCACCACTTCGACCAGCCGCCAGCGTTTCAATTTGCTCATCGGCCGTGTCTCCATGATCCGCACGGTGTCCCCGGCCTTGGCCTTGTTCTCTTCGTCGTGCGCGTAAAATTTCTTCATCTGCTTCACGATCTTGCCGAACTTCGCATGCGGCACTCGCGTCACCGTTCGGACGACGATCGTTTTGTTCATGCCACTCGAAACGACCTCGCCGGTTCGCGTCTTGCGCGCTCCGCGTGGTTCACTCGTGCTGGCTGTTTCCTGATTTTCTTCGGCCATAAAACTATTTCTTTTCCGCTTTCGCGGCGCGCTGGGAGAGAGCTGTTTCGATCTGCGCCACCTGTCGGCGGAGCAGTTTCAACCGGCTCGGTTGCTCAAGCTGTCCGCTCTGTTGCTGCAAACGCAGATGCAAACTCTCCTGGCGCATGTCGCGCTTCTTCGTCTGCAACTCGTCGCTGCTCATTTCTGAAACTTCTTTGAATTTCATATTCGTTAGGCCGCGGCCACGTGGTGTCGCCCTTTTGTCATGCTGAGCGAAGTCGAAGCATCTCTTACTCTTGCTTTTTGACGCGCCAATTCGGAAATAGTCAGAGATTCTTCGGCTGCGTTCCGCTTCGCTGCACTTCGCTCAGAATGACAAAACAATTTCATATTCGTTAGGCTGCCGCCACGTGGTGTCGGGTCAGAAACTTCGTCCGGACCGGCAATTTATCCGCCGCGAGGCGGAGCGATTCGCGCGCGACCGATTCCGTCACGCCGTCGAGCTCGAACAAGATGTTGCCCGGCTTCACCGTCGCCACCCAATACTCCGGCTGGCCTTTGCCCTTGCCCATTCGGGTTTCCGGCGGACGCGAGGTCACCGATTTGTCCGGGAAAATGCGGATCCAAAGTTTGCCTTTGCGTTTCATGCTGCGGGTCAACGCCACGCGGGCAGCTTCGATCTGCGTGTTCGTGATCCAGGCGCGCTCGAGCGTCTGCAAGCCGAATTCGCCGAAATCGATTCGCAGATTGCGCGAAGCGGTTCCCTTCCGGCTACCCCGTTGGGTCTTCCGGTACTTCACGCGTTTGGGCATCAATGGCATAACAGTCTCCTAAAAAATTCTTCTTAAACCTGTGCTGGTTCCGGCGGCGGCGGCAGAACCGCGGGCGCCTCGGCGATCGGCTCTTCCTTCTTACACAGCCAGCATTTCACACCGATCTTTCCGTAAACCGTGTTCGCTTCCGCGAATCCGTAATCGATGGGCGTGCGCAGCGTATGCAAAGGCACTTTGCCTTCTCGATACCACTCCGAGCGCGAAATTTCCGCGCCGTTCAACCGGCCGGAGCTGCGCAAACGAATTCCCTGCGCACCGAAATCCATCGCGACCTGCACCGCTTTTTTCATCGCGCGGCGATAGGCAATACGACGCTCGATCTGCAGCGCCACGTTTTCCGCCACGAGCTGCGCGTCGAGTTCGGGCGTCTTGATTTCCTGAATATCGATCTTGATCTGTTTGCCCGAAGCCATCTTCGAAATCTCTTCCGTCATCTTCTCGATCTCGGCGCCCTTGCGGCCGATCACGATGCCGGGCCGTGCGGTGTAAATGGTGACGCGGATGCTGTTCCAAGCGCGCTCGATCACGATCTTCGAGACCGCGGCAAACTGGAGCTTCTTCTTCACGTAGTTACGAATCTTGAGATCGCTGTGGAGAAACCCCGGCATTTCCTGGGGCGAGGCGTACCACTTCGAACGCCAGTCGCGATTAACCGCGAGACGAAAACCGATCGGATTAACTTTTTGTCCCATAAAATTTAGTTTGTCATCCTGAGCCGCAAAGACGGCGAAGGATCTCTCGCTATTTCTTTCTCACTACCGTCGCCAGCGCGCAGGAATAGTAAGAGATTCTTCGACTCCGCTGCGCTGCGCTCAGAATGACAATTCATAAATTATTCTTTGGTTTCTGACTTCGGCTCGTCCGCCGCCTTAGTTTCCTTCGTCACCTTGGGGCTCTTGGCCTGGGCCTTTTTCTTTCCGCCGGGCTTCTTCCCGCCCTTTTTCTTATCGCGCGTCTTGATCTCGATCTCGTCGGTCAGAATAATGCGGATATGGGCGCTGCGCTTCAGGATGCGGCTGCCACTTCCGCGAGCGCGCGTCATCATGCGCTTCTGCGTCGGACCTTCACCCACGGTCGCTTCTTTCACGACCAGGCCGTCCACCCGCAGGTTGTTATTGTTCTCTGCGTTCGCGACTGCGCTCTTCAATGTCTTCGCGATGAAGCCGGCCGCCTTTTTCGGGCTGAACGCGACGAGATCGAGCGCTGCCGAAACCGGCAGGCCCTGGATCGCGCGCGTGACTTCCCGGACCTTGAAGGCCGAAATCTTCGCGTACCGATATGTCGAGATAACTTGCATTTAAATTCCTATTTCAAACTCACATTCTGGCGGGCATCCGCCTGGAGGCGGTCACCAACCTTTATTTTCTCAGAACCCATTTCTTGAATCACTGCCCCGCAAATCTTTTGGCGCACATCCACCACTCGCAGCGTCGCGATCCGCTTGTCTCCCCGCATCACCCGCAGCGGCATTCCCATCTTCACTCCCTGTTTCTCCCCGAGATTGCCCACCACCAGCGACCATTCTTCCTTCACGCTGATTACGCTGCCATCCATCAACGTCGCCGTTTCCGGCGGTGCGTTCTCCGCCTTCGCGATCAACTCGTTCATGCTGCGCAACTGCGTTTCCACTTCCATCCGCGCCTGCGCGTCGCCTCCCGTGGAGGTCTTGAGCAGGTGCAGGATCGCCTCGCTCAGGCGCAAGGCCTGGTCCCGATACAGCTCGCGTTCCTTCTGCACTAATTGCAGATCGGAAACCGCGCTCAGGAGCCGCTGCTCGAGCTTCGCGCGGTCCTTGTTCGCCGCCTCGAGACCGAGCGCTTCCATGCGCAACTGAAGGTCCGAATATTTCCGGCGAAAAACTTCCGCCTCCACATTCGACGCCGCCAGGCTGTCGGTCAATGCTTTGACTGACTCACGCGCAAGCGAAAGCTCCCTCCGCAGCTCTTCGTTCTCTGGAACGAGAGGCGCGGCGGTCACCTTCGTGTCCGCACTTTCAATTTTGGATTCTAACAAAGAACTATTTCCCTGTGCTGCCAGCCTTCCGGCCAGGCAGACACTCCCTACAAACAAGATCATCGAGCTTCGACCCGCGACCGCCGCCATCAGCAATCGCAAATCGAAATTCGAAGATCGAAGATTCACATTACTTCGTCACCTTCGCGGTGTGCGAACCATGCTTCTTAAAGATACGCGTCGCCGAAAACTCACCGAGCTTGTGGCCGACCATGTTCTCCGTCACAAAGACGGAGGTAAAAGTTTTGCCGTTGTGGACCATGAAGGTGTGGCCGACGAAATCAGGCGTCACCATAGAGCGGCGCGCCCAGGTTTTGATCGGCTTCTTGACACCAGCCGTGTTCATCTTGTCGATCTTCTCGAGCAGATGCGGCGCAACGAACGGTCCTTTTTTTAACGATCTAGCCATAGGTCAAAGTTATTTCTTGCGGCGATCCTGCATGATGAACCGGTCGCTGGGCTTGTGTTTCGCGCGGGTCTTGAAACCCTTCGCCAGCTGGCCCCACGGACTGACCGGGTGATGTCGTCCACCGCCGCCCTTGGATTTGCCCTGGCCACCACCCATCGGGTGATCGATCGGGTTCATGACCATGCCGCGCACGTGCGGACGCCGGCCCTGCCAACGCGTGCGACCTGCCTTGCCGCTGGCCACGTTCATGTGATCGACATTGCCGACCTGGCCAATCGTGGCGAAACAGCTGTCATGGATCCGGCGGATTTCGCCGGAAGGAAGCTTCACCAGCGCGTAACCAGCTTCGCGGTTGCTCAGCGTCGCCTGTTGTCCGGCGCTGCGCGCAATCTGACCGCCGCGACCGGGCGCGATCTCGATGTTATGAATGCTGGAGCCGAGGGGGATCGTGCTGAGCGGGAGAGAATTTCCGAGCTCGGGCGCGGCTTCGTTTCCCGACATCACCGTGGCGCCGACCGTCAATCCATCGGGCGCGAGGATGTAGCTCATCTCCCCGTCGGCGTACTTAATCAGAGCGATGCGCGCGGAACGATTCGGATCGTACTCGATCGCGGTCACTTCAGCGGCGATGCCGTACTTCCGGCGTTTGAAATCAACCCTGCGGTATTTCTGTTTATGTCCGCCGCCGATGTGGCGGGAAGTCAGCCGGCCGTTGTTATTGCGGCCGCCGCTGCGCTTTTTTACCTCGGTGAGGCTCTTGTGCGGCTTGTTCGCTTTGGTGATCTCGGTGAAAGCCGGGAGCGACTTGAAGCGAAGCGCGGGAGTGAGTGGGCGAAAAGTCTTGAGAGCCATAACTTAAAAACTGTCATTCTGAGCGGAGCGTAGCGGAGTCGAAGAATCTCTGACCATTTCTTCGCGGTGTTGCGTCGCGGCGGAAATAGTCAGAGATCCTTCGCCGTCTTCGCGGCTCAGGATGACAGGCTGAGAGTGCATGTGGCCTAAGGAGTTCATCTGCGTTGCGATCACACCAGGTCGATCTTGTCGCCTTCCTTCAGGGTTACGATCGCCTTCTTCCAATGCGGCTTGCGGCCGAAATCGGCGCGGCGTTCGCGCTTCTTTTTGCCGGCGTAGTTGCAAGTGTTCACGGCCACGACCGTCTTGTTGAACAATTTCTCGATGGCGTGCTTGATCTGGATCTTGTTCGCGCGCGGCGAGACCCGGAACACGTATTTGTTCAGCTTCTCGCTCAGGAGCGAGGCCTTCTCGGTCAGCTGAACGGTCTGAATGAGATCGTATGGTTCGTTCATTCCCGATTCATCCTTTCGGCCAATTGTTCCAACGCCACCGGCGTCACTAAAATTTTGTCGAAGGCCAGGAGCTGTTCCGCGTTCACGTTCATGGCGGTCGCGAGCAGGACTGGCTTGATGTTGCGCGCGGAGCGGTAGGTGTTCTCGTCGAACGCATCGGAGAGGACCAACACCTTCCGCGCGTCAGTATGCTTCTTCAGCATCGCGACAAACGATTTCGTCTTAGTCTCTGTCGCACCGAATTTATCGACGGTCAGCACGTCACCCGCCTTGATCCGCTCGCTCAGCGCTTTTTGAAACGCGAGGCGGCGCAAAGTCTTGGAAGTCTTTTTGGAATAATCGCGCGGCTTCGGCCCGAAAACGACACCACCGCCACGCCAGATGACCGACGATTTATAACCAGCACGCGCGCGACCCGTTCCTTTTTGGCGCCATGGTTTCGCGCCTGAAAGATTGACGTCCGCCTTCGACTTCGTGTTCGCGGAGCCGGAACGACGAGCGGCGCGCATCGCAACCACCACGTCATGCAGCGCCTGGGTTCCCCGAGAATTCTCGATCAACTCGATCTTCGCTTCCTTGGCCGCTTCCGCGGTTAAAACTTTCGCGCTCATTTAGCTTTCGCGTCTCCCGCCGGTTTCTTGATCGCTGGCCGGATCACGACATAACTGCCGTTCGATCCCGGCACCGCACCGCTGATCAGAATGACTTTTTCGGTCTCGCGCACCTGCAGCACCTGCAAATTCTGGACGGTCACGCGCTCGTCACCCATGTGACCGGGCATGCCCATGTTTTTCCAAATGCGACCCGGCGTCGAACGATTTCCCACCGCGCCGTTACGCCGATGGGTCTTCGAACCGTGCGACGCGCCCTGGCCCTGGAAGTTGTGCTTCTTCATGACGCCCTGGAAGCCTTTGCCCTTCGAGCGACCGATCACATCCACCCAGTCGCCGGGCTGGAACTGCGTCACGCTCAAATCGATGTCGCCTTCCGGCGCATCAGCATCGAGGCGAAATTCTTTCATCAGCTTCTTCGGTTCCGAGCCGGCCGCCTTGAATTCGCCGAGCAGCGATTTGTTCACGCGCGACTCTTTCTGCGTGCCGAACGCGACCTTGATCGCGGAATAACCGTCATTCTCCGCCGTGACCCGGCGCAGGAGCACGTTATCGCCCGCGGCGATCACGGTCACCGGACGCATCCGACCATTCGCGTCGTAAACGCTGGTCATGCCGATTTTTTGTCCTAGTAGGCCGATGCTCATGATCGTGGGTTTGCAAATTTGTTGAAGCTAGACCGCTAAATCTTGATCGTAATATCCACGCCCGCCGGCAGGTTCAGCTTCTTCAACTCGTCGACCGTTTTCGCGGTCGGCTCGATGATGTCGAGCAGGCGTTTGTGCGTGCGAATTTCAAATTGATCCATCGACTTTTTGTCGACGTGCGGAGAACGGTTCACCGTAAATTTTTCGATCAAGGTCGGGAGCGGAATCGGACCCGCCACGCGCGCACCGGTGCGTTTCGCCGTCTCCACGATATCGATCGCGGATTGGTCGAGCATGCGATGGTCGAATGCTTTCAGGCGGATGCGGATGCGTTGACCGTTCGTCATTTAGTTTCCTTCTGATCGAGAACCGCGGCGACCAGCTGGGCCGGCACCTGTTCGAAATGTGATGGCTCCATCGAGTAACTCGAACGGCCCTTTGAAAGTGAGCGGATGGCGGTGGCGTAACCGAACATTTCCGCGAGCGGAACTTCGGCCTGGACCATGGTGAGGTTGCCCTTCACTTCGATGCTGCCAATCTTGCCGCGGCGCCGATTCAAGTCGCCCATGATGTCGCCCTGATATTCTTCCGGAGTCGCGTTCTCGACCTTCATGATCGGCTCGAGCAGGATCGGTTTCGCCTTCTTGAACGCGTCTTTCACCGCAAAGATCGCCGCGAGTTTGAACGCCATTTCGTTGGAATCGACGTCGTGATAAGAGCCGTCGACGATGTCCACGTTCGCATCGATGACTTCATAGCCGCCGACCACGCCGTTGAGCATCGCTTCTTCGATCCCCTTCTTGCAGGCCGGGATGTATTCTTTCGGAATATTTCCGCCGACGACCTTGTTCTCGATCGTGATGCCTTTGCCGCGCTCGTTCGGCTGGACCTTGATGATGACGTGGCCATACTGACCGCGTCCGCCGGACTGCTTGATCAGCTTGCCCTCGCCGTCCGCCGGCGCCGTAATGGTTTCGCGATAGGCGATCTGCGGCTTGCCCGCGTTTGCGTCCACCTTGAATTCGCGGAGCATGCGGTCGCGGATGATCTCCAAATGGAGCTCGCCCATTCCCGCGATGATGGTCTGGCCGGTGTCTTCGTGCGTGAAGACTTTGAAAGTTGGATCTTCTTCGGAGAGGCGCTGGAGTGCGACGCCCATCTTCTCCTGGTCCTGCTTCG
Organism: Verrucomicrobiota bacterium; assembly: GCA_041167585.1. Classification (GTDB taxonomy): domain Bacteria; phylum Verrucomicrobiota; class Verrucomicrobiia; order Chthoniobacterales; family UBA10450; genus AV80. The sequence goes on from JBEEHV010000001.1 coordinate 146,264, forward strand.
TCTTCGGCTCGATCGCCATCGAGATAACCGGATCAGGGAACGAAGGCGGCTCGAGCAGGATCGGAAAATCTTCGTCGCAAAGCGTATCGCCCGTCGTGATGTTCTTGATGCCAACGATCGCCGCGATGTCACCCGAATAGCAGGTGTCGATGTCCTCGCGTTTGTCAGCCTGAATCTGGATCAAACGGCTGATGCGCTCGCGCTTGTTCGTGCGGGGATTGTAAACGTTATCGCCTTTGCTGAGGGAACCGGAATAGACGCGGAAGAAAACCAGCTTCCCAACGAACGGGTCGCTCCAAAGTTTGAAGGCGAGAGAGCAAAACTTCCCGTTGTCATCCGTCGGGGCTTCCATCTTCTCGTGCGTGTCCGGCTCCATGCCGACCGCGGGCGGAATGTCGAGCGGGCCCGGGAGATAATCGACGACCGCGTCAACGAGGTACTGCACGCCCTTGTTCTTGAAAGCGGAACCGCCCACTACCGGCACAAATTTGTTCGCGATCGTTTGCCGCCGGATACCTGCTTTTAGCATCTGCGGCGTGACCGGCTTCTCTTCGAGGACGGCTTCGGCGACTTCATCGTCGATGTTTGAAATCGCTTCGACCAAATCCGAATAGGCTTGGTCGACCTGCGCTTTGTTCTCTTCGGGAATATCGCGGACCTCGTAGATCGAGCCCATCGAATCGTCATCGAGATAAAAGACCGCCTTGCGGTTCACGACGTCGAGCTGGCCTTTGAGATAATCTTCTTTGCCGAGCGGGATGAGAATCGGCCAGGCATTTGCGCCGAGCTTTTTGCGCATCGAGTCGATCGACATGTCGAAGTCGGCGCCGACGCGATCCATCTTATTAATGAAGGCGATCCGCGGCACGAGATACTTGTTGGCCTGGCGCCAGACGGTTTCGGATTGCGGCTGCACGCCGGCCACCGCGTCAAAGACCGCGATCGCACCGTCGAGCACGCGCAAGGAACGCTCGACCTCGGCCGTAAAATCCACGTGGCCCGGAGTGTCGATGATGTTCACGCGCATTTTGATGCCTTCGAACATCTTGTAGACGCCTTCTTCGGGCTTCTGCATCCAGGCGCAGGTCGTCGCCGCCGACGTGATCGTAATGCCACGCTCGCGTTCCTGCTCCATCCAATCCGTCACGGTCGTGCCTTCGTGCACTTCCCCGATCTTGTGGATCATGCCGGTGTAAAAAAGAATCCGCTCGGTCAGCGTTGTTTTGCCGGCGTCGATGTGCGCGGCAATGCCGATGTTCCGCGTCTTTTCCAGCGGGAATTTGCGGTCCGGCGAATTTGGATTCGCCGACGCAGCTGCCTTTTCTAGAGTCGCGGTCGCCATAAATTTACCAGCGGAAATGAGCGAAGGCGCGATTCGCCTGCGCCATTTTATGGGTGTCGTCGCGCTTCTTGATCGCGTTGCCCTGGCCGGACGCAGCGTCCTTCAACTCGGCGGCGAGCGCTTCAGCCATCGGCATTCCGCGACGATTGTCGGCGTATTGCACGATCCAGCGCATCGCGAGAGAAACCTGACGGGCCGGTGTGACTTCCATCGGCACCTGATACGTGGCGCCACCGACGCGGCGCGATTTCACTTCCAGGCGGGGGCGCACATTCTCCAGCGCCTTGTTGACGATTTCGAGCGGGTCGACCGCGTCCGAACCTTCGCGCGATTTATCGATCGCGGTGTAAACGATCCGTTCCGCGAGCGATTTCTTGCCCCGTTTCATCACGGTGGAAATGAGGCGCGCCACCGCAGGACTGCCGTAACGCGAGTCGAGCTTCTCCTCTTTTCTGTAAACTTTCCGCCGACGAGACATGAAATATTGTTTCCGTACTGATTACTGAGCTAAAATTTATTTCTTTTTCCCGCCCTCTTTGGCCGCGGCATCTCCGCCGGCTTTCGGGCGTTTCGCACCATATTTCGATCGGCTGCGGCGGCGTCCATCAACCCCGAGGCTATCGAGCGTTCCCCGCACAATGTGGTAACGCACGCCCGGTAAATCTTTCACCCTTCCGCCTCGCACGAGCACGATCGAATGCTCCTGCAAATTGTGTCCTTCGCCGGGAATGTAGGCAATCACTTCCTGGCCGTTCGTCAACCGCACTTTCGCCACTTTTCGCAGGGCAGAATTCGGCTTCTTCGGCGTGCGCGTCATGACTTGGGTGCACACTCCGCGGCGCTGCGGACAATTTTTCAGCGCCGGTGATTTTGATTTCACCGAAACTTTCTTTCGTCCCTTGCGAATGAGCTGATTAATTGTTGGCATTTCGTTAAATTAAAAGCCGCCCGATCTCGTAATCCGGGCGACAAAAAAACCGCACAGGCCGATGTCCACCTTCCCCACGCACCTGATGCGGAGAGCGGGCAATATAGAAACGATTCCCCGGCCCGCAACAACATTTTCGGGCAATTTTGTCTGGAGAGCGCTCGAAACTTTTGCAGTTGACTGTCTGCTTGGTTTCTTTAGTTTCTGTTTAGACAGAAAAGACTGACCAATGACAAATCTCTCGCCTATTGCTCAAAAATTTGTGCTCCACTGGGGGGAGATGGGCACCCGCTGGGGCATTAATCGCACCGTCGCGCAGATCCACGCTCTACTCTTCCTTTCCGAGAAACCGCTTCCGGCGGATGAGATCGCGCAGACGCTCGGTATTGCCCGGTCGAACGTGAGTACCAGCCTGCGCGAGCTTCAGAACTGGGGCATCGTCAAAATCGTCCACGTGATGGGCGATCGCCGCGATCACTTCGAGTCGATGAAGGATGTCTTCGCCATGTTCCGCGTCATCGCGCGCGAGCGAAAAAAACGCGAGATCGAGCCGACCCTTCGCATTTTGCGCGACTGCATAAACGAATCGAGCAAGCCCAAATCCGCGGCGCCCTATACCCGGGATCGGCTGACGGAGCTGCTCGGTTTTTTTGAGATCGCGACCAGTGCTTATGAACAGATGGAAAAGCTGCCGACGCCCGCCGTCCTAAAATTGGCCAAGCTTGGGGACAAGGCGTTCAAGATCCTCGGCGTCAATAAGGTCTAGCCCTGAAACCTCATGATCACTGCGACGACAAAAGACGCTGAGACGACAGAATCCATTCCTTCGCGTGGCTGGATTCTTTATGACAGCGAATGCAGGTTCTGCCGGAATCTGGCCCGACGCTTCGGATACACTTTTGATCGTCGCGGATTTCGTTTCACACCAGTCCCGCCAGGGCCGCGTCCATCCGAGATGCGGGTGCGCACTACAGACGACCGCGATTTCGGAGGCGCGGATGCCGTTACTTTTCTTTCGAGCTTCGTTTGGTGGGCAGCCCCACTTTTTCTCCTCTCAAAATTTCCAGGAGCACGACCATTCCTTCATCGACTTTATCGCGAGATTGCTGCGCGACGCGCGTGCGATAACGGCTCCTGTCAGCTCCCGGAAAACCGATGAAAAATCGCATCGTTCTGGCGGGCGGCAGCGGCTTTCTCGGGCAATCGCTCGCGAAAACACTTCACGGAAAAGGCCACGAAGTGATTGTGCTTGGCAGAGCGGCGACTCATCAGTCAGCGACAGTGCAGCATCTGCAATGGGATGGCCGAACGGTCGGTGATTGGGCAAATCAACTGGAGGACGCCGAGGCTGTCGTCAACCTTACCGGCCGGAGCGTGAACTGCCGGCACACCCCAGAGAACAAACGCGAGATCATGGAATCGCGCGTCGACTCCGTCCGCGTCCTGGGCGAGGCAATTTCGCGGTGTCAGCAGCCCCCGAAAGTTTTCGTTCAAGCCAGTTCGCTCGCGATCTATGGCGATCCCGGCGACCGCTGGTGCGACGAAGATGCACCACACGCTGAAGGATTTTCGGAAGACGTCTGCGAGCGCTGGGAAGGCGCGTTCGATGCCATCTCAGTGCCGGGCATGCGTAAGCTTGTGTTCCGCATCGGGATCGCTCTTGGGACTGAGGGGGGCGCGCTGCCCGTTCTGGCGCGGCTGGCCCGCTGGTTTCTCGGCGGGGCGGTTGGGAATGGGCGGCAATACATCAGTTGGATTCACATCGTGGATTTGAACCGCATGTTTGTGGAGGCGATCGAGAGAAATGATCTCGCCGACGTTTTCAATGCGACCGGCCCCAGTCCAGTGACCAATGCGGAATTCATGCGGGAACTGCGGCGCGCCGTTCATCGGCCTTGGAGCCCGGCGGTTCCCGCGTGGGCCACGCGAGTCGGGGCGCGACTCATGGGCACCGAGTCGAGCCTTGCCCTGACGGGACGGCGCTGCCGGCCGAAACGATTTCTGGAAAGCGGATTCCATTTTGAATTCCCCGATCTTCGCCGTGCGCTCGCTGATCTTTTGCCTCGCTGAGGAAACGAGCGACTTGAGCGAAGCGGGCAAGAGACGATTGCTCGCTAAAGCGGGGGAACCGCTTTTTCTCGCACGCTGGGATCGCACGGTCTTCATTCATTACGCAGCTGATCGCGAGCTTTTGCAGCGCCAGGTCCCATTCGAGTTGGAGCTCCGCGATGGGCAAGCATTTGTCAGCGTCGTCGCTTTCACTTTGCTGCGAATGCGGCCACGAATCGGCGGACGATTAGGCGAGTGGCTCTTCAAGCCAATCGCTACTCATGAATTTCTGAATGTTCGCACCTACGTCCGTCGAAACCGCGAGCCCGGCATCTTCTTCCTGGCCGAATGGCTCTCGAATCAGCTCAGCGTCAGGTTGGGGCCGCGCACGTTCGGGCTGCCCTACCGCTTCGGCCAGATCGCGTATGAACACGCCAACCATGGGAGCGCGATCAGTGGAACTGTCCAGGCCGCTGAAGGTCTGCTGCACTATCGCTCGTTCCTGTCGGGAGCGGATTTTCGGCCGAGCGACGAAGGATCACTCACCGAATTCCTGCTCGAGCGCTACACCGCGTTTACGTTTCGCGGGCGTCGACGTCGCCTTTTCCGGGTCTGGCACGAACCGTGGGAGCAAATACCAATCGAAGTCCAAGTCTCAGCGGACGATCTCATGGCCTCGACTGGCCCGTGGTGGGAAAGTGCAGAATGCATCGGCGCGAATTATTCTCCCGGCGTAGAGGTCTGGATGGGCCGGCCGCACCGGATTGCGGTCTAGACACTTGCGCGGGCAACTTCGCCTAATTCCGCCCAGCGCGCGTAGAGTCGCGCAACTTTATCCCGGGCAGTGCGCAGCTCCGCTTCCGACTCCGCCAAATCAGCGGCGTGTGCCGTGTAGAAATCGGGTTCCGCAAAAAGCGCTTCGATTCTGGCGACTTCGTTTTCGGCGGCGAGGATCGCGGCTTCCATTCCTTCCAGTTCGCGCTCTTCTTTCCATTTCAGCTTGCGCGGCTTGCGACTCTTCGACTGCAGGGCGGGCGCATCGCCGGCCCCTCCACGATCGGCAAGCGATGCGCTTGCCCTACAACTCTCCCGTTTCTCGAGATAGTAATCGTAGTTCCCGACGTGGTAGCGCAGGACCCCTTCGTCTTCGAAAGCAAGGATGGCGGTACAGACGCGATTGAGAAAATACCGATCGTGACTTACTACGATCACGCTGCCACCGAATGCAACGAGCGCCTCTTCGAGCAAACGCAGCGTGCCGAGATCGAGATCGTTGGTCGGTTCGTCGAGGATGAGGACATTGCCGCCGCGCTTGAGAATTTTCGCCAGCAAGACACGGCTTCGTTCGCCGCCGCTGAGCTGATTGATCTTCGTATTGATTCGCTCCTCGGTGAAAAGAAAGCGCCGGAGATAGCCGCGCAACGTGATGTTCTCCTCGCCGAGCCGCACGTATTCGCTCCCCTCGCCCACTTCTTCCCAGACCGTCTTCGCGTCATCAAGAAGGAGCCGGTTTTGATCGATGTAATTGATCTCAGTGCGTGAACCGATTTCTACCACGCCGCTGGTCGGCTCGATCTGTTGCAGCATGATCTTCAGCAGCGTCGATTTCCCCAGGCCGTTGCGGCCGACAATCCCGAGCCGTTCTCCGGCCGCGAGATTCAGCGAAACATTTTCGAACAACGTGCGTCCGCCCAGTTCCATTCCGACGTCGCGCAACTCGATCACGCGATTCGCCAGTTTGGGCGCCGGCGGGATGATGAGATCGACATCGAGCTCCGCTTCCAGCGCCTCCTTCTCAGCCATCTCAAAGTAGCGCTCCACGCGGTCCACCGATTTCGTTCGCCTTGCCCGCGGCGCTTTTCTGACCCAGGCCAGCTCACGCTTCAAAAACTTCTGGCGCTTGTGCTCCTGCATCTCCTCCACCGCCTGGCGTTCCGCGCGCGCGATCAGGTAATCGGTGTAATTGCCCTCGTAGCTGTAGAATTTTCCGCGCGAAAGATCGAGAACCCGCGTCGCGATGCGATCAAGAAAATAGCGGTCGTGCGTCACGAAAAGACACGTGCCCGAATAGCGCGCGAGAAAATCTTCCAGCCATTCGATCGAGCCGGTATCGAGATGGTTCGTCGGTTCGTCGAGGATCAGAAAATCGGGCCGCGCGAGCAAGGCGCGGCAAAGCGCGACCCGTCGTTTCTCGCCGCCCGAAAGACTGGACACGATTCGATCGGGATCGGGCGCATGAAGATTCGTGACGAGACTTTTGATCCGATGCTCGAGATTCCAACCGTCGAAATGCGAAATCTGATCGAGCAAGATTCCACTCCGCGCGCTTTCCGCCGGCGCGACTTCGTACTCCGCGATCAAATCCAAAACGCGTTGCGCGCCCGAAAGAATGTTGGCGTGCACCGTCGCGTTTTCATCCAGCTCAAACATCTGCGGCATGTAGCCGACGACAAGATCGCGGCGCTCATTGAACTCGCCCGCATCCGGCTTCATCACGCCGGCCGCGATTTGCAAAAACGTCGACTTGCCCGACCCATTCCGCCCAACGAGCCCGACGCGTTCGCCCTCCAGAATCGTGACGGTCGCCTTATCGAGCACCGCCTGATTGCCAAACCGCACTACAAGTTCGCTCGCGCTGGCGATCGCGTTTAAAACAGGCTCCGACATCGCTGTAGATAACACACATTGTCCGCTTGCGATCAGCCACCGCCCTTATGCGCTCGTGCGAGGAAAGATTTTCTCGCGCGTTCGCATTGCTAGAGCCACTTCGCAGAGGAGCCAAAGAGCTAGAAATTGCGCAACGGTGGTAAAGAACATTTGCACGGTGAGGTAGCGGCGAACTTCCAGCGAATTGACGATGGCGACCTCAAGACAGGCGGCCGCGTTATAGGAGTACAGGAACAGGACCAGCACCGTCAGCCAGCCCAAACGCCTTCGATAACGCTGCTGACATAAAACGACTGCGCCGAGGGCAAGAGCGATCCAAAGCAACGGCCTGTAGAGGCCTGAAAAAAAAGAGTTCGTCATCCTGATGGGAAACGGCTGGTGAATGATTGGCGCGTTCCGCGCAAGGGACTCTGTCCGGCTCACGAACTCCACTGCCGGTGCGTAACCCATCCACAGCTCGGGGTTGGGTTCGATGCGGAGGGCATACGCTCCATCCCCATATTTGCCGGCCAGCGGGAGGGATTTTTCGCGGTTGTAGACGGGACACATCGCCGCATAAAAAACCGTCATCTGGGTTTGGATTTTCCGGGCCACCGCCAACGGACGGCCCTGCCAGATTCGCCAATAATAGAACCGATAAAACGCGGACGGATCAGGACCATTATTCCCGAACTCCCGGCGCAATTGAGCCACGATTGAGTCCGGGTTGTACATCAGATAATCCGGATCGAAGCCGAAAGACCAATAATGGTCGGGACGGGCCGTGAAGGATTTCGCAATTTCGGTGCGAAGTGCGGCGTGCACGCGTTCGAGCCATTCATGAGAATATGGAACCGAGGCGCCGCGCTGGAGGTCATCGGCCATTTGGTCGCGAATGAGGTCGGCATGGTTCACGAAAAGCGTGGCGGGCAGGAACGGCCGGCCTTGTTCGTCATCGCGGCCGAGGAAGTACTCGGGCACTAACAACAAGGCCGTGCCCACAATCGCCCCGATTCCCAGCGCGATCTTTTCCCGGAACCAGCCCCGCCGGAAAAAAAGGACCGTGACCGGCATGACGGCGACGATCGCCATCAACCCAAAACTAGGTTTGGCGGAAGCGAGCAGGACGGCCGTGAATACGGTCCCGATCCCGTGGCCGGCGGAGGCGCGCGGCCGCTTCTCGACGAAACAGGACGCCATAAAGTGGATGGCAAAGTAGAGATTGAGGCTGACCAGAAATGCGCACACCCCTTCGGGTCGAAGTTGCACCTCGGCCCGAATGGGTTCCGCGGCGAGAAGCAGAATCGTCGCCGCGACTAGTCCCAAGCCATCGTGGACCGCGGGGCTCAGCCGCGAATCCGGCACGAACACGCGAGAGCGCCGCCACGTGACCAGGAATAGGGCGACGGCTAGAAGCCCCAGCAAATGCTGAGCGAATACAATCGCGCGAAAGTCCTGGAAAACGCGCAGGAGGAAAAAGACGAATGCCGGATAAACAAAGTTGCGCCCGTAGGTGTGGCCAAACTCGCCGCCGACCAATTTTCTTAAAGCCGGTGCGAGGTAGCCCCAGACATCCCAATCAGCGATTGGATCGAGGGGCAGGGCAAACCGTTGCCAGGCCGCCATGGCGAAGAGCACCGCCACCCAGGCCCAATAATAGAATCGCCAGTTTGGCTGGCTGGATGATTTGTCGCTTGCGGCGCGTTCGATCATTTCCCAAGGTGCCGCCGATGTTTGAACTGACGGCGACCGATGAGAACACAAGAGCGCGACGCGGTCGCCTGAAAACTGCGCACGGCGTGATCGAGACGCCGGCGTTCATGCCGGTGGGGACACAGGGGAGCGTGAAGGCGGTGAGCCCGGATGAATTGCGCGCACTGAAGGCGCAGATCATTCTCGGGAACACTTATCATCTGTTCGTCAGGCCGGGGCTCGATGTGATCCGGCATTTCGGCGGGCTCCATCGCTTCATGAATTGGGACGGGCCGATTCTGACCGACAGCGGGGGCTATCAGATTTTCTCGCTGGCGAAGTTGAGGAAGATCACGGAGGAGGGCGTGGCGTTTCAGAATCATTTGGATGGAACGCCGACGTTCATCAGCCCGGAAATCGCGATGGAGATTCAGGCGGCGCTGGGAAGCGATATCGCGATGGTGCTCGATGAGTGTCCGCCGTGGCCGTGCGAGTACGATTATGCGGCGCGGAGTTTGGAAATGACGCATCGCTGGGCGAAGCGATGCAAAGCTGTAGCGGCAGGCGTGTCGCCTGCATCTTCATCGCTCGCGGCCGACACGGCCGCCACTACAGGATTGCGGCAGATGGTCTTCGGCATCGTGCAGGGGGCGACGTTTGAAGACCTGAGAAGGTCAGGTGCGCAGGCGTTGGCGGCGATGGATTTCGATGGATACGCGATCGGTGGCGTGAGCGTCGGCGAACCGGAACCGAAGATGATGCAGGCGGTGGAATGGAGCGAACCGCATTTGCCGGCGAACAAGCCGCGTTACGCGATGGGACTCGGGACGCCGCCGCAGTTGATCGAGTTGATCGCGCGCGGCGTGGACATGTTTGATTGCGTATTACCGACGCGGCTCGCGCGCAACGGCACCGCTTTCACCGCCGCCGGCACGCTCAATCTGAAGAACGCGGAATTCACGATGCAGACCGGACCGCTCGAAGAGGGCTGCGGATGTCCGGCTTGCCGCGATTTCTCGCGTGGTTACATCCGGCACCTCGTGAAATCGGAGGAGATCCTCGGCCTGCGCCTGATCACACTTCACAACCTGCACTTCTATCTCGATCTCATGAGCCGGGCGCGCCTTGCGATCGAGGACGGAAGTTTCGCTGCGTTCCGCGCGAAGTTTGTGGCCGGCTACAAAACGCGCGCGGAGACGCTTCAGCCGAATGATTAGTTCTGCACGCCCTCGTCGCGCTTGAAGCTGCTGAGCTTCTTTTCGCGCGCCGTGATCGCGAGCTTCGAATCCAAATCTCTTTGGATGCCTCGGGCCCAAGCTTCTGACGATTCGCTATTGTAATGGATCCCGTCGCCGCCGGTCTTGCCCATGACGTAATGCGTCACGTTTCGCGAATCGATGATATCGAAGCCTTTCCTGCCCGCCGCTCGCCGAAGGAGTTGATGAACTCTTCCCTGCGTCTTTCGCAAACGCGATGAATCGGGCGGCGCGATCCAGACAATTTTTTCAACGGTCCCGCGCCGCGCTTCCTCCACGAACCGGTTGAGATAATCGTTCATCTGCTCATCGGTGAGCGAACGGTCCATCCAATTCGTGCCGAGCTGGACGACGAGAATCGTCGGCTTGTGCCTTCGCACCAGGTCAGCCAGTTTCGGCGTGCGAGTCGGCCTTGGCGCGCGGCCATTCACGTAGTCGCTAAAGATATCGGAGTCGGACGTGCGCTGACGATAACCGCACTTGGTCACAAAATCGGGCTCCGCGGCCAGCCAATGTTCCGGCGACGAACCGCACGAAGCGTAGGCCGCGACCCGATGTTTCAGCGCGAGATGCATCTGCACCGCTTCGCCGAATTTACCGACGGAGAGTGAATCGCCGATCATCAGGATGCTGGGCGGCGGCGCGTCCGGCGCCGGCTTTGAAGATTTTTTTTCCTTGCCGTCGGCCACGAGCACAAAGCTCCCAATGCCGACAACAAAAGCCACGGGCAACAGCGCCGACTGAACGAGCTTCTCCCAATCTTTCCTAACGCGCATGTTCCGGGTGTCTGATTTCATCCTGGATCCGAATGTAAGGCTGCAAGTTGATCAAACCGGAATCATCCTTCGATTTCACAGTTTTCCAAACGGTACCTTCGAGCTCGTGCAGTTGCAGTTTGTAAGTCTTGCCGATGCGATACCGGCCGAGCTTCTGCGGTCTTAATCCAATGTAAGCGGGATGCATCACGATGATTTGCTTTTCCGAGTATTCGCCCGCGATCACTCGCGTGATCTCGTAAACATAACCGACGAGAAATTCCTGGTACGGCAAGAATTCGTTCACGGGAATCGGTTCGGTCTTCGAAATGAGTTTCGCTTTCACCTGAAGCGTTTTCGGTTTCTCCGCGGGCGGAGTCGGTTGCGGCTCCTGCGTGACTGCGACCGCCGGCGCTTTTTCCGACAATGGCCTCAAGGTCGCAAAGGAGGGCTGCGACAGGTCGCGCCCCACAATCTCAAAGACTTTGTCGGCCCACAGGTCCATGTCGGCGCCGATGAAATGCTCTTTGTCCGGTTCCATGTGGTGATACGGATACGGAACCAGCGCCCGGCTATCGATGACTTCGGCGATGTGGCCGATGTCGGCGCGCGTTTGCGCGATCACAAACTCCTGGATCTCCTTCGAAACTCTTCCGGAAGTGGGAGACGCCACCCAGTAAATTTTCCGCAGGTTCGACGGAGTTCTGACCGCTTTGGTGATGAACGGAACGAAATAACTGCGGAGCGCGGGACCGTGCCGATTCGGGATCACGGTTTTGCGATCCGGAAACAAATCGAAAAGATTCGTGCCGGTTTGCATGATCAAAATGTCGGGCCGATGGGTCGCGAGCAAGTCCTCGAGCTTCGGAACCGGATGCGCGCCCGGCACGTGGCCGCGGCTCATGCCATACACGTCCTCGGTTTGTCTCGCGCGGTCGGGTGCGATCGACTCGATGCTCACGAATCCGCAGTGCGTGTTGATATTGGTGTACGGTCGATCCTTGAGCCAGCTCAACGGATTGGTGCCGCAGGCCAAATAGGTGAAGACCGATTTGACTCTCGGATCTTCTCGGAATCTATCGTCGAGCCGTTTTCCAAATCCGCAGAGCGCAAGCGAATCGCCCAGGATTAAAACCTTGATCTCTTCAGATGGCGCGGCGGCCGTTGGTGAAGCACCTGACTGCTGCGCGAGGGCGGAAAAGCCCAGCAGCGCCGTGACGATCAAACTCGAAAAGACGTGATTCCGGCGAATGATCATTGGGAATTCAGGACACGCCGCACGGCAATCGCTTTCCAGCGAATCCGCTCTCGCGTCAAGCTTGTTACTTCGCGATCGGTACCCGCGCCCAGCCTTCCGACGCTTCCGTGAATTCTCGCGCGGCGAAACACCAGACCACAATTTTCTTTTTCGCGAGGTACTCGGGATTCTTGAGGCTGTGCCGATAGAGACTGATCCGGACCGGCGTTGCTCCAGATCCGCGCGTGCCGATCAACGCGGGCGCAAAGCCGAGCTCCTGCGCAAGTTGATCGACGAGCCCGGCGCGCTCCGCGAGAAAATCATGGAAGACAAGCGTGTGGCTGTCGCCGAGAAGAAGGACGGAGCTGTTTGGATCCGGCTCGATCGCAATTCCTTTCTCGCTCACCTTGCGGACCTCAATTTTTTCCGGTCCCGGTTTTGAGGCGTCGGAAGGAAGAAGGGTGACGAGATCGCCGTTGATCTCGGCTTGTTTCCATTCCGAAACGTAATCGTGGCGTGAAGATGAAGCCGCCATCTTTCCGCGGATGTTTCCCGCGATGGCTTGCGCCGCGAGCACGCAACCGAGCCCGGACCAATGGCTGTCGCTCTTGCAAAAAACTCCGCCGCGTTTGTCGTCGCGATTTTGAATAAAGACCGGGGTGAGATCCAGGACGTCGATTCCCCCCGCGCGAAGCTCGTCATAAAACCGATGGAGAAGCGGAGCGGCGTCTTGGTTGCGAACGTCGAACCCGGGAAGAATTTTTTCCGGATAAATCGCGGCCTTCGGCGGGACGGGCACCAGCAGAAGATCGATCCCGCGCGCCTTTAATTGTTTCTGAAAATCCACGATCGCCGGGATCGGATCGGCCAGATCTGGTTTATGCGACCGGCTCACTCTGGGCGCGTCGTCGCCCCAGAAACGACCGAGGGAAAGAAGACGAAATTCGGCGGCGAAGAACAACCATCCGTCGGCTTCCGCGCAGGCGGCGGCTTTTTTCTTCTCCGAGCTCTGCACTTTGCTGGCGAGTTCGAAGCGAAGCTTCTGCTGCGCATCCGAAAGCGAAACCGGCCCCGATGTTTGCGCCGCCACGAGAGCCAGGGGCGCGCAGAGAAGGATGGCGAAGCGGAAAAATTTCATTAGGAGTTGAAAGGCGGTAGCGATAATACGCATTCTTTCAACTGCCGCCGTGCTGTTTTGTTCTCAGCCGGCCCGGCCCGATAACCGCGTGGTTTTTAGTTCGCACATTTTTGTTTACTACTTCCTGCCGCTCGCGCTGCTGGGCTACTACCTGCTTTTTCGCGCCCCGCAGCGTTGCCGGAACGGCTGGCTCATCCTGACCGGTTACATCTTCTACGGCTGGGCCGAGCCGCGCTTCGTGCCGCTGATGTTCGCGACCACCTTTGTCGATTGGCTCGTGAGTTTGATCATCGCGCACGACACCTGGCGGTTCTGGCGCATTCTGCATCACCCGGTGAAACAATTGCCGCGGCGGATGCGGCGAACGCGCACCCAGCGTCATGCGATCTGGATCTCCGTGGCGCTCAATCTCGCGACGCTCGGCTTTTTCAAATACTTCAACTTCGGGATCGAGAGCTGGAACGCGCTCGCCACCGGAGTCGGTCTGCACCACGGACAATTCGACACTTTCTTCCGCGTCGTCCTGCCACTCGGCATCAGCTTCTACACCTTTCAGGCGCTCAGTTACACGATCGACGTTTATCGCGGCGAGGCCGAGGCGATGTCGAACTTCATCGATTTCTCCTGTTTCGTTTCGATGTTCCCGCACCTGGTCGCCGGACCGATCCTGAAATTTTCCTTTCTCGCCGAGCAACTCAAACATCGCGCGCTCACCTCCGATAAATTCGCGCGTGGCGTCGCCTTCTTCATGCTCGGGCTCGCGAAAAAAATCCTGCTCGCGAATCCATGTGGGAAGATCGCCGACACGGCGTTCAACGCCGGGTCGGTCGGCACCCTCGACGCCTGGTTCGGCTCGATCGGCTACGCGTTCCAGATTTATTTCGACTTCAGCGGTTACTCGGACATGGCGATCGGCCTCGGCCTCATGTTCGGTTTCGTCTTCGCGAAGAATTTCGACTCCCCCTATCTCTCCGAATCGATCACCGATTTCTGGCGTCGCTGGCACATCTCGCTTTCCACCTGGCTGCGCGAATACCTCTACGTTCCGCTCGGCGGCAATCGGCGCGGGATTCGTCGCACCTATTTCAATCTCACGCTGACGATGTTGCTCGGCGGGCTCTGGCACGGTGCATCGTGGAATTTCGTGATTTGGGGCGGACTGCACGGCGGCATGCTGGCGTTCGAACGGAGCCAGGGTCGCGAAGGGTTCTACCATAATCTTCCGCGGCCGCTGCGCGTCGCGTTCACTTTCGTCATCGTGCTCTTCGGCTGGGTCTTTTTCCGCGCCGCCGATTTGCACCGGGCGATCGCATATCTCGCCACCATGTTTGGGCTCGGACACAGCGAACCAAGCGCGGCGTTACTCGGAGGAATTCTTTACAAACCGTACTACGTGCTGTCGCTCGGCATCGCCGCGATCGTCGTCTGGTTCGGGAAACAAACCTGGGATTGGACCCAGCGCATGACAGTTCCCAAAACCGCGATCTGCTTCGCGCTCGGCTGGCTCGCCTTGGTCGTCCTCGCGACCCAGGAATACAACCCCTTTATCTATTTCATCTTTTAGGAATCAAACGTGTCTGACGAAATTAACATTCCAGTCGGCGGCGATGAACCGCTCAAGCCGGCGCATTCGCTTCCGCGTTACAAGGACCCGACGCCCGAAACGCACCGGAAAGTTTCGCGCGAAGAGGAAGCGGAGCTCGCGCTCAAGGGAACCATCTACACACGCGGCACGCGTTCGCTGCTCATCACGCTCTTTCTGTTTACCATCTGTTTCGTTCCCGCAATCCAGTTCGCGGTCGAGCTTCGTTTGCCGAAATCCGGCGGGCTGGCGACGTTCGACGTTTACAAAACGCTCCCGACCTGGGCGAAAATCCGGGCGGTGCGAAGCGCGGCGGATGCGTGGCATTTGCTTCCTCGCGCCGCGGAGCTCAAGGCCGCGGAGAAAGAAATCGAAGCCGACTCAGTCGTTTCCGCGTGGCTGCTGCCGCGCGTGCAATCCCTCCTTACCGCCGAACTGCGCGCCGGCAACGAACAAGTCTATCTCGGCCGCGACGCCTGGCTGTTTTATCGGCCGGATGTAGATTACATCACCGGCCCGCCGTTTCTCGATCTGTCACAGTTGAGCCATCGCGCCCACGCTGATCGCGTCCAGCCCGATCCGGTGAAGGCCATCGTCGACTTTCGAAATCAACTTGCCGCGCGCGGGATCGATTTAATCGCGGTCCCAATGCCGATGAAGCCGGGCATCGACGCGAATAAACTTTCTCCCTCGGCCGCCGAGAGCGTGCCGCTCCAGAATTCCTCCTTCCTTGAGTTCAAAGCTCGCCTCGAAAAATCGGGCGTCCGCGTTTTCGATCCGGCGCCGTTGCTTGTCCAACGCAAAACGGCTTTGAAGAATGCCCCCCTCTATTTGGAAAGCGACACGCATTGGCGCCCGGAAACGATGGAGTTCGTCGCGCAAAACCTCGCGGCAACCATTCCCGCTTCCACTTTGGCGCCGGTCGCCCCCGTTCAAGTGTCGGAGAAAGAGATCAGTGGCCTCGGCGATATCGCCCGGATGTTGCGATTGCCGCCATCGCAAAATCTCTACCGTCCGGAGAACGTCACGATCCACGAGGTCTTGTCCGGCAACGCAACCTGGCGACCGAGCCGCGACGCCGACATCCTCCTTCTCGGCGACAGCTTCTCGAACATTTTCTCGCTCGAGGCTTTGGGCTGGGGCGAATCCGCGGGGTTCGCCGAGCATCTCAGTCGCACGCTCGGCGGCATTTCTCTCGATTGCATTCTGCGCAACAGCGATGCCGCTTTCGCCACGCGGGAAATCCTCAGCCGCGATCTCGCGCGCGGCCGCGATCGGCTCGCGGGAAAGAAGCTGGTCGTGTGGGAATTCGCGGCGCGCGAGCTCTCCTTCGGGAATTGGAAAATGATCGAGATGAAACTGGGACAACCCGCGCCGACAAAATTCTTCGTACCGAAATCCGGCGAGGAAGTTGTGGCGAACGGAACCGTCGAAGCCATCTCGGCGGTGCCGCGGCCCGGCACTGTTCCCTACAAAGATCACGTTCTCGCCGTGCATCTGACCGATCTCGCCATCGAAGGCCGCGCCGCGAGCGAAGGCTTGGAGTCGCTCGTTTATCTCGAAAGCATGCGTGACAACGTCCTCACGCCTGCCGCCCGTTTCCGGCCCGGCGATCGCGTTACTCTCCGCCTGCGCCCATGGACGGACGTGTCCGATAAATACGAGAAGATAAACCGCAGCGAGATCGACGATCCCGCCGTGCAGCTCGAGGAACCGGCGTGGGGTGAGCCGGTGAAGTAGCTCTGACTACAAAACGCCGACCGCTCGTGAGATCAGAAGAATCACGATGCTGAGGGAAATGAAAACCTGGATCATCGCCAGGACTTTTGCCCAACGCGCGAGCAGGGGCGCATCGGTCGGACCGAAGGTGGAGCTCTGGGTAAAGGCGACGAAAAGATAATCGACAAAGCGCGGGCGCCAGCGCGCGCACGCGAATTTTCCGCGCTCGTCTTTCTGGATTTGCATTTGCGGAAAGAGAAAACTGCGGCTGCCAAACTCGCGGCGTTCGTGGCGAACGGTGGGCCCGCCGCCATCGAGCCGCCAATACCAGAGCGCGAACACCAGCACATTCGTGATCCAGAGCGCCGCGCCCGACCCGAGCAATCGCAACGCCCCGTCCCGGTGTGAAGGCAATGCGATCACCAGCAGGATGACCGAGCCGATTAGCGCCAGCGTAATGATGGAATTGATCACGATCCCGAGAGCGCGATTGAGGGAACGCCGCCCGGTTCGATGAGCAATCATCGTGGGCACCAGCAGAACCAAGATCAGAGTTGGGAGCAGCCACGTCGGACCGATAATGAGCGAGCGCGGCAGGGCGAGATAAACCCCACCGACGGCGATGAATGCGAGCAAGGCCTGCCAGCGCGGCTCAGGTTTATCGAGGTGTTGCTGCTCGGTATCGTGTTCGCTCGGCACAAAGTCGTTATACCCCGAACTCGCAGCCGCGCGAACGCCGTCTATGATCTTGATAGATTGATAGCTTCCGCCTAGACCTCGTTAGATCGTGAAAGCTTTCTCGTGTATCGGTGTAGCGTTCGCTCTGGCGGCAGTAGTGGGACAACACGCTGTTGCGGCTGACAGACCAGTCATCCCGCAGAAGCTGGATGTCTATGTCGGCAACGCCGTCCTAGGCGCTTGGCACGTTCGGCTTCACGAGCGTTCGCTGACCTGTGCACAGGAGCGCAACGGGGCGCCGAACCAAAACGGACTTCCTGCTACGCCGTCTGTCGAGCAGTAGCGCGCGTTTCGAGCGACGTTGGATCGGTTGCATATCGCGCAATGGCAGCGCGACTACCCGAATCACGGAGTTATGGACGGCACACAGTGGCATATCGATATTGTCTATCCGGATCGCACCCTCATCGTGCAGGGCGACAACAATTTTCCCGACGCGAACGGCAAGCACCTTTCGCGAATTTGTCGGAGCTCTCAAGACGCTGCTAGGATCAGCATCGTGTTATCCCGACGATCTATAGCGTGCGAAAAACGATCTAACCAGCTATCCAACGAACAGCCCTCCTCCAATGCGTAGCATCCGTATAGTTAGATCGCACAGCCGCAACCTTGTTGCCTCCCTTGCATTTTAGGCAGCCTTGTGCTCAGTAAGAAGCCGCTCGTCCGGCTTTGCGCGCGACTAATTGCAAAGCGTCCGAACTCACAACCTCATCGCCATGTTTTCTCTTCTTCTCGCTCAAGCTCCAGCCGCCGCGCCCGCCGGCGCAGGGTCCGGCCTCCTCAGCATGCTGCCGTTCGTCTTCATTTTCGTCATCATGTATTACGTGATGCTGCGACCCCAAATGCGGCGTCAGAAGGAGCAGGCCCGGCTCGTTTCCTCGCTCAAAACCGGCGATCGCGTCGTCACGTCGTCGGGGATTCACGGGCTGATCTCGAACGTGAAAGACACCACCGTGATCGTGAAAGTCGCAGACAACGTGAAGCTCGAGATGGAGAAAACAGCGGTCACGAACGTGGTGAAGTCGACGGAGTAATTAATCTCGATGAGTCCCGCGCTTACCTTCCTCTTCGGCCTCGTTCTGCTGATCCTCTTCGGTTGGTACTTCGCCACCGATCACGGAACGCGGAAGCGCCTTCTGGCAACGGTGCTGATGGTTTTGCTCGTGGTTTTCAGCCTGGCCACAATTTATCCGCCGGAAAAGAAGATCCAGCTCGGCCTCGATATTCAGGGCGGCACTTCGTTCCTGATCCGGCTCGTGCAGGCGGACAAGCAAATCACCAAGGAGATGCTCGAGCAGGCCGTCGAAGTGATTCGCAAGCGCGTGGATTATTTTGGCGGCGGCGAACCGGTCATCAGCCCGGTCGGCAACGACCGGATTCTGGTGCAGATCCCGGGGTTGAGCACTGAGAAAATCCAGGAAGCGCGGCAGCAACTTTCGCGGGTGGCGAAGCTGGAGTTCCGGATGGTATATCCCGATAACGGCGAGCGCCTCCGGGCCATCGATGCCGGCACCGAAGTGATCCCGCCGGAATACAAGATCGAAACCCACACGCAACACGCGGAACCGGGCAAGAAGCCCGATGTGGAGCGCCTCCTGGTCAAGAAAAAATCCGATCTCGGTGGCGAGCGCGTGACCGGCTCAAACGCTTATTTCGGGAACGAAGGATGGGGCGTGCAACTGCGTTTCGATAACGAAGGCGCGACGCTCTTCGGCAATATCACGGAGAAATTCAAGGGCTTCCGCTTCGCGATCGTGCTCGACGGCGTGATCCAATCCGCGCCGGTGATCCGCGATGCGATCTACGGCGGCAACGCCCAAATCACGGGCCGCTTTTCCGAACAGGAAGCGCGCAGTCTCGCGAGCGTGCTCGAGAATCCGTTGCAGACGCCGGTCAGCATCGAGGAGGAACGGAGCGTCTCCCCCACCCTCGGGATGGATTCGATCCGCGCGAGCATTGTCGCCGGTTTGATCGGTCTCGCGCTGACCCTGGTTTGCGTGGTGATTTACTACAGATTCGTCGGACTGATCGCGAATCTCGCGTTGCTCGTGAACATCATTCTTCTAATGGGCGCGCTGACGATGTTCAACTTCGTGCTCACCTTGCCCGGCATCGCTGGCATCATCCTAACGATCGGCATTGCCGTGGACGCGAGCGTGCTGATTTATGAACGGTTGCGGGAAGAACTCGCGCTCGGCAAGTCGCTCAAGATCGCGGTTCAGGCCGCTTACGACAAAGCGTTCAGCTCGATCTTCGACGCGAACGTCACCACGCTCATCACCGCCGCGATCCTGTTTTGGAAGGCGAGCGGCCCGGTTAAAGGTTTCGCAATCTCACTTTCGCTCGGGATCCTGGCGTCGCTCTTCACGGCCCTCATCGTCGGACGCAGCGCCCTGAGCTGGTTCGTGGATACCGGGCGCGTGAAAAAAGTTAAGATGCTGCATCTCATTTCTTCGCAGCACATCAACTTCCTCGGCAAAGGTTTCATTGCCGTTTTGTGTTCGCTTGCCCTGATCATCGCGGGCGCGACGGCGTTCTATCTGCGGGGCGACAAGAATTTCGGCGTCGATTTCAGAGGCGGTGATCTCATCACGCTGAGCACGACGCAGCCGGTGTCGGTTCACGACGTTCGGCAGGCGCTGGAACCGGCGAAACTCGGCGAGGCGCTCATTCAGGAATCGAAACAGGGGACCCGCAATTACATCACGATCCGAAGCGCGATGAACACGAGCGAAGTGATCGAAAAACAGATCACGCAGACGCTGCCGCAGGCTCAATTCAAGGTGGAACGGTCGGAGCGCGTCGGAGCGCTCGTGGGCGGCGAACTTGCCAAGACGTCACTGTGGGCCCTGGGGCTCGGGCTTCTTGGCATTTTGATTTTCGTCACGTTTCGTTTTGAGTTGTCGTTCGCGGTCGGCGCCATCGTGGCGGTCCTCCATGACGTCATAATCACTGTGGGAGTTTTCTCGCTTCTGGGGCGGGAGCTCACTCTGCCGATGGTCGGCGCCGTCCTCACCATTGCCGGCTATTCCATTAACGACACCATCGTTGTCTATGATCGAATCCGGGAAGGGCTGGCCAGCGGCCGGCGCGGATCGATTGAGACGATCATGAACGACAGCATTAACCAGACGTTGAGCCGGACCATCCTGACGAGCACGGTGACGCTGATCCCGATCCTCTGCCTGTTTTTCCTGGGCGGCTCGGTTCTGCGGGACTTTTCGCTGGCGATCATCATCGGCGTCGTAGTCGGAACCTATTCGTCGATCTTCATCGCTTCGCCGATCGTTCTCTGGTGGACGCGAGCGCGGGGCGGCAGCGGAGGGGGCGGCGCGGCGCTCCGCCGCGAGGTGATTCAAAGAGCCGCAGCGAAGTCCTCGGCAACGTCGTAAAGTCACGGTCCACAGGTGGCCGGTTTCTACGCAATCACCGTCCTAAATGGCGGCCACACCGGTTCTTGCACGAAAGTTATTCACAATAGTTGACGCCCGTCCTGCGCCCGAGTAGGCTCGGCTTCACCGGTGGATCCGGGAATATTTTTCCAAGCGAGGAGACTAAACATGCCAGAAGTTATTGTGCGTAAAGGTGAGCCGGTCGATCGGGCGTTGAAGCGTCTGAAGAACAAGCTCGATGCTGAAGGGATTCTGGAGGAAGTGCGTCGGTTGCGGGCGTTTGAGACGCCGAACCAGAAGAGCCGGCGCAAAGCCAAAGCCAACGCCAAGCGCGGCCGGACGAAGTTCCGCTTCAATCCTTCGTAGGCCGAAGTTCTCCCATAGCAATTTCAAAGCGGTCGCTACGGCGACCGCTTTTTGCTGTACCGGAAGCGCGAATCAATCGCACTCGCACACGATCCGAAACCCGAGATCGTTGCAGGAATAATTCGGAACATTTGAGCTGCGGACACTTGCTCGCAAGCTGTTGAAACGCGACTTCCAACTGCCGCCCCGGTACACTCGCTTCGCGCCGGTCGTCGGCCCATGCGGATTCACTTTCGGCATCCCGCGATACGGTTCCAGATAATCCATGCACCATTCCCAGACGTTGCCGGCCATGTCTTCCATTCCAAACGGGCTCGCCCCGAAAGGAAAGGCGCCCACGGGCGAGCTTTCCGGGTAGCCGTCGTCAATTTCATGGTCGCTCCAGGCGAAAACCGTGTTGCGGTCGGCGAAATTCGCCAGGTCACCGCGTCGATCGTGGTTTCCCCAAGGGTATTTCCGACCATCGGTGCCGCGCGCTGCGAATTCCCATTCCGCTTCCGTCGGCAAACGGTACCTCTTCCGTTCGCGGGTCGAGAGTGATTGGCAAAACTTGATTGCTTCCAGGCTGCTCACATAAACGACCGGGTGGCGGTCGCCGGCGCCGGGTGCGCGCTTCCGCCCATGGCTGGGATCGAACTGCTCATATTCGGCGTTCGTGATCGGGTGACGGGACAGGTAGAACTTGCTCAACGTGATCTTCGTCAACGGCCGTTCGTTCGGGCCGGCATCGATCGCGTCGCTTCCCATGATGAATTCGCCCGATGGAATGAAGAGCATCTGCCCGCCGAGGGAATTAACGTAGTTCGCAAAGCGCATGCGATCGTTCTCCACATTCGGCGCGACCGGGGCCGCGACAGGAACAGCCGGAGCAGGCGCGTGTCTGGCGACCGGCTGCACGACCGTCACCCTCGGCGGCGGCAGAGCGCCGGGGTCTGACATCTTGTCGGCTTCCTCGAGATAAAGATCGACCAGGCCCTCGGCTTCCTCCGCCTCGATGCCGAGATTTTCGGCCATGTTGACGAACGCATCGCGCGTCTCCTCCGCCATGCCGTCGCTATCAAGGCCGCTCAAGCGCAGCATTCGGAGAAAATCTTCCGTGGGATCGAGAGACGCCCTCCGGCGCCTCCGCGCTTCTCTCTTGGCCTCTTCGGCAACTGCCGACGGCGCAGGCACGGCGGCGTTCCCGGCCACGCGTTGCGCGCCGCTGTCTTTCAATTCCGCCTCGATATAGGAAACGATCTGCTCTTCGGTGAGGCCATGTTCGCCGCCGAAACGGAGCAGACTCGTTTCCTCTTCCTGGGTCAGAAAACCGTCCGCCAAAGCGAACGTGAGATATTTGTGGAATTCGATGACGGCTTGCTCGTTGGCTTGCGCGGCCAGCTCAGAATCCATTCGTTTGCGCCGATCGGGATCCAAAAGCTCGACGCGCGCTTCGGTCAGGTACCGCGATGATTCGTCGAGGCCCGGCCGGAGAAGCTGCGCTAGCGGATTGCTCGGCTGATTCTTGAGCGGCAACTTTTTCTGCCACCAACGCATCAGCTCGCGGCAGTGTTCCTCGATCAGCTCGTTGCTCGGGTTGGCCTGCGGATCAAGGCAAAGGCGCTCGTACAAATTGGATGACTTATATTTGCTCCAACCGTCCCACTTGTGCGGATCATCCGGCAGCGGGACCGGAAACGCGCCGTGAAATTGCATCATCTCAAGCCACTGAGATGGAGCCCAGACCCGCCGTTGCGCGCTCGACTTCATCCGGGGCCAGGCCCGTGTTTCGCTCGATCGTCACCTTCGCCTGGTTGCCGGAGGCGTTGACCGCGACCTCGAGCACTTGGTTGGCGTTGTATTCGTAAGTCAGCTCGACGGGAGAACCTTTCGGCAGGAATGCCGGCAGCTCGACATCGCACAGACCGAGCGGCGTGCATTCGGCCGGGAGTGTGCTCTCGCCTTCCACGATCCGCACGACCGCGCGCTGCATGTTCGCGCTCGCCGTGCCGAATGAATTTTTCGCGGTCGCCGGGATCGCGGTCATTTTTCGGATCATCGGGAAAACGTATTCTTCGAGGTGCGCTTCATCCCAAAGAACAACGCCAAGCGTATGCGACGTGATGTTCGTCACCTGGATGAGCCCGCCATCGCGCGAGGAGAACTGCTGGCGCGTATTGTCCGAGACCGTTTTTACCCCGGAGACATCCTCTTCCCGCAGCAAAGACAAAATCCCCTGGATCGCAGCGCCGACTGCGACGGCTTCGTCCGGGTTCACATCGTCCACCAGCGGCACGGGTGAAAGATTGGCAACCATGTCGCGCACCATCGGCATCCGCGTCATTCCGCCGACGAGAAGCACCTTGTCGAGATCGCTCCACTCCATCTTCGCTTCCTGCAGGACCATTTCGCAAATCGTCTTGCACTTCTCGACCAGATGCCGGGTCTTGAGTTCGAATTCTTCCCGGGTCAATTCCACCTTCACGCTTTTGCCATTGTGGCTGTGCACGATCGCCGTGCGCGGCCGGCTCGAGAGCTGGATCTTCGCGGCGAGCGCGCGGCTTTGCAGGTCCTGGTAACTTTGCAGGTCGAGCAGCGGATTCTCGCCGTGCGCACGGTCGAATTCTTCGGCCACGTGATTCACGATCACATCGTCCCAGTCTTTGCCGCCGAGGCGATGATCTCCGTTGGTCGCGATCATCTCGATTCCCTGACCCTGAATCCGCATGATGGTCACGTCGAACGTTCCGCCGCCGAGATCGAAAACGAAGACGGTCTGATCTTCATCGAGCTTGTCCAAACCGTAGGCGACCGCAGCGGCCGTGGGCTCGTTGATGATCTGGAGAACATTGAGACCGGCGAGCTGGCCGGCGGTGATGGTGGCCGTGCGCTCGGCGTCATTGAAGTACGCGGGAACGGTGATGACAGCGTCCGTGACCGGCTCTTTCAGATATTTTTCCGCGTCCGCCTTCAGCTTGCGCAGGATGAGTGCCGAGAGTTCTTCGGCCGAGTAAATCTTCCCGTTGAACTCACGATGAAATTGCTCCTTCGGCTTGCCCATTTCCCGCTTCACGAAATCGACGATGTGTTCCGCTTCGGCCACGGAGTTATTCTTCGCAAGAGTCCCCACGATCACGCTCTCGTCGTCAAAAAGAATGACGGAGGGAGTGATGCGTTCGCTCTCCGCATTCGGGATGATTTGCGGCTTCCCGTAGATGTCGATATGCGCCACGGCGCAGAAGGTTGTGCCGAGGTCGATTCCAACTGCTTTTCGTCGTGTCATGTGTGGGAGCAAATTTTGGTTGAGAGGAACAACGGTTCCGCACTTGCTTTAGGTGCAATTTCCATGCCCCGTGCGAGGCGCAATACTGCGTAATACCGACCCCAATGGCCCGGGCGTTTCCGCTTAACCGAATCGTTTCGCGACCACTTCTTCCGGACGCAAAACCTGGTCGCGCCAAAGGAAGCCGCGTTTTACCCGCATCACGATGCGCCCGTCGTCTTCCGCAAAGTCCGCCGGCTCGTAGCTGACCACCCGATGGAACGCGCGATCGACCATCTCCTTGGGTTCGATTTCGTTCACCTCCATCCGGTGCAGAATCTCCGTGAGCGAATGGATCGCGTTCTCGAGGTTGTCCCGCCATTGTCCGAGCACTCCGCGCCTCGTTTCGTTTCCCTCGACCGCGGTTTGGAGCTGCGACGAGAGCCCGCTCAAATCGTCGAACAAGATGACCAGATCGCGGATGAACGGCTTTTGCAGCGATTCGTGCAGGAAATTGTCGCGATACTTGATCAGCTCCTCGTGCAGCGAATCGAACAGCCGCTGATTGACGCTCTCGGTATTGCGCAGCGCCGCCAGGTGTTCGTCCATCTTTTCAAATTGCCTGGCGAGATCCTTTTGCTCCGCGCCTTCCGGTTTGCCGCGCCGACCGGCCATCGCTTTTTCCATGTTTGTCATCCGTCCGTTCAACGTGCGGAGTTCCTCGAGAATTTGCCCCAATTGTTCGCCGGTCTCGGAGTTGCTTTCGCGCGAGTTCGGCAAAGTCTTCTCCGCCTCCGCGCTCAATTGCTGCATGGCGGACGCAAATTCGTCGGTGATCTTGATCTCCATCGGTGCTTTCATTCGACAGCTTTGGTTCCAAAAAACTTGAGGATCGCCGCGACCAGACCCGGGATATCGTGACGGCGCGCTTCAATCGCTACCTCGAGTCCACGCTCGCGAGCCGTCTTCGATGTCACGGGTCCAATGCTCGCGACCTGCATTTTCGCCGGCCACGGCAAACCGAGGGCCAGGAAATTTTCGACTGTGGATGAGCTGGTAAAAGTGATCAGATCGGCGCCTTCCTCTAATAATCGGCGTCGCGCGCCGAAATCGTCGCGCGTCTCGGGGACCGTGCGGTAGGCGAAACCTTCATCCACAATAGCTCCCAAAGCCGAGAGCTCTTTGGGTAGCAAATCCCGCGCCTTCTCCGCGCGCGCCAGAAGAATGCGTAGATTTTCCACGCCGCCCGCTTTTCGGAACTCCCGCACGATCGATTCCGCGACGAATTCCTCCGGTTGGAGGTCCACATGCAGACGATATTCCCGGACCCGTTGCGCGGTCGCCGGACCGATAGCGGCGATGCGGGCCGCGCCGATCTCGCGTGCGTCGTCGTAGAGTTTGTAAAACAAATCGAAGAAAGCGGTCACTCCGTTCGGACTGGTAAACACGATCCAGTCATACGCGTGCGCGTCCTGGACGAGTTCGGCGAAGGCGCGCAGATCGGCCGGCGGTTCGATCCGGATCGTTGGCAGCTCGATCGCATCCGCGCCGAGCCCGCGCAATTGCTCGCTCAATATTCCGGCTTGCGTTCGCGTTCGGGTGACCACGATGCGCTTGCCGGAAAGCGGCCGATCTTCAAACCAGTTCAGCTCTTTGCGCAGCGAGACGACCTCGCCAAAGACCGCGATCGCCGGCGCCTCGAATTTCTTTTCGGACACCAGCTGCGCGATGTTGCCAAGATTTCCAACGAGCGTCTCCTGCCGGCCGGTGGTGGCCCAGCGGATCAACGCCACCGGCAAATCCTCCCGCATTCCATTCGCGAGCATTTCCCGCGCGATCAATTCGATTCGCTCGACGCCCATCAACATCACCTGGGTCCCGCCAAGTTGCGCGAGCGCGCGGAAATCGATCGAGCTCTCCGATTTCCCCGGATCTTCATGGCCGGTAAAAAACGTCACATGCGAGTTCTTCCCGCGATGGGTCACAGGAATTCCCGCGTAAGCCGGCCCAGCGATGGCCGAAGTAATCCCCGGCACGACAACGAAGGACAGGTCCGCCGCCGCCAGCGCTTGCGCTTCCTCCGCGCCCCGGCCGAAGACAAACGGATCGCCGCCCTTCAACCGGACAACCTTTTTTCCGGCGAGCGTTTTCTCGACGAGCAACGCATTGATTTCGTCCTGGGTGAGGGTGTGTGCGCCCGCTTTTTTCCCGGCGAAAATCAATTCGGCCGTTTCCGGCGCCCACCGCAACATCTCGGGATTGCAGAGGTAATCATAAACGATCACCTCCGCCCGCTCGATGCATTCCTTCGCCCGCAACGTCACCAGACCCAGATCGCCCGGCCCGGCGCCGACGAGAAAGCACTCACCCTTTTTTGTTTTCTCAACCATTGATCGAATCCCACAAACGCTGCGCGAGTTGCGCTGCGGATGTTGCCTCACCTTTCACGCTCGCCGTTCGCGGTTCAATTCGTTCCGGCCCGAAAATCTGGGCGCGCAGCGTCATTTCGGAATCGGCGATGGTTCCAAGCACGCCAACCGGCGAGCCGCAATCGCCCTGGAGCAACCGAAGGAATTCTCGTTCGGCGCCCAGACACAACAGCGTCTCCGGGTGATTAACAGAATCGACGATAGCTCTCGCTTCGTCATCGCCAGCGCGGACTTGCAGGGCGATCACGCCCTGACCGCCGGCGGGAAGAAAGTCGGCGGGCGACAGGATCTCGACGGCGAGCGACGTGTCTTCAAAAGCAAACGCTCCGACTGAAACATCGTAGCCCAAACGTTCCAATCCGGCGCGCGCCAGCACGATCCCGTTCCAGTCGCTGGCCAGAAGCTTGCGCAACCGAGTCGGAACATTTCCGCGCAGCCCGATTACATTTTTCCCGGGGTATTTCCAACGGAGCTGGTGCTGCCGGCGAACGCTGCCGGTCGCGATGACAGATCCATGGTCGCCGCCAAATTTCCGAATCAAAAGGTCCTCGACGGGCGCGCGCGGCAATGCGCCGCGCACCTCCAATCCCGCGGTCGTATCGCTCGGCAAATCTTTTGCGCTGTGCACCGCGATATCGATTTCGCCGGCCAGCAACGCTCGCTCGATTTCACCCGTGAAAAGCCCTTTGCGGCCGGCACGCGGATCGATTGGCTCCTGTTTCCGGTCATCACCGCGCGTTGTTATGATCCGGATGCTGACCACTACATCGGGACAAGCGCGCCGGAGCGCTTCGACCACCATGCTGGTTTGGGCGCGAGCGAGCTCGCTCCCGCGCGAACCCAAAATGATCGGCTCTCCGACGATCATAGAGCGCCGCTACAGTTCGGAAGTGCGCAGCGCTGTTTCATCCAATGGAATTCCTGACGACGCCGGTTGGTTGCTTGCGCGTCCGAGGCATTTGCCGAAATCCGCCATGTGCTCCGCAATGATCTCCTCCGCCGCCGCAACCTGTTGCCGACGCAGCGTGAGCGACTGCTGTGCGATCGATTGCAGGGAATCGATGTCGTAAAGATAGACGCCGTCGATCTCATTGACCGCCGGCGCGACATCGCGCGGCACCGCGATATCGATGATAAAAAGCGGACGATCCGCGCGTTCGCGAATCTTCGGCGCCAGGATCTCCGGCGTGAGCAACGGCTCTTCGGCCGCCGTGGACGAAATCAAGATATCGATCTCGCGGCACTGAGCGAGCCAATCGTGGAAAGCGATCGCGCGGCCGCCGACTAGGCCGGCCAGACTCTCCGCGCGCTCGAACGATCGATTGCTAACGCGAATGTCCGCGACGCCTCGCGAGCTCAACGCTCGCGCCGTGCGCTCGCTCGTTTCCCCCGCACCCAGAATCAGGACGCTGCACTGGCGCAAGTCCCCAAATATCTTCACCGCGAGATCGACGGCGACGCTTCCGACTGAAACAGCTCCGCGCGTGATGTCCGTGCTGCTTCGCACCTGTTTCGCCACCCGAAACGCCCGTTGAAAAAGCCGGTGGAGAAACGGCCCGGCGCTTCCGGATTCACGACAACTCGCATACGCCTTCTTGGCCTGGCCCAGGATTTCAGTTTCGCCGATCACCATCGAGTCGAGTCCCGCCACGACCCGAAAAAGATGCCGCACGCACGCTTCTCCTTCGTGCCGGTAGAAAGCAGTCGCGTCCTCCATGATCGCGGCCCCACCGCGGACAAGGCAACGCTGAATATTTTCCGTGGCGATCGGCGCGCCGGCCGAACCGTAAACTTCGACCCGGTTACAGGTCGTCAAGACGAGCGCTTCCGTGCACCCGGTCTCGACTCGCAACATTTCCTCGGAGCGTTGCGCGGCGTAGCGCTCCCGCGTTTCGACGTCCGCCGTATGATGACTGATCCCGACGCAGAACAGATTCATCACATT
Source organism: Verrucomicrobiota bacterium (assembly GCA_041167585.1). Taxonomy (GTDB): domain Bacteria; phylum Verrucomicrobiota; class Verrucomicrobiia; order Chthoniobacterales; family UBA10450; genus AV80. Next base: position 174,719 of record JBEEHV010000001.1, read on the forward strand.
GGGCCAGGCTGCGAAACAAAGTTAATGGCCCACAAAACGGAGACCGCGGCGCTGAAAGCAAGGACGCAAAGCGTTGCGATTCGTTTCGGCGCGAGCCGGTGCAAATGTCTGCCCTGCAAAATGGCCGCGTAAAAAACCCAGACCGCAAACGCGCAAATCATCTTCACCCGCGGTAACGGTCCGCCGGTAAAGAAGCCCGAGACGAGGCCGGCCGTGTAAAGTGCGAAGCCGAGCCAGAGAAGGCGGGTTATCGCGGCGAAGAGATTAGTGAGCGGAGGCAGATGATGAAAAACGGAATGGAGCTGGTGCGTTTTCAGCTGGCGCTCCTGCACCAGATACATAATGCCGGCTACGCACGCCAGCGCGAAGGCCCCGTAAGCAATCATCGACATCGAAGCGTGAAATTCGAGCCACGGATTAGCGGGCAGCCGCGCCGCGTGCGGAACATCGATCGGCGCGAAGAGCGCGAAAGTTTGAATCACCAGCACGAGCGGAGCCGTGAACGCGCCCATGAGCGAAAGCCGATAGGCAGGGCCGACCAGCAAATAGATGAGGGCCACCGACCAGGCGAGGAAAATGAAAACTTCGAAGAGATTTGTCAGCGGGCAGCGGCCGAGAGCGTGGCCGCGAATGGAAAGGAACGCGCTCTGGAACAGGAAACCAAAAAGGATGGCAAAGAAGCTAAAGCGGCCGGGACGGAATACGCCCGCGCGCAACGCCAGCAAAGTGCGCGCGACCGCCAGAAAAAAGCAGAGAGTGGAAAAGAGGAGGACCTGGCGTTCCATAGCGAACGCCATTTTAGGAGGGCGTCACAACCTTGGCAAACCTACTCGGAGAGCAACTGGCCAAGCGCTTTCGGATCGGTAATGGGAGCTTTGCAGGTGAAGTTTTCGCAGACGTAAACGGCTGGCTTCGAATCCAGCGGCTTCATCGACCGAAGCGACTCGAGCTTTTCCTCCAGGTACTTCTGGCCTTCGCCCCCATCCGCGAGGATGAGAATTTTGTTAGGCACGAAGTGGCGGTGAATTTCGGCGAGCAAAGCTCGAGTCTCGGGCGCGTCGCGCTTACCGGCTACGACGATTTGCCGCGGCTCGCTCAGAGTAAGGTCAAGCGCGACCAGCATCTGCGGCATCGCGCTGGCGAAATGACCGATTTGCGGAGCGAAGGCTCTAATCGTTTTTTCCGCGCGCTCATACGAGTTGGCATCGTTCCGGATCTGCGCGAGACGCAGCAAATTCAGCGCGGCGACTGAGCTGGCGGCGGGCTCGGCGCTGTCGTTGTCTTCCTTCAAACGGAGCAGAATGCTCGGGTCGTTCCCGCTGCCGCTGAAATAGCCGCCGCGTGTTTCATCGAAGAACAATCGGTCCTGCGTCTCCTGCAGCTCGATCGCAAATTGAAGCCAGCTTACATCAAATGACGCCTCGTAAAGATCGAGCAGGGCCTGGATCACGAACGCATAATCATCGGCGAAGCCTTCCACTTCACTGCGGCCCTCGCGATAATTGCGCACTAAGACCCGGCGCGATTCATTGTAGAGCTGCGTGCGAACAAAGGTCGCGGCACGCGTCGCGGCGTCGAGATATTGCGGCTCGTCCAGGAGCTGCGCGGCGCGGGCAAAAGCGGAAATCATCAGGCCGTTCCAGGCGGTGATGATCTTGTCGTCGAGATGCGGGCGTCGCCGTTTCGCGCGCAAGGCCAGCAATGTCGCGCGCGATTTCGCCAGGATCTCACGCACTTCCGCTTCGTTCTTCTCGAAGTGTTTCGCGGTTTCGGCAACGGTTCCGAGCTCGATCAAAATATTCATGCCGATGAATTCGCCGTGCGGATCGCCGCCCGGCGGGACGTTGCCTTCCGCTTTCACGGTGTAATGCAAATTGAAGACCTCGGCGGAGGGACCGAGCGCGGGATCGATTTCCTTTTGTTCCCAGACGTAGAAGGCGCCCTCCCTCTTCTTCCGCTCGGGCGATCCAGAGATTTCGCTATCGGCGTCCTCGGCAGAAAAGAATCCGCCTTCCTTCGCGGTCATGTCGCGACGGACGTAATCGAGAATATCGCGCGCGACTTCTTCGAAGAGCGGCTCGCGTGTGATCTGGAAAGCGTCGAGATACGCGACCGCCAATTGCGCCTGGTCGTAGAGCATCTTTTCGAAATGCGGGACGTGCCAGAAGGCATCGACCGAATAACGGTGAAATCCGCCCCCGAGATGATCGTGCATTCCGCCCGCCGCCATTTTGCGGAGCGTGAACAGATTCATCTCGAGCGCATGCCGGCCGCTCTCGGATTTCGGCGCGCGCGCGTAAACGCGAGTCAGGAAATTGAGCGTGACGGGCCGCGGAAATTTTGGCGCGGCCCCAAAGCCGCCTTCATGTGCATCGTAACTGCGCGCGATTTGCTGATAGGCCGCATCCAATGTCTCTGGCCCCAGGACCGCAGCGTTTGCCGCGGAGCCCGCCTGCGCTTCCGCGAGCGCGGCGATGATCTTCGCCCCCTGCTCGGCAATTCGCTCGTGGTCTTGTTTCCACGCCGCCGCGATTCGCTCCAGCACTTTGGTGAAACCGGGTTGTCCATAGCGATCCTCCGGCGGAAAATACGTCCCGCCCACGAAGGGTTTCAGCTCCGGCGTCAACCAGACGCTCATCGGCCAGCCGCCGCCGCCGGTGGTGGCCTGGACGAACGTCATGTAAACACGATCCACGTCCGGCCGTTCCTCGCGATCCACTTTGATGTTCACAAATTCGCGGTTCATGACCGCCGCCACGTCCGCGCTTTCGAACGATTCGTGCGCCATGACGTGACACCAATGGCAGGTGGAGTAGCCGATCGAGAGAAAGATCGGTTTGTTTTCGCGGCGCGCCTTGGCGAAGGCTTCATCGCCCCATGGAAACCAATCGACCGGGTTGTCCGCGTGCTGGAGGAGATAAGGCGATTTTTCGCGGCCGAGTCGGTTGGTGGCTGCCGGTGCGACTGAAGACATCGCTCAACCTATTGCTTTGCTCCACAAAGCCAAGGAGGGGGCGGTTTACAAATGGCCCGACCTTACCCAAGACTCACTTTCGGCGCGGTCTCCGGTCTCCATGGATTCATCTTGTGGTCCGACTCGGCAATCGCGCGCTCGTAGCGAGAAAGCATTTCGCGAAACGAGGTCAACTCGAGCGCGTGCCGCCGCACGCCAAACGGCTCGAGATTCTTCAACGCCAGCCGAAACAGCCGCAGCGCCGGCGCCAGACGTCGCCCATGTTTCGGATGCGTCGGATGTTCGAATTGCTTCTGCAAATGCACGAACGCGCCGGCGGCCTGGATCAATCCCTTGAAGTACTGCGCATCCTCGGCGCTGATCGCACTTCCAAGCCAGACCTGTTCGAGAACGTCGTGCGCTTCGTAATAACGCTGCTCGTTCCAGCACTGAAAAAACGCCCGATAATAGGGATGATCCGCCAGTCGGCCGCTGTCAGCTCTCGTGCCACCGGCTTCCAGCGAGGCGACGAACTGCGAAATCCTCTCGCCTTTACTCATGCAGGCCGTAACTTGGGGGCGCCTGCGATGATGGGCAAGCGACGACGCTTCAGTCTTCGCGAGGAACGATTGCTCGACCTCCGCCGCCGCAGCGCACCATGACTCCTGCGGTTCTTATCCTTCTCGTTCTTCTGATCGCGATCCTGATCTTCTGGTCGGGGCTTTTCTCCGGCCTGGAAACCGCGCTTTTCTCCCTCAAGTCCCACCAGCTTCGCCGGCTCGAGGAAAAACATCCCTCGCTCAAGCAATTCATTCAGGTCTTCCGCGAAAACCCGAGGCGCGTCCTGAATGTTCTGCTGCTCGGCGATGTCCTCGTCAATGTCCCGCTCGTCGTTCTCTGTCTCTTTCTCATCTGGGAGGGGCCGCTGGCGGCGCGTGTTCCGGCATGGCTCGCGGCGACAGTTATTTTCGCCATCGTCGTTTTGCTTTGTGATCTAATTCCGAAACTGCTCGCGCTTTCCGCGCCCTATCGGCTTTCAGCGCTCGGCGTGTTCACCCTTAAGGCGATGATGCCGTTGCTCGATCGCGTCGGTCGCGTCCTTGAGAGGATCAGCACCAAAATCGTCGACACCCTGACGCCGCATCATCTGCAACGGCGCGCGAAGTTGAGCGACGAAGAGCTCGAGACGCTTGTCGAGATGGGCGAAGAACAAGGCACGCTCCACGAAGCCGAAGGCGAGATGATCCAGGAAATCATCAAGCTCGGCGACAAGACCGCGAAGGATTGCATGACGCCGCGCGTGGACACGTTCTCGCTGCCCGACGACCTGACGAACGACGAAGCCATTAAACAAATAAGAGAGCGACGCCACCGCCGCGTGCCCGTTTACGCGGAAACGCCGGATCAGATCGTGGGCGTGCTCGACGTAAAAACCTTTCTCCTGGATCCGATCGAGCATTACACGGAGACGCTCGTCGCGCCTTCGTTCGTAGCGGAAACGATGAAGGCGATGGACCTGTTGCGCAGTTTCCTCACCCATTCCCAGGGCCTCGCCATTGTCGTCGATGAATTCGGGGGCACTGAAGGAATCATCACGCTTTCCGATATCACGGAAGAAATCATTAGCGATGCCGCGCCACTCGGAGACGCCGATCTCTACATCGAACCGCTCGAAGACGGCCGCTTTCTCGTGAGCGGTAACGCGCGCCTCGATGACTTGAGCGAGCATCTCGGATTCGAGTTGGAAGCGGACGGACTCGATACCATCGGCGGATTCATTTTCAACCGGCTCGGTTATCTCCCGCCGTCCGGCACCCGCTTCGAAATGCCGCGGCTCGCAATTACGATCAGGCGGGCCGGACGCAAACGGATCGAAGAAATTCTTCTCGAAAAAACGAGCTGTCTTTCGGACTGCGAGCCGATGGAGGGCAACGGCGCGGCCCAATCGTGATGTACGCCTTCCTCATATTTTGCTGCTGGAGCGTTTCCTTCCTCTTCGCGGGGATCGAGGCCGGCCTGCTCTCGATCGATCCAGTCCGGTTGCGTAACCACGTCAAACAAGGCAGACCCGCAGCGTTGCGCCTCGCGCGATTGACCAGGCGGCCGGAGCGACTTCTGATCACCGTTCTGCTCGTGACCAATCTCGCCAATATTCTCGGGTTGCTTCTCCTGACGAAACTACTCGTCGGCTCATTCGGCAACGCCGGCTTCGTTTGGTCGATCCTGCTCGCGCTGCCGATTTATCTTTTCGTACTCGGGGTTTTACCCAAATCGCTTTTCCGGCGCTTTCCATTTCGTGCCCTGGCCGCGCTCGGTGGAATGCTCCAGGCGATCTCAGTTCTGCTCTGGCCGATTCTGGAAATCGGCGAGCGCGCCGGCCGACTTCTGATCCCGCGCCGCGCGAGCGAATCCGCCCGGCTCTTCATTGCGCGCGAGGAATTGAAACAGATCGCGGTCCAAGGCGAACGCGAAGGCTCTCTCACTTCAACCGAGCGCGCGATGATTCACAACGTCGTGGATTTCCGGAACGTGAAAGCATCCGACGTGATGGTTCCGTTGGAAAAAGCGGTCACCGTGCGACCGGATACCTCGATCGACGAGGCCCTCAGGATGAGCAGCCACGCGGGCGTTGATCGCCTGCCGGTGATTTCCGCCAACGGCGAGGCAATCGGCATCATTAACGTTTTCGATATCCTGCTCGAGAACACCCGGCGCGAATCGCTCACCCAATATGCGCGTCGCATCGTAACCGCGAACGAAGCCGAACCGGCCTATCGAGTGATCCAACGGCTGCGGGCCGCGCGCCTCGGCCTAGCGGCTGTCGTCGATTCGCAAAAGAAACTGATCGGCATCGTCACCGGCGAAGACACGATCAAGCGTCTCGTTCAGGTCGGTCGATTTTAGTGGGATCACGCCCGCCGTTCAGGATCCGGGCGGTATTGACGAGTGCGACATGCGTGAAAGCCTGGGGAAAATTACCGAGCTGTCTTTTGGCGCGCGGATCGTATTCCTCGGAGAGAAGGCCGACGTCGTTCCGTAATTCGAGCAGGCGTTCGAACAGTTCTTTCGCTTCCGTTGTCCGCCCCAACAGGTGCAGGCAATCGGCCAGCCAAAATGAGCACGGCAGAAAGACGCCTTCCGATCCGGGCAATCCATCCACGTCATTTCTCTCCGTCCGATAGCGAAGGATAAGACCGTCCTGCATCAGCTCGCGCTGGATCGCGTTTACCGTGCCGACCACGCGTTCATCATCCAGCGGCAGAAATCCGATTAGTGGCATCATGAGCAGGCTCGCATCCAGTTCGTCCGATCCATAGAACTGAGTGAACGCTTTCTTCTTCGCGTTGTAGCCCAGGTCGCAGACCTGCGCGTGAATCTGATCGCGAATCTTCTGCCAGCGCGCCAAATGTTCGCCGGCGGCGCAATGGCATTCCTCCACCAGCTTCACTCCGCGATCGAACGCCAGCCACGCCATCATCTTGGAATGGGTAAATTGCTGCGGCCCACCGCGCACTTCCCAGATGCCCTCATCCGGTTCCTCCCACTTCGATTCCAGGAAAGCCATGAGTGAGACCTGCATGCGCCACTCGGTTTCATTCGTCTCGATCCCCAGCCGATAGGCCACATGCATCGCGGCCATTACTTCGCCATAAACATCGAGCTGGAACTGGTTCGACGCGGCGTTCCCGATTCGCACCGGCTTTGAGTTCTCGTAGCCCGCTAGCCACGGGATCTCGTACTCTTCGAGCCGGCGCTCGCCCATCACGCCATACATGATCTGGAGTTGGGCGGCGCTGCCGGCGATCGCGCGCAGCAGCCATTCGCGCCAGGCGCGCGCTTCGTCGAGAAAGCCGGCGTTCATCAGCGCGTAGAGGGTGTAGGTCGCATCGCGCAGCCAGCAATAACGGTAATCCCAGTTCCGCACGCCACCGATTCCTTCCGGCAACGAAGTCGTGGCCGCGGCTACGATCCCGCCGGTCGGCGCGTAAGTGAGGCCCTTCAGCGTAATTAACGAACGGGTCACGGCATCGCGCCACGGCCCCGGTGCGCGGCATTGTTTCGACCACGAGGTCCAATAATCTTCCGTCTGTTGCAGGGCATGCTCCGGATTGACGGCGCGCGGCGGTTCGTCATGGGATGCAAACCAGGTGAGCACAAATGGAATGCGATCGCCTTCCTTCACGTCGAAATCCGCCACCGTCGTCAGGTCCTCGCCGCGCGTTTCGATGGGCGTGCGCAGAATCAGCGCATCCGGGCCGGCGATCGCCTCGAGGCCGCCGTGTTTCTTGCGCACCCACGGAATGATGTGCCCGTAATCGAACCGGATGATCAGATCCATTTTCATCCGCACGTTTCCGCTCACGCCTTCAACGATCCGAATGATGTCCGGGTTTTTCCCTCGTGGCGGCATGAAATCGATCAGGCGCACGGCGCCGTCCGCTGTTTCGATTTCCGTTTCCAGAATCAGTGTGTCGCCGCGATAACGGCGGCGCGTCGCCGTGATCTCGCATTCCGGAGTGAATTTCCAGCGGCCATTTTTTCGGTCGCCGAGCAACGCGGCGAAGCACGCGCCGGAATCAAACCGCGGAAAACAAAGCCAATCGACCGACGCATCGCGACTGACCAACGCGCCGGTCTGCGTGTCGCTCAGGAATGCATAATCTTCGATCCGCGCCATTCTCTGCTAGCGTAGCACCAATGTCAGACTCATCCGAATCCGCGCGCCTGATCGATTTGAGCCACACGGTTGAACACGGCATGATCACCTACAAAGGTCTGCCCGCTCCGATTATTTGCGATTACCTCAGCCGCGAAGCTTCGCGTGCGCGTTACGCCGAGGGAACGGAATTTCATATTGGCAAGATCGAGATGGTCGCGAATACCGGAACGTATCTCGACAGTCCTTTCCATCGCTATGCACATGGCAAGGATCTGTCGGAGCTCGAGCTGGAGTCATTGGCGAATCTCGATTGCGTGGTTGTTCGCGCCACCGAGCGACGGAATCGAGCAATCGATCGTCTGCCGATCGAGCCCGCGTCGATCAAAGGCAAAGCGCTGCTCGTTCACACGGGATGGGACGCGCACTGGCGGACCGATCAATATTTCGAAGGACATCCGTATCTCACCGGCGACCTGGCGAAGTCTCTCGTTGAAGCCGGGGTCGCGCTTGTTGGCATCGATTCGTTCAACATCGATTGCACTGACGACGGAAATCGCCCCGTCCATTCGGCGCTCCTCGGCGCCAACATTCCAATCGTCGAGCACATGTGCAATCTCGCTGCGCTCCCCGATCGCGGCACGCGCTTCTTTGCGGTGCCGGTAAAAGTGAAAGGCATGGGAACATTCCCCGTCCGTGCCTTTGCGAAGGTTTAAAAAACAAGGAGCGGCGGTTACAAACCGCCGCTCCTTGAGGCCAGCTTCGCGATCCCATCCTGCGTCAGCCGAAAAACCGTCCACTCGTTCATCGGCTCCGCGCCAAGTTTGCGATAGAACTGGATCGCGGGATCGTTCCAATCGAGCACCGCCCATTCCATTCGCCCGCAGCCGCGCTCCTGCGCGATTTGCGCCAACCGCGCGAGCAAGGCCCGGCCAAATCCCTTGCCGCGCACATTCGGCCGCACAAAAAGATCTTCGAGATAAAGCCCCGGCCGGCCCAGCCAGGTCGAGAAATTGAAAAAATAAACGGCGAACCCGACGGGATCGCCCTTCTCCAGCGCCAGCAAGACTTCGGCGGAGCGCTGCGCCCCAAAGAGCACTTCGCGCAGTCCCTTCTCCGTCGCGACGACCGCATCTGGCGCGCGCTCGTACTCAGCCAGCTCGCGGATCAAATTCAGAATAGTCGGCACGTCGGCTTCACGGGCGGGCCGGATTTCAAAGTTCTGGTTCATCGCGTCGCAGGCTCGAGTTTAAAGATGGTAAACTCCGGCGTCTCTTCGACAAGGGTCGCGCTCGCCGCAAGTCGCTCGGCGAACTCTTTGTAATAATCTAGCCACCATCGCGTGCCGACATAGAAAACGAGATGGGTCGCGCCGCGTCCCCGCAGCTTTTCGAGGTTGGCAATGATCTGTGCGCTATCGAGTGGATTGCCCTGGTAAATTCCGTCTTCGAGAAAGTGCCAGCCTTTCCGATGCGCGTAATAGAAAACGGTCGGATCGCCATCGGTGGCCGCGATAATTAACGCGTTCGCGGTGGTCGCTTCCTGCAACTCGAGTCCGAGACTTCGAAGCCCCGCCGCCGCCGGCCGGTAAAGCGGCAGCGCACATTGATAGGCTGAAACTCCAAACCAGCCCGCCAAAACAACGGACGCGAACGCTCGAACGATCCGCCCCGAAGGGAGAAAGCGCGCTACCCACTGACACGAACAGCCGGCCAGGACCGCAGCGATCGGGACCAGCGGCAGTTGATACCATTGATGCCGATTTCCCCAGCCCACGAAAAAAACGAACGCGACCATCGCGCCGAGCCACCAGTGAAAGAGGCGGGTATATTTTCCGCGCGGCGCCACGAAGATGCCGATGATCGCGAGAGCAACCAGAGGCAGGGTAAGACTCGAAAGCGCGGTTTGCTGCGCGATTTTCCCATACCATGATGCGTTCATGATCCGAAAACCGCCGCCGCCGAAAAAGTGGTACGGATAGAATTTCTCCGCGATCCGATGCCCGTGCCAATACCAAACCGCGGACGGTATCAGCGCTACCGCCGCGAAAAACCAAAGTTCCCAGCGTCTGAGCAATCCCTGTCGCGGCGTTCTATGACCGCCTACTTCTTCTGCGGACTAATTTCGGCGGTCATAGACCGCCGCTACAGCGAGATAGAGCAGCGGCGCGCCGATCAATGCTGTCGGAAGCTTGATGAGTAACGCGAGCGAGATCAAAAGCGCGGAACCGATCAACGCGCGCCGATTCTCCTCCTCTAGCCACCGCAGAAAAAAATAGATCCCGGCAATCGCCAGACTCAATGACGGAACATCCGGCATGAAGGCGCGGCTCGCCACAACACTGAGCGGCGCAAACGCGTAAAAAAATGTCGCCCACGTCGCGACGACCTCGCCGAAAATTCTGCGCACGAGCAGAAAGAAAAACGGCAGCGCCGCCACGAAAAGCAGCACGCCCTGGATCCGCCCGATCCATTCCTGCACGCCCACGCTCCGATAAAGAAGGGCCGCGACAAACGGAAGGATCGGAAACTCCGTTCCGACATATCCCCGCTCATTTCCGGCCCAATCGATCTGGGGCCGGCTGAAATGAAAACCGTTCTCGAGGAAATTCCGCGCGATCGCAGCGACATCGCTTTGCCGCCAGCTCCAGGGATCGATAAACGGCTGGTCGATTTGGATCAACCGCACCACGAAAGCGGGGAGCACGATCAAAATCAGCATCCATTTGCCTCGCCACATGGATCGCGTCTTGACAAACCCCCTCGTTAAAGTCAATCGAGTACAGGCGGTCGGCCCGAAACCCGAATGAAAACAGGCGTTACTTTTCTCGCTCTCGTGCTGGCTTTCTGTGGCGCGCCGGCCAGCCGCGCGGCCGAGGAACCGCAGCTCATCCAGGTCGTAGATTTCTCGAAGCTCCTTCCGTTGCTTCCGAACCCGCCGGCCGATTGGACAGCCGACAAAGCCGAGGGCTCGACCGACGATATCGGCGGCACCAAAATCACAAGTGCGCATCGCGATTACAAAAAGGGCACAGCCGACACCGCGCCCACGACGTCCATCAGCATTCTCGATTCCGCCGCGAATCCCGATTACGTCGCCTCCACGACCGCCGCCTGGAACATGAGCACCTCGACCCCCGAAGGTTACACGAAGACTTTAACCATCGAAGGCATGCCGGGCTTTGAAACGTTCGAGAACGAAGGAAAGCACGGCACTCTCTGGCTCATGGTGGCCAAACGATACGTTCTAACGATCGAGACGCAGGGTCAGGATGCGAAAGAGCTCCAGGAATGGCTCAAGCGTATCGATGTGAAGAAGCTGGCGGAGATAAAGTAAGGGCTGACAGCTGTCATCCCGAGGCTGGCGCAGCGCGCCGAGGGCCTCACAGTTGCAGTTTCGGCTACCGCCAAGTTTCAGGCGTCCGATGACGGAGCACGTGTGTTTTTCGCGGAAGCGATTGACCGCTTGTGAGGTCCCTCGCCGTCTATCGCGGCTCGGGATGACAGCGCATTTATGCGCATTTCACGGCTTGAGCACCACCTTCACGCAGCCGTCTTCCTTATCGCAAAAGATCTGATAGGCGTGCGGCGCCTGATCAAGCGGCAGCCGATGCGTGATGATGTCGTCGAGCTTGATCTCGCCCCGCTCCACAATGCCGATGAGTTCGTCGATGTATTTCTGCACCGGCGCCTGACCGAATCGCATCGAGATTCCCTTGTCGAAAATCTGACCGAGCGGAAACGCGTCGTAAGGCATTCCATAAACTCCGACGACGCTGACCACGCCGCCGCGCCGCACCGCGCTGACGCAAAGTTTGAGCGCGGCGATGCTGCCCGCCTGCATATGCACAATATTCGACAGCTTGTCCTTCAATTTGCGATCGGCCTCGAGGCCCACCGCATCCACGCAGACATCCGCGCCGCGTCCCGCGGTCATATCGCGGATCGCTTCCACCGCATTGCCATCGGCGGCGTTGACCACTTCCGAGTTCGCGGCGCGACGCGCCATGTCCAGCCGGTACGGTTGAATATCCACGCCGATCACTCGCTTCGCCCCGCGCAGCCACGCGATCTTCTGCGCCATCAATCCGACCGGGCCGCAGCCAAAGACCGCGACAGTTTCGCCACCCTTCAGATTCGCCCAGTCGATCGCACTCCAGCCAGTCGGAAAAATGTCGGTGAGGAAAAGCACCTCTTCGTCCTTGAACCGATCGGAGATTTTCCGCGGCCCAAAGTTCGCATACGGCACCCGGACGAATTCCGCCTGGCCGCCAGCATAACCGCCGTAGAGATCGGTGTAACCGAAAAGCCCGCCGCCCTTCTGATCGATGAGTCCGCCTTCCGGCCCATACTTTTCCGGGTTTGAATTCTCGCAGTGGCCCGGGAGCCCGTCGCCACAAAAAAAACAGTGTCCGCACGCGATCGGGAACGGCACCACCACCCGGTCGCCCTTCTGCACCGCTTTCACACCGCGCCCGGTCTCTTCCACGATCCCCATGAACTCGTGGCCGAGCACCATGTCATTTTTCTGGGGAATGAACCCGTTGAAGATGTGCAGGTCCGAGCCGCAAATCGCCGTTGAAGTGACGCGCACGATGATGTCCTCGTCGTGTTCGATCTTCGGATCTGGAACCTCATTGATTTCGACGTGCCCCGGCCGGTGAAAAACGACTGCCTTCATTTCAGATGAAACGGAAATCATCTCCGCGGCGGATGCGGAAATTTCCTCGCGTCACCATCCTCCCGGACTAGATTGCTCGCCGAACCATGGCCGAAGAACGCAAGACGCTGGAGCAACGTGCGCAGATGACCGACCTCGAGCGGTTGCGGCACTCTGCTGCCCACATTCTCGCTACTGCGATCCTGAAGATCTGGCCCGATGCGCAGTTCGCCGCGGGACCGCCAGTCGAGAACGGATTCTATTACGACCTCGAGCTCGAGCACCGCATCTCGCCCGACGACTTCGAGAAGATCGAGGCCGAGATGAAAAAAGAAGTCAAAGCGAACCACTCCTTCGAGCGCGTCGTCCTCCCGCGCGCTGAAGCGCTCGACATGGCGCAGCGCGGTCTCCTCGGCGCGATCGGCGAGAGATCTTCTCCGTCGAAGTTCAAGCTCGATATCATCCAGCACATTCCCGAGGGCGAAGAGATCTCGCTCTACCGCAACGGCGAATTCACCGATCTCTGCGCCGGCCCGCACGTCATGCGCACCGGCAACATCGGCGCGTTCAAGCTCACCCACGTCGCGAGCGCCTACTACAAAGGCGACGAAAAGAACCCGCAGCTCCAGCGCATCTACGGCACCGCCTTCAAGAACAAGACGCAGCTCGACGAATACTTCGCCATGCTCGAGGAAGCTAAGAAGCGCGACCATCGTAAGCTCGGCAAGGAACTGGAGCTATTCACTTTCGACGATGACGTGGGCCCCGGCCTCCCTCTCTGGCTCCCCCGCGGCGCCGCCATCATCGACGAGCTCGAGAAGCTCGCGAGAGAAACGGAGTTTGCCGCGGGTTATCAGCGCGTCCGCTCAACGAATCTCGCGCGCGAAAGCTTGTACAGAAAGAGCGGTCATCTTCCTTACTACGCCGAGTCGATGTTTCCGCCGATGGAACTAAACGAACATGCCGATGAGGTTGCAGCGCTCGAATCGAAGATCGAGGAGACGAGAACCGTTCTCGAAAAACATCTGCGCGGGCAAGGTTCGGATATTTTCCAGCCGATTTCCGGAGAAGTTCAATTCGAACAGGCGATCAGCGCGGTCATTGAGGCCGGCGATGTCCCTAGGGATGTTCTCGAGGCATTCGAAGAGAAGAATCGCTGTCAGACGCGCCTGGTGTTTCTGAATGAGCAGCCGCGCCGCTACTACCTGAAAGCGATGAACTGCCCGCATCACCATAAGATATACGACGCGCTCCCACGGAGCTATCGTGACTTGCCCCTGAGGTTGGCCGAATACGGTACCTGTCATCGCTATGAACAGAGCGGGGAACTGTTCGGCCTTATGCGCGTGCGCTCGTTGCAGATGAACGACGCCCATCTCTATATGACGCCGGATCAGTTCGAAGCCGAGTTCAATGCGGTCAACGAGATGTATCTGAAATACTTCAAGCTCTTCGGCATCGACAAATACGTCATGCGCTTCTCGACGCACGATCCGGCGAAGCTCGGACAGAAGTTTGTTGATGAGCCCGAGCTGTGGAAACAAACGGAAGATATGGTGCGCGATGTTCTCCAGCGTTCTGGCATCAACTACGTCGAAGTGCCTAACGAAGCCGCCTTCTACGGACCCAAGATCGACGTCCAGGTCTGGAGCGCCATCGGGCGCGAGTTTTCCATCGCCACGAACCAGGTAGATTTCGCCCAGCCGCGCCGTTTCAATCTCGTTTACAAAGATCGCGACAACACCGAGAAGGTTCCTCTCTGCATCCACCGCGCGCCGCTTGGCACCCACGAACGTTTCATCGGCTTCCTCATCGAACATTACGCCGGCAATTTCCCTCTCTGGCTTTCCCCCGAGCAGGTCCGCATCCTCCCCATCGGCGATGACCCGAAGCTGCTCGACTACGCCCGCTCAGTTCACGCCGAGTTACGCGCCCACCAAGTCCGCTGCGAGTTCGACGCCAGCACCGACCACATCAAAGCCAAGATCGCCAACGCCGAGCAAATGAAAGTCCACACCATGCTCGTCATCGGCGCGCGCGACATGGAAGCCGACGCCGTCAGTGTCCGCGTTCACGGCCAGGGCAACCT
>JBEEHV010000002.1:0-122530 GCA_041167585.1 Verrucomicrobiota bacterium
CCGGGTGGGCGCGGGGCCCACGACGGAAGAAGTTATGGACAATCTGCATAGCTATCTGAACGACCATTTGGCCGGTTCGGTGGGCGCGATCGAGTTATTGAAACGCCTGATCGACACGTATGATGGAAAACCGCTGGAGCGGTTTTTTAGCGAGCTGCGCGACGAGATAGAGGTCGACCAGGGAAAGCTTCATGGATTGATCGATAAACTCGACGCGGAAGAAAGCGCAGTTCGGAAGGCCGGCGCCTGGATCGCGGAGAAAATTTCGCGGGCGAAAATTCAATTGGACGAAGGAGAAGAGGGAGAGATGGGGCTGTTCCTGGCGCTGGAAGCTCTGGCTCTGGGCATCTCGGGCAAGCTCTCGCTTTGGCGGGCTCTCGATGCTGCGTCGGAGGCAGCTTCGCCGTTGCGAACACTCAATTACACCGAGCTCGAGCAGCGGGCGCGGGATCAGTTCGACCGCGTGGAAACGAAACGGCTAGAGGTCGCACGAGAGGTCTTCAGATCGAACTGAGCTTCGATTTGGAAAGCGCGGCGTCCGGTTCTGTCGTCTGGCGCAGAAGAGATCAGGCGTCCACGATGCCGTTTCGAATGGCGCAGCGAACCACGTCGGCCAGCGAACGCAGGCTCAGCTTCCCCATGGCGGCAGCACCATGGGTCACTGGTGCGGACAGTGATCCGAGACGAGCGCAATTTCCCGATTGCTCTTCCCTTCCGCGAGAAGGCCTTTGGGCGTCAGAGCAGGCAATTTTGTGCTTGTCCTGCAATTTCAATCCAAGCACGTTAAAAGACGTGAAAGCCGCCGCCGAGCTGGAACGAGGAGTTGCCTTGACGCACTTCGTGACCACGCGCTGGAGTCTGATTCGGCCCGGGCGCCTTTCGGGTGCGCGCACCGACGCCAACTCGGACCTCGCCCGGCTCTGCGAGATTTATTGGCGGCCGATCTTCACCTTTATCTATCGGCGCGGCTATCCCATCCCCGATGCGCAGGACCTGACGCAGGATTTTTTTGTCATGATTTTGGAGGGAAGCCTGATCCAGACGGCCGATCCGGGTCGGGGGCGCTTCCGTTCTCTTCTGCTTCGTTCACTGGAAAATTTTCTCATCGATGCCGAACTGAAACGGCGCCGGCACAAGCGAGGAGGGGCGGTGCAGTTTATCTCCTGGGAGAAGTGGCTGGCGGACACGCCGTCACATCTGGCGCTTTCCGGGAAAGCCTTGCAATCCTCTCCCGACAAGGCCTTGTTCGATCTGGGCTGGGCGGCGGCGATCGCGGAAGAGGCGTTGCGCCGGTTACAATTGGAGTGTGAAAGCAAAGGCCGCCGGCGCGTCTTTGAAGTCCTGCAAGGGCACCTGATTTCCGAGCGCAGCGACATCTGCTACGAAAACCTCTCCAGCGTCCTGGGGGTGCCGGAGGGAACGGTGAAAAATCTGCTCCACGAATTTCGTAAGCGTTACCGCGCGCTCTTGCGCGAGGAGGTCGCGAAAACGGTCGAAACCGAGGCGAATGTCGACGATGAAATCCGGTATCTGTGTGCCACGCTTTCCGGGGCAACTGACTAGAAATTCATGAAACTCAGCCCCCCGACTGATCCACCGTTTTCGATTCCGCTCGAGCCCGAGATCTGCCAGGAATGCCATTCCGGCTCGCGGCTTTCCAATGGGCTCTGCCTGAATTGTCTTTTGCAGGGCGCGCTGGATGACCGCGCTGTTCCGACGGGGAAGGAAGCGTTCAAAGAAGTTCTCTCCGGCGTCAGATCGCGCGAAGGCGACTGGTCTATCGGCGAACATGAGATTCTCGATGAGATCGCCCGCGGCGGAATGGGTGTCATCTACCGCGCGCGCGAGCCGCACTCCGATCGCATCGTCGCGCTCAAGTGTATCCTGGCTTACCAGGGCGATTCGGACCAGGCGCAGTCGCGCTTCCGGCGAGAAGCCGAGATGGCGGCACGCCTCGATCATCCCAACATCGTTCCGATCTATCACATCGGTGAGACGGCGGACGGATCTCCTTTTTTCACGATGAAGTACGCGGCCAAGGGGAGTCTGTCGCAGTCTCAGGACGCGCGAAGCAATCCCCGGCACAGCGTTGCCCTCATAGCGAAAGTCGCAGAGGCGGTGCAATACGCCCACGAACAAGGTGTTCTCCATCGCGATCTGAAGCCGGGAAATATCCTGTTGGATAACAGGGGGGAACCGCTCGTGAGTGATTTCGGTCTGGCCCGGTGCACGGAAATCGCGAGCCATCTCACGCGCTCCCTCACCAGTTTCGGAACTCCTGGCTACATCGCGCCGGAACAGGCCGACGGACCCGCGGTGCAGCTCACCGCCGCAGCTGACATCTACAGCCTGGGCGCCATCCTCTTCGAACTCCTGACCGGGCGTCTCCCATTTCAGGGAGAAAACGTCCTTGGCGTTTTGAAACAGTCGGCCTCGAAGCCGGCTCCGAAGTTGCGAACGCTCGCGCCGCATTTGGATCGAGACTTGGAAACTATCTGCGCGCGCTGCCTCGAAGCGGATCCGGGGGCCCGTTATCCCACGGCCGGGAGTCTGGCGCAGGATCTCCACAATTGGCTGGAGGGTTCGCCCATCGTCGCGCGTCCGGTGGGAGTGTGGCTGCGTTCCCGTCGATGGGTCCGCCACAATCGCAGGCTGGCGGCTTTACTGGCCGCTTTCATTGTCCTCGGGGTGGGGTCGGCGGTGTGGCAAATTCGCAGTCGAAAACTTCAAATCGCGATGCAGGAAAGCGTCCTGGCTTCGCATTCGCTCGCGGTCCTTCCCTTTCTCGACCTGGACACCGCTGCGCCCGACGAAGGACTGGCACGGCGATTTACGGCAGAACTGCAAGACCAGCTCAGTTCCATTGCACCTGTTCGGGTGACAAACGTCCGAACGCTGACAGGTTCGACCACCGACGAGTTACAACAGATAGCCCGCCTGACCAAGGCCCGCACTTTACTCACCGGCACCAAACGCCAGATCGGAAGTGGCACGCGCATCTCCATCCGCCTTATGGATTCCTCGTCCGGTGAGTTACTGCTAACGCATTCTTGGGAAGCTCATGGAAATGCCGAATTGGCCCGCCGATTGGATACCTCCATGGTTCGATCCCTGTATTCTATCATCAATCGTAACGACGCGATAAATCAATCAGACGCCAACTTGGATCCGGGATTGCGCAACAACGAGACGCGCGATTCGATCCTCGCTGCGCGTGAATTAGCCTTGCACTATGCCCTCCCCGATTTGGATCGCGCCGTTGAGTTACTGCAGAAGGCGATCCGGCTGGAACCTAATTCCGTCCTTGCCCATCTTCACCTCGCGAATGTGTTAACGGCAAAGGCACACTATAGCTCTGACGGCGCTTCTATTGTTACTGCCGAAGCCGAAGCCAGGCGGGCAGCAACTCTCTCTCCAAACTCCGCGGAAGCGCACAGAGCCCTGGCTGCCGTTCTATATCAGCAGGGCCAGTTTCAGCAGGTGCTGGAGGAACTAATTGCGACCGCCGAAGTCCAAGGTACTGACGACAAACTGGAGGTTTTCATCGGTATGACTTTGGACACGCTGGGCCATACCGAACGGGCCCTCCCCTGGTATGAACGAGCACGCAGGTCGACCAAACGTCCCGGCGAAGCAGACACCATGATCGGGGATGCATGGACGAAGCTGGGCGCCGATGAACGCGCCATGCTGGCATATCAACGCGCAATGGAGTTGCAACCAGGTGGCCCCCGCGCACGAGTTAGTATCGCGCACCTCCGGCTCCTCCAAGGCGATTTTGAAGGGGCCCGTCGAGAGAACCAACGCACGCGGCAGTCCGACGAAATCGGCGACGGCACTCGGATCGCTGCGCAAATCGAGTTCTTCGCGAGAAATTTCAAAGCAGCAGTCGACCTCTACTCGGAGCTCTTAGCGCACGAGTCCAAGGGTGGCGGCTCATTTTATGGAGCGGTCGATTACCAGGGAGCACTAGGCAGGTCGCTTCAGGAGCAGGGTCGATCTGTCGATGCCAGAGAGACATTAATGCGTTGTTTGCAGACCGAGCGCAGTGTTGTTGAACGAGAGCGCACTAACCCTGAAGCTCACTATCGCCTGGCAGCCGTCGAGGCCTCTTTGGATCTGAAAGATTCGTCCCTCCAGCATCTGCAAAGCGCGGTGCAACTTGGGTGGTTAGACTACCGGTCTTTACAAATGGATCCCCGGTTCGATTCCCTTCGAAGCAATTCCCAATTTAACGGGATGATTTCAAACCTTTCCATGACAGTCGCGGAGAAGAGGAAGAGAGCGGAATCGCTGTCAGATCCGCGCTGACGGCCTCAACCAACCAACCAGATACATATATTATGACTAACCAATCGTGGGATAAACTAACTAACGACGAGAAGCTGGACCGTCTGACCAATGTTCTGACGCGTGCCGGCTCGGACGTAGAGTTTCGCAACCGTTGCCTGGCCTCGAACGAGTCCGCAAAGCAAGCGGTAAAAGAAGTAACAGGCATAGAACTCCCGGAGGATTTCCGGGTTCGGTTCGTAACGCCCGAGGAAAGACTCAAGAGTATCGTCCTCGCGATTCCGGATTACATCCCGCCGGACAACGGCACTGCCGAGGTACGCCATGCGGAGGACTACCAGCTGTGCAGCTACGCGATGTGGCGGAGCTAGCGTGTAGCTAAAGCAATCAGTTTCCCAAAGCAGTCCGCAGCGCTTCGATTACGTTCGCCGGGACGGCAGCGTAGTCGGGCGGCCGAGGCGCTTTGTGCCTCCTGGTAAAATACGGGATATCGAGACGCTTTAGCGCGTCGATCTCGGCCTGCAGCACGGCGGAAGAGACCGCCTTCCTGGAACAGAGCCGGGCGATAAGCAGATCGCGCTCGATTCCCGACCGGAGAGGGGCGGGCTGAATCGAAGCTCGCGCAATTGCCACGTACCTTTCCGTCGGCCAATAAATCGAACGTCGGCTTCGCGAGCAGATGCGTCGCAACCTTTGAGCGAACGCGTCGCGTCGTTCCCTGGTTCCGAGAACGCAATGCCACGCTTGACGGAACCCGCTAACGATCTCGCGCTCATATCGCGAGGCCCCGGACGCCTTGCCTTTGGTCGCATGACCGAGAACACTGCTTCGGGACTGTAAGCTTCGCCGGTTTGAATTAGGGAAGAAGCCTGTCCGGTACAATAGATCAAAGTCGGATTGCAGCTTTCCGTCCGGTGAAGGATGCCATAGCGCATCCGCATCGATCAGAACTGGATCCTCGCCCGACGCGATGAGGTTATGACGGTGACAATCGACGGCTCTGAGCAAGTAAGCTACCGCGATCAAGCCGCCCAGGCGCTTATGGTAACGCTGTGCCGCGGCGGTGTTCTCGCACGGAGCAGCTTTGATTGGTTCCATCCAACAGTAACCTTCTCGCCTGAGAACTCGCGGAGCTCTTAGCTTTGGTCTGAAAGATTGACCGTTCATTCTCTCTACGAGTGAGCCCCATTCCCATTCACCGTCTCCCGGTCGCGGTTTGTAAATCACTGAACCGGCCCGGAACTTAAGCAGCATGACAGTGCGACCCTTGTTGTGCGGATCCGATAACCCGCAACTTAGGGCGACGATCTGGCCAAGGGTCCCCCTTTCAAAGAAAGCATGAGAAAGGGCGGCGCGATCCCCCTTCAATCTATCCAGAAGCTCGCCGACTTGATCGCACCACTGGCAAGTCAACTCAAACCAAAGACGAGGCAGGACAGGAAATTTCCTGAACAAAGAAAAGAGCCGATCGGTTGGCTTTTCTCCGAGAAATCTTCGCTCTGTTGCTTTCGGATCAAGCTTTTCGTCGTCCTGGCCGAGCGCGGCCAAGGCCAGGCTGTAGCTGGTGCGTTCTAGCTCGAGACAGCGCCGTGTTACCCGCTGGAGAATTCGCTGGAGTTCCAGCTTCAAACTTCTTTTCGCCTTTTGAGAAAGAAGATTTAGGAGCTTGGGAGTAATAGTCGCTTCTAACCTATTCAATCCGTATCGCGCTCCGGATTCGCTGAGGATCGCCAACGATGAACGACTTTTTCGGTCCAACTCAAAACCTGCCAACGTGTCGAGCATCTGACGAAGGCCGATCGCCCACAGCGGCAGGATAGCTGGATCACGCAGGCGCAAGGCACTTCCACCCGCAGAGACTGCCGCTACATCCGCCTTGGCGAAATATTGGCCGCAGCGGTAATCACCGAAATCCGCTGCGGCTTCCACCAGCGCGATAAATTCTTCGTCGGAGAAATTCACTGACTCGCCCTCGTTCGCAAAGTGATTGAGAGAGCGGGTGATTTTTCTAGGAGACAGGGGCAAGCCGGAAGCGCCGCCAATGCGCGTCGCATTCAGGGAGAAGCTTGTCATCGCCGACTAAACGCACGAGTCCGATGAGCGAGTTAACCGGACGCCGGGAACCGCTTGGGAAACGCCACGAAGGAAGTTCCCATTTTGGTCCGACGGCTGCCGTGTAACCATCGGGATCAGTTTCCAAGGCGCTTTGGATTACTTCGGAGACAATATGACTCCCGACCGGACCCAGGGTAAGTCCTTCGGCTTTTAGTTCGGCTTCCTTTAACAGGTAATAAAAGAGCGGCGTATTTTCCTGGAGGCCGATGGCTCGCAGCACGCTTCCGGAGTGGTCGCAGGTGTCCTCAGTTAACTGGGCAGTAGTTAGTCGATCATCTGGCTTGATCTTTCCCTTGTCTAGAAGGGCTTCCGCTACTTCCTGACCGGAAGGTAACTGGGCGCGCGCACCGCGGATAAGTGTGCGCACCGGCAGGTTTGAAGGATTGGGGGGCTCCATCTTGTTAGCCAGTTGAATCGTGGCGGGCGACAACCCATGCATGGCCGCGCTCACCGATGTGTCGATGAAGTTAGTAGATGCTTGTGGACCAGAAGTAGGGAGCCCATCCAGGAAAGTGCCCCATTCGATGAGATAATCGTCAGGAACGGGCGCCGCCTTTTGCCCTAGTGCCATAAGCTCCTGGATCAAGACCCTCTTTTGACGGCAGTTCAAGCGGTAGGCATTCCGGACCATGCTGTGGCCAAACCGAAATGCAGCCAAGGAGAACTCGATCGGGACGGAATAGCTTTGGTCGAGCTGCGGCTTTCGCGAAACTCTATACGCCTGGTGGTTCCAGACATCCGAGTGGAGAATTCGCGGCAGAAAATCGTGCCGGATAATCCACTGGTAATGCCAGCGGACAATACGTTCCGCCTTTTCAAACCTGGTCCCGGAACCTAACTCCTCGCGGCCAGCTATCTCCAAGTTAGACTCCACCTGATCAATCGCGACGTTGTGAAACTTAAGGAACAGGACATGGAGTTGCCTCAGGATCAGGTTATCAATGTTACGGGTGTCCTGCTGGTCGCCGATAAGAACCGTATCGTGGGCCACAGGCAGGTCTCGCATGTAACCATTAGGGGTAGTAGCTCCTACCTTGAAGGTTTCGACTCCTTCTTCGCCCTCGTATAAATGCGGGGATTTATTCGGTCCTCCGCCGTAAACGTGGTCCAGATCGAAAGAAGGTGTGCGGAAGTTAGGAGTGCGTTCCGGTTCCGGGTAAGGGCCCGCCAGGGGTGTCGAGTCGTGCGTGAGGTCGTGCCCGATGAATTGACCGAAGTAAGTATACCCGACGCGGGGAGTAAGAGTTCCTTCTCGTTCGACTTCGTAGCGCATGGAGCTCCCCAGCTCCATCAGCTTAGGTTCGTTCCCCGGAGAAATGGGTGCCGCTGGTTTTGCGAACAACCGCGAGTAGTAGCCTTTAGGCTCCGCCCGGGTCTGATGAGCATGGGCGCAGGTCATGGCGCTGGGTGGGTTGTTCTCACGAGGGTGGCCTTAATCCTAGCGAGCCGATTAAAGACGGGAAGGCAAAAAAGTACGCCTTTAGGGCTTCGCCGTCGCGGGCGTCGAGGTCGACGCAGCTTTCCTGGTCGCGATCCATGCATCAATGTTGCGCTCTAGCACGTCCAGCGGAACCGCACCGGAAAGAAGGACCGCGTCATGGAACTCACGCAGCTCAAAGCGTTCTCCGAGCGCGGCACGGGCACGGTCGCGTAGCTCTTTGATCTTGAGCTCGCCGATCTTGTAAGCCAGCGCCTGTCCCGGCATCGAAATGTAACGGTCGATCTCGTTTACGATGTCGTTCTCCGCCTTGGGCGCGTTCGCCATGAAAAAATCAATCGCGCGTTGCCGATCCCATTTCATGTGATGCATGCCGGTATCGACCACGAGCCGGACCGCGCGCCACATCTCATACGTGAGCTGGCCGAATCGCGAATAGGGATCGTCGTAGAGACCCATCTCCTGCCCGAGCGATTCCGCGTAAAGGCCCCAGCCTTCGACAAACGCCGTGTAGCCGCCGTAGCGGCGGAACTTCGGGATATCGCCGAGCTCCTGGGCTAGTGCGATTTGCAGGTGATGCCCGGGGACGGATTCGTGGAGGGAGAGCGCCATCATCTCCCACTTCGGGCGCGTCTCCGGCTTGTAAAGGTTCACGAAATAAACACCCGCGCGTGAGCCGTCCGCCGCGGGCTGGCTGTAGTAAGCCGTGGTGGTATCCGGCGCGATCTTATCGGGAATCGGCGTTACCCCGTATGGTGTGCGCGGCAGCGTCTTGAAAACTTTCACCAGGTTCGGGTCGATCCGTTTCGCCAGGGCGCGATACGCTTCCAATAATTCCTCCGGCGTCTTGTAGAAGAATTGCGGATCGGTCCGGAGTTTCGTGAAGAATTCCGGCAGCGTGCCTTTGAATCCGACCTTTTCCATCACGGCCTGCATTTCGGCGTGAATGCGGGCCACTTCACTCAAACCCTTTTCATGGATCTGCTGCGGGGTGAGCGTGGTGGTCGTGTGCCGTCGCGCCAGATAGGCGTAAAACTCAGCGCCTTGCGGCATTTGCCAGACGCCGACCTGATCGAAGGCCGCCGGCAGATATTCCTCCACGAAATATCTTTTTAGCTTCTGGAATGATGGAAGCACCCCGGAGGCGATCGCCTCACTCGCGGATTTCGTGAGGCGTTCGCGATCACCGTTGGGAATGGAATCGGGGAATTTCTTGAACGGCTTGAAGAACGGGCTCTCCTCCGGCTTGGACACGATCTGCTTGTCGATCTGCGCCGGAATGCGGCTCAACACGATCTTGGGCCACATCACGTGCGTCTTTGCGCCTTCCCGCATCAGCGTCATTTCCTGCTCGAACAAAGCGGGCAGGGAACGCAGGCGCGCGATCCAGTCTTCGTAGTCCTTGACCGTCTCGAACCGTAGCCTGTCGCCCAGTTCGTCGAGAGTCTGGAGCCCGCCGCGCTGGCTGATCGGCATGAGATACGTACGAAACTTGAATCCGTCGATTTCCATCTCGAGATCTTTTTTGAAAAGGTCGTAGTTAAGCTGGTCCGCTGCCGAAAGACGGGTGCGGTCGATTTTGGTGAACCGCGCCAGCGCATCGGTCGTGTGGTGCTCGTCCTTTTGGATCGCTTCCAGACTGCGGTCCGACCAGCGATCGTTCCAGCGCCGGTCCCCGAGCGAGGAAGCCTGCGCCGGATTTTGTTGCATCTCGTAATCCCACTCCGCGTCGAAGAAGGCGCTGAGCGCTTTGCCGGCGTCGGCTTCAGGAGTTTTGTTTTCCGCGTTGGCCGCATGAGGCGATTGCGCGAAAGCCAAAATCAAAGCAGCGATGGGAAGTTTGATTAGACGCATAGGATTTTCGGGATTGATTGCTCGCTGGCCGGTCGGAGCTGCGATTGTCTGGAACCGGCGGGCGAAGGACAACATCAAAGCATTATGAGCATCGAAAAATTCCCGAGCCGCCCTTTTATTTGGTTAAGCGCTTTGCTAATGGCAGGCGCGGCACGTTGTCTGGCGCAGGAGCCCACCCCGACGCCGACGCCAACCCCGACGCCTTCGCCGTATTCCGCGCAGACGTTGTCCGAGATGAAACAGCTCCACGAGGCCGCGCTGAAAAGCGATTACGCCTATCGTCAGGTCGCGCACCTTTCCAACAACATCGGTCCGCGCCTGACCGGCTCCCCCCAGGCGCAGAAGGCCGTGGAATACGTCGCGGCGGAATTGAAAGCGCTCGGGCTCGAGGTCCAGCTCGAGAAAGTCACCGTTAATCATTGGGTGCGCGGTGAGGAAACGGCGGCGCTGGTGGAGTATCCCGGGATGGCAGAGAAGACCACGCAGAAGATCGTCCTCACTGCCCTCGGTGGAAGCGTGGCCACGCCAGCCACGGGGCTAACCGCCGAAGTGATCGTCGTTCGGAATTTCGAGGAATTGCAGTCGTTAGGCGGCGACAAGGTCAAGGGCAGGATTGTGCTTTTCGATTATCACTTCGACAAACTCATGGCCGTTCAGGGTCACGGGGGCGAGGCCTATAGCCAGGCGGTGAAATATCGCGCCGAGGCTCCCAGCGCGGCGGGTAAGCTTGGCGCCGTGGCCGCATTGATCCGCTCAGTCGGCGGCGCGGAATTTCGTCTGCCTCATACCGGGCAGACCGATTATGCGAAAGACGCGCCGAAGATTCCCGCGGCGGCTGTCAGCGCGGAGGATGCCGACCTGCTCGCAGCCCTTGTGCCTCAGGGTCCCGTCAAGATGCAGCTCGTGCTCACCCCGCAACAGCTTCCCGAGGTGACGAGCTACAATGTGATTGGTGACCTGAAAGGCAGCGAACATCCGGAGCAGGTCGTGATCGTTTCCGGTCATCTCGATTCGTGGGATCTGGGGACGGGCGCGATCGATGATGGAGCGGGCGTGGCAGTTTCGATGGAAGCCGCGAATCTGATGCAGAAGCTGCATCTCAAGCCGAAACGGACCCTGCGCGTCATCGCGTGGATGAACGAAGAAAATGGATTGGCTGGAGGAAAAACTTACGCGGCCGATCACGCCAACGAGGTCGCCAATCACTTCGCGATGATGGAAACGGACGGCGGGGCGGGACACCCGCTCGGGATCAATTATGGACCAAAGTCGGAGGCAAAAGGGTTGCTCGAACCGATCACGAAAATTTTGCAGGAATCCGGTGCCGGCCTTTTGAACTTCTCGGAACACGCAGGCGGTGCCGATATAGGCCCGATGACGAAATTGGGAGTGCCAGGCTTCAGTCCGATTCAGGATAATCGCACCTATTTTTTCTATCATCACACCGCCGCCGACACGCTGGATAAAATCGTTCCCCGCGAACTGGCGGAGAATTCCGCCGTGGTGGCGGTGACGGCTTACGCATTGGCCAGTTTGGAGCGGCCGCTGCCGCGGTAAAGCGCGCGATCCACCTTTGCTCCCCACCCGTCCTGGCGCGATAGTGAGCGTCATGCGCCCTTCATTTCCGTCTGGTATCGTCGTCGCCGTTTTCCTTGCTTCCGTCCTCCCATTGCCGGCGCAGGATACTCAGCCGCCGCCGCAACTTACCGACGTCTTCTTCAAGAATCTGAAGGTCCGGAGCGTCGGGCCCGCGGTGATGGGTGGCCGCGTTTCCGACATCGCCATCGACCCGCGCAATCCCGCTCTTTTCTATGTGGGACTTGCCACCGGTGGAGTTTTCAAGACGGGTGATAACGGCGTTTCCTTCGATCCGATTTTTGACAAGGAAACGGTGCAATCGATCGGGGCGGTAGCGGTAGCGCCCTCAGACTCCGACGTCCTTTGGGTCGGAACAGGCGAACCGAACGATCGCAATTCTTCGGGTTGGGGGAACGGGGTCTACCGTTCGACCGATGGCGGCAGTAACTGGCAGAACGTCGGGCTCAAGGAGAGCCGCGCCATCGCGCGGATTATCGTGCACCCGACCAATCCTGAGATCGCGTATGTCGCGGCGGTCGGTCACCTCTGGGCGGACGGCGGTGACCGCGGACTTTTCAAAACAATCGACGGCGGGAAAACCTGGAAGCCAGTCTTGCAGGCGCCCGCGCGGCACACGCCGCGCGTGGGTTGCGGAGATGTGGCGATGGATCCTTCGAATCCGGAGACGATTTACGCTGCGCTTTACGCGCGTCAGCGCGCTCCGTGGGGTTTCACCTTCGGTCCTGCTTTCACCGGAGGTGAGGATGTGGGCGGAATTTTTAAGAGCACCAACGGCGGCACCACTTGGAAAAAACTTGGCGGGGGTCTTCCGGCGGAAACGGGACGCATCGGTCTGGCGATCACCGCGGGAAATCCGAAGGTGGTCATGGCTGTGGTGCAAAGCGACCAGGGAGGGAATGGCGCGCTGACCGATATTCATAGCCGGAGCGGCGGCGTCTTTCGCTCAGAGGATGGCGGGGAAAAGTGGACTCGAATGAGCGACTACAATCCGCGTCCGTTTTATTTCAGCCAAATCCGAATCGATCCGTCGAACGACCAGCGTGTCTATCTCCTCGGGCTCGCGTTGCTC
Source organism: Verrucomicrobiota bacterium (assembly GCA_041167585.1). Taxonomy (GTDB): domain Bacteria; phylum Verrucomicrobiota; class Verrucomicrobiia; order Chthoniobacterales; family UBA10450; genus AV80. The sequence goes on from JBEEHV010000002.1 coordinate 12,366, forward strand.
GTCTCGGATGACGGCGGGAAAAATTTCCGTGAAGATTTGTCGGAGAAGATCCATCCCGATTGCCACGCGCTCGCCATTCAGCCGGGCACGGTGCCCGCGCCGAAGCCGCCGAAACCCGAAGACAAAAACAAGCCGCAAAAGCCGAAGGTTTGTCAGCGCCTCTTGCTCGGGACGGATGGCGGCGTTTATCAGAGTCACGCCGGCGGCAAAAGCTGGGAGCATCTCAACCGGATGGCCTCCGGTCAGTTCTACCGAATTTCGCTCGACGATAGCCGGCCATTTTATCGCATCGCCGGCGGCTTGCAGGATAACAGCAACTGGGTGGGACCTAGTGGCGTCAACAGCAAGGAAGGCATTCGCAATTCCGATTGGGTGCCATTCACGGGCGCGGATGGCTTCTACGTGCTCTTTGATCCGGCGGATCGCGATACGCTCTACGGCGATAACCAGGGCGGCGCCGTGCATCGCTTCAACATGCGCACCGGCGAGCTGCGCCAACTGCGTCCGGAGGCCTCGGAAGGCCAGCAGCGTTTTCGCTTTCACTGGAACTCGCCGTTGATCATGAGCCGGCACAAGCCGGGCGTCCTTTATCTTGGCGGCAACCAGGTTTTCCGGCTGACCGATCGCGCGGAACATTACGCCGTCATCAGTCCCGACCTGACTCGCAACGATCCCGCGAAAACGAATGCGAGCGGGAGTGGGGCAGAGAATTTCGGCGTGGTTTTTTCCCTCGCGGAATCGCCGGTCAAGCCGGGCCTTTTGTGGGCGGGCACAGATGATGGACGGCTCTGGGTTACAGACAACGACGGTGGAAAATGGACCGAGCTGACCGCGAATCTTCCCGAGCCCGCGCGCGGCCAATGGGTTTCGCGGATCGAGCCGGGAGCGAAGGACGCGAACGTCGCCTACGTCGCCGTGAACGCATATCGCACCGGGGACGACCGTCCGATGATCGTGCGTACGGGAGACGGCGGAAAGACCTGGACCAGCGTGGTAGGCGAGGGGCTGCCGGCCTACGCGCCGGTGGAAGTGGTGCGCGAAGATCCCGTCAACCCCCGATTGCTCTATGCCGGAACGCACTTCGGTCTGTTCGCTTCCTTCAATCAAGGCGCGCAGTGGATGAAGATCGGCGACGTGCCTGCGGTGCGAGTGGACGACCTGCAAATTCATCCACGCACGAACGATCTCGTGATCGCCACGCACGGCAGAAGCATCGGCATTCTCGATGACACCCGTCCGCTGCGTGAGCTCACGCCCGAGATTGCAGCGAAGCCGGCGCATCTCTTCAGCGTCTCATCCGGAATGGGCGCATACGTCACGACCGGTTTTGCGGACTGGAACGGCAAAGGCGTTTACCGCGGCCAAAATGCTCCTGAAGGCGCGCTCTTTACCGTGTGGATCAAGGAGTTCACCGGGGACGAGATCAAGATCTCAATCGCGAACGCAGCCGGGCAGCCGGTGGCGAATCTGAAAGCGCCGGGCGTGATGGGGATGACACGCCTGAACTGGGATTTGCGCCCGACAGAAGATGTCCTGACCAAATATGGCGGGGAAGATCCGAAGAAACTTTACCCGAGCGGGGACTACACCGCGGAGTTGAGTTACGGCAAGACGAAGATGAAGCAGAACTTCCACGTCGACATCGCCGAAGGCATCACCACGCGGTAGCCGCGCCCCGGGGGCCGCTGGGGTTCTAGTACTCTACCCGTGCCAGGGCGACGCCTTGCCCTTCCGAGTTCGGAGTGAACTCGGTCTCGCCGAACTCGAGCTCAGCTTTGCGGCGTTGTTCCGCCAGCAGGATCTTCTGCTCCGCCACGCGTCGCAGATTTCGCACGAACCCGATCTTCGACAGCGTCCAGATGATCCACTTGGTCGGATCGAAGTTCCATGGCTTCACGCCGTTCCGGTAATCGTGCTGAAACTCGTGGTGATAATTGTGGTAGCCTTCGCCGAACGTCACGAGCGCCATGATGAAGGAATCACGCGCGCTGCATTTCGTGGAGTAAGGCTGCTTGCCGAAATAATGGCAGGCGCTGTTGATGAAGAAGGTGCAATGCTGCAGCGCGACGATCCGCGCGATGCCCGCTAGCAGGAAAGCGCCGAGGGCGCCCACCCATCCGTTCCACATAAAGCCGAGCACTGGCGGAAGCACGAAGCTCGTGACCAAGGCGATCCACTGCACGTAACGATCCTGCCAGACCACGAGCGGATCTCTCTGAAGATCAGCGACGTTATCGTAGGGCTCGGTCGGCTTGAGCTTGAAGATCAGCCAGCCGACGTGCGCGAAGAAGAAGCCTTTCGAAATGCTGTAGGGATCGTCGTCGTGATCGACGTGTTTATGGTGGCGGCGATGTTCGCTCGACCACATCAGGACTGAGTTCTCAAATGCTGCCGCGCCGAAAATCAGAGTGAAGAGCCGGACGGGCCAGGCCGCCTGGAAAGTAATATGCGAGAAGAGCCGGTGATAGCCAAGGCTGATGCTGAATCCGCAGGCCATGAACATCGCGAAAAAAAGCGCGACCTGAAACCAGTCCAGCCCGAAGTGCCAAAGATAGATCGGAACGGCAGTCAGGGTGAGGACGAGCGTGCCGATCAGAAACGAACTGGTCGTCCAATTGATTTGAGCCGAAGGATAACGGGAAAGAATATTCATAGAGTGTGAGCGAGGCGGGAAGCGGCAGAGAAGTTATTAAAGCCGCGAACGGATGCCTTTATTATAGCCGCGATTGGGCCAAACGCGGCATGAAAAGATTTAGCGGGTCCCAAATTCTCTCGTGCGAACAAAAAGGCCCCCCGAAACGCGAGGGCCTTCTGTTGTTTCTCGTTGTTTTGGTTAGTCGCGATCGATTTCGTAAACTTCCACGAGCGAGATTCCAGTGCCGCTATCGGCGCCCGATACCACAGTCGTGTAGTTACCCAGCTCGAGGCGGATCAGGAGCGCTGCTTCTTTCGGATCCGACGGCGGGATCGAAGTGGCGTCGCTTCCCCTGGAAGAAGTCGGCCGGACGCCGTGATGATGCAGCCGGCGAAGAACACACAGCGCATACTTCGTGATCGCGCTGACTCTTCCCAGCGCGCTCATCTGCTTTCCGCGAAGTGTTTGTTACGCCGCGAGAAGATCGGCTTCGTCCAAGGCGGCGATGAGCTCACAACCGACGAGCAATTTTTTCAAATCGTCGCAATCGCGAAGTTGCTCGTCCCGGATGATACGAACCCAAAAATCCGCTGCGATTGAACTCTGGCGGGGTTTTGGTTCAATCGAGATCTTAGGAGTCAGCATGGCGACTTCTTAAGCAACGCACGTGCCACGCCGCCAAGGGGCGGAAATCTAAAATTCTCGCAGCCCAAATCCCGGTCGGCGTCAGGTGCCCACTTTTTGGAGCTTGGGTGTTGGAACTTAGCTTTTCCCGCGCGCCGCAGGGGCGGGGTGGCCGACGGGACTCGAACCCGCAACAGCCAGAATCACAATCTGGAGCTCTACCATTGAGCTACGGCCACCATCGCGTTCGAACCTAGATTTTAGATTCCCGATTGCAAAGGCAAAGCGAGGCGGCTGGCACGCCACGCGCTTATCTCTAAGGGGCGATGCAGCCATGCATTGCAACTCACCCGCACCATGATTATCGTCCGGCTTCTCGACCTCATGAAAAAAATCGGGCTGATTCTGCTCGCCGGTTTTTGTCTCGCCCTCGCGCCCACGCGCCTGGCCGCGCAATCCGACGACCCGAGCGAAGTCTTTCTCAAGGCTTACATGACTTCGCAGCAGGGCGAAAAACTCGAGCACGATAATCAGCTCCAGGCCGCGCTCTCCAAGTTCCGGTTTGCCGGAAGCCTGCTCGAAGAATTGCGCAAGACCCACGCCGACTGGCAGCCGGCGATTGTCGATTATCGCAGCCGCAAGATCGGGGAAAATATCGTGCGGGTGCAGGGAAAACTCTCCACCCAAAAAGATCTCGCGGCCACCACTGCGCCGCCGCCGCCGGGGCCACCCGCGGCATCGAACCCTCCGGTGTTGCCGCAAAAATCCGGACCTGCGGAGCCCAGCGTGGAAGTGAGCAGACCACCGCGGACGGCTGAAACTCGGACGGCTCCCCCTCCGCCTGCGCCCGCGCCGCCAGCGCCGACGGTGGAACCGCGACCATCCGTGGCCAGCGATGCCGCGATCAAGGACGCGACGAAAAAATTGCAGGACAAAGTGGACCAGTTGCAGGCCGAATTGCAGAAATCGCGCACCCAATATGAGGCGGTCGCGAAAGAAAAGGAGTCCCTGAACGGCAAGTTGCAGGAGACAAATTCCAAGCTCGAGAAGGCTCAAACCGCGCTCGAGAAAACGCGCGGCGCCGAGAAGGAAGCGCGCGCTCAATTGGCCCAGGCTGAGGAATCGCTCAAGAAAATTGCCGGAACGGCGCAGACCTCGAAGGCGCAGGAAGCGCTTCGAGCGGAGATCACGCAGTTGAAGAAAGCGATCGCGTCCGCGGAAGAGGGCCGGGCCGCGGCTGAGAAAGAGAAGGCGGCTGCGGATGCAAAGTTGGCTGAGGCGAACACCCAGGTCGCGACGGTCACGAAAGAACGGAACGAATTGCTGGCCGAACTGAAAACCGCGAAGCAGGCCCAGGAACGTGTCCAGGTCCTGGTCGCGGAAAATTCGGATCTACATCAGAAACTCGCTACGGCGGAAAAGACCGTGCGCGAAATCAGCGAGGACAAACCAAAGAAGGAACAGGAAGTCGCCGAGGTGAAGCGTCAGCTCGAGCAATTGCGGCAGCAGCTCGCGGCCAGCCAGAAACAGAACAAGGATTTCGAAGTGACCGTGGCCGATTTGCGCTCTCAGCTCGATGAAGCCAGCACGCAGCTCGCGCAAGCCAAACTCACCGGCGCGAACGCGGAAGAGACCGCGCGCCTGATCAAGGAGAACGACATGCTGCGCAAGATCGTGGTGCGCGAACGGCAGGAGGAAGCGCGGCGCGAACAGGCGAAGAAGCTCATGCTGGCCGAGTTCGAGAAATTGCAGATCAAATCCGAGCTATTGAATTCGCAGATCGAATTGCTCGCCCAGCCGGTAACGAAGCTTACCAACGAGGAATTGGCCTTATTGCGGCAACCGGTCGTGGCAATCTCGGATTCCAACCCTGCTGCATTAACTGCCAGCTTCTCCGTGGCCAAAAACGCCACGCCGGGTGCATCGCCATCGAGCGCGAATAACGTCGGGCCGACCGTTCAAACAACCGCCCCTGCCGTGCCCGATGAACTGGCTCCGATTGCGCGCGAAGCGAAAGAGAATTTCGATCACGGCAAGTACCGCGCCGCCGAAAAGCAGTACCAGGAAATCCTGACCAAGGCGCCGAACAACCTTTATTCACTGTCGAACCTGGGCGTCGTTTACTTTCGCACCGGCAAACTGAAGGCGGCGGAATTGACCTTGAAAAAAGCGACGGCCCTCGCGCCCAGGGACGAGTTTTCTCACACCACGCTCGGGATTGTTTATTATCGCCAAAGAAAATTCGACGACGCGGTGACCGAGCTGACGAAAGCGCTCGCGATCAATCCGAAAAGCGCCACGGCGCATAACTACCTCGGCATCACAGCGAGCCAGAAGGGTTGGCAGGAAGCAGCGGAAAAGGAAATGCTCGACGCGATAGCGGCGAATCCCGAGTACGCGGATGCGCACTTCAATCTCGCCGTGGTTTACGCCACCAATCAGCCGCCCGCGAAAGAGCAGGCGAAGCAGCACTACGTGAAGGCCACCGCCCTCGGCGCCGAGCCTGACCCTTCGCTCGAGAAGCTTTTGCGTTAACCGCAAAAAGCCGATACGAAGGAGCGGCGGTTTCCCTACCGCCGACAACTAACGGCGCGGAACGCCGATCCGGTTGCGCACCATGCTGAAACCATTTCTCACCGCGGACTGGCATTATCTCGCGATGTTGAATTTCGTCGCGGATCCGAAACTTCTGCAACCATTGGTTCCATCAGGAACCGAGCTTGATTTCCATCAGGGGGAAACATTCCTGAGTGTCGTCGGTTTCCTTTTCCTCGACACGCGGGTGCTCGGATTTCCCATTCCGCTGCATCGCAATTTCGAGGAAGTGAATCTGCGTTTTTATGTGCGGCGCAAATACGGCGACGAGTGGCGACGCGGAGTCGCCTTTGTCCGCGAGCTCGTGCCGCGTTATGCGATCGCGGTCGTCGCCCGGACCTTTTACGGTGAACCTTATTCCGCGCTACCGATGCGCCATCGCATCGAGCACAAAGAGGGGCGCCTCCTCGCCGAATATCAGTGGCGCAGGGGGCAACGATGGGAAACGCTGGCTATGACCGCAAACGGCCAACCGCAGGATTCCGCGCCGGCGTCCCACGAGGAATTCATTACGGAGCATTATTGGGGTTACACCGCGCGGCGGTCCGGGCTGAGCGAATACGGCGTCCAGCATCCGCGCTGGAAACTGTGGCGCGCGGAGTCTACCAGATTCGAAGCAGATATCGCGACACTCTACGGTCCGCAATTCGTCGAACCGCTATCCGCACCGCCCGCATCCGCGTTCATCGCGGAGGGCTCGCACGTAGAGGTGCTCGACGAACTAAAGAGCTTGGATAAATGCGTGTCATCCCGAGCCGCGGAGACGGCGAGGGACCTCACAGTCGCTCCCAACTCACACTAGCTACGCTACGCAGATTCGAGGGTGCACGCTTCGTGGATCGCGAAGCGTCGTAAGCGTGATCTTCCCTGCGACTGTGAGATCCCTCGCCGTCTACGCGGCTCGGGATGACACAGCGTTGCTACTTCCGCGTCATTAGCTCGCGCAGCACGAACGGAAGAATCCCGCCATGCCGGTAGTAATCGATTTCGATCGGCGTATCGATGCGCAGCTTCACCGGAACCTTTTCCTGTTTTCCACCTGCGCGCGTGATTTCGAGCGTGACCATTTGCCCGGGCTCGATCGCATCGGACAACCCGGCGATCCCGTAGGTCTCGGATCCATCCAGGCCGAGTGTCTGCGCGTTTGTGCCATCGACGAATTGCAGAGGCAGCACGCCCATGCCGACAAGATTCGACCGATGAATCCGTTCGAAGCTCGCCGCCACCACCGCTTTCACGCCGAGCAACCGCGTCCCCTTCGCAGCCCAATCCCGACTCGATCCAGTGCCATACTCATGTCCGGCCAGGATGACTAGCGGAATTCCTGCCGCCTGATATTTCACGGCCGCGTCGAAAATCGCCATCGTCTCGCCGCCCGAAGCTCCGTTTCCGAAATATTTCGTCACGCCGCCTTCGGTCCCCGGCACCATCAGGTTCTTGATCCGGACATTGGCAAACGTTCCGCGCGTCATGACCAGATCGTTTCCGCGCCGGCTGCCGTAACTATTGAAATCGACCGCGCCAATCCCGCGCGACACCAAATACTGGCCCGCCGGCGAAGTCGCCTTAATCGCACCGGCTGGAGAAATGTGATCGGTCGTAACCGAGTCCCCGAAAATTCCCAGCGGGCGCGCCCCGCGGATCTCTTCGATCTTTCCCGTTTCCATCGAGAAATTCTGGAAAAATGGAGGCTGATGGATGTAGTCGCTGTTTTCGTCCCACTGATAGATGTCACCGGCGCTCGACGGAATCTCATTCCATTTCGGATTTTGCCCTGCGAAGTCGCGATAGAGCCGGCGGAAAACTTCCGGCGTCAGCGCCGATTGCATGGTGTCGCGAATCTCCTGCAAAGTCGGCCAGAGATCGCGCAGAAAAATTTCGCGGCCGTCACTTCCCTTGCCAATCGGATCAGTCGAGAGATCGAGATCGACGCGTCCTGCGAGCGCGAACGCGACCACTAGCGGGGGCGACATCAGGAAATTCGCCTTGATGTTCTGGTGCACGCGCGCTTCGAAATTGCGGTTGCCGGAAAGAACCGACGCGGCCACGAGATCGTGCTCGCTGATGGCCTGCTCGATCTTCGGATGAAGCGGTCCGGAATTGCCAATGCAGGTGGTGCAACCGTAACCGACCACATTGAATCCGAGCTGGTCGAGATACGTCTGGAGCCCGGTCTTCTCCAAGTAATCGGAGACGACGCGGGAGCCGGGCGCGAGGGAAGTTTTTACGGCGGGATCGATCGTTAGGCCGCGCTCGACCGCTTTCTTCGCGAGCAGGCCCGCGGACAGCATCACACTCGGATTGCTCGTGTTCGTGCAGCTCGTGATCGCCGCGATCAAAACGCTGCCATGTCCGATGCGGCTTTGACCGTGAGCGAAGGTGTCGCCGGGCTTGGCTTCAATTTCCCTGACAGAATCAGGCGTAGGGCGGTTCGCCACCATCTCCACTTTGTTGCGCTCATCGCCGGGCTCGATCCCCTGGTCCTCCTTGTCAGTCGAAACCATTTCGCCCTGTTTCGGCGGTGAGCCGTTGAGATTGACGAAATGTTGTTTCCCGAGGTCGCCATCGGATTTCCCGTAGCCGCCATCCTTGAGTGGCTTCTCCAGGAGCGAACGGAAGACGCTGCCGAGTTCCGGCAAATTCACCCTGTCCTGCGGCCGCTTCGGACCGGCCACGCTCGGCTGCACCGCCGCGAGATCGAGTTCGAGATCGATGCTGTAATCGACCTCGCCCTTCTTCGGCATCCCGAACATTTCTTGCGCACGAAAATAATTCTCGAACGCGCTGCACTGTTCCTCGGTCCGCCCCGTCGCGCGCAGATAATTCACCGATTCGATGTCGACCGGGAAATAGCCCATGGTCGCGCCATATTCGGGCGCCATGTTTCCGACCGTCGCGCGATCGGGCAGCGGGAGTGAGGCCGCGCCTGCGCCATAAAATTCTACGAACTTACCCACCACTTTCTGCGCTCGGAGCATTTGGGTGATGTGCAACGCGAGATCTGTCGCGGTCACTCCTTCGCGCAACTGGCCGGTCATGTGCACGCCCACCACTTCCGGCGTGAGGAAATACACGGGCTGACCCAGCATTCCCGCTTCGGCTTCGATTCCGCCGACGCCCCAACCGACCACACCGAGGCCGTTGATCATCGTCGTGTGCGAGTCGGTGCCGACAAGCGTGTCGGGGTAGAATATTTCTGACTTCTGACCTCCAACCTCCGACTTCTGGCTCAACACTCCTTTTGCTAAAAACTCGAGATTCACCTGGTGCACAATTCCGATGCCGGGCGGAACGAGCCCGAAAGTCTTGAAGGCCTGCTGGCCCCATTTTAGGAATTCATAGCGCTCGCGGTTGCGTTTGAACTCCATCTCCATGTTCAAGCGCAGCGCCTCGGCCGAGCCGGCGAAATCGACCTGCACCGAGTGATCGACCACCAGATCCACGGGCACGAGCGGTTCGATGATTTTCGGATCGCCTCCGAGTTCCTTCACCGCGCTGCGCATGGCCGCGAGATCAACCACCAGCGGCACGCCGGTGAAATCCTGGAGGACGATTCGGGCGACCACGAACGGGATTTCGTCGTTGGCCGGCGACTTCGCGTTCCATTTCGCCAGTGTCTCGACATCTTTCCGTCGAACCTTTTTGCCGTCGCAATTGCGGAGGACCGACTCGAGCACGATTCGAATGCTGACCGGCAGCCGCGAAATCGGGCCGATGCCTTGTGCTTCCAACGCCGGCAGAGAATGGAATGATCCCTCGCGCCCGTTACCGGCGTCGAACTTTTTTAGCGTGGCAAATTCGTCGCTCACTTCAGCTCCGCCAGTTTCGCTTTGATCTGGTCGAAATTCGGGAGCTCGCGCGCGTCGTCATTGCTCTCGGCGTATTGAATGACGCCTTCGCGGTCGACAATAAAGGCCGCGCGTTTCGACACGCCGCCCATGCCGAGATTCATCTGCGGCAGGAACGAGTCGTACATTACGTCGTAGGCTTTCGCGATCTTGTGCTCGTAATCGCTCAAGAGCGGCACGGTAATGCTTTCCTTTTTCGACCAGGCTTCCTGCGCGAACGGATTGTCGCCGCTGATTCCGTAGACCGTGGCGTTCAGGTCGCTGTATTCGCGCAAGCCTTCGCTCATGGTGCACATCTCGGTCGTGCAGGTGCCGGTGAAGGCCATCGGGAAGAACAGGAGCAGCGTGTTGGTCTTGCCGAAGTTCTCACTCAACTTGATCTGCTTCGGTCCATCCGCCGTTTTGGTTGAGAGGCTGAAATCTGGAGCTTTGGTGCCGGGTGCGAGTGCCATATGAAAGTTTCTGTTTAGATTGATCGAGGGAACCAACTATAGAAACGGCAGGGGCAGGGTCAAAGTTGAATTGTTGTCTGCCCTGCGAACACCAACACTCGGCGCGAAACGAAATGGAACTGCTTTGGTGGCTCTTTGCGATTGTCCTGATGGCTATCGGCCTTATCGGCTCGGTGCTGCCGGTCATCCCAGGTGCGATCATTATTCTCGCCGCGGCGGTGATTCACCAAATCATGCTCGGCACTGCGAAGAGCCTGGGCTGGTGGAATGTGGCGGCGCTGGTCGGGCTGACGTTGATCTCTTACGCCTTGGAATTTGCCGGCGGCTATTTCGGGGCGAAACGGTTCGGCGCTACGAAATGGGGCGCATTCGGCGCCATGCTCGGGGCGGTCGCCGGACTCTTCATTCCCTTTCCGGGATTAATCGTCGGTCCGGTGCTGGGCGCCATCGCCGGGGAAATCGTGGCGGGGAAACGTTTGGTCAGCGCCGGTCGTGCGGGCTGGGGAACATTGCTCGGTAATCTCGCTGGGATGTTGGTTAAACTCACGATCGCCCTCGTGATGATCAGCTGGTTTTTGATCAGCGTTCCGCCCCCATTCTGAATTCTTTCTCGCGCCGGAGAGTGTGGTAGACTCGGCGCGATGGCAGATGATCGCCCAGCACTTTGTAGCGGTCGCGATCGCTTCGATCATTGAGACGGGCCCGGATTGGATCGACGGTTACAAAGTGCTGGGAGGAAAGTCCGAACACCATACGGCAGCATGCCGCGGAAAACACGCGGGCGTCGCAGTCGAAAGATTGCGGTGACGGAAAGTGTCACAGAAAACATACCGCCGGTTCTTTGGTAACGAAGTGCAGGCAAGGGTGAAAAGGCGAGGTAAGAGCTCACCGCTCACGGAGCGATCCGCGAGGCACGAAAAACCCCATGCGGTGCAAGACAGAACAGAGGTAGGACAGCCGGTCCGCTGATCCTCGGGTATCGTCGCATCACGCGGCGCGCAAGCGCAGCGGGCGGCTCACGCAAGTGAGCTGAGATAAATGATCATCCACCGGAGAAATTCGGGAGACAGAATTCGGCTTATCGCCATCGAAATGGAGGGCGCTTTCAGAAATGAAGGCGCCCTTCCTCTTTTTGGAAGAGAGGCGTTGGAGCCTAGGAAGCGTTCGCGCCCAAACAATCGTCGAGGCACGTAAGCAAATGCGAGACGGTTTCCTCAGTCTCGTCGCCCATGTTCGAGAGGCGGAAGGTTTCGCCTTTGATCTTGCCGTAGCCGCCGTCGATGACGAGATGGTGTTTAGCGCGCAGGTCGCGCACCAGTTTTGCGACGTCGATGCCGCGACTGTTTTTCACGCAGGTCAGCGTTTTCGAGCGAAACCTATCCTGGGCGAAGAAATCGAAACCGCGTTCACGCACCCAATCGTGCACGAGCGCACTTGTGCGAGCATGACGTTCGTAACGATTCGTTAGGCCTTCGGAGAAGATGTCCTCCAGCTTGGACTCGAGCGCGTGGATGTGCCCGATGCTCGGCGTGGTCGGCGTCATATCGTTTTCCTGGTTCTTTTTGAACTCGAGGAAGTCGAAGTAATAGCCGCGATCGGTTTGGGTTTCGGCACGCCCGAAAGCCTTCTTCGAAACCGAGAAGAGAGAAAAGCCCGGCGGTAGCGCGAGCGCTTTCTGGCTGCCGGTAAGAAGCACATCGATTCCGAGTTGGTCCATCCGGATTGGAACCGCGGAGAAGGATGAGACGGAATCGACGATCAGCGCGACGTCCGGATATTTGCGCGTGATGGCGCAGATTTCCTCGAGTGGGTTCATCACTCCCGTGGAGGTCTCGTTGTGAATCAGCGTGACAGCATCGAAGTCGCCCGTGGCCAGTTTTTGCTCGAGCGCGCTCGGGTCGATGGGCGTGCCCCATTCCACCTGGAGCGCGTCAGCGGATTTTCCACAGCGCCGGCTCACGTCGAGCCATTTGTCCGAGAAGGCGCCGCACATGCAATTGAGCACGCGGCTCTTCACGAGATTCCGAATGGACGCCTCCATCACGCCCCACGCTGATGAGGTGGAGAGGAAGACGGGTTGCGCGGTGCCGAAGAGGGATTGGAGACGCGGATGAATCGAACGGTAGAGAGCGCGAAAATCTTCGCTCCGGTGACCGATCATCGGCCGGCAGAACGCAGCCCAGGTCTTGGCTGAGACCTCGACCGGACCGGGGATGAAAAGCTTGTCGTGGCGCTGCATGAAGCAAGAACGTCCAACCTTCACGCTCAACGCTCAACGTCGAAATGCAGAGATTCGACAGGACGAAATAAAACCGTAGCGCGAGGCAGAGACGTTTTCTTGGTGAAACAGGGAGCTCAACCAGGAGGTAAAATGGCACAGGGAGACAAGTCGGCTTACACCGATAAACAAAAACGCAAAGCAGAGCACATTGAAGAGGGATACGAAAAAAGGGGCGTCTCTAAGAAGGAAGCCGAGAAGCGCGCTTGGGCGACAGTTAACAAATCCGACAAGGGCGGGAAGAAGAGTGGTTCGGGCCGAGGGAAAAAGAGCAGTAAGGCGTCGGCTAAGAAGGGAGGGAAAAAATCCAGCGGGAAAAAGAGGTCGAGCAATCGGAAGAAGAGCTAGCTCAAGCTGCGAAACGGCGCTGCGGCGTCATTCCCACTTCAGCGGTCTATGCCTGCTAAGAACCACGATCTGCACGGCAGCGTGCCGGACAAGTGCAAACTCGCGTTGCTGCTGATCGACGTCATCAACGGGTTTGATTTCCCGGAAGCCAATCGCCTGCTCCGTTTCGCGCGCCCGATGGCGCGAAAGATTTTGCGGTTGAAAGAGCGGGCGAAAAAAGCCGGAATCCCGGTCGTCTACGTGAACGATAATTTCGGCCGCTGGCAATCCGACTTTCGCCGGCAGGTGCGACATTGTCTGCGCGCGGAATCGCGCGGCCACGATATCGTCAAATTGCTCCAGCCGGAGGAGGACGATTATTTCGTGCTCAAGCCGAAGCATTCCGGCTTTTTCTCCACCACACTCGAAACGCTTCTTCACTACCTTGGCTCGGAGACGCTGATCCTGACGGGCCTCGCGGGAAATTTTTGCGTGCTGTTTACGGCAAACGACGCCTACATGCGGGATTACCGGCTGATTATTCCTTCTGACTGCACCGCGTCGAACTCAGCGGAAGAAAACAGAGAGGCATTGAATTTGATGCGCAAGTTTCTGAAGGCAGACACGCGGGTCTCTTCCCGGGTCAGGTTGCGAGCAGCGGGAAAAAAGAAGCGCTGACGCAATGTCTGATCGCTCGGTGCCGAGGGGCAGGGCGAACAGGCGCCGTTTTGGGCCTTCTCGCGCTTGCGCGGGAAAGTTTCGCGTGGCATAAGACCAAGCCCCGCACGCCAAAACCGGCGTCGCGGCGCCCCAATTTTTCAACATGCCGACTGTTTCGCCTACTGTCCCCGATCCTGCGCTCGAGACCCACTTCTTTTGGGACCGCCACAAGAAAGAGATCATCGGGGGGCTCGTCGTTATTCTCCTTGCCGCAGTGGCCTACGCCGGATTTCGACTTTATACCGATCATCGCAATACGTCCGCTGCAACCCAACTCGCTTCGGCCAAGTCGAGCGGGGATTACGAAAAGGTGATTGCCCAGTATGGGGGCACCCCCGCGGCCGGTTCGGCCTATCTTTTTCTCGCCAACGAGCAGCGGAAGGAGGCGAAATTCGCGGAAGCCAATTCGACTCTGCAAACTTTCATTGCCAAGAACCCGAAACACGAACTGGTCAGCACCGCGCGCATGGCGATGGCGGCAAACCTGGAGTCGCTTGGAAAACGCGACGAAGCGCTAACGACTTATCAGCGCATCGCGGCGGATAATCCTAAAGGTTTCACCGCACCGCTTGCATTGATCTCGACGGTTCCTCTTCTCAAGGAAAAAAATCAAATCGAGGAAGCCCGCCGCGTTTGCGAGACGATTAAAACCCAGTATCCGGAAAGCGTTGTGACCATGGAGGCGGACCAACTCCTGAAGTCACTCAAGATAACTGAGCCGCCGAAGCCGACCGCGCTTGCCCCCGTATCGCCACCGGCGACGAGCGTCCCGCCTGTGGTGAGCGCGCCTGCGCCTGCTTCAACCTCTTCTCCCAATGCTGCCAAGCCGTCGATTGCGCCGGCCGCTGTCGTCCCCTCTGCGCCGAGCAACACGCAGCCAGCTCCATCGGGAACGCCGAAAAAGCCGTAGCGGTTCTCAGGGAGGTGTCTTCAGACGTTCGACCAAATAGATAGGTCGGCGTAGCGCGTTGACTCTATCAAGAGCGACGGCTCGAGGCGCTGTCGCTCGACTGAATGAGATCCAGCGTAACCGCTGAATCGATTACCGCTTCGAGAACTGGAAGCGTTTACGAGCGCCGGGTTGGCCGGATTTCTTTCGCTCTTTCATTCGCGGATCTCGTCGAAGCAATCCTTCAGCCTTCAACGTTCCGCGCAGATTCGCGTCCACTTGCAGCAGAGCCCGCGAAATCGCCAGCCGGGCCGCGCCAGCCTGACCAGTCGCACCGCCGCCGGTTGTGTTGATGGAAAGGTCGTAGGAGTTCGTCAGCTTCACCACTTGGAGCGGCTGTAAGACCGTGTTCTGGAGCGGGACAGTCGGGAAATAATCCTCAAAGCTCTTGCCGTTTATGTCGATTTTGCCGCTGCCTGGCGTCATGCGAATGCGCGCGACGGAAGTTTTGCGGCGGCCGGTGGCGATAAATTCCTGAGTTGTTGCCATGACGAAATTTTAGGAAGGAAGCGTAACGGCCGCAGGCTGCTGCGCCCCGTGCGGATGTAGATCGCCGCGATAAACCTTGAGCTTTCGGTAAACGGCGCGGCCAAGTTTATTGTGCGGAATCATTCCGCGAATGGCGCGTTCAACGATCAATTCGGGATGCCGTTGACGGCGGGCTCGCGCGTTCTCGGTTTTATGTCCGCCGACGAATCCCGAGAAGCTCATGTAGCTTTTCTGCTCTTCCTTCTTGCCGGAAAGGCGAACTTTTTCGGCGTTGATCACCACCACAAAGTCGCCCGTATCGACGTGCGTGGTGTAAATCGGCTTTTCTTTTCCGCGGAGGAGATTGGCGGCCTTCACGGCCACCTGCCCGAGAATCTGGTTATTGGCGTCAATGACCCACCATTTACGTGGCACTTCGTTGGCTTTAGCGGAAAACGTCTTCATCGGAGCGGAAAGGGCCCGGAAATTACGAGCGGGTCGCTGAGGTGTCAACTGCTTGTTCGCTGCGATTCCGAGTGGTGGTCGCTCAACCGCTCGATACAGGCAAACGCGTCTCTGGCATCGCAGTTGCTTATAATTACCATAATGCGTGCCTCGACCATTTCTCTTCTGTTTTTGCTAGGTTTCTCCCTCCAATCCGCTCTCGCTCGTGAAGAACAATCCGCAGACGCGGACAGCACTTCCGCGCGCGCCGTTATTCGTGAAATGAATCTCGCTCGACAAAATCCGGCGCTTTACGCGACTTTCATTGAGGAATTGCGCACAAGCATGAATGGGAATCTGATGGTTCTTCCCGGTCGCACCAAGATTCGAACGAAGGAAGGGACAGCCGCGCTGGATGAGGCCATTCGTTTTTTACGGGGCGCCCAACCACTCGGCCCGCTCACTCTTTCCCGCGGGATGTCCCACGCCGCCGCGGACCATTGTGCTGATCAAGCCTCAGGCGGGTTCGGCCATGCGGGTCGCGATCGAAGTCACGCTGACGGACGCCTCGCGCGCTACGGAACGTTCGGGGGATGCTGGGGCGAAAATATTTCCTACGGCAAGGCGACTGCGCGCGATGTGGTGCTCGCGTTGATTATCGACGACGGGTTACCCGCGAGAAAGCACCGCGCGAATATCTTCAACGGGAGCTTTAATTTTGCCGGAGCCGCGTTCGGCCGCCACGCGCGCTTCGGTACGGTTTGCAGCATGGATTTCGCCGGCACCTACTCCGAACGCGGAGAGCCGCCTGCCGATACTCTCGTCGCGCGGAATTTCTAATTCCGCTAGTTTCTGGCGGGCCGTTCCGCGCGCAGTTTGTCGAAGATCGGCTGAAGCGTTGGATCCGCTTTCAACATCGCGGGGCGCATGACTTCGCGGAATTCGCGCCGGGCTTGCTTCAATCTATCGTGGGCCGCACGCACCGCAGGATCTTCCATCGCCTTTTGATGTGCCGCCTTTAGTTTCGATCGCTCTTCCTCACTCAGGCTCGCCCAACGCGCCCGCCGTTCCTGGAACTGCTTGAACTGTTTGTCTGCGGGTCCTTGCGCCAGCGCGGTCGGGGCGAATTGGAGCGCGGCCGCGAGAGTGAGAACGAGAAGGGACGGGGATTTCGCTTTCATATTTTATGATTATAACCCGCGGGCCGGGGAAAGTTGCGGCAACGGAGGAAATGGTCGCTGGTCATTTCCTGGGGCCAAGGTAATTTTTCCGCCTTCTCGATGACCAATCAACCCGCAATAACCAAGACCGCGATCACTCCGCGGCGCGAAGACGATTTCCCCGAGTGGTATCAGCAGGTCATTCGCGCGGCGGAGATGGCGGAGTCATCCGACGTCCGCGGCTGCATGGTGATTCGTCCGTGGGGCTACGGCATTTGGGAAAACATGCAGAGCCAGCTCGATGCCATGTTCAAGGCCACCGGACATCGGAACGCGTATTTCCCTCTTTTTATTCCCCTTAGTTATTTCGAAAAGGAAGCAGCGCACGTGGAAGGCTTCGCTAAGGAATGCGCGGTCGTGACCCACACCCGCCTGGAGGTAAACGCTGAAGGAAAAATGGTGCCGGCCAGTCCGTTGACGGAGCCACTGGTCGTTAGGCCGACTTCCGAAACCATCATCGGCGCGAGCTACGCGAAGTGGGTGCAAAGCTATCGCGACCTGCCCATTCTCATCAATCAATGGGCCAATGTCGTTCGCTGGGAAATGCGTCCGCGAATTTTCCTGCGCACGACCGAATTCCTTTGGCAGGAAGGCCACACCGTCCACGAAACCGAGGAGGAGGCACGGGCGGAGACGAAGCAGATGCTGGAGGTCTACGCGACTTTCGTGCGCGACCATCTGGCCATTCCCGTTTTCACCGGTGAGAAATCGGAGAGCGAGCGCTTCCCGGGGGCGGTCCAAACGCTTTGTATTGAAGCCATGGTGCAGGACCGAAAAGCGATCCAGGCCGGCACCTCGCATTTTCTCGGGCAGAACTTTGCCCGGGCGAGCGGGATTCAATTTCAGTCGCGCACCGGCACGCAGGAGTTTGGATGGACGACGAGCTGGGGCATGACCACGCGGCTGATCGGCACGGTCATCATGGCGCACGCCGACGATGATGGACTGGTTCTGCCTCCGCGGATCGCCCCCATTCACATCGTGATCCTGCCGATTACTTCGAAAGAGGAGACGCGCGCGAAAGTGCTGGAGGCCGCGGAGAATCTCGCGGTGGAATTGCGGGCGCTGAAGTACTTTGGCGCGCAACTCGAAGTGCAGGTCGACCAGCGCGATCTCGGTGGTGGGGTGAAAAATTGGGAATGGATCAAGAAAGGCGTGCCCCTTCGGGTGGAGCTCGGGCCGCGTGACCTTGAATCGGGGACCGTGGCCGTGACGCGGCGCGATCAGCCGGTAAAAGCCAAGGAGTTCTTACCGCTGTCCGAACTCGTTAGGCGCGCGGTCGAGCTGCTGAATTCGATCCAGCAAAATCTATTCGATCGGGCGAAGGAGTTTCGCGCCACCCACACCCGCGTGATCAATTCAAAAGAGGAATTCTACGAGTTCTTCACGCCGAAAAATTCTGGGAAACCGGAGATTCACGGAGGGTTTGCCCTGGCCCACTGGAACGGCTCGCGCGAAGTCGAGGAGCAGGTCAAAAACGACCTGAAAGTCACGATCCGCTGTATCCCATTCGACAATCCAGCCGAGCCCGGTACGTGCATCTTTAGCGGCGAACCGAGCCGGATCCGCGCGATCTGGGCAAAATCGTACTAGTTGGGCTCGTTAGCGATTCGGACTTCTCGTGCTCGGGCTCTGTGTTGACCGCGGACGGCTGGGACTGTTTATTCCAGTGTGGCGATCGAACTAACACTGTACAGCCGCGCGATGTGCTCCTGGTGCATCGACGCGAAGGATTATCTGGCCGAGCGCGGTTATCGGTTCACGGAAATCGATGTTGGCCGCGACCGTGAGGCCTACGACGACATGCTGGAGATCTCCGATCAGACTTATGTGCCGACGCTCGTCGCCGGCGATGAAGTGCTCGCCAACTTCGATACCGATCAGCTGGAGAAGTTTTTGGACGATCACGGAATCGAACCGTAATGCTGTTTGGTCTTTTTCTTACGCTCGGCGTTGCTGTGCTCAGCGTCGCCTTGCGGAGTTACCAAACTTCCCTCGCGCAAAAGGCCGGCGCGGTCGGCATTCTGGTTTCCACTTTCCTCGCCGTTTATTTTGTCACCGAAAGTTCGCTCATCGGAACGATCGCGGCACTGACGTGGCTGTTTCTGCCATGGCTGGAGATTCTGACCCGTATCCGTTCGCTGCGTTTACCCAAGGAAAAAGCCCTCCGGCCCAAAAGCCCGCCGTCATCCGAGGTTTTCCCGACGCTGGAAGAGATCACGCGCGAGATCCAAAACGAGGGCTTCGCGCACATCAATGACGCAGGCTGGGACTGGGAAGATTACCAGCAGTTCTTCCGGCTCTTTTACAAGGAAGAAGATCGGGCCCAGGCCACCATTTGCCTGAACGAGCAGAACGATCTCGCGTTTTATTACCTGCGCATTTCGTCACGCGCCAACGACGGGATCATTTGGACGACTTGGAATTATCCGCTCTCCTATGGGTTGAAGCTCACACCGCAGTTCCGCATCAACCGGCAGCGCCCAGACCAAACCTTCTGGCAACTTTACCAAAGTCACCGCGAATTCCTGCGGCTAAATCAGGTCGAGACCAGTGTGATCGATCCGATGGATGAGGACCGAATTCAGCTCGAGGTCGAGAACGATTTACGCGATCAGATCGCGCACAACATCAAGAAGGGCGTGCTGAAAGCGACGTCTGATGGCGAAGTGAAATACTCCTGGCGCGGGATGGTTTATCTCTGGTGCCAGTTCCTGCTCGATCTGGTGCGGCTGTAGAACGCGGAATAGTTCCTTAATCGAAAAGCCTGTCATCCCAAGCCGCGCAGACGGCGAGGGATCCCACACGCGCTCTATCGCTTTCGCGCTACGTCGGGCGTGAACGTCGGATCACGCCCTCTTCTTGTTCGCGTGACGCCACCTTCGACTGTGAGGTCCCTCGCCGTCGGTGCGGCTCGGGATGACAGCTCTCGTTGGCTGAATGAGTGCCCGGCTAAATCTTCATGACCTCGGCTTCTTTGCGCTCGAGGTGTTCGTCGATCTCTTTCACCGACTTGTCCGTCAACTTCTGGACGTCCGCTTCCAAATCGCGCAAGCCGTCTTCCGTTAGCTCGCTCGCCTTCTGCATTTTTCTTCCGTCATCGACCGCAGTGCGGCGATTCGCGCGCACCCGGACCCGCGCTTCCTCCGCCATCTGGCGCAAGGACTTCACGAGGTCTTTTCGGCGCTCTTCGGAGAGCTCCGGAATGGGCAGGCGAATGATCTTCCCGTCCACCAGGGGCATGATCCCGATCTTGGATTCTTTCAATGCTTTCTCGATGTCTTTCACCGTGGCGGCGTCGAACGGCTGGACGACCAGGAGCCGCGGCTCCGGCGTAGTGATGAGGGCGAGCTGTTTCAGCTTCATGGCCGAGCCATAGGCTTCCACGTCCACGTTTTCCACCAGCGCAGGCGAAGCCTTGCCGGTTCGCACACTGGAGAACTCGTGCACCATATAGTCGACGCTCTTTTCCATTGAGACTTCGGCGTCGAACAGGATTTCTTCAGCGGTCATGATTGGGATAGGGTGAGCGGCCAGCAATAGAAGCCTGCCCAAGGAAGAATCGCAATCACCAAATCAAGGTGGATCGAGCGCTCCGTTGCGCGATGGCGATATGGGGGGGCAACCTAGGCGACCGGTATCAAACATCGAGCGGCTGAGCGCTCGATCCGACTGCGCTATTCAGAAACCATCGTCCCGACCTCTTTCCCGAGCACGATGTCGGTGAAATTGCTCGGCTTGTTCATGTCGAAAACAACGATCGGGATCTTGTTGTCCATGCAAAGGCTGAACGCGGTGGAATCCATCACCTGGAGGCGCTGGGTTAGCGCTTCCGTGAAGGTGATGCGCTCATAACGTTTGGCGGTGGGGTCGCTGTTGGGATCGCGATCGTAGATGCCGTCCACCTTCGTCGCCTTCAAAATAATATCGGCGCGAATCTCGCTGGCGCGAAGGGCGGCGGTCGTGTCCGTGGAGAAATAAGGATTGCCAGTGCCGGCGACGAAAATCACAACGCGCCCGAGCTCGAGATGGCGAATGGCGCGGCCCAGAATAAACGGCTCGGCCACGTTCTTCATCTCGATCGCGGTCTGAACCCGCGTTTCCACCCCGGCCTGGACGAGAGCGCTTTGGAGCGCGAGACCGTTGATCACCGTCGCGAGCATCCCCATGTAATCGGCCGTGGTGCGGTCCATCCCTCGATGGCTCGCCGACAAACCGCGCCAAATATTTCCGCCGCCGATAACGACCGAGGTCTGGACCCCGAGTTCGCGGACTTCTTTGATGCGCTGGGCGATTTCGCGCACGATCTGGGGCGAAATGTTCTCCCGTGCTCCGCGTTCGCGGAGAGCTTCACCGCTCAACTTCAGGACGATGCGCTTGTAGGCGGGCGCGGAAGTTTCGCTTGGCATGGCGGGCAATGATCAACAGAACGGCAGAACGTTGGGAAGTAAAATACGAGAGCAAGCGTCTAAGGTGGCGGTCGTCGTAACGCGGGTCATCCCGAGTCGCGTAGACGACGAGGGATCCCTCCCATGCAATCTTCGTCACACCTTGCGGGGGAGGCGTCCATTGACAGGTGCGGGGTCCCTCGTCGTCTGCGCGGCTCGGGATGACATGCATTACGCGACGCGCAACGGCGCAGTGTAACCCCGCAGAAATTCTGCGGCGCTCATTCGGCGCTTTCCCTCCAGCTGGACCTCGCCTAACGACAACGCGCCATCGCTGGTGGCGATGATTAGGGAATCGGACGCGGCAAGAACTTCACCGGCTGCTCCTTTTTCGGCCGAAACTATTTTTGCACTGAAGACTTTCAACTTCCGCTCGCGACCGGCCTCAGCGCGCAAATTAGTAAATGCGCCCGGCCATGGATTGAACGCGCGGATCTTGCGCTCGATTAGGGCAGCCGGCTCCGTCCATTCAATGCGTCCATGCTCTCGTTCAAGTTTCGGCGCATAAGTTGCGGCGGACGAATCCTGCGGCAGGCGCGGCGCGTTGCCTCGCTGAAGCTGCGTGAGCGCTTCGTGTAACGCATCCGGAGCAATCTGTGCCAGCCGGTCATGGAGCGATCCGCCGGTTTCATTCGGCGAAAGTGTCACCCGCGTTTGCAGCAACACGTCGCCCGTGTCGAGCCCTTCATCCATGTACATCACGCTGATACCCGACTCGTTATCGCCGGCGACGATCGCGGCTTGGATTGGCGCAGCCCCCCGATGTTTCGGCAAAAGCGACGCATGCAGATTGAGGCAGGCGATCCGTGGAATCTCCAGAACTGCGCGCGGCAGAATTTGCCCATATGCCATCACGACGATCACATCCGGCGCCAGCGCGCGAATCTCGCTGACTGCGTTCTCGGCCTTAATCCGTGGCGGCTGCAAGATGGGCGGAGCGCTGCCGGTCAAAGCAGCCTTGATGGGCGGTGCTTCGATCCGCTGCGTGCGTCCCACCGGTTTGTCCGGCTGCGTGACCACACTGATGAGATCATGCTCCTTCGAGTCCAGGAGCGAGCGCAGGACCGGCACGCCGATCTCGCCGGTACCGATGAAAAGAACGCGCATCGCGCGTTAAAGCTGGATCCGTGGCGCGATCGCACGGCGCCTGGGCCGGCGAGGAGCAGCACTTCGCGCCATCAACTTGTCACCCGCCGTGACCTCGCGTTGTCCCACCGACGAGGCGCAGCCGGTGCAGAGATAATCGTAAATTTCCATGTCGGGC
Source organism: Verrucomicrobiota bacterium (assembly GCA_041167585.1). Taxonomy (GTDB): domain Bacteria; phylum Verrucomicrobiota; class Verrucomicrobiia; order Chthoniobacterales; family UBA10450; genus AV80. Next base: position 34,638 of record JBEEHV010000002.1, read on the forward strand.
AGAATCAGGAGAAGCCGTTCGCGCACCGGCATGGCGGCTTTGCACTTCTCGCAATAGAGGCTCGAGGCGGTGAAATTCTCAAACTGCTGCTGGCTCATGCGACCCATTCACCCCGTCGTTCACACTCTCAAGGATGTGCAGCAGAACTTTCGCCGGCGGCTGCGTCGCGTCGATACAGGTGATCCGGTCCTGTCCGTAGTAGCTCAGCACAGGCTTGGACTCCGCTTCGTAAGTGGCAAGGCGGCGTTTGATCACTTCTTCGTTCGCGTCATCGAGGCGATTGTCTTTCAGCGCGCGCTTTTTCAGCCGCGCGAAAAGCGCATCCCGATTTGGGCAGGAAAGGTGGAAAACTTTCTGCACGTCAATCAGGTCGTCCATGATCTTGGCCTGGCCGACATTTCGCGGGATCCCGTCGAGAACGAGAATATCGATGTCGGGCTTGAAGACGTGGCTGTTTACCGCGGCATCAATCTGCGCCTTCCAAAGTTCTACTGTCACCTCATCGGGAACCAGCTCGCCTTTACTGGAATAATCCAGAAACGCGCGCCCGACTTTCGTGCGCGTATCGATCGAGCGAAATACGTCCCCGCACGCGCAATGGAAAAACCGCGGGATGCTCCCCAGTGTCCGGCCTTGAGTGCCTTTGCCGCTGCCGGGCGCACCGAAGAGGAGGTAGGTATGGTATTTCATGAGGAGATTTCCGTTATATGCCAGAAGAACAGCTGGGCACAATCTCTCATAATTGCCGTGTGGCTATTCGTCTTGGAGGCGCGGCGCAGGGACCGGCGAAAATTCCTATTCCGCGGCGACTGGCTCAACGACGTTTACGCGGCGACCCGCTCGATCGAATCGCACCTGTCCGTCGACCAGCGCATAAATCGTGTAATCGCGGCCAAGGCCCACGTTTTTGCCCGGCAAAAATTTCGTCCCGCGCTGGCGGATGATGATGTTGCCGGCCACGACTTCCTGGCTCCCGAATTTTTTCACGCCCAGGCGTTTGCTGACGCTGTCGCGTCCGTTCTTAACACTGCCTTGTCCCTTTTTATGTGCCATGAGATTACTCGGATTTTTCGGAGGCTTCTTCGGTCTTCGCCTTCCTGGCTTTGGAAGTTTTCCCGCCCAGGCTGATGCCGGTAATCTTGATCCGGGTCAGCTTGCGGCGGTGGCCCACGGTGCGGTGATAACCTTTGCGGCGGCGATACTTGAAAGCGATGACCTTCTTATCCTTGCGCTGCTCGATCACTTCCCCCGTGACGGTAGCGCCTTCGATGAGCGGGCTTCCGTGCGTTAACGTCTCGCCATCGCTATGGAAAAGCACATCGGCGAACACGCCTTCTTTTCCCGCTTCCTCGTTCAGGAAGTCCACATCGATGATATCGCCCTCGGCGACACGATGTTGTCTGCCGCCTGTTTTGATGATTGCGTAAGCCATAGGAAGAAAGTTTTGCCTTGGGGAAAAGCCGCGCAAAATCCCACAGGAGTCCTGCTTTGACAAGCGGAAATCCGGCTCACTTGCCGCCGGGGCTAATCACAAGGGTGATCTCGCCCTTGGCGGGATGCACTTCGTAGTGCGCGAGCAACTCCGCGGCGGTGCCGCGCCGGAACTCCTCGAACTTTTTGGTCAGTTCGCGCGCCACGCAGAGCTGACGATCCGGCATGATCTCGGCGGAAGCCGCGAGCGTTTTGTTGATGCGATAAGGTGATTCAAAGAACACGGTTGTTTCCTCGCGATCCGCGGCCGTCCGCAGCTCGCGCTCGCGCTGGCCGCTCTTGACCGGCAGGAATCCCCGGAAACAGAACCGCTCCATGGAAATTCCTGACCCGACTAACGCCGTCAGGATAGCGGAAACACCCGGCACGATCGTGTAAGGCAAACCGCGCTCGATGCACTTGCGGATCAAGCGTGCGCCCGGATCCGAGAGACAAGGCATGCCGGCGTCCGTGATTAGCGCCACGTTTTCGCCGGCGGCCAATCGTTCCGCTAGCTGCTCCGCCCGCATCGCCTCATTGTGTTCGTGATAACTGACGAGCGGTTTCCGAATCTCAAAATGCCGCAGAAGATTTCCGGAATGCCGCGTATCCTCCGCCGCGATCACGTCCACCGCTTTCAGCGCCTCGAGCGCGCGCAACGTGATGTCGTCCAGATTGCCGATCGGCGTGGCGATCACGTAGAGCATGCGGAACCATCGGATCAGAATCCGAAAGCTCAATCCTTTCGGAGCGAAGCTAAGTAGTGGTCGAACCAAACGGGGAGCGAAACTCCGGCGTGGTGTCGGGAGCGAAGCCGTGGCGCATGATGTTTTCGGTGACGACGCGGGGGACCAGGAATTGGAGGAGGTAATCGCCGCCGCCGGCTTTCGTTCCGCCGCCGGACATCTTGAAGCCGCCGAAGGGATGGCGGCCGACGACAGCGCCCGTGCAGGAGCGGTTGATGTAGACGTTGCCTGCGACGAGCTCGGCTTTGACCCGCTCGATGTTCGCGGGGCTACGCGAGAAAAAGCCGGCAGTCAGAGCGTAGTCGGTGTCGTTCGCGACGCGGATTGCCTCTTCGAGATCGCGAACGCGAATCACGCTGAGGACCGGGCCAAAAATTTCTTCGCACGAAAGGCGCATGCTCGGTTTCACGTCAGTGAAGATGGTCGGCGGAACGAAGAAGCCTTCCGCCGGAAAGTCCTTCGCCTGGTAGGCAAGGGTCGCTTCTTTTTTTCCTGCCTCGATCGTGTCGAGCATGCGGCGGTAGGCAGTTTCGTCGATCACGGGACCGACGGTAATGCCGGGCGTTTCTGGATTGCCAACACGCAAACTCGCGGCCGCTTCCACCAGGCGCTTGATGACGCGATCGTAGTTTTCGTCGAGCACAATCAGGCGCGAGAGCGCGGAACATTTCTGGCCCTGATAACCGAAAGCGGAATAAATTGAATCGACGATCGCTTCGTCGAGGTCGGCGTCTGAATCCACGATGACGGCATTCTTGCCGCCCATTTCGCAGACGACGCGTTTCAATTCGCGCTGACCCGGTAGAGTTTTGCCGGCACTCTCCCAGATCCGCAGGCCGACTTCGCGCGAGCCCGTGAACGCGATCATGTGGACGTCCTTGTGGTCGACGAGGTGCTGGCCGATGACGCGGCCTTTGCCTGGGAGAAAATTGAGAACGCCGGGCGGCACGCCCGCTTCCTCGAACATTTCCATTACCATCGCGCCGCACACAGCGGATTGCTCCGCGGGCTTCATGATCACGGTGTTACCCGTGACCAGCGCGGCCGAGACCATCCCGGTAAGAATGGCCATCGGAAAATTCCAGGGCGCAATGACGAGCGCGACGCCGCGCGGCCAGTAGTGCTGATAGCTTTCTTCGCCGGGCACGTGTTGCGTGAGCCGCGGAAAACCGCGCTGGCGCATTTGTTGCGCGTAGAAGAGCAGGAAATCGATCGCCTCACGGATATCGCCGTCGGCTTCGGCCCACGGTTTACCCACTTCGAAAACTTCGAGAGCAGAAAGTTCGAAGCGGCGGCGATCCATGATCTCGGCCACGCGTTCGAGTAAATCCGCGCGGTGCTCGACGCTGACGCGGCACCAATGTTCGAAGGCTTTGCGCGCCGCAGCGACAGCGTCTTCCGCTTCTGGAATCCCAGCTTCGGCCACGGCGCCGACAACTTGCGAGGGCGAACTGGGATTGATCGAGTTGATGAGACTGCCGGTCCAGATTTTCTGGCCATGAATGACGATGGGATATTTTTGGCCGAGACGGGCTCGCACTTCGCGCAGAGCATTCAGCATTTTTTCCTGGCTGCTGCGATGGACGAAGTTAACCAGCGGAGAATTTTCGTAGGTGTCGCCCGGGGGAGTATCGAGAGATGCGCGGTTACGCCCAGTTGTAGCCGGGATCGTTGAGCCCGGCATCGGGCGCGTGGCAACGAGCGAGTTCGGATCGCGCAACAATTGGAGCGCGGAAGCTTTGTCGGAAAACTTCGCTTTCAGGAATCCTTCATTCGAGGTGTTCTCGAGTAATCGCCGAACGAGATACGACATGCCGGGCAGCAATTCGCCCACGGGACAATATTCCCGGACGCGATAACCCATCTCGACCAGCGCGCGCTTGATCGGGCCCGCCATTCCGTAGAGCAGCTGAAATTCGAAGCGGCTCTTGTCGATGCCGAGTTTTTCGGCGTAAGCCTGCGCGTGCGCGATGCTGCGGACGTTGTGCGAACCGAAAGCGGCAGTGACGATCGATTCGTTGTCGAGCAGGATCCGCGTGCATTTTTCGAAGCAGGCATCGCTTTCCGGCTTTTGCAGGAAGACCGGACAACGCCAGCCGTTCTGCGCCGCCTTGATCTTTTCGTAGTCCCAGTAGGCGCCTTTGACGAGCCGAACCGTGAAGCGCGTTCCGCGCGCCCGGGCCCACTCAATCAATTCGCGCAGGTCCTTCTCCGCGTCGTGCAGGTAGGCCTGGATGACGATGCCGGCATGGGGCCAATCGCGAAATTCCGGTTCGTCGAAGAGGGTCCGGAAAAGTTCGAGCGTGGTGTTCTTGTGCGCGTAACTCTCCATGTCGAAATTGATGAAGGCGCCGACTTCGCGCGCGCGCCGCAGGATCGGGCGCAATTTTGGGGCGAGATGCGCGATGGCTTCCGCCGGATCCGCAGGATTCATCTGCGAATAGAACGCGGAGATCTTCACGGAAACATTGACGACCGGGAACAGCTCAGTGTTTTTCCCAAGCGGATCGGTCCAGCCGCGGGTCTGTTGCGCCAGGCCATCGAGCAGCGCGAAACAACGCGCCGCGTATTCGTTCGCCTCCTCTTCGCTCACGACGGCTTCGCCTAACAAGTCGACCGTAAAACCGATCTTTTCCTTGCGACGCTTGCGCAACATCTTCATCACGTCGTCGGGATTTCGGCCGGCGATGAATTGGCGCGCCATGCCGGAAACGTTCCAGCGCAGGATCGGCGCGGTGAGCCAGGGCAAGGCGCGTGCGGCGCGCAGACCCGTTTGCAGAAACGGCACGGGGGCACTCTGCATATCGGCGAAGTATTCGTTGAGGTGCTGAACGATGTCGCGCGAGCTGCGGAGCGACGCGAGGACATCGACGAAGCGGAACATTTGCACCTTGAAATGCTCGTCCCGCATCGAGAACGCCATCATCCGCTGATAGAAGCCGGCCTTGGTAAAAATCGATTCCGGATTGCGATCGACCAGCTCGAAGATTTGCTCACCCCGCTGCTCGATGGCGCCTTGCAGAGAACTCATGGCGCGGATACTAACGCCGCCTCTCAGATTCGGCAAAGGCCGATCCGGTTTCCGCAGGAGTACGCGCAGGGGAGAAATTCGCGGCCCAACACGATCAGAGAGGGCATGTCGTGCGAAATACAGTCAACGAAAGGATCAAATCGATATGAAACTCAAAGAGCGAATCGAGCAAGTGGGGGCTGCAGGGTATATTTTGCTGTGGCTCCTTGGAATTCCGATTCCGATCTTGTTTTTGTTTTTTCTACTGCGCGGTTGCACATAGGGGTTAGGACGCCGGTAGGGAGATCCGCCTGGCGGAATTCCGGACATGCCCGGAGTTTTCAGCCAGGCGATCTTTTTGTACGCACGCGTTGACGTCGCCCGCGTTTGCCCGGCGACGGGAAGTCGCGTAGAAACGCGCGATGCCCGCCACGCCAGAACGGTTCGAGTTCGCGAGCGACAATACTGCCGCGATATGCCCAGAGGCCTGGGCCGCGCTGGCGGAAGCGACCGCGGAGCGAGCCGCTTCCTACGGTGATGACAAATGGACGCGGCGGGCCAGCGAGCGTGTTCGGGAAATTTTCGAGACTGATTGCGCTGTCTTTTTTGTTTTCAACGGCACCGCGGCGAATTCGCTCGCGCTGGCGCACCTCGCTCGATCTTTTCACAGCGTGGTTTGCCACGAACAGGCGCATATCGACACCGACGAATGCGGTGGGCCTGGATTTTTTGGCGGAGGATTAAAGCTACTTCCAACCTCGGGCGCGGAGGGCAAGCTCGACTTGGCACAGGTGGAAGCTGCGATCGATGCGGAACGTCAGCGGGGATTGCATGCGCCGGACCCGCGCGTGATCAGCGTCACGCAGGCGACCGAGCTTGGGACGGTTTACCGGCGCGATGAAATCGAGAGAATCGCGGAGTTCGCACGCGCGCGCTCACTCTTCCTTCACATGGACGGCGCGCGTTTCGCAAACGCCGTGGCGGCGCTGGCTTGCGCCCCTAAGACGATCACGTGGGAAGCCGGGGTGGATGTGCTCTGCTTCGGTGGGACGAAAAACGGCACCGCTGCAGGAGAGTTGGTGATTTTTTTCAAGAAGGAACTGGCCCAGGAATTTGATTACCGCGCCAAGCAAGCCGGCCAGCTGGCGTCGAAGCAGCGCTTCCTTGCTGCGCCTTGGTTCGGCCTTTTGCATCAAGACGTCTGGCTCGAGAACGCCCGGCGCGCCAACGCCTGTGCGGAATCATTGGCGGCGAAATTGAGCGGGCTCGGAATGAAACCGGAATTTCCGCGGGAAGCCAGCGCCGTCTTTTTACGGATGGATGACAATCTCGTCGCGAAACTGAAGGGACGGGGCTGGCAATTCTACAAATTTATCGAGCCAGACGTGTATCGATTGATGTGCTCGTGGTCCGTGACGGAACAGGACATTGAGGATTTCGTTGGGGATGTGAGAAGCAGTCTTGGAAGTTGAACGAGGCGCGAAACGGGTCCCTCGTTTCAAGAAAATCTCTGGCAGGGACGCGAAGGCCAGATAAGAGTAGTCGCGTGAAAGCCGCTCGACGGATTTTTGTTCTGGGGGCCATCGTTCTCAGTGGGTGCCATACGGCGCATGATGTTGCGGTGACTTCTTTCCGCGTTCTGGATGCGCCGGCAAATTTTGTGCGCCGCCGGATCGACCCGCCGCAGCAGACAACGACCACGACCACCACTACGACTGCCGCGACTTCCGACGTGGTCACTCCCGGCCGAACCGTTACGACCGCGCCGGCCACCAACCGTGAAAAACCGCGCCGGCAGGTTACCACCACGGAAAGCCGACCGTCTCCCACGGCGACTCCTCACGTGACCCGGAATACGACCGTCGAGAAATCAAAGCCGAGCCCCACGCCCGCGCCGCGCAGCGCGACAACCACTCAGCCGACGCAATATCCCACGGCGAAACCTGTCCCCGGAAAGCCGGGATATGTTTTCAGCCCATTCGACCCCAGCGGCGGCTACGTGGACGTGAATGGCTACACTCCCGGAAGCAAGGTGAAGGACCCGTATTCGGGTAAGATTTTCCTGGTTCCTTAGTTCAGCGTTGATCCGGAGCAGCGCGGGCTGCCGGCAGTCCTTCCAACGCAGTCCGACAAATTCTTCGGTGATTGGCGGAGCTGCGTACGGTTCCTGCTTTTATGGAGATTATGAGGAATTCTCCACCTCCAAAGCCGGCTGATAAACATCTATCTTCTTCGCGGCGCTTGTATTACAAACTGCCCGCAATGCGGTCCGCCCTTTGCGCTTCTGTTGTAGCCCTCGCCTTTTTTGCCTCGACGACGAGCGGCTATGTCCTGGAGGGCCCAAGCTGGCCCACCGGGTCCGCAGTGGTTGTCCAGCTGAACCTCGGCAGTGCAGGGCGCACGCTTCAGGATGGCAACACTTCCTGGGACGCAGCGGTGGCGCCCGTCGCGGGAATGTGGAGTGAAAAAATATTGCGGATCCAAGTCGCCAGCGTGGTGGTTCCGGGGCTCGCCGCCGCCACGGGCGATCACGTTAACTCCGTGGTCTTTTCGAGTTCGGTTTTCGGTCAGTCCTTCGGCGGAAGCACCCTCGCCGTCACCTATTACAGAAGCCAGGGCTCGAGCATGATCGAATCGGACACGTTGTTTAATGTGGCGATGCAATTCGACTCCTATCGCGGGCCGTTGCAGTACATCGCCCACGGGCCAGCCATCGCGGATATCCGGCGCGTGTTTCTTCACGAGCTCGGCCACGGGCTTGGTCTTGGCCATCCCGATACTGGCGGGCAACGCCTGGCCGCTGTGATGAACTCTCTCGTGAGCGACCAGGAAGTTCTTTCGACCGACGACATCGCTGGTGGACAATATCTTTACGGGACGGCGGTTATCCCCACTCCCACCCCTACGCCGACTCCATCAGCCACGCCTACGCCCACGCCTACTGCTCCGGCAAGTCACCTCGCGAATATCTCTACCCGATTGAAGGTTGGTCTTAACGACAACGTCCTCATTGGCGGGTTTATCATTCAAGGTGCGCAGCCGAAGAAATTGATTCTGCGAGCGATCGGGCCTTCCCTCACCGCCATGGGTGTGGCAAGTGCGTTGGTAGATCCAGTCTTGGAAGTGCACAATTCCGCGGGTGCCATCGTTGCTTCGAATAACAATTGGAATCCGGGCCCGCAGGTGCAGGAAATCATGGAAAGCGGCGTCGCTCCCAGCAGCTTGGGTGAATCGGCTCTAATCACAACCCTCAGTCCGGGGAGTTACACAGCGGTCGTCAGCGGATTCGGCGGAGGCCAGGGCGTGGCGCTGGTGGAAGCTTACGAGTTGGATGGCAACAGCACCCGGATGGTCAATATCTCCACCCGCGGCCGCGTTGGAGTCGGGGATGAAGCCATGATCGGCGGATTGATTGTGCAGGGCAGTGCTGCGAAAAATGTGATTATTCGCGCGCTGGGACCTTCGCTCGGCAGCGGACCGAATGCCGTGGCGGGAGCTTTGACCGATCCGACCCTGGAATTGTATAACGGGTCCGGAACTTTAATCGGCGCGAACGACGACTGGAGTACCAGCGCCCAAGCGTCCGACATTGTTAAGACCACGGTGCCACCTTCGAATAACCTCGAGTCCGCGATCGTTGCCTCGTTGGGACCGGGAAATTACACGGCGGTAGTGCGGGGCGCGAACAACAGGACTGGCGTCGGCCTGGTGGAAGTCTACGACCTGGATCCGTAATTGGTCATGAAGCTGCACCTTGAAGATGATCCGCGTTCAGGCGTTGAATTGAGGACAGAGTCGAACGTTATTGCCCCAGCGTAACCCAACTTTATGAAACTGATTCGCTGCCTTCTCCCGATTTTATGCGCCGCGCTGATGACTAGAAGCGCGCACGGCACGACCGTCATCGCGCCTACGTTTGACCAGCTCGTGTCTGAAGCGGAATTGATTTTTCAGGGCTCGGTTACCGAAGTTCGCTCGGAGTGGGTCGGCGCTGGCAAGGAGCGTCATATCGCGACTTTCGTCACTTTCAGCGTGGAAGACGCGCTCAAAGGCGCCCCCGGGCCCAGTTACACCATCGAGATCCTGGGCGGCACTGTAGCCGACGAAACCATGGAGGTGACCGACACGCCTAAATTCAAAAATGGCGACCGCGACATTCTCTTCGTCGAGCATAACGGAACGCAGTTCGTGCCGCTGGTCGGCATTATGCATGGCCGGTTCCATGTCGTGATGGACGCGAACGGACGTGAGAGCGTCGCAAAAGATTCTGGAGCGCCGATGGCGAACGTGGCGAAACTCGGGACGGACGAAAATGCGGCCGCCTCTGGTCAGGCCCTCACCTCGGCGCAGTTTAAATCCGCCATCCGCCAGAAATTGTCGCAAACCGCGGTGAAATAATGAGCGGTCACCGCGGACCGCAGAGAAGCGCGCGCGCCTTTACTTTCGAACGCCGTCTTCTTTTCGCGTTTGCCTCACTTGCTGCGTCACTTCCCTCGTCCGGTCGAGGGCATGCTTCGCCCAATCGTGTTCGCTCACGGGGCGCGGTGAAGTGCTTTGCGTGACGGAGGGTTTCGCACTGGCGGTTTCCTGTTCCTGGCGCTTTTGCGCGAGGAAAAAATAGCCAAGGCCAGCCATGATCAGGATTACGACAGCGGTTCGCATGGATTAAATCAGAGCAGCCCGCGAGCCACCGGCCGGTCACGTTGCCGCGAGAAGGGGCTAATGGTAAGTAACCGCAATGATCCGGGGGCGCTCCTTCTCCATCGCATTTTTAGCGGTGCTTTTGTTCGTCGCGTCGCCGCGTTCTGCCTTCACTCAGACGTATCAAGGGCGCGAGTTGGTCCAGGCCAGCCTGGTGGCGGAGGTGAGCGCGATCGTTCCCGGAAAACCATTCACCGTCGGCCTGCTTCTCAAGATGGCCCCGAACTGGCACACCTATTGGAAATTTGCCGGAGACGCGGGCATCGCGACGGAAATTAAATGGAATTTGCCAGAGGGCTGGAAAGCCGGCGAAATCCAGTGGCCGATCCCGCTCAAGCTGGAGGAGCCGGGCGACATTCAGATCTACGGTTACCACGACGAAGTATTGCTTCTCCAGGAAATCACCCCGCCCGCTTCGCTGCCGGCTGGGGTAACCAACCTTTCCGCGGAAGCGAACTGGCTAGTTTGCGAGAAGATCTGCATTCCCGGAAGCGCGAAGCTTCAGCTCGAGCTTCCTGTCGCGGCGCAAAACGCCTCGGCGAATCAGGAACTTTTCGCGCGTTATCGGCGTTCGCTTCCGCAAGCCTGGCCCGAGGCTAAAATCGCGAACGCCAGTTGGAAGCGAAGCGGTTCCGAAATGCTGCTCACGGTCGAGAGCTCGGCTCTCGCCAATTATCCCTCCGTCGATTTTTTCCCTCTGCCGCAACGCACTGTAGTCGTCGCCCATCCGAAAACGGAGCGGGGTAGCGGCGGCAAACTCGTGTTTCGCGTTCCGATTGAAACTCAGGAGAAAGAGTTGTCGTCCCTCGACGGCATCGTCGTCTTCGGGCAGGAGGCAAACGCAGCCGGCCGTAACGCCTGGTCGCTCGCGGGGAATGCTCCGGCCACGATGGCGAACGCGTCTCCTTCGTCCACTCCTGCGCCGGGCGGACTGGCGAAGTTCCTCCTCTTCGGTTTCATCGGCGGCTTCATTCTAAACTTGATGCCGTGCGTTTTGCCCGTGATCTCGCTCAAGATTTTTGGATTCATTCAGCAGGCTGGACAGAGTCGAGGCCGCATTCTGCGCAGCGGTCTCGCGTTTGTGGCGGGAATCTTCGCCTGGTTCATCGGCCTGGCCCTTTTGTTGATCGCGCTGAAATGCGCCGGCCGCGAAATCACCTGGGCCTTTCAATTCACCAATCCGTATTTCGTTCTTTTCATGAGCGCGATCGTTCTCGTCTTCGCGCTCAATTTGTTTGGCGTTTTCGAAATCTCGCTGCCGCAAAGAGCGAACCGCGGTTTGCTCGGCTGGACCGCGAGGGAAGGGGACGCCGGTTCGTTTTTCCAAGGCGTCTTCGCGACGGTGCTGGCGACTCCCTGCACCGCGCCGTTTCTTGGAACGGCCCTCGGGTTCGCCTTTACCCAATCGGGCTGGACGATACTCGCCATGTTTGTCGCTGTAGCCGCGGGCATGAGCTCGCCCTACCTGTTGCTTTCCGCTCAACCCGCGTGGTTGCGCCTCTTGCCGAAACCCGGGGCGTGGATGGAACGCGTGAAGCAATTGATGGGCTTTTTCCTCCTGGCGACTCTCCTCTTCCTGCTCTGGGTCATTGGCGCCGAGCGCGGCGTCGAAGCCATCATCTGGACTTCGTGTTTCCTGCTCGCGCTCAGCGTCGCGTGCTGGATGAAAGGCGCCTTTGTCGTGCCGACCGCTTCGACCCGAGGCCGCGTCATCGCGCTCGTCCTCATGCTCATGCTCGTGCTCGGCAGCGGCTGGTATTTCATCGGCGAAAAATTCAACGCCGCGAAATTAGCTCCCGGTGAAACGAAGCCCGATGGCGACTGGCTCGCGTTCACCCCGGAACGTTTGCAAACGGAGCTCGACCAGGGCCACGCCGTCTTTATCGATTTCACCGCGGCCTGGTGCCTGACCTGCAAATTCAACGAAGCCACCGTTCTCGAGAGCAGCGCGGTCCGCGATGCCTTTCAGCGCCGCGCCATCGTCAAATTCAAGGCCGACTGGACCAACGCCGATCCGGCCATCACAAAAATTCTGAAACAATTTGGCCGGCCTGGTGTCCCAATGTATGTGCTTTACCCGGGCGGCAGAAACGCGGAACCAATTTTGTTTCCGGAGCTGGTCACCCAGGGGCTCATTCTCGATAAACTGGAAACCGTCACACCTCGCGTTGCCACTAAATAAAAATGAAAACCAAACTGCTTCTTAGCCTTGTTGCCTGCCTTGCGTCCGCTTCTCTCGTCGCTGCCGATGCGCCTTCGATCGGGAACGCCGCGCCCGATTTTTCCGCGACTGATTCAAAGGGCAAAACGCAATTGGTTTCGCAATACAAAGGAAAATATGTCGTGCTGGAGTGGTTCAATCCCGAGTGCCCATTCGTGAAGAAGCATTACGGCAGCGGCAACATGCAGAAATTGCAGCAGGAATTTACCGGCAAAGGTGTGGTCTGGCTCTCGATCGACTCCTCCGCCGCCGGCAAGGAAGGCAATCTGAGCGCCGATCAAGCGAACGCGAAGATGGCCGATTGGAAAATGCATCCGACGGCGCTCGTGCTCGATCCTGACGGGAAAGCAGGCCGGACCTACGGCGCAAAAAACACGCCGCACATGTTTATCATCAACCCAGAAGGGAAGTTGATTTACGCTGGCGCCATCGACAGCGAGGATACCGCGAATCCGGCCGACATCGCGACCGCGACGAATTACGTCAAAGCGGCGCTGGACGAATCGCTGGCCGGCAAGGCGGTCACGACATCGAGCTCTCGCCCCTACGGCTGCTCGGTAAAGTACTAATCCTTCCTCGAGAAGCGCGAAGCGAAACGCAGGACTGGCAACGGCGTCAGTCGCACCAGGCCCATCGCGAGCTTCATGACGAGGCCCGGGATGACGAGCGCGCGATCGTGAGCCAACGCTTCGAGCGCGGCACTCACGGTATCCTCCACGGAGACGTGGGTGAATTCCGGTCCTGATTTCTCGCGTCGGCCGTCGGTGCGGTGAGCAACCTTGGTGAATTCCGTATGGACTGGGCCCGGGCAGAGTGATGTGACGGTCACGCCTATGCCATGCAGTTCCGTCCGGATAGCTTCGGAAAAACTGGTGACGTACGCTTTTGTCGCCGCGTAAACCGCAAATCCTGCCATAGGCAGGAACGATGCGGATGAACTTACATTCAGGATCGCGCCGCGCTTTCGCGCGATCATTCCAGGAAGAAGCAAGCGCGTCAGCACCGTCAAGGCCGCCATATTAACGGACAGCATTTCTTGCACGCGTTTTAGTTCGCTGGTCGCAAAAGGCCCGACATCGCCGAGCCCAGCATTGTTAATGAGCAGATCGATCGAAAGGTTTTGATCTTCCAGCCAGTCAACCAGGTCGATCACCGCGTGATCATCCGACAGATCCGCCGGACGAATGTGCACGTTCAGGTTTGGATCGCGTTTCGTGAGCTCGTCGCGAAGTTCTTCTAATCGTTCAAGCCGCCGCGCCACGAGGACGAGCGAACCGGCGCTACCCGCAAGCTGGCGCGCGAACTCCCGGCCGATGCCGGCGGAAGCGCCGGTAATCAATGCGGTGGAACCTGCGGGATCGAATTTGCTCATCCTTCGCGCAGAAGCGGTTCGAGCGTGCGCCAGACGAGATCGGCCACGACGCGGTGCCCTGCGGCGGTGGGATGGATCAGATCCTGTTGATTGAGTTCGCGGTGACCGCCGACTCCTTCCAGCAGGAAAGGAATCAGCACCGCTTTGTTCTCTTGCGCGAGTTCGGCATAGATTTTCTCGAAACTTGCGGCGTAGTCCGCGCCCAGATTCGGCGGAATTTGCATCCCCGCGATCACGATCTTTACCGCCGGATTTTTGGCGCGCGTTTTGTCGATGATCGCCTGCAGATTGGCCTTGAGCTCTTTGGTCGGCAGACCGCGCAGACCGTCATTCCCTCCAAGTTCGATCACGAGCAGGTCAATCGGGCGTTGCAGCAACCAGTCGATCCGCCGGAGCGCGCCGGCGCTGGTGTCGCCGCTCAAACCCGCGTTCTCGATTTCGAAGGGCAATCCGGCCGCGCGAATTTTCTCCGCGATCAGGGCCGGAAAGGCTTCGCTCCGTTGCACACCCAGACCGGCAGTCAGGCTGTCCCCGAGGAAGACGAGCGTCTTGGCCGCGGTGGGCGTCGGGGTTTGCGCGAAAATCGCCTGCGAAAAAACGCAGAGGGCGAGCGCAATTCCGCAAATTACTGGCATCGTTTTGCTCATGCGCGGCGAATCATGTTCGCGTAAGCAAGTCGAACCCGCACCCACCGTCAATGACAGCATTCCCGATCCTCGACGTTCAACGCCTCACAAAAACCTACGCCACCGGCGCGGGTAAATTGACCGTGCTCAAGGATATCTCCTTTGTCCTTCCGCAGGGGGGCACCTGTTCAATCCTCGGGCCCTCTGGCAGCGGGAAGACAACGCTGCTCGGTCTCTGCGCCGGTTTGGATCGGCCCACTTCGGGTTCCGTTTTGTTGAATGGAATTACTCTGGGCGAAGCGGGCGAAGACGAACGCGCGCGCATTCGCAACGAGCATGTCGGGTTCGTATTTCAGAATTTCCAGCTAATCCCGACCTTGACCGCGCTGGAGAATGTGACCGTGCCGATGGAACTGCGGGGCGATCGCAGCGCGCGCTCGCTCGGGCTGGATTTGCTCCGGCGCGTCGGACTCGCGGAGCGCGTCGATCATTATCCCGCGCAACTTTCCGGCGGCGAACAGCAACGCGTGGCGCTCGCCCGCGCGTTCATCAATCGCCCGAAAATTCTTTTCGCGGACGAGCCGACCGGAAATCTCGATGCCGAGACGAGCAGCGCGGTGACCGAGATCATGCTCGACCTGAATCGCAGCGCGGGAACGGCGCTCGTTTTGGTCACCCACGATCCCGATGTCGCCGCGCTGACCGAAAGGACGATCCGGCTCCGAAACGGGGAAATGGTTTAGGATGATTTCTTCTTTCATCTGGAAGATGGCGTGGCGGGATAGCCGGTCGAGCCGGCGACGACTGCTTCTCTTCTCGATCTCGATTACCCTCGGCATCGCCGCCCTCGTAGGGATCGGATCGTTCCGCCACAGCCTGGCCGAAGCGATCGACGACCAGGCCCGCACGCTGCTCGGAGCCGACCTAGTAGTCGAATCGACGCGGCCTTTTCGCCCGGAAGATGAGACGCTGCTCCACTCGTTAGGCGAACCGCAGGCCCGCGAAATCCGCTTCTCGAGCATGGCCACCTTTCCCAGAAGCGATTCCACCCGGCTGGTCCATGTTCGAGCGCTCGGTGGCAATTTTCCGTTCTACGGCGCGATGGAAACCGTGCCCGCGCCGGCCGCGCAGGATTTTCGGGCAGGCGGCCGCGCCCTCGTCGAGGAAAGCCTGCTCCTGCAATTCCATGCGCAAGTGGGCGACCCGATCAAGATCGGCGAAAAGGAATTCACCGTCGCAGGCTCGCTCCGGAAGATGCCGGGGGAAGCTTCGGCCGCGGGATCGTTTGCGCCGCGCGTTTACATTCCGCTGCAAGATCTCGCCCAGACGAATCTCCTAAAGCCGGGCAGCCTCGCTCGCTATCGCGATTACTTGAAGTTTCCCGAAGGCACAGATGTAGGCGCACGGATCGAGATCCTCGGGCCGCAAATCCAGCGGCTCGGTCTCGAATACGACACCGTGGCCAAGCGGAAGAAGGACCTCGGAACAGGACTGGAGAATCTCTATCGCTTCCTGAATTTGGTGGGCTTCGTCTCGCTCCTGCTCGGCGCCGTGGGCGTGGCCAGCGCGATCCAGGCGCATCTCCAGCAGAAAACGAAAACGGGCGCAATCCTGCGTTGCCTCGGCATGTCGTCGCAGGGGACCGTGCTCGTTTATCTCCTGCAAACCGCGGCCATGGGTCTGATCGGTGCGACCACCGGCGCGGCTCTCGGCGTGGCCATGCAGCGGATTTTCCCGCGCATTCTTAAAACATTTTTGCCGTTGGCGATTCCGACTGCGATCGCGTGGGCGCCGATTTTTCGTGGCGTCCTGATTGGTTTCGCCATCTGCATTCTCTTTGCGTTGCCTCCGTTGCTCCGGTTCCGGCGGGTATCGCCTCTGCGCGTTTTCCGGGCGGATGTCGACGTCGAGCCTGCTTCGACAAAGGGCGACCCGATTCTCTGGCTCGTTTACGCGTTGATTGTGGCGGGGATCACGGGCTTCGCGATCTCGCAGACGGAGACGATTACCAGGGGATTAGTCTTCGCGGGCGCGCTGGGTGTTGCGATCGGAATCTTTGCGGGCCTGGCGAAGCTGTTGATTATCGGCATCCGGAAATTCTTTCCGCATCGAGCGAGCTTCGTGTTGCGCCAGGGACTGGCGAATCTTTACCGCCCAAATAACCGGACGCTTCTGCTTTCACTGTCGTTAGGCCTGGGCACGTTCCTGCTCCTCAATCTTTATCTCAGCCGCGAGGTCCTGCTCGCGCAATTCCAATCCATCGGCGCCAAAGCCCAGGCGAATATCTTCCTCTTCGATATCCAGCCGGACCAAAAGACGGGCGTCGCTGACATCGTGCGGGCGGCTGGGATGCCGGTGATCCAGGAAGCGCCCATCGTGACCATGCGACTCGCAGAAATCAAAGGCCGGAAGACAACCGATATCCTGACGGATCCGCGGCGTAAGATTCCAGAGTGGGAACTTCAGCGCGAATACCGTTGTACTTATCGCGAGCAATTGACGGACACGGAAAAAATTAGCGAGGGCCGCTGGGTGGGACGCTTCGATTATCACCCCGGCGACACCGTTCCCATCTCGCTCGATGCTGAGATCGCGAAAGACTTCGATGCGAAGATCGGCGACGCGTTGGTCTTCGATGTGCAGGGAATTCCGCTGAAGACGACAATTGCGAGCCTGCGGACTGTCGATTGGAAGCGGTTTCAGACCAACTTCTTCGTGGTCTTTCCCGCAGGCGTTCTCGAGAACGCGCCCACGTTTAACGTGCTGGTGAGCCGCGTGGAGACGCCGGCGGATTCCGCCCGGTTGCAGAATGCCGTCGTGGCGAAATATCCGAATGTCTCGGCCATCGATCTCACCTCGGTGATCCAGACCGTGGATTCGATTCTGGACAAGGTGGCTCTCGTCATCCGGGTCATGTCGCTCTTCACCGTCGGTGCAGGGATTATCGTTCTGGCGAGCACGATTTGGAGCGGACGCTATCAACGGTTGCAGGAAAGCATTCTGCTTCGCACGCTCGGCGCATCGCGCGCGCAGATCTGGAAAATTCTTTGCGCGGAGTATTTTTTGCTCGGCGTTTTCGCCAGCGCGACGGGGATTATTCTGGCGGTGGCTTCGAGCTGGGGGCTGGCCAGGTTTGTTTTCAAATTAAGTTATGCGCCGTCGGTGTGGCCGTTATTGGTGGCCGCGGGATCAGTCAGCCTGCTCACGGTGGTGATTGGGCTGATCGCAAGTCGAGGGGTGGCGAGCCGGCCGCCGTTGGAGATTCTGCGCGCGGAAGCGGAATGACGCTACGCGGGCAACATGGGAAAAATAAACAGGCGTGTCATCCCGAGCCGCACAGACGGCGAGGGATCCCACAACTGCAATCTGCGCGTTCGCTACATCGTGTAACGCGAATTGCATGGGAGGGATCCCTCGGCGCGCTGCGCCAGCCTCGGGATGACATGCTTGTCGCGTTCGACTCTACGTGCGTGCGCGAACAGGTTCCGGCTGGAGCGATTTTAATTCGCTCCTGGTCAGCGGGCGCCAATGGCCGCGCGGCAGATCGCCGAGCCGTAAATGACCGACGCGCACGCGCACCAGCTTTTTCACTTCGAAACCCAATTCGTAAAACATGCGGCGAATTTGCCGGTTGATTCCCTGGCGCAAGACGACACGCACGCGCGTCATTCGGATCGCCTGCACTTTGTCCATGCGCGCTCGTTCTCCATCGAGCATTATCCCGGCGAGTAACTTCGGGGCGAGCGCAGCGTCCCAAGGTCGATCGAGGGTCACCTCGTATTCCTTTTCGACTTTGTAGCGCGGATGCGTCAGGCGCTGGGCGAGGTCGCCGTCGTTCGTGAGAATGAGGAGCCCTTCGGTCTGCGCGTCGAGCCGGCCGATATGGAAAAGGCGCGGGAACTTCGGCGGCAGAAGATCGAAGATCGTGTCGCGCACATTGGGATCGGCGCGCGTGGAAACGAATCCGGCCGGCTTGTTCAGGATGATGTAGAGGTGCTGTTGGCTGCGGACCAGCTTGTTCCCGACTTTGACGTGATCGCCCTCCGCCGGTTGCGTGCTGAAATCGGTGCAGACGCGACCGTTTATGGTGACGCGCCCTTCGGCGATCAACTGGTCGCAATGCCGCCGGGAACCGACACCGGCTGCCGCGAGGAAACGATTGAGGCGCACGGTGGGAAAAGTTGAGAGTCGTTAGTTGAGAGTTGAGAGATCGATGAACTGGTTCCTATCTCTCAACTCTCAACTAAGAACTCTCAACTTCCCCTACGCGTCCGGCTTGGTCTTCGGAAGGCCGATGACTTTCGTGCCTTCCTTGAACTGCCCGCGCTTCTTGAGAAGCTCCACGCGTTCGAAACGTTTCAGGACATTCCGCTTCGCGGTGATCGTGCTGGCTCCCTTTAAACTGCGATGTTGCGACATAAAATGCTCCTGCTCCTGGTTCCGAAATCGAGCGCCAACGTTACGACGTGACTTCGCTTTTTCAACTGGCCTTTTGCTGAGGCCGATGCTCGGGGAAAAGCGCGAGGATGCTTTCCTCGTTCGCCTGGCAAATCCCACGCTCCGTGATCAGGCCCGTCACCAGCTGGCGCGGGGTGACATCGAATCCGTAATTGACCGCGGCGCTCGTCTGCGGGGTGACGCGCACTTCGACTTGCGCGCCATCGTGCCAGCCATCCGCGTAATTCACTTCCTCGGAGCCGCGTTCTTCGATCGGGATTTCCTTGAGCCCGTCGCGAATGTTCCAATCGAACGAAGACGAAGGCAGGGCGACATAGAACGGCACCGCGTTGTCCTTGGCCGCGAGCGCCTTGAGATAAGTGCCGATCTTGTTGGCGACATCGCCGGTGTAGGTGGTGCGGTCCGTGCCGACAATGACCGCGTCCACTTTGCCATGCTGCATCAAGTGACCGCCGGCGTTGTCCGCGATGACAGTGTGCGGCACGCCGTGCTCGCCCAGTTCCCACGCGGTCAGCTTCGAGCCCTGGCTGCGGGGCCGCGTTTCGTCCACCCAAACATGAACGGGAATCCCGCCATCGTGCGCGGCGTAGATGGGAGAAGTCGCCGAACCGTGATCGACGAACGCGAGCCAGCCCGCGTTGCAATGGGTGAGGATGTTGACCGGACCGCCGCCCTTCTCCGCGCTCAGACGCCGGATCAGTTCCACGCCGTGTTCTCCGATTCTCCGGCAATACTCAGCGTCCTCGTCGGCGATCTGCCCCGCGGTCTCGAACGCAACTCGCTGTTTTTCTTCCAAACCACTCGCCGCGGCGATGCTCTCGATCTGTCGGTCGACCGCCCACGCGAGGTTCACGGCGGTTGGCCGCGTCACTTTCAATTGGGCCGCCGCACGTGCCAGGCCGTCTTCGAAAGAGGCGCCCGACGCGGCCTCGAGGGTGGCCAGATACATCCCGTATCCCGCTGCCGCGCCGATCAAGCCCGCGCCGCGCACGTGCATCTCTTTGATCGCGGTCGCCATCTCGTCGACCGTCCGCACTTCTTCGATCACGAACCGGTGAGGGAGAAAGCGCTGGTCGATCAACCGGATGATGCGGCGATCCGACTCGTTAGGCCAGATGGTCCGGTAATGTTGGCCGCGAACGTTCACGAGGCAGTTAGAATGCGATCAAGATTCGTGCAAAGCTAGATCGGAAAAACCAACCGTTCGCAAAAATGGAGCTTTTCAGTCCTGCACCACCCCGCGCTCCGCGCGTGCCGAATGCGCGCGTGGGTCTGCTTTTGACCGGAGTGATCGTGGCGGCGCTCGCCATGCTCGGCATGCGCAGCATCGATTGGTTCCTGTTGAAACAATCGCTCCGTCATCGTTTTCCGAAGGTGGAATGGATCACCACCGCGCAACTGGCCGATTGGCTGGCCGACAAAAAACGGCCGCAGCCTATCCTGCTCGACGTGCGGACGGTGCGCGAATGGGACGTGAGTCATCTGCCTGACGCGCGGCGAGTCGAACCCAACGGGTCGGGAGAAAAAGCTCTTAGCGGAGTGTCAAAAGAAACTCCGATCGTGACCTACTGCGCGGTTGGTTATCGATCGGGCGAACTGGCCACAAAATTGCGCGAGGCAGGATTTACCTCGGTCCAGAATCTGGAAGGCTCGATTTTCCAATGGGCCAATGAGCACCGGCCGCTGGTGCACGAGGACACGCCGGTCAAGACGGTCCATCCCTACAGCAGTTTGTGGGGTCGGCTTTTGATCGATGAAGTGCGCGCGCCGCTGAAGTAGTTGTAGCCGGGATCGGCGATCCCGATCCTTCTTTGCGCACCGTCGCGGCCGGCGACATCGATTCCGGCTACAACTGATTGCTGAGGACGACGTAATGCCCGCATGTCGTGACCTGATGGTAAATGTGGACGCGATCGGTCACTAATTTTTGCCAATACACGACGCGTTTCTCGTCGATGATCAGGTAGATGGGATCGGAACGATTCCACGCCTCCAAGACAAAATTCTCGTCGAGATATTTTTCCCGCGCCGCGTCACTTTGATCGTGGAAATCGGGCTTCTCGTTCACGAAAAAAAACCTTCGATTTAGATAGAAGGTGAGGGTGCTTCCGTTTCGTGGCGTCCCTTCATAAAGAACCTGGCCGCGCTCTCCGAGGCGAGGATTCAGAAAACGCGCGGCGCCCGCGAGCGAGAAAGAGGAAACCAGGCGCGAGACTCCTTCAGCCAGGCAAAGTCCGATTGGAACCATTGAGATCATGATCATGAGCAGCGTGATCTCCGCGCGTTGCCGGAAGGCGAAATAGAGCGCGACCAAACCAGAAAAACCTAGCGCCGCGCCCGCGATCTCGAGCAATCGGCGGAGGGCGAGCCAGTGAGGCAGAATCGCCGGTGGCGCGATGCTCTGCAAAAGCCCGGGCGCGAGTCCAGCGACTGTGGCAAGGGCGATTCCGGCTGCCGCGAGCGAAACAAGCCCGCCGGCTTGCAGCCTCCGCGGAGTTCGTTCCCAAACCAGAGCGGCCCAGAGCGCGAACGCGCTCCAAGTGCTTATCGAGGAGTAGACCGATTGGTGGCCCACAAACAGGCCCGGGGCAAAGCCGATGGCCATCCAGCAAAGCGGGAGCGCTTCTGCGAAACCGATCTCATGCCATCGCACAATTCTGCGCGGAGCGAACAACAACCCGGGCAGGACCAGGAATGAGGCCGGAAACCACCAGGCGAAATGGAGCACGAGAAATTGCCATCGCGGCAAACCTGGTTCGTTAGGCGAACCGAACGACCGGAGAAAACATCCGGGAAAATGTATCTCCGCCCAAACGAACCACGGAGCTACGATCGCGAGGAAAAAGAGCAGGTAACTCCAATGCAGGAGAGAGCGAAACCGCAGGCGCGCTTGCCGGAAAAAAACGCCGAGGAGAAGACAAACCGCCGCGAGGTAAAGGAGACTCGCCAGGCCTTTGCTCAGACATGCGAGGCTGGCGCAGAACCAAAAACCCGCGAACCAGGCGCGGCGGAAACGCTGCCGTTGATAACCGGCGATCGCGCAAAAAATCGCGCCGGCCAGGAAAGCGCTGAAAACGGGTTCCGCCGTGACGGCCCGACTGAGCAGGAACGTGCCGGCGAAGCAAAGATGAATCAGGCCGGCAGCGAACCCTCGCCAGTATCCGGCCAGCCGTTCGCCGATCAGGAACGTCAGGGCGATCGACGCGATCGTCGCGGTCGCGATCGGCAGGCGAGCAGCCATCGCGCTCACGCCGAAAATCTTGTAGGAGAGAATGATGAGCCAGTAGACCAATGGCGGCGGGTGCAAATGCGGGACGCCGTTATTCGTCGGTTCGAGCCATTGTTGCGTGGCGAGCATCTCGCGGGCGCCACCGGCAAATTGCCCGTCCGCGCCGTCATAGAGATCGCCCCAGCCGGCGGTGGCAAGATGGAGCACCGCCGCCAGCGCGATGAGAAGAATAAAAAGCGCGTGGCGAGTCGGCGGCGGATCGAGAACCGCGGGCTCGAGGAAAGTGTCATCGAGCGTAAAACTGCGGGCGCCGGCAACCATGGCGACTATTCGTTAGGCCTCGGAAATTCTATGCCGGTCCCATTCGTCCGGCACCCGCAGCAATTTCGCCTCCGGCATTTGAATGATTGCCAGCATCTGACGACACTCCGCGATGAGCGTTTCGTCGGCTGGCCGGACGATGCGGAAGGCGCACCAAAACCGGACGCGTTCCAGGCGATCGAGCCAGCCCTCGATCACGAGCCGGTCGCCCAGTTTCGCGGCGCGGCGGTAATCGATTTCCGTTCGGACGACGACCGGATATTTCTTCTTTTCGGCCATGTCCGAGAGGCCAAGTCCAAGCTGCTCGGCGAGATGCGTCCGGGCGATTTCGATGAAGCGCAGGTAGGCGATGTTATGAACGACGGCGGCGCAATCCGTATCGAAGAACATCACCTGGACGTCGGTGCGGATGCGAGGCGCGCTTTCGTTCAACATGCGAAACCATCATTTCGAAAGCGCTTTCTAAAGCAACGGAATTGTCTCGCGTGGCTGGATCGGAGGGACGTGCTTCCGCACGTCCATTCTTGTTCCGCTTGGAGAGCGCAAGCGTGGACATGCTGAAGCATGGCCCTCCGAGAGGAAATGTCGTCAGTTGTGGGAGGAGTGGGAATCGCTGCGGTCGAGTGGCGCTTCCCACTTTCTCAGCAACGCAGAAACCGACTTCGCCACCTCATGGGACGTGACGGCTTTCATGCAGCGGAAATCGATCGGGCATTCGCGAAGAAAGCAGGGGCTGCATTCAACCTGATGGCGATGGACGTAATGGCCGCTTCCCAACGGTCCGGTGAGACGAGGTTCGGTCGAGCCGAAGACAGCGACCACGGGCAGGCCGAGGATCGTGGCCAGATGCATCGTGCCGGTGTCGTTCGTGAGCAACAAAGCGCACTGGCTCAGTTCCGCGATAAGTTCATCGAGGGTAGTTTTGCCGATGCGATTGACGCAGGTGGCGCCCACCGCCGTTTCGATAATCTCGCCGGTCTCCCTGTCACCCGAAGTACCGAAGAGAATCCATTGGACCGGGCGGTGGGCGGAGACGGCCAGGGCCACCTCGGCAAAACGCTCCGGGAGCCAGCGCTTGGCCGGACCATACTCGGCGCCCGGGCAAAGGCCGACCTTCGCGTTGGCACCGTTGCGTTTCGCTCGAGGCAAAAACATTCTGGGGGGTGGAGGATCGGACGTTCCTCCCATTTCACCCGCCATTTTCAAGTAGCGGTAGACCTGATGTTCGATCGGGCCACGCTTCACTGGTTCGGGAATAATCTGATTCAGGAGCCACCGGCGATGATGCCCTGGAAAGCCGAGGCGGCGCGGAATTCCGGCGAGCCAAACCTCCAGGGCCGCCCGGAGCGAGTTTGGGAAAAGAATGGCGACATCGAAGCGCTCCTGTCGCCGAAATAATTTCACCGTCGAGAAAAGTGAACCGCTCGTTAGGCCGATGACCTCATCGACTTCCGGCACGAGCTTCCACGCAGCGGCGATTTTCGCGGGGGCCGCGACCGTAATGTGGGCATCGGGCCGGCCCGCCTTGATCGCGCGGACCGCCGGCATGGAGATCACGCTGTCGCCAAGCCAATTCGAACCGCGGATCAAAATCCGGAACGGCTTCAACTCCTGCGCTGGCATCTCCGGAGGAAGGTAGATTCCGCGCTTGTAATGCTGGAGGAGAAAATTTGGCTTCGGAGTTTTCCAGCGGTTGTGGACCCAGAGCCAATCCTCCGGGGCGCGGCGAATCTGTTGCTCGATCTGCTGGTTCGCTTTCGCGGTCAACGCGTTCACGGAGTCGCCGGGCAAATCGAGGCGCGGGGTAAAAATCATTCGCCAGCGCGCGGGTCCTTCCGTGTGGACCGCTGCCGCCATAACGACCGCGCCGGTTCGTTTCGCAAGAAGTCCAGGGAGCGCCGTGGTTGAGGCCAGCCGGCCGAAAAAAGGCGTCCAGAGTCCGTGATCGCCCGCGTGTTGGTCCGCAAAAATTCCGAGAAGCCCTCCCGAACGAAGCAACTCGATCGGCCGGTGAAACCCTTCGCTGCGATCGAAGAGTTCCGAGCCGGTGCGTGCTCTTCTTTGGCTGATGTCCCGGTCGATGTAACGGTTCCGGAGCGCCTGGTAAGGCGAGCCAATCCGCGTGTCCGGTAAATAGAGTGGAACGAGCTGGGCGGCCAATTCCCAGCTGCCTATGTGGCTGAGCAGCAAAACCACCGGCCGTCCACTGCGGAGCTCTTGTTGGACTGCGTCCAGATTTTCCGGTGGCACCCGGCGCAGCAGTTCTTCCGGCGGCATCGACACCATCTTCAGACCGCAAATCAGATTAGCGCTTTGCCATTGGAAATTCCGGCGGCTGATCCGGCGAAGCTCGCCTGGGGACTTTTCCTTCCCGAAGGCAATCTCCAGGTTGCGCCGCGACAGACGGCGATACTGGGGCAGGAGCAGCCAGGCGCTGAGGCCGAAAAAGCTTCCGAGGGCAAACAGCACTCGAATAGGCAGAACGCTGGCGATGGCCATGCCCGCGCGATACAAAAGATAAATGCAGAAATCGAGCATGCGGGATGGCGAAACGCCGGGGGGCGAATTCGCGCCAAAGCGTAAATTTGCCTGCGCCGGGCTTCAATCAATATAATGTCCCTGTGTTGCGGTCACGTCCCCATTCTGTGCGGTCGGATTTTGCGCGGTTCATCGCGCAAAAGTTTGGGCGCGGCCCGTTCCTGGTCATCGGTTCGGACCAGGATGAACTGAAGCGGCAATTCGAAGAGGCCGGGGCGGAGGCGACGGTTTTCACCTCGACCGGTGAGCTGGCCTCCACTCTTCCACTAAACGGGAACACGGCGGAAGCCGCGCTGGCGGTTTGGTTTTATCCGCCGGAAAAAACTCACGACGAGAGTGCGGTGGAAGCGATCGCCGCGCGCGCCCGGGACATCCTGCTGGTCTCCGGCGCAGGAGCTGAGATCGCGAAGCGTCGGCCGAATCTGGTGGAATGTTTTTCCCGATTCGGACTGCGGCCCGATTACGAGTGTGACCTCAAGGATTTCGAGCCGACGGCGCTGCGGCTGGTGCGGGCCACGGGTGAACCGGCAGAGATCTTCGTGCCTGCGGTGGAGTCGGCCTTTGCGCGGCTTCATCAGCACGTTCGCGGATTGGAGCGAACCCTGGGCACGCGCATGTCCGAGCTGGAGGCGGCTGACCGCCACATCGCTAAGCTTGAGGAAAAACTTTTGAAGCTGAAGGAAGCCCGGCGCGAACTGAAGAAGTTGAAACAGGAGAAACAGGCCCTGCGCAAATCTCCCGAGCGCAAGATCGGCCAGGTCGTGCTCGCGCCCTATCGTTTGCCCCAGAAACTCCTGCGCGAAGTGCGCAAGAGATTTCCCAAGCCTAACGAGTCGCGGGCCGGGGCCGGCGAATATCACCACTGGATCGAGCAGCGGCGGATCCAGAAAAGCGAACTGGCTGCCTTGCGCGAGGAGGGGACTACCTTCGCTTACCAGCCGTGCATCAGCATCATCACGCCGGTGTTTAACACCCCGGTGCCCTGGCTGACGGAATGCGTCGAATCGGTCCGGGCCCAAACCTATGAAAAATGGGAGCTGATCCTGGTCGACGACGATTCCACCGATCTGGCGACACTCCAATGTCTGACCGAGTTGGCGGGGAGCGACTCGCGCATCATCCTGACCAAGGATGCAAAGAGAGGCGGGATTTCCGCCGCCTCAAATCGCGGTCTAACGCTCGCGCAGGGTGACTGGCTGGGATTTCTCGACCATGACGATCTTCTCGAACCGGATGCTCTTTTCCAAAACGTGAAGTGGCTGCAGGAACATCGCGACGCCGATTTGATTTATTCCGATGAGGACAAGCTGACCGAGGAAGGATTCGACACTCCTATTTTCAAACCGGACTGGTCGCCGGACTATTTTCTTTCCTGCAATTATCTTTGTCATTTCACCATCATCCGCCGGGAGCTGGTCGAGAAGGTGGGTGGCTTCCGCTCGGAGTTCGATGGGGCGCAGGACTACGACCTGTTTCTTCGCATCATCGAAGGAACGGACCGCATTCATCACATTCCGCGCGTGCTTTATCATTGGCGACGGAGCGTCAATTCCACGGCTGATAATATTCGGCGCAAGCCCGGCTCGCTCGAAACCGGCCGTCTTGCGCTCGAGGGGCATTTGGAACGGATCCAGCAGCCGGGGCACGTCGCGGTCGATTGGCGCACGCATGCCTATTGGATCAAACGCGACCTGATCGAAACGAAAAAGATTTCCATCATTATTCCGGTGCGCGACCGGGTCGATCTGCTGGCGCGTTGCCTGGACAGTCTTACGAGCAAGACCAAGTATGCGCCCTACGAAATCGTCGTGGTCGATAACGACAGTCGATCCGAGGAAGCGCGCGCCTATTTCGCGAATTTCAAACACCGGCTTTTGCATTACAGCGGCCCCTTCAATTTCTCTGCCGTCAATAATTACGCTGTTGAGCACACGGACAGTCCCTGGCTCCTCTTTTTGAATAACGATACCGAGGTGATCGAGGGCGACTGGCTTACGACCATGGCCGAACACGTGCAGCGCCCCGAGGTCGGCGCGGTCGGGCCGCGACTCCTTTATCCGGACGAAACCGTGCAGCACGCGGGAATCGTGGTCGGGGTGGGGGGAATTGCCGAACACGCCTTTCGCGGGTTTCCGGCCGAGGCGCCGGGCATTTGCCGGCAATTGCAGGTCACGCGCAACTACAGTTCGGTGACCGGGGCATGCCTGATGACCCGGCGCGAGGTGTTCGAAGAAGTGGGCGGATTCGATGAGGAGCGCCTGCCGGTCACTTTCAATGACGTCGATCTTTGCCTGAAAATGCGCCGCGCCGGTTACCTCATTGTTTACACGCCCTTCGCGAAGCTGTATCACCACGAATCCGGCACCCGCCGGCGGACGGTGGAACCACTCGAAACCGAAGTGATTCGCGAACGCTGGCCCGAGGTGCTCGAACGCGATCCGTATTATAATCCAAACCTTTCGCGCGAACGCGCCGATTTCTCGTTAGGCAATTGACTTCCGGCCTCTGACCTCCGATCTCGAAAAAATGACCACTCCCGACCAAAAATTCTGGCAAGGCCTGACGGCGGAAGGGCGCTCAGCACTCGCCCTGCGTGACTATGCGCCGCAAAAATTCTCCGAGCAGCTCGCCGGCGCCGGGATCGACGCGGGAAAGCTGGCCGCCGCGGATCGGGCGAGCGCGGAAGTGCGCGAGGCCTGGATTCCCGGCGTGGAAATTTTTCCCCGCGCCATTTATCCGCAGCGGCATCGCGGTTCATTCGGTGAATTCGTTCGTCGCGATGAAGGCCTGCTGGCACGCATCGGCTTCTGGCCCGCGCAATGGGCCAGCGCCCGCATGTTCGCGCAGACCGCCAAAGGCTTTCACGTCCACCCGCCCAGCATCCCCGATGCGACCACAGCCGAGGAGTGGATGCGCCGCAGTTTTCTGGACGAGCCGGAAAACTACGCGCTCCGCCGTTATGAGCACGAGCAGTGGGACGTGATGTTTTTTGTGCAGGGGGTGGCGGAGGTGATCCTGCGCGACGTGCGGGCGGGGCTACCAACACGAACGATGCGATTCTTCATCGACGGCGACAATCATCGCAGCGCGCATAATGTTGGCATTGTCGTGCCGCCCGGGGTGGCGCACGCCATCCGGGTCGAAGGTTCCGAGGACGCGATCATGGTTTACGGAACGAGCACGTCCTTTAAGCCGGAATTCGAAGGCCGGATCGCGAGCGAGATTGAGACTTCCAGCCTGCCGGAATCGTGGCAGAAGTTCCTGAAGTTGTAACGGCGTCTGTGACCGGCGTCTGTTTCTTTCGGCGGCCATAGACCGCCGCTACAGCGAGTCGATCTGAAAAGAAAATTCGATCCGGCGGAACCGGAATTGATGGACCGGCCGCAGCCGGTCACACCCGAGCTGGTGAGCGACTTGCGCAACCTGCGCCAGCTCAACCGGCATTTCGGAAGCTATGCGCTCACGCTGCGCTTCCTCCGGCGCTGGATTAAGCGAGGCGCTCGGGTGCGCGTGCTCGATCTCGCGACGGGTTCCGGCGATATCCCACGGCTCGTCATCGATTACGCCAGAAAAGTCGGGGCACAGGCAACGGTCGAGGCGATCGATCAGCAGAGCTCCACCTTGGAAATCGCGCGCAAGTTGAGCGGCGATTACCCTGAGATCGATTTCATTGAAGGCGATGTCCGTCTCTTCGGGGAAGAAGCTCAATACGACCTCGTGCTCTGTTCCCTCGCCCTTCATCATTTTGACGACCATGAGGCGGTCGAAGTGCTGGAACGCTGCCGAAAATTATCGAGGAAATTTGTCCTGGTTTCCGATCTCCGGCGCGGATGGCTCGCCAGCGTGGGTGTCCATCTGCTCACCACCTTCATTTATCGCGAGGTCATGACCCGCACCGATGCGCGGCTCTCGGCCGCACGGGCTTTTTCCTTCCGCGAGTTTCGTTCGCTCGCCGAACGCGCGGGCTGGCGGGACTTCGGCGATGCCAGGTTCGCTTTCGCGCGCCAGGCGATTTGGCTCGAGTAAACAGCCGCCGGTGTTCCAGCCTGATTATTGGAGAAAGTAAACCTGAGCTACGCCTATGCCGCTGGCAGTGCCCTTGCCGCGCACCTGCGCCGTGTATTGCCCCGGCGGGATGGTCACAATGAGCGCCGCCTCCAGCTCATGGCTTGGCTGGAAGCCGAGAGCCTCAAGTTCCTCTTTCTGGTCCGTTTTCCAATCGTCGTTCTCAATAAGAATCGTTCCGTTTTGGTCACGCAATTGCAGCGTAGTGTCCGGAAGCGCGTTAGGAATTCCGAAGTTCAGCAAGGAGGGCCCGATCGCGCGAACGGCCACTTTGACCGGGCCGTTTTGAACGATGAATCCAGCAATCATGAGGTCGTCCCCCGGCTTGATCAAGCCACGCGTGGAGATGTTCGCCAGGCGCGCGGTGGAACCCGAGTCCAGGTCGAACGCGTCGACAACTCCGGTGCCGACACTATTCCCCACGCCGCGCACAACCGCGGTATAATTTCCCGGCGCAAGTCGGGCGATGATAGCGGATTCTAATTCGTTACCCGGGGCGACAGTAGAGGCGTTTATCTCAGCAAATTGATCGCCCATTATGATGCCCCCCTGCTGGGTGATTTTCCAATCATTGTTCCTCGCCACGATGGCATTACTGGCGTCATGAATTTCCAGCGTCGGATTTGCTAACGCGTCCGTTATGCCAAAGGCGCCGAGAGATGGGCCGATCGCACGGACAATGATTTTCTTGGTCGAACCAACAGGCCCCTGAACGATAAAGCCTTCGATTAGGACGTTGTCGTCGGTGCCGACCGACAGTCTGGTCGAGACATTCCCTACTAAGCCCGGTGAGGGAATCGGTGTTGGAGTAGGCGTGGGAGTTGGTGTCGGCGTCGGTGGGGGAGTCGGAGTCGGTGTGGGCGTCGGAGTCGGTGTGGGCGTTGGCGTTGGCGTTGGGATCGGTGTCGGCGTTGGCGTCGGTATCGGTGTGGGTGTGGGTGTGGGCGTTGGTCCGGACGAACCGACTAAACGGATAAGCGACTGCAATGTCGTTTCGCTTGAGAAAGCGTAGGGGCCGCTCAGGAAAAGGGAACCATCCGGCTGCGTCTTGAAGGCGCTTGCCATGCGCGAACCTCTGTCGCGCCGAACCGGCGCGGTGAATGAGGTGTCGACCGAGCCATTGCCGTTTAGCTGCGCGATGCCGGGAGCCACCGTTCCATTAAACGCCTCAAATGTTCCGGTGATGAGGAACTTTCCGTCGGCCTGCGGCTCAATGTTTTCAATTCCGGGATAAAACGTTGCCGTTTCGGTGGTCGCAGTCCATTGCCCTCCGCCCCCAGTGTTAAAGGTGTTGTCGATGGACCCGTTGGATTGAAGGCGAACAATTCCGCGCACATTCGTATTCCGGAATGTAGTGAAATGGCCGGTCAAAATAATGCGGCCATCAGGCTGAACGTAGGCATCGAGCAACGGCGGGCTCGCGGTCCAGCGGCCGCCCGCCGGTTGGACGGTCGTGCCGCTTCCAGGATCGAAGACGACCGGGAAATCCTCGGTGATGTCTGTCGGGGTC
This sequence comes from Verrucomicrobiota bacterium, assembly GCA_041167585.1. Lineage (GTDB taxonomy): Bacteria > Verrucomicrobiota > Verrucomicrobiia > Chthoniobacterales > UBA10450 > AV80. Next base: position 64,905 of record JBEEHV010000002.1, read on the forward strand.
AGGATGGTTTCCGCAAAGGCTCCATCGAGCGACCCATCCGCATTCAAGCGCACAAAATGGAAGCGCAGGTCTTGGGCAAAATATTCGAACAAGATTTTGCCATCCGTCTGCACCGCGAGCACATAACTACCGGTATAAATAGTGTTGATGCTGCCGTCGGGGGCACGAGTCACCTGCGAACTCAAGACAGCATCGAACACGTGAAATGAAGTATCGATCTGGCCGTCGGCGGCCAGACGCACCAGCGGATAAAAAATCGTGACCCCCGGATCGCTCTGAGCAGACCCAATGATTTTCCCATCGGGCCCGACCGTTGCCTTTCGGAAGTATTGGGACTTATTGGCAAACGTCGTATCCTCCACCCCGCTCGGCAGCACCTTGCCATACGCCGGCGTGTCACCCGTCGTGACGCCGTAAACGAAAAAGTTGCCGTCGGGCAACGGCTCAATGCCGCGCGCGATGAAATTGGTAAGGAATCTGTTCGGATCGGAACTGGAGAGAGTGAAGTTCGGGTCGCGCGAACCATCGCTTAACAGGTGAGCGAGATTGTAGGCGATCGGCGGGTCGATCTTGTCGGGGAAAGTAACGAGCGCCGAACCGTCGGTGAGCCGCGCAAAACTAGAGGGCGCGGTCTCATTTCCGGTGCGATGGCTGGTAACGAACGTCGTGTCGACATTCCCGTCGGAATTCAACCGGACCGCGCCCCAGTGCGCGTAGTTCGGGTTTCCCGGCGGGTCGACGTCGGTAAAAATGCCACCGACGAGAAGATGCCCGTCGGCGTAGAGATTAACCGTCACCGGGGTGGCGGGCAAAGTCGGCGGATCGAACAGCGCGTTCATGGTCGCAGGCTGATGAAAACTGGTATCGTTCGAGCCGTTGGTGTTGAGGCGGTAAACGGAATTGTTTATCGCGATGACGATTTTTCCGTCTGGCTGAATCACGAAGTCGCGCCCCGTCCCCAAAAAGGAAACCACAGCGGAGGCATTGAAAGTGGAATCGAAGGCCCCGGTCGCGCTCACCCGAATGATCGGATACCGCTTCGAGCTGGACCCAGTACCCGTCCGCAGGGCGCCCGAGATTAGGATTTGGCCGTCGTTTTGGATGGCGATTCCACGGATGCGGCTGGTCGTCGTGTTTCGGCTAAAGCCGGTGGGCTGGAACCCGGAATCGACCGTACCGTTCGTGTTCAGCCGCACTATCCCGACGTTGCTCGCGCCGTTGACGCTGCTGAAAACGCCACCGACGAGGACCTTGCCATCGCTTTGCAGAGCGGCGGCGTAAACGTCACTATTGAGTGCGACCGGCGCGAAGCTTGGGTCGATCGTTCCATCCGTGGTGAGCCGCACAATGCCGGTTCGCGAATTATCTCCGGCGAAACTCGTGAAAAATCCGACCACGATGAGCTTTCCGTCAGGCTGCACAATAATCTGCCACACATCGTTATATGGATCGGTGCCGCCCACTGTTGCTGGCGTGAAGGTCGGATCAATCGAGCCATCCGCATTCATCCGAAGTATCTGCTCCGTGTCTTTGACTCCGTACGCATACCGCGTGGCTGCGACATAGAACTTCCCGTTTCCGAGTGGAGTCACGGTCGTCACGGTTTTGTATTCGCGACTAAAATTGAAACTTGGGTCGAGAGTCCCATCCGCGAGGTAGCGAGTGATCGGCCCCGTCGGCTGGTCGGTCACGGTGTCGGGATCGAAGAACAAAAAATATTTCCCGTCTGGTAGCAAGAGCGCGCGTTCGGGCGGCGTGCCTTTAGCGAAGATCGGCGGACGAAACGCCGGGTCGGGCGAAAGGGCGAAGCAAACCGCGCTCGGCAGCAATAGCAAGAGAACGAGAAAGAAGCGGGTAGTGAGACGTCGGAGAGAAACTGAGGTGGTGTTCATAGGGTAATCGGCCTGGGGTGAGGATTGCGGTAGATCTGGCAGGGAGGGACTGGGCGCGGGGGAAGACAAATAGCAGTCTGGGAAAATCGCGTCAAATAGTTTTCACGGAGAATAGATATTTAAACCGTGTGTCTCGATTTTCCCCGGATTCACTGGCAGCCGAAGCCCCGCTGCGTAATCATTGCGCGGTGAATCTCGTTCGACGCGCCGCTGACGCCCTCGCGTTGACGAAGAAGCCCGATAAAAACCAAGTCCTGGTCCCCACGATGGGCGCATTGCATCGTGGACACGCGGAGTTGATCAGGATTGCGCGCAACACGGCTGGGAAAGACGGAGAAGTCGTGGTCAGCATTTTCGTCAATCCGTTGCAATTCGCTCCCGGCGGCGATTTTGAAAAATACCCGCGGCCTGAGGAAGCGGACGATGAGTTTTGCAAGAATGCCGGCGTCGACATTCTTTTTCGGCCGACGGCCGATGAGATGTACGCGAAGGATTTTTCCGTCTGGGTCGAGGAGAATGCGTTGTCGACGCTGCTGGAAGGTGAATCGCGCCCCGGACACTTTCGGGGTGTCTGCACGGTGGTGGCGAAGCTCTTTCATATTCTCGCGCCGGACGTTGCTGTTTTCGGCGAGAAGGATTTTCAGCAGCTGGCCATCATTCGCCGGATGGTGCGTGATCTGAATTTCCGGATCGAGATCATCGGAGCGCCGACGGTCCGCGAAGATGACGGGCTCGCGTGCAGTTCGCGCAATCGATACCTGAACGTGGGAGAGCGGCAGCAGGCGCCAGCGTTGCGGGCCGCGTTGGTCGAAGCAGCGCGGCTGGCTGGCAATGGCGAGCGTCGGGCGCCGGCGATCCTCAACACCGCGCGCAAAATCATCAGCACATCGCCGCTCGCTCGGATCGATTATCTTGCGCTGGTGAACGCCGACACTCTGCAGCCGATCGAGGTCGTCGAACAGAATTCGCTCATCGCGGTCGCCGCCTTTTTTGGAAAGACTCGCTTGATCGATAACATCCGGGTCCCATGAAGGAATACGATTTTGTCGTGATCGGCAGTGGCATTGCCGGACTCAGTTTCGCGCTCAAGGCGGCGAAGCACGGCTCCGTGGCCGTGATTACAAAACGCAAAGGCGCCGATTCGAACACGGCCTGGGCCCAGGGCGGCATCGCCTGTGTGACGAGCGACGAAGATTCCTTCGAGCTGCATGTGCAGGACACGCTCGATGCCGGCGCCGGACTTTGCGACGAGACCGCCGTCCGCACAATCGTGATGGAGGGTCCGAAGCGCGTGCAGGAGTTAGTGGAACTCGGGTTGCACTTCGACGACCGCGAAGTTTCCGGGCATCGCGAGCCGGATCTGGGGCGGGAAGGCGGCCACTCGAAAAGGCGCGTGTTGCATGTGCAGGATGTGACCGGCTTGGAAATCGAGAAAACCTTGCTCCGGAAGCTGGAGCGCTCTCCTAAGGTCGAGTTGCTCGAGCACCACATGGCAGTGGACTTGATCACGGCCGGGAAACTCGGATTCGCCACGGAAGATCGTTGTCTGGGGGTTTACGTGCTCGATGAACGCTCGGGGGAAGTCGAGACCATCCGGACAGACCGGCTCGTCCTGGCCACAGGCGGTTGCGGCAAAGTTTATCTTTATACGACGAATCCAGACATCGCGACGGGCGACGGCGTGGCCATGGGCTGGCGCGCGGGTGCGGTCATCGCAAACATGGAGTTCATCCAGTTCCACCCCACCTGTCTCTTTCATCCCCAGGCGAAATCCTTCCTCGTTTCCGAAGCCGTGCGCGGCGAAGGCGGAATTCTCCGCAACAGTCGGGGCGAAGATTTCATGAAGGAATATCACCCGCAGCGTTCCCTCGCGCCGCGGGATATCGTTGCACGCGCCATCGACGCGGAGATCAAACGCTCGGGCGCTTCGTGCGTCTTCCTCGACATCACGCATCAGTCCCGGGAGTTTTTGCAGGAACGGTTTCCGCACATTTATGAGACCTGCCTGCACCTTGGGATCGACATGGCCAGGCAACCAATTCCCGTCGTGCCCGCGGCGCATTATCAGTGCGGCGGGATCAAGACGGACTTGAATGGCGCGACGACCTTGCCGGGGCTGTTTGCGATCGGCGAAGTCGCCTGCACCGGACTGCACGGCGCGAATCGGCTGGCGAGCAATTCGCTCCTGGAGGGAATCGTTCTGGCCCATCGGGCCGTGGAAGCGCTCGTCCGGGAACAACCCACCTCGCATGCGGCGCGCGCGATTTCATTGCCGGAGTGGGAAGCCGGCGACGTTCAGAACGTGGACGAGCTGGTGGTAATTTATCACAACTGGGACGAAATCCGCCGGCTGATGTGGGATTACGTCGGGATCGTGCGGACGGACAAGCGGCTCCAGCGCGCCAGCGCGCGGCTGCGCAATCTGCAGCGGGAGATCCGCGAGTTCTATTGGAATTTCAAGATCTCAGTGGACCTGCTCGAACTCCGGAACCTCGCGACCGTGGCTGCGCTGATTGTCGATTCCGCGTTGAGCCGAAAGGAAAGCCGCGGTTTGCACTTTACGCTCGATCATCGGGAACTGTCGGAACGCTTCAAGCAGGACACGCTGGTTAGCCGGACCTGAAGAATGGGCGCGCCTGCCAGCCGTAGTCTTGGAGCGCCGATAAAAATCGCAAATGCGGGGGTCGGGCTTCGTTTCACTACCGCGTGACGCCATTGGCTTATCGCTGCGCCCAAAGCGAAGGCTGGAATGGATAGTGCTAAAACAGGAATATGACCCGGATTGCGCCAGCCAGCTCCCCTAGGGGGAAACACTTGCCTTTCCTCGTTTTATCGGATAAAAGAAGTCCGCTTGCCTCAATGAGACGATTTTTTGCCCCTTTTTCCCTGCTTTTAGTGAGCGCTGCCGGCCTCTGCGCTCAGTCCCCGTATGAAAGCAGCGCGGATTTTGCGAAGTATGCGATGAAACTGCGGGAGCAGGCGCTCCTGAAGGTCGAGCCCCAGGTTTTCGTTCCCACCACCTCGCGCACGAGCATGACGCGGTTTCCGTGGAAGACGAATATTGTTACGACCGTTTTCTGGATTGGCGAGGCTGCGGCTGGGAACAACCCCGTGCCGAATGTGAAAAGCTCGTGGGACGCAAATTGGACCTCGAACTACGGCGGCTTCGATTCGCCGGATCCAGGATCACGCCGGAATTTCATCCCAGTTTCATTCGTCCCGCGCCAGAATCCATTTTACGTCGCGCTTCCTTATAACGACGTCACGCACGGACAGTTCAAACCGGAAGCAGCGCTGGTCATTCCCTGGTTCAAGCAGGCCTACAGCGAGCCCGGCCGCTCCGTTTGCAAAGACCGCTGGCTCGCCATCCGCAAGGGCAACCGGACCTGCTATGCGCAATGGGAAGATTGCGGCCCGTTTCGCACCGATCACTTCCAATACGTCTTCCAAAACGAGCGGCCCAAGCCGAACTTGAATCGCGGCGCCGGTCTGGATGTCTCGCCCGCGGTGCGCGATTACCTCGGGCTTTCGCCGACGGATGTGACCGACTGGCAGTTCGTCGAAGTGCGCGATGTGCCTCCGGGTCCGTGGCGTAATTACGGCGACAACAACCATTTCGTCATCGCCAAGCGTCAGACCGAGCAGCGTCTCGTGCAGGACGAGACGGACAAAAAGAAGAAGTAACAAACGTCTCTCGACGTTCGAATGGTGCGACGACTACTCCGCTGCGCCAAGTCTCGCAGGCATACCGCGGAATTTCGAAGCTGCAGGTAATTATAGGCGATTCATGCCGGCCTGCTAACCGCCCGGAGTGCTGGTGACGGCTGGAGGAGTCGCGCTGGGACCCGGTGAGATGACCGGGGCCGGACTTACGCGAGGGGTGGGAGAGGGTTTTGGCGGCAGTGGGGTGGCCATGGCGAGCAGTTCGGTCACGGTGACAGATTTGAATCCCTTCCGCTCCAATTGATCGAACGTGGCCGGCATCGCTTCGAGCGTGGGAGCGTGGATATCGTGCGCGAGCACGATCGAACCAGCGTGCGTCTCCTTCAAAATTCGGCTGGTAACCACGCTCGGTCCCGGCCTCTTCCAATCGAGCGGATCGACGTCCCAGATGATGATGCGATAACCGAAATCATCGTGAATCCATTTCTTCTGATGCGCTGTGATCGAACCATAGGGCGGACGCAATAAAGTCGGGCGCTTGCCGATCGCGGCGGCGATGGCGTCATCGGTTTTCTGGAGTTCGCGGCGAACCGCTTCATCCGACATTTTTCCCAGAATAGGATGCGACCAGGAATGGTTCGCGATTTCATGACCTTCGCGGACCGCGCGTTTCAGGATCTCGGGATGATCGGCTGCGTTCTGCCCCACGACGAAGAAGGTCGCCTTCATGTGATGCGCGGCGAGGAGGTCGAGCAATTTCGGCGTGAGGGTCGCGCTTGGTCCATCGTCGAAGGTGAGGGCGATGTAAGGGCCGTCCACGTGGACGGAATTAAAGCTGATCTGCGGTTGCGCGGGGGAGGCGGGCGCGATCAGGACCGCTCGTGGTGGTGCGACAGTGCTCTTTTCCACCGGCCCTGGCGAAGGCGTCTGACCGCAGGCCACACGCAGGAACAGGAAACAAAACGATAATAAGGCGAATGACCGTCGGGAAAACATGTAGTGGCAGTCGGAGATCGGGAAAACTTCCGGTGTATCTAGCAGAGCCGACTTCCAACGCAAGTTGCAGGGACCTGAACCTGGCCGGCCGGTCTGCATCGAAAACAGGGCAGCCGACCCGGGACTTTCGGCAAATGCCGCCCCGGTGGCAATCATCCTGCTCCCCAGGAGGGGCAATACACGGTCCGCTAGGGCGGATTGGCGCATCCGCGCGGGGTCTACAGATCTCGGGATGCGCGGTTGGCTTCTCCTTTTAATGAAAATTTTGCTTGTTGAAGATCACGCGGGGAGCCGCAAAAATTTGCAGCGGCTCATCGAACGTCGTGGACACGAAGTTCGCGCGGTCAGTAGCGCGGAAGAGGCCGAAGCCGCGCTGGCGGTCGAGCCGTATCCATTTCTGATTCTCGATTGGATGCTGCCAGGGAAGAGTGGCGTCGAGTTGTGCCGGCAATTACGAACCCGAGAGAAGGGCGACGAGTTGTTCATTCTTCTCGTGACGGCCCGGGCCGATACCGCCGATCTCGAGCAGGCGCTCGAAGCGGGGGCTAACGATTACCTGACCAAGCCCCTCGATCTCGGGCTTTTGAATGTCCGGCTTTCCGTGGCGGAACGGCAGATTCGGGATCTCGCCGAACGCAACCAGGCGCGTGCGGCCTTGGAGGAATCCGCGAACACGATGGCGAATATTCTCGAGAACACGACGGATGGATTCTTCACCGTCGATTCTGAATGGAAGCTGACCTACCTGAATGCTGAGGCGGAGAGAATGTTGGGGCGCGCCCGGCAAGGACTGCTCGGCAACGTCCTGTGGGAAGCATTTCCCGAAATGGTTGGTTCTGTTTTCGAAGAAAACTACCGGCGGGTCATGGAAGACAAGGCCCCGCTAGGTTTCGAGGCGCCCGACGACAGCGGGAAAATCTGGTACGATGTCCATGCCTATGCGAGTAATGGCGGCGTTTCCGTTTTTTTCCGGGACATCAGCGAACGGAAAAAAACCGAATCCGACCGCCTGACCAAGAGCAAGCTCGAATCGCTCGGAACGCTTGCAGGCGGGATCGCGCACGACTTGAACAACATCCTGACCGTGATTTCCGGCAATATCGGTTTGGCCCAGATCGAGGCCCCCTCGGAATCGGGCAGCCTCCTCGGATTTCTGTCCAAGGCGGGCCAGGCCGCGCAGCACGCCGCCCATCTTTCCGGGCAGCTTCTGACTTTTTCGAAAGGGGGCGCGCCTCTCAAGAAGGTGGTCTCGATCGGAGAATTACTCGAACACTCCGCGGAGTTCTCTCTTTACGGATCGAACCTGCGCGCCGACTTCGATATCGCGGTCGACCTTTGCAAGGCGGAAGTGGACGCGGGCCAGATCGAACAGGTGGTCAACGCCTTGATGCTGAACGCGCGCGAAGCGATGCCGCACGGCGGCACGGTGCGGGTCCGCGCCCGCAATGTGGTGATCGATGATAAACCTGACGCGCTCCTTAAAGCGGGACATTACCTAAAGATCACGATCATGGACCGGGGTTCAGGCATACCTGAGGATTTGCGCTCAAAAATTTTCGATCCCTATTTCACCACGAAACCGACCGGCACGGGTCTCGGTTTGGCTATCAGTTACTCGATCGTGAAAAAGCATGGTGGTCTGCTGCTGCTGGAAAGCTCTTCGGCCGATGGCTCGGCTTTCGCATTTTACCTGCGGGCGAGCGATCGAAAGCTGGCCACGCCGGAAACACGCGTCTCCGACCGCCCGTTCCACTTCAATCATCAGCGCGTCCTGGTGATGGACGACGAAGCCGCCATCCGAGAACTTACCACCCAGCTTTTGGGGACGCTCGGATACGAAGTGACCGCCGTTCCGGATGGGCTCGAAGCCGTGCGCATCTACGAGCGCGCGTTGCGCCGCGGCGAACATTTCCAAGCTGTGATTCTGGACGCAACCATCCGCGGCGGGATGGGAGGGGTCGCGACGATCGAACGCTTGCGCTCAATGGACCCGAAGGTGAATGCCATCATTTGTAGCGGCTATTCCGACGAAGCTGCTTTGTCCGAATTTCTCGCCTATGGATTTCGGGGCGCGCTGCCGAAGCCGTTCACGCGATCGGAGCTGGCGGATGCCTTGCAGCGAACGTTCGAGACCTCTAACTCGAATTAGCGGACGGCTTAGCCCTTTTTGAGATTCTCCAGCCAGGCAATGAAGCTGGCCGGGGTCTCGCCCGCATCGTAACCAACGCGCTGGCCCAGCGGTGTGCCATCGCTGCGGAGCAGGACCAGAAAGGGATAGCCTCCGACGCCGAATTTCTCTGCGAGCTGCTGATTCTGAGTGACCAGTTCAGGCGCTTGTTGTTTGGCACGAGGAAAATCCGCCTCCACCAGGATAATATTCGCCGCGGCGTAGCTCTTAAACTCCGCCGAAGTGAAAATGTCCTTCTTGAGCTGGATGCAGGGTGGGCACCAGTCGGAACCGGTAAAGTTGATCAGGATCGGCTTGTTGTTCGCTTTTGCCGCTGCCTGGGCCTGCTTGAAATCGGTCAGCCATCCGGAGCTGTCGGTGGCGACGGTAGAAACATCAGTCGCCTTTTTTTGGCAGCCCGGCACAAGGAGCGCGAGCATGCCGACGAGGACTAAAGAAAGGCGGAAGTTTTTCACGCGGCCAACTTCACCGGAATCCGCCGACACGCAACTGCTCCACTGCGCCGCGGTTCACTGTACAAAGCTAGCCCGGCGGGGTGCGCCGGGCTAAACAACCGAAGGAAAGATTTAGTTATTTGATGTGGCCGGAGACGAGTTTGGTCATCTCAAACATGCTGACCTGGCTCTTGCCGTTGAACACGGGCTTGAGCGAATCATCCGCGTTGATCATGGTCCGTTTTTTCTTATCCTGGCATCCGTTCTTCTTGATGTAGTCCCAGAGTTTCTTGGTGAGCTCGGAACGGGGGAGCGGTTTGGAGCCAACGATCGCGGAAAGTTTTTCGTCGGGCTGCACCGGTCTCATGAAGGCGGCGTTCGGTTTGCGTTTTGAAGGAGTCTTTTTGGCTGTGGTTTTCGGCATAGAGGCTGATTAATCCTTCGCTCGTAGGAGGGCAATATTAATTTTAGCGAATCGAAAAGTTTTTCTCCCCTGAAATCGAGCGGCGTACGGCCACCGCCGCCACATCGTCTGCGGCCGGTTTGCCTCCGTCGTTCAACATGGCCTGATCCACGACCCGGTTGAGCAGCGCCTGGGTGTCGCCGTTCAGCGGATGGAGCATTTCTGCGAGCCGGCCGCCGGAGAGCCGCGGATTCTGATCGTGACCGGCGCCGTAAATCCCGTCGGTATAAAGGAAAAATGCGTCGCCCGGTTCCAGATCGACCCTGGCTTCGACAAACTCTGACCGCTCCAGCAAACCGAGCGGTGGCGCGGACGAGGCAATCGATTCCGTCCCACCTCCACTGCGGGCTACGAGCAAAGGCGGATGGCCCGCACCCACCACGCTGGCCCGACCTGTCGCCGGATCGAGCGCGACACACATTGCCGTCATGAAGGAGCGTGCCCCGAAGATGCTGCGAAAATCGGTGTTCACCGCCTCCATGATTTCTACCGGATCGTTGTGCTCGACGCTGCCGTGGTGAAAAAGAAGTTTCGCCAGAGTCGTCAGCAGCGCGGCCGATGCTCCGTGTCCGGTCGCATCCGCGATCCAGAAGAGCGTTCTGCCATCGGCCATCTTCAGCCAGCCATAAATATCACCACCGACCTGGATGACAGGCCGGTAACAGGCCGCGATTTCATAGCCAGGCAGGACCGGCGGCTTTTGCGGAATAAGCGATTGCTGCGTGAGGCGGGCCGCGGCCAGGTCGCGCTCCAAATTCCTTCGCCACGCTTCAAGCTCATTATTTTGCTGCTGCAACTGCCGCCGCATCGAACGAAGGCGGAGCTGCGTTTCGATCCGCGCCCGCAGGACCGCTTGATTGATCGGTTTGGTCACGAAGTCGTCCGCACCCGCCTCCAGGCACAACACTTCGCTTTCTTCGCCCCCGTGTCCGGTCAGCATGATCGTGGGCAATTGGGCGATGGAACTGTCGGGATCCTTTCGCAGCTTTTTCAGAACCTCCGCGCCATTCATGCCCGGCATGTCGAAATCCAAAAGCAAAAGCGAGGGCGGCTCAGCGTGGAGGGATGCGAGCGCTTCGATCCCATCGGAGGCCTGGGCACAGGAGTAACCGGCGCTCGAAAGAATGCGGACGAGCAGCTTCCGGCTGGTCGCATCATCGTCCGCGACTAATATTTGCTCGGCCAGTTTGTTCTCCATGTTCTCTTTTGATTCGGAAACCGTGGTCGGTGAAAATGTATTTTTCGTTGCAGGAAAAACGCTCCGCCTTCAAAGATGGATGCATCCGGCACGGAGCGGCGAGCGTTCCGGGTATTTAGCGATTGTCAGGGAGCGAACAATGAATTACAACGGAGAGGCTCTCGTCCATATTTACTTATGAAATTTTCGATCTCGCTCGCCGTTTTCGGTGCCATGGTTTTCCTCTCCGCCTGCGAGGACGAGCCACCGGTGCGTCAGACGCGCAATCGCGTTTCCAAGTATCCGCCCAACGCGCCGCAGAGCCAGTATCCGCCGCAACCTCAGCCGTACGATCCGAATAACGCGCCGCCCGCACCGCCGGAGAGCGTCCCGGTCGAACCGCCTCCTCAGCCCGCGCCGACCGCGGCCGTAACGAAGCAAACTAAAGGCGACATTCCTTACGGCATTCCGGTCCCGAACAAGCCCGGCTTTGTCACCAGCCCTTACGCGCCGAATCAGGGCTACGTCGACGTCCGCGGCTTCCCGCCCGGCACCGAGGTCAAGGATCCGTATACGAGCAAGATCTTTCTCGTGCCGTAATCCCGCTCCTGGGGTGCGCAGGGAAAGACCTTTGCTTGGCTGGAGATAAATGCTCTTCGGCGGTGCTGGACAAGCCCGCTGAATCTTCCGATGCTGGCCTTCCCGCGTTTTCCTTGAGCGCACCACACGGGGACAAATCGAACTAATAAACTCGTATGGAATTTCGCATCAAACGGGCACCGCGCATTGAAGCGGAGATCACGGTGCCGGGCGACAAAAGCATTTCGCACCGCGCTGTCATCATCAGCGCGCTGTCGAATGGGGTCTGCGTTCTGCGCGGATTCCTCCCGAGCGACGATTGCCTGCGCACGGTGCAGGCCCTGCGGGAACTCGGGATTAAGATAGAGCATCCCGAGCCGGACATGCTCATTGTGCATGGCAAAAAACGTCTACTCACGGGGTCGGCCGGTGAAATCGATTGTGGGAATTCCGCCACGACTATGCGGTTATTGACGGGACTCCTGGCCGGCCAAAATTTCGACAGCCGCCTTGTGGGAGGCGCCACTCTCTCAGCGCGTCCGATGGATCGAGTCATCGTTCCGCTGCGCAAGATGGGTGCGAACATTGTCGCGGAAGGGCCTAACGACACAGCCCCGATCAAGATTCACGGCGTGAAATTGAAAGGGACCCGCCACGATTTAACCATCGCGAGCGCCCAGATAAAAAGCGCTCTGCTCCTGGCTGGATTATTCGCCAAGGGGAAAACGACTGTGCGCGAGCCTTCAGCCAGCCGGAATCATACGGAGTTGATGCTGAACTATTTTCTCGTCCGCACGGTTCGGGAAGAAGATGGCAGCATCAGCACGTTCGGCGATCAAGTGCCGGAATCGCGGGATTTCCAGATCCCGGGAGATATTTCCTCTGCCGCCTTTTGGCTGGTCGCCGCCGCCGCGCAACCGGGTGGTCATTTGTTGGTTCGCCGGGTGGGATTGAACGATACCCGCACCGCTTTGCTTGGCGTCCTCGTCCGCATGGGAGCTCAAGTGCGCGAAGCAGTGGACGAGATCGACCAGATCGAACCACAGGGGATCGTCGAGGTCACGGGCGCTCCGCTCAAAGGCACTGTCATTCAAGGAAAAGAAATCCCGCAATTGATTGACGAGTTGCCGATCCTCGCCGTCGCGGGTGCGCTCGCGCATGGCACTACCATCATCCGGCACGCCGAGGAATTGCGCGTGAAGGAGACGGACCGCATTGCGGCCATCGCGCACAATCTCCGCGCCATGGGAGCGGAGGTGATCGAGCTGAATGATGGGCTCGAAATTCATGGCCGCGCGGCCTTGCGCGGTGCGCGGGTGGCAAGCTTCGGCGATCATCGCATCGCCATGGCCTTCGCCGTAGCCGGCATGTTTGCCGAGGGCGAAACGATCGTCCAAGACGTTGAGTGCGTACGCGAATCGTACCCGGGATTCGAAAAAGCACTGGATGAATTTGTTAATTCCAAGCGGACGCGTCTGACGACTCCGGTCATCAGTTCGCTCACGCCGGCGCGCACCGAAGAAGAATGAAAATGCGCGGGCCGCGGAGGTTCTCTTCGTGATCGTTCCCGCTCCTCATCAGGTCGTCGCCATCGACGGGCCGGCCGCCTCCGGCAAGAGCAGTGTCGCGCGCGAACTCGCCCGGCAGATCCGGTTCGATTACGTGAACTCTGGCGCGATGTATCGCGCCGTGACCTGGCACGTTCTGGAGCGGGGAGTCCCCCCGGGCGATGGCGAAAGCATCGCGCGTCTCCTGGAAGAGTCGCGCATCGTTTGCGATCTCGATCAGAACGGTTCGCGAATTTTAATCGATGATGTGGATCCGACCGAGCATCTGCGCGACGACCGCGTGAACGAGGAAGTTTCCCTCGTCAGCAGCGTGCCGCGCGTGCGCGAAATCCTCGTCGCGAAAATGCGCGCTTACGCGGACGATCGCGATGTGGTGATGGAAGGACGCGACATCGGATCCGTCGTTTTTCCCGAGACGCCCTACAAGTTTTACATCGATGCCTCGCCCGAAGTCCGTTTGCGCCGCCGGACCGCGCAGGGCCAGCGCGACCAAATCGCAGCCCGCGATCGCGCCGATTCTTCCCGCAGGGCTTCTCCACTCATTATTGCGGAAGATGCGCACGTCATCGACAGCTCGAACCTCACGATCGAAGGCGTTGTCGGCGAAATCATCGGCCGATTGAAAATGAAAGGCATGGCAGTTCGCTAACTGTTTTGAACCCCTATTACCGGTTTTGCTACAACCTGATCAAACTGTGCGGTCGGATTTTTTTCCGGCTTCGTGTCGTTCATCGCGAGCGCATGATCAATCACGGCCCGGTGATCATGGCGTCGAACCACGAAAGTTATCTCGATCCTCCGTTCGTGGGTAGCGTGGCCGATCGCGGGATTTTTTTTCTCGCGCGAAAAACTCTTTTGGAAGGCGCCTTCTTTGGCTGGCTCCTGCCGAAGCTGAACGTCATTCCGGTCGATCAGGAGGGGAATGATCGCAGTGCCTTAAAAGCGCTGATTCGAATCTTGAGAGCTGGCGAAGGGACGTTGGTTTTTCCGGAGGGCGAGCGAACGGACGATGGCCAACTGAGACCGGCGTTGCCCGGGCTGGGATTCGTCATCGCGAAGACGCTGGCGCCGGTGGTGCCGATGCGGATTTTCGGTGCACGCGCGGCCTGGCCGCGCGGAGGGAAGCCGCATCTTTTTCGTCCGGTCACGGTCGTTGTCGGCGACCCCATTTATTTCACCCCCGCCGATCTCCAGCCACCCGGGAAAGATCTTTATCAGCGTCTCAGCCAGCGCGTGATGGACGCGATCGCGGCCCTTCAACTCGAATGACCGGCTTGCGCTGGATTCCACGCCAGCGCACGGTGGTGCGAAGTGGAACCTTCGACTGAACAGGACAAGCGCGGAGATTTGTCGCCGGCTCCACGCGTCGGCCTGCGCTTGATGATCACCATCGTGATCGCTCTGGCGCTGGTCGCGATTTACGCGAACATTCAAAAAGCTCGGCGCAATAAGATTGAACAGGTGATCGTTACACCGGTCTCAACTGCCACGCCTTCCACCTCTGTCACGCCGGCCCCGTAATCGATCCGTGGGAGGCCGGATGCGGCCCCCCGGGCGGTTTCGTTCGAATAATGAAAAACCAACCGGGTCTAATCCTTACCATGAAAAAGTTCTGCACCGTCCTCACCGCCCTCGCGCTTTTAGTTTCCTGCTCGAAACAGCAGTCCGACGAAGAGAAAAGAGCGGAAGTCGAAAAACAGGTGCAGGAACGCCTGGCGGCGGAGCGTCAAACGGAGGAGCAGAAACGTCTCGCACAACAACAGGCTGACCTTGAAGCGCGTGAGAAAGCCGTTGCCGACAAGGAAGCTGCCACCACGACGATGGCGACTACGACGGTAACTGAGCCAACGCCGGCGGAGCGCGAAACGGTGACGCGCGAGCGAGTGACCTCGGAAACGACCGAGCGCCGCTCAAGCGCATCCTATGGCACGTTCTATCGGAAGCTGGAGCCTTATGGCGCGTGGCGCGACACGGCCACTTACGGCTACGTCTGGCAACCGCGCGAAGCGGAAGACCGCTCCTGGAGACCTTACACTGACGGTCATTGGGTTTACACGGACGCCGGCTGGACCTGGGTCTCCGAAGAACCTTTCGGTTGGGCCACCTATCATTACGGGCGCTGGGTGCGTTTGCATCGCGTGGGCTGGGTTTGGGTCCCCGGCGATGAATGGGCGCCGGCATGGGTTTCGTGGAGAACGAGCAAGGATTACATCGGCTGGGCCCCGTTGCCACCGGAAGCGCGGTTCGATCGCAAACATGGCATCCACAATTGGGCGGACAATTACTACGACATCAGTCCAGACCAGTACTCCTTTGTTCCCGGAAATGAATTTGGATCGCGACGGGTGAAAACCTCCGTGGTTCCGGTTGAACGCAACGTCGCGATCGTGATCGATACGACCAACGTGACGAACATCACCTATGCCAACACCATGGTCGTCAATCAGGGGCCAAATTTCGAGGAAGTGCGCACGCGGAGTCGTGAACCGATCGACCGCTACCGTCTGCAACGCCGAACCGAAACAAGCAGCGACGATTCGAAAGCCACAGTGCGCGGCGAATTCCTGGAAATGCACACGCCGGTCATCAGCAGGGTGCCCGGAATCGATCGCCCGCAAACGATCAGGGAAACGCTGACTCAGTCGACGGTGGAGAAGACCTGGTCGGCGGAGACGGATCGATCCGCGTCGGAACGCGCGCGGGTTAAGATGCGGACGGAAGTGGCCGCACCGGCTGATGCGCCGCCGAAAACTTTTGTGAAACCGGACAACGCGCCCGTCGCTTCTACTCCCGCCAGCACTGTTGCCGCGACGGCGGCTCCAGCGACGCCAGTTCCGATGTCAACGGCGTCCAGCACCGTGGCTGCGACAGCGGCTCCAGCCACTCCGACCCCGGTTGCAACGCCATCAAGTACCGTTCCCGCCACGCCGAAAGCCACCCCGACGGCAGTTGCAACGCCGAGGCCAGCTGTTTCTCATTCGCCGAGTGTCGTCCCGACCGCGACTCCTGCATCGACTTCGCCTCCATCTGTCGCTGCCACGCCATCCAGCACGCCGCGGCACCCCGGTCCTTCGCGGCCGCCGCGAGTTTCGCCGTCGAGCACTGTTGCGCCCGTGGTTCCCGCTCTGCCAGCGGCCACCGCAACGCCTCCGCCGCCTCGGATGACACCTGCCATCTCCAAGCCGAAGCCCTCGCCGAGCGCAACGCCGGAGGCATCGCCTTCGACAGACGCTTCAGTTCCGGCCGTGGCTAAGCCGTTGCCGACTCCGCGCCCTGCTGAAAGCGTACCGGAGGAAGCGGTGGCCAAGCCACTGCCGATTTATACTCCACCCGCGACTTCGAAAGCGATTCCACCCCGCGTGCCGCCGGTGACCACGCCACCACCGCGGGAACGAAATCCCAAGGAGTTCCGAACTCCGGCGCCCGTCATCACCATGCCGACCGTAGCGCCTCTTGACCCTGCCGTGCCGTCTGTAACGCCGCCGCCCACTAAGCCCGATGAAGTCGCGCAGCCTCTCACGCTGCCTGCTGGGAATCACCCGAAAGCCGACAGCAGAAAACCTCCGCGCCCGAACCTGAAGGAGATCACCTTACCGACGCCCACTCCCACCGCGATCGAGAGGTAGCGCTCCTGGCGCAGCGTGCGATCTACTCGAGCATGAAACGCGCGAGGGGGCCGGCTATGCTCAGGCTGCCGAACACCGCTGCCGCCGAGAATATCGCAGCGAAAATGGGCTGATTGTACCAAGCCGCAAACACCCCTTCGTTGATCGCCTCCAGCTGTTCACGCTTCTTCGCAAACGCGACTCTCCGTTTCCGGTTCACCTGCGCATCGTCCATGCCGCCGCCAGCCGCCGGCTGTGGTGCGACTTCGCTGCTGCGAACTCCAGAAGCTGCGGGAGATCCCACCAGGGAAACCGGTTCGCCGACTCCCTCGGTTTTGGAGTGCGCCGCGAGGACCTGTTTTTTCAGGGACGAACCTGCCCACCACACCAGGAGCGCGGCGGTCACGAGGGCCAATCCACCAAGGAGAAAGGTGATCGTTAGGCTCGGAGTCATCACCCAGTTGTCGAAATGAGGCAGTCGCGAGAGAATGATTAGAATCAAAACGGTCATGGGATAAAGCAGCGTCTTCCCGATGATCGAGGTGAATGAGGCTGTCGCCTCGAGCATCTTCTTCGCATCGATCTGCCTGTCGCTGTCGTGTATTTCTTTGCAAGCCGCCGGCGTATAGAGCGCGCGCAATGCGCACAGGAGGTTGTAGGCGCTGGCGTGGAGATCCAGACAAAAGATCAAGTGGATGATGTAGAGCGAGACTCCCAGAGCGAGAACGATCTTCTCGTACAACAGGGCGAACGCGCCTCGGGCCGGGACGGTGGGGGGCCACTGCCAGAAAAGGAACATGGAGAGGGCAAGATAGAGAATCGAAAACCCCATGATCCGCCAGAGGCGACGATTCCGCAGCAGGCGGGTTTCCACCCCGAAACACTTCTCGAGTTGAGAACTGAATTCAGACTCATTCAACTCTCCGGGCCGTTCCCGGGCGATACTAAGACACAGGCGGAGACCTTCGCTGACCATTCCGTTCGGCAGATGCATTTTTCCTTCCGGCAGCGCCGCTTCCAGCTTTTTCTTAAGTCCCATGCTTTGGGCCACGAAAGTGTATGAGGCAATCATGAGCAGGAGAATCGCTACGAGGAATGCGAGCAGCCGAATCAATACGCTGGGCCAGATGCTGATGCCCAAAGCGAGCGGTTCGCCAAGGAGAAGCGCATCCTTTCTCCAGCCGAGAAAGAAGAGCAGTGTTCCGATGGCGAAAAGGGCAAGAGCTACCTCAGTGTATACGAACACCCGCCACCATGGCTTCATCGGGGCGAAGACAACGTCCGACTGATTTGTGTCCGATTTCGCGACCCGCGTGAAGATCGCCCGCAGGATCAGGAACGCATTGGCCAGGCCCACTGCGAACGCGAGGATATTCACCCAGGTGAACGAGAGCATTCGAAGAACGAAGTTCCTTTTAGGATTAGGTGAGGTGGCTGGGCCTCCAGCTTTCAGGTCGATGTTCCTGCCCGGGGCGATTTCGAAAATCTTCGGTGTCACTGAAGGGGTGGGCGTGGTTGCGCTTTTGGGATCCCCGGGCGCAAGCAAACTGAGCACCTTATTGGCGAGGACCGTCTGATAGCCATCCCGCATCGGGGGGACGTAGCTGCCGGGGGTGGCCAGCAAATTTTGGTTCACATCGAGACCGTCGCCCCCGGCCACGATAAGATTTCGGGTAAAGTGTTGATTCCCGCGTTCGAGGTAAAGCGCATCCAAATCGGTGGTGAAAAAGATCGCCGATCGCAGCTCATCGCGCATGGCCTGGAGGATCAGCATCTTATCGTAGATGTCGCTGCCCAGGATTCCGACCGCACTAACGCTGCGACCTTTCCGGCTGTTTGTTTCCGACCCCAGGCGCGTAGCCAGGCGGCGGAGATAATCGAATTGAGAGGTGCCTGAGCTGGTTTCTCCGAACCCTTCTCCTTTGGGTTTGGTGCTGGAAGTCTCGTCACTCTCCGACTTCGCCGATTCAGTGGACGAGGCTGCGTCTTCCGACCGGCCATCAAGTCCTCGCAGGTAGGAGGAAAATTCCAACTTCGCGACCCCCTGGAATTTCGTCTCGATCTCTTGCTTGATGGCGTAGCTGTATTTCGTGTCCCGCTCAAGAACGATCACGATGCGCGGCCGGCTTTCTATCCGGGGCAGGGCCCTGTTGAGAGCGGGAATTCGCAGCGAAAGCTCTTGGAAAAGAGCATCGATAAGATGGTGGTCGCTGATGGTTGGCCGAAAAGGGTCAAATTTATTCCCGGCGATGGTTGCTCGCATGAAGGAAATTTTCCCCGCGAGATGGGTTTGGGGCGACTTCTCATAATCTTCCAGGTCCTGGCTGCTTCCGTGGTGCAAGACCTGAAGCTCAACTTCACCATTTTCCTCATCCTTCGTCGCAATCTGTTTCTTAACGCTCTCGATTGTAGCCTCGTCCAGAGGCGCATCTTTTCTGGTCCAGGCCAGGATAACGCGCGCAAATGGCGCCTTGCAGGTCGGCACTGCACGGAACGTTTCAAAATAACCGATCAACTCTTTCCCTTCCGGCACCGTGCCTGTTTCAGACGGTTTCTCCGTTAACGGGCTGAGCGACGATTCGCGCGCCGGCAAATAATCAGCCGTCAGTACCGCCGAAACCGCGGCGTAGCGAATACGAAGCCGGCGCTCCTTTATCTCTGGCACCTGCCTGGCATCCAGAACGTTCCAGATCAGCAGCTTCTTGTAAGTGGGGGACTGCTTGGCCGGCGACGGCGACTGCGAGGCAGGCGGGGGTGAGGCGATCGTCTCTGGAGCCGGTCCGCCAGCCCGTGGCTTTACCACGGAGTTCTCAAACCCCTCGGGGAAGGGATCATCCCAAAGACGCGCAAAGCGTTCTCCCTTCCGATCAGCGGAGGCGGACGCCGGCGTTCGTCCCCCACTGGGGCGGGGGCTTTGCAACTTCGCTTGTTGCGTCCACAAACCCGCAATGACGATGAGGACGCCCAGGAGTTGCGAGCCAAATACAACCAGCTTGTTTGCGTCTTGAACCATGGGGGCCACTCCTTTTCGGAGCGATTTTTCAATGAGCTATCTCGACAGTTTGTGAGGGTCATCCTGCGGCAAAATGGATCCCGAGAGCAAGGTGAAAAACGGGGCCAATTCTTTCAGCCTGCCGCGTCTTCGGAACTGCGAACGCGAGCCAGTTCCTGCGCGTAAGCCAGGGTATCGATCGCATCGACACCCTTGTCGCGTCG
This sequence comes from Verrucomicrobiota bacterium, assembly GCA_041167585.1. Classification (GTDB taxonomy): domain Bacteria; phylum Verrucomicrobiota; class Verrucomicrobiia; order Chthoniobacterales; family UBA10450; genus AV80. The sequence goes on from JBEEHV010000002.1 coordinate 84,686, forward strand.
AATGGCTTTGATCCGGGGAAAGCGCAGCGCGAGGCCGCTCTCGTGACGCGTGCTGGGCTGCACCGAATCAAACGCAATCTCCAGGACGAGGTCCGGTTTCACTTCGCGATAGCGCCCGCGCTGTTCGATCGTCCGTGCTTTGAAATGCTCAGTCAGCTCCGCGATCTCCACGTCCGTCAAACCGCTGTAGGCTTTTCCGATGGTGACCAGCTGGCCGGTCGACTCGTCACGAACCGCGAAAGTGTAGTCGCTCAGGACGTGATTGCGCTTCCCATGCCCCAGCTCAGCCGCCACCACGACCACGTCGAGAGTAGCCAGCTCTTTCTTGAGTTTGAACCAGAACATTCCGCGCCGGCCCGGCGAATAGATACTCTCGGGATCCTTCACCATCAGGCCTTCGTTTAAACGGCGGCGCGCGAGCTGAAAGGCGTTCTCAATCTCGTCGGCGGAATGGGCCGGATAGATTTCCGCCAGCTGAAAACCGGGAGGTAAACGCAGGGTGCGCAATGCTTCGCGCCGCTCCCGTAACGGCCGGCGCAAGAACGACTCGCCGTTTTTCCAAAGCAGATCGAACGCGACAAAGATTACGGGCACGTCCGCTGAGGCCGTGGCGAACAAATCGGCGCCCTCACTTTTTCGCCCGAGCCGTTTTTGCAGATCGAAGAAGGTGAGCTTCTTGCCGTGCTCGAAGGCCATGATCTCGCCGTCGAGAATGACCTCGTCGTCGAAGCCGCGCGCGTGGTCCGCCAGCTCGGTGAACTGGCCGGTCATCCGCCGGAGGTCGCGCGAAAATATTTCCGTGCGCTCAGCCCCGCGATGCAGTTGCGCCCGAATCCCGTCGAACTTGTCTTCGACGTAAACGGTGGCCGGTGTAACGGCGTTCGGCGGTGTAGCGCCGGTCGACGATGTCGCAGCGCTCGACGACGTAGCAGTGTTCGACGATGTAGCGGCGGGTGTCTCACCCGCAAACCGGGCCCAGATCGCTTCCGCCGTCGGCTCCGGACTGGCCAGCATGCTCTTGATCGGTCGGAAAAGTGAAAGCTCTGCCCGCTGCAATTCACTTTTCGAGGCGAGCAGCGCCGCTTCCCCGATGTCGCCTAAAAGCATGTTGGCTTCTTTCACGTCATCCAGCGGAGCGGCGAAGGCAGTCCCAATCGCTTCTTCCACCAGCCCCTCGCGCAAACCAATTCGCAGGTCGCCGGTCAGGATCTTGATCACGTACTGGCCTTCGCGCGCCGATAATTTCGCCAGGCGCGCCTGGAGAAGATCCGTCTTCGCCAGTGGACCGCGCGCCTTTTGCAGCGAATCGAAAAATGCGCGCGACTCGGTGAGCGCGAACGGTTCCGAAGCGGTTCGTCCCTCGAGAGCTTCGAGAGCTGTTTTCCCTGCATCGCCATGCGAGCTGGCGATGCGGCGGAATTCCGCTTCGCTCAATTTAGTCGCGCCGACCAGCGCCCGATGAATCACGGCCCAGCCGGCCTGGACTGTCCGCAGATCGCTTTGCGGAAAGGGTTTTCCGGTGAAATAAATCGTCGCAATCGGAAGCTGGGCCGGATTGAGCGTCCGCAAATAATCCGAGAGCAGCCGGACCTTCTCGAGCTTGGCCGGCGTCGCGGCGATCTCTTCGCCAACAGTGGCGAAGGCGTGAAATTCAGAAGATGTAGGGGCGGCTGTCTCCAGCCGCATTCCGTCGACGTTGTTCGCGGCTGTGACACCCGCATGTTTCGCGGGTGAGACACCCGCCACTACAGTTTTTCCGAGCGTGAGTTCCATCTGGTTCTCCTCGCTCAAGGCCCATGCTTCGATCCCGCGGTCGCGCAAATCGCGGGCGAACTCGGCGGCAAATCCATGCAGAGTCAGCACCCTCTGCGGCTGCACCAGTTCCACATAGCGAATGAGATCGGTGTAGTCGGCATGATCGGAAAGCGGAAAGGCGGCATCGACCTGGTAGCGATAAATTGCATTCGGCTCGACCGCCCAGCCGCTGATCATGGCGAGCCGTTTTTCGGGGATCTTTTCCAGCATGCGCGAGCGCGCGACGTTGGGCGGGCAGATCAGAACCTTGCCGGCGACCTCCTGGGCGTTATAGCGCTCGTATTCGCAAAACGCCTGGCCGAATTGCTCGTAGATCCGCGTCATGCGATGGACCGACCCATGCAGCATCGGGCGAAGGCCGGCGCCGGCGAGGGAGCAGAGAATTTCCTGGGCCTTGCCTAACGAGTAGCCGAGCAGCACGGGGACCGCGCCGGCTTCGAGCGCGTCCCGGCAAAACGCCACGATTTGCCCGATGACTTCGTCTGTGGGCGGAAGGCGATAGCGCGGCAACCCGTAGGTGGTCTCCATGATGAGTGTTTCGGCATGGCGCCACTCCGTTGGCTCTGCTGAACGGCCCGGCCGAAGTTTGAAATCGCCGGTGTAGAGCAACGATCCGCTTTTCGTTTCGAGGAAGAATTGAGCCGAGCCGAAGATGTGGCCGGCGGGAAGCAGCATAAGGTCGAGGCCCCGAATGTTCGCGCGCTGGCCAAAGGGGACGACGTGCTCGTTCCGTTCACCGGGCATTCGGGCCTGCATCAATCGCGCGGTGCGTTCGGACACGATGATCTCGTCATGCGGCGCGATATGATCGCTGTGCGCATGCGAGACAAAGGCAAACGGCTTGCGGTCTCGCGGGTCGAGCCAGATGTCCTCGTTAGGGAGGTAAACGCCGCGGTCGTAACGGACTTCGATCACGAAAAAATTTTACGCGCGAAACGTCGCGGACGAAACAGGCATTCCTCTCGTTTCGCTGCGCCGGGCAAAGTGCGGTTGCATTGACGCCGGGTTGCGGTTCCTTTTCGGTCTCTCCGATGAAGTTTGTCCTGCTCCTACTCCTCGCGGCGGCCTGGGCCAGCAACGCCCTGGCAGCGGAGGGTCCTGTGCCCAAGCTCCTCCCGAAGGTGAATTCCCTGCCGCTGGCCCTGAGCAAGGATTTCGAATTTCGAAAGACGAAACTTTTTTGGTTGGGCGAACCGCGCAAGCCCCGCAAGAATTCTTTCTCGACCACCAACCCGGGAATCGCAGAAGCGTCGATGAACTTTGAGAGCACCTACCGGATGTATGGCGCCATTACTGAGGCGGACAAGCAGCAGCGGATGGGGAACTATTTCGATTTCTTCTGGCGCGCGAAGCGCCCGGCCAACCTCACCGTGCGTCTCGAGTATCGGCAGGATAAACTGCGTTCCTTCGTCCAGGCCCGCGAGGTCACCTACAAAAACGCGAAGGGAAATTTCAAGACCGAGTTCGCGGTGATCGGAGACGATTACGCCAACGACGGCCGCGTCATTGCCTGGCGTTGCCTGCTGATCGAGAACGGCAAGATCGTGGCCCAAAACCTTTCCTACCTGTGGGAATAAGTGCTTCTTTCTAGAAACAATTAGCTAAAAAACCAGAACGCTCTAAGTGCCTTTGGCGGCGGTCGTTCCGTGTCGTCACGAAGCGGCCAGGCCGATCAGCAGGTTTGACACTCAGGGGCGTGACCTTATATTTTCCCAGGCAGTTGTGGAGTCTTCAATTCAAGTCGGAGTTAACGGCGAAGCCGTTTGGGTAAAAGTGGAAGGCAGGGGCAGCTTCCTCAACAGCGGAAATCTCAAGGAGTTCACCCGCGAGATGGTCAGCCGCGGTTACCGCGAATTTGTGGTCGACCTTGAGGATTGCGCCATGATGGATTCCACTTTTATGGGGACCATGGCGGGCGTCGCGCTGCGCTTAAAGGAACTCGGGCACGGCCATCTCCACGTGGTCCATTGCGGTGAGCGCAGCCGAAATCTCCTGACCGGTCTCGGCCTCGATCAAATCTTCAGCATTCATGCGAATGGATCGGCCGCGCCGCACTGCGAATTGCTCGAGCGCGAAAAAGCGGGCGAATCGCGCGAGGAAATAAAGCAACAAACCTCCCAGCAGATGCTCGATGCGCACCAGGCCTTGTGCGACGCAGCTCCGCAAAATCTCTCCCGGTTCAAGGACGTTCTCGATTACCTAAAACAGGATCTTCATCAAGAGAAGGCTTCGCAGTAATCCAGCCCGCGGCGCATGTGGCCAATCCTTCTTCCCGGGCTGTTGACCGCGTGTCTCGCGGGCTGGGTTTTTACCTGGTGGCGTCAACGCATTCGGATTCGTCAGCTCGAGCGTTCCAAGGAAGAAATTCAGATCGAGGAATCGCTCGTCTTCGATTTTTTGCATGGGCTGGGTGAGGCCTTCACTGAAACGATCAAGGCAGCGGACCTGCACCGGTTGATCGTGGAAGGGGCCGCGCGCATTCTCGATGCGCAAGGCGGCGCGCTCTTCATGATGGAACGCGCCGGCGGAAAACTGGCGCCCGCTTATATCTCGAAGGGCTGCCCGCCTTTCGTGGACGTGCCGCAGCATATTCTGCAACAGGCCGCGACCACTCCGCTCGCGCTCGAAAGCTACTTGCGCCTCCATCCCATTCCCCCGGGCGAAGGTATCGTGGGACGGGTCTGGCAAACCGGTGAGGCCGTTGCCCTGACCGACCTGGCGGACGCCCCGGAGCTGGCGCTCTTGCGCGGCAGTTCTCTCGGCGCGACGTCGGTCCTGGTGGCGCCGCTGCTCTACGGAAAGCAAAACATGGGCGTGCTCGCACTGGGTAATGGCAAAGGGACCGCGCCATTTACCCCGAGCGATTTCGTTGTCTTCAAATCGATCGCGGAACAGTCTGCCTTCGCCCTTTACAACGCGATCATCTATTCGGAGGCGAACGAAAAGAAGCGGCTCGATCATGATCTCGAAATAGCGCGCGACATTCAACGAATCTTGCTGCCGAGCGAAGCCCCGGTAGTCGCCGGCTTCGAGATCAGCGGCCTTAACATTCCGGCGCGCCACGTCAGCGGCGATTATTTCGATTACGTCAGGGTCGACGACGAACGCCTCGGCGTGGCCATCGCTGACGTTTCCGGCAAGGGTGTGCCGGCCTCGATCATCATGGCGATCTGCCGAAGCGTGTTGCGGAGCCAGGCCACGGCAAATACCTCGCCGGCGGATGTGCTGCAAAAGGTCAACCGGCAGCTCTATCCCGACATCAAAGAGGACATGTTCATCAGCATGGCGTACGTGATTCTCGATCACGTCCACAACGCCGTCACGCTCTGCCGCGCTGGCCACGATGCGCCTCTGCATTACCAGCATCGCACCCAAACGGTGACCATGGTGAAGCCTCCGGGAATGGTCGTGGGAATTGACAGCGGAAGCGTGTTCGATAGGATAACGGGCGACTTCGTTCTTACGCTGGAACGAGACGATTGCCTTCTTCTCTACACCGATGGAGTGACGGAGGCGCTCGATGCAAACGGAGACGAATTCGGGTTTGATCGCATGGTCGATTGCGTTCGCGCCAGCGCCGCGAGTGGCGCGCCAGCGCTGATTACCCGGATCATCGACGAGCTGAGGAGCTTCGTGGGATCGCAGCCGCAAAACGACGACATCACTTTGATCGCTATCCGCAAGACATGAGAAAAATTCCCGTATCTGAGACCTCGGCCGCGAACGATAATCCCGCGCCGAATTCCGCTGATTCAAAACCGAACCGGGAGCAATCCCAGACCGAAGGCCAGACGGCGTCGCCCGGGGAAGCCGAAGACGACTCTACCGAAGGTTTACAGGCGGACCTCGATCGTTTTCGCGACCTCGCTCTGCGCAGTCAGGCCGATTTTGAGAATTACAAAAAGCGCGCCGCGCGCGAGAAGGAGGATGCGATCAAGTATGCCAATAGCTCTCTGCTCGAGCGGCTGATTCCCATCGTGGATAATTTCGATCTCGGCCTGGAGGCAGCCCGGGGCGAAGGCGAGAAGTCGCCTATCTTTTCCGGGATGAGCATGGTCCTTAAGCAGCTCATGGATTTTCTGACGGATCAGGGTCTTCAGCCCATTGACGCGGCCGGCCAAAAATTTGATCCAAACCTGCACGAAGCGATCGCCCACGAGCCGAACGACGAGGTTCCTGAAAACACCGTGATTCGTCAGACCCGCCGCGGCTATCGCATGAAAGATCGCCTCCTGCGTCCTTCGAGCGTGGTCGTTTCCAGCGGCCCCGCATAGGTCGTATACGACCTATAGGAGCTATTGGACCTATGCCGACTAAGAAGCGCGATTACTACGAAGTCCTGGCTGTAAGCCGCGAGGCCACGGAAGAGGAAGTAAAGCGTTCCTACCGCAAACTCGCGGTCAAGTTTCACCCGGACAAGAATCCGGGCGACCCTCACGCCGAAGAACAGTTTAAGGAACTCGGCGAAGCGTATGACGTCCTCATGGATGCGGATAAGCGCGCGGCCTACGATCGTTACGGCCACGCCGCTTTCGCTCAGGGCACCGCCGGACGGGGCGGAGGTTTCCATGACCCGTTCGACATTTTTCGCGAGGTATTCGGCGGTGGCGGCGGTGCCGGCGGAATTTTCGAATCTTTTTTCGGTGGTGGCGCCACGACCGATCGCGAGGGCCGCCAGCGCGGCTCCGATCTCCGCTACGACATGCAGATTACGCTCGAAGAAGCTGCCTTCGGCGTCGACAAGGAGATCGAAGTGCGCAAGCTCGACACCTGCAGCAAGTGCGAGGGCAAAGGTGCTGAGTCCGGCTCGCGCACGGTCAATTGTCCGACCTGCGGTGGCCGCGGCCAGGTGATCAGCTCACGCGGATTTTTCCAGGTCTCCCAGACTTGCCCGCGTTGCCGCGGTGTGGGCCAGATCATCGAAAAGCCCTGCCGCGTTTGCGACGGCGAGGGTCGCGTCGAGAACACAAGTCGCATTAAACTGAAAATCCCCGCCGGCATTTCCGACGGATCGCGCCTGCGTTCCACCGCCAATGGCGAAGCTGGCATCCGGGGAGGGCCGCCCGGCGATCTTTACGTCGTCATTCACGTGAAGGAGCACGAGATTTTTCAGCGCGAGGAAGACAACCTCTACTGCGACGTTCCCATTTCCTTTCCGATCGCCGCGCTTGGTGGCGAAATCGCCGTGCCGACACTCGAAGGCAAAGCGAATCTCAAAGTGCCGGCCGGCACGCAGAGCGGCCAGGTTTTTAAGCTGCGCGGCAAAGGCATCATGAACGTCAACGCCCGTGATCGCGGCGATTTGATGGCCCGGCTGGTGGTTGAGGTCCCAACGCGCCTGAATGGTGAGCAACGCGCCAAGCTGGAAGAATTTTCCGCGCTCTGTGGCGATGAAAATACTCCGCTCGGAAAGGGCTTCCTCGATCGCGCGAAAGAATTTTTTCGTTAGGCGGGGAGGCGCTCGTGCATCGCTTCTACCTTCCGCCCGCAGACTGGCATCCTGACGCGCTGCGGTTGACGGGTTCGGAAGCGCATCATTGCCGCAACGTCCTGCGGCTCGAGCCCCCGGATAAAGTCGTGCTCTTCAATGGCGCCGGTCGTGAGATCACCGCCGAGATCGTTTCGAGCGACAGCGCGCAGATTCAGCTGCGTAGAATCCACGAGGCAGAGACGCCGCCGCTGCGCTGCCGCATCACGCTGGGCCAGGCGATTCCCAAAGGGAAAAACATGGATCTGATTGTGCAAAAGGCGGTGGAGATCGGGGCGGCGGAGATTGCGCCGATCCTTTCCGATCGCACTGTCGTGCGCCTGGACGATGAAAGCGCCGCGGCCAAGCAGGGGAAATGGCAGACCGTTGCGATCGAAGCAGCAAAGCAGTGCGGTCAGAACTGGTTACCGAACGTCCGGACGCCCCAAACGCTCTCGCAATTCTTTCAGGATCGCCGGCGTTTCGATTTGCAACTGATCGGGTCGCTCCAAACCGACGCGATGCATCTCAAGAAAATCCTGGCGGAATTTTCCGCCGAGCATGGGGAGCGCCCAACCAGTGTGTTGATGCTCGTTGGGCCCGAAGGCGATTTCACACCCGCGGAGTTGTCGCTGGCGCGGAGCCAGGGATGTCGCCCGATTACTCTCGGTCCCGTCGTTCTCCGCGTCGAAACTGCGTCGATCTATTGTCTGAGCATCTTGTCCTACGAGTTGCTCGTGTGATGGGAAACGCGTGTCATCCCGAGCCGCGCAGACGGCGAGGGACCCCACAGTCGGTCTTCATTCACACTAGTCACGCTTCGCATGTTCGGAGGCGTGCGCTTCGTTGATCGCGAAAGCGTTCGTAGCGTACCGTCCTCCGCGACTGTGAGGTCCCTCGCCGTCTGCGCGGCTCGGGATGACATGCACGTTGCTCAGCGCGCTCTGGCGCGTCGTCGGATCTTAATAGATATACGGTTCCGGCAGGGCGAATGCGTTGCGCAATAATTCGAGCCGCGGCTCCGCATCCTTGGGCATGATCACCTCCACTACGTCGAACCGGAAAAGAATATCGGGGTCGTCGAGCAGCCGAAGCCAGGCCAGACCGCCGCGGGCGATTCGCGTTTGTTTCTTGCGATCGACCGCGTCGAACGGCCGGCCGTAATCCTCCCGCGTCCGCGTTTTCACCTCGACGAAAACGAGGGTGTCGCGATCGCGGCAGACGATATCGATCTCGCCCCCGCTGCGCCCGCGAAAGTTACGATACAGTATTTTGTAACCGCTCTTCCGCAGGAACCGGCAGGCCAGTTTCTCGCCCCGCGTCCCAAGCCGGAGATGCTGGGGACGCGAAGGGGAAAACCGGCTGCGCCACCGGTTCGAAAGATCGGCGATGGATCGGACAAGGCCCGTGTTCATGCAATTTAATCAGGTGCAGTTCTGTGCCATAGCCTTTGTGCTGGCTGAAACAATATTCCGGAAAGCGGGCGCAGAAGTCGCGCATAATCGTGTCGCGGGTGACTTTCGCGATCACGCTGGCCGCCGCGATGCTGAGGCTGAAACAGTCGCCATCGACGATCGCGGTCTGCGGGAGTGGGAAAGGAAAAACCGGCAGGCCATCGATCAGGACGTGTTCGGGCCGCAACCCAAGCGCTTCGATGGCCGCGCGCATGGCCTTGTGAGTCGCACGGAGAATGTTGATCGAATCGATTTCGATCGAGTCGATCACGCCGACGGCCCATGAGATGGCTTCGTTGCCGATCAGATCGCGATAAATTTCTTCGCGACGTTCCGGCAGCAGCTGCTTGGAATCGTTCAGCCGCCGGTGCTTGAATTTTTCCGGCAGGATAACTGCGGCCGCGACGACCGGGCCGGCCAGCGCGCCCCGCCCCGCTTCATCTACGCCGGCGATGGTGGAAACCCCGAGAGCGCGCAATTTGCGTTCATACCGGAAACCACAGCGGCGATACATTAATCCACACCGTAGCCAAGGCTGAGCCAGTGGAAATCGAAAGTTGTAGCCGGGATCGGTGATCCCGGGTCCAATTACTTCTCCTCGCGGACCGCAGTGGCTTCCTTGCCCTTGCGGTCACGGAGATAGTTCAGCTTGGCCCGTCGGGCGCGGCCCGGCTTCTCGACTTCCAACTTCGCGATGCGCGGTGAGTTGATCGGGAAAACGCGTTCGACGCCTTCGCCGTAGGAGATGCGGCGCACCGTAAAGGTCTCATTCATGCCGCGGCCTTTGCGACCGATGACGATGCCGGCAAAAATCTGGATCCGTTCCTTGTCGCCTTCCACCACACGCGTGTGCACCCGCACGCCGTCCCCCACCTTGAATTTGGTGACGTCGGTCTTGATCTGTTCTTTTTCGATTGCGTAGATAATGCTGCTCATACTGCTCCTTTTTTTCCCGCTCGGCGGGCGTTCATCTTCATTCGGAGCCGGGGGAAATGCAAAAGGAAAGATGGGGCCCCTCCATCGTAATCGTGCTCCTGCTCGTGCTCGTGATCGAAAAGCGAGTGAAACACAGACCGATCACGAGCAGGAGCACGAGCACGATTACGAGGAATCGAATCGGCCCTGCGGTTGTGCTTTGAGTGCCGCCAACTATAATCCGTCCGAGCTGCGCCCGTAGCTCAACTGGATAGAGTGACAGCCTCCGAAGCTGTAGGTTGCGCGTTCGAGCCGCGCCGGGCGCAAATCACTTAACGAATTAGCGACTAAGCGAATTAACGATTCTGAAATCGCTAATTCGTTAATTCCCTAATTGCTTCTCACGCCAGCGCGTCCAGACGGCCGAGCAAATCCTGGCGCGTGGTCATGCCCACGACCTGATCGCGCAGTTGGCCATTCTTGAAAAAAAGCAGCGCGGGGATCGCGCGGACGTTGTACTTCACCGAGAGACTCTGGTTGTCGTCCACATTCACTTTCGCGACTTTCACCGAACCGGCTTTTTCCGTCGCAATCTCGTCCAGCAACGGTGAGATCATTTTGCATGGCCCGCACCAGGGCGCCCAGAAATCGACCAGGACGGTCTGGTCGCTTTGGGTCACTTCCTTGTCAAAATTCGATTCATCGAGCGTAACGGTCGGAGAGGTTGCAGTGTTTTCCATGGGTCAAGATACGGCGTAATTCCAAATTTGAATGATAAAAATGAGCGCAGAAGTGCCGAGCAGGGCCCAGCAGAGCGGTCTCGAGATGGAATCGAAGGGATCGCGCGCCGTGGATGTCGCCACCACCACGGGTGACGCCGGCGAGCTGGCCGCGGGCCGCATGATGAGCGGCTGAGTCTTTGTCATGTTTACCGCTGGCTTGGTCAGCGGCACCGGTTTGGGAAGGATCGTGATCCGCGCAGTTTCTTTTTTCGGGCCGGGGGAAACGCCGAAACTGCCTGGCTTTGGAAGTGGCGTTACGCTGGCGGGAGGCGCAGGAGGCGCGGGAGGCGGGACGAAAGGAGGCGCGGGAGGCGGGACGAAAGCTGGAGGCGGAGGCGCGGGCTTCGGCAAGGGCTGCAAAACGGGGGACGCGGCGGATGGCTGCGTTGTTTGGACGGGCGGCCGCCGCAACGAGGTCAACGGCGTTTCCGGAGCCGGTTCCGCGCTGACAGGCGCTGGCGGTGTTGCCGCGATGGGTGGCCGTCGCGGCGGCAGGACCGGCGTGCGCGAGGGCAGAACGATCCGCGCCGTGTCCCGCTTGGCGTCGCCATTCTGCGGATCGACCTTCGGCTCGGGCCGGGGCGGCAGTGCAATGCGGACAGTTTCCTTCTTCGGTTCAGCCATAACGTCGAATTACGTAGCGCGAAGAAAAATCGCTGAAATTTCTTTTTTTGTCACTCGCTAACTTATCCGCGAGCGCAATTTTCGGCTGCGCCCTTACGCCAACAAATCGTAACCGCGACAGCCGGTGATGCGGCGCCGCGTAAATTCGCCCACAGCGGCCGGCTCCGAAAGAATCACGCGCGCGTCCACTTCCGGCGCGTCGGCTTCCGTACGGGCTACGAGCGGCTGATCCACGAGCAGGCGCATTTCGCGCCCGACCTTTTCCGCAGCCATCTCCCGCGCGATCCGTTGTTGCACGATCATGGCGCGGCGATAGCGCTCGTTCTTGATCTTCGTCGGCAATTGCTCGTCCATCTTCGCGGCCCGCGAGCCTTCCTCCTGCGAGTATTTGAAAACACCGAGGCGCTCAAAGCGCGTTCGTTCGATGAACTCGAGGAGCGATTCGAACGCCGCTTCGGTTTCGCCCGGAAAACCGACGATGAACGTCGTCCGCAAGGCCACGCCCGGAATGCCCGCGCGAAGCGAGCCGATCAAATCCTCGATGTGGCCGCGGCTGGTTTCGCGGCGCATGCGTCCGAGCATCGATTCCTCGATGTGCTGCAACGGCATGTCGATGTAACGCGCGACCTTGTCGCATTGCGCGATCGTCTCGATCAATTCCGCGCTCCAATGGGCCGGGTGCGTGTAAAGCAGCCGCACCCAGAAATCGCCGTCAATCATCTGCATCTCGCGGAGCAGCGCCGCGAGCGTCGGTCCGCGCGAGGAATCGACCGGCTGGCGCGGGCCGGCTTTGGCCGCCCACAGATCCATTCCGTAATAGGTCGTGTCCTGGCTGATCAGGTTGATCTCTTTGACGCCTTCCGCCACGAGCGAACGAATCTCCGAGAGAACCGATGCCGGCTGCCGGCTACGATGCCGGCCGCGCATTTGAGGGATCACGCAAAAACTGCACGGATGATTGCATCCCTCCGCGATCTTCAGGTAAGCGCTGTGCGACGGCGTCAACCGGAAGCGCGGCGTGTCGTAGTTTGGAATGTAAGTAGGACGGTCGGTGACAAAGCTCAGGCCGGTGTTGTTACCCTGCGCGAGCACGCGTTGGGCGATCGCGCCCAGCTCGCTCACCTGGTCGAGGCCGACAAACGCATCGACTTCCGGAAGCGAGTCGCGCAGCTCACGCGAAAAACGCTGCGACATGCAACCGCTCACGATCAATTTCTGTCCCGGCTTTTTCCCGAGGCCACGCTGCTGGTGCGCGTCGAGAATGGCCTCGATCGATTCTTCCTTGGCTGAATCGATGAAGGCGCAGGTGTTGACCACGAGCACGTCCGCTTCCTCAGCCGCGGAGGTGATTTCCATCCCGTGCTGCAAAACGCTGCCGAGCATGATCTCGGCATCGACTAAATTTTTTGCGCAGCCGAGGCTGATCATTCCCACCTTGGGCTTTAGGCTCACGCCGGAAGGCGACTCAGCTATGATCGCTGCTTTCACGCGACGCTTATCTCGGGCTGGGGCGCGGACTTGATCGAGGCAGAGGGGAGAGACTCGGACGCGGCATCGGGCTGCGAACTTTTTTCGGCGTCGAAGATGGCGTGGCGGTCGGCTTGAATTTCGGCGCGTCCTTCGGATTCACCGGCTCGGCCCGGCGGACCTCGGGTTCCGACGAGCTGGCCAGGGGAGTGGGCGCGGGAGTCGGCGTGACCACCGCAATTGTTGCCTCAGGTGTGGGCGCGATGGTGGCTTCTGGAAGCGGCGGCGTCGCGGTCTCGGCCGGTGCGGCACGAGGCGCAATGATTTTTTCCGGCGTCGCGCTCGCGGCGGGTGAGGTCTTTGCTGCCGGCGACGGAGCTGGTTTTAGACGTTGCACATCGAGAATAGCTTTCATCGCCATGAAGCCGCCGACTAGCACCACAACGCCGATCGCAAAGGGAAGGAGCGATCCGCGACCCCCACTGCTCCGCTCTCGAATCACAACCGGGCGGCTCGGCGGCGGCGCAGGATTATCCTGCAAGTAGGCATAGCCATCGACCGTCACGTTCTCCGACGTTTCAAACGCTTCGAGGTACGGCGAAACATCGACCTCGAGATATTTTCCGTAGATCAAGACCGCGGCCTTCGAATAGGCCAGGCTGTCGAACTGCGAGAAATCCTCGTTCTCGATCGCCTCGAGGCGGCTGGAGCGGATTTTCGTCGCGCGGAAAACCTCATCGAGCGTGAGACCTCGTGCGTTCCGTGCGTCCTGTAATTTTTTGCCTAGGCCTTCCATGAAATTTTTTTCTGCGGCGCCCGGCTATACCGCGGCGTCGAGGTCGACGAGAATCTCGCGCGGCTTCGCGCCTTCGCCGGGCCCCAATATGCCGCGCTGCTCCAGAATATCAACGATCCGGGCCGCGCGGGTGTAGCCGAGCCGGAGCCGGCGTTGCAGGAGCGAGGTCGAGGCCCGTTTTTCCTGCCGGATAATTTCGAGGCATTTCTCGACCAGCTCCTCGTCCTCTTCGGTCACTTCCTCCGCGTTCGCGCTCGATAACTGGAGCTTGTCCTGCATCGCGAGATCGAATGATGGCGGACTTTGCGCGGAAACGAATTCGACCAGTCGATGAATCTCCTCGTCGGTGACGAGGACGCCTTGCGCGCGAATCAGCCGCGAAGTGCTCGGCGGCAGATAAAGCATGTCGCCCTGGCCTAACAAGCGGTCGGCCCCGTTCTCGTCGAGAATGACGCGGCTGTCGATTTTCGACGCGACCTGGAATGCGATCCGGCTTGGGATGTTCGCCTTGATCACGCCCGTGACGACGTCCGCGCGCGGCGTTTGCGTGGCCACGATGAGATGAATTCCCGCCGCCCGCGCCATCTGGGTGATACGCGCGATTGCGCTCTCCACATCGGCCGGTGCCGTCTGCATCAGGTCCGCCAGCTCGTCGATGATGATGACGATGTAAGGCATCCGGTCTGGAATAATGAGCTCATCTTCGCGTGGCACTTTGATGGTAGGGGCGGCTGTCTCAGCCGCGTTGTTGCGCTCGTTAGCGGGTGAGACACCCGCCCCTACATCAGCATCGAGCTCCTTCTGCGTCTTCTTCGCGGGACGCCCATTGAAGCTGGTGATATTCCGCACGCCGGCTTGCGCGAAAATCTTGTAGCGTTTTTCCATCTCATCGATCACCCAGCGCAAGGCGAGGAGCACTTTCTTCGGGTCGGTCACGACCGGGATGACCAGATGCGGCAACGAATTGTAAACCTGCATCTCGACCACCTTCGGATCGATCATGATGAAGCGGAGTTCCTCCGGCGTGAACCGGAAGATCATGCTCGCCACCAGCGCGTTGATGCAGACGCTTTTGCCGCTGCCGGTCGTGCCGGCTACGAGGAGGTGCGGCATCTGCGCGAGATCCGCGATGATCGTTTTCCCGTAAACATCCTTGCCCAGCGCGAGGGGAAGTTTCGATTTGGTTTTCGCATCCTCCCAATCCTGCGATTGGAGCAATTCGCGCAGCGTCACTTTGACTTTGCGCGTGTTCGCCAGCTCAATGCCGACCGTGTCCTTGCCTGGAATCGGCGCGAGAATATTGATCCGCTCCGCGCTGGTGGCCCGGGCCAGGTCGCGCTCAAGAGCGACGATCTTGTCCACCCGCACGCCTTTGGCCGGATAAACTTCATAGCGCGTGATGGTCGGCCCCTTGGTGATATCGCCCGCTGCGACCGCGATCCCGAACTGTCCCAGCGTCTCGATCAGGGTGCGCTGAATTTGCTCGAGCTCCGCGGGGTCGGTTGCGGTCCTGCCTTCGGTGTCGTGCGCATCGAGCAGGTCGAATCCCGGCAGCGTGTAATTCTCCGCGTCCCAGGTTTGACTCGTTAGGCCGGCGTGGGATTTCGCCTTCTTGTCGGTGCCGCGCAATTCCGCGAGCGACGGTTTCTTGCGCGCTGGTTCGTCCGGCAGCAGCGCGGTGGTATCGACGACCCTGGGTTTGGGCCGGTTCGCGAGTTCTTCGGGCGCGACGACAACTCCGGCGGGTTCCGGCACCGGCGCGCCTTTTTTCTTCAACTGCTTTTCGATCACGCGCTGTTGTTTCGCGAGTTCCTGCTGGCTGATCTCAAGCCGCTCCTTCAAGTCCGATTTCCGGAGCCGGCGTTTCAATTTCCATTCGCGAAACGCGATCACTCCGCCGCGGATTCCTGCCACCGTTTGCCGCACAATGTGGATCGGGCGCAGCCCCGTCATCAAAATGAGGCTGCTCACGTAAACGCCAGCCAGCAAAATGATCGAGCCGACGCCACCCATCCAGGTGAGGAGCAACTGCTTCCCGATGACGTAGCCGACCCAACCGCCCGGTCCCTGGATATTGAAGGCGGTGCGCCAGCCTTGCAGATGTTGCGTCTGCAATTGGAACAGGCACGCGCCGGAGACGAGGAAGAGAACGATCCAGCCGAGCCGCGGCAGGACCCGCAGCCGCGAGTAAAATAATTTCGCGCCGCCGAATCCGAGCAGGACCACGGCGAGCAGATACGAACCCGCGCCCAGCATCAGGTAGGCGAAGCCCGCGATGATCGCGCCAAATGGGCCGATGAAATTTTGGGCGGGGCGATTCGGCGAAGAGACCTGGCTGAACCAGACCCAGGAAGGAACATCCCTCGGTGTGTAGGATATGAGCGCGAGAAAAAGCAGGGTGCCGGCGCCCAGCAGAATCAGAGCGAAGACTTCATTCCAGGCATTGTTTTTTACCGAGCGGGCCACTTCGGCTCACAGTAGTCCGGCGAAATGCCCTTTCAATTCGCAATCGCGCGCAGTCGTAATCGTGCTCCTGCTCGTGCTCGATTCTGCTTGTCCCTTTCGATCACGAGCACGAGCACGAGCACGATCACGATCACGAGCACGAGCACGAGCAAGAGGAAGAGCAAGAGCACGCGCACGAGCACGAGCACGAGCACGAGCACGAGCAAGAAGCGGATCCAGCATCTTCCTCCTTGCGCCCCGCGATGCCCGGCGCTTATGTGCCGAACCTTATGCGATTTTTTCTTCGCAGAGCCGGCTTCGCGCTGGTAACCGGATTGGTGGTTTTCTGTTGCTCCTGCGAGCGCCATCACGTCGACGAGATTCCGGCGGAGCACGAAAAGGCGAGTGGGGACGGTCCCGCTTCCGCGGTACCCGTGGCCTCAGCGTCCCCGGCCGCACGCTCAACGCCGGCGAATTTTTTCCCGGATAAACCCAAGCCGTAGGGAGACAGGAACGCCCATGGCTGAGCCCAAGTACGCGACGTCGCCGCCAAACATTTCCGGGATGCCGCCCGGCGTTCCCTACATCATCGGCAACGAAGGCGCGGAGCGTTTCAGCTTCTACGGGATGCGCACCATCCTCGTTGGGTTCATGACGCAATTTCTCGTGAACAAATCCGGCGTGCTTGAGGGCATGCCCGAGAACGAAGCGAACGGCTGGTTCCATCAGTTCGTCTCGTCCGTTTACTGGGTGCCGTTCTTCGGCGCGATACTTTCGGATGGCTGGCTGGGGAAATATCGGACGATTCTCTATCTCTCCATCGTTTACTGTTTCGGCCATTTCACGCTCGCCTTAATGGACACGTCCTTCGGCATCGCTTTTGGCCAAAAATGGGTGCTCGCGATCGGGTTGATGTTAATTGCGATCGGCGCCGGGGGCATCAAGCCCTGCGTATCCGCGAACGTCGGCGACCAGTTTGGGGAATCGAATAAGCACATGCTCGCGCGCGTTTTCGGCTGGTTCTATTTTTCCATTAACCTCGGCTCTTCTTTTTCGATCTGGCTCTGCCCGGTTCTCCTCCGTGATCCGAATTGGGGTCCCAGGTACGCCTTTGGGCTGCCCGGCGTCCTAATGTTTATCGCCACCATCGTCTTCTGGCTTGGTCGAAAAAAGATGGTGCACGTGCCACCGGGCGGCCTGGGTTTCCTGAGAGATTTGAGGAGCAGGGAAGGTCTCAGTATCCTCGGGCGCGTCTGGATAATCTTCGCCTTCACCATGATTTTCTGGGCGCTTTGGGACCAGAGCAGCGGCGGCGAATGGACGGTTCAATGCCAGAAGATGGACCTGCATTTTCTCGGCATCAATTTTCTCCCGGAGCAAGTCAACGTCGTAAACGGGCTCTTCATTCTGGCGATGATCCCGTTGTTCAATTACTGGCTCTACCCCGCGATCAGTCGCGTTTTCCCGCTTACGCCAGTGCGCAAGATCGGGATCGGGCTTTTCCTCACCGCATTGTCGTTTGTCATCATCTGGATGATCCAGCTCGACATCGACCACGGCGGCCGGCCAGGCGTCGGTTGGCAATTTCTCGCCTATATCATTCTTTCCGCAGGTGAAGTCATGGTGTCGATCACCGGCCTGGAGTTTGCCTATACCCAGGCGCCCAATCGGATGAAGAGCCTGCTCATGGCGATGTGGTTGCTTTCGATCGCGCTCGGAAACCAAATTCCATCCATCATCAGTTTCCTTATCCCGAAACTCAAATCCATGGGGATGAATCTCGAAGGCGCGAATTACTTCCGATTCTTCACTCTCCTCATGCTGGGCACGTCGATGATTTACATCTACGTGTCTCGCCACTACCGGGAACGAACCTACCTCCAGTCCCAGCTCACCGAGGACGAACGCATCACTGAACCGCTTCTGGCGGGCGGCACGCCGACCTAAGAATTTGAAACCCCGCTTTCTTTCCATTGCTACGGTGGTCGCGTTCTCCGTCGGCAACTTGATGGCCACGCCGGACGACGATCGGTTCCAAAAGCTGGCGAACGATTACATCGAGCAAATGCTTCGGACGCATCCCGAACGGGCGACCGAGCTCGGCGATCATCGCTTTGACGACCGGCTTTCGGATTACTCCGCCGAGACGCGCGCGAAGGAACTGGCGGAAGCCAAATCGTTCCGCGAAAAACTGAACGCGTTTGGGCCTGAGGCGAAATTAAGCGCGGGCAACAGCGTCGATCTCCGAATTTTGAAGGACAACGTCGATTACGAAATCTTCGATCTCGAGGAATTGAAGGACGAAGATTGGAACCCGCTGGCCTACAACCAGAGTCTGGCCAACGGGCTCTATTCCATTTTCGCGCGCGAGTTTGATTCGCCCGAGAAGCGCATCCCGAATTTGCGACGGCGCATGGAAGGGATCCCCGCGATCATCGCCCAGGCCAAAGCGAACCTGAAACATTCGCCGAAGGTCCACACCGAGACCGCGATCGATCAGGTCCAGGGCGCAATCGGTTTCGTCCGGGAAGGCCTCAATCCGCTCCTGGATCGCGCGCCGCAAATGAAGAAGGAACTGGCGCCGCTTCAGGAGAAAACCGCGCTCGCTCTGGAGGAATACCGGAAATGGCTCCAGGAAGACTTGCTTCCGCGCTCCGACGGCGATTTCCGGCTCGGGATGGAGAAGTTTCGGAAAAAACTTCGTTTCGAGCTGGCCTCCGATCTGTCGGTCGAAGAATTGCTCAAGCGGGCCAGGGCTGATCTGGCGGCGACCCAGACGGCGATTTATCAAACCGCGTTGCCGCTTTACCAAAAATATTTTCCGAACGCGGACAAGGCCACCCTGAGCGACAAGAAAAAAGTCACGACCGCAGTCCTCGACAAGCTGGCCGAGCAAAAACCGGACGACAACACGATCGTGGATCTCGCGCAAAAAGTGGTGACGGAGGCGACCGACTTCGTTCGCAAAAACAATCTGGTTTCAGTGCCGGACAAGCCGTTGAAGGTGATCGTCATGCCGGAGTTCAAGCGCGGGCAGGGGATTGCCTACTGCGATTCGCCCGGACCGCTCGAGAAAAACGGGGAAACGTTTTTTGCCTGCGAGCCGACCCCGAAAGATTGGACGCCGCAGCGGAAGGAATCGTTCTACCGCGAATACAACAACTTCATGGTCCGCGACCTGACCGTGCACGAGGCGATGCCGGGCCATTACCTCCAACTGGCGCACGCCAACGAGTTTCACGCGCCCACCCTGGTGCGCGCAATTTTCCAGAGCGGCACGTTTGTCGAGGGCTGGGCCGTCTATACGGAGCAGGTCATGGCCGAGGCCGGCTACGGCGGGGCCGAGGTGAAGATGCAGCAATTGAAGATGCGGCTCCGCGTGATTTGCAACGCGATCCTGGATCAAAGCATCCACACCGGAAATATGAGCGAACAGGAAGCGCTCGACCTGATGATGAAGGAAGGGTTTCAACAGGAAGGCGAAGCCGTGGCGAAATGGAAACGCGCGCGGCTCAGCTCGACCCAGCTCTCGACCTACTTCATCGGCATGACCGAACATCTCGAGATGCGCGAACGGGCCAAGGCGAAGGCCGGCGACAAGTTCGATCTGAAGAAATACAACGACAGTGTCCTTTCTTTCGGCAGCCCGCCCGTGAAATACGTCCGCGAGTTGCTCGGGCTGTAAATGTGCGAGGGGCCTTAGCGCCCCGACAATTAACGCGATAGTCGGGGCACTAAGGCCCCTTCCCACATTGAAGAGCGACTACAGCTTTTTCGTGGCCAGCCGCTTGGCGAGATAATCGAGATTAAAAATGTGGCGCGAGCCCGTTTTCGGTTCGCGAAATACCACCTCATACCAGCCCCGCATCCGCTCCGGGCGGTAACGCTTTCCGTTGATCAGGATCGACTCGTGCGCGATCACGCGGTGAATCACCTTCTCATAGGCTGACTGCGGCCAGCGCCGCTGCCGCCGTCGGTTCCAATCCAATTGCCGCCCCGCATCCTCGTACGACTTCGGCCTTTCCGGAAAATCGAGCAGCGACCGCGCCGATCCTTCGAGCACCGCCTCGATGTGATCGAGCGTCTCCTCATCGCCAAATTCTCGGATTTTTTCCCGGAAGGGCGCCACGGTTTCCGCCGCGATCTCGCGCAGGGTTAGCTCGCGCCCATCGCGGAGTCTCCACGACTTTTTGTTCACGTCGCAAGTGAAGGGATTCCGCGCCAGCGACGCAGCCATTACCCTCCACCCGCGCCGCGAAGAATGTTTCTTCAAATCGAAAACGCTCAGGCGCGGAATGCCATGAGCATCCAATTGCGTTAATTCGTAATCGGGCCACGTCCGCATCGTTTCGAGCGCGCCGGCGATGAACGCGCAGGTCGCCAGCATCAGCGCGGCGTCGGGGGTGAAATCGGCGGTCACCTCGATTCGTTCCGGTCGAGGCCGCACGCCCACGGCCGTGCTCTCGCGATTCGCGGCCAGCAGGATCAACGGCGCCGGGAGCACATGCGCGAGGAGATACCCCAGCCTCGTGATCGTTCTCCCGCGCGACCGGCTTGGATTGCTGAAGGACAGGTTGTAGTGCGTGCTGAAACCCTGGAGACGCGCCCGGCAGCCTTCGCGCTCGGCCCAGGCATCCAGCTCTTTCCGCAGGTATTGGATTTGTTCCCAGAGCAATCGAGTCGCGCGATAACAGCAGCCCGGCTCCAGTTCCACGATCGGAGTTGCGACTTCGATCACGCCGGTGTCGAAGTAGATCGCGCCGCCCGCTGGGAGCTGGAAGGAGCGGCCCGTGCGTGGAATCATTTTTCGCCGCACGAGATTTTGCGGTGTGCCGAAAATATCTTCCGGACGTTTCTGCACGTCATCGATGAAGAGAGAGAATTCCGCTTCCAGGCCAATAACCGGCCGGGGCGGCGGCTGATGAAGCCGCGAGCCGGCTTTCGAAGGGTCTTTTAGATTTCGCTGCATTGGCGTGGAACCAGAGTGAGATACCCGAGATCGACCCGAAGGTGATCGTCTCCCGGCACGTAAGAGCCGACGAAAACCTCGGCACCGAGTGAAGCCGCGACACGACTGTAGCGCTCGATCGATTTTTCGTTGTCGAGATACGTGTCCCCGATCCGATAAATGTCCGCGGCGGTTCCCCAGCTGTGGAGGCACGAGACCGTATTCAACCGATGCGCGGGCGAGCGATAGCCGCCATTCGCGCTGACAAAAACCGGCGCGTCCACTTCCCGTCGCAGATCTTCCAGATAACGCGCCAGCGCCAGGATCGCGCACGGGACGTAATGCGGGAAAGTTCGCAGCAACAAATCCGTTTCGCGTGAATCCACCGTCATCAATTCCGAGAGATTGAAATGCGTCGCGACGCGCAGCGAGAGCGCTTCCTCCCAGCTCGGCACCTCAAAGAAGAACCGCGGGAGATGATGGAGCTTCCCGTTTTCGTCGGGCACCACTTCGCCAGGTCGCAGCGCGGCTCGATGCTCCGCGGACAGAGTTAATCCATCGACCGCGCGCAGTTCTGCCGGACCGTTCACGGCTTCGCCTCCAATCCGACCAGGCAGCGGAAAACAGCCTCCGAGATTTTCGCGATTGCGTCGCGGCGGCTATTACTGTCGGCGGCGACTTCGGTCAGGACGACGAGAAGGTAAGGCTCGCGCTCCGGGAGATAGACGATACCGGCATCGTGGCACGCCGTGGAAATTTCGCCGGTCTTGTGCGCCACACTCGCGTGAGCTGGGAGCGGGGCGGGGATCATGGAGTTGAAGCGTTGCTGAAGGAGAATGGTGATGACGAGGTCGCGGCTCGTTTTCGTCAAGAAGTCGCCGCGAAGCGTAGCGAATAGTTCGAGCAATCCTTGCGCGGTCGTTTCGTTGTTGAATCCTTGGTCGTGCGCCTTCGTGTCGTCCACGCCGCGCCTGAGCTCGACGCCGTTGACTCCCGCATCGCGCAGGTCCTGCACTGCCCTTTCCACCGTGAGGTGGTCGAGTAGAAGATTGGTCGCGAGATTGCTGCTGGAAACGATCATCCACTCCGCCAGGTCGGAGATTTTCGCGGTGCGTCCGACCAGCCGGTGAAGCGCTGGGTCACCATCCGATTCTGCATCGACGCGGAAGGGCGTCTGATCGACGGCGCTGAGGAAACGGTTTCGGACATGGAGCGTGTCGTCGAGCCGAAGCCGGCCCTGTTCGATCGCCCTGGCGACGGAGAGAAGGATGGCGACCTTGATCGTGCTCGCCGCGTGGAAACGGCGGTCCGCGTTGATTGAGAAACGGAAGCCGGTTTCGTAATCAAGCAGCGCCACGGCGTAGGCCACGGCTTTGCTTTCGCCCATGATGCGTTCGCACGCCTGGCGCAGCATCTCGCTCTTTGCTTGTTCGTCCATGATGGCGGCCTGCTATTTACAACGGAGATGAAGGGTCGCAAAGTCCGCCATGCTCAATGTGGCCACCTGGATTCGCCCGAAGGACGAGATTTGGTTCCGTCGCGCCTTCGCCCCGCATCCGGAAGTGCGGCTTTGGAATGCGATGAACGAGGAGGTTCCCATGGAGAAAATGGGTGGCCTGCTCCTCAGTGGCGGTCCCGATATCGCGCCGGAGTTTCTAAATCAGCCGGTGCCAGATCCCTCGATCCTCGACCAGGATGTGGACCCGAAGCGCGATCGTTGGGAACTTGCGGCGACGAAAGATGCCCTCGAACGGCGTCTCCCGATTTTTGCCATCTGCAAGGGCATGCAGCTCTTCAACGTCGCGCTCGGCGGCACGCTCCATCTCGACATTCCGGGACATGGCGCGCCGGAAATGCGGGATCACAATGTGCAGCCCTTGCGCATCGACAGCTCGGCCGCGCATCGCTTCGAGAAGGTGAACAGCTCCCACCATCAGGCCGTCGACAAGCTTGGTGACGGTTTTGAAGTGGAAGCCTGGTGCAAAAACGACGACATTATCGAACAAATGCGGCTCCGCGATTATCCCTTCGCCCTCGCCGTGCAGTATCATCCGGAGCGCGATGAAAGTTACGCCCCGCTCTTCGCCGATTTTGTCTCACGCCTGAGCCCGAACCATCATTCGCCGATTCTCACCTCGTCGATCCGCTAACTTCTGCCCATGTCCACGCCGCAAAACACCATCGCGATCGTTTACGACTACGATCAGACGCTCAGCCCCAGTTACATGCAGGACGAGACGGTTTTCCCGGCTTTCGGGATCAATTCCGAGAGCTTCTGGCGGCGCTGTTCCGAGCTGGTCCGCGACAACGGCTACGACAACGAGTTGGCCTACATGAAAGTGCTGCTCGACACCCTCGGGATGGATCGGCCGACCAACGCGGACCTGCAGTCGTTAGGTCAGAAGCTGAATTTCTACAAGGGCATCCCGGAAATGTTCGAGGATTTCCGCCATGGCCTGCTCACCGAGGACCAGGTCGCGCACGGAATTTCGGTCGAGCATTACATCATTTCTTCCGGCCTGAAGGTCTTGATCGATGGGAGCCGGTTGCAGCCGTTCGTGCGCGCGGTTTTTGGCTGCGAATTCGACGTCGATGAACAGGATCGGATCACGTTTCCCAAGCGCGTCATCAGTCACACGCAAAAGACGCAGTACCTTTTCCGGATCAACAAAGGGTTGCTCGATATGTCGCAGGATGTCAACGATCACATGGACGCCGAGATTCGGCCGATACCGTTCCCGAACATGATTTACGTCGGCGACGGTCCGACTGATGTGCCCTGCTTCACCGTGATGAAAAAAAACGGCGGTGAAGCGATTGCCGTTTACAATCCCGACGACCCGGCGCGCGTTGGTTTCAAGAAGTGCTACCAACTATCGAGTCACGCCGATCGAGTAAAACACATCGCGCCGGCTGATTATCGCCCGAAGACGCATCTCCGCATGTTGCTCGAAGAGATGGTGGAAGAGATCGCGAATCGGATTGTGGCGGAACGCCGGTCAGCGATCGAGACCGGCACCGTCCGCGCGCCGAAGCATTAATTCTGTAGCAGCCGCCCTGTGGGCGGCTCGTAGCGATGCGTGGCTCTTTCTCGCGCTTCGCACAGCGAAGCCGCTACAGAAGCGATCATTCGCCGCGGTAACTGCACCGCGCCGTCGGCGTTTCGTGCACGACGATCTCGCAAAGGCCGGGGCAGAGCGGCTGAAGTTTCTGCCAGAACCAGGCGGCCATGTTTTCGATCGTCGGATTTTCCAGCCCAGGAATTTCGTTGAGGTAGGCGTGATCGAGTTGCTGTACCAGCGGCTTCATCGCCGCGCCGATTTCCGCGTGATCGTAGACCCAGCCGGTCGCCGGATCGGCTTCGCCCTCGACTGAAATTTCGACTTTGAAACTGTGCCCGTGCATCTGCCGGCATTTGTGGCCTGCAGGCGCGTTGGGCAATGTCTGAGCGGCTTCGAAGGTAAAGTCTTTGGTCAGGCGAGCGCGCATTGTCGGCCAAAGTCGCACTGCTCAATGCGCATGTCATCCCGAGCCGCGCAGACGGCGAGGGACCCCACAGTCGCAGGAGAATCCACTCAAGCTCTGCTCACGCGAACCACGCAGTGCAAACTGCCGAACGTATCGACGTAGTTAGTGTAATCTTAGACCGACTGTGAGATCCCTCGCCGTCTGCGCGGCTCGGGATGACACGCCTCTCTCACGCCCTCTCACACTCCGCGCTTCGTCGGCGTCCAGATGAACTTGTGCATCTGCAATTGGAACCGGACCGGCAACCGA
The DNA here is from genome assembly GCA_041167585.1 of Verrucomicrobiota bacterium. Taxonomy (GTDB): domain Bacteria; phylum Verrucomicrobiota; class Verrucomicrobiia; order Chthoniobacterales; family UBA10450; genus AV80. The sequence continues at coordinate 109,176 of JBEEHV010000002.1, forward strand.
TCTGCCAAAATCCAATCCACGATTTCCCGCGGATCGATCCGGCCAAAGATGGGCGAGAACAAAACCGCGCGACAGCGCTGGGCCAGCCCATGGCTCATCACCTGTTCCCGCGACCATTCGTAATCCTCGCGCGAACCGATCACGAATTTCACTTCATCGCCCTGGGTCAGGTGCTCGACGTTTGGAAAAAGATTCCGCGCGCTTTCGCCGCTGCCAGGCGTTTTTAAATCCATGATCCGATGCACCCGCGGATCGACCGCCGAAATATCATGCGCTCCGCTGGTTTCCAGCAAAACCGTGTGGCCCGCATCCGCGAGCATCGTCATGAGCGGCAGCACATTTTTCTGCAGGAGCGGTTCGCCTCCGGTGATCTCGACCAGCGGACATCGAAACGCGGCGACCGCCGTCACGATTTCAGCGAGCGTTTGTTTCTTCCCCTCGTAAAATGCGTATTCCGTATCGCAATAGGTGCAGCGGAGATCGCAAAAGGTCAGGCGCACAAAAACGCACGGCTCGCCCGCCCAGGTGCTCTCTCCCTGGATCGAGTGGTAGATCTCATTGATCGTTAGCGTCTTCTCTCCGGGCTCTTTCATTGAACGTTGGACGTTTCCCTCCACGTTCCTCAAGGTAAGCCGACCTCATGCAAAATCGAATCCAGCAATGCTTTGAAGCCCTTCGTGCCCGAAACGAAAAGGCTTTCATCGCCTACATCTGCGCAGGCGATCCGAGTCTGGCGAAAACTGTCGATCTTGCTCTCGCTCTGGAAAAAGCCGGCACCGACCTCCTCGAGCTCGGCGTCCCGTTTTCCGATCCGCTGGCGGACGGCCTCGTGAACCAGTTCGCCGCTCAGCGGGCGCTGGAAGCGGGCGCCACCGTCCAGGGCGTGCTCGATTCTGTCCGCCAAATTCGCGCGCGCTCGCAGATCCCGATCGTTCTCTACACCTACCTCAATCCGATTTTCCAATTCGGCTTCGACCGCTTTCACCACGAAGCGAGCGAAGCCGGCGTGGATGGGCTCCTGATCCTCGATCTTCCCCCGGAGGAAGATTTGGAGATGGAAACCAGCGGCCTTCTGCATATTCGCCTGATCGCGCCGACCACCCCCCCGGACCGCATCCAAAGCATCTGCGCTCGCGCCGCCGGCTTTGTTTACTACGTCTCGCGTGAGGGCGTGACTGGCGTGCAAACCAGCGTGGCGTCGTCACTCGGCGAGCGTGTCGCGCTGATCCGCGAATGCACGAAGCTGCCCATCGCGGTTGGCTTTGGCATCTCAAGTCCGGCGCAAGCCCGCGAAGTCGCTCAGTTCGCCGACGCCATCGTCGTCGGGAGCGCCATCGTGGAGAAGATCAGCGAAGCCGGCGCGGCATCCGATCTGTCGGATCGAATCGCGGCATTCGTCGCTCCGCTTGCCGCCGCCACCAAGGCGGTCTGACGGCGGGCGCCGTCACATTCCGCACTTTTTCCTGGCTTCTTCGTAGCTCGAACTTGAGCTCAAAAGACTGGCCAGATATTTGTCCACCGGCGGCGCGCTTTGCACCCGCGACAAATTCCCCGGGGCATCGAGGCGTGAGAAAATAGCGTGGATGATCTTGGCCCGCGGCACACTCTTCTCGCCATAGCCCGTCGGGATATTGCTCGACCAGAAACGGACGTAATCCATTCCGGCTTTTCGTTCCATCCCTAGGTAGATCACGGAGTGCCCGTGCTCGGCGCGCCCCACTTCAGGCGACCAGAAAATTTTCATGAAATCTCCGGGCTGCGCCTCGGCGAAGTCGTCGAAATTAGTTCCGAGATCCATCTCATGGAAAAGCCGCGCCGTCCCCGGACCATTGGCATTCCACCGACCCCAGATGCCTTCACCGTCGCGCTGCCCCCGAATCATGAGGCTTTCCAGCGTAGCGAAATCGAGCTGGAGCATTCCGCGCGCGCGCAACGCCTCGATCGTCTTCATGAAAACGAGGTAGGTGGCGCCGGAGCAATAGCTCGGCGACGCTTCGTTGGGCAGGACAAAGAATTTTCCGGACTCGAAATGGGCGGCGGATTGCAGCCGGATCGTGGCTACCCGCGAAGCGGAATAGCGTCCGCCCTGTGGCATCTCCCGGATCTGTTCGAGGATTACGTCGTTGAACCGGCCCGGAGCGATCTGGGCAAAACTGATGTGACGCGCGCCGAAAAAAAGCGCGAGGCCGACAAAGATTTTCGCGAGATTATTTTTCAAAACGAACCCCACACAGATAGGACCTGGATCTTCGTGCGGCAACTCCGTCTGACACCCCTCTCGCGCCGCGCGTTGATTTGGCTTTGAACGGAGAATGTGGTACAACGTCCGCATGCTGCGTTTCACGAAGATGAACGGCGCGGGGAACGATTTTGTCATGATCGACAATCGGGCGGGCGACGTGCAGTTGGGGGCTGAGCAAATCTCCAGGATTTGCGATCGGCATCGGGGCGTCGGCGCGGATGGAGTGCTGGTGCTCGAGCGCCCCACCAACGGCGCGAATTTTCGCATGCGTTACTACAACGCGGACGGCGGCGAAGCGGAAATGTGCGGCAATGGCGCGCGTTGTTTTGCGCGTTACGCCAGCCACGTCGCCGGCCCGGTCGAGAAGCTTTCCTTTGAGACGCCGGCTGGAGTGATCGGGGCCGATCTTCAGGGCGAACTGGTTTGCCTGCAGATGAGCGAACCGAAAGATTTGAAGCTCGGGATCAAGATTCCGTTGGGCGACCAAACGCTCGACGGGCATTTTGTGAACAGCGGCGTACCGCATGTGGTGATCCCGGTGGATGATTTGGAGAACACCGACGTTCGCCGAATCGGATCCGCGGTTCGGCACCACGAGCTTTTCGCGCCGAAAGGTGCCAACGCGAACTTTCTGAAGCGCCGAGGTGACCGGCAAATCTCGATTCGCACTTATGAGCGCGGGGTCGAAGATGAAACTCTTGCCTGTGGAACGGGAGTGGTGGCCAGCGCACTCGTTTTTGCGGCGACGGAAGGCGTCGATGGACCGATCGGCGTCCTGGTCCGCGGCGGGAACGAATTGAAGGTCGGTTTCGATAAGATCGGCGACGGGTTCAAGAATGTTACGCTGACGGGTCCGGCCGATTTCGTCTTCGAAGGGACGATCAAGCTTTGAACCATTCCCATCGCATCGAGCGACGGAGCGCTTGGTCCACCCTGGCCTAACGAATGTTTCGAGGAACCTACACTGCGCTGGTCACGCCGTTTCAGGACGGCGAGCTTGACCTGCCGGCTCTCGAGAAATTGATCGAAGAGCAGATTGCAGCGGGCATCAACGGCCTGGTCGCAGTCGGCACCACCGGGGAATCGCCCACGCTTTCGCACGATGAGAAGGAGCAGGTAATTCGCATCACGGTGGAGGTCGCAAAAGGACGTTGCCAGGTCCTGGCGGGAACAGGATCTAATTCCACCTCGGCGGCGGTCGCGGCCACGGCGGCGGCTGAAAAACTGGGTGTCGATGGAATGCTGGTCGTGGCGCCTTATTACAACAAGCCGAGCCAGGAAGGTTTGTTCCGGCATTTTCGCGCGATCGCCGAGGCCACGGCTTCACCCATCATGCTTTATAATATTCCGGGACGTTGTGCGGTGGACATCGGACCGGAGACTGTGGAACGCCTCGCGGTCGGTTGCCGAAACATTGTCTCGATCAAGGAAGCGAGCGGCAGTGTCGATCGCGTGAGCGATCTGCGTTCGCGCTTGCCGGAGGCTTTCACTATCTTGAGCGGTGATGATTCTCTCACGCTGCCGTTTCTCTCCGTTGGCGCGGTCGGCGTGGTCAGTGTCGCGTCGAATGTTTTTCCCGCGGAAGTCTGCGCGCTGGTGCAGGCCTACCGGGCGGGCGACGTGAAATCCGCGCGCGAGCTGCATCTCAAGATGCTGCCGATCTTCAAGGATTTGTTCATTGAACCGAATCCAGTTCCGGCGAAGACAGCGCTGGCGTGGCGCGGGGTGATGTCGGCGGAATGCCGGCTGCCGCTTTGTGAAATGTCGAAGGCGAACGCGGCGCGGTTGCGCACCACCCTCGATGCCTTCGAGGGGACCGGCTAAGATGAAGCCGGTGCGCGTGCTCCTGGTCGGAGCGAAAGGCCGCATGGGGCAGGCAATCACCGCTGCGGCGGAAGGCGCGAACGCGGCGATCGCGGCGGCGCTGGATCAAGGCGATGATCTCGCGAGAGAGATCGGCGCCTGCGATGTCGTAATCGATTTCAGTCACGCGAGCGCGACCGAAGCGATCTGCCAGGTCTGCCTGAGCGCGAATAAACCGCTGGTGGTTGGCACCACCGGGCATTCAGACGAAGAGCGCGCGCTGCTCAAGAAGACGGCCGCATCTCTGCCGGTTGTTTTCTCGCCGAATTTCAGTGTCGGCGTGAATGCACTCTTCTGGCTGACGCGAAAAGCCGCGGAAATGCTCGGCCCGGATTTCGATCTCGAAATCGTGGAGATGCATCATCGCCTGAAGAAAGACGCACCGAGTGGCACGGCCAGAAAGCTCGCGGAGATCCTGTGCGAGGTGCGAAAGCTCGATTACGCGAAGAATGTCGCGCATGGCCGCGAGGGTTTGATTGGAGAGCGTCCCGCGGCGGAGATCGGGGTTCATTCGATTCGGGGCGGCGATGTTGTTGGCGATCACACGGTGACATTTTCCAGCCGGGGCGAACGGCTCGAGCTGGCGCACAAAGCCTCGAGCCGGGAAACCTTTGCCGCCGGGGCGCTGCGCGCCGCGGGTTGGGTGATTGGACGATCGCCGGGTCTCTACACCATGGAAGATGTGCTCGGGTTGTAGCTGGGATCGTCGATCCCGGCCGCGTCAAAGATGTAGAGGCGGCCGTCTCGGCCGCGGAGTGCAGGCGACACGCCTGCCGCTACAGAAGAGTATTGAAACGCGATGAAAGCTGGAGTCGCGCTCGGATCCAATCTCGGAGACCGGCTCGCCAATCTACTCAACGCGCGCGCCGAAATTGCCGCGCTTAACGATGTTCGCCCTCCTATCCGCGCTTCTGCCATTTACGAAACTGAGCCGGTGGGCTGCGAAGAGGGCGCGTCGAAATTCCTGAACGCCGCTCTCGAATTCGAATACTCGGGCGACGCGCAGGATTTATTGCACGCGCTGGCGGCCATCGAAAAGAGACTCGGCCGGCCCGCTGCGCATGCGCGAAATGTTTCGCGATCGATCGATCTGGATCTTCTTTATTTCGGCGATCTGGAGATCGAGACCGCGGAATTGCAGTTGCCCCATCCGCGCATCATCGATCGCGAATTCGTTTTGCGCCCGCTAGCCGACATCAGCCCGGAGTTGGTTCTTCCGAAACAAACCGAGCCAGTCCGCGCGCTGCTGCGTCGTCTCCCGAATTCAGGAGCAGTGGTGCGAGTCGGGGGTGAGTGGTAGGGTCGCTCCCGATGGAGGACTTTCACGATAGAAAAGTGCGGGGCGAGCGAATCACCGCGCTGACCGCCTACGATTATCCGACAGCGCGTTTGCTCGATGAAAGCGGGATCGACATCATCCTCGTGGGCGACTCGTTAGGCATGGTCGTGCTTGGCTACGAAGACACGACGCAGGTCACACTCGCGGAAATGGTCCACCATACCCGGGCGGCCGCGCGCGCGGTCAAGCGCGCCCTGCTGGTGGCCGACCTTCCGATCCACACTTACGACGATCCGGCGCAAGCCGTGACTACGGCGCGCGCCCTGATCGAGGCGGGAGCGCAGGCAGTGAAGTTGGAAGGCGGGGTCAGCCACGTTCCTCAAATTGAAGCGATCGTGGTCGAGGGAATCGCCGTGATGGGACACATCGGAATGCTTCCGCAAAGCGTTCGCGAGGAAGGTGGCTACAAAGTGAAAGGCCGCACCCAAACGGAGGCCGAAGCGCTGGTGCGCGACGGACAGGCGGTGGAGAAGGCGGGCGTGTTCGCGGTCGTGCTGGAAATCGTGAACCCGGGAGCCGCGCGGGAGATCACGAGCGCGTTGAAGATTCCGACGATCGGGATCGGTTCTGGCGAACATTGCGACGGACAAATCCTGGTCACGCATGACCTGATCGGGTTGTTCCCGTGGTTCACCCCGAAGTTTGTTTCGCCCGAGGCGCGGGTGGCCGATGAAATTCGCAAGGCCGTGCAGATTTTTATTGCGCGGACGAAGTCGGGCGGCGTGTGATTGAAGCCTCTTTCTTGCACCTACACTTTAACTTTCACTTACACTTCCGGCTTCGTTTCCAAAGAGGTGTAAGTGAAAGTTAAAGTGTAGGTGCAAGTGAAGCTTATGGTTCATTTGGAAACGGCCGTGCAAGTCTGCGCCCGTCTGTTCGTTTGACAATGGGGTCACGGTGCCGGTTTGTTTCCCAAGGTAAATGAGGACATCAGACTTTACAGATTTCGACGAAGCGCTCTTGGAAGGCAGCAAGCAGCGCAACTGGTTGCTGGTCGGCCTGATGATTTCGCTCGCGCTGCATGGCGCGCTCTGTGGTTATTTTTACCGGACCAGTTTTATCTCGGCTCCGAGCCGACTGGAGGAGCGCGTCCAGACTCCCACCTTCAAGGTCAAGAGCGTCGACATGCAGCCGCTCGACAAACCGAGCGCGGACCAAACCGCCGCGGCGGCCAAGCCCGACCCGGACAAGACCGATGTGCAGCTCCCGGACGAGAAGAAATCGTTCGACCAGCTTTTGCAGGACGTGCACGCGAGCGTCGCGCTGCCGGATGATACGCGTGACGTTCTCCCGGACAAACCGCAGGTCGATGAGAACGCGAATTCGGTCATGACGGAGATCGAGTCGACCACCGCGCAAACTCTTTCGAAAAGCCCGGACGCGAAGCGCGAGCAAAATCTTCTAACCGATTCGGCGACCTCCGGCCGGCCGCAGCCCGCGTTGAGTGGAACCGAGCTCGCCACGAGCACCACGATTAAGAAGCCGAATACCTTCACGAAACTTCCCGGCGACAGCGCGGGACCGAACCGCAGCCGCTCGCCCGGCTTCAGCGATTTGGATTCGCTGCTCTCGCAAAAAGGGCCGCTCGGCTCCGGCACGAAATTGCGGATGCCGGACGACCAGCTTTTTTCTTATGACAGCGCCGATTTGCAGCCGAGCTCGATCAGCCAGTTGCAGAAACTCGGCACGCTGATCAAACGCAATCCGAAGGCGACCTTTTCGGTGGAAGGCTATACCGATTCACTTGGTTCGCCGGATTACAATCTTGAGTTGAGTCAACGCCGGGCCGACAGCGTGAAGCAATATTTGGTGGACGTGATGGCGATCAATCCGGCGCAAATCAACACGCGCGGTTATGGCGCGAGTAAATTTCTGGTGGTTCCACGGCCTGTGGCGGTCAATACGCCCGAAGAGCAGGCCGAGATCGAGCGTCAGCGTCCGAATCGCCGCGTTGTGATCGTCGTCCACACCGACGCGCGGTAAGCGCGGTTCCAGCGTCGCTTCCAGTCCACGGCACGAGGGCGTGCCGACTCACCAATTCTTAATCCACTGGGCTTGATCTGATGCGGTCCCGGTAGTGGTGCCCGCTGTGCTCCAAAGATCGAAGGTCGGATTGTAGCCATCCGGGCCGCTAGGCGCAGATGCTTTGACGGTCGAATACCCATAGGAGTTTCCGAATGGATCTTTTATGAACGTCACGGCCTGTGTCTGGACCGTGGGATAGAGTTGGTTTGGCTTAAACGGAAAGTACGCCTTCGTCTCAGCAACGCGGCCCGCGTCGTTATCGGCATCTCCGCTGATAGCCTTGTAAAGGAAAAGACTCGCAGCGCTATATGCCGTCACGGTGGGGTTGCCCATAGAATTTGCCTTCAGGTCGTTGGTCTCCGTTCCGCTCGGATAGATCCCGTTATCCGCCTTGTAATTCTCCAACGCCGCGGAGATCGCGGCGATCTCGGCTTCGGCGCGGGAGCGCTTGCCCTTGGTCTGGACGTAACTGGACGTCGCGAGGATCAGTCCGGCCAGCACCAGGATGATCGTGATGACGACGAGTATCTCGATGAGCGTGAACGCAACTGCGTCGCGAAATGACGAATGACGAATGACGAATGACGAACGTGCCCGCTTCATCCTTCCTTCGTCATTGTTCTAACTTTGCTGCTGCAACCCGCTGATGATGCTGATGAGCGGCATGAAAAGCGCGATGACAATCGTGCCGACGATCAACGCTAGCAGGACAATCATGATCGGCTCGAGGAGGGACGTGAGCGCGGCGACGGAGTTGTCGACTTCGTCATCGTAAACTTCCGCGATCTTCAAAAGCATCTCGGGCAATTGGCCCGTCTCTTCCCCCACGTCGATCATGCTGATCACCATGGGCGGAAAGGCGCCGCTCGCTTCCAGCGGCAGCACGATTGATTCGCCTTCCTTCACGCTGTCGTGCACCTGGGTAATGGCGCGGGCGATGACGGTGTTACCGGCCGTCTCCCGCGTAATATTGAGCGCCTGCAAAATGGGCACGCCGCTCGTGACCAGCGTTCCGAGCGTGCGCGAGAAGCGCGAGATCGACGTCTTCCGAATGAGGTCGCCAAAGAGCGGCGCGCGCAGTTTGATCCGATCGAGAATTCCGCGGCCACCCTTTGTCTTCGAGGCGAACTTGTAGGCGGCGATGATGAAGACGACGCCGCCGAGCAGGATGCCCCAATGATTCTGCATGTAGTCGCTGAGCCCGATGACGAAGAGCGTGATCACCGGAAGCGGTTTGTCGCCCAGCATGTCGTGGAAAATCGTCTGGAACTTCGGCACGATGAAAATCATGAGGAAGGTCATGATGACCACGGCGAGCAAGAGCACGATGACGGGATAGACCATCGCGGCGACGACCTTGTTTTTGACCTTCTGCGCCTTCTCCTGGAATTCCGCGAGCCGGGTCAGAACCAGCTCGAGCACGCCGCCCAACTCGCCCGCGCGGACCATGTTGACGTAGAGATCGTTGAAGAGCTTCGGATGCTGCGCGAGCCCTTCCGAAAAAGTGCTGCCGCCCTGCACGGAGTCGGCCAGCTTGTTAATCGTGCCTTTCAGGACCGAATCGCGCTCCTGTTTCGCGAGAACGGTGAGCGATCGGAGCAGGGGAAGGCCCGCGTCGATCAAGGTCGCGAGCTGGCGCGTGAAGATCATGAGGATCTTCGGCTTAACCGATTTGCGCTTGAACAGGACGATGTTCTTGCTGCCAGTGCCCGTGCGTTCCGCTTTCGCCGGTTTGGCGGCGCGCTTCGCGGCTTTTTTCCCATCCGCGCTTCCGCCGGTACCCTCTTCGAAAACGTTCGTGGGAAAATAACCCGCCTGCCTGAGCTGCCCGATCGCATCATTGGTCGACGCGGCATCCACAAGTCCGGTGGATTCCTGGCCCCGCGCATCGAGGGCGACGTAGGTGTAGCGGGGCATGGAGTGGAATGACTAATGACGAATGACGAATGACGAAGCAATCGCGAAATTTTCTTCGGCCTTCGGCATTCGGTAATTCGTCATTTTCCTCACGTATATTTCAGCACCTCTTCAACCGTCGTGTCGCCGGCGAAAATGCTGCGCAGGCCGTCGTTCCTAAGCGAGACCATGCCGAGCTCGATCGCCTTTTCTTTGAGCGTCACGCTGGGCGCCCGTTCGTTGATCAACTCGCGTAGCGGATCGGTGATCTTCATCAATTCGTAAATGCCCTTGCGGCCCTTGTAGCCGGTCTGGTTGCAGGCGTCGCAGCCTTTGCCGTAATAAAAATGCTTTTCGCCGATGTCCTGGCGCGCGAGACCGAGCTGCGCCAGGAGCGATTCGCTCGGCTCGTAGGTGGTGCGGCATTGCGGGCAAATGCTGCGGAGCAAACGCTGGCCCAACACTGCTTCGAGCGTGGATGAGATGAGGAACGGCTCCACGCCCATGTCGATCAGGCGCGTAATGGCCCCGGGCGCGTCGTTCGTGTGCAGCGTGGTAAAGACGAGGTGTCCGGTCAGCGAGGCTTGGATGGAAATTTGCGCCGTCTCCAAGTCGCGCGTCTCGCCGACCATGATGCGATCGGGGTCCTGCCGCAAAAATGCGCGGAGCGCGCGGGCAAAGGTGAGGCCGATGGCTTCATTCACCGGCACCTGCACGATCCCTTCCAGATCGTATTCGACCGGTTCTTCTGCCGTGAGCAACTTCGAGTCGATCGTATTGATCTTGCGCAGGCAGGAATAAAGCGTCGTCGTTTTTCCAGAGCCGGTGGGGCCGGTGACAATGAAGATGCCGTTGGGACGATTGATGACCTCGATGACGTAATCGTGAATGTATTCGGGCAGGCCGAGCGATTCGAGGTCGAGGTTTACGGTGGAGCGATCGAGCACGCGGAGCACGACGCTCTCACCGAATTGCGTGGGCAGGGTGGAGACGCGCAAATCGACGGTGCGGCCCGCAATATTCTTCTGGATACGTCCGTCCTGCGGCAGGCGGCGCTCCGCGATGTTCATGTTCGCCATCACCTTGACGCGGGAGATGACCGGTAGCGCGAGATGACGCGGCGGCGGCGCCATTTCGTAAAGTGCGCCATCGACGCGGTAGCGGATTTTGAATTCGTTCTCGAACGGCTCGAAGTGAATGTCGCTCGCCCGGTCCTGGATCGCCTGAAACAGGATCAGATCGACAAAACGAATGATCGGCGTGGCGTTCGCCTCGGCCTCGACCGCCATCGCGCTCTCGTCTTTCCCGCGCAACGCAAGAAGCTCGCCGGTTTCACCGAGCTGCTTGAGGATGTCCTCCATGCTCGAGCTGTCGGTCCCGTAATAACGTTTGATCCGTTCCTCGACCTCGTCCGTTGCCGCGACGACAACGTGCACGTCCTTACCCAGAGCAAAGCGCAGGTCTTCCGCCGCCTGCGGGTCGAGAGGATCGACCAGCGCGACACTGAGGGTGTTATCGCTCGCGGCGATCGGCAGCGCCCGATGCAAGCGCGCCAGACCGCCCGGAATGAGACGCAAAATTTCCGGCGCGATCTCGGCTTCGCCCAGATCGACAAAATCGGTCCCGAGCGCATCGGCGATGACCTGGTAAAATCCGCGCTCATCCACGAACCCGCTGTCGACCAGCGCCTGCTCGATGGTTTTCCCGTTGAGGTTCGCCTCCTGCAAAACGTCTTCGGCTTGCGACGGTTGGAGGACCTGTTGTTCGACAAACAGGTCGGTGATTTGCTGCGCGTTCACGATGATTACTTAGCGACTGAGCGACTTAGTGATTTAGCGATTGGGGATTTCATGATTCGTTAATTCACTAAGTCGTTGATTCGCTGATTAGTTCACGTCTCCAAGCGTTATCGAAATCACTTCCTCGGCCGAGGTAAGACCGGCCAGGACTTTGCGGACGCCATCTTCTCGGAGCGTGCGCATGCCGAGCTCGCGCGCGCGCTGGCGCAGGAGCAGGGTGGAACGGCGATTGTTGATCATGTGCCGGACATCGTCGTCGATGATGAACATCTCGAAAATTCCCATCCGGCCTTTGTAACCGGTGTTGCGGCAAAGCTCGCAACCGGCCGGCTTCATGACCTGCGCTTCGCTCATTTGGGAAGGCTCCAGATTCAGGGCGCGCAGCTCGGTCTCGCTCAATTCCCCCGGTTGCCGGCAATTCGCGCAAAGCCGCCTGACGAGACGTTGCGCCATGATCGCGCGGACGGACGACGCCACCAGAAAAGGCTGGACGCCGATATCGACCAGGCGCGCGACGGCCGACGGCGCGTCGTTCGTGTGGAGCGTGCTGAAAACGAGATGCCCGGTCAGGCTCGCGTTGGTCGCGATGGTGGCCGTCTCGAGATCGCGGATCTCACCGATCATGATGATGTTCGGCGCCTGCCGCAAAATGGAACGCAACGCGACCGGAAAGGTCATGCCGACATCAGCGTTGACCTGGACCTGGTTGATGCCGCTCATCTGATATTCGATCGGCTCTTCCACCGTGATGATTTTGCGGTCGGGTTTGTTGATGAAATTAAGGCACGAATAGAGTGTGCTCGTTTTGCCCGAACCGGTCGGGCCGGTCACGAGCAGGATGCCGTCCGGGAGGCGGAGCAGGCGCTCGAACACTTCCTGGTCGTCGCTGAAGAAACCGAGCTCGGGGAGGCCGAGCATGAGACTCGATTTATCGAGCACGCGCATCACGACGCTTTCGCCGTGGTTGGTCGGGATGGTGGAAACGCGGAGATCAATCGGCTTGCGCGCGATCCGGACCTGGATGCGGCCATCTTGCGGCAGACGTTTTTCCGCGATGCTCATCGAACCGGTCATGATCTTCAGCCGGCTGACGATGGCGGACTGCAACCGCTTCGGGGGCGACTGCATTTCCTGGAGGACGCCATCGATGCGAAATCGGACGCGGAATTTTTTATCGAGCGGCTCGAGATGCACGTCGCTTGCGCCGAGGCGGTGCGCTTCAATCAGGAGCATCGAGACCATGCGAATGATCGGCGCGTCGGCTTCATCGGTCGCGCTGATGTCCCCGCCGCCTTCGATGATCTCGACCCCGAGATCGACGTCGTGTCCGATCTGTTGGGCCAGGACGTCCGAGGCTTCGTCCGCCGTGCCGTAATATTTGATCAGCGCCTGCCGGACCTTATCGGGGCTGGCGCAGACCAGCTCGATTTCGCGCTGGAGCAAGAAGCTAAGGCTATCGATCGTGTCGATATCGAGTGGATCGGTCACCGCCACGATCAAGCCTGTCTCACCAAAGCCGACTGGAATGACTTTGAATCGCCGCGCGTCTTCCGCCCGAATCTGACTGATTACTTCCGGCGGGATAATCTTGGTCGAGAGATCGACCCAATCCATGTGGGCCTGCGCCGCGAGGCTGCGCGACACGTCGCTTTCCGAAACGACCCCTTCCTTGATGAGCAGATCGACGGCGTTCCCGGAGCCGTTCAAGCGCGACCGGGCGCTCTCGATTTGGGATTGAGTCACAAGCCCCGCGTCTTCGAGAAGCTTGAGGACGTAATCTTCTTTATGTTGCACGAAGGTTCGAAGCTTAGGAAACCCCGTCGGAATATCCAAGCGCGTTAACCGCGCCGTGGCGAATTAGCCGACCAACGGGTGCGGCTAATTCAGCTTGTAAGCTTCAACGAGACCGAGGCCAGAGGTATCGTTCTTCCCGCGGAGGATCACGGTGTATTGGCCTGGAGCGAAATTGCCGATGATGGCGGCCTCGCGATTGTTCGCCGGCGCCAGGCCGCTTTGTTCGATCTCCGTTTGCTGGGAATCTTTCCAGTCATTGTTGAAGGCAAGCGCCGCGCCGTTGCCATCGTGCAACTCCAGGGTCGGATCGGCCAGCGTTCCGGGAACCGGCGCGCGGTTCACCGCGATGGAAGGACCGAGGCCACGAAAAATCACTCTCGCGTAATCAGACCCACCG
>JBEEHV010000003.1:0-72810 GCA_041167585.1 Verrucomicrobiota bacterium
AGCGTCATCGTTGCGTGCAGGAAAATCTTCGTCACCCACGCGACCATGATGAGGATGAAGATGAAAACGTAATTACGCTTTAGCCGGCGCCCGACAGCCTCGAACCGGCTGATCTTGAACGATGGCAGGATCAAATCTTCGCAGACGAGTTTCTTCCATTCGCCTTGGAGCATCTCCCGGTTCTCCATCACCATGGGAACCAGGAAGTGCGCTTCGAGCATCCGGACCCGGGCGCGGAACGCGTCGTAAAACCGGTAACGTCGCGCTTCGATCCAGAGCATGACCCAGACGATCGCGAGATTGAAAAAGAAGATAATGTGCGGGACCTCGCGGTTGGAAAACGCGATGGTGATAATGGCGGTGCTGCTGGTGATGGCCCAGTTCGTGGTGATGTCGAGGCGCTGCCGCCAGATCATGATCCGCCCGAGCTCGCCCCGGTAGAAATGCGACATCGCATTGACGTAGCCAGGATCGTAAAGGCTCTTTTGGAGCGAGATAGTCGCTTCTTCGCTCAGCCCGGCGGATTGGTTTTGAGTTGCCACGAGTCCCTGGATAATTCGATAACTCGGATTACCCCGTCAATCCAATCAATCCAGCGCGCGCTTCCAATGTCGGCCCTGCTTTCCGAAATCCTCGATCCAAATCTGGTCGCGCTCGAATTACGCGAAGGGACTGCGGCGGAAGGGATTTTGGAATTGGCGGAACTGCTGCGCGACCACGGGCATGTGCAGGATTTCTTCAAGTTCGCGGACGCGGTTATGGAGCGAGAGGGAAGGACCTCGACAAACACCGGCGAGGGCGTGGCGTTTCCCCATGCGCGAACGGACCTCGTGAACAAAATTTCGCTGGCGATTGGGCGAAGCACGCCGGGAATTCGCTTTGGGCCGTCGAAAGAATTGGTCCATCTGATTTTCCTTTTCGGCGTGCCCAGACAAATGGTGACCGACTACCTGGTCTGTGTCGGTGCCGTCGCTCGCGTGGTAAAAGACCAGCGGAAACGTGATGAATTAATCGCAGTGGCGAACGCGGAAGAGTTCGTGGAGATACTCCGCTCCGGAGCGCACTTGGTGGAATAATTCAGGAGCGTTGTGCGTTCGTGCAGCGGAGGCCGTCTCCAAAGATCAGCTGCCGGTCAATATGGAGCCGGCGCGCCCTCGCGCTGGGGGGTGAGTGTTAGGACGACAGAATTTCGGCGCGCGCCTCTCGGCTTTTCGCCGCGCTGTAATACCAGCGGTGCAGCCGATACGGCGAGACGCCAAGATTATAGAGCACGATGAACAGGCCGTTCTGGATGCTCGTTCGCCACGCGCCTTTGCGCAGATGACGCCGCGCCGAGGAGCGCACCGGCGGATCGAGCACCGCGACTTTCCCTGCCGCGCGCAACCTTCGGGAAAACTCGACGTCCTCCATCAGCGGAATTTTCGCGAAGCCGCCCAGCTTCATAAAAACTGCGCGGCGGACAAAAATTGATTGGTCGCCGTAAAGGGTGCCGCCATGCCGGGTCAGGAAACGCGCGACGGTTTCCAGCCACATCAAGCGCGGATGCCGGCCGTCGAATTTGCGGTAAAAAGCGCCGCCCACAATTTCGGGATCGGACAACGCTGTTTCGATCGCGGCCAGGTGCGCCTCCCCCAGGTCGGTGTCGGAATGCTGAAACACGATCGCGTCCCCGCTGCTCGCGCCCGCGCCCAGGTTCATTTGCTCGCCGCGATTAGGCGTCGCACAGGCAATGAAAGTCGCGCCGTGGGCGAGAGCGATGCGCTCGGACTCGATGTCCGCGGAAGCGTCCACCACGATGATCTCCGCCACGCGGTCGAGGGCGGACAAGACCGGCAGAAGCACCGCCAGGTTTCCAGTGTCCCGCCAGGAAGGTACGACCACGCTCAGACGAAGACGAGCGGCGCGGCCGTCAATCGATCCGCTCACTGCGGTTTCTTTAAGAGACGATTGCGCGCCCGGTCGAGCGCTTTCCGTTCGGACGCGGTCAGACTGTTGATGCCCTGTTTCGAAATCTTGTCGAGGACCGGGTCGATCGATTCATGGATATTTTCAGAGTCCGCCGCGCGGCGTGGCGCAACGCGCGGAACGACATGGAACTTCGGCTTCGGTTGCCAGCGCGATTTGAAGTCGCCCCACCAGGCTAGTTCCGGACCAGCTCCGCGCATCCGGACAAAGAGAAATGCCGCACCGATGCTGACCCAGAGCACCGCCATGCCCGACCAATCGCGGAAAGCGATCAACTGTAAGGTGTAGATTCCGGCCAGTGCCATCGCCACCCATTTAGCCATGATCCGCAAGAGCAGATCCACGTTTGGATAAATAGTGGCGAACGCGACGAACACTCCGAAGTGCAAGGCAGGTGAGCCGGCCAGGCCTGTCCGTTGACCCAGTCCCCAAAGCGAGAGCAGCAAAGTCGGGGCGAGCAGGAGGATGAGATAGAGAACGAGGAACGCGCGGCTGCCGATGAAACGTTCCACTTCGCGCCCGAAAACGAACAGCATATACATCTCGATCGCGAACCAGAGGAGCCCCGAGGGAGAATGGACAAACGCGTAGGTAGCCAGCTGCCAGACTTCTCCGCGCTGCAAGACTAGCGTGCTGTCGAACGCAAGATGTCCCAAGATCCCGATGCCGCCGATAAAGCAGGCCACGACTGCGGCGAAAACGTGAAGACCCACGAGTAATGCTGTGACGTGGATCGGATGACGTCCCACCCAGGTCACCGGCTGGTAGTCATCGGAGGTGACTCCGAACATGTTTCAATTACGTGTGCGCGATCATTTCGCGCAAGCGGCGTTGTCCTTGGAGACGGCCCGCCCCTCGGGCCGTGGCAATCGGGTCGGCACTCAAGGAAACGGCGGCGCGACCCGCGCAGCTTTCGCTCGCACCAACCGCCCGAGGGCGGGCCGTCTCCAGAGAATTTACTTGGAGAAGCGGCTGAAGCGGAGAAAATAACCATTCTCTCGACGCGTTTAGGCCTGAAGATCGAGACGGAAATTTATGGATAATCTCGCGCCAGCCATTTCGCCGCCGAGCGGAGTCGGTGATTCGAAACCGACCAACCAGGCGGTGCTGGATTGGGTCCAGGAAGTAGCCCGACTGACCGAGCCCGAAAATATTTTCTGGTGCAATGGTTCGGAAAAAGAAAACGATTACCTGCTCGAACAGGCCCAGCGCCTCGGCGTGGTGCTCAAATTAGACCAGGAAAAAAATCCGGGGTCATTCCTGCATCGTTCTAATCAGAACGACGTCGCGCGGGTTGAGCAATTCACGCTTATCTGCACGCCGACCAGGGCAGAAGCGGGCCCGACTAATAATTGGGCCGAGCCGGCGGAGACCTACACGAAACTTCACGGCATGCTCGCCGGCGCGATGCGCGGTCGCACGATGTACGTCGTGCCCTACATCATGGGCCCGCCGGATTCGTCGCTCACGAAAGTCGGCTTCGAAATCACCGACTCGATTTATGTCGTCCTGAGCATGCGGATCATGACGCGGATGGGCGCCGTCGCGGTGAAACGGCTGGGTGCGGATGCGAACGGAGAATGGAATCGCGGCGTGCATTCGTTGCTCGACATCAATCCCGAGTGTCGCTTCATCTGCCATTTTCCGCAGGACAACGCGATCATCTCGGTTGGGTCCGGATACGGCGGGAATGTTTTGCTGAGCAAGAAGTGTCTCGCGTTGCGCATCGGTTCTTATCTCGCGCGCAAGCAGGGCTGGCTCGCGGAGCACATGCTTATCCTCGGGGTCGAATCGCCGGAGGGGCGGAAGCATTACGTCGCGGCGGCATTCCCGAGCGCGTGCGGCAAAACGAATTTCGCGATGCTCATTCCGCCCGCACATTTCAAAGGCTGGAAGGTCACGACAGTGGGCGACGACATCGCCTGGATGCAAATCGGGAAGGACGGCCGGCTCTACGCGGTGAATCCGGAGAACGGATATTTCGGCGTCGTCCCTGGGACGAGTTACAAATCGAACCCGAACGCGATGAAATCGATTCGGTGCGACACGCTCTACACGAACGTCGCCCTGACCGATGACGGCGATGTCTGGTGGGAAGGCAAGGATGGCGCGCCGCCCGCGCACGCGATCGATTGGAAGGGCAACGATTGGACTCCGGCGTCGAAGGAGAAAGCTGCGCATCCGAACAGCCGGTTCGCGGTGCCGATGCGGAACAATCCCGTGCTCGATCCCGACGTGGAAAAAGGCGAGGGCGTTCCGATCAGCGCGCTCATTTTCGGCGGGCGACGAAGCGACACGATGCCGTTGGTCTTTCAGGCGTTCGACTGGGTTCACGGCGTTTACGTGGGCGCAACCATGGCTTCCGAAACTACCGCCGCGGCGACAGGCGCGGTCGGTCAGGTCCGGCGCGATCCGATGGCGATGCTCCCATTTTGCGGATACAGCATGGGCGAATATTTCCAACACTGGATCGAGATGGGTCCACGGATCACGAATCCTCCGCTGATCTTCAACGTGAACTGGTTTCGAAAAGGAGCGGACGGGAAATTTCTCTGGCCGGGTTTCGGCGACAACATGCGGGTGCTGGAGTGGATCATCGAACGCTGCGAAGGCAAAGGCGGCGCGGAGAAAAGTCCGATTGGATATGTTCCGCGAGCGGAAGATCTCGATCTCGACGAACTGGACGGCGTTTCGCAGGCGCAATTGAAAGAGCTGCTCTCCGTGGAACCGGACGAATGGAAAACGGAGCTCGAGGCCCAGAAGAAGTTTTTCGAAACGCTCAAGCCAGACATGCCCGAAGCCCTCCTGGCCGAACGCGAGAAAGTCGCGCAGCGGTTCGCGAGTTGACGCTGGTCGCTATGCCTGTCATCCCGAGCCGCGTCGACGGCGAGGGACCTCGCAGGCGCACTCCTGGGCAACGAATCAGGCATCGCCACGTTCGAGGCGACCGCTTCGTGGATCGCGAAGCGTAGTCTGTGTGAATTCAGATTCGATTGTGGGATCCCTCGTCGTCTGCGCGACTCGGGATGACACGGTATTTACCGCCGGAAATTTGCGAATCGAGCCGCTTAACCGGATAGTCTCCGGTGGGTTCAACGACTGCCGAAAAACCTTGCGTCACCGCGCCGCCTGATTCGACGCACGGAGCCTGTGTCGAGATTCGTGGGGCCCGCCAGAACAACCTCAAGGGCATCGATCTCGATCTGCCGCTCGGTAAGTTGACCGTCATCACCGGGCCGAGCGGCAGCGGCAAATCGAGTCTGGCCTTCGACACGATCTACGCGGAAGGCCAGAGGCGTTACGTCGAAACGTTCAGCCCGTACATGCGGCAGTTTCTCGACCGCATGGACAAGCCGCGCGTCGATGAGATTCGCGGTATCCCGCCCGCAATCGCGATCGAGCAGGCAAACCCGGTGAAGAGTTCGCGCTCCACCGTCGGCACGATGACCGAGATCAACGATTACCTGAAACTGCTGATGCCGCGCATTGCCCGCGCCTTTTGTCCCGGCTGCGGCCGCGAGATCCGCCCGGAAACAGCGCGCTCCATCGCGGACGACGTAGTGCGCGACTTTGCCGGCGATACGGTCCTGCTCACGTTCTGGGTGGGCGTGCCGGCGAAAACCGATCCGCGAGAGTTCTTTCAGTTTCTCCAGCACCAGGGTTATCTCCGCGTTTGGTGGAACGGCGAAATCGTCCGGGCCGATACCGACAAGGCAGTCGGTCGACTCGGAGCGCGGGTGCAGGTCATTCAGGACCGGCTGACAATCGGGGAAGAAACGCGGGCGCGCCTGGTTGAGTCGATCGAGATCGCGCTGCGCTTCGGCAAAGACCGGATCAATTTCGTCGACCTCGAATCGAAGAAGGAATCGCCGTTTTCCACGGGCTGGCATTGCGCGCATTGCGACCTTGATATTCGTCCGCCCTCGCCCGGCCTCTTCAGTTTCAATAATCCACTGGGCGCCTGTCCGACCTGCCGCGGTTTCGGCCGCACCATCGCGATCGATTTGAACCGCGCAATCCCCGATCGCAGCCTGAGCATTGCCGGCGGCGTGGTGCGCGCTTTTCAAGGCCAGCAATTTGGCGAATCGCAGAAGGATCTGCTCCGGGCTTGCGGCCGCGAAGAGATCGATGTGCGGATACCGTTCGAAGACCTGCCGAAAGCAGATCAGGATTTCGTGATCAATGGCGAAGCGCGCGACGAAGACACCGATGTCGAAGAGCTTGCCGAGAACGATCGCTGGTACGGCGTGCGCGGATTTTTCAAATGGCTCGAAAGCAAAACCTACAAAATGCACGTGCGGGTTTTGCTCAGCCGTTATCGCGCTTACACCACCTGTCCGGATTGCAACGGCGGACGCTTCCAAGCCGCCACCTTGAACTACCGGATCGTTTCCCGTGAGGAGGACGAGACCCGCGAAACGGCGCGGACGTTGCCAGAGGTTGCGCTCCTTTCCGTGGCGGACGCCCGGAAGCTTTTCGCCGAACTCATCCTCCCGCCTAACGACTCCACCGCGGTAATGCTACGGAACGAAGTCGTCACGCGTTTGCGTTATCTGTGTGAAGTCGGCCTCGGATATCTCACGCTCGATCGCTCCACGCGCACGCTGAGCGGCGGCGAAGTGCAGCGCGTGAACCTGACGACCTGTCTCGGCGCGTCGCTCGTGAATACCCTGTTCGTCATGGACGAACCGAGCGTCGGTCTTCATCCGCGCGACGTCGGCCATCTCGTGCGCGTGATGCACGATCTGCGGGACAAAGGCAACACGCTGCTCGTGGTGGAACACGAGGAAGCGATCATTCGTTCGTCCGATCATCTTATCGATATCGGTCCCGGGCGCGGAGAACGCGGGGGCGAGCTGGTTTATTCTGGCGCGTTGGAAGATTTTGGTGGATCGGCCGCTCCCCGGGCGATGGCGAACAGGAATGTGGCGACTGGAGACGGCCTGCCCCCAGGCCGTGGGGAGAAGACGTTGCTTCAGCCTCACCGGCGCGAGGGCGCGCCGGCTCCACAGTCCCTAACGCGCGCTTATCTTTCGGGCGACAAGTCGATCCCGGTTCCGAAATCCCGCCGCAAATCAACGGAGTCGATCCGGATCACTGGCGCGCGGGAGCACAACCTCAGGAACGTCGATGTTGAGATCCCGCTCGGACTTTTCAGCTGCGTCACCGGCGTGTCCGGCTCGGGCAAGTCCACCCTGATCCACGAAGTCCTTTATCGGAATCTGCTTCAGGCGAAAGGACAATCGAGCGAACAGGAACCGGGCGCGTGCAAGTCAGTCACCGGTGCGCATCGCATCGGCGACGTCGTGATGGTCGATCAATCGATGCTCGCACGCACGCCGCGCTCGACGCCGATTCTCTACCTCGGGCTCTACGATCGCGTGCGCGAATTGTTCGCGGCCCAACCGGAAGCGATGGCGCAGGGACTCACGGCCAGTGCGTTCTCTTTCAACTCCGGCAGCGGCCGTTGCGAACGCTGCAGCGGGACCGGCTTCGAGAAGATCGAGATGCAATTTTTGAGCGATCTCTTCGTTCGTTGCGCGGAGTGCGAGGGCCGTCGCTTTCAGCCGCACGTCCTGCGAGTAAAGCTGCACGAAAAATCGATCCACGACGTCCTCCAGTTGACCGTGCACGAAGCGATCCAGTTCTTCGCGCAGATCGGCGAAATGGAGAAGCTCTCGAGTCCGCTCGATGTTCTCGACGAAGTCGGGCTCGGTTATTTGCGTCTCGGTCAGCCGTTAAACACGCTTTCCGGCGGCGAATCGCAGCGGTTGAAGCTCGTGAGGCATCTGGCCGATGAGAGCGTTGGCTCGAAACAAAACGGATCGCATCGCGGCAACCTCCTTATTTTCGACGAGCCCACGACCGGGCTGCATTTCGACGATGTCGCGATGCTGGTGAAGCTGTTTCAACGGCTGGTGGAAGCGGGCAACACCATCATCGTGATCGAGCACAATCTCGAGGTGATTAAGTGTGCGGATTGGGTCATCGATCTCGGACCGGAAGCTGGAAATGAAGGCGGGAAACTTGTCGCGGCCGGAACTCCGGAAGCCGTGGCACTGGTGGAGGCGTCGCATACCGGACGATTTCTGCGGAAGACTCTGGGGAGCGCCCCGGCCCCGCGCGCTGTTCGTGGCGTCCCGCCGCGAATCTCGAACGGTGTCTATGATGATGACGATGGCGAAATTGCCCTGCGCGCGGCCGAAGAGCCGTTCGGCCAGGCCCCGAATGGAACACGCGAGGCGCGTGCGCTTCCCAGAGAAAATCTCCACGCCATCCGCATCCACGGCGCGCGCGAGCACAACCTGAAGAACATCTCGCTCGATATTCCGAGGGACAAAATGGTGATCATCACGGGGCTCAGTGGTTCCGGAAAATCGACGGTAGCGTTCGACATTCTTTTCGCGGAAGGACAGCGACGCTTCCTCGACAGCATGTCGCCTTACGCGCGGCAATTCGTCGAGCAACTCGAGAAACCTGACGTCGACCTGGTGGAAGGCGTGCCACCGAGCGTGGCGATCGAGCAACGCGTCACACGCGGTGGCGGCAAATCCACCGTCGCGACCGTGACCGAGGTTTACCATTTTCTCCGGCTCCTCTTCGCGAAGACCGGGACGCAATTTTGTCCGGACTGCGATCTTCCGGTCGAGAAGCAAAGCCTGGCCGCGATCGTGAAACAACTCGAGACCGCGGTGAAACGCGGCCCGCTCAAGGTCCTGGCCCCACTGGTCAAAGCGCGCAAAGGATTCCACACCGACGTCGCGCGTTGGGCGGAACGGCAGGGCTTCGACACGCTCTTCGTCGATGGGGAACTCCTGCCGATCGCGCAGTTCCGAAAACTCGAGCGCTTCAAGGAACACACCATCGACGTGGTGGTGGGCGCAATCGATGCGAAGCGAGTGTTGAAGGCGCGGAATCTGGTCCAGCGCGCGCTCGATATCGGCCGCGGCACGGCGCATCTGCTCGATGCGAGGCATCGCGTGACGGTCATGAGTACGGAGATGAGTTGTCCCGGTTGCGGTCGCGCGTTCGAGGAGCTTGATCCGCGCTTATTCTCCTTCAATTCGCCGCACGGCGCCTGTGAGGAATGCGGCGGATTCGGCGAGATCTGGAATCGCGCAAAGCAAACCGGCACGGAGGATACCGGCGATTCCGTTCTGGAAAACGAACTGGCGGCCGAACGTGAATCCGAATGGATCGATGAAGAGGAGGCCGTGCCTTGCCCGGCGTGTCACGGATCGCGCTTGAATCCGATCGCGCGGCACGTGCGCCTGCAAAACCAGACAATCGATAATTTCACCGCTCATTCAGCCGGCGAGGCGCTGCAGTTGATCGGCAAACTTCGGTTTCGCGGAAACCAGAAGACGGTGGCCGACGATCTTGTCCCGGAAATTTCCCAGCGGCTCAAGTTCATGGAGAACGTGGGCCTCGGCTATCTGGCGCTGGGACGTTCCGCGAAAACTTTGAGCGGCGGCGAATCGCAGCGGATCCGGCTCGCTGCGCAGCTCGGATCGAACTTGCGAGGCGTGCTCTACGTTTTGGACGAGCCGACCATCGGGTTGCATCCGCGAGACAATGTTCGCCTGCTCGAAACGCTGACGGCGTTGCGGGAAAAAGGAAATTCGCTGGTGATCGTCGAGCACGACGAAGAGACGATGCGCCGCGCCGATCACATCATCGATCTCGGTCCGGGCGCGGGTATGCATGGCGGCGAAGTGGTGGTGCAGGGGACGCTGCGCGAGATCGAAAAGCACAAAGGCTCCGAGACGGGCCGTTGCCTGAGAAGCCCGATGTGTCATCCCACGCGGAAGACGCGCCGTTCGTTAGGCGAGGTCGAGCAATGGATCGAAATCACCGGGGCGCATGCGCACAATTTGAAGAACGTCGACGCGCGTTTTCCGGTGGGCCGGCTTTCTGTCATCACGGGAATTTCCGGGTCCGGCAAATCCACCCTGATGCGTTCGGTTCTGCTGCCGGCGGTGAAGGAGCGCTTGAAAAAAGAGCGGAGCAAGCAACGCGAGTTGTTCTCGAGTATCAGCGGCGCCGAATCGTTCGAGACGGTTTACGAAGTGGACCAATCGCCCATCGGCAAAACGTCGCGCTCCACGCCCGCGACCTACATCAAAGTTTTCGACGAGATTCGGAAGCTCTACGGGCAACTGCCGGTCTCGCGCGTGCGCGGATATTCGCCGAGCCGATTCTCGTTCAACGCGGAAGGCGGTCGTTGCGAAACGTGCAGCGGCCAGGGCGCGATCAAGCTTGAGATGAGTTTTCTGCCGAGCAGTCATGTGCCGTGCGAGGATTGCGGCGGCCGGCGCTACAACCCGCAGACGCTCGAAGTTCTCTACAACGAGAAGAGCATCGGTGACGTGATGGAGATGACGATCGAACAGGCGGCCGAATTTTTTGCCACGAACCAAAAGATCGCGCGGCCGCTCTCGCTCCTGGTCGATACCGGCCTGGGATATCTGAAGCTGGGCCAGCCGAGCCCGACCTTGAGTGGTGGCGAAGCGCAAAGATTGAAGCTCGCCACAGAACTAACGCGCGGGATCGGTCGCGCGCAGAATGAGCGGCTGCGCAAAATGCGCAAACCGAAGTCAACGCTTTATCTGCTCGAGGAACCGACGATCGGCCTGCACATGGCCGATGTGGAGTTGCTCCTGAAAGTGCTGCACCGGCTGGTGGATGAAGGCAACACGGTGATCGTGATTGAGCACAATCTTAGCATCATCGCTGAAGCGGATTATCTCGTGGATATCGGGCCGGAAGCGGGCGCCGATGGCGGCGAAATCGTAGCATCCGGAACGCCGGAGGAAGTGGCGAAGAATCGGATAAGCCGAACGGCCCCTTTCTTGCGCGAGGTGTTGAAGACGAAGCGGCTCAAAACAGTGTCATCCCGAGCCGCGTAGACGGCGAGGGATCCCACAGTCGCAGGCCAAAATTACCCAAGACCGCTTGCGCGCTCCACGCAGATCGGCGTGGCGAAGGCGGCCGCACAGTGGCTTGTGTGAAGTTCGAGCGCCTGTGAGATCCCTCGCCGTCTGCGCGGCTCGGGATGACACGCATTTTCGCACACCCAAAATCAGCGTTTCTATTGCCGGCCACTTGAAGATCGCTGAGTATCGCCTCGCCCGATGCTTTCCTACTACCTTCACAATCTCGATCCCTTCATCTTCCGGCTTTGGGGGGATGTCGGGCCCCGCTGGTACGGCCTGGCTTATGTGCTCGCGTTCGTTGCTGGATTTGTCGTGTTGAGCTGGCTCTCGAAACGCGGCGACCTCGATCTCAGCCAATCCGCCGTGGGCGATTTCGTGACCTGGGTGGCGCTCTTCGGAGTCATGATCGGCGGCCGCATTGGTTACGTGCTTTTTTATAAACCGGAAATGTTGCGAGACCCGCCTTCCATCCTGCGCGTGTGGGAGGGCGGCATGTCTTTCCATGGCGGAATCCTCGGTGTGTTGATCTTTTCTCTCTTCTATGCGCGGCGGCGGAACGTTTCGTGGAGCAACCTTGGCGACAACATCGTCGTGGCTGCGCCAATCGGGCTGTTCCTGGTGCGCTGCGCGAATTTTATCAACGGCGAGCTCTACGGTCGCGTCGCGAACGTTCCGTGGGCGATGCAGTTTCCCAAGGAATTGCTCGATCACGCCGATTCGGTGGAAGTCAGCCGGGCAGTGGCGGCCGGCCAGCAAATCGATCCGGCTTTGAATTCGGTCGACGCAGTCGTGCAGGCGGTGCACACCAATCCGCAAATCGCGAATGCTCTGCGGGAAATCCTGACGCCGCGGCATCCCTCCCAGCTTTATGAGGCGCTACTCGAGGGAATTGTTTTGTTCGTGATCATGTGGCTTGTCCGAACGCGCACCCGCACGCCGAACGGTTTCATGACCGGATTGTTCATGTGCTGCTACGCGCTTTTCCGAATCGTGGTGGAATATTTTCGAGAACCCGATGCGTCGTTGATTGGCCCGTTTACCCGCGGGCAATTCTTCTCCCTTTTCCTGGCGGTGATTGGGGTCGCCTTCATCGTGCTCGCGCGAAGGCGGCCGGTTTATCCGAAGCGACTGGCCGCGTAGGTGGATCGCGCGCTCTGTCGCGCGATGGGTGTTTCGCCCTTTCTTCTCGCGCGACGGAGCCCGCGATCCATCTTTCCCTTTCGCGAAAACTCTCGTATTACTCGGACAGCTTCGTGCACATGCTACTTCCGAAGATTCTCGCGGCCGGCGGTCTGCTCTTCGCGTTCGAACATTCCACCGTCGCCGGCAAAATCGTTCTCGCGCTCCTGTGCGTGGTTTCGGTTTTCAGCTGGTCGATCATGATCACGAAGCTGCGGGTGGTGCAGTTCGCGCGAAAGCAGAATGCGCGTTTTCGTGCAGCCTTCCGAAAGGATCGGCAGCCGTTGCGCCTGTTTGAAAATCAGGCGCGGTTTCCGGGCGCGCCACTCTTCAACATTTACCGCGCGGGTTGCGAGGAGATGACGTTCCAGCTCCTCGGCTCAGCGGAAGTGGACGAAACATTTCGCGCGCGGCTCGGGAGTGCGGACAAAATTACGCCCGCTCAGATGCATGCCGTGAACGCCGCCATGGAACGCGCCGTCGGGGAAACCGCGCTTGGCCTGGAGTCGCAAATGATCCTGCTCGCGACCGCGGTGAGCGGCTCGCCTTTCCTTGGATTACTCGGGACGGTCTGGGGCGTGATGGACACTTTCACGGACGTAGCGGTAGCGGGGTCGCCGAATCTGGCCACGATGGCGCCCGGCGTTTCCGGCGCGTTGATCACCACGGTTACGGCCCTCTGCGTCGCGATCCCGGCGATGTTCGGTTACAATTTTCTCGTCACCAGTATTCGCGGGATGATCGTGGAGATGGACAATTTCGCGGCGGAACTGGCCTCGGAATTCGAGCACAAATACGTGGACCACAATGCGCGCGAACCGGAATTTCGGCGCTGAATAGCAAAGCATGAGGCGCTATTCCCAACGGCACTCGCTCTCGACCTTGTCCGAGATCAACATCACGCCGTTGCTCGATCTCGCGTTTGTGCTGCTGATCATCTTCATGATCACGACGCCGCTCCTGGAGAATAGTGTGAGCCTCGTCATTCCCTCGAGCGGGGCGGCAAATGCGCCGGTCAATCCGACGGAGGTCCAGACGATTTCCATCGATCGCCAGGAGACCATTCGGTTCAACAATAAAGTGGTCGCGGTCGATGAACTGCTGGCTGAGTTAAAGGAATTGAAGCGCGCGAATCCGGATGTGGCTGTGGTCATTCGCCCGGATCGCGAGCTGCCGGTGCAAAAGTTGATTGCGCTGATGGATGTCTTGCAGCGCGCGCAGATCACCAAGGTCGGCATCGCGACGAAAGCGGAAACGAAATAATCGATGCCACGAGACGCACGCTTCTGGCGCAACGTCACGCTCATCGCCATCGCCCATATCGCGGTCATCATCGCGCTCGTTCGTTGGAATCATGAGACGCGGAAGGCGAGCTTGCAGAGCATTGTTTGGATGAACGCGCAGGCTGCAGCGGTGAGCGCGCCGGTCCCGGCTCCGACTGTGATTGAAGCGACGCCTGCGCCGGAACCGTCAGTATTTGCGCCCGAAAAACCGGATGATCCGTCTCCCGAACCATCCGCAAAGAGCGATATCCAACTGCCTGCGCCTACGCCGGTAGCCACACCGACGCCGAAGCCAATTATCACGCCGGCACCCGCCGCGAAACCATCTGTAAAGCCCACGGCGAGGCCGACGCCAAAATCGACGCCGAAGAAAATCGCTGAGCCGAAAGCTACCCCCAGGCCTTCACCGAAAAAAAGCGCGACACCTTCCGAGCAGAAAAAGAAGGAAGACGAGCCGCCCAAAGCGCAGGTGAAAGTCGCGCCCGCTCATGCTGACCTCGCTGGCGACAAATCTGGCTCCACCGAAACCAGCAGCGCGCCCCGATCGTCGGAATTCAGTTGGTACGGGAAAATGCTGCACGACCGATTTTTCAGCGAATGGATCCAGCCGACCAGCAGCGTCGCCGCCGGATCGAAAATGTCTGCAGTGGTCAGGATTCGGATCGAGAAGGATGGCCGCATCTCGAAGTTCACGATCGTGAAACCATCCGGCAACGTCGTGGTGGATGAATCGGTGGCCGCGGTGGCGAAACGCGTGACGCAGGTCGATCCGCTGCCGAAAGGTCTCGGGGAAGGCGCTTTTTACGAAGTGAATATCAACTTCGCCTTGAGTCAGGAACAATAGAGCCGGCGTTCGTCCGTTACAGCAACGCGAGTGATTTGCCTTCGCGGTGCTCCACCTGATCCATCGTGCATTGCCTCGGCGACTTATCCTTGCGCCAGCGCAGAATTTTCGTGCCGTGACGAAAACGTCCTCCGGTGAAATGATCGTAGGTAACTTCCACGACGGTTTTCGGATCGACCGGTTCCCACTCGCCGCTGCGCTCCGTGCTCCAGCGGCTCGGACCTCCCGGCGCATTGCCCGTGAAGCCGGGTTTCTTTTTCAACGCCTCGAACTTCTTCGTTAATGCAGCGCGTTCGCTCGCCTTGAAGGCCGAGGTGAAACCGACGTGATGCAGCAAACCATCGTCGTCGTGCAATCCCAGCAGCAATGACCCGATCAATTTCGAATCGGTCGCGTACCGGAAACCGCCGATCACGCAATCCGCGCTGCGGATTTGCTTGATCTTCACCATCGCGGTCCGCTCGCCCGAAGCGTAGGGCGCCTCGATCTGTTTCGCGATCACACCGTCGAGATTGCCGCCAACTTTATCGAACCATTTTTGTGCGACGGTCAGCTTCGTGGTCGCCGGCGATAAACGCAGCCCGCCTTTCGTCTCCAGGTTTTCTCGGGCGAAGGACTCGAGTTTTTTCCGCCGCTCGCGCAGCGGCAAGGTCAGCAACGATTCGCCCGCAGTGTCCGCGAGCAGATCAAACACGACCAGCAAGGCGGGGTGCGCCGCCGCGAGTTTCTGGACACGGCTCGCGGCGGGGTGCAGTCGCAATTGCAGCTCGTCGAACGAAAGCGCGTCGCCAATAGGAATGACCAGTTCGCCATCGAGGACGAAACGCTTCGCCTTTAGCGCCAGCACCTGCTCAACGACATCGGGGAAATAACGAGCGAGCGGCTGGCCTGCCTTCGATTGCAGGTAAACGTCGTCGCCATCGCGAAAGGCCAGGCAGCGAAATCCATCCCACTTCGGCTCGTATTGCCAGTCGTCCCCCACAGGGATTTCGTCCACGGAACGGGCTTCCATCGGAGGGAGTGGAGGTTTTATTGAGAGTGACATCGCAGGTGGTGACGCGAAATGACGAAGATCGAATGAAGAATGGCGAAAGAATGACGAAACCCGAATGCAGAAAGCAGCGAGGGCGGGCGCCAACGTTCGTCATTCGTCATTCGAGCTTCGTCATTCACTTCGTATATCTTCGCGGCTCGAGCTTCGCCGGACGTTTTCCTTTTCGGACCGCGCCTTCCACGGAGATGTAAGGGAGTTCGTTGCCATCCGCCGCGCTCCGCAGCAAAAGGCCGCCGCGGCTCATGTCCCCACGCCCGACAAAATCCGACGGAAACCGCAGCCGCTTCCCAAAATGCGCGAGAAGGATGTCGACATACTTTCCGGTAGCAATGCTTCCGAGCAGGACTACCTCGCACTTCGCCGTCAGTTTCTTCGCCAGTTTTTTCACATCGCGCTCGAGCGGCTCGCGATAACGCGGATCGGTTTCGTCGATGTCGACCGTCCCAAATTCACGCAGGTCCTGGATTCCGATCAGAGAAGCAGCCGGAACCAATCCACGGTTGGGCGTAATCACGAGAACGCCGGAGCTCCTGGGGGCAGGCTGCGCGAAGGCGTTCGCGTAGGCGAGTTTCCCGCGAAAATAAAGGCCGCTCAGAAAAGAAAATACTTCTCCAAGCGTCGGCCGGTCGTCGCTGCGCAACCGGCGGGCGAGCTCGAATTGCGCCCGCTCGCTCATGATCATTTGCGCGCGCTGGCCTCCGGCATAAGCGGGGGACAAAAGAAATGTGCGGCTCATGAGGTTCGGAAATTATCTGCCCCAGGGAGCGGTGGTTTACAAACCGCCGTGGTTTTTGGGTCGGCGGTTTGGAGTCCGCCGCTCCTTGCGAGTCGCGCCCCTTTCCCCACTGGGCGGGTCGATTCTCCTTTTTGTTTCCGCGAGGTATTCCTGATCGATCTCAAACCCGATGAACTTCGCGACTCCACATTCACGTGCCGCCAGAGCGGAATTTCCCAGGCCCAGAAAGGGATCTAACATGGTCAGTTCGTCGCGAACACCGTGGAGGCGAATGCAATTCGCCGCTAGCTCGACCGGAAACGTCGCCGGGTGCGGCCGCTCCTTGTCGCGGCGCTGAATGGTTTTGTAGGGAATAAACCAGGTATTGCCCCGACAGCGCCGATCGGTTCCGCCCGTGTGGCCCCACCTCGCGATATTGCTTTTGTCTGCGTAGGGGACGCCGAGCGCGAGGCGATCGATGGCCGTTTTACCCTGCGGCGTGAGATGAAAAACGTATTCGTGGCAATCGTTGAGATAACGTGGGGAACTGATTGGTTTGAAATGACCGCGGGAAACCGGCACGCCTTCCTCGTTTTCGATCGTGATGGCCTTGATCCAGTGGATCGTGTTCTGCAGCACAAATAGATCGCGCAGCCGCAGCACGAGCTCATGCGGCAACAGCGGATTGGAAGGCGAGGCGCCGAGGTTGAGAAAAAACGAACCGTCTGGTTTCAGAATCCGCCGGACCTGGGCCGCCCATTGATAACACCAATCGAGATAACCCTCGCGATCCTGCCGATCCGAATAGCGACTGTAAGCGATGCCGAGATTGTATGGCGGTGAGGTGACCACCAGATCGATCGTCGCCTCCGCGATCTCCGCCATTCCTTCGAGGCAATCGCCCTGGCGGAAGTCGAACGAGGTCATGGAGAAAGGTGGAGTGGAACCGGAATTCGTACAAGGGGCAATTGCAGTAGTTGAATGTCGTGCGTGTCATCCCGAGCCGCGCAGACGGCGAGGGATCTCACAGGCCCTCCAGGATCACACAAACCATAGGGGACAGCCTCGGCAGTCATCGCTTCGTGGATCGCAAAGCGAGCTTGCGTGTTTTCCTTGCGACTGCGGGGTCCCTCGCCGTCTGCGCGGCTCGGGATGACACGGCGGTCCACGATTTATCCCACTCGAACTTTGTGATAGGTTGGAGCGATGTCCGACAAGCCTTCGAAGCTCAAAATCGCCGATCGTGAATTCACGTCGCGGCTGCTCGTCGGCACGGGGAAATTTGGCTCGAACGAATTGATGCGCGACGCGCTCGTCGCGAGCGGAACGGAGATCGTCACGGTAGCCTTGCGTCGCGCGGATCTTTCCGGCAAACGTGACGCCTTCGCGAACATCCTCGATTTTATCGACCCGGAACGTTTTCTGATTTTGCCGAACACCAGTGGCGCCCGGAATGCCGCGGAAGCCGTGCGTCTTGCGCGCCTGGCTGCGGCCGCCGGGCTGCCAAAGTGGGTGAAGCTCGAGATCCATCCTGACGCGCGGTATTTGTTGCCCGACGGGGTCGAGACGTTGGCCGCCGCGGAAATTCTCGTGAAAGAAGGGTTCGTCGTTCTGCCCTACATCAACGCCGATCCAGTTTTGGCGAAGCGGCTGCAGGATGTCGGCGCCGCGACAGTAATGCCGCTTGGTTCTCCGATTGGAAGCAATCGCGGGATCCAGACGCGCGCGCAGATCGAGATCATCATCGAACAAGCGACGGTGCCGGTTGTGGTGGATGCGGGTCTGGGCGCGCCGAGTCAGGCCGCGGAAGCGATGGAGATGGGCGCGGATGCGGTCCTGGTAAACACCGCGATCGCGATCGCCTCCGACCCTTCGCGAATGGCGCACGCGTTCCGCAAGGCGGTCGAAGCGGGCCGTGAAGCGCGCGAGATCGGATTGGCGGAAACGAGATCGACGGCGTCGCCAACGAGCCCGCTCACCGGATTCTTCTCGAGCAGCGAGAACTGACGCCGAAGTCCCGACCGCGTTCGGCTACATCGGCCGGTAAACCAGGCCAGCGTCGTTATAGAATTCGATCCGCCTTCCACCGACGCGGCGGACGTAGCGCCAACCGCGTTCGAAAACGAGATCGCGCAATTCGGAATCCGACATCGCCTGGACCACCTTCAGTTCCGAAGGATGCGTGACGAAGTATTCCGGCTTGATCGCCAGCATCCGCGCGATTTTGGCGATCACGGCCGGGAGTTGATCGTGCATCTTATTCATTTCGCACAGAGGTCAGCAAGGGTCACAAAGTATTTGGCTCTCCCGGCGGATGTTTGGCGAGGGTGAGTGGCTGGGTTAAGTTTGCGCGATGTTTTCCGAAACTGTCGTGCTGCGCGGCCATATTATCGATTCTTTGATCCTGCCCAAAGTGCTCGATCAAATCCTGACCCAGGGCGGGGATTTCAAGATCGGCGAAATCAAGATCGGCCAGAACCGCGTGGACCAGAGTTATGCGCGAATCGAAGTCTCCGCGGCGACGCACGAAGCGCTCGACGAGATCGTGCTTCGGCTCCGCCAGCATGGCGCCGAAGTCATTGAGAAAGCCGATGTGCAACTGGCTCCCGCGCCAGCGGACGGAGTGTTCCCGAAAGATTTCTACGTCACGACCAACCAGCAAACCTTCGTCACCCTGGACGGCACGGAAGTGGAAGTGCATCCGGCGCTGATGGATTGCGCGGTAGTGGTCGATCGCGCGGCGCGAATGGCGACGGCCCGCAAGTTTCACGAAGTGAATCGCGGCATGGAAATCGTGGTCGGTCACCAGGGGATCAAAGTTGTCCCGGTGCAGCGATCCACTTCGCATACCGACGTATTCGAGTTCATGTCCACGAATATTTCGCTCGAGAAACCGAAGAGCGGGGTGATCCGGGAGATGGCGACTGAACTCAAGCGCGCGCGGCAGGAGAGCGGCAGAATTCTGGTCGTGGCCGGCCCGGCGGTGGTCCACACCGGCGCCGTGCCGCATTTGGAAAAGCTGATCGAGTGGGGCTACGTCGATCTCTTTTTTGGGGGCAACGCGGTCGCGCTGCACGACATCGAGAACGCGCTCTACGGCACGTCGCTCGGGATCAATCTGGAACGCGGCTCGCTCGCGGAGCGCGGTCACGAAAATCAGATGCGAGCGATCAACATGATCCGCGAAGCGGGAAGCATTTCGCGCGCGGTCGAGACCGGCGCGCTCAAGAGCGGAATCATGGCCGCGTGCGTGCGGCACGGGGTGGAATTTGTGCTGGCGGGATCGATTCGCGATGACGGGCCGCTCCCCGAAGTCATTACCGATACGCTCGAAGCTCAGGACGCCATGCGCGAGAAACTCGCCGGCGTAACCACCGCGTTGATGATGGGAACAATGTTGCACTCGATGGCGGTGGCGAACCTGCTTCCGGCGACCGTGAAAACTTTGTGCGTTGATGTTAATCCGGCCGCGGTGAGCAAGCTGACGGAACGCGGTTCATTTCAATCGCTCGGCCTGGTCTCGGACCTCGAGCCATTTTTGCGCGAACTGACCGGCGCAGTCGCGCGCTAACACTTTTTCTCATGCGCGAACTGCTCCTTTGCCCGCCGGATTATTACGGCATCGAATACGAGATCAACCCGTGGATGAGCCGCGCGCGCGGCGCCGACACGCCGCTGGTCCAGGCGCAGTGGAAAGGTCTGTTCGACACGCTTTCCAAACTCCAATGCAAGATCGAGCTCGTTCCGCCGCGGCCGAAGCTGCCCGACATGGTGTTTACCGCCAACGCCGGCTTGACGGTCGGACGCCGTTTTATCCCGAGTAATTTCAGGCACGAGGAACGCGCGGGCGAAGCACCGCACTTTGCGCGCTGGATGGAAGAGCATGGCTACGAAATCGTCTGGCTGCCGAAGGATTTGTTTTTCGAAGGCGAAGGCGATGCGCTCTTCGGCGGCGATGTGCTTTTCTGCGGCTACAAATTTCGTTCCGATATCAATTCGCATCGAGCCGTGGCTGATATTCTGGGCTGCCTGGTGATCTCCGTCGAGCTGGTCGATCCGCGCTTTTATCACATCGACACCTGCTTTTGTCCGTTGCCCGATGGCGGCGCCGTCTGGTTTCCGGCCGCGTTCGATGAGTACGGCCAGCGCGCGATTCGCGATCACCTGCGTGATCTCATCGATGTGGCGCCGGAAGAAGCCGCGCATTTTTCCTGTAACGCCGTCGTGCTGGGTGGCGACATCGTTTTGCCCGAAGGCGCTCCGAAGCTGGTCGCGACGTTGCGCGATCGCGGTTACACCTGCCACCCGCTGCCGATGACTGAATTCCTGAAAGCCGGAGGCGCGTGCAAATGTTTGACGATGTTTATGCCGCAAAGGGAGAAAGCGGCCTAACGAAAAGTTTGGAACGCCGAAGCGCGTGTCATCCCGAGCCGCGCAGACGGCGAGGGACCTCCCAGTCGGTCGTAACTCACACTAGGCACGCTTCGCAGGGTCGAGGGCTTAAGCCTCGTGGATCGCGAAGCGTTATTTGCGTGATCTTATCTTCGACTGTGGGGTCCCTCGCCGTCTGCGCGGCTCGGGATGACAGCATCAACGCGCGACGTTATTTTTGACTCGTTTGCGGGCGAGCTCCCTCTCAATTTCCCCCAGCGGAAGGCAATTCATCACGTCGGCTTTCGTGAGCCAGCCTTTGCGGGCGACGCCGAGCCCGAACCATAATTCCTGAAGGCGCTCGGTCCGGTGCGCGTCGGGGTTGATCACGCACTTCACTCCCTTTTCCTTCGCCAGCGGCCACCAGCGCCAATCGAGATCGAGGCGTTTGGGCGCGGCGTTGATCTCGATCCAAGTGCCGGTTTCCGCGGCAGCCTCGATGACGGCGGGAATGTCGATCGCGTACGGATCGCGCTTCAAGAGGAGGCGGCCGGTCGGATGCGCGAGCATGGTCACGAATGGATTGCTCATCGCGCGAATAACGCGCCGGGTCATCTCGGCCTCGGACAGCGTGAAAGCGGAGTGGACCGAGGCAACGACGTAATCGAGTTCGCCCAGGAGCTCGTCGTCGAAATCGAGCGCGCCGTCGCGGAGGATGTCGCATTCCACGCCGGCGAAGAGCCGGAAGTTTTCGAAGTCGCCGTTGAGCTTCTTGATGGCCGCGATTTGCATCCGCAGGCGCGCTGCATCGAGCCCGTGGGCCTGGATCGAACTGCGACTGTGATCGGCAATACCGAGGTATTGCAGGCCTAACGACTGCGCGGCCGCCGCCATTTCTTCGAGCGAATTACGGCCATCGCTCGCGGTGGTGTGGCAGTGGAAGGTGCCGCGCAAATTTTCCGCTTCGACCAGCTTTGGCAGAGTTCCAGCGGAAGCGGCGTCGAATTCGCCGCAGTTCTCGCGCAGCTCCGGCGGGATGTAGTCGAGCTCGAGCGCGCGGTAGAGGTCGGCTTCCTCGCGCACCTGCGGAATTTCGCCCGCGGATTTCTGTTTTTTGCCTTCAGCAGCGGGAGGCGCCGGCGCGAGCCGATATTCATTCAGGGTCCAGCCCCGCTGCAAAGCACGGCTGCGAACGACCACGTTATGTTCTTTGCTGCCGGTAAAGTAATTCAGCGCAAACGGATACTCCGTCGCGCTGACCACCCGCAAATCGCATTGAATGCCCGAGCGCAAACGCACGCTCGATTTGGTCGGTCCCTGCGCGATGATCGATTCGACCAGCGGATGCTGGACAAACAGGGCGGTGATCTCGGCCGGCGCGGAAGTGGCCACGATGAAATCGAGATCGCGCACGATCTCTTTCCGGCGTCGATAACTGCCGGCGATGCAGACATGCAGGGCGTCCGGGTGCGCGCGCAGATCGTCCTGTAACGTCTCGGCTTCTGCCGCGATCGAGCCGAGCTGAAAAGATCCCGCGTGCTTGGTGCGTTCGGCGATCGCGGAGCAAAGTTTTTCCTGAGTGGTCTTGCCGAAACCGGGCAACTCCGCGACGCGGCCCGCCGCGCACGCTTCCTGGAGCTGCGCGATGGAACTCACCTGCAATTGCTCGTAAAGCGCCTTGATCTTCTTCGCGCCGAGGCCCGGGAGCGAGAAGAGCTCAAGAATCTCCGCCGGAAATTCCGAGCGCAAATCTTCGAAGAACTTGAGCGACCCGGTCTCGACCAGTTCCTTGATTTTCGAGGCAATCGCCTTACCGACTCCGGGAATTTTTTCGAGCGTCTCCTGGTCGCGCAGGTCGGCGATGTTGCCGCCCCAGGTCTCGAGCGAGCGCGCGGCATTGGTGTAGGCCCGAATCTTGAATGAGTTTTCGCCCTTTAGCTCAAGCAGCGTCGCGATTTTCTCGAGCACCTCCGCGATCGTCGCCTTGTCCATCGCCGAATCATCCACCGGGAATTCGTCGTCGTCGATTCCCCAGCAGGTCGCGGCGGAGGATTATGCTGGAATTTTCCGCGCCGAACGGCATTTTAAGCGAACTGTATGAATATTGGTCCCGCCAGATTTTTGGTCAGACTCGCGCCCGCAGTTCTCATCGCCGCGGCGCTCTCTGTTTCAATTCCGGAGACGCGCGCGATTATACTTTTCGGGACCGGCGATCCGACCGCGAACATCAGCGCGCCGGTGGGAAGCGTGGCCAATATCCCCTGGAACTACCAAGGTCAATGGGGAGGATTTCTCGGGACGCCAATTGCTCCGCATTTTTTCGTCACCGCGAAACATGTCGGCGGAGGCGTCGGGCAAGTTTTTTATTTTCAAGGAGTCGCATACACCACGACCGCGACGTTCGCTGATCCCTCCACCGACCTTCAGATCTGGCAGGTCGCTGAGACTTTTCCTTATTACGCGCCGCTTTACACCAACTCGGACGAAGTCGGGCGACCGCTAGTGGTGATCGGTCGCGGGACGCAGCGCGGTGCCGAGGTCGATGTGAAACGAAAGGCACGTGGCTGGGGCTGGGGCACCGGCGATTCGGTGCAGCGTTGGGGCGAAAATATCGTCTCTGCCGTCATCTCCGGGGGGCCGAATAACGAATACATCTACGCCGCGTTTGAGGAGCCAGCGGGCCGGGATCACAAGTCATCGTCGGCGGCGAACGAGGCGACTCTTTCAAGTGGCGATTCCGGTGGAGGCGTTTTCCTGAATGACGGCGGCATCTGGAAACTGGCGGGAATCAACTACGCGGTCGACGGGCCGTTCTACGCCTCGCCCTCCGGCGCCGGCGCATTTTTTGCAGCGCTCTTTGACGCGCGGGATTTTTATTACAAAGACGACAAGGGCAATTACGTCCTGATCACCGGGAAATCCGCGGTCCCAACCGGATTCTACGCAACGCGGATTTCTTCCCGGCTGACCTGGATCTCGAGCGTCATTCAACCGCCAGCGGAACTGTAGGCGATCGACGTTCCCCTACATTCGGCCGCGCCGTTTGTAGAATTCAAACCGGGCGAGGATCGAGTCGACGTACTTGCGCGTCCCGGGAAAATCGATGTTCTCCCGGAAAGTATCGGCCGGAACCACGACGTCATCGCCGCCGGCCCAGCGCTGCGCCCGGCTCGCGCCGGCATTGTATTCCGCGAGCGCGAAAGGCACCGGGTCGGCTTGCTTCCCCCAATGTTGCGTCGCCCGCCAGAGATACCAGGTGCCGGCCTCGAGATTGATCTTCGGGTCGAACAATTCCTCCGCGCGAAAATTTTCGATGTGATTTTCGCGGGCCC
Organism: Verrucomicrobiota bacterium; assembly: GCA_041167585.1. Taxonomy (GTDB): domain Bacteria; phylum Verrucomicrobiota; class Verrucomicrobiia; order Chthoniobacterales; family UBA10450; genus AV80. Next base: position 23,680 of record JBEEHV010000003.1, read on the forward strand.
ATTCCTGGGCGGCCTTTTCGCTCACCTGCATCAGGCCGCGCTCGCCCGCGCTTCCGAATTTTTGCGCATCGAACCGGCTCTCGCGCCAGACCACCGCTTTCACCAGCATGGGATCAAGATGATGCTCGGCCGCGACTGAGCGAATCAACGCGTCGTGTCCCTGGAAACGCGCGGGGCTGATCCACTCCTGCAAGGTGTACATCGGATCGCCCGACTTCGAGGAGAGGTAGGCCACGCTGGCCGCAGTCGCGAGCAGCACGCAGATGATCAGCTTGAATAGGAACCGAATCATGATGGCAAAGGCGCGGCGACTTGGCGGGCGGCAGGCAAACTCACGTCAATAGCAACCCACGCATCGATTCATGGAGCAACGGAATTTGCACAAGGAGCAGTAGCTGCAAGGCCCTCGCCTGCGACCGGCGAGCAGCTACCGCGCGACACCCAGAGCGTGTAATCGCACTTTAGCTATCTCGAGCGAAACGGGGTAGGGACGGCGCGCTGCGCTGTCCGAGCGCGTCGCTGAGTCCGTAAGAGCCCAGGGTTCCAGCACACCCCCACCCATTGGACACCGCAGCGCGGCGTCCCTACCGTCGCATATCGCAACTGGAACGCGCCAAAGTGCATGACGCGCTCTAGAGCTCCAGGATCGTGATGAACAAAATGGCGGCGGCGTGGATCAGGACGAGGATCACCATCCACATCCGGAGATTTCCCGCGGCGGGGCTGTCCGTTGCCGCGTCCGCGCTGCGGCCGCCGAAGACACTCTTGCGATTGCGGATGAAATATATCGCCGCGCTCACGACGACGATGAAGCATATTCCCAGGAACACCTTCACCCCGATCATGGAGCCAGCATTCCGCGAAACCGCCGCCGCGAGCAACGCGTTCATGCAGCTAATTCGCACTCTGACACGCCCGCAGCCGTGTTTGCGTTACCTTCAAACACCGTGAAAGAGTCCTTCGCTCGCGTCATTATCGACCGCTCGATTCACCGCGAACTCGATTATTCCATTCCGGAAACTTTCGCGGAACGGGTCAGCATCGGTTCGCGCGTGCGCGTGCCCTTTCGCGATAAATCGTCGCTCGGCACGGTGGTGGCGTTGCTGGCTGAATCGGACGCCGAAGGCATCCGTTCGATTGAAGCGCTGGTGGGCGACCGGCCCGCGCTGAGTCCTAAACTGGTCGAGCTCGCGCGGTGGATGAGCGCATACTACTGCTGCCCGATCGAGGCCGTGATGCGGAGTTTATTGCCTCAGGTGATCCGCCGCGCGGAAGTGAGTTGGAAGAAACAATTGTTCGTCAGCGCGGCGAAGGAAATCCTCGCGGAGGAGATCGAGAACTTGCGGAAGCGCGCGCCGCGGCAGGCGGAATTGCTGGAGGCGATCGCGAAACTCAAGGGAGCGATTCCGGCGGCCGAGCTTCTCCGGCAGACTTCGCTCGATAACCAAACCCTCCGCGCGCTGGAGAAGCGCGGTTTCGTTTTGTTGCGCGAAGAAGCGGTCGCGCGCGATCCGCACGCGGACGAGCAGTTCGTCGCGTCGGGGAACCTGACCCTAAACCCTGAGCAGGCCGCAGCTCTGGGAGCCGTGGAAGAAGCGTTAGCGGCGCCCGAAAAAGCGAAGCCGATCCTGTTGCATGGCGTGACCGGTAGCGGGAAGACGGAGATCTATTTGCAGGCGATCCGCTCGACGCTCGCACTAGGGAAAACCGCGATCGTGCTCGTGCCGGAAATCTCGCTCACGCCGCAAACGGTGGAGCGATTCAAGAGTCGCTTTTCCGAAGCGCAGGACACGGTGGCAGTTTTGCACAGCCATCTTTCCGAAGGGGAGCGGCACGATGAATGGCATAAGATCCAATCCGGTCGGGCGCGGATCGTGGTCGGTGCGCGCAGCGCCGTGTTCGCTCCGCTGGAAAATCTCGGTCTGATCGTGGTCGATGAAGAACACGAGACTTCCTACAAGCAGGAGGAAGCGCCGCGTTACCACGCGCGCGATGTCGCGGTGGTGCGCGCAAAGATGGAGCAGTGCGTCGTTTTGCTCGGGACCGCCACGCCTTCGCTCGAGAGCTATCACAACGCGGTCCAGGGAAAATATTGGCTGCTCAATCTGACCCAGCGCGTGGACGATTGCCAGATGCCGCTGATGCGGATCGTCGATCTGCGACTGGCGCGACGAAAGGAGAAAGTCGCCGCCATCCTCTCCGAACAACTGCGCACTGCGATCACCAGCCGGCTGGAGAAAAACGAGCAGACCATCCTCTTCCTCAACCGCCGAGGGTTCTCGACCTCGCTCCTTTGCAGTGCGTGCGGCGAAGCGCGGAACTGTCCGAATTGCAGCGTCGCGCTCACCTTCCACCGCGGCGCCGCGCGACTGACCTGTCATTTGTGCGGACACACTGCTGCGGTCCCAAAAAAATGCCCGGCCTGTTCGCAGGATGCGCTGATCTATTCCGGTTTCGGAACAGAAAAGGTGGAGTCCAACGTCGCCCACCTATTTCCGAAGGCTATCGTGCGCCGGATGGACGCCGATTCCATGACGCGGAAGGATGCCTATCGCGAGACCCTGCACGCTTTTCGCTCGGGCAAGATCGACATCCTCGTCGGCACGCAGATGATCGCGAAAGGCCTGCATTTTCCGAACGTAACGCTGGTCGGAATCATCAACGCCGATCTCGCGCTGCACATGCCGGATTTCCGCGCAGGCGAAAGGACCTTCCAGTTACTCACGCAGGTCGCCGGGCGCGCCGGTCGCGGCGAAACGCCGGGCGAAGTTTTCGTGCAAACCTACACGCCATTCAGTCCATCGATCCAATTTGCCCGGCACCACGATTTCGCCGGGTATTTCGAGCAGGAGTTGGAATTCCGCGAGCGCTGCGACTTCCCGCCGTTCATGCACGCGGTGCTGATCACGGTGCGCTCCGAGCATGAAACCCGCGCGCAATTTTCCGCCGAAACCATCGCGCGCCGGCTGAAGGAAGCGCTGCCCGAAGAATTTATCCTGAGCGCCCCGTCACCCGCGCCGTTGGAAAAATTGCAGGGTCACTTCCGTTTCCACATCCTGATGCGCGGCGCAGCGATCGTGCGCCTCAGCCGGCTCGTCCGCGAGACGCTGGACAAACTTCCGCTGCCGGAAGACGTCCTCGCCTCCGTCGACGTTGATCCCTATCAGCTGCTGTAGCGCTGTTGGGTGCCAATAGAACGAAACGATTATGTCGCGATCGTCTCTGGGGAAAATCGATCCGGATCGAGAGAAGCGGGGAAATCGCGTCTTCCGATCACAATCTACAATGATTGTCATCCTGAGCGAACGCGAAGGATCTCTGACTATTTCTTCGCTGCATCCCCGAAACCTGGAATGATCAGAGATTCTTCGCTTCGCTCAGAATGACAGCGGGCGTGTAACTCGCGCTCCTTTAATCTCGGGTCTCGTTAGGTGGTCGTGAGCGACCGAATTACAACCTAATCTCGTCGCCCTCCCGGGCCGCGGTGACGATCAGCGTTCCGCCGCTTTGCGCTACCTCGCCCTGGGCGCGCTCGACCATGGCCGCGATTTTTTCGTCGGTATGATCGGGATCGTGATGGAAGAGGGCGAGGCGTTTGGCACCGGCCCGCATCGCCAGCTGCACGGTATCGTCAGCGCAAGTGTGGCCCCAGCCGCGGCGCGAGGGATATTCGATGGCGTCGTATTGTGAATCGGCGATGACGAGATCGGCCCCGCGGAGAAATTCGACCACCTTTTCATCCTGGATTTTGGCGTAGGCCAATCCATCCGGTGACGCCTGCCGCTCGGCTTTCTGGCGTTCGACCTCGCAACGTTCGTAGGCTTCGTGGTCCGGCATGTAAACGATGTCGCCACCCGGCGTGGAAAGGCGGTAGCCGAGACAAATGCCGGGATGATTGGCGAACATCGTCCGCACTTTGACCACGCCGAGGTTGAATTCCATGTCGGTCAATTCTTCGAAGGTGAGGTGCGTCGCCATCTGGTTAAGACCGACAGGAAAAAAGGCGGTCTGCATTTGTTCGAAGAGCGCGCCACGCAATCCGTGCACGGCGCCTTCATAACCGAGAATGCGGACGTTGACCTTCGGGTGATACGCCGGGATGAAGAAGGGAAATCCCTGGATGTGGTCCCAGTGGGTATGGCTGACGAGAATCAGGACGTTGAGTCCGGTGGTGGACACCTCCTTCATGAGCGATTGCCCCAGCCGGCGAATGCCCGAACCCGCGTCCATGATGATGATCTGATTGCCGACGCGAATTTCGACGCACGAAGTATTTCCACCGGTGAGGGAAGTGTCCGGGCCGGGTGTGGGGATTGAACCGCGGACGCCCCAAAACCGGACCAGCGTTGGACCGGCCACGATGCTTTCCGGCGCGGGCTCAGCAGTGGTCGCTTCGCCGTTGTCGCGGCAATCGGCCATCGTGCGAATCAGATCGGGCGGCGCGATCGGCTTGACCAGATAATCGTCCGCGCCGGCCGCGAAGGCGGTCTCGCGGTCGTTCGCGAACCGGCTGACCGTGGTCAGGATCACGCGCGTCGGCTGGAGCGCGGGCTGCTCCCGAATCCAGCGGCAAACCTGGAAGCCGTTGCGTTTCGGCGTGCGCAGATCGCAAACCACGGCGGCGGGTTTGTGTTTCAGGATGAGATCGAGTCCCGCCTGTCCGTCAGCGGCTTCGAGAACGCGCCACTCCTGCCCGGCCAGGCACTGCGCGATGAGCGCGCGGGTGAGGGCATCGCTGTCGATCAGGACGAGCGTTTTCATTTCGTCGGCTCGAGCGCCGGGAGCATGATCCAGAAAGAGTTGCCGCCCTCCTTGCGCGATTCGTAACCAATTTCTCCGTCGCAATTCTCGACTGCGATCCGGCAAAACTGGAGAGGCAACTGTGCAGCCTGGGGCCCGGGCGCCCCGGTCCCGGCGCGTGAAAAAAGGTTCGCGCAAATATCCGGCGGAAAGGAAGGACCGTTATCGGCGACCCGGATCAGGACTGCGCCGGATTCCTCGCCAAAAATTAGGCGGACTTCGTCGCCCGCCGGCGCGCTTTTCAGGCCGTTCTCGAGCAGGGTCGATAAGACGCGGGTGAGGAGAGCCGCATCCATCGCGACTCGAATTCTGCCGAGCCCGCTCCCGGTGATATTGAGGCGCACCCCCTTTTCGGCGAATTGCGAAGCGACGTTTTGTTCCGCCGAGCGAATGGCATCTGCCAGTTTTGTTTCGGCGGTCCCGGTCCCGTCCCGCCCACGGAGTCCTTCCAACTCGGCGGCGAAAACGTTCAGCACTTTGTTGATCAGAGTTTGCTGTTCCGCAGTCGCGCGCGAGGCGAGGCCCAGGAGCGTTGCGATTCGCGCCGGATCCCTTTCGAGCTCAATCAACCGCAGCGCGGTGATGACGTTCGCGAGCGCAGCGTTCATTTCCTCGGAGATGCAGTTCAACAGGATCTCCTTCTTCTGCGTTTCGGAATTCAGGCGCTGATACGCGATCACGGTTTCGCGCGCCTTCTGCAGCATCGACTTCTTCGCTTCGAAAACGTCGCCCAGCCGCTCCAGCAGCAGGATCGGCCGGCCGCCGACCGTGAGCGCGGTGGCTTCCAACGAAACTTCACTGCCGTCCGCCGTTTGTTCTGTCCATGGGCCGGAGCGCACGCGCTGGCCTTCGCCCGCGCTCCAGCATTCGCGGGCATCAACGAGAAAATTCTCCAGGAACGGCGAACTGTCCGGCAAGGTCGCGTCGGACTCAGTCAGGGTTGGCCAAACCGAGCGCAACCAATCCGGCGGATTCCCCTGGAGGCGAAGGGCGCCGGAGGCGTGAACAAAAACCGCAAGGCCAAGAGCATCCAGAACCGCGCCGGCCTGGGAATCGCGATTTGGATCGGCCATGAGATCAGTGAGGCCGAATCATCTGGCGGCCCAGCTCCACGAACGCCTCCTCGACCCCGGCTCCTTCTTTCGCGCTCGTCTTGAATGTCTTCCAGCCGCGCGCGGTCAGGTCGTCCAGGCGGGAGTCATCGATTTCCCATTGCGACGCGAGATCGGACTTGTTCAGTGCCAAAAGAAACGGCACGGGCCCGACGGCGGCAGTGACACGCCCCTGAATTTCAATCGCCTGATCGAGCGTGATCTGCCGCGTCCCGTCCGCCACCAGCAGGTAACCGCTGGCGCCACGGAGGTAGGACATCTGCACACGCTGGTATTCGTCGTCGCCCTCCAGGTCCCAGATCATCAGCATCACCTCCGCGCCGTCCACGGAGATTGTCTTCTTGTCGATCTTCACCCCGACCGTGGTCAGGTATTTGTCTGAAAACATGCTGTGGACGAATTTCGAGATGAGGCTCGTCTTGCCCACACCCGACGAGCCGATCATGCAGATTTTTTTCTGGATCATGGCGTGGGCGTGGACGGTTGCGTCACCACCTTGAAGGCAACGCGCCGCTGCGCTTGCTCGGGAGTCGCCTTGTCCCCGGGTCCCGGCTTGAAGGGTTGTTCCACTCCGATCGGCTTCAACCGCGCGGGCTCGAAGCCGCACGAAACGAGAAAGTCCCGCACCTTGTTCGCGCGCCGCAGCCGCAGGCCGGCATTTCTGGATTCATTCCCGACAGCGTCCGCATGTCCCTGGATTTCCAGCGCGACCTCCAACCCGATTTGTTTCGCCGCCTTTTCGCAGCGGCGAATTTCATCCGGTAGCCGCGACAGCGCGGCGAAACCTTCGGTAGCGATATCGTCCTTGTCGCTCAGGAAATAAACAAACGCCGATTCGATGATGGATTTCGATTGGTCGAACGCGCGCTGGTCGAGATCGATCACGGCCCGATCGTCGAGCGTACTGATTCCCGGCAACTTAGCCGCGGAGGCGCGGGCTCGGACCAGCCAACGATGGGACGCCTCGCCGGAAAGCGTGAGGACGCCGTCAGCCACCTTCGCGGTGACCGTATCCAGCAAACCGAACTGTTGTTCGAAACGCACTCGCGCCAGATCCGGATCGTAAAGAATGTTCGCATCGCGCTCGACCACCGACGTCACCCCCGGAATGAGCGTGGCTTCACGGCGAACGCGATCCAGCCATTCATACGGCACCGAACCGGCGATCTCGAGCACGCCATCCTTGATCGCGATCCGCGTTTGGTTTGGAACGCTGAAGCGCTGCTCGAAACGCTGCCGCACGCTGGCGGGATCGAGGGAAAGATGCTCCTTCCATTGAAACTGGATGCGCGCCGGATCGACCCCGGCTTCGCGCGCGACGATTGCCGGATCGGGCGCGGACGCATCGCGCAATCCGTTCACCTGCGAGGGGGAGAACCAATGCCGTCGGGCGTCGGTCACGATCAGGCCCGGCTGGGAATTGAGCCGCCCGATGAAGTCTTTCCACTTGGACCGGTTGCGCGCGCTGACAATGATCGCCGAGGTTAACGCGGCCAGGACGAGGATGAGGATGAACCACGCGCGAGTGGGCCGCCGCTCGCCTTTTGTTTTCGCGTATTGGGCCTGCAGACAGGATTCGAGCTCCGGCCGCAGCGGCTCGAAAACGGCGGCGTCTCCCTGGAACTTCGCCAGCGCAGATCCTTTCAACACGTGGACGCTCTCGATCGTTTCCTCCAGAGTGGTCCGCAATTCGCGGGGTGGATTGCCGCGGATAACGGCCGCGAGGTAAGCGGCGCGGCCAGGCGCAATCCAGACCTGCAACTCGCCCACGCGAAACTCCTCCAGCACTGATTCCTGGCTCATCTCGAACGAGTCCCGCGCGAAATCCTGGATCGCGCTCAACATTCCCGCGACCATGTCCGAATCCTTGCTCAGCGAGGGATCGGCGCTGACGTGCAGCAGCGCCAGACTGGTCTCGCGATGGATCAGAAACAATTGCTCGACGCGATAGACCAGGCTGCGGAGCATGACCACTTCCGCGAAGCTGCGGCCGGTCCGCAACGCCTCGAGACGCCACTTCAGGCCGCGCCACGAAAATGTGTGTTCGAGCGTTTGGTTGAGCGATTGCAGTAAACGCCGGAGACTCTCCGCGATCGACCTTCGCACGATCGGCCCGATGATCGGGTGGAGCGCGTCGACAAAAACCTGCGGCCTGTGCTCGATCGATTCCTTAATCGAACTTTCCACCGCCGGCTGCAAGGCGTGCGTCAACTCCTGGCCACGTTCCCGGCTCATCTTGACGGCCTCGGGCAACACGCTCGCGATATCCTGCGAGCGGCGTTCCTTGTCGGAAAGCCGGTCGCTGAGATCCTGCAACTGCTCCCGCTCGCGGTTCAGGAGCAGGCGGCGAAGTTCTTCGAACTCCTGGGTCGGATCGCCAGCGCTGCGGTGCATGAGCGGTCGCTCGACTACGCTCCCGGCACGCGAAACTCGTTCTTCAGGCGGAGCGCCACTTCACTCAGCATTTCGGCCAGGGCCTCCCGGCCGGTCATCGCCCCGCGAATCTGTTCCGCCTCGCGATCGAGGTCCGCCTTCACCTGGCCATGCTTGTCCCGAATTTCGTCGCTCAGCGTCTTCGATTGATCGAGCAATTGCTGGCGCAGAGCGTGAATCTCGCGATCGGCCTGCTCGCCGAGATTCTTCGTGGCGAGTTCCAATGACCTGGCCGTTTCCCCGAGGTCGCGCGCCAGTTTTTCAACCGCGTTGCCCCGCTCCGATTGCTCGGTGTTGACCCGATTCGAGAGTGATTCGAGGGCGCCTTTCAAAAAGGTTTCCAGGGCCTCAAGCCGCTTCTGGGTTTCGGCTCGCGTGTCCGAGGCTTCCTTGGTCAGCCGTTCGTCGAGGCGCTGAAAGCGGCCGTCGTAATCCCGCATTTGCGAACCGAAAAGGATATCGCGGATTCGGTCGACCTTGCCGCTCTCGTCGATCGACCCATTGCGGGTTTCGGCATTTTCCACCACGTCTGATTGATGAACTTCGTCGGGGTTCATGATGTTGCTCCCTTTGGTGTCCGAATCGTTTCGCTGCCAGAGCAGCGAATGCTTTCGCCGCCTCGAGTCATATAGATTCGGGGCGGCGGGGGCAAGCCTGCATCGCAGCGGGTCGAACCCTTGCGGCGTCGCGGGGATCCGTTCACTTCCTGATCAGCTTCGGGACTTCGGTTTTGGCCAGAGCGGTGAAGGCGCCGACGGCACTGTTCGCATCCGAGTCGCTCAGACGGAGCAGACCAATATCGAGGTCTAGCTTTTTGCCCTGAAGCCGAATCGCCTTCAACTTCAACGCCTCCCTTCCGCGCAAGGCGATCTTCGGCATGATGGCGGCGGCCTTGAGCGGGCCGAGTGAGCGGAGCAGGGCCTCGATCGCATTCAGTTCCGCGACTGTGCGCGGGCGCACGTGATGGTTCAGGCAAATCTGGTCGGTCATGCGGCGCATGACGAAGGTGTCGAACAATTGGAGCAAGCGATGCTGATGCAGTTCGGAGAACTTAATAACCCGCCGCCTGAACCAGGGGTGCGATTCGGAAACAACCAGGGCGAACTCATCGGTGCAAAGACGCTCATAGCGCAGGTTGGGCGAGTGGCGGGTGAGAAAACCGAGGCCGACGTCCATCCGGCCTTCCTCGATCGCCGTCTCGATTTCAGTCGATGAGATTTCCTCGACGGTCAGGCTGATTCCCGGATGGCGGGCGGCGAACAATCCGAGCAGGTCGGGCATCAGGGCTACGTTGAGGATGGGCACGACTCCCACATGGAGCGCGCCGCGTAATGGCCCGGGTTCGCTGCTTACCTCCTGGAGAAAATTTTCGACCTGGCGAAGGATCGCGCGCGCGTGTTCCTGAAAGATCTGGCCGGTGGAAGTGAGGAGGATGCGCTTGCCCCGCCGCTGGAAAAGCGAGACGCGCAGACCGGCCTCGAGATCGCGCATCTGTTGTGAAACGCTGGGCTGGGAAATGCCCAGCCGATCTGCCGCGCGGCTAAAACTGCCGGCCTCGGCCACGGCCAGGAAATAGCGCAGGTGCCGGATCTGGAGCGGGTCATGCATCGGGCGGGCATCTTGTGCGGCTCGATCGCGAAATGCAATTCAGGTCTCTTCTTCATTCGTCCTCGGGCTCCTGCTCGTGCTCGTGATCGAATTATCGCGGCGGGAAGCATCGATCACGAGCAGGAGCACGAGCACGATTACGAATGAAAAAAAAGCTGGTGGCAACGGGGATGGATTTAGGCTTTCATAGGCGCAGCTTATTCCGGTATTTCTTTTACCTCTGATCCAAACGGCATGACCTTCACAAGACTCAGCTCGTTCGCGGCGCTCGCTGCGCTTCTTCTAGCCGGCGGGTGCAAGAAAAATTCCACTACGGCCGGAGGGTCCAATAAGATCCGCGTCGGCTACATTGGGCTGACCTGCGAAGCGCCGATCTTCAGCGCGGTGGAGAAGGGTTTCTTCAAGGAGGAGGGACTCGAGGTGGAGCTCGTGAAATGCGAATGGGCCAACTACAAGGATGTGCTGGCGCTGGGCGGGTTCGACATTACCCATCATCTGGTGATGTATTTTCTGAAACCGATTGAGCAGGGGCTCGACGTGAAATTCACCGCCGGAATCCACAAGGGCTGTCTGCGCGTCCAAGCCTCGACCAAGGGAGAAATTCGCACCGTGCAGGACCTGCGCGGAAAACGAATCGGCGTCCCGGGGATGGGAACGCCTCCATTTATTTTTGCCAATCGCGTTCTGGGCGGGAACGGAATCGACGCCAGTAAAGATGTGAGCTGGCGCGTTTTCCCCGCGGGCGAACTAGGACTCGCCCTCGATAAAGGTGAGGTGGACGCGGTCGCGGATTCCGAACCGATTGGCAGTCTTTTGCTCGCGGATGGAAAGGTCAGGAACGTGGCCGACCAGGCGGCGGATGCGCCTTACAAAGACGAGTATTGCTGCGCGGTGATCGTGAACGGAAAATATCTCAGCGCGAATCCGAAGCAGGCCGCCGCGGCGACTCGCGCGCTGCTCAAGGCCGCCAAATGGGTCGAGGCGAATCCAGCCGCGGCCGCACGCTTGTCGGTTGAGAAAAAATATCTCGCGTCCAATCCGGAGTTGAACACGGTCGCGATCTCACATTTGCGTTATGTGCCGAGCGTTTCGGGCGCTGATGCGGCAGTGAAATCGGCCGCGGCGGAGATGAAGATTGCCGGCATGCTGGGGCCGACCACGGATGTTGCTGACCTGGCGAAACGAGCCTTTGTCCATCTCGACGGCGTCTCTGACGAATGGCTCGAAAAACTGGTAGTGGAGAAAGTGGCCGGCGGGCAGGTTCCACCGGACCAGGATATCCGCATGTATGCGGAGCTGATTCTGTCCGACAAGGAAGAGTCGTGTTGCAAGACGAAGGTTTCAGTCGCCGCGAAGAAGTGAGCATTTCTCTTCAAGCCGAACCGCCGGCGCCGGTGGCTGCGGTGGAAACGCGCGACCCGACCGTCGCGGGCAGGGCGGTCGCGCCAATCATCCGCTTGCGGCTGCGGACTTTGCTGGCGGTCCCGGTCGCGACGGCGATCGCGCTGGGCCTGCACCGTTTCTTTTCGCAAAAAGAGCTGCCGGCCGAGACGCGTTCGTACACGCTCTTGCTCAGCGGCGTTCTTGGCGCGGGGCTAGTGATGACGCTCGTGCAACTGTGGTGGCCCGGTCTCCGCCGATGGATGCGCGATATGTGCCCGATTCTGGCGGCGGCAGTTTTATTGCTGACCGGTTGGGAAGCGATCACCGCCGGTTTCCGGTTACTCCCGATGCCCTATTTCCCGAGTCCCGCGGGAGTCCTGCAAAGTTTGCTGAACGATCGCGCGCTTCTTTTCGACAGCACGTGGCACTCACTGATTCTGCTGCTCAGCGGGTACGCGCTCGGTGTTCTCAGCGGTTTGATCAGCGGAATTTGCATCGGCTGGTTTTCTCCGGCGCGCTATTGGGGGATGCCGGTGCTGAAAGTCGTTGGTCCGATTCCGGCGACCGCCTGGATCCCGCTCGCGATGGTGGTCTCGCCCTCCGCGATCATTTCCGCCGCGTCCCTAATCGCGCTGGCGGTCTGGTTTCCGGTGACGATGCTGACCGCTTCCGGAATTTCGAACACACGCGCGTCGTACCTCGACGTAGCGCGCACGCTTGGCGCCGGCCCCGCCTACCTGATCTTTCGCGTCGCGATTCCGGCCGCGATCCCAAGCATTTTCATCGGGTTGTTCATGGGACTCGGCGCATCGTTTCTGACGCTCGTAGTCGCGGAGACGGTCGGAGTGAAATCGGGGCTGGGCTGGTATGTGAGCTGGGCCCAAGGCTGGGCCGAATACGGAAAAGTTTTCGCCGCGCTCATCATCATGGCTGCGTTTTTTTCCACCATCATGACCGTGCTGTTCAAGGTGCGCGATCGCGTGCTGGTCTGGCAAAAAGGGATGATCAAGTGGTAGCCATCGCCGCCACGGAAGCATCGTCGCTTCGAGTCCGCGAAGTCAGCAAAACTTTCCCGGCGCCGGATAACCCGCTGGCGCGCCGGCTCGCTCTTGATGCCGTTTCAGTTTCGCTCGCGGCGGGCGAACTGGTTTCGCTCGTGGGCCCAAGCGGCTGCGGAAAGTCGACTCTCCTTCGTCTTATCGCCGGGCTCGATCTTCCCGATTCCGGCGAGCTGCTGGTCGGCTCGGAACCGATTACCGCTCCGAGCGCCGAACGCGGACTCGTTTTCCAGGATCCGAATCTTTTTCCATGGCTCACAGTGCGTCGCAATATTCAGGCGGGGCTCGTCGCTCGCGGTGTGCTGCACGAGAATCGGAACGAAGTGGACGAATTCATGCGGCTCGTCGGCCTCGAAGCATTCGCCAACGCGTATCCGCACCATCTTTCGGGGGGCATGGCGCAGCGCGTCGCCCTGGCGCGAGCGCTCATCAATCATCCCCGCGTTCTTCTGCTCGATGAACCGCTCGGGGCGCTCGACGCTTTCACGCGGATGCGGATGCAGGATGAAGTGCTGCGGCTCTGGCAGGCGCGCCGCACCACGATGCTTTTGGTCACGCACGATATCGACGAAGCGATCTACATGAGCGATCGGATCATCATCATGACGCAGCGCCCGGGAAGAATCGAGCGGGTCATTCCGATCGAGTTGGACCGCCCTCGCGATCGCAGCAGCTCCGATTTCCTGCGCCTGCGCGGCGAAATTCTCGAGCTGCTTCATTTTGCGGGCAACGCGCTGGTGTCGTAACGCGTTCTTGCTGTCATCCCGAGCCGCGCAGACGGCGAGGGAGCCCACAGTCGTACTTGAGATCACACAAACTAGCCTTCGCACGTTCGAGGCATGCGCTTCGTGGATCGCGAAGCGGATTAGTGTGAATTTTCCCTTCGACTGAGGGATCCCTCGCCGTCTGCGCGGCTCGGGATGACACCGCTAGTCGTCGCGCCGTTTAGTGCTTCCACCACAAAGGGAGCGTTGAGTATCATCCGGGGCAGCGCGATGGATGAAATAGCAGGGAAGCTAACTTCGGGTGAGCCGCTCAGCGTCGATCAGCTGATCGAGTTCCTGCCCGCCCTGAAGGAAGTGGCGCGCGGCCAGCTCGACAACTGGGCCAAAGGCGCGGCCTCGCTCCATCGTTATCGCAAAGGCGAAACGGTCTGCACGGAAGGCGAGTTCGGTTCCACCGCGTATTACATCGTCTCGGGCACGGTCGATATTTCCATCAACAATCCGATGGCGCATCTGCGCACGCGGCCGGGCTGGGGCTTCTTCGGCCGGAGTGTGGCGCGGATGAAAAGTTTCCTCGTCGCCGACAGCCAGGACAAGCGCGCGGAGGCGCACGAACGCAAGTTCATCGGCATCGACGCCAACATCGACTTGCCGATGCACAAACCGATCGCGCAACTCGGTCCGGGCGAGCTTTTCGGCGAAATGACCTGCCGCACTTTTCAGCCGCGCTCCGCGACCGTGATCACGCGCGAACCGTGCGTGATGGTGGAACTGCTGCGCGTGATTCTCGACATGCTGGTCGGCAATCGCCAGGTCTCGGACGCATCGAAAGCGACCTCCAAGGTGAAAGCGCCGACGTTCAAGGGCACCTCCTTCAAGACGGAGATGGAGAAAAAATATCGCGAGCGCTCGCTCGAGACGCATCTGCGCAGCGTTCCGCTTTTCGGGTCGGTCGGCGATGAGTTCATCGCCTATCTCAAGGAAAAGGTGGAGCTGGTTTCGTATAACCAGAACCAGGTCATCTGCAGGGAAGGCGAGGACGCGGACGCATTTTACCTGATCCGCTCCGGGATGGTTCGCGTTTCGCAAAACATGCCCGGGGGCGAAATGGTGCGCACTTACCTGAGCCGCGGGGATTACTTCGGCGAAATAGGATTGCTGCGATCGATCAAACGCATCGCGACCTGCGCCGCGCTCGACGCCGTTGACGTCGTGAAAGTTCCCGGGAGTGAGTTCAACCTGATGCTGGAGAAATTCCCCGGGGTGCGTGCGCAACTCGAGCCCGTGGCCGAAGCGCGAATGACAGCGACGTCCAGCCGAGCGGCGCCTCCAGGTTTGGGGCTCGATGATTTTCTGAACCAGGGATTGTTCGAAGCGCAAAATCTTTTGCTCATCGATCTGGATAACTGCACGCGTTGCGATGCCTGCGTCCAGGCCTGCGCCAAGGCGCACGACGGCGTCTCGCGCCTGCTCCGCGACGGCTTGCGCTACGATCACTTCCTCGTCGCGACGGCCTGCCGTTCATGCCGCGACCCGCTTTGCATGACGCAGTGCCCGGTCGGTTCCATTCGCCGGAAAGAAAACCTCGAGATCATCATCGAGGATTGGTGCATCGGGTGCTCGAAGTGCGCCGAGCTTTGCCCATACGGGAACATCAACATGCACCCGCTCGAGGTGATCAAGGAGACCAGGACCGAGGTCAAATCAGCGACGCCGGGCGTGCCCCCGACGGTGAAGGTCGAGAAGAAAAAAACGACAACCTACAAGGCGAATACCTGCGATCTCTGCACCCAGCTTTCGGTCCCGAGCTGTGTTTATGCGTGTCCGCACGATGCCGCCAAGCGCGTCGATCCCCAGCGCTTTTTCGGCGATGCGCTGGAAGCGCAGGCGGAGCTTTTGAAAACCAGTTTCGACCGGCGCTCCACGGCTCGTACGACGCACTGAATGATTGCAGATTTCAGAATGCCGGTGGCAGATTGGTCTTCCGCTGGCTGGGATTTCAATCGGCAATCTGCAGTCTGCAATCTGCAATCGTAATCCTCCATGCGGATCACAAACTGGAAACACCTGCCCTGGCTTATCTTCGTTTGTCTGGCGACGGTCGCCGCGGTCTTGCTTTACGTCGGTAATTTTCATCCGGAGCGGATGCCGGCCGGTCTTCGTTTGCCGCCGTCGCTCATCCAGACTCCGACTGAGCATCATACGGTGGGTGGGACGCCGCTGGGACTCGCGTTCGGCGCGATCTCGCTCGGCATTTTCGTTTTCGCTGTGCTCCTCAGCCTGCGAAAAAAAATTCCGCTCTGGCGAGTCGGCACCGTGCAGCGGTGGTTGCGTGCCCATATTTGGCTCACGCTGCTCACGATCCCACTCGTAACTTTGCACAGCGGATTTCGACTGGGCGGCCCGATGACGATGCTGCTCATGGCGTTTTATACCATCGTAATGGTCAGCGGGATTTACGGGCTCGTGCTCCAGCATCTCATGCCGCGCCTGATGAAAGAGCGGCTGCCAGCCGAGACTGTCTTCGAACAGATTCCGCACATCCGCGCGCAGCTTTGCGCGGCCGCGGAAAAGATGCGCGACTCGTTAAAGCCCGCGCCGCCGGCCGCCGCAAAAAAACCGGACGCCGGCGCGCCGGCCGCGAGTCCCGCCAAGGTGGCGACAGCCGCATCAGCGGCAATGGCTTCGACGAAGGGCGAGCTGAGCACGCCGGCCGCGCGCGCGAAGACCGCCACAGGTTCGGACGTGATCGCCGAGACCGTGACGGCTCCCGCAGGGGCTGCGACCGATAAAACACCGCCGGCTCCATCAATTCCGAACGCGGCGGCTACACCTGCCGCGCCGAAACCGGAAACGATCGGCACGCCGACCGCGCGCGTCCAAAGCGATCCGCCGGGGGCTCCGGTGCCGCGGACTGAAGTTCCAGCAGGCGACCAACCCGCGCCTTCACCGCCGGTTGTAGCCGGGATCGCTGATCCCGGCAAAGAGCGCAAGACGGAGCCCGCATCGACAACGCCTGCCACGGCGCCCACTCCGGCAAAACCGGCAACTCCTGCCGCCGCAATACCAGCGGCCCCAAAACCCGCGGTCACAAAGCCAGCAGCCGCAAAACCGGCAGCCGCGCCAGCGAAACCGGTGCCGCCGCCCGACCCAGCCTCGGAAGCGGCCCTGGTCGAATTCATCGAACGCCAGATCCTGCCGTATCTCCAGGCGCGGCGGGGCGAGAGATTCAGCCTCGGCAAAGCGCGTTTTTCCGATGATACCTTTCGCTTCGTAAAACTCCGCGTGGCGGAAACCTACCGCAGCCGTGTCGAGGAGATTCAGGGCTGGTGCGACGAACGGCGCATGCTCGATCTACAAACGCGGCTGCATCATTGGCTTCACGGCTGGCTTTTCATTCACGTGCCCTTTTCATTTTTGCTTCTACTCCTGACGTTCTGGCACGCCTACGTGACGCTGTTTTATTATTGAGGGGTTGAGCCATGGCAACGCCCGGAAGAACCCAAAAGCAGATCGCCGAGCGCTACAAAGGCAATCTCGGTTATTACAAACGGAAGCATCCGTGGCGCGTTGCGCGCTGGTGCGCGAGTTTCCTCGCCATCGCCGGCGGTGTCGCGGGCATCATCTGGTTCCAGAAACGGGGCAACGAAGAGTTTTTCAGTTCGGGAACCATCTCCAGCAATCACTCGACCTTCGCGCAGGATTGCGCGGCATGTCACGACAAGGGCGCGGTCCTTCGCGCCGACCATTCGTTTTCGAAATTTAAAGCGGTGGTGAGCGACCGGTTTCATCGCGGCATCGATTTCACTGCGATCGATCGCAAGTGCGAGCAATGCCACAAGCAACACACGCTGCACGAACCGAACGTGGTCGAGAATCGTTCCTGTTCCGTCTGCCATCAGGAACACCTCGGGCCGGGACCGATGGTGCGCGTCGCCGACCTGCAATGCGCTTCGTGCCATAACAACGCCGCTGTGATGGAGGCTTCGGCGAAAAAAGGCGCGACGCTTCCGCCGGCGGTGTTTCATCTGCGCCCGCATCCGCCTCAGCAGGTCGTCTTCGAAATGCCGCGCCCGCCCGGCGGTTACACGAAGCTCATTTCATCCTTCGCCAGCGAAAGCCATCCGGAGTTTCAGCTCGTGCGCGAGAAGGCGGTCGATCTCGACACCACGATCAACGGCAACACCAGGAGCGACATTCTCACCTTCAATCATCAACGCCATTTCGCCCCGGACATCCCGCCGGTGAAGAAGGGCCAGGCGCTCGATTGCAATTATTGCCACAAGCCGGATCCCGAGGGCCGCTTTTATCAGCGGGTGAATTTTGAAGCGAACTGCCAGGCCTGCCATGCCTTGCTCTTCGACAAGAACAATCCTCAGCTCGAGATCCCGCATGGCGACGTGAACCTGGTCCGGAATTTTTTGCGGACGCTGCCGGCGCAGTACGGCGATTACGCGCGGCTAAAGATGGGGAAGACGCGCGACGGCGACGTGCAGATTTTCGTGGCGCAACAAATCAGGCAATTGCGGGAGCAATTTCACAGCGGCGAGGAACTGGAGCGCGCGGTGTTTTTCGAAACCTCTCCTTATCTGCCCCAGCGAAACATGGCCGCCGTGACACGCGCGAATTTTGCCGGATGCGCCTTCTGTCATGAGGTGAAGACTGCCGCCAACACCGCACCGGTCATCACCAAACCGATTCTGGTCGATCGCTGGATGCCGCAGGCAAAATTCAATCACGCGAAGCATCAGATCGATCCGGCCACGCATGAGAAGTTGGATTGCAACACCTGCCATCGAGCGACCGCGAGCCAGAAGACGCAGGACGTGCTCATGCCGGTGAAGGCGGATTGCGTGACGTGCCACAAGCCGGAGCGGAAAGTCGTTTCCGATTGCATCACCTGTCATGGGTATCACGCGCCCCAGCAGGTCGCCGCGACCGATGGGCATGCGGACGCGCGCGGGTCGTTTAAGGAAATGCTGGTCGGGAGTAATCGTTAGGTGGGTCGCGCGCTCCGTCGCGCGCATATTTATGATGCGGCCGCGCGGCGCTCGTCGAGCGGCGGATCGCTCGATCCACCCGGACTGCGCCCCGCCAAATCTTTCGGTGGGGCCAGCCGTTCAATCGCGCTTTTGAGCCGTTCCCAATCTACCGGCTTGATCACGTGCTCCGCGAAACCCGCGGCGGCACTCGCGGCCACGTCATCGTCGGATCCGAAGCCGCTGAGCGCGATCCCGGTCAGATTCTGCGTGTCGCGCAAATGCCGCATCAGATCGAGGCCGCTTCCATCGGGCAAACCGACGTCGCTGACGACAAGATCGAAACGGCGCGTAGCCGCCAGCTCGCGAGCCCTGGCCACGGTCGCGGCATGGCTCACGCCGAATCCCGCATTCGTCAGCATTCGGGTCAGGACCCGCGCGGTGTCTTCATGATCTTCGATCAGGAGAATCTCGGTGTGGCGCGGCTCAGTCGATTCGCTTTCGAGAAACAAAACCGGCCCCTCCAGCAACGAAGTTTCCATCGCGTTGAGTGTAACCACAAAGGTCGCGCCCTGGCCGGACCCGGCGCTGTGCGCGGAGATGGAACCGTGGTGGAGATCGACCACGCGTTTCGAAATGGCGAGTCCAAGTCCGAGCCCGCCGTATCTGCTCGTGACCGCGCGCCCGCCCTGCTCGAAGGCGTCGAAGATTTTCGGCATGACGTCCGGCTCGATTCCCATTCCACTGTCGCTGATCTCAATCACGATCTGGTGCGCCTCGTTGTTCTTCGTGGCAAGATCGAGGCGACCGCCCTCGGGCGTAAATTTCGCGGCGTTCTTGACCAGGTTCCAGAACACTTGCTGCAACCGCGCGGAATCCGCCCAGCAGTGGTGCTCGCGCGCTTCGAAATGTTTGGTGACGCGAATGTTTTTCCCGGCCAGATCGGCGGCGGAAATGGTGAGAGCGTGATCGATGATGCTGTGGACATCGACGGCGTCGCTATGCAATTCCAGTTTCCCGTGGGCGATCCGAGTCAGATCGAGGAGGTCGTCGATGAGCAGCGCTTCGAGCTCGACGTTGCGCTGAAGGACTTCCAGATCGCGACGGAGCTCCTCGCTCAGGTTTGGCTCGCGTCGGAGTGCAGCGATCGTCATCAGCACCGGCGTCAGGGGCGTGCGCAGTTCGTGCGAAAGCATGGCGATAAAGTGATCCTTCGCCTGGTTTGCTTCTTCGGCTTCCCTCTTGGCATGCTGCAAAAGTATTTCCGCGGTTTTCGACGAAGTGATGTCGAGCATCGTCCCAATGAATCGGCTGACTTCCCCGGAGGCATCGCGCACCGCACGGCCGCGCTCGGCCACCCAGCGCTCTTTGCCGTCACCTAGACCGATCGTGCGATATTCGATCTCAAAACGTCCGCTGCTCCCAGGCTGCCGGACTTGCTGCACCGTTTCATGGACGATGTGGCGATCCTCCGGATGAACCCCGGCCAGGTAGGTCTCGTAGCTGACCTCGGTCCCCGGTCCAATGCCGAACAATTCCTTGCTCCGGTCCGATAACTGCAACTCTCCCGTCTGCGGAAAGAAATCGAATGTCCCCATATCGGCCGCTTCGGTGGCGAGGCGCAAACGTTCCTGGCTTTCCCTGAGTTTGGCTTCCCGCTCGCGCGCCAACTCCTCCTGTTTTTTCCGCGCCGTAATATCAGCCCGGAAAATAACCACCCCTTCCCTGGTCGGATAAACTCGAACGTCGAGCCAGCGGTTCCACGGCGCATGGAATAACTCGCATTGACTCGCCTCGCCCGTTTTCATGACGTGCTGGCATCTGTCGTAAAATTCCGTGCCGACAGCGTCCGGGAAAACCTCCCAGATCACTCGTCCGACCATTTCGCTTGTCGGCAATCCGGCAAACTGCGCGACTTTTTCGTTGACGTAGGTGTAGCGCCAGTTGCGATCCACGGCTGAGAACGCGTCACTGATGCTGGCGAGGACCGTCTCCCGTTCCGCGATCAAATCGCGCACCTCGTACTGGCGCCGGCGCGCGCGCAAGGCCACCTTCATCGTGCTGATCAGGGTCACGGCCCGCAGCGGCCGCTCGACCAGGGTGATGTTCGCCTTGGGTCCGAAGATTTCGAGCGTGCCGAGGCTGACGTCATCGCCGCCGCCGCTGCTGGTGAGAATGACGACCGGGATGTCGGACCATGGCGGCTGCTGAGCCAGACGATCGAGCAATTGCGCTACCTCCTCTGCGACGAGAGCCTCTTCCGCGAGCACGATCGCGTTCGTCGTCTCGCTCAGCTTTTCCGCTACCTCAGTGAGATTGCGGCAAATTTCGACGGCGATGCCGGCCTGCTCCAGAACCTGCGCGGCGAGCAGGGCGTCTTTGCCCAGGGGCGCGACGATCAGAACGACGCCGCGCGATTCGTCACCGTTTTTTTTCATTCACGCGGCGTTCGGTCGCGGTTCGCCGTTTTTTTTGTTTCGCTCTTACCAGAACGGGGACGCCGGTCAGGATACCACGAAAAGCATCGAGCGCCGGGCCGATGCGAATGCCATCCTTGTCGATGAAAAGCTCGCGAATCGTGTTCTCGTGTGCGCCGGTGCGTTTCTTGATCACGGAAATGGCCTTGTGGACGGCGCCCGCGGCCTCGAAGAATCGAAACGCCAGGACTGTGTCCGCGAGATAAGTGACGTCAATCGGGCTTTGCATCTGGCCCATCAGGCCGCTCGGGGCGATCGTGATCATGGTGATGACGCCCTGCTGATTCAAATAAGTGATGAGCTCATGGAGCTGGAGATTGATGTAGCGTTCGTCTCCCATCGAATGGAGATACCCATTCAAGCTATCGATGTAGACGACCTTGGCCTGGTCCTCTTCCACAGCGCATCGGATTCGTGTCGTCAGCTCTCCGGGAGATAATTCCGCGGGATCGATCTGGGTCACGGTGGCGGTGCCCTCTTCCACGAGACGGTCGAGGCCGAAATTGAGTCCAGCCGCGCGCGCGAATAGGACCGGCAGACTTTCATCGAAGGTGTAGATAGCCACCTTCTGGCCCTGGCGCGCCGCGGCTACCGCGTAGGTGAGGGCGACGTTGGATTTGCCTGAACCGGGCGGTCCGCTGAAGAGGGTCGTGGTGCCGTGGTGCAGTCCGCCGACCAGGAGCGCATCCAATCCGGCGAGACCAGAGGCCAGCGTTTCGTTCGGGAAATTGCGATGATGTTCTGCTGCCACCAGGCGCGGGAAAATTCTGAGCCCACCAGTTCCGATCACGTAGTCGTGATAGCCGCCGCGATAAGTGGAACCGCGGACCTTTTGCACGACCAGACGCCGGCGGGACGCGCCATACTCGGGCGCCAGTTGTTGCAGAACCAGAACGCCGTGAGCCAGACTCAGGACGTGGCTGTCCGCTCCTTCGTTCGTGCTGTCGTCGAGTAGCAGGGTCGTGCAATTACGTCCCGCGAAATATTGTTTAAAGGAGAGGATCTGTCGCCGGTAGCGGAGTGCGTTTTGGGAAAGCAATCGCAGCTCGGAAAGAGAATCGAACGCTACCCGCGTGGGTTTCACTTTGTCCACCGCGTCGAGCAGCAGCTTCGTCGTTTCCGTTAGCTCCACTTCCGAAGCGTGAAAGAGAGTGTTTTGCGCGGAGGCCGAAAGTTGTTGTTCGATCGCAGAAAGCTCCACGATCTCCACGCCTTGCAGCGACCATCCGTGCGAGCGCGCCACCTCTTCCACCTCGTCCCGCGTTTCCGAGAGACTGATGTAGAGCACTTTCTCGCCGGCCCGCGCTCCAGTGAGGAGGAATTGGAGAGCCAGCGTCGTCTTGCCGCTGCCCGGAGCACCCTGGACCAGATAGAGACGGCGTGGGGGCAACCCGCCGCCCAGGATGTCATCCAGCCCCGAAATTCCCGTCGCGACTTTCGGATTTCCGGGAACAGGAATTTTGCTCACTTGCGCGGGATTCTACGGGGATGGCGAACAAACGCCAGTAGGATTTAGATGTCTGGTGTTTTCCTCGACGCGTCTTGAATGCCTCCCGCATCCGATGATCTTTCACGATGTTGAAGGGGCTCGAGGTCAGCTTGATTGTGCCCGATCTCTGGCAACAGGAGGCGGTCCGCGCGCTTCGTGACGGAAAAGACGTGGTGGTCCAGGCGCCGACCGGCTCGGGCAAGACCTACATCTTCGAACTGCTTTACCCGTCGCTCAAAGGCCAGGCGATTTTTACCGTGCCGACGCGCGCACTTGCGAACGACAAGCTCGCGGAATGGCGGGCGCGTGGCTGGGATGTTGGGATCGCGACGGGTGATCTCGCGCTCAACCTGAACGCGAAGGTGCTGGTGGCCACCCTGGAAACGCAACGGGCGCGTTTCCTTCGCCGCGACGGCCCGAAGCTTCTCGTCGTCGACGAATACCAAATGATCGCGGATCCCGTGCGCGGGGTGCATTACGAATTGGCGCTGGCTCTCGCGCCGCCTGAGACGCAGCTCCTGCTCCTGAGCGGCAGCGTGCAAAATCCGCAGGACGTCGTGGCGTGGTTCCAGCGCATCGGCCGCGATCCGGTTCTCATCTCGCATCACGAGCGGCCTGTTCCGCTGGAGGAAATCGATCTGCGAGTGCTGTCGGAATCGCAATTCGTGCAGTCGAAAAGTTTCTGGCCGCGCATCATCGGGAAAGCGTTGCGCGCCGATCTCGCGCCGGTCCTTGTTTTCGCGCCGCGCCGCAACGCTAGCGAAGAAATGGCGCAAGCCATCGCGTCGTCGCTGACCGTGCGCGATCCGTTGCCTCTTTCGGCGGAACAGGAAGCGCTCGCGGGCAAGAAGCTCTCGAAACTTTTGCGCAGCCGCGTCGCCTATCATCACAGCGGGCTGAGTTACGCCGTTCGCGCCGGCTTGATCGAACCGCTCGCCAAAGCCGGCCAGCTCAACGTCGTCGTCGCGACGATGGGCCTTGCCGCCGGCATTAACTTTTCCATGCGCTCGGTCCTCATCACCGACACGCGTTACCTGGCGGGGAATTTCGAGCGGCATGTGCAGCCGGACGAGCTTTTGCAAATGTTCGGCCGGGCCGGTCGCCGCGGTTTGGATGAAATCGGCTATGTCCTCATGCTGCCGGATCTTCCGCGATTGGGCGATGCGCGCGCGCGACAATTGAAGCGCGCGACGCAAGTGGACTGGCCGAGCCTGATCAGCGTGATGCGCGCTGTGTCCGACATCACCGATCCCGGCTACAGGATCCCGTTTGCGGCGGCGGTCGAGTTGAGCCGCTCGCTTTACAGCACGCAACAGGTGCCGATCGGCTCCGAGCATTCCCTCGCGGTCGGAGAAAAACCATGCGGTCTGTGGGTAGATGCCGAACGCGCCCGCTTCGTTCGCAGGCCGATTACCGAAATTCTGAATTCGGAAAACGAATGGGAACTAAAGCCGGCTGCGCCCGAGAACGTATCGTTAGGTCAATTGTTCGTTCGCGAAAATGATTCCTGGGTCCGCGCGCTGACTTTGCCGCGCATGCTCGACGGGCGAGGCTTCGGCAATCTCTGCAAGCTGCGCGAGCAGGGAATTTACGGCCGCGAAATTCCGCTCGCGACCATCGTGGGTGACGACGCCATCGCCCCGGTGAAATGGCTTCGCAAAAAGCTACAGGAAAAACTTCTGACGAAAGGGCTCTTCGACGAGGCACTTCTTCCCTTGATCCCCGAAGCGACCGGCGGCGAAATTTCAACCATCGCGACGCGCGGCAATACCATTTACGCCCGGCTCGATTTTTCCTCAGCGCCGATTTCCGCGCTGGTCGACTCGCTTGGCTGCGCTCTGCTGGAGCCGCCAGAGCGCGAAGCCATCCCGCCGGTCTGCCGCGCCTGCTCGGAATTGCAGCACGACCTCACCACCGTCATCACCAATTCGCCCGCCTACGCCTGGCGCCAGCTCGGACTCGTCGCTGAGGATGGCACGCCCACGAGACGCGGCACGCTCTTCTCGTTCTTCCAGGCCGGCGAAGGTCTTGCCATCGCCGCCGCGCTCGAGGACGAAACTTATCCGATCGACGATCTCGTGTTCGATCTGGCGAACATCCGCGCGGGTCCGCGCTTCGCCGGCGAAGACGCCACGCTCGGAGGCCGCCTCGGCATTCTCTGTCAGCGTGTTTACGGCCGCGCCGATTATCCCGGTTACCTCGAAATGGGGGTGGCGGTGCATTACGGTTCCGGTGCGTCGGAAGTTATCCGCGAACTAGTGGCCAATCCGTCCACTCGTTACCGGATGACGAACGAATCGCTTCGCTCGGGCGACATCGAGCGGGCGCTAATGGAATGGCGCAGCCTGCTCCGTCACATCGTAGGCGCGCCGGCGCTGGAATGGGATCGATGGAGTGCGCTGCAAAAAGCCGCGGCCCATTTCATCGGGAGCACTACTTCTCCCGCCGCGGTCGATTTCCCACCCTTGCTCGCCACTCAGCAACGGCGCTCCCTCTTTGCCGGCGTGTAGGTTTCCCGTCGTAATCGTGCTCGTGCTCCTGCTCGTGATCGATCTGTGAGGCCCTTCGATCACGAGCACGAGCACGAGACCCGAGTCTAATTCATCGGCGCAGCCTTGAGGCTGTACAAATAAATCGTCACCGCCTTCTCGCCAGGCCCCTTTGCCACCAGCCGGTAGCTCTTTCCGTCCGGGCGCTGCACAATCCAAAGCGCGGTGGAATCGTCATGCATCTTCGCGCGGGCGAGATCGCCGATCTCGGCGAACGGCTTTTTCTTCTCCGGGCGAACGGAAGCGCTGATCTTCACGACCTTTCCCTCCTTATCCGCCCATGCCACGATCCATTGGTAATCGGTTTCCGTGAAGCGCCAGACCGCGCGTTCGCCTTGCTCCTCTTCTTCTTTTTCGCCGGACTCAGCCGTCGTGGAACCGTCCACCAACTTGTATTTGGCGAGTTTTTCCCGCGCCTCCTCCAAAGGTTCGTAAAGCGTGACGCCGAGAATGCTGCCCGTGACCTCAATGAGCTGAGGCGGCGGAGTGGGCGAGGTTCGCGGCTTGGCGGTCGATTTCCTGGTTGGAGCCGCAAAATTCGTCGACGCGAGTGCAAACGCGAGCGCGCCCGCCATGAGTCGAACGAAAACTTGGGAAGCCGGAGCTTGCTTAGCGACCATGGTTATTTGGATGCCAACTTTCCATGTCCGCTCTGCTATCGGACTGCATTGTCATCGACGGAGGGAGCATGGGTCTTCTGGCCATTTCTGGCTGCTTCCGCTTCGTCCCGCCAAAGCTGACGTTATTGGCATCCGCGATTTTGTCCCAGGTTTGCCCCTGCATTTTAAGGGCGACGATTTGATCAAACTTCCGTCCTGCGGCGTTGGCGATAGCATGAGCAATGTAAAGATCGCCGTAAGTGAGGCCGGTCGTCATCTTTTCCTTTTGCAGGGTCGCGATTGGGACGTGCGCACTTGCTGAAATACTTCTTAATGCGCGCTCTGTCCCCCCAGGCTTCCGAGTGTCGTTATTAACGTTTGCGATTGTCTGATTAATCGAGGACTCGGCGGGCGCCCAGGACGCCGTCGCACAAAGAAGAGAGGCCAGCACGCGGGAAACATATTTCGTTTTCATAGCCGTTAGGGATTAACAAGAGAGAGATTAACCGCGGTCCTCCAAGTGTCGAGAGGGCGCGCCTCATCAGTTCGCCCGCCCCGGCAGAATAGGCGATCCTGACATCTTGTAGTTGGAAGGCGAATTGTTCGGCGGATTCGAAGGGCCGCGCGTCGCAGGGGTGATTCATCACCCCCGATTTGTCGAGAAGCTTCCTGTCGCGATGCCGGGGAAAGTGCAATCGTTCGAGGATGTCCGCACCGACAAAACCACCGGCCGCTCTCGGTTATCGGATGCCCGCGGAATGGGAACCGCATACCGCGACCTGGCTCTCGTGGCCAAGGCGGGAAGGGATCAGCTTTCCCGATGCCTTCGATCGCGTCCTGCCGACGTTGCGAAAAATGGTGCAAGCGCTGCTCACCTGCGAGCCGGTCTGCATCAATGTCTGTAACGGTGCGCATGAAGCCGAAGCGCTCGCGGCCCTCGACGGTCTGCTGCACGAACGCCTGACCTTGCATCGCATTCCGACAAACGAACCCTGGTGCCGCGATCACGGTCCGATTTTTTTGACGCGCGAGCCGGAGCCGCGGCTCGCGATCGTGGATTGGGATTACAATGCGTGGGGCGGCAAATATCCGCCCTGCGATTTGGATGATGTTGTGCCGACGCGAATCGCCGAAATCCTCGGTCTGCCGGTCTTTTATCCGCGCATGATTCTCGAAGGCGGCTCGATCGATGTGAATGGCGCCGGCGCGTTGCTCACCTCGGAATCTTGTCTGCTAAATCCGAACCGAAATCCGGATCTCACCCGCGCGGAGATCGAGCAGCGGCTGCGCGATTATCTCGGCGCCACAGAAATTTTCTGGCTCGGCGATGGCATTGAAGGCGACGACACCGATGGTCACGTCGATGACCTGGCCCGCTTCGTGAGCGAGCGAACGATCGTTACCGTCATCGAAGAAAATCGGGACGATCCGAATTACGAACCGCTCCAGGAGAATCTCGCGCGATTACGTGCCATGAAATGGAAAGGAAAACCTTTCGACATCATCACGCTGCCGATGCCTGCCCGAATCGATCGCGCAGATCTGCGGCTTCCCGCGAGCTATGCGAATTTCTACATCGCGAACGAAGCCGTGTTGCTGCCGACGTTCAACGACCCTAATGACGCCGTCGCCGAAGCGACCCTCGCGAAAATTTTCCCACACCGCCGGATCATGCCGATCGACTGCACTGAGTTAATCTGGGGTTTGGGTGCGTTCCACTGTCTGACCCAGCAGCAGCCGGCCCTGACCTGAACATGAGGCTTGAACAAGCTGTCATCCCGAGCCGCACAGACGGCGAGGGACCCCACAGTCGAAGGAAACAATTACGCTAGTTCGTTCTGCGATCCACGAAGCCTGCACTTTCGAACACGCGCCAGCCTAACGAGCGTGAATTACGAGCGACTGTGAGGTCCCTCGCCGTCTGCGCGGCTCGGGATGACACGCATTTCACACAGCCTTTTCTGCGGCACTATCGGCTCGCATCAGGTCTGATCCGTTGCAAGATCGGCTCCAGCACCCGCCAGACATTTTCCGCCAGGACCCGCTGACCCGCGGCGTTTGGATGGATGCGATCGTACTGATTCAGCTCGGGATCGCCGCCGACGCCTTCCAGGAGATACGGGATCAGTGCCGCGTGATTCTGCTCCGCCAGCGCGCCAAACATTTCGCCGAACGCGCCGACATACCCATCACTCGAGAGCAGCGGAAGCTGCATCCCGGCAATGATGATCGCGACGTTCGGATGCCGCGCCCGCGTCCGATCGATAATCGCCTGGAGATTGGAGCGCATTTGTTCGACCGGCACCCCGCGAAAGGCATCGTTGATTCCGAGCGCCAGAATCAGGACGTCGATTTTCCTTCCGCGCAGCAGAGTCGGCAAACGGCTTAATCCGCCGGCGGTGGTATCACCGCTCGAACCGGCATTGATGACTTCGAATTGGTAATTCGCGCTCCGCATCTTTTCGGCGACGAGAGCCGGATACGCCTGCTTGCGCGAGAGGCCGTAGCCGGCGGTCAGACTGTCGCCGAGAGCGAGGATGGTAATCACTTTTGAAGCATCGCGTTTCGCCGCCCGCGCGGTTTGGAATGGAACCAGAGCCAGCGCCACGATCAACGCGATGATGAAGGAAGCGATCTTCACGAAAACTCTTGGACGATCTCGCGGTGTTTCCGTTCAAAGAGCCGCCCAGTTTCGCAGTTGCGTTCCCGATTCGGCCCAATTAGTAACTTGAGCGCTTCCGCACCCGCGGAGCGCTCTCAACTTCAACCCATCCGCTCTCACCTTTTTCTATGGCAAACTACGGCATTAACGGCTTCGGCCGAATCGGACGCAACGTCCTGCGCGCGATGGACCAAAGCGACGTCAAACGCATCGCGGCCATCAACGATCTCACCGACACCACCACTCTCGCGCATTTGCTCAAGTGGGATTCGGTCCACGGAAAATTCGACGGCGAGATCGGCCACGATCCCGAGAACATCATCGTCCGCGGCCACAAAATCAGGGTCCTGAAGGAACGCGACCCCGGCAATTTACCCTGGAAAGATTTGGGCGCCGATGTCGTTCTCGAATCGACCGGCTTTTTCACCAGCCGCGATAAGGCGGAGCTGCATTTGACCAAGGGCGGCGCAAAACGCGTGCTGATCAGCGCCCCGGCCAAGAATCCCGATGTCACGCTTTGCCTCGGCGTGAACGACGAAGCGTATGATGCCAGCAAGCATTTCGTCATCTCGAACGCGAGCTGCACGACGAACTGTCTGGCGTCGATGGCCAAAGTGCTGAACGACAGCTTCGGGATCGTGAACGGTTTCATGAGCACGATCCACAGCTACACCAACGATCAGCGCATCCTCGATCTCCCGCATGAAGATTTGCGCCGGGCGCGAGCGGCCGCGGTCAGCATCATCCCTTCGAGCACGGGCGCAGCGAAGGCGATCGGCGAAGTGATTCCAGGGTTAAAAGGAAAGCTGAACGGTGGCGCCTTCCGCGTCCCGACGCCCGACGGATCCGTGACCGATTTCACCGCGATCCTGGAGAAGGATGCTACGATCGAGTCGATCAACGCCGCCTTTAAAGAGGCTGCGGCAAGCGACCGCTTCAAAAACATTCTCGAATACAGCGACGAGCCGCTGGTCTCGATCGACATCGTGGGCAACCCGCATTCCTGCATCTTCGACAGCGCGCTGACGATGACCCACGGCGGAAAGTTCGTGAAGATCGTCGGCTGGTACGACAACGAATGGGGTTACAGCAACCGCTGCGTCCAGATGCTTGAGTTGTTGTCGAAGTAACTTTACTCCTGCTCCTGATCATGATCTTGCTCATGATCCCTCCCCAATGAACCAGCCATACTTCGATCACGAGAAGCTGGAGGTTTACCGTCACTCGATCGCGTTTTGCGCCTGGGTTGGCGAATTCCTTCCGGCCATCGCTCATAAGACTTCTGCCAAGGACCAACTTGATCGCGCCTCAACCAGCATCCCGCTCAACATTGCGGAAGGTAACGGGAAGTTTTCAGCGCCCGATCGCGCGCGCTTTCTGGAGATGGCGCGCGGATCAGCGCTCGAATGTGCGGCGTGCCTCGACGTATTGGTGGCGCGGAAACTGGCGACGGCCGCAGACGTGACTGTCGCGAAAGAGCAACTCGCCCTGATCGTGCGGATGATGATGGGCTTGTTAAAGCGATTTTCCGAGAGAGCTGATTTTCTTAGGGAAGAGGACGGATATTACGGTTATCGGGAGGATCAGGAGCAAGATCATGATCAGGAGCAGGAGGGGAAACCATGAACAAGCTTACCCTTCGTGATCTCGAGGTCCGCGGACAACGTGTTCTCGTCCGCGTCGATTTCAATGTGCCGACCGAAGAACGCAACGGCTCCATCGCCATCACCGACGACACCCGCATCCGCGAAAGTCTCCCGACGATCAACCACCTCCGCGAACACGGCGCGAAGACGATCCTGATGGCGCACTTCGGCCGGCCGAAAGGGAAGCCGGTCGAGAAATATTCGCTGCGGCCAGTCGCCGATTATCTTCACACCCTGATCGATCACCCGGTCGCGTTCAGTCACGACACGATCGGGACGATCCCGGAAGAAATCATCGGGCACATGAAAGAGGGCGACGTCACGTTGCTCGAGAACGTGCGGTTCCATCCGGGTGAAGAAGCGAATGACGCGACCTTTGCAGAGGCGCTCGCGAAGCTCGGCGATCTTTATGTGAACGACGCTTTCGGCGCGGCGCATCGGGCGCACGCCAGCACGGCGGGCATCACGAAGTTCGTCAAGCAATCCGCCATGGGTTTCCTGATGGAGAAAGAAATCCAATATCTTTCCCATGAGCTGGCCAGGCCCGCAAAACCGTTCGTGGTCATTCTCGGCGGCTCGAAGGTCTCGGATAAGATCGGCGTCATCAAAACGTTGATGGAGAAAGCCGATTCCATTTTGATCGGCGGCGCGATGGCCAACACGTTTTGGAAAGCGCGGAGCATTCCCATCGGCAGCAGCCGGGTCGAAGCCGACAAACTCGATCTCGCGCGTGAACTCGTGGCTCTGGCCAAGCGAAAAGGCGTTCATTTCGTCCTGCCCGTGGATGCGCTCGAGACGCAGAAAATCGAAGCGGGCTCGCCGTTCCGGAACACGAGCCGGGTGATGGAGAACCACGGGATCGCGGAGGGCTGGCAGGCGGTCGATATCGGGCACGCCACGATCAGCCTCTTTAAAGAGGAAATCGCGAAGGCGAAAACAATTCTCTGGAACGGTCCGGTCGGCGTTTTCGAAATTCCGGCATTCGCCACGGGCACGATTGCGATCGCGGAAGCGCTCGCGGATTCAAAGGCAACGACGATCATCGGCGGCGGCGATTCCGTGACTGCGGTGAAACAGGCGGGGCTGGCTGAAAAGATGACGTTTATCTCAACCGGCGGTGGCGCGTCGCTTGAGCTGATAGAGGGTAAGGAATTGCCGGGTATTGCGGCGTTAAGCGATCGAGCTTGAAATCGCGACCGTCCTCGTACTCGTAATCGTGCTCGAAAGTATCTGCTTTACGATCGATCACGAGCAGGAGCACGAGCACGATTACGACGCAGGTGAGCAAACAACCCGTTAGATATTTTCGCTACGCCGCCATGGCAGTCGCGGCGTTCATTGCAACCGCCGCGGTGATTCAGGGCCTCCTGCCCCCGATGATTCCGAAAGGGGTCGCGGCCAAGCTCAAATTTTTCAGCGAGCACAAGGACGAGTTCGACACGCTCATGGTCGGAACCAGCGCGATTTACTACTCGGTGTCGCCGGAGATTTTCGATCGCACGACGGCAGCAGGCGGTCTTCCGACCCACACCTTCAACTTCGGCATCGATGCGATGCATCCGCCGGAAAATTTTTATGTGCTCGAGCAGATCCTGAAAACGCAGCCTCGCCATTTAAAGTGGGTTTTCCTGGAAACGGCCAACCTCGAAACCAAATTGCACAAGGTGCTCGGGACCGAGCGGGCCGTTTACTGGCATGATTGGCCGCGCACCCTCCTGACGCTTCGCAAGGCGCTTAACCCGCGTGGGGATGCGAACTGGGCCATCAAGATTTCGCGCCTCTGGCTGGCGCGGCGCGACCTGGCCAATCATCTTACCCTGTTCGCGCAGCGTTTTGCCAATGTGGGCCGGGCCACGGAGATCCTGTCTCCGCAGGATCGCGAGATCGACGCGGATTTGGAACTCGGGCCACGGCGCGACGGTTATCGGCTGGCCGGGGATGCGATGACGCCGGAGGACGCGGCTAGTTTTCAAAACCGGCTGGCTGACGAAATTGCCCAGGCGCGGACGAAGCCGCTCGATCCCTATGCAGACGAAACATACCGGCGCTACGCGACACGTCTGCGGGAGATCGGCGCGGCCCCGCTTTTTGTTGTTCCGCCGCTGATCTTTCAATCACCGCTCAGCTTTCGACAGGCTGCGCCGGGTGTCCTGTTAGCCTTCAATAACGCCCGGGCTTACCCGATGTTGTTCGACCCGGCGGTGCGCATCGATGACGCGCATCTCACCAGAGAAGGCGCCGAAACCTTCAGTGGTCTACTCGCGCAGGAATTTGTCCGGCGCGTCCGCCAGCCGTAGGCCATGCCGGTCCCGAAGACGGAGGTCGATCAACCGCGGACCCAGTTTTTTTCTCCCGCTCGCGGAGTTTTGCATGCCGGAATCGCGATTCTCTCGTTCGCGCTGGTCTGCACCGGTTTGAGCGCCATCCTTCCCTTTCCCGAGATCAATCTCGTCAGCCGCAATCTCCGATTTTTCCAGCAGCACCGCGACGATTTCGACACGCTCTTTATCGGGTCGAGCCGAATCCGGCATCAAATCTCGCCCGCGATCTTCGATCGCGCGATGCGCGACGCTGGCTTCCCGACGCACAGCTTGAATCTCGGGATCAATGCCATGTTCCCACCGGAAGACGGCTACTTCCTGGAGAATTTGTTAGGCGAAAAACCCCGCCGCCTAAAATGGGTATTCATCGAGCTTAACGAATTGCAAACCACCCGCGTGCCGGAATTGGAGCAGACGCAGCGATTGGTTTATTGGCACGATCGAAAACGGACATCGCTTTTGTTTCGCGCTATCCTCGAGGCGAGTCCGCACGAGAGTGGATTCTCCCTTCAAAAAAAAATATCCCGGCTCCTCGTTCCCGGGCCGGAGAAATCGGAAGCGCGCGACCTGCTTATTTACCACGGGCGACTCTTCGCCAGGAATTTCGCGAACGTCGGAAGGAAAGACGACCTCTCCAGGTGGATCTCGCATCTCTGGAAGGGCGAAGCGCCGTCCCGTGGGATGGGCGGTGAGGGCGATGGATATGTGCCGCAAAGCAGGACGATGCCCGCGGCGGAGACGGCGATCTACGAAAAGGAATTGGAGCAAGCCATGAGCGACGCCGAACCGCGATTTGTCTCCCCCTCCACCGAACGGGCCTGCCGCGCACTGGCTGAAGAAGTCCGGAAGGCGGGCGCCGTTCCAATTTTCCTCGTTCCGCCGGGGACGACGCAGAACGAACTTGGGTTCCGCCCCGAATCTGGTATCGCAGGCACGGTCATGTCATTCAACAATGCCAGGGCTTACCCTCAGCTTTATCGCAGCGGGATGCGGATCAACCGGGGCCACTTGAACGCCGTGGCCGCCGAGGAGTTCACCCGGCTGGTCGCGGAGAATTTTTCGAAGCTTCGTCGCGAAAATAAGATCCAATGATCGCCGCGGCGTCCCGCCTTTCCGCACTATGCTTTTCGTAGAATTCCGCTTCTTCTGGTTCTTTCTCGCGGTCTTCTGCGTCTACTGGAGTTTGCGCGAGAACCGCGCACGCAAGGTCTGGCTGCTTCTCTGCAGCTACGTTTTTTACGCCGCGTGGGACTGGCGATTCCTCTTCCTCCTCATGGGGTCGAGCGCACTCGATTATTTCGTCGGCCGGATGCTGGCGCGGACGCAGAACCCAGCGACGCGGCGCCGCTGGCTGATCCTGAGCCTGTCCGTGAATCTCGGGACGATTGCGCTTTTCAAATACTGCAACTTCTTCATCTCTTCGGCCGCCGTCTTCCTTGCCTGGCTCGGCCTGCCGGCGAGCCTGCACACTCTGAACATCATCATCCCGGTGGGCGTGAGCTTCTACACCTTCCATTCGATGAGCTACACCATCGACGTCTACCGGGGGAAAATGCGAGCCGTCCCGAGCATCCTCGATGTCGCCTGCTTCATCGGATTTTTTCCCCAGATGGTGGCCGGACCCATTGTCCGGGCTGTTCAGTTCCTGCCGCAGCTCCGGTCGCTCCGAAAATTCTCGGAGGTCGATATCCGCGGCGCGCTCGTTCTCTTCCTCGTCGGCTTTGTTAAAAAGGCCTGCATTGCCGACGGAGTGGCGCCGAGCGTAGACAAATATTTCGATTCGCCGGCGAACTACACGGCAGCGAGCGCGTGGCTCGCCATTCTTTTTTACGCGATCCAGATCTACTGCGACTTTTCCGGGTATACAGATATGGCAATCGCCTGCGCGCGTTTGCTGGGCTACGAGCTGACCCTCAATTTCAACTTCCCTTATCTGGCGCGGAACATCGCGGATTTCTGGCATCGCTGGCACATCAGTCTTTCCTCGTGGCTGCGCGATTACCTTTACATCCCGCTCGGGGGCAATCGCGGGAGCCGCTGGTTCGTGTGCCGCAATATCATGATCACGATGTTGCTCGGCGGCCTCTGGCACGGCGGCGCCTGGACGTTCGTGATCTGGGGCGGGCTCCACGGGATGGCTCTCGTCGTGCATCGGGAATGGCAGCGAAGAGTGGAGGGACGGAGGCCAGTCCGCCCATTGCCGGAGGTACGCGAGGGAGCGGGCGACAAGGAAGGCGTTTCGCCCCGGCGCGATTGGCAGGGCTGGCTTGCCTGGGCGTTCACCTTTTACTGGGTTTGCTTCACCTGGATTTTTTTCCGGGCCACCGACCTCGAACACGCGAAGGTGATCGCGAAAAGCTTCGTCTTTTGGCACAGCCCCGGGACTCACGATCTCGGCTTTCGCCTGATCTGGATCGTTATTGCTCTGGGCATCGTTCACCGGCTCAACGCACACCGCGTCTTCTCCGGTTGGTGGCGCCGGGGGCCGTCTGAGGTATTTGCCGCGGGCTACGGTTGCGCCTTCGCGATCGTGCTTTTATTTATCCCGCCGCACTACGCGCCGTTTATTTATTTCCAATTCTGAGCTTGGAGGAATGGAGTAGTGGAGCCATTGGAGTAATGGGATGAGAAAGAAAATCGTCGCTGCGAATTGGAAGATGAACATGATGCAGGCCGAGGCGTCGGCCTTCGTCGAAACATTTTTGCTGGAGATGCGCGACTCGAGGGACGTCGAGGTGGTCATCGTTCCGGCTTTCACGGCCATCGCATCGGTCAATGGCGCGCTTGAGAACGCGCAGCACATCAAGGTCGGCGCCCAGAACATGCACTGGGAACGGTCCGGCGCCTTCACGGGCGAGATCAGTCCCGCCATGTTGCGCGATCTTTTCGTGCGCTACGTCGTGCTCGGGCATAGCGAGCGGCGGAGTCTCTTCGGCGAGTCGGATGAAATCGTGAATCGCAAAGTGCGTTCCGCGCACGAGGCCATGTTGCGGCCGATCGTGTGCGTGGGCGAAACGCTCGAGCAACGCGAGCGAGGCGATATCGAAAAGGTTTTGGGCACGCAACTCCGCGGCAGTCTCACCGGATTGGGCGCGAAGGAATTGCACGAAAGCGTGATTGCCTACGAACCGGTCTGGGCCATCGGCACGGGCAAAACCGCGACCGCCGATCAGGCCCAGGAAGCGCACGCGTTCATCCGCCGCACGCTCGGTGAGATTTGCGATGAGGCGACGGCGGACAAGGTCCGGATTCAGTACGGGGGCAGCGTAAAGCCTGATAACGCGCGCACGCTCATGTCGCAGCCCGACATCGACGGCGCGTTAGTGGGCGGCGCCAGCCTCGATCCGCGCAGTTTCGCGCAGATCGTCCAAGGCGCGTGCGAAGAGTAGCGAGCGCGCAACCAGCGCCGGTTTAAAACCACCGACAGTGCGCCCGCAGAAGACCAGCGAAGGCGTCGGCGGTCACAGACCGCCGCTACAGAAGATCAGCTACGGCAACTGATAAACTTCCACGGAGCCGATGCCCGTCGTTCCGCCCACGCCCCGCACGATCGCGGTGTAGGGCCCGGCGGAGAGCGTCTTGAGCACGGCGGATTCTTTCGGGTCCGTGGGAGCGGCTCCGCTCGCTTGAATTTCCGCCTGCTCGGGGCTCTGGGCCCAGTCGTCGTTTTCTTCCAGCAAGGTCCCTTGCTCATTGCGCAACTCGAGGATCGGATTCGCGAGCGGATGGGCCACAAAGCTGGCCAGGGTAGGTCCGATCGCGCGTACCAGAATGCGTTTCGATTCCGTCCCGCCGAGATAGAAACCGCCGATCAAGGCAGCTGGATCGACTCCGACTGGACCGCGGGTCGAGATGTTCAACAAGGTGGAGCCCGGCCCGCTGTCGAGATCGAACACCTCAACCAATCCGAGACCCGTGGTGTTGTTCGCGCCCGTCACGATGGCCGTATAAAAAGCGTTACCCGGATCGGATGGCACCGTGATCAGGATCGCAGACTCGTTAGGCGAGGAAGGGGCGATGCCGGTGTCGATCATGTCCTGCTTGTTCGGCGCGTCCACCCAGTTGTCGTTGGTGGCGATGATCGCACCGGTGCCGTCGTGCAATTCCACGACCGGGTCCGCCAGGGCGCCTTGCAGTCCGCTGGACGGCCCGATGCCGCGAATCATCAACCGCTTCGGCGACGGTCCGCGCATGATAAACCCTCCAATCATGGCATCATCGGCCGTTCCGACCTTGAGACGGGTGGAGACATTCACGGCCCGGCCCGGCGCGGAGATTACGTTCACGGTAAACTGCTGGACCGTTTCTGCGCCGTCCAAATCCGTCGCCGTGATCGTGATCGCTGCCGATCCGTTTTGCTTGCCGGCCACGAGCAACTTCGATCCGCTCAAAGAGACCGCCACCACCGCGGGATTACTGCTCTGGGCGGTGAAGCTTAAAGTAGGAATGTGTTCAATGGCAGGAAGGGTGACGAGATTGGCGATGGTGACCGGGTTTGGACTTGTGTAATTACGCACCGGCAGCTGATCGAAGGGCGCGCCGGCATTGATCCGGGGGAGCGCGGCGATGGCATCCACGACGCTCATCCCGCTGCCAACGACGCGGCCGAAAACGGTAAACCCGCCGTTCTGCGTGTCGAGATTAGAGGGCGCTCCACCGTTGTCCGCCAGGTTGATGAACCACTGGCTCGTGGCGCTGTTCGGGTCGCCGCTCAGTTTCGCCATCGCGATCGTCCCGCGTTTGTTCGAGATGCCCGGCTCATTCTGAATGGGCGGGAAAGTCAGAACGGAATACGTGGCCGAAGAATCTTGCGCCTCGAGGAAACCACCGCCCTGGATAATGAAGCCGGGGACGGAGCGATGGATAAAACTTGGACCGGACTTTTGCGGGTTCGGGTCCTGGAAGAAGTAGCGACCCGAATCGATATACCTCAGAAAATTAGCGACGGTGATCGGCTTTTGCTGTCCGTAAAGCGCGAGGTTGATCACGCCGAGCGGCGTGGTCATTCGAATTCCGTCACTCACATCGGAATCGGCGAAGACGGCGTTGAGATCGATGGAGCGCTGCGGAGCTCCGGCGTATTCGGTAAAATTCGCGATGGTACTCTTCACGATGGGCGGAGTGTTTTGAGCGGTCGCGGTCAAAGCGGACGCAAGCAGTCCGGCGAAAATCGAGAGGTGAATACGGTTCATTATAAGCTTTTTACTCCATCTACTTAGGAGGCGCCAGTAGTTCCCCTGTCGCGGCGGTCGTCACCGCCGCTATAGGAAAAGAATCTACTTCTTTATCTCGAGATAAGTTCGCGTCTGCACTTTGCCGGTCTCAGGCTGCATCTCCTCGATCCGCATTTGTTTCAGGAACCAGCGGCCTTCGATTTTCTGCGCGGAAATCACTTCGAAACGTTTGGCGAGTTTGCCGTTCCAATCGAAGCCCTCCATCCGCATCAGCGCGCCCCCCTCTTTGTCCACCCAGAGATAAACGTTTGAGTATTGCGATTGACGCGATGGCGCCTTCAGTTCCAGCTTCCAGCAATAACGGGTGCGAATGGAATTTTCCCCAGTGACGCGCCCGTTTTGCCAGTAGAGAAATTTCAACGCGAGATCTTCGTAGGTCACGCTGGTCCCGCGCACCTTCCGATCGAACTGCGCCGGCGTGATTTTCTCGACCCCGCTTTTGGTCACCTCTTCGAGCCGCGAATCGTTGTCACCGAGGCGCAATTGCAACGCCTCGTCCGGGTTCGAAAAAGTGTAGCGAATGACCGGTCCCGTTTGGGTGAGGTGGAAGGGAATGACCTTCTCGTTCTCGCGCAGTTGTCCCTGAAGATCGATCTGCTGTTGCCCTTGCTGGAGACGAACCGACGCGAGGATGTCCCTGGCCTCGGGTAACGGGGCGGCGGCCTGCGCGAAGGTGCCCGCGAGCGCAAGTATCAGGGCGAAGAGCGCGATGAAGCTGCGCTTTAACCTTTTACCGAATCCTCTATCGTGAGCGCAGCGCGCATGGACCAGGCTATTTTTCATCTGATTAACGAACGATGGACGAGTCCCGGGCTCGACTTGTTCATGGCCGCGATCAGCAATGTCGATATCTGGCAGCCGGTCATCATCGCGCTGGTCGTTTA
Organism: Verrucomicrobiota bacterium; assembly: GCA_041167585.1. GTDB lineage: Bacteria > Verrucomicrobiota > Verrucomicrobiia > Chthoniobacterales > UBA10450 > AV80. Next base: position 61,639 of record JBEEHV010000003.1, read on the forward strand.
TGCGCTGGTTTTCATGGGATTCAAGGGACGTGCGTTTGTTTTTTGTCTGCTCCTCACCCTGGTTTTCTCCGAGCAGTTCCTTGTTCGCACGCTGAAGAGCGCGATCGATCGGCGGCGCCCGAAGCAGGTGCAGGCCGTGCGCATGGTTCAACTGGAGCAAACCAGTCCCGAGTTCATGACTCTCTTCCGGAAGCCGACCATTCGTTTGTCCGATCAGACCGACCACACCAAATCGGGCCCCTCCTTTCCCTCGGGGCATGTCGCCGACAACGTGATCATCGCCGTGATCTGCACTTTGTTTTTCCGTTGGGGCTGGCTCTACTTCCTCGTCGCGGGGGCGATTGGCTGGTCGCGCATTTACCTCGGGGCGCATTGGCCGAGCGATGTCTTCGGGACCGCTTTCATGGCGGTGGGCGTCGCGCTGCTCATGGTCGCGTTCCTGGAATTTCTCTGGCGAAATTGCGCGGCGCGCTGGACGCCGCGACTCTTCGCCCGCCATCCGAGTTTGTTAGGCGGCACGGCTTCATGAATAACACGCGGGCCGTCTGGTTTTTCATCCTGGGGCTGACCGCGATCCGCCTCGCGCTCCTGAGCACGATCGAGCTCGAGTTTGACGAGGCGCATTACTGGATGTGGTCGGAGCGCCTGGCGCCCTCGTATTTCAGCAAGGGGCCCGGAGTGGCGTTCGCCATCCGCGCCAGCACCGCACTTTTCGGCAACACCGAATTCGGGGTGCGCTTTTGGAGTCCGCTCCTTGGGGCAGGCACGAGTTTGCTGCTTTATTACTTCACGAAACGGTTGTTTAACGCGACCGCCGGGTTGTGGGCGGTGGTCGTGATCAACGCCGTCCCGATGTTCAACGTCGGCAACCTGGTTATGACGATCGACCCGCTCTCGATCTTTTTTTGGACGGCCGCGATGTACTCGTTCTGGGTGGCGATCGAGCGCAGCCCGAAGTTCTCCTGGCTCTGGCCGGCGACGGGGCTGCTGATCGGGCTTGGCTTTCTCTGCAAATATACCAACGCGCTCGAGCTGATCTCCATCGTGCTGGTGCTCGCACTCGTCCCGCGTTTGCGCCGCGAATTCAAACAACCGGGACTCTACGCGCTCCTGGCCGGCTTTGCGGTCTGCACCCTGCCGCCCATCATCTGGAACTACCAAAACGCCTGGATCACCCTGACCCATTTGCGTTCGCGCGGAAGCCTCGATGACTCCATGGGATTTCACCCGAGCGAGCTGCTCGGATTTCTCGCAGTGCATTTTTTCTTTTTCTCGCCGCTGCTTTTTCTCGGCCTGGCCTGGGCGGTGATCGCGAACTGGCGGCGCGCCCGGCAGCAATTCAAGGTGTTGTATCTGGTTTGGTTCGGTCTGCCGGTCTTCCTCTTTTACCTGCTGATCTCGATTAACAAACAGGCCGCGCCGAACTGGGACGCTCTCGCATTCGTTAGTCTCGGCGTGCTCGCGAGCGCTTATTGGGCGGAGCGAATCGAGGTGAGCCGCGCGGTCAAAAGAGTGCTCGTCGCGGGCGTCCTCGTCGGTTTGCTCATGAGTGTGATTGGATTGGACACCGATCTCTTGCGCAGCGCCGGCATCCCCCTTCGGCGAAAGGATCCGGCGGATCGGCTGCGCGGCTGGAAGTCGGCCTCGAGGGCCGTGGAAAAATTGCGCGCCGACCTCGAGCCGAAACTGGGCGCGCGTCTTTTCATCATCGCCGACCAGCGGGACCGCGCCTCCGAGATGTCCTTTTATTTCCAACACAAGAACCCGGAAGGCCCGGGGCATCCACCAGTCTACATCGTTGAGTCGCAGGACATCGTGAACCAGTTTTCGTTCTGGCCGCGCTACGACCAGTTTGAAGAAGCGCCGGTAAACGCGCCGCAGCCCGAGGGCGAAGTTTATACCGAAGAGAGCGGGGTGAACCAGTTCGTGGGCCGGCCGGCGCTTTATATCCAAAACGGGAGTTGGGGCGATATCCCGCATAATATTCGCATCGCGTTCGAGACCACGGAGAAAGTCGCCACCATCGAAGTCCGCCGTTTCGGTGCCCCGGTGCGAGAGTGGCAGGTTTTCCTCTGCCGGAATTACCGGACCCTGCCGCTATGAATGCTGACTCGCCGGTCGTCTCGGTTGTGGTTCCTCTCTATAATGAAGAGGAGAACGTTCCGATCCTGCAGGATGAGCTCGTGGCCGCGCTCGCCGGGCTCGATTATGAAATCGTCTTTGTCGATGATGGATCCAGCGATCGCACCGTCGAACAGATCGCGGCCGGTCCGCGGATTCGCGTGTTGAGCTTCGAGAAAAACGCGGGTCAGAGCGCCGCGATGTATGCCGGGTTGCATGCGGCCCGGGGTACGACCTGCGTCTTGATCGATGGCGATCTGCAAAACGATCCCGCCGATATCCGGAGATTGCTGGCGGAGATCCAAAGGGGCGCCGATCTGGTGTGCGGTTATCGCGCGCAGCGGAAAGATACGGTCGTGAAACGGATCACGAGCCGCGTGGCCAATTTCATCCGCAGCCGGTTCACCAAGGACGGCGTGCGCGACACGGGGTGCACTCTGAAGGCGATGCGCCGTGAATGCGTTGGCGCGCTGGTTCCCTTTAAAGGAATGCACCGATTTATTCCGGCGTTGGTGAAAGGGGCGGGGTTCCGGCTGGTGGAGATTTCGGTGAATCATCGTCCGCGAAAGTTCGGCCTGAGCAAGTATGGCCTCGGCAACCGCGCCATCCGCGCCACGGTTGATATGTTTGGCGTGCGCTGGCTGCTTTCACGACAGCTGAAATACAAGCTGCGCCAATAGCTCCATAACCACGCCGGTTCAGTACCGCTCCACTTTGATGCCGCGCTTCGCGAGCTGCGCCTGGACACTGTCCGGGCCGGCCAGATGTGCGGCGCCGACTGCAATTTGTTGCACGCCCGATCCCTTCAACATTTCCACGATCTTTTCGCTCCAGGCGATGTTGCGTTGCACCAGCAATTTGTCGTAAACCTCCGGCGCTTCATTTTTGAATTCCTCAACCGAGAAGCGTCCGATGGTCTCGACGTCGCCCTCGATCCAGGCCTTCGCCAGTTTGTCCAGTTGGTCCAAACCCTTATCGACTTCATCCAGCGTCGCCTCCAGAAACGCGATCTGATCTCCCTCCGGAAGATCCGCGAAAATGCGGACCTGCTGTTCCATGGTTTCGAACCCACGAATCTTGTCGCCTTCCTTTTTGGCCTGGGCCAGGAGCACGTGCTCGACGCCTGCGTTCGGATCGTAGCCCGCTTTTTGCAGCGGCATCATGGTCAGGAGCATTGCCGCCATCCACGGCTTCATTGGGTCCAGGCCGGCTTGGACAACGCCGTACCTCTTCGCCACTTTGGCCAGCTTTTCCTTCTGCGCCGGATTCAATTTGCTGGAAAGCGGCTTCTTCGGATCCATCCCGTACTGCATGACCAGCTGCATCATCGCCGCCTGATCGTCTGCATCCGCGATCTCGAGCCATAACTCGGTGCTTTCGCCCACGGTCTTTTTCACTTTGGCCGAATTCCATTCGTCGTCGTGCCGGAGCAAATGCAACGTGCCGATCAGATAAATCGTCGAGTCCTCGTCCCGGATCACCCACATGGCCGGCTCGGCGCGCGCGGAGGCCACCGCGAGGAAGAGGGCCAGCGTTAAAGAGAATCTTTTCCTGCTCATGATCCTGATCGTGCTCTTGATCCTAATCCTTGTCTTGCCGCCCCGCTCGTTGCAGAGATCAAGATTAGGATCAGGAGCATGAGGTGGCTTTCGCCCATGCTGGCCCGAAAGCCAAATGACGCTTGTCATCCGAAGCGCTCAAGATAAGCTTTCGCTCCCAATCGGGAACCTTCATGTCCTTGGCCAGCCTACTCTCTGCTGAGCAGATCATCCCGGAGATGAAAGCGACCGAGCGTTGGTCGGCCATCGTCGAGTTGATCGACCTGCTCGTGAGCCGCGGCAAAATCAAAGAGGCGGATCGCGAAAGCATTCTCGCTTCGTTGAAGCAGCGCGAGGAAACGATGAGCACGGGCATTGGTTTCGGCATCGCCATTCCGCATGCCTCTTCGGACCGGATCGAGGAAGTGGTGGCGTCGTTCGGCCGTTCGTCGAAGGGGATCGAGTTCGACGCGCTCGATAGCGCGCCGGTGAAATTCGTGGTGCTCTTCATCGTGCCGAAAAATCAATTTCAGACGCATCTGCGCACGCTCGCTTCCATCGCGAAATTTCTGAACGACCGAAGCATCCGCGAAAGTCTCGCGGCCGCTCCCTCGGCCGAGGAAATTCTGGCGATCTTTCGTGACCGCACCCAAAAATAAAGGCGGCGCGTCTGATGGAAACGTTTCAAGCGCTCCTCGCGCGGAAGCTGGCGGAAGCGCTTTCCGCCGCTGACCTCCCATCGGCTGGCGCGGTCACGCCGGCGACGGACTCGCGCTTCGGCGATTACCAAAGCAACGCCGCGCTAATTTTGGCGAAGCAGCGTGGAGAGAATCCACGCGCGATCGCCCAGAAGATATTGGACTCATACGACCTATGGGACCAATGCGAGCCCCCGACGATCGCCGGCGCCGGTTTCATAAACTTCACGCTGCGTCCGGAGACGCTTGCCGCGAAAGCCGCGGAACTTCTGCGCGACCAGCGCCTCGGCGTGGAGAAAACGGCCACGCCGAAGCGCATCGTGATCGATTTCGGCTCGCCGAATGTGGCGAAGCCGATGCACGTCGGCCACATTCGCAGCACGGTGCTCGGCGACGCGCTCGCGCGGATCGCCGCGTTTCTCGGGCATGAAGTCATTCGCGATAATCATATCGGCGATTGGGGCACGCAGTTCGGGATGGTGATCTACGGCTGGAAAAATTTGCTCGATCCCGCGGCGCTCGGGCGCGACCCGATCGCGGAACTGGTCCGCATCTATAAAGAGACGAACGAGAAAGCCACCAGCGACCCGAAGGTGCGGGACGCGGTCAAAGAAGAACTGGTCAAGCTCCAGGCTGGCGATCCGGAGAACTTCTCGATCTGGAAAGAAACGGTCGATCTTTCCATGAAGGAATTCGAGCGGGCCTATCAGTTGCTCGATATTCATTACGACATCCAGCGGGGCGAGAGCTTCTACAACGACCGCCTGCCCGCGGTGGTCGAGCGCCTGCTCAATGCGGGCATCGCCGAGACGAGTGAAGGCGCGGTTTGCGTTTTCTTCCGGGACATTTCCGAGCTGGGCGAAAAGCCTGCCATCATTCGCAAAAGCGACGGCGGTTTCAATTACACCACCACCGATATCGCCACGGTGGATTATCGGATCCAGGATTTGAAGGCGGACACCGTTTGGCTGGTGGTCGGCGCGCCGCAAATTTTGCATTTCAAGCAAATCATCGCCATCGCGCGCCGCGAAGGTTACACGGCCGATTTCCGCCACATCACTTTTGGCAGCATCCTCGGCGAGGACCGCAAACTGATGAAAACGCGGTCGGGAGACAACGTGCCGCTGCGCGACCTGCTCGATGAAGCAGTCCAGCGCGCTCGCAAGATCATCGAAGAGAAGAACCCCGAGCTAAGCGAATCGGAGAAGATCGAGATCGCCCAAAAAGTTGGGATCGGCGCCGTGAAATATTACGACCTCTCTCAGTACCGGATGACCGATTACATTTTTTCCTGGGACCGGATGCTGTCGTTCCAGGGGAACACGGCGCCGTATCTGCAGAACGCGTATGTCCGGATCCGTTCCATCTTCCGGAAAGCCGGCGCAGAATTCGTCCCGGCGCAGGAGCTCGTCGTGACCGCGCCGGAAGAAAAAAACCTCGCGCTCAGGCTTGGCCAATTCGCCGAGGTTGTCCCAGCCGTCTTGAATGATTTCCGCCCGAATATCCTGGCGAATTACCTCTTCGAACTGGCCAACAGCTTTCACTCCTTTTACGAGGCGTGCCCTGTTCTGAAATCGGAAGAGCCCGCGCGCAGCTCGCGACTGGCGCTCTGCGAATTATCGGCGCGCGTGCTGGCGAAAGGCCTCGAACTGCTCGGCATCAAGGTCCCGGAAAAGATGTAGTCCCCTTGTCATTCCGAGCGTAGTCGAGGAATCTCTCGCTGTCCGTATTGGCGCGACGCAGCAGAATAGTCAGAGATCCTTCGACTCCGCTGCGCTGCGCTCAGGATGACAAGGCAAATGGCCACTCAACACCCGCGCATACCCGCCTCCACCTACCGGTTGCAATTCAACCGGCAGTTCACCTTTGCGCAGGCGCGGGAAATCGTGCCGTATCTCGATGCCCTGGGGATCAGCGATTGCTACGCGTCGCCTTACTTCCAGGCGCGCGCGGAAAGCCTCCATGGCTACGACATCACCGATCACAACAAGCTCAATGCCGCCATCGGTTCGCGCGAGGAATACGACGCGTGGATCGCGGACCTGCATGCGCGCGGCATGGGCCAGATCGTCGATTTCGTCCCGAACCACATGGGGATTGGCGAGCCTCTCAATCAATGGTGGATGGACGTGCTCGAGAACGGTCCCAGTTCCCGTTACGCCCCCTACTTCGATATCCAGTGGAAGCCGCTGAAGGCCGATCTGCAAGACAAGGTGCTGCTCCCGATCCTGGGCGATCAGTACGGCCGTGTGCTCGAACGCGGCGAGCTTCAGGTGCACTTCGACGGGGGCGCATTTTTCCTGCGCTATTACGCGCACGAGTTCCCGATTGCCCCCGGCACGTACCGCCACATCCTCGAGATCGCGCTCGAAAAACTGGAGCCCTTTAAGAGCGAAGATTTTTACGCGGAATTCCAGAGCATCATCACCGCGCTGGAATATTTGCCGCGCCGGACTGAGACCGATCCCGAGCGAATTGAGGAACGCGCCCGCGAAAAAGAGATCGTGAAGCGGCGGCTCGAACGGCGCTGTCAGGAAGCGCCGCAAGTGCAGGCCGCGGTCGAGCAGGCGGTAAAACAAATCAACGGCACGCCGGGTGAGCCGAGAAGTTTCGATGCCCTCGACCTGCTCCTGAACGACCAATCTTATCGTCTCGCGTTCTGGCGGGTGGCCGCGGAGGAAATCAATTACCGGCGTTTTTTCGACGTGAACGATTTGGCCGCGATCCGAATGGAATTGCCCGAGGTCTTCGACGCGACCCATCGATTTCTCCTCGAGCTCGTCGCCGCGGGCGCCGTGACCGGTTTACGAATCGATCACCCGGACGGCCTCTATTTGCCGAAGGAGTATTTCGAAAAATTGCAGGAGAGTTGCTCGACAGCGCTGGGCATCCCTCGGCCGGAAGGCGGGCTCGCGATGTATCTTTTGGTCGAGAAGATTTTGTCTGGCGCCGAAGTGCTCCGCCGGGACTGGCCAGTGCACGGCACGACTGGTTACGAATTCGGCAAGCTGCTCGTCGGCTTGCTGGTGGATGATTCCGCAGAGCAGTCGATCACGAAAACATTCCAACGTTTTATCGGCCATTCGATGCACTTCGGGCATCTGGTTTACGCGAAGAAGCGACTGGTCATGCGCCTGTCGCTGGCGAACGACGTCAACGTCCTGGGGGACATGCTCGACCGGGTTTCGGAAAAGAACCGATGGTACCGTGATTTCACCCTGGAGGCGCTGGCCCGCGCCGTGCGCGAAACGATCGCCTGTTTCCCGGTTTACCGCACCTACGTCGCGCCGGGGCAGCCCGTGAGCGACGAGGACAGGGCGGTAATCGAGCGCGCCGTCCAGACGGCGAAACGCCGGAATCCCGCCCTGGAGGAATCTGTCTTCAATTTTCTCCGCGACATTTTGCTCTTCCGATTTCCGGAAAACCTCGACGACGAAGCGCGCGAGGCGCACGCGCATTTCGTTTTGAAATTCCAGCAAAGCACCGGGCCGATTATGGCCAAGGGGCTCGAAGATACCGCGTTCTATATTTACAACCGTCTGGCGGCGTTGAACGAGGTCGGCGGCGAGCCGCAGCACTTCGGCATCAGCCTCGATGACTTCCATCGGCGCAACCTGGAACGTCAGCGCGACTGGCCTGCGACGTTGCTCGCCACTTCCACGCACGACACGAAGCGGAGCGAAGACGTGCGCGCCCGGATGGCCGCGATCTCGGAAGTGCCGCAGCTCTGGCGGAGCAGTCTCCAGCGGTGGCGGGTGATCAACCGGCGCTGGAAACGAAACCTCGACGAAACCGCTGCTCCGGATGCAAACGAGGAATATCTCTTCTACCAGACTCTGCTCGGGACATGGCCGATCGACGCCGCGGGCCAGCCCGAAAAAACGGTCGACGGTGAGTACATCGGACGCATTCAGGCCTACATGGCGAAGGCGTTAAAAGAGGCCAAGGTAAATACGAGCTGGATCCAGCCTAACGAGCAGTGGGATGCGGCTGTGAATGAGTTCGTCGCTCGAGTTCTCGATCCGTCCCCGAAGAACAGGTTTTTGCCCAGTTTCCTTCCCTTGGCGGAGGAAATCGCGCGCCTCGGGGCGATTAATTCCCTCACGCAGGTCGCGTTGAAGCTGACGGTTCCCGGCGTGCCGGATATTTACCAGGGGAATGAAATCTGGGATTTCAGCCTGGTCGATCCGGACAACCGGCGGCCGGTGGATTACCGGCGGCGCAGCGAGATGCTGGACTCGTTAGGCGGCGCGACGCCGGAAGAATTGCTGCAACGATGGCCGGAAGGACGGATTAAACTTTTTCTCACGCAGAGCCTGCTCAGATTTCGACGTGAGCACCCGGCGCTGTTTCAAAGTGGAAGCTTTTTGCCGCTGGCGGTGAATGGGACTTTCGCGAATTCCTGCGTCGCGTTCGCGAGAGAGCATCAAGGAAAGTGGATCGTAGTCATTGTGCCGCGGCTCTCATCGCGGGTCGGTTTTCCGCCGATTGGGGACAAATGGCAGGACACAGAGATGGCCTGGCCGGACGCGCTTTCACGCGAAGGCGCGCGTGAGATTTTCACTGGGCGGGACCTGCGCGCGGAGAGGGGAATCAAGGTGTCGGACGCACTCGCCGCATTGCCGTTCGCCGTCTACACGAACACGTAATTGCGAGTGATTCCACAGTGGCAGGAAATTCCACCCTGCATCGCTTCCGCGATCCACGTAGCGAATATGTCGAACATCCGCTTGGTTAGCTTGTGTGGTCTCAGACCGGCCGTGGGGTCCTTCGCCGTCTGCGCGGCTCAGGATGACAAGCAAGATTCGACGCGCCCCTTGGACCTGCTGGCTGTAAATTCTTCGCTGGAGCCGGCCTGCCCTCAGGCCGGAGGGAGGAAGCTTATTCATCAACGCCACGCCCGTCGCGGACTCACGGCTTGCTTTGATACTTGCGTGTCATCCCGAGCCGCGCAGACGGCGAGGGACCCCTCAGTCGTACCTTCGATCACGCTAATAACGGTTTGCGTGACCCACCGCTTGCCTGTCCCTCGGCGCGCTGCGCGATCCGGATCAATTCGCCCAATCGAGAATGATCTTGCCGGAGTTACCGGATCTCATCAGATCGAATCCCTCCTGGAAATCCTGGTAGGGAAACCGGTGGGTGATCACGGGCGAAATATCGAGGCCGCTCTGGATCAGCGCGGTCATCTTGTACCACGTCTCGAACATCTCGCGGCCGTAAATTCCTTTGATGGTCAGGCCGTGGAAAACGACCAGGTTCCAATCGATGGCGGCGCTGCCGGGCATGATGCCAAGCATCGCGATCCGCCCGCCGTTCACCATCACGTCGAGCATGTCGGTAAACGCCTTCGGGTTACCCGACATCTCCAGACCCACATCGAACCCCTCCCGCATCTCGAGTTCCTTCATCGCGTCGTGCAAGTCGCGCTCCCGCACGTCGATGGCCAGCGTCGCGCCCATCTTGCGCGCAATCTCGAGGCGGTACGGATTCACGTCTGTGATGACGACTTTGCGCGCACCCGCCATTTTCGCGATCGGCACCGCCATGCAACCAATCGGTCCCGCGCCGGTGATGAGCACGTCTTCGCCGACCAGATCGAAAGACAACGCGGTGTGAACGGCGTTGCCGAGCGGGTCGGAACAGGAAATGACATCGAGTGGAATTTTGGGATCGCAGCGCCAGAGATTGGAGCTCGGCACCGAGACATATTCCGCGAACCCGCCCGGACGATTAACGCCGATGCCTTTCGTATTCGGGCAGAGATGGCGCCGGCCGGCCAGGCAGTTACGGCAATGTCCGCAAACGATATGGCCTTCGGTCGTGACCAGTTCGCCTTCCTTGAAATCGCGCACCGCGCTGCCGACCCGGTCGAGGACGCCGACGAACTCATGGCCGATCACCATCGGCACCGGGATCGTCTTCTGGGCCCACGCATCCCAATTATAGATATGGACGTCGGTCCCGCAGATCGAAGCCTTTTGCACGCGCATGAGCACGTCGTTAGGCCCGATTTCAGGAATCGGGACTTCCTCCAGGCCGAGCCCAAGTTTCGGCTCGCGCTTGACCAGAGCCGGCATCGTTTTGCTCACGAGGTGGAGATTAGTTGAGTGCGAGGAGCGCGCAATATTTCTTGTGACCGCTCCATTCTGCGCCGCGCCGTCTGCGCTTGCCTTTGCCGGAATCATTTCCGATGGTGCTGCGAATGGCCGAGACGCTCGAGCGCGTCGCCGCACCCAAACCGTCCACGCCGCGCTCTGTTTTTATTTTTCGTTTCGCCAGCACGCTTGTCCTTTGGTCGATCGCGCTGGGGATTATTTTTTCCGGCTACGAGCTGGCGTTCTTCGCGTTGATCGGGACGCTCGGGCTGCTTTCGCTCTGGGAATTTTACGGCATGCTCGATCAGAAAAGCCTGCCGAATTTCAAGGTGACCGCGATGATCTGCGGCGCGGTGATGTTGTGCGGCAGTTTCTACTATTATTCCAGGGTGGGTCCCGGCCATTCGTATGACTTCGAGATGGCGGTGCTTTTGTTTTTTTTGCTCACCGTTTTCACACGGCAAATGTTCGATGGCCTCCGCGAAGACGCGCCGCTTCGGACGATGGCTTACACCATCTTCGGACTGCTTTACGTGCTCTGGCTTTATAACTTCGTCACGAAGATCGTCTACGTCGTGCCCCGCAGCCCGGCCGGTGCGGTAATGGGACAGTTCTACGTTCTCTATCTCGTCGCCGTCACGAAATTCAGTGACATGGGGGCCTATCTCACCGGCAGCCTGATCGGACGCCACCCGTTGATCCCGCACATCAGCCCAA
>JBEEHV010000004.1:0-38001 GCA_041167585.1 Verrucomicrobiota bacterium
TCGCGTTTGATCCCGCGCTCGCGCTCCAGGTAATCCAGCATGGCAATAAACTCGGCGTTCATAAAAACAACCAGCCCGCAGACGAAAAAGAGTGGGACACAGCTCCCACTCCCTTCAGCGCGGACTAGGCGCTCACTTTAATTTTCGAAGGGCCTTTCGTCAAGCCACCAGTTGGCTCTGCGGCATTGGAGCCGGCGCGCCCTCGCGCCGAATCAGAAGCCTCGAAAGATCACACGGCTGAGGGCCTGCCGTCTCCATGGAAGCAGAGTTGGAAGTTAGGCGCTGGACGTTGGACGTTGGACATCGAGATGTCGCGCGCGAGTTCGTTTTGCCTCGTTATAGCCTGCTGGGCGGCGATTTATCTCCCGGGTCTCGGTTCGCTGGAAATCAAAGGGGAAGAAGGCCGGCGGATTCTTCCGGCCGTCACCATGCTCGACACCGGCAACTACCTGGTCCCGCAAGTGGGGAGTGAGCCGTATTTCCGAAAGCCGCCGCTGGTGAACTGGCTCGTCGCGGCATCGTTCAAGATCACCGGTGCGCGTAACGAATGGACCGCGCGTTTGCCGTCCGTCCTGTGCGTCCTTGCCGTGGCGCTCGCGTTTCTCACCGTCGCGCGGCGTTCTCTCGGCGCTAACGGATCGCTCTTCGCCGCGCTGATCTGGCTCGCCAATTTCGGAATGATCGAGAAAGGCCGGCTGATTGAGATCGAAGCGCTCTATGTTTCGCTCTTTGGCCTCGCCTTCATTTTCTGGCTCAGCTGGTGGCAGCAGCGGCGAACAAGCTGGCTCACCTGGACGGTGCCTTGGATTTTTCTCGGGCTTGGGCTGCTCGCGAAGGGCCCCCTGCATCTGCTTTTCTTCTATTTTGTGGTGGCGGCCGTGCTCTATCGCGAGGGCGAATTACGCAAGCTGTTCAGCATCCCTCATTTCGCCGGCCTTCTAATAATGACAGGCATCTTCGCGGCCTGGGCGATTCCTTATTGGCTGGCCATGCGAGATGCGAACGTGGCCCAGAATTGGTCTGCGCAATTGACCGGCCGCCTGACCGGTGATGATTTCAAACTCGGGAGCTGGCTCCTCAATATCCCGCGAGGTCTCGCCTATTTCCTACCCTGGACCTTGCTGCTGCCGTTGGTGGCGAAAGCGAAATGGGCGACGAATTCCGAACGTAACATCGCCCTTGCGCTTGGATGGGCAGCGGCCGTGTCGTTTCTGCTCGTGAATTTGCTTCCCGGCGCATTGCCACGCTACTCCATGCCCGCGTTGGTGCCGGCCTGCTGGCTGATGGCGATGACGCTGGCGGCGGAGGAAGTGCGATGGCGCGGCAAGGTCGTTGAGCCTAAGACTCGCCTGCGCTGGGTGCTTTCGACCGCGATTGCCGCGAGTGTTTTGTTATGTGTCTATGCCGTCGCGGTCGTGCCCTTCTTGCAACGGCGTTCGAAAGTGAAACCGATCGCAGCGCAAATCGATCAGCGCGTTCCCGAATTCGAGCGGCTCTATGCCCTCGACCCGGACTTTCAGCCGTTTCTTTTTTACGTGCGTTCACGTCTCGTCTACGTGAACCGGCTCGAGGAAGTGCCGGCCAGCGCGCGCTACTTGCTGGTCCAGCCCGAGCGCGAACGCGAAGTCATGGAAAGCCAGCGCTGGTCGCCGTTGCACGCGCGGCCGATCGAGCGCATCACCGATTATCGAAAGCGTACGATCATCCTCGCGAAGGTAGGGGAGGAATAGGTTGTCATCCCGAGCCGCGAAGACGGCGAGGGAGCTCTCAAGCGGTCTGGTGTCGTGCTTAGGAACCGCCTACATCCTTGGTCACGCCGATCTCCGCGGATCGCGAAAGCGGACTTGCGTGACCGACTGGTGCGACTGGGAGGTCCCTCGCCGTCTGCGCGGCTCGGGATGACAGGCAAGAAATGCGCGTCAGCACCGCTCGCGATGAATGGAAGAAATCCGCGTTACCCTCTTTCGATTTTTTGCTGGAGACGGTGGAGGGTGATGCCACGTAGATGTTTCCGGACCGCAGCTTCGGCGCCCTCGGCCACGGTTGCCATGACAGTTTTGATATTGCAGCTGACGAAGCAATGGCGGGCCGCCTTGCGCTCGTTCAGCGGGAGAACCGGCCGCGAATCCACCGCGTCGTAAATCTGCAGAAGAGTGATCCGGCGCGGATCCCGCGCTAATTGGGCCCCGCCATTCTTCCCGGCCTGAGTCTCAATGAGGCCTGCTTCGCGCAGGGCGACGAGAAGACGGCGAACCACGACGGGGTTGGTATTGACGCTCCGGGCCAGGGTTCGCGAGTCCACCACGTGTCCCGCTACGGCGAGCACGGTCAGGATGTGGACGGCAAAACTAAATTGCTGGTTGACCATTTCGAAAACTGTAATTGTGTTTATTACACTTAAAGAAACCGCAGGCAGTCAATCAGGAAAACATCGCAATGAACAAAATCGCACTCATCACCGGTGCCAACAAAGGCATCGGCCTCGAAACCGCGCGGCAGCTTGGCCGCAAGAACATCACTGTCCTGGTCGGGGCGCGCGATCTGGCCAAAGGAAATAAAGCCGCGGAGGAATTGAAAAAGGAGGGAATCGACGCGCGCGCCATCGAGATCGATGTGTCGAAAGGAGAAAGCATCCAGCGTGCGGCGGCGGAGCTGGAGAAGGAGTTCGGGCATCTCGATATTCTGATCAACAACGCAGGCATGATGGAGGACGACATGAGCAAGGGAACGAGTGGACAATCGCTCGATCTCTGGCGGCGAACGTTCGAGACGAATTTTTTCGGGGTGATCGCGACGACGCAGGCGTTCCTGCCCTTGCTGCACAAAAGCGAGGCCGGACGGATCGTTAATCTCTCGAGCATTCTGGGCTCGATCACTTATCACGCGACGCCGGGCTCGCCCGTCTACGACTTCATCGCGCCGTCTTACAACGTTTCGAAATCCGCCTTGAACGCCTTCACGGTCCACCTCGCCTACGAGTTGAAAGATTCGAAGGTGAAGGTGAACGCGGCGCATCCGGGCTGGGTGAAAACGGATCTGGGCGGCGAAGGCGCCGTCATGGAAATCGAGGATGGCGCGAAGACGAGCGTGGAATTGGCGACGCTTGGCCCCGATGGGCCGAACGGCGCGTTCCTCCACATGGGGGAAACCATACCGTGGTGACGTTGTCTCCCGTAAGCGACGACGAGTTGCTCGACGATTATTCGCGCACGATCGCGGCGGCGGCGAGTCGCGTGGCGCCGAGCGTGGTGAACATCCGTGTCGTGAGCGGAGCACGCGGGCCGGGGAATGGGTCAGGGTTCATCATCGCGCGGGATGGTTTCATTTTGACGAACAGCCATGTGGTGCACGGCGCTCGCGAATTAGAGGTGACCCTGCATGACGCGCGCATTTTTCGGGCGCACGTCGTCGGGACCGATCCGCACACGGACCTGGCCGTGATCCGAATCGACGCGCCGGGATTGGAGCACGTGCGTTTTTCGCAGGCAGCGACTTTACGCGTCGGCCAGATCGCGATCGCGCTCGGAAGCCCGTACGGTTTTCAGCAAACGGTCACCGCCGGTGTGGTCAGTGCTCTCGGCCGTTCGATGCGCGCGGATTCCGGACGACTGATGGATGACATCATTCAGACCGACGCGGCGCTCAATCCCGGTAACTCGGGCGGCCCATTGATCAATAGCGCGGGCGAAGTGATCGGCGTGAACACCGCGGTAATTTTGCCGGCCCAGGGGATTTGTTTCGCCATCGGGAGCAAGACCGCCCACCTGGTCGCCGGCTGGCTGATTCGGGACGGGCGTATTCGTCGCAGCTCCATCGGCGTGGCCGGTCAAAATGTTTCGCTGCATCCGCGCGTGGTGCGCTTTCACAAACTAGCGGTTTCGCACGGCGTGCTGGTGGCGGAGGTGGAAGCCGGCAGTCCGGCGGCGGTGGCCGGCGTGCGCAAAGGCGACACGATCGTGGGTTTCAAGGGCTACCCGGTTGCCACGATCGACGATCTGCATCAGCGGCTGGTCGCATCAGAGATCGGCGTAGCGTCGCCGGTCATGGTCCTGCGCGGCACCGAGAAATTGTTTTTTATGGTGACGCCGCGGGAGTTGGCGAACTAGACGGAGAAACGGCGGGAGTTGGCGAGCTGGAGGGCGCGGCGGCGGGAGTTGGCGAACTGGGTGGTGAAACGACAGGAGCGGGAGTTGGCGAACTAGATGCTGATGCGGCCGGGGCGGGAGTTGGCGAGTTCACCGGCGCGGCGGCGGGAGTTGGCGAACTGGATGGTGAAACGACAGGAGCGGGAGTTGGCGAACTGGATGGCGTGGCGGCGGGAGTTGGCGAACTAACCGGTGATGGAGACGCCGTTGGAGCCGGCAGGCTGGAATCCTCCAGCACCGCACCCCACTTCGCCTTGTCCTTTAGCATCACTTCGCGGAGGAGGCGGATGGGGAGCATGCCGTGAGCGAGCAGTTCATCGTGGAATTTTTTCAGCGAAAAATTCGCGCCCTCCTGCGCCTGATAATCTTTGCGGAGCTTGAGGATCTGAAGTTTGCCCAGGGTGTAGTTCAGATAGCCGATATCGAACGTTCCGCGCATGGCCTCGGCTCGTGCCGGCTTTTCTTCGAAGTAACAATTCTCCTGGAAGAATTTCGTCGCCTCATCCACCGACATATTCTGCGTATGCATCCTGATGGAGACGACGAGACGACAGAGCCGGACCATCGCTGCCTGCGCCTGCGCCATCCGATATTTCGCGGCGCGCTTGAGATCTTCCTCGGACGGATTCGGGCCGGTCGGCGCGCCGAAGCCTTCGTCGATGGCCATTTTTTCGCAGTAATGGGCCCAGCCTTCGACAAAGGAAGTGGTCCCGAAAATCTTTTCCGCGCGCGTGGCTTTGGAAGCGTTCAGGTGGAGGTGCTGCACGTAATGCCCCGGGTAAGCTTCGTGAATGGAGACGAGATCCGCGAAGTAGATGTTAAACGAAGTGAGCCATTCGTTCTTCTGCTCCTCCGGCCAGTCGGCTTCGGGCGGCGTGACGTAGAAGTAAGCTTCGTTTGCTCTTTTCTCGAATGGACCCGGCGTGTCCATCGAAGCGAAACTTGTGGCGCGCCGATAAGGTGGCGTCTCTTTCACCTGGGGCCGCACTTCGGATGGAATGGTGACCAGCTTGTGATCGACCATGAACTTGCGGATTGAATCGAGTTTCTTCGTCATCTCAGGAATCAGGTTCTCCGCCGTCGGATGTTCGCTTTGTATTGCCTTGAAAACTTCCTGTGGAGTCTTGTTCGGATCGATCTTTTTCGCGGCCTCGGCGAACACTTCCTGTTCGTGTTTTAGCTCGGACAGGCCTAGCTCGAGAATTTTCGCGGGAGGCAAATCCACCAGTTCCACGCCGGCCAGCAACGCCTGATACTTCTCCTCGCCGATGGCGAATTTCGGGGTGGCCTTCGGCAGCTTTTCCTTTTCCAGCCATGCCGCGTAATCAGCGAGCGCGGCCGCGGCCCGGCGATTCGATTGTAAAAATGTGGCGCGCAAACTTTCGTCCTTCAGTTCGGCCAGCGCTTCGACCAGGTCCTTTTTCAAAAACTCCGCGGCGCCGCGAGCGTTCTTGATCGCGAGCTCGACGTATGGTTTCGGCAAAACGTCCGCCAGATTCGTTTTCGCCGCGATCATGATGTTCGGCACCTGGTTTTCCACTACGACAATGCTGCGAACCCGGTCTTCGATTGGCGCATATTTTCGTTTCACATAAACGCTCACGTCGATCGCGCGGGCGTAGGTCATGGGATTTTGCTCGTAGATGGCGATGTCGTGCGCGAGAAAAAGCTCCTTCCTCAGCGCGGCCTGAAGCAGGCGAAGATCGATCGCCGCCCGCGGGCCGAGCTTGCTCAAGTCGAATTTCTTCAGGCGCTCATCGAATCGCCTTAGCCGCGCCAGCTCGGCGTCGATCGCGAGCCGGGTGTATTCGCTGATACGGCCATCATATTCGTGAAACCCGAGGTCGGTGGCATGCAGCGGCCGGGCGGCGAGATAACCGCGAATGAATTCATCCGCCACGGTGTCGAGCTCGACGTCGGGCTTCATCGCCGGAGTCGGTTTCGGTGTCGGCGTGGGCTTGGGGGGTTTTGGCGTTGGCGAAGGTTTCGGCGTCGGGGAAGGCTTCGGCGTGGCCGAGGCTTTTGGCGACGGTGTCGGAGTGGGAGTCGGTGAGGTCTTGGGCGTCGGCGAAGCCTTGGGCGTTGGCTGCGGTTTTGGGGTCGGGGAAGCCTTCGGAGTCGGAGAAGCCTTGGGTGTGGGCGTGCTCTTTGGGGAAGGCGACGCTGCGGCTTTCTTCGATGGCGTGGGCGAGGGGGAGGGGGTAGGCGTCGGCGCGGCCATCACGCCGGTAAGCGGGACGCACAGAGCCAGAATCAAAACAAACGAGCGTAGCTTCATGAAGGATCCGGTCCATAAGGAGCGGCGGTCACCAAACCGCCGAGGACGCTTGAAAAGCGCCCCTCCTGGATTGCCCGCACCTTAGCCGACGCTTTGCGCGTTGCCAAAAATTTCCGTGTGAGCGAACATCGTCCCGTCTCTACCTTCGACTTTCCATGAAGCGCCGCCTTTTACTCAGCACCATCGCGTGCCTCACTCTCGTGATCGTTCTTCTCGGCGTTCGTTTGCATTCCGCTACCGCTGCCGCGGAAGACGACAGCGGCTACGCGCAGATTGCGGTCTTCGCGAAGGCGCTCCAGTTGATTCGCCAGGATTACGTGGATGGCAACAAAACGAGCTACCACGATCTCGTTTACGCCGCGATGAAAGGCATGCTTTCCTCGCTCGATCCGCACAGCCAGTTCATGGAGCCTAACGACTTCAAGGACATGCAGGACGATACCCGCAGCCGGTTCAATGGCCTCGGCATCGAGGTGTCGGTCAAGAGTGGATTGCTGACCGTGATCACCGCGATGGAAGACACGCCAGCGGCCAAGGCAGGCATTCAGTCTGGCGATCAGATCCTGCGGATCAACGGCAGCTCGACCGAGAAAATGGAATTGCAGGACGCGGTCAACGTTCTCCGCGGAATGGTCGGACAAAAAGTGACGCTCACGGTCCTGCGTCCCTCGAACAAGGAGATCAAGGACTACGCGCTCGAGCGGGTGGAGATAAAGGTTCAGAGCGTGAAGGGAACCAAGCTCCTCGACGCCGAGCTGAGTGGTCCGTTCAAGATCGGGTACATCAGGTTGATTCAATTCAACGAACCGACCGCCGAAGAATTGGCCAAGGCGCTCGATGAGTTGCAGAAAAAAGGGATGCAGGCGCTCGTGCTTGATCTTCGGAATAATCCGGGCGGACTCCTCAACGTAGCGGTCGATGTCTGCGCCCAGTTCCTGCCGCCGAACACCAAGGTCGTTTCCACCCAGGGGCGCGTCGCTTCGCAGGAACACGATTATGCAACGTCAGGCGCCACGAAAGAGCGTCCGCGTTTTCCCCTCGCAGTCCTGGTCAATGAAGGCAGCGCCAGCGGGTCCGAGATCGTGGCCGGCGCGCTGAAAGACTTGCGTCGCGCGGTGCTGGTGGGCGAGACCACGTTCGGCAAAGGCTCCGTCCAGAACGTGGTGCAATTGCCGGATGGCTCGGCTCTGCGTTTTACCACGGCGAAATATTACACGCCGAGCAAACAGGTCATCCACGGCAACGGCGTCGTGCCGAATATTCGCGTCCCGATGACGCTGGAACAGGAACGCGCGCTTTTTACCATGCGCAACGCCGAGAACATGAAGGCCGAGGAAGAGCGGACGCTTATCAAGACCAAGGATCCCCAGATGATGCGCGCGATCGATGCGTTGAAAGGCGTGATGGTTTACGCGCAGGAAAATTCGCCCAAGCCCGATCCGGTGAAGAAGTAGTTAGGTCGCATCCGCATGCTATTGCGTCGGCTAACGTGTCATCCCGAGCCGCGCAGACGGCGAGGGATCCCGCAGTCGAAGGGACTGCGTTCGAGTCACTCGCTTCGCGAAGGCCGCACCATCGATGTTGAACCCAGCGACTGGTAGCTTGGATGACTCAGAGCGACTGTGGGATCCCTCGCCGTCTGCGGCTCGGGATGACAGCGTGTTATGTGTTCTCTAATGCAAACTATTCTCGCAATCGAGACTTCCTGCGACGAAACCGCGGTCGCGATCCTGCGCGGCCGTGAGTTGCTCGCGAGCGAGGTGGCGTCCCAAAGAGAGCACGAAGCTTACGGCGGCGTGGTGCCCGAAGTAGCGTCGCGCAATCACCTCCTTCAGGCACCGCCCCTTCTCGACCAGGCAGTGAAGAAGGCGGGCATCGTCCTCGAAGAAGTCGACGCGTTCGCAGCGACTTCCGGGCCGGGTCTCGCCAGCTCGCTCATGATCGGCGCTTCTATCGCCAAGGGCCTCGCGCTCGGTTTCGCGAAGCCTTATCTCGCGATCAATCATCTCGAAGGCCATCTCCTCTCGCCGTTTTTTACCGACGATTTCGAGATCGAGCCGAATGTTTCACTGATCGTGAGCGGCGGGCATACCTTGCTGGTCGAAGTGCGCGGGTTGACTAACTACCGCATCCTGGGCCGGACCGTGGATGACGCCGCGGGTGAGGCCTTCGATAAAGTCGCGAAGATGCTGGGGCTCGGGTACCCGGGTGGGCCGGAGATCGAGAAACACGCGCTGGGCGCCGATGCCACGCGCTTCGAATTTCCGCGGAGCATGCTGGACTCCGGCGATCACAATTTTAGCTTCAGCGGCTTGAAGACCGCGGTGCGATATCAGCTCGCGAAATTGCCTGCGATTTCGGACGACACGCGTTGCGATCTCTGCGCTTCGTTCCAGCGCGCCGTCGTGGAAGTGTTGATGAAGAAGACACTGCGCGCTGCGCGCGAATGCGGCGCGCAATTAGTCACCGTGAGCGGTGGGGTGAGTTGCAATCGTGAATTGCGCGACCAGATGAGCGACGGGTGTCATGGCGCCGGAGTTAGACTTCTCACCGCGGTTCCGGAACTCTGCACCGACAATGCGGCGATGATTGCATTCGCGGCCTCCCTCCGTTTGGAAGCAGGCTTTGCCTCAGAAGTTACGCAGGAGATCGATCCAAATCTGGCGCTGGTTTGAGAATTTTTTCCTGCTCTTGATCATGATCTTACTCTTGATCCTGGTCTGACGGTCCAAGCTCAAGGAAAGATCATGAGCATGATCAGGATCACGAGCAGCAGTGTTCAATATTCGCGCTGCAACAAGTAATCGGCCAGGGTGCGCAGGACGACAGCGTTTTCACCGAGCGATTTCAAGGCGCGATGCGCGGCGGACGTAAGCCGCCGGGCTTCCGCGCGCGATTTCTCCAGTCCAATCACCGCGGGATAAGTCGCCTTCTTCGCTGCCACATCTTTGCCGGCGCTCTTCCCGAGCTTCTCCGAGGTCTGGGTGACATCGAGAATGTCGTCGATGACCTGGAACGCGAGGCCGAGCGCGCGGCCAAACGCCGTGATCGCGGCGAGTTGCTTCGCGCTCGAGTTAGCGCCCATCGCGCCCAAACGCACTGACGAGGTGAGCAACGCCGCCGTTTTGTTTTCATGGATGAAGCGCAACTGCGCGCGATTGATGCGGCGCCCTTCCGCTTCCAGATCGGCGACCTGCCCCGCGATCAGTTTCCGGCTTCCGGCCGCGACCGAGATTTCGCGAAGGATGTCGCGGAGATCGTAGCGTTTCGCGTTCTTGGCCTGGGCCGCGATTTCAAAGGCAATCGTGAGCAGCGCGTCACCAGCGAGAATGGCAATGCCGTCGCCGAAAACTTTATGGCAGGTCGCTCGGCCACGGCGGAGATCGTCGTTGTCCATGCTGGGGAGATCGTCATGAACGAGTGAGTAGGTGTGGATGCATTCCACGGCGCAGGCCAGCGGCAGGGCCGCGCTGATCTTACCGCCACAGGCTTCCGCTGCGGCGAGGCAAAGAATTGGCCGGAGCCGTTTCCCGCCGGCGAACAGGCTGTAACGCATGGCCTTGTGAATGGTCGCGGGCGGCGTCGCCGCCTTCGGCAGAAAACGATCGAGGGCGCGGTCCACCTCCTTTTGCCGGGCCACGAGATACCGCTTCAATTCCATGGAACGGGCATTGTGAAAACGCTGGCTGAGCTTGGCAAACGGAAAAGCGCCCGGCGAGGGACGGCGCGCAGAAATATGCTGTAAGTTTTCGAAGGCTCGCGCGTTAGACTTGGTGAGAGGAAATGCAAAGCGTCCAACTCGAAGCGGTAAAAACGGAGGGAGAGCAAATGGATGCGCTCCTCCAGCGCTTTGAACGCCCTCTCCTCCAGTATGCGACCGGATCCTCGGCGACAGCGACCGCGCCCGCGACGTGGTCCAGGAAACATTTTTGAAACTGCAAAATGAAAAACGCGCGCAACTCGACGGGGCCCCGGCGAAATGGCTTTTCACCGTTTGCCGCAATGGCGCGCTCAACATTTGCCGAAAGGAAAAGCGCATGACTTATCTCGACCAGGAGTTGCTCGAAGCGCGCGAGAGCGAGCAGCCGGCGCCCTCCGAGAAACTCGAGGCGAAAGAAGCGAGCGGGTTCCTGCTTCGCATTCTCGGCACGCTTCCGCCGCGGCAGCAGGAAGTCCTCCAGCTAAAATTTCAAAACGACCTCAGCTACCAGGAAATCAGCGAAATCACGGAGCTCTCCGTGAGCAACGTCGGCGTGATGATTCACAACGCCTTGAAAACCTTGCGGCATCGCTACGGTGCGGCTTCCAAAGATTTCCTTCCTTTCACCCCACGCCTTGTCTCATGAAAATAAACCTCGATGATCCCAACCTGACGGCGTTTGCCCTGGACGAACTTTCGGGCGCGGAACGAACCGCGATGGCGCAAGTGGTCGCTTCTTCGCCCGAAGCGCAGGCTTTTGTCGCCGAAACGCAACAACTCGCCCGGCTCTTGAAATCGGAGTACGTGGCCGATCGGCAACTGCCCCCGGAACGCACGTCGCACGTTGCCGTTATGGCGGAGCAACGGCGGCGCTGGTCCTGGAACCAATGGGGTTCGCTCGCGGCGGCCCTGGCAATTTTTGCGGTGCTCAGTGTTGTCGCGGTGGGAACAATTCGCCGTGAACTCGGACGGACTGTGTCGCAGCCGTCCGCGAAAGAACGAAAGGCGGCCGGCAAGGACGAGGGCAACATTGTCGAGGCCATCATCTCCGAGCCAACTGTAGAACCGCTGGCGGCTCCTTCGCCGCGGGATTTGCTGGCCTTGCAGCCACCGCCACCGCCGCCGCCTGCGCCAAAGACGGCCCCCGAATTTCTCGAAGAACGACAAAGTTTTGGCCGGACGGCCCCGCACGCGATGAAGAAGCGGACCTTTGCGGCGACCGCCGGCACGCTGGGTGAATCCGCGCCCGCCTATGCTCCCATGCCCTCCGTGCCCGCGACTCCGGCCGAGTCCGAAGTGCGAGGCCGATATCGTCAGGATTTTGACACCGCGACTTACGATCACATCGCGGAAAATCCCTTTCTACCAGCGGCAACGAATCCGCTCTCGACCTTCTCGATCGATGTCGACACCGCCTCTTATTCGAACGTCCGGCGGTTCATCGAGTCCGGATCGCTGCCGCCGAAGGACGCGGTGCGCGTGGAGGAGATGATCAATTATTTCACCTACGAGTACCGCGAGCCAGAAGCCGACAAGCCGTTTTCGATCGATCTCGACGCCACCGCTTGTCCGTGGGATCCGACCCATCGTTTGTTGCGGATCGGACTCAAAGCCCGCGAGGTGGCGAACGAAAATCGTCCCGCGAGCAACCTCGTTTTCCTGCTCGACGTCTCCGGCTCGATGTCCCCGGCTGAACGTTTGCCGCTGGTGAAACAGGCCATGCGCCTGCTGGTGGATAAGCTGACGGAAAAGGACCGTGTCGCGATCGTGATCTACGCGGGCGGCTCGGGTTTGGCGCTGCAATCCACCACCGGTGATCGTAAGGAAACAATCCTGCGTGCGCTGGAGGAATTGAAAGCGGGCGGCTCGACCAACGGCGCGGAAGGGATCGAGCTCGCTTACAAAATTGCGGCCGACAATTTCATTAAGGGCGGGGTGAATCGCGTTATTCTCGCGACCGACGGCGATTTCAATATCGGCGTGACGAACCAGGGCGATCTCATCCGCTTAATCGAGACCAAGGCGAAGAGCGGCGTGTTTCTCAGCGTCCTCGGCGTCGGCACGGACAACTTGAAGGATTCGACCATGCAGAAGCTGGCCGACAAGGGAAACGGGAACTACGCCTACCTCGACTCCATCGACGAAGCGCGCAAAGTCCTGGTCCAGCAAATCAACGGCACGCTCATGACAGTGGCGAAGGACGTGAAGATCCAGGTGGAATTCAATCCGGCGCGGGTCGCGTCGTATCGGTTGATCGGGTACGAGAAGCGGATCTTGCGGAAAGAAGATTTCAAGGACGACAAAGTGGACGCGGGCGAGATCGGCGGGGCACACGGTCACCGCGCTCTATGAAGTGGTGCCGGCTGGAAGCGGCGCCACGGATCCGGCGGCGAGCATTCCGCCGGTAGATCCGTTGAAGTATCAGGCGTCGGGGACAGTCCCGCCGGTGACGGCTCCGGTAGACCCGAAAGCGTCCCAGGAAATGGTGACGGTGAAATTGCGTCACAAGAAACCGGACGGCGACACGAGCGAGCTGACGGAGCGTTCTTTCGTTGATAACGGCTCGCGGTTTGAGAACGCGGCGCCGGATTTGAAGTTCGCGGCGGCGGTGGCGGAGTTCGGTATGATCCTGCGTGATTCGCAGTTTAAAGGCAAAGGGACGATCGGCGCCGTGATCGAATGGGCGGTGGAAGGAAAAGGCCGTGATGCGGCGGGTTATCGCGCCGGGTTTATCGAGCTCGCGCGAAAGACGCAGGCGCTGAAACAGCGCGAAGGCTGAGGGTGTTGTGAATATCACATAACGCGTGTCATCCCGAGCCGCGCAGACGGTGAGAGACCTCACAGTCGCAGAGTAACTCACGCAAAGAACGCTTCGCGGTCCACGAAGTGATGCGTGTCGAGGGCGTTGGTTGTTATTTGCGTGATGATAGACCGGTTGTGAGGTCCTTCGCCGTCTGCGCGGCTCGGGATGACACGCATTACACCTTGTCTCTTGTGCTATATCGTTACTGTGGTAACATGGTAACATGGCGAAAGCGAAAGCGGCATTACGCAAGCGGGTCGAGCGCGTCCAGGTGGGGGCGCGGATGGAGAAGACCCTGGTCAAGGTCCTGAAGGGCCTGGCGGAATATCTGGATCTCTCTCTCGGAGATTTGTTGGAAGGAATGGCTCTGCACGCTCTGGAAGGGAAAGCGCCATTCTCGAAAGAAACGCTGTCTCACGTTGCCCGCTTCAAGACGGTCTACGGCCTGGATTTGACCGCGAAGGATAGCCACCAACTGGTTGAGGCGAAGAATGAAAAGCGCTGACGCAGCCATCGAATCGGAATTGCGCGCGCTTGAAACAGGGGCGCTCGATCCGGCGATGTTTCCTCATCCGGAACATGTGCGGCTGGGATACGAAATGCTCGGCCGATATTCCTTTGGTGAGGCGCTGGCGCGCTTTTCCCGCGGCTTGAAGTTGCTCTGCGCGAAAGCCGGGCGGCCCCAAGTCTATCACGAAACGATCACGGTCGCGTTCCTCGCCTTGATCGCGGAGCGCTGCACCCGCACAAAGCACGATGATTGGGACGATTTCAAAGCAAAGAACAGCGATCTACTGGATAAGCATGTCCTGACACGATGGTATCGAGCGGAACAACTTGGTTCCGATCTGGCGCGGAAAACGTTTTGCCTGCCGGCGCGGATCTCGCCGGATTTGCCCATCAACCCCGCCGGCAGATCGACTTGGCCGACCGAAGCGCAGTCGATCGGGTGGTACTCCGGCATTTTTTCAGCTTATATCATTTGGTCGAGTGCGGTCACACTAAGATCGCACGGAGAACAACACGCTGTCGCTCTCCTCGCAGCTGCTGAGATTGCCGCTGCTTTGCTCTTCGCATTTGGTAGAACGCGTCGTTTTGGTCTGGTAATTCTCCTGGCCATATTCGCCGTGGCAACCGTCGCAGATTTCGCCCACGGCGGATTTCCGTTTCGTTTCTTGTTTTACGCCGCCTCAGCGCTATTAATCGTTCGTCTCGTTAGGCCAGCAGGCCAGAGCGCCTAAACAAAACGAGCCAGGGACGCTTCTGCGATACGTTGCTAGCTAAATGCTCTCCGCCGCGGCGGGGTCCGGGTTCGTCTTTACGCGCATGGCCAGGAACGCGCCGAGGAGAAGGATCGCGGCACTCCAGAGTTGGGCCTGCGTGAGCCGTTCGCCGAAAAAAATGGCGGAAAGACCGAGCGCACCGACGGGACAGAGCAACTGCAAAGTCTGTGAGAGCGCGACGCCAACTTTGCGGATGGCGACGTAATATAGAACATGCGCGAGGCTGATGCAGGTCACGGCCGAGACGATGAGAATAAGATTCACGTCGCTCCCGACACGAAGGGGCGTGGCCACATTTCCGAAGGCCAGGGTCAACGGCAGAAGCAGCGCGGAGGTGATGAAACTAATCAGGCCAAAGCTGCGGACCGGACCGAGTTTGGCCGAAGGCCGTTTCACCAGAATGCTATAGAGCGCCCAGCAGAAGCTCGCAGTGAAAGCGATCGCCACCCCGCGAAACTCGATCGTGCCGCCATGTTGGCCCGGTTGAAACCAAAGCACGCCGACCGCGCCGAGCAGACCGAGAAGTGTTCCGAGTTGGAATTGCCATTGGCGAATGATCCAGCGTTCCTCCGGAAAAAAGATGAGCGCGAGCAGCGTGGTGATGATGACGGAAGAGCGGATGAAGATCGCGTAAACCCCGGGCCCCATGTGAAAGAGCGCCACGGTTTGCGTGATTTGATGAACGACGTTCGGCAGCGCGGCGATCAGGCATGCGACGCACAATCCGCGATCGAGACGCGGCCCGCGGTGGCGAAAGCGGTAAAGGACGAACGGCATCACCGCGAGACAGGCCACGGCGTAGCGGTAGAAATTCTGTGCCCAGGGATCGTAGAAGCGGTTGAGGTAAAATTGAAAAAGAGAGGGCGTGGACCAGATGAGGACGGTCGCGAAGATGGCGGCGTAGGCGCTCGAAAATGTTTCGCGGTCTGGTTTTGTCATTTGGGGAGTGGGCTCGGGCTTCGATTCGAAAGAAAGCAGCGCTGGCTTGCAATCGATAATCGTCTCCCTCTAATAGGCGGACGAACATGAACAATTACAAAATTGGAACCGTGGTCAGTCTTGCGATCGCGCTCGTAGCTTATCCGAGTGGCGCATTGTATGCGAAGAAGCATGCCCCTCGCAGCGAACCCCAGGCGCCGGCGAATGCGCCGGCCAGTGCGCCCGGGACGAATAACGCCGATCCCGGCGGTCATTCGTCGAAGGGCGTGGAAGCCGCCAAGAAAAAAGATTACGAAAAAGCGATCGCAGAATTCAGCGAGGCGATCAAAGCGGAGCCGGGGGATGCGAAAAATTATTACAATCGCGGCACCGCTTATCGCGGCGCCAACAAATTGAATGAAGCCATCGCCGATTTCGCGAAGGCGATCGAACTGGCGCCGCAGAGTCCGGCCCCTTACATCGGACGCGGCGAAGTCCTGCTGGTGCAAAAGCAATTGGACGCCGCGCTGGCGGATTTCGACAAGGCCCTGCAAATCACGCCGGACGACGTCAATGCCCGGCGTTTTCGCGGATTTGTTTTTGTCTCCAAAAGCGAGTGGCAGAAAGCGATCGACGATTACAGCGTCGTAATTCAAAAAGTTCCCGCGGACGACGCGGCGTATGAACGGCGGGCCTTCGCTTATCGCAACCTGAAAAAATTCAAGGAAGCCCTCGCGGATTACTCAAAGGCAATCGCGCTCGACCCGAAGGATCCCGAGGGATACCGGCGCCGCGCGCTGGCCCACACGATGGCGGGCGACAGCAAAGCCGCGGGCGATGATTTCCGTGCTCTGCTCAAGATCAAACCCGACGACGCAGACGCGCAAAGCCGGTTGAAGGCGCTCGAAACGCGCGCTAACGCTTCGCCGGCGCCCGTTGCTCCGGCTCTCCCGCCGGCGGCTGCTCCTTCGGTGGCGCCTCCGGCCGCATCGCCACACTAGAGGCGGGGAACCACCACACCACCCAGGAACGTATCCTGATATGGTGGAAGCGTTTCCATACCGCGCTCTTCGCGATGCGTCTGGCGATTAAGCTTCCTGTCGAAGTGCCCGAACGATAAAATTCATCTCAGCAAAGGATCCATATGAACATCGCAACGACTCGATTCACCACGCTGGCCGCCTGTCTGTTTTTCCTGGGAACAGCGCGATTTCTGAGCGCCGCCAGTCCCGAAGCTGCTGCTCACGGCAATAAGGGGCATGAGCTGGCCAATGCCGCCAAGTATGATGAAGCCATCGTGGAATACACGAAGGCGATCGAGATTAGTTCGAAAGACGTCCGGCTCTATGTCGATCGCGGCTTGGTCTATCGCGCGGCCGGCAAGATCCCGGAAGCGATGGCGGATTTCACGAAGGCGATCGAGCTCGACCCGAAGAATGAGCTTGGATATTTCGAGCGCGGTCGAACGGAATTGGGCCAGAACCAATTCGATACCGCGCTGGCCGACTTGAACAAAACGATCGAGATCAACCCGAACAATATGCTCGCCTTCGAGCGCCGCGGTCTCACGTTTCACAACCTGCGCGAATGGGACAAGGCAATCGCCGACTACACGGTGGCGATTACGAAAGATCCCAACAACGTCATGGCTCTCCGCAAGCGGGCCGACACGTATGTGGCGATGAACCAATTCCAGAAGGCGATGCCCGATTTGCAGGCGGCGCTGAAGGCGAAACCAGACGATCCGGACCTCCTGCAAAACTTGCAGTTCGTGCAGGCGAAACTCGCACCGACCGCGCCCAGAGCGCCCGTCGCGCCAACGGTGGCCGCCCCCACACCCACTCCTACTCCGGTCCCCATGAGCATGCAGATGAAGGCCGGGATCGGCGGCGCTGCGCTCCTGCTCCTCATCATTATTATTGTGATCGTCTCCCGCAAAAAGAGCCGGGGTTATTAACTCATTGGGGGCGGCCTGCCCTCAGGCCGCGGGATCTGATGTGAGGCCAAACCAACCAGCGCTGGGACGCGCCGGCTCCAGGTACGCATCACAAGAAATTTCTTTGACACCCGGGAGCGCGCTGTTAGCTTGCCGACGCTTTTTCGGAGAACGAGACGAGGTCCCATGGTCGTTCAAAACAGAAGTTTGACGACTCTGGGACTTTTACTTCTAGACGAAGGAGCAACCGGTTCGTCCCGCCTCGGCGGGGTGAGCATTTTAATGATACGCAGCGGCCCATGTAGCTCAGTTGGTAGAGCACGTCCTTGGTAAGGACGAGGTCACCGGTTCAATCCCGGTCATGGGCTCCAGAGCGAGCTCAAGACCGACAGTAACAACCTAAAAGACGCAGTTAGTTTTAAACGAGGAAAATCGAGATGGCTAAGGACAAATTCGAACGCAATAAGCCGCACGTTAACGTCGGCACGATCGGTCACGTGGATCACGGCAAGACCACACTCACCGCCGCGATCACTACGGTGCTCTCCAAAAAAGGGTTCGCTGAAGCGCGCGCCTACGATTCCATTGACGCCGCTCCCGAAGAAAAAGAGCGCGGCATTACGATCTCGACCGCGCACGTGGAATACCAGAGCGACAAGCGCCACTATGCGCACGTCGATTGCCCGGGCCACGCCGATTACGTGAAGAACATGATCACCGGTGCTGCGCAAATGGACGGAGCAATCCTGGTTGTCTCGGCTGCCGACGGCCCGATGCCGCAAACCCGTGAGCATATCCTGCTCGCGCGTCAGGTCGGCGTGCCTTCCGTCGTTGTTTTCCTGAACAAGGTCGACATGGTCGACGATCCGGAACTTCTCGACCTTGTCGAAATGGAAGTGCGCGATCTGCTTACCCAATATGAATTTCCGGGCGACAAAATTCCTATCGTCAAAGGCAGCGCGACCAAGGCGCTCGCCGCGGGCGACCCGACTCACCCCGACGCGAAGTGCATCCTCGATCTGATCGCGGCGGTTGATGATTATATCCCCGTCCCGGAGCGTCCGATCGATCTGCCGTTCCTGATGCCGGTGGAAGACGTGTTCAACATTGAAGGCCGCGGCACCGTCGCGACGGGTCGTGTCGAGCGCGGCATCCTCAAGAAGATGGAGGAAGTCGAAATCGTCGGGTTGAAAGACACGATGAAGACGACCGCGACCGACATCGAAATGTTCCGCAAGCTTCTCGACGAGGCGCGCGCCGGCGACAACGTCGGGGTGCTGCTCCGCGGGGTGAAGAAGGAAGACGTCATGCGCGGCCAGGTCATCGCAAAGCCCGGCAGCATTACGCCTCACCGCAAATTCAAAGCGGAAGTTTACGTGTTGAGCAAGGAAGAGGGCGGCCGTCATACGCCGTTCTTCACGAACTACCGTCCGCAGTTTTACTTCCGCACGACCGACGTGACCGGAACCGTCAAGTTGCCGGAAGGCGTCGAGATGGTGATGCCGGGAGACAACGTCTCGGTGGAAGTAGAATTGATTACGCCGATCGCGATGGAAAAGACCATCCGGTTCGCGATTCGCGAAGGCGGCAAAACCGTTGGCGCCGGTCGCGTGGCCGAAATTCTGGACTAGATTGATTGCGGATTTCGGAAACCGGATTGCGGAAAGAAAATCCAAAATCGCAAATCGAAATTCGAAAATTACAAATAGGTCAGTAGCTCAATTGGTAGAGTAGCGGTCTCCAAAACCGTCGGTTGGGGGTTCGAGTCCCTCCTGGCCTGGTTTGTTGAAGGAAAGCTCGCCCGAATAAATTCATGCTCACGAAATCGAAAAACTTCTTCAACGAAGTAAAGGTAGAGCTCCAAAAAGCTTCCTGGCCCTGGGAGTCCAAGGAGAAAGGGATTCGTCGTTACAAGGAACTGACGGACTCCACGCTCGTGGTCATCATCGCGATGCTGCTTCTGGGCGGTTATGTCGCGCTCTTCGATTTCGTCCTGATCAATTTCATCCACTATTTCACGCGAGTGATCCATTAAGATGGCTTCCGTTCTCGCTCCCAAAGATCAGTGGTTCGTCGTGCACGTGCTTTCCGGCCAGGAAAACAAGGTGCGCGATAACATTGAGAAGCGCGTCAAGACGGAGGAGATGAGCGACGTGATTTTCGAAGTGCTCGTCCCGACTGAGCGCGTCTCGGAAATCAAACG
The DNA here is from genome assembly GCA_041167585.1 of Verrucomicrobiota bacterium. Classification (GTDB taxonomy): domain Bacteria; phylum Verrucomicrobiota; class Verrucomicrobiia; order Chthoniobacterales; family UBA10450; genus AV80. The sequence continues at coordinate 19,267 of JBEEHV010000004.1, forward strand.
CGGCAAGAAGAGCGAGACGACGCGCAAATTTTTCCCCGGCTACCTCATCGTGAACATGCATTTGCTCGATGAAAATAATCAGCTCGTCGGGAAGACCTGGTATTTCATCCGCGAGACGACGGGCGTGATTGGTTTTGCCGGTACCAAAGACAAGCCGATCCCGATGCGCAAATCGGAAGTGGACAACATGCTGGCGCAGATGCGCGAGCGTGAAGAGAAGGTGAAGCCGAAAGTCAGCTTCGAAGTGGGCGAGACCGTCAAAGTAGCCGACGGCCCGTTCCAAAACCAGAACGGCATCGTCGAGGAAATCGATCCGGATCGCGGCAAGCTTCGCGTCTCCGTCACCATCTTCGGCCGCGCCACTCCGGTGGAACTGGAGTACTGGCAGGTCGAACGAGGATAATTTATGGCAAAGGAAATCATCGCTCACATCAAATTGCAGATCCCGGCTGGCCAGGCGAACCCCGCGCCACCCGTCGGCACGGCGCTTGGACCTCGCGGCGTCAACATCATGGCGTTCTGCAAGGAGTTTAACGCCGCCACCCAAAAGCAGGCCGGCGACATTCTGCCCGTTGTGATCACTGTCTTTAAGGACAAGTCATTTACCTTCATCACCAAGAGCCCGCCCGCCGCGATCCTGTTGAAGAAAGCCGCGAACATTGCGGCCGGTTCCAAAGAGCCGAACAAGACGAAGGTCGGCAAAGTGACGCGCAAACAGATCATGGACATCGTGAAGACGAAGGGCAAAGACCTGAACTCGCGCAACGACGAAGCCGGCTTCCGCATCATCGCCGGCACCGCCCGCCAGATGGGCCTCGAGATCGTCGATTAGTGGAGATTTCAGTCTAATTCGAACAACTGCTTCAGGCTAAGTCCGTCGATTCGTATTGCATTCGGGGGCGCTCCAGCCACCTGAGGAATTCTCCAATTCTGAGCGCTGCAGGGATGCGTGGCGTATGGATTGTGATATAGGCAAATTTCGCCGGCAGAGAGGTTCCAAGGCCAAACTTTGGCTACGATCACGGCGCTCAATCTCCTATTCCGGGGTCCCTGTGGCCCTACCCATACTGCCTCGCGGAACGGTGTTTCCGTTGCTGTCCCAAAGAGCGCTTCGTCGATATCGTCCTGCCCAGTCCCCCATTTACTGATGGCATTGACGGCAATGATGAATGGAAGGTTCGGACGTCCGTATTTCGAACATTTATCTCTAATGGATTTGTTTAACGCATCGGCGCTCCCACCCCATCTGGTTGCTCCATGATTCCCGGCGACGGTGCGGATGTCTGAATTGCCACGCAGGTGCGGAGCCTTGGGAAATGCGGATATCTCGATTGAGAAGCCATTCTTGCCTTCGTAATCCCACCTCGGAGTGGCATGTGGATTTATCTCTAGTTCCGCGGAGACCAATTCCCATTTGAGGCCTCCGAGCTTTTCTCGAATAAATCGAATGATTTCTTTCGACGGAGGGACAACATCTACGGGAGCTGCTTCTCCTAGGAATATCCAAAAGTCCGAAGAGCTTAACTTGCGATCGATTTCTCGGTGTAGGCCTTCCATGCGCGCCTCACGCGCTCGTTCTTTGTTTGAGACGTCCGTGACCACCGCCGCTTCAACGATTACTTCCTCATCGGCGAATTGTGCGCAGAAATCGGGGACGCATTTCGTATGGGCAAGCGTGGGCTCGACTCGCACCTTGCAACCATGCCGAAGAAGCACCTCGTGCAAAAAGAGCTCGAAAAACGCGGACTCGAATTCGTCACGCAGCCGTGCCTTCAGTCTAAAGCATTCGGGTGTGGGATAACGACTGTAGAAGTCTTCCAAGATTGCCCGGACTTGCTGGCATTCGGGCCACGCTGAACGGTTCACGAAAGAGAGCGTCCCTTCGTTATGGCTTGCGATGCCATCGTAGGTTCGAACGAAATTTTCAAAAAGTGTGACGGTTGAGGCCACGCGGAAGATTACAGTCAACGCGAGGCAGCGGTTGGCAATCCCCTGGTTCAGGCAGGGCTATGCCCCCCAGCTCAAGCTGACGGCTGCCGTCCGGCTATTAACGCCCATTTTCTTCAGGATGTGCTCGACATGTTTGCCGACGGTCGAACAGCTAACGCCAAGGGAGCGCGCGAGATCCTTGTTAGTCCCGCCGGTGCGCAGAAGAGCGAGCACTTCCGCTTCGCGGCGCGTCAGGTTCCACTTCGTGGTGCGAGCAGACCTGCGCGGGCGTTTTGGCGGAGACGTCTTCCTCACATCTAACGACTACGAGATCTGTGGGCCGAAGTTGGCGAATAAGTGCGTCATTGCGAAGTTTTGAAAAATACGGAATCCTCCCCATAGACTTATTCCGCGCGGTTCGGACAACATCTGCCCGCCATGAAGCTGTTCCCCGCGCTCCCCGGAGCTGACTCGCACACGTTCTCTTCGACGCGTCGGCCGGTTGAAAATCGACGGGTTGTATCTGGAAACGCGCGACGCAATGCCGGAATAATCCTGCTTCCGACTGAAGAAATCCGCTCCCTCGCTGGACGCTATCGCGGGCTGGCTGGAACGCCCCGGATAATAGGTGGAAAGAGGGGGGACCCCACCGGAACGATTCGGAGCACAGCTGGAAACACGTGGCGAATGGCTGGAACCCGACACGCGATAGCTGGAAATACCCGGAGCATGGCTGGAACGCACCGATCACCGGCTGGAATGAATCTTCCACCTGCCGGAACTCGTCGGAGCATCGCCGGGAGCAGTATGCCCCCTCGTTTTCGCCCCAAACCGTCCCCGTACCCCACCACCCCATGAAAGATACCATCGCCAATAAGATTGCCAGCTTCCTCGCCACGCTCGAAGTCGCCGATAAACCCGAATTCAAAACCGTCTGGGAAAACCAACCACCGGCCGCCTTTACCGATGGCATTACGGCCGTCCGCCCGTTGGTCGCCGCTCTCAGCGACAAGAGCGCGCAACAAAGCGCCGACATCACCGGCAGCGCCAAACAATTGCGCGAGCTTCGTCGCCTCTTCGAAGTGCAATTGCACGCGCTCGCCCGCGCCGTTCACCAATGCCTGGTAAAACAGGGCAACACCGCCGATGCCGAGAAAGCCAACCTCAGCCCCTCCGACCTGCACGACGCGCGCGGCGTCGCCCTCGCCGGCATCGGCTCGACCGTGCTCGACCTGGCCGAGCCGCTTCTGACCGGCACACCAGCTCCCGCCGCCAAGTATTTCACCCAGGCGCAATCCGATGCCGTCGATGCGCTCTGGCAGCAATTCGGCACTGCGGTGGGCGCACCTGCCAGCGCCCGCTCCAAACGCAAAGCGCTCACCGGCCAGCTCCCTGAAGATGTCCGCACCGTCGAAGCGCAATTCTCTTTGTGCGACGATTTCCTGCCGCAATTCGCGCTCGCCAGCGAGATGGGCCGGCAATTCTCCGACGCGTGGTTCGCCGCCCGCCAGGTCATCGATCTTGGCCGCCGCGCCGCTAAACCTAACCCGCCGCCGACTCCGTGATCCGCTTCGGATTCAACGAGAGTGGGATAAACCGGGGACTGTTAGCAAATCTCCTTGCCCAATTAGCGAGAAAGGAATGCGATGAGCCGATTTCCTCTTTATGACACATGCTCGATCCCCCTTTCCCCAATGAAGAAGCTCCTAAAACTTGCGGCAGTAGGATTCCAGCTGGCTCTTGCGGCGAGTGCATTCGCCGTTTCGGCGCCGACCATCACATCCCCCGGCACGGCGACCGATACTGGGTTTACGATCAGTAATCTAACCCCGACCTGCAGTTGGAACGGCGTAAGCGGAGTAGCCCATTACGGGCTCACGATCAGCAAATCTCCCTACGGGGCGTCCAACATAGTTTATCAGAACAACAATATCAGCGGCAGTGCGACCTCGTTCACGATTCCATCAGGCAACTTGGACTATGCCACGCATTACCGGTGGAACGTGGTGAGCATCGATGCCAGCGGGAATCAAAGCAGCAACAGCAACACGCTATATTTTACCACCCCCAATGCGCCGTTAAATCCTCCGACGATTACCGCGCCTGGAACGGCGACAGATACTACCTATACGATCAGCAATCTGACCCCAACCTGCAGCTGGAACGGCGTAAGCGGAATAGCCCATTACGGGCTCACGATCAGCAAATCTCCCTACGGGGCGTCCAACATAGTTTATCAGAACAACGGGATCAGCGGCAGTGCGACCTCATTCAGCATTCCATCAGGCAACTTGGACTATGCCACGCATAACCTGTGGAACGTGTTGAGCATCGATGCCAGCGGGAATCAAAGTAGCAACAGTAACACGCTCTATTTTACCAGCCCGAACGCACCGCTAAATCCGCCGACCATCACATCCCCCGGCACGGCCACAGATACTGGGTTTACCATCAGCAATCTAACCCCGACCTGCAGTTGGAACGGCGTAAGCGGAGCAGCCCATTACGGGCTTACGATCAGCAAATCGCCCTATGGGCAGTCAAACATAGTTTATCAGAACAACGGGATCAGCGGCAGTGCGACCTCCTTTACCATTCCATCAGGCAATTTGGACTACGCGGCGCATTACCGGTGGAACGTGGTGAGCATCGACGCCAGCGGCAATCAAAGCAGCAACAGCAACACGCTCTATTTTACAACTCAATCAACACCCACGCCCACACCAACTCCTACGCCAACCCCGACTCCGGCCCCGGGAGGGCCAACGATCGGAAGCGTCAATCCCTATCCTGTTCCGGGGATGGATGTTCAGCAGACGTTTACGATTTACGGCAATAACTTTGACGGCTCAAGCACCGTCACTCTGACAGACGTGACCAAGAACGTTAAGTACTCTGGGAGAATCGCCTCTGAAAGCGGCACTCAAATCGTAATCAATGCGAATTTTGGGTCCGAACCCGATAGCTGGAACGTGCAGATATTCAACGGAAGTGTCGGGTCCAATGTATTCCAATTCTATGTCCAAGCGCCGACTATTTCGAAGTTACCGCCTCCAACGCTTGTTTTGCCGGGAAACCCGAGCGCTCCGGGACCAATCGACTCGGATAACCCGATAGTCTTCAACTGGCAGTCAGTCGCTGGCGCAGATCGCTACGATCTCTTTATCAGCAAACTCAATTCGAGCAGCGGGTATGATTCTATATTCAATACGCAGACGCAGGGAATTATTCTATCCGGCTCTTCGACATCGTATCAGCTTCCAGCCGGTGTATTGCTGAGTGGCGGCAGCTATCGGTGGAACATGAGTACGCACAACAGCGCTGGATCGGGCGACGCCAATGCAACCCGCTTCTATTTCCAAACACCGGTCGCGACTTCTGTCTTGGCGCCGCCTCAACTTATTGCTCCTGGTACAACAACGGCACCCGGTCAAAGTATTGGAACAACGACGCCAACCTTCAGTTGGAATCCTGTTGCCGGAGCTGATGGCTACGACTTATTTGTCAGTCATTTGAATACGTCCGGCGGTTATGACGTTGTCTATAGCACGCAAACGACGTCTGGAGCTGGGATGATCCCTTCCGCAAGAGGAACTTTCACTCTTTCATCCGGCTATTTGCAGACCGGTCATCAATACCGTTGGAACATGAGCACGCATAATAGCGCCGGTTCTGGGGCGGCCAATGCAGATCGTTACTATTTTCAGGTCGTTGCGCCTTCGACGAATGCGTTATCGTGTAACGTCACGCCCTCCATTCAACAAGGCGATTGGGGGCAAACGTTGAGCTATGTCGCCAGAATCACGGACTCATCCAATCTGCCCGTAGCTGGTGCGACCGTTGCCATTTCAGATAGTTTGCTGGGGACGCAAACGTCTGTTGGCCCGACCAATAGTAGTGGTATTGCGAACTACCAGACAATCATACCGCTAAATGCAGCGAATAACATTTACCCTATTTCCTGTCGGGCTTCCAAGAGTGGCTATTCTACAAGCGCCGCCGCAATAGCGAGTATTCAAGTGGCTCGTTTGACACAAACTCCCTCGGTCTATTTTACCTCCCCCATGGGCGGCGATGATTGGCCAATAGGGACGGTGCAAAAAATTGCAGCTGACATAAGCGGAAATATTTCCGCCGTTCACTTTGAATATTCGAAAGACGGGGGGGTAAGCTGGGCTCCTATCACAACTACCTATCCCCAAAGCGGAGCCACCGAGGCGCACGCGAGTTGGCCCGTTACTGGACCCGCGGGGACTGATTACAAAGTCAAAATTACAGTGGATTGGAGCGGCGGCGCCTTGCCTGTGTCGAGTGCAACGTTTAACGTAACAAGCCCCCCGGTGCCAGCATGTAATCCTAAGTCGGTTTCTCCGGAATTTCAGACATGCTACGACATGTGGAAGCTGGGCATTAAGCATGCAATGGAGAAACCACGCGCAAATTGTCCCGCATGCATATTTCCAAATGGAGGGGTATATAACAGCGGTGAATCGATTGCCGACTCGGGTTGTTATCTAGTATCACTCTCGATGTTGCTCAGGGCTTATGGCGTCGATCTTGATCCGCCTAGTTTGAATGACATTTTCGTAGATGCCGGTGCCTTTAAGACAGACAACACCCATCAAATTAGTGACGCAAGACGTGGTGTCGGTCGTGCGACCAATTCCTTTGCATTCTCGGATGATGGTTGTCCGTATTTTGCAAATGGAGAGCAAGCATTCAACACTTTCTTGGAGCAGAAAGTGTGTAAAGGGACGCCCGTTATCGTCCAGCTTTCCGGCAACACCTCCCATTATGTCGTAGTTACAAGCAAAGACGCGAACGGATTTGTAATAAATGACCCCGGACGGTGCCCAGCGACTGTTGCAGGCAAGGTATTGCATTTGGGTGCCGATACGGTGACACCGTATCGTGCGCGAGGTTACTTGATTTCGACAAGCGCTTCATTGCGCAGCACGGTGTTAGACACATCTTCGGATGGCGCTATGCCATCTTCGGTTCACCTTTCCATCAACAGCACAGCAGAGCTTCTTGTTACCGATAATGATGGCGCAAGAACAGGTTTCGACGGGAACGAGAATGCAGAGGTGGAGGAGATTCCGCACTCGGGCCATTTCATCGATTCCGGCGGAAACGACTTTCTCGATGACGCGTCAAATGTAGTTTCTACGGTTGATCTCAATGCTCCGCAACCAGGCACATATAAAATAGTTGTGCTGGGCAAAGCAGACGGTCCGTACACGCTTGAGCTTCATCAGTCCTACGAAAATGGCGCGCCCAACAAAAGTTTATTTATTATTGGCTTAGCGACAGTAGGATCAGTCGATACGTATTACATTACGATTGGTGGTTCGACGAATTTGTCATTGACGCAAGCGGGACCTAGCCTGGGCAATATTGGCGACGTCCTGTCGTACTCGTTAAGTGTGACAAACTCTGGTTCAACCGGTGCATCGGCTGTCACGCTAATTGACAGATTGCCCGCGGGGGTGTCGCTCGTGTCAGTAGAAGGGGGTCAATACGTTTATGATCCGACAACAGGAGCGGTAACAGTCACCCTTAACAGCATGGCGGCGGGTGCGAGCGCAACGGTAACTCTTATCGTTAAAGTTAATGGTTCTGGCAGTCTAACAAACAGTGCTGCGCTTTCTTCCGTGGAATCCGACACGGACACGACAGATAACTCGGCGAGTATTCAGACGATTGTTCCGTCGCCGTCCGACCGGTTAGCTAACATTTCGACGCGGCTAAGCGTCGGTACGGGTGATAATGCAATGATCGGCGGATTCATCATTACTGGAACACAGCCAAAGAAAGTCATTGTTCGTGGAATAGGCCCGTCGCTCGATGTTCCGGGCAAGTTAGCCAATCCGACCTTGGAACTTTATCAGGGCAACACCCTGCTCCAGTCGAATGACGATTGGCAACAATCACCGAATAAGGACGCTATCATTGACAGCACGATCGCACCGACTAACGACTTGGAATCAGCCATTGTTGCGACACTGCCGGCGAACAACTCCAGCTATACCGCAGTCCTTCGCGGGGCAAACAACGGAACGGGAATAGGAGTCGTGGAGACGTACGATCTGGATCAGGCTGTCAATTCCAGACTCGCGAACATATCAACGCGCGGCTTTGTGGATACGGGCGATAATGCAATGATCGGCGGCACCATTATCACGGGCGGCACTTCCGCCAAGGTCCTATTCCGCGCGATTGGCCCGAGCTTGACGAACTTCGGTATATCCAATGCCTTGCAGGATCCGACTCTCGAATTGCATGACAGCCAGGGCGGCATCGTGGCGAGCAACGACAACTGGATTGACTCGCCCGACGCTGTAGCGATTTCAGGGACCACAATTCCGCCTACAGACACTCGCGAAAGCGCCATTCTGCAGAATCTGGCACCCGGTGCTTATACCGCGATAGTTCGCGGCGCAGGTGATTCAACGGGTGTTGCGGTAGTCGAGGCGTATCAACTCGATGCGGCACAAGGCTCTCCATCGCCGACCCCAACGCCCACGCCAGCGCCGACCCCAACGCCAACTCCGGTTCCGACGCCAACGCCAACCCGGGTTCCCACCCCAACGCCGACCCCGGTTCCGACGCCAACGCCAACCCCAGTTCCAACGCCGACGCCAACCCCGTTTCCGACCCCAACGCCAATCCCAGCTCCCACACTTAGCTCACTCAGTCCTAATCCCGTTCTGGGATCGAACAGTCCAGTTACCTTTACTTTGTCCGGTGCCAACTTCGTCAGCGGGGTGCGTGTTCAAGTCGCGTTTGCGGGCAACGGTTACAGTTTCTCCAACACGAATAGTGCCGCCACATTTGCCAGTTCCGGCCAACTCACCGTCTCAATAACGACGAGTACCACACCGGATACCTGGCTGGTACGCGTCCAGAATCCTGACGGTCAACTCAGCAATACAGTCCAGTTAACCGTTCTAGCACCAGCACCGGTCGTCACGTTTTCAGACAATTTCGACGATAATTCGATTGACCCGACAAAGTGGACCGTGACTGGGAACACGGTGACGGAAGCCAGCCAAATTCTACAAGTATTAACGACTGTGACCGACCAACCGGGAACGGCGGCGACGAAGAATTTTAACATTTCGAATACAGGTTTGATCACCGTTACGCGCCGAGTCTTTCTCCACCATGACGATTCGGTATTTTTTCAAGGGAACAGTCATTTCTTTCTCGGACAATTTGTTCTTAGATTCGGAACGCTACCGCTCGTTCACGTAGAATACGACGATTACGACTACTCGGGCCCCGATGATGCGCCGAGACACGGCTTCTTCGTGACCCGCAATGACAAAGCGGCTCGTAATCCGGCAATTGGATCGGACCTGAGTGCGGGAATTCCCGCGCTTTGGGATACCTGGTTCAATGAAAAGGTCACTTATGATCCCGCAACTGGTGCACTGGTGTATTTCATAAACGATGTCGCCAAGATCTCATTCAACGTCGGCATCATGCCAACGGCGTCGACACCAACGATGTCCATGACATTTCAAGCGTACGGGTGGTGGACGGGACACCAGCAGCTCTTTGACGATATCGTGGTGAACCAGCAGCAATAGCGCGAGAGTTCTGTCCCCAGCGATTGTTGCACTGTCGAGACGCGAAACGGTCGATAAGCTGGATTAGGCGCTCCGACGCGAGAAGCTTTATTTTGCCGCTGCCTTCGCCGCGGATTATTTTGACATCGAGCGACGGAGCGCTCGATCCACCGCGACCTTGCTTTGTCCTGCGGAATTCTATATCCGCAGAACATGTTTAAGTTTCTCTGCGCGCTTCTTCTTTTTGTTCAGGGTCTCGCTTTCGTTGCGTCAGGCGCGGACGCCCCGGGCCCCGTTATTGCCCTGAAGGCAGCGCGTCTCTTCGACGGCAAATCGAAGGCGCTGATCACGAACGGTGTCGTCATCGTCCAGGGAACGACGATCCTTGATGCCGGCAGTAACCTGCCGATTCCGAATGGCGCGCAGGTCATTGACCTCGGCGACGCGACGCTTTCGCCGGGGTTCATGGATGCGCACACGCATCTCACTTTCGATTTTACCGGCAACTTTAATGAGCGCCTCCTGAAGCTTCTCCAGATGAATGTCTCCGAGCTGGCGTTCCTGGCGATCCCCAACGCCCGCGCCACGGTCGAAGCAGGCTTCACCACGGTGCGCGATCTTGGCAGTCGATTCCCCGGCAGCCACGACTTCGTCGATGTCTCACTGCGCAACGCCATCGCGAAAGGGATCGTCGTCGGACCGCGGATGCTCGTCGCCACTTATGGCATCGGCGCGACCGGCGGCCACTTCGATGACACCGCGGGCTTCCGCGATTTGCTCTTCGGTCACGAGCCCAATTACGCCGATGGCATCGCGGATGGGCCCGATGCGATTCGAAAAGCGGTTCGATTCCAGGTCAAGAACGGCGCGGATGTGATCAAGGCGGCGGTCTCGGGCGGCGTCCTCTCGTTGACCGACGAAGTGGATACTCCGCAGTTCACGGCGCCGGAAATGGCGGCGCTAGTCGATGAGACGCATCGTCTGCGCAAAAAGATCGCGGTCCATTGCCACGGCGACCAGGCCGCGAAGGAGGCGATCGAGGCCGGGGTGGATTCGATCGAGCACGGATCGTTTCTGAAACCGGAGACGCTGACCTTAATGAAAAACAAGGGGACCTATCTCGTGCCGACGCTGATGGCGAGCGAATGGATCATGTCGAAGATCGAGGCTTATCCTCCGGCCTTGCAGGCGAAGGCGCGGGCGGCAACGGCGGCGCGCTCCGAGATGTTTCGGAATGCCGTCAAGATCGGCGTGAAGATCGGACTCGGCACCGACGCCGCCGTCTATCCTCATGGCCAGAACGCGAAGGAATTCAAGTTGATGGTGGATCTCGGCCTGCCGCCGATCGAAGCGCTTCGCAGCGCCACCTCGAACGACGCCGAGTTGCTCGGCATCGCGCAAAAGGTCGGCACGCTGGAAAAAGGCAAACTGGCCGACATCATCGCCATGCCCGGCGATCCCACCGCCGACATCACCGCGACCGAGCGAGTCTCCTTCGTGATGAAAGAGGGCAAGATCGTGAAAGGCGGCACGACTCCATCGGCCGCGCCGCGTTCATCACCGTAACGCTGAGATCTGGCGCGCGGTTATCGCCGTTATCGGTGCGACGTGCTGACCGCAAGTTTCACCGAGTTACTGCCGCTTCCAATATAATAGAGCGAGACGCCGCGCACTCCGTAGACCGGATACAGAGTGTAAGGCACGCCTTTGATCAGGATGGGGTTCCGTTTGTCGATCGACATTCCGCGGGAAGTCGAATGGGACGCGGCGGTGATGAAATCCCCGATCATGTAGGAATCGTCTTTTAAATCGCCGCCGAGATAGGGCGTGAACCGCTCGCTCCGAAAATAGGGTTGCGTAGTGCGCGGACCGGAGCCGAGAGGCCCGATGTAGGTGGCGATATCGGTGTAAGTGCGGAGGGTGTCGACCACGACGGGCTGGACGATATTTTCGCCGGCATACCGGACAACGTTGAAGGCGAATTCGTAATCGGGCCCGCCCCATTGGCTCAGATTGATCGGGTGGCCGGAGGTGACTTCGAAAACGTGCAGACTATCGGCAGCGGAGTCGCTCTCGATCTCGCGGGACTGCGACATTCTCGGAGCGGGCGATTTCGCTTCAGTGGTCGCGACTTCTTCCGAAGCAGCGATCAATCCGGGGCTGCGCAGCGATTGGACTAACGAATCGCTCGCGCCCTGGGATTTGAGAGTGGTTTCCTGCTGCGGGGTTAATGCTTTGGTGAGTTTGCGCTGGCCGACTTCGCGCGTGATCGATTGATCGGTCTCGCGCGCACGGACCCAGAGCGAGAGCTCGTTAAAATTTATGGGCGCGGCGGTAAGCCCCATGGCCCCGGCTAAAACAGTGATAGCCGTAATGAGTATAATTTTTGTGGGTTGCATTCCGCTGGTTTAGCAGGTCGGTTTCGGCGTTGGCAACAGGCAAATTTGGGGAGGCTCACACCACGGTGATAAAGGAACACAAAGGTTGAATTTCTCGGAGAACCGTTGTGGTCCGTTGTGCTCTTTGTGTGAGAATTTATCGTTTATGCGCGCGCCGAAGTTTCGCTTTGACAGAGCGCGAAGGGGCGCTAGTTTCCACGTCCCGCCGCCATCAATGACGGCTACGCAGGAGAGCGAAGGCTCATTAGGACTGCACAAAATCATGCAAAATAATCGCAGTAAACGTTATCGCGCGGCCGCCGAGCAGGTGGATCGCACAAAAACTTACAACCTGAACGAGGCGGTCTCGACGTTGAAGAAGTTGCCGCCGACGAAGTTCGACCAAACCGTGACGGTTTCTTTCCGGCTCGGGGTCGATCCAAAGCAATCGGACCAGATGGTGCGTGGAACGTGTCCGTTGCCACACGGCAGTGGCAAATTGGTGCGTGTCCTCGTCTTTGCGGAAGGCCAGGCGGCGAAAGCAGCGAAAGAAGCCGGCGCGGAATATGTCGGCTTCAAGGACATGATTCAAAAATGCCAGGAAGGCTTTCAAGATTTCGATGTGGCGATCGCGACGCCGGGCGCCATGGCTGAAGTGCGCAAGCTCGGCAAGGTGCTTGGACCGCGCGGCCTGATGCCGAATCCGAAAACCGGCACGGTGACCGAAGACACGGCGAAAGCGGTGGGCGAAGTGAAAGCGGGTCGCGTTGAATTTAAGCTCGATAAAAACGGCAACGTCGCGGTGCCGGTCGGAAAATTTTCGTTTGCGGAGAACCAATTGGTCGAGAACGGCACGGCGGTGATCGAAGCGGTCGTGCGCTCGCGGCCGGCGACGGCGAAAGGCCGGTTCGTGGAAGGGATGACGCTCAGCGCGACGATGTCGCCGGGATTGCACCTCGATCCTTCGCCTTATTTGAGCGTGTAACGGGAGCCATTCGCATGAGACCAGAAAAAGCCAGTATCGTTTCGGACCTCGCTGAAAAGCTCAATCGTTCGCCCTTCCTGCTTGTGACCGACTACCAGCGGATGAAGGTGGATCAGTTCGGCGAGCTGAGAAATCGTCTCGCTCCTGCCGGCGCGGAAGTCCGCGTGGTGAAAAACAGTTTTCTGAAACGCGCGATGGCGGATTCCGGAATGCCGGACGTCGGCGACCAGCTGACGGGCCAGACCGCGATTGTCATGGGCGAGAAGGACGTCGCCCCGGTCGCGAAAATCCTGAAGGTGTTTGCCGCGGAGTTTAAGATCGCCGCGCTAAAGATTGGCGTTGTGGACAAAGCGATTTTGTCCACTTCCGACGTGGAGGCTTTGGCCGAATTGCCCTCGCGGGAAGTTTTGCTTTCGAAGCTTTTGGGATTGTTCCTCGCTCCCGCGACGCAATTGGTCCGCGTCCTGAACGAACCTGCCTCCGCCTTTGCCCGACTCATGAAGGCGAAGGCCGATGCGGCGCCAGCCGCGCCGGAGGCTCCCGCCCCGGAAGCGAAAAAAGAGGAAGCTCCTGCGAAGGAAGAGACGCCGGCCCAAACAGAACCGGAAGCGCCAGCCGCCGAAGCGAAACAGGAAGCGCCGGCAGCGGAAGCGGAAGAAGAGGCGCCGGCCGCCGAAGCGAAACCAGAAGCCCCTGTTGCGGAACAGGCGCCGGCTCCCGTTGCCGAAACCCCGGCAGCCGAAGCCACCCCTGGCGAGACAGCTACCGACACCCCAGCTTAACAAAGAAAACTTTCGCCCCGCCGCGGATGGCAGGGCGAGCAACAAGAACAACGTCCGGCCCGAAAGCGTTCGGGCTTAATTCTCCGGAAGCTTCCGGAGGCGGCGAAGTAAGAGGAAAATAATATGGCGGATACAAATGCAATGGTGGAGCAACTCAGCGGCCTGACCGTTCTCGAGATTGCCGGTTTGGTGAAGCAGCTCGAAGAAAAATGGGGCGTCAGCGCAGCGGCTCCGGTCGCAGCAGCGGCTCCGAGTGCAGGTGCAGGCGGCGCGGCCGCGGCTCCAGTCGAAGAGAAGACCTCTTTCGAAGTCGTCCTGAAGGAAATGGGCTCGAACAAAATTGGCGTGATCAAGGAAGTTCGCAGCGCAGTGCCCGGACTCGGTTTGGCGGAAGCCAAGGCCCTGGTCGAAGGCGCTCCGAAGACGATCAAGGAAGGCGTGACCAAGGCAGAAGCCGAAGAGATCAAGAAAAAGATCGAAGCGGCCGGCGCCAAAGTCGAAATCAAGTAGCTCGGCAACGTAGTGGCCGGTGTCCTCACCGGCGGAAAACTGCGGCTGGGGACAGCCGCCGCTACACCCCTGCCGTGCGCGCAAAAAACTTGCGCGCCGGTTGCGGGTGTGTCAGAACTCTTTTTGCAGTCGATTTTATTTTCAAACCAGAGCGCAACGGACAAATTTTAGGCAGGCAACAAAAGGGTAGTCGTCGATTTGACAGGCTGCTGTTTTGCTGTCAGTTTTGCGCTCCTGTCTCACGGCTGTAGCCGTGAGCTCTCACCAACCGGCCCCCCACCCATCGGGGCCGTGTCGTTCAAAACCTAGGAGATCGGTGTAGTAATTTATGTCGGAACGTATCTACTTCGGAACCATTAAGGAAGGCATCGAGCCTCCAAACCTCATCGAGGTTCAACTCAATTCGTATCTCGATTTCCTGCAAAAGGATGTGCCATTTTCCAAGCGGAAAATCTCGGGCCTCCAGGCGGTGTTCAAGGAAGTGTTTCCGATCGAGAGCTACGACGAAAAGGCGACCCTCGATTTCAGCCATTACGAAATTGGCGAACCGAAGCTCTCCGCGCTCGAGGCCCAGCGCGAAAGCCAGACCTACAGCGCGCCGCTGCATGTAACTTTTCAGCTCCGCGAGGAGAAGGGGACCAAGGAAGAAAAAGTCTACATGGGCGAGATCCCGCTCATGACGCCGCAGGGGACTTTCGTGATCAACGGGGCCGAGCGCGTCGTGGTCAGCCAGCTCCATCGCTCACCCGGCATTGCGTTCGAATCGAGCATCCATTTGAACGGCAAAGTGCTCTACAGTTTCCGGATCATTCCGGACCGCGGTTCGTGGATCGAAGTGCAATTCGATACGAGCGATTTGCTCTACATTTATCTCGATCGCCGGAAGCGCCGGCGGAAATTCCTTGCCACCACTTTCCTTCGGGCGCTGGGCTACGGCTCCGATGAGGAAGTGATCAAACTCTTTTACACGATCGAGACCCTCAAGCTGAGCGAAAAGCTCGGTGAAGAAGAGCTCGCGACGAAGGTGTTGATTGCCGACGTGCTCGATGGCGAGGCGACGGTGGCCCGCGCCTTCGAGCCGCTCACGGCCGCAACAGTGCGGCAGATCATGGCGCTCGGCCACAAAGACGTAAAAGTAATCGACATCTCGAACGACGACACCGTGGTCAAGGCGCTGAAGAAAGATCCGGCGCACGACCAGGAAGAGGCGTTGAAGGACATTTATCGCAAGCTGCGTCCTGGCGATCCGCCGACGGTCGCGAATGCAAAGGCGCTCTTGAAACGGCTCTTTTTCGATCCGAAGAAATACGATCTCGGTCGCGTTGGCCGTTACAAGATCAACCAGAAACTTGGGATCGACGTCGACCTCACGGAACGCATCGTCACGGACAAGGATTTCATTGGCGCGATCAAATATTTGATCAGCCTGCGGCGCGGCGAAGGCACGCTGGACGATATCGATCACCTCGGTAGCCGCCGGGTGCGGACCGTGGGCGAATTGCTCGCGAACCAGTGCCGTGTCGGTCTTGCGCGCACGGAGCGTCTCGTGAAAGAGCGCATGACATTATTCGACATCAACATCGACGGCATGACGCCGCAGAAGTTGATCAACCCGAAGGCGCTGAGCGCGGTGATCCGCGATTTCTTTGGCCGTTCCCAGCTCTCGCAGTTCATGGATCAAACGAATCCGCTCGCGGAGCTGACGCATAAGCGCCGTCTTTCGGCCCTTGGGCCAGGCGGATTGAGCCGCGATCGCGCGGGCTTCGAAGTGCGCGACGTGCATCCTTCACACTACGGACGCATTTGTCCGATCGAAACGCCGGAAGGTCCGAACATCGGTCTCATCAGCTCGATGAGCACCTTTGCGCGCATCAACGAATTTGGATTTATCGAGACGCCTTACCGCAAAGTCGAGAAGGGTCGCGTCAGTGAGCAGGTCGATTATTTGACCGGCGATCGCGAGGAAAATTTCCTCGTGGCGCAAGCGAACGCCACCATGGACGCGAAGGGTCATCTGACCCAGGAGAAGGTTTCGGTCCGTTATCGCGGCGACTTTTTGGAAGTCGAGCCGTCGAAAGTTCACTACATGGATGTCTCGCCGAAACAGCTCGTTTCGGTCGCGGCAGGTCTGATTCCGTTTCTCGAGCATGACGACGCGAATCGCGCGCTCATGGGCTCGAACATGCAACGCCAGGGCGTTCCATTGATCGTCTCGGAATCGCCGCTGGTTGGCACCGGACTCGAAGGCAAAGTCGCGCGTGATTCTCACGCGGTCCTGATTTCGACAGAGGCCGGCAAAGTCGCTTCCGTGACGGCGGATCAAATCGTCGTGACCAAGGACGGGCATATGCCCGAGGGTCGCAAAAAGCTGAAGACCGATCTTGAAGCTGGTGTGCACGTGTACGAGCTGCGGAAGTTCATGCGCTCGAATGCGGGCACCTGCGTGAACCAGAAGCCGATCGTGAAGAAAGGCCAGCATGTGAAACGCGGCCAGGTCATCGCGGACGGCCCGAATACGGACCAGGGCGAACTCGCGCTCGGACGCAACGTGCTCGTCGCGTTCATGCCTTGGAACGGCTACAACTTCGAAGATGCCATCATGATCTCGGAGAAGGTCGTGAAGGAAGATATTTATACCTCGATTCACATCGATGAATTCGAGATCGGAGCGCGCGACACCAAGCTCGGTCCGGAAGAAATCACGCGTGACATTCCGAACGTCAGCGAGGAAGCGTTGCGCAACCTCGGTCCTGATGGCGTGGTTCGCGTCGGCGCGGAAGTGAAGCCGGGCGATATTCTCGTCGGCAAAATCACTCCGAAGAGCGAAACCGAATTGGCGCCGGAAGAGCGTCTGCTTCGCGCCATCTTCGGTGAAAAAGCGGCGGACGTGAAAGATACGTCGCTGACCGTCCCATCGGGCACTTACGGCATCGTGATGGATGTAAAGGTTTCGTCGCGGCACGAAGTCTCTCGCGAGAAACTGACGCCTTCGGAAACGAAACGTCAGCTCAAGACGATCACGGAAGACAACCGTAAGAAAAAGGAAGAGCTGACCGAGCAGTTAACGGATGCGCTCTCGAATATCCTTCTCGGTGAAAAGATCCCTCTCGATGTGGTGAACGCCGAGACCGGCGAAATCATCATTCCGGCGAACCGCAAGATCACGAAGACCCTGCTCCGCAAACTCGCGACCGTTTACGATCACATCGAAATCGATCCGAGCCCGATCCGGAACAAGATCCGGGAGATCATTGCTTCCTACGAACACAAGTTCGCGGAACTCGAGCTCGAGCGTGAGCGCTCGATGGATCGCGTCGAGAGCGGCGACGACATCGACCCGGGCATTATCAAGCAGGTCAAAGTTTTTATCGCCAGCAAACGCAAGCTCAGCGTCGGCGACAAAATGGCGGGACGTCACGGCAACAAGGGTGTGGTCGCGCGGATCGTTCCGGAAGAAGACATGCCGTTCCTCGCGGATGGAACGCCGGTCGAAATCGTGCTTAACCCACTGGGCGTGCCGAGTCGGATGAACGTCGGCCAGGTTCTCGAGACCCACCTGGGTGTCGCGGCGAAAGCGCTCGGCTTCAAGGTGGCGACGCCAGTGTTCGATGGAATTTCGGAAGCGAAAATCCGCGAATACTTGAACGACGCGAAAAAGAAAGACGGCTTCACCTGGGTGCAGGAAACCGGCAAGGCGCGACTCTATGATGGCCGCACCGGCGATACTTTCGATCAGGAGGTCGTGGTCGGTTACATCTACATGATGAAGCTGGGCCACCTGGTCGCGGACAAGATTCACGCCCGTGCGGTCGGACCTTACTCGCTCGTGACGCAGCAGCCTCTCGGCGGCAAGGCGCAATACGGCGGCCAGCGCTTCGGCGAGATGGAAGTCTGGGCGCTCGAAGCGTACGGCGCGGCTTACACTTTGCAGGAATTGCTCACAGTGAAGTCGGACGACGTGCAGGGACGCACGCGCATCTACGAGTCAATCGTCAAAGGCGACAACTCGCTCGAGGCCGGCACACCGGAATCTTTCAACGTGTTGATCAAGGAAATGCAGTCGTTAGGCCTCGACGTCAAAGTCGGGGGCCAGGCGCCTTCAGCCTTCCTGGAAAACGTAGCTTAATTTTTTCAAACAAAAGATCTCTTACAAAAATAAATGAACGAACATTCCTGGCGGGAACTAGTCGGTGAAGAACGCACGGTCGGCTTCGACCAGGTGGCGATCGGCGTCGCCTCCTCGGACACGATGCGGTCGTGGAGTAAGGGCGAAGTAAAAAATCCGGAGACAATCAATTACCGGACCTTCAAGCCCGAAAAGGGCGGACTGTTTTGCGAGCGCATTTTCGGGCCGACCCGTGACTGGGAATGCTCGTGCGGAAAATACAAGCGGATCAAGCACAAGGGCGTGATCTGCGACCGTTGCGGCGTGGAAGTCACGCTGGCGCGCGTGCGCCGGGAACGGATGGGCCATATCGAACTGGCGGTGCCGGTTTCGCACATCTGGTTCTACAAGTGCATGCCATCGCGGCTCGGCCTGATGCTGGACATGAGCGCGCGGCAGCTCGAGCGCGTGA
>JBEEHV010000005.1:0-187914 GCA_041167585.1 Verrucomicrobiota bacterium
GACATTGACCAGCCGGCTACTGTTTCCACGCCCGCCTTCTTTCATGATCTCGGCCGCGTTCCCTCGGGCGCTAAGCAGAGCCGGGACAAGACCGGAAACGACGGTCGCGCCTAGCGTGATCAGGAGCGTAAACGCTAGAACGCGGCCATCGATCGTAAATTCCCACCAGTAAGGAGGCGGAAACGGCCCGGCATTTATTGTGCGAGCCAGTAGGTCCACTCCCCAATAGGCGATCAGCACGCCCGCGAGCGCTCCAAATCCGGCCACGACAAAACTTTCGGTCAGCATTTGTTGCACAATTCGCCAGCGCGTTGCGCCCAGTGCACCGCGAATCGCCAGTTCTTTCGCGCGCAATGCGGCGCGGCCGAACTGCATGTTCATCACGTTGACGCACGCAATCACGAGAACCAGAAGCACCGCGCCGAGCATCGCGTAAATGGTCTGGCGCAACTGCGGACCCGTGAAGGCATTCAACAACGGTTGGACGACGGCTGAAGTGTAGTGCTCGTTCGTTTTCGGATTGTCCTTCGCGATGCGCTTGGCCAGCGCGGAAAACTCGGCGTTCACCTGATCGAGCGAGACGCCGTCCTTCAACCGGCCCATCACCGCGGGCGGAGAATTGCCGGCCTTCGGGTCATCGCGCGGCACCACCGGAAACTCGTTATAAAGCGGCACCCAAAGCTGTTCGGCCTGAGGGAACTTAAAGTTCTCCGGCATGACTCCAATGATCGTGGCCGCCTTGCCGTTTATCCGGACGGATTGCCCGACGATGTTCGGATCGCCGCCGAAATCGCGTTTCCAAATCTCGTAACCCAGGAGCGTAGTCTTCTCCGCGCCGGGCTTGTTGTCCTCCGCCCTGAAATCGCGCCCCATAATTGGGGACACGCCGACGATGCGGAAAAAATCCTCGGTGACATATCCGCCGGTGTAACGCTGCGGGTTGTTCTTGTAGCTGACGTTGATGGTCGAGCCACTCAGGGAGCCGGCCATCATCGCGAAGGACTGCTGCCCGGCCTTCAAATCTTCGTAGTCCTGGGCCGTGGGGATATTGCCGTTGCCAAAATTGTTTTGCTGCTGAGTTCCCTGAGGGTCGATCAGGCCCACGCTCACCAGCCGGTCCGGGTGCGGGAAAGAAAATCCGCGCAGGACAAAGGCGTTGACGATGGTGAACTGCGTGGTGACTCCGGCGATGCCGAGGGCGAGGACCAGCACCGCCAGCAGACAAAACGATTTTTCCTTGAAGAGAATGCGCAAACCGACGCGGACATCCTGGCGAAAGTTGTCGAGTATCATAACGAGGAGTTGGGTTGAAGTAGGAGACGATGAAGGGCGCTTTGAAGATGAGATGCGGGATGAAGCCGAATTGGATTCAAGAAATGCACAACGCGATGCACGCACGAGCGGCCCACTCCATACCAACGCCGCCGGGCAGCGTTTTTGTCTGAGACGGACACTCGACTACTCGATCGCATAGAGACTTCCGTCGGTGCTGCCGAAGTAGACGACGCCGTTCGCCGCGAGCGGAGTGGAAAAAATCGCGCCGATACTGAACTGGCGGTCGGTCGCCACGGTTGGCGCCTCGCGCCAGCTCGAATGATAGAGCATGGGGCTGTTGAATTTTCGTTCGGCCGTCAGCACCCAATGTTTGTTTTGCTTCGAGGCCTCGGTCTGGAATTCCCAGAGCACCTCGCCGCTTTTCAGGTCGCGCGCCTCCAGGGTGCCGTTCAGCACACCGATCAGGGCCACGTCGCCAGCCACTGATGGGGAGGAGAACATGTAGGCCTTGTCCTGTTGTTTCAGGATGGACTTGCCGGTGGCGGAGTCCACCACGTGATAAAGCGAGGAGTCGGAGGTGCCGAAGATGACCTTGCCCTGCACCACCGCTGGCGAGCTGATCACCCAGCTCATTTCATTGTTGAACCGCCATTTCTCTTTTCCGGTCGTCGCCTCCAGCGCGTACAAATTCGAATCCCGGCAGCCGACGTAAACCACTCCATCCACCACTGCGGCGGACGACTGGAACCCAACCTGATTGTGGATCAACGCGTCTTCGCCGCCGTGGAACCGCCACTTCTCTTTTCCAGTCGCGGCGTCCACCGCGTAGAAAAAGCTATCCCAGCTCCCGAAGTAGAGAACGCCGTCCGCATAGGCCGGTGAGGAATGAACCACATCTCCCGTTTTGAATTTCCACTTCAGTTCGCCGGAAGCGGCATCGAGCGCGTAAAGATTTCCGTCGCCGCCGCCGAAGAAAACTGCACCCTGCGCCACCACGGGACTGGAAAGGAAAACATCGAACTGGTCCGCGATCGTCTGATTTTTCGGCTCGAGGCCGTGGATTCCCTTGGCCTCGAAGCGGCGCTCACCGCCAGTCGCGAACTTCCATTTGATGGCGCCGGTTTGCGCGTTCAACGCATAAAACTTTCCGTCGTAGCTCGCCGCGTAAACTGTCCCATTCGCCACCGCCGGCGTGGAGGGCACTGGCCCGCCCGTCGGGCGTTTCCAAATCTGCCGCCCAGTGTCTGCGTCGACGGCATAGATGTTTCCATCATCGCCTCCGAAGTAGAGTGACTTGTCCTGTAACACCGGAGACGCAACAATTCGATCGCCCGTAGGAAACTTCCATTTCACGCGATGGAACTGTCGTGGCGCGGGTCCCGCGAAGTTCCCCGAGCGCGCCGCGTCACCGCGAAACATCGATTGGGCGTGCGCGAACCCGCCGGATAAAAGAACGATCAGCGCAAGAAAGGTTCCCCAGATTTTCATAACTGGAATCATCAGGGCGCACGCCGCATCACCAGCGGCACCTCAAAGGGCCCTTGCGTCAGCATGCCTTTGATTTCCGCAGCTCCTTTGGGGAAGCGGCCTTCGTAAGTCATCCCGAAGTCGTCCGACTTGATCGTGAGAAAATCTTCTTCCTGCGTCACCAGAGTCACCGGCACGTTGTTGGTCTTCTTGCCGACGATGACGAATTCGAGGCCGGCTCCCTCCGCACCGCGATTCGAAAATTTCATCGTGACATGGCGCGCATAACCGTTGAGTTCGTATTCCCCTTTCCATTCGCCTTCGAGTTCCTTGCTCACTGGCGTATTCCGCAGCGGCAATTCCACCTGCGCCGGCCCGGTTTTCTCCAGGACAAACGGAGCTCGATTCCCGCCCTGCCGAAATTCGCCCGCAAGATGGCCGTCCGTGCTCAGATGTGCGTGCAGCTCGGCCTGGCCGGCACGTTCGCTGCCCAAAGCGCCCTTGATCGCAAAAGCCAGCTCGCCACCGCGCACATGGAGATCCACAAGCTGCGCGCCTTTGACTCCATATCCGGGGATAATGATCGAGCCGATCATGCCTTTCTCGCTTTCCTCCGACAAATCGACAATGAGCTTCAGTTCAGCGCCGGGAATCTGCGCGGAACCTTCCCATCGGCCGGACGCGCTCTCCGCCGCCTGACAAAACGCGGCGGAAGCGAAAAGGATGATCGCAAATAAACGCAACGAAGTTCTCCGGAACTGCGTTGCGGTTAGGCCGGCTGTTGCGAGGCGGCTTGCGCGACCGACGTGGCGCGGTTCCCCGCACGGTCGGTGAAGCTCACCGGCTGTTGCGCGACCTGCCAGATCGTGAAAATAGCGCTCAAGATGAAGATGAGATAAGCGACGCCTTCAAACAGGTTGCGCTCCTTGTCTTCCGACCTAACGAGTAGTGCGTAAGTCGATTCGAAGCCTTCGGCGGTAAGTGTATTTGTTTTCATATCTTTGATTGGGTTGACGATGAACCCTTATGCAAAGCCCGTGCCACCGAAGCCTAACGAGTTTTAAACCGTTAACTTTCAACGGTTTGTGACTTCCAGCGTTGGGATCGCGTCTCCGCTTTTGTTTCGCGCCCGGGAAATTACTGTTCCGAATCTGGGACAGATTCAGACTCTTGAACGGAGCAGCGCTCAATCCGTCACTTCATTGAACATTCTGCAAATCTGTTCTTGTCTGCGGTTCCGTTGCGGATGAGATATCACCGCAACTGCCCACTAACTATGAGATGCATCACTACCTTCAGCGTGGCCCTTCTCGGGATCGCAGCGATCGCAACAGCGCGGGCCGATCTCGATCTTCCTGATGTCAGCCAGCTCGCCATAAATCAACAGCAGGTCGGATTGACCGACATCAAAATCACTTATCACCGGCCGCTGGTGAACGGGCGAAAGATCTGGGGCGGTCTCGTTCCGTTCGGCGAAGTCTGGCGCGCGGGTGCGAATCAAAATACGACGATCGAGTTCAGCGATGGAGTTTCGGTCGAAGGCCAGCCGCTCCCGAAAGGGATCTACGGGCTGCACATGATCCCGACCGCGGATTCGTGGACGGTGATTTTTTCAAAAATGTCGAGCGCCTGGGGCAGCTATAGCTACAAGCAGGAGGAAGACGCGTTGCGCGTAAACGTGAAACCGCGTGCGAACGAAATGCAAGAAGCGCTCGAGTACGATTTCGAAGACCTGAAGCCGGACTCCGTGGTGGTGACGCTGAAATGGGAGAAACTTGCCGTCCCGTTCAAGGTTTCGATCAATGATGCCGAAGCGACGCTCGGTCACATCCGAAACCAGATGCGTGGCCGGGCGCAGTATGAGTGGCAGGCGCCAAACCAGGCCGCGCAGTTCTGCCTGAACAAAAAAATCAATCTCGAGGAAGCGCTCAAGTGGGTGGACCTCTCGATCCAGAACGAAGAGCGTTTCGAAAACCTGACCACCAAGGCCGATCTGCTCAAGGCCATGAACAAACCCGACGAAGCGAAGAAGGTTTGGGAACAGGCCATCGCGAAGACGACCCCAATCCAGCTCTATTCCTACGCGCGCCGGTTGCAGTCGGAGAAAAAGGAGGCCGAAGGGATGGAGATCCTGAAGGAGGTCGTGAAACGTTATCCGGAGACCCCGTTCGGCCATTTGGCGAACGCGCGGATCAAATCGGCCGCCGGCGATTTTGCCGGCGCAGCGGAAGACGCGAAGAAGGCGCAGGCCGTCGCCGTTTCGGAGCAGCAGAAGGCAAATATCAAGGTGCTGATCGACCGGTTGCAGGCGAAACAGGACATCAATAAATAACTCGCGGATCTAATGTTTGGCGTTCTCGAGTGACCTCGAGATGCCAGCGCGATCAATCTCTGATGTCTTTTTTGTGAGCCGGCTAACAATTGCAAAGACGCTCGCGTTGCTCCTTCTGACCAGCATGGCAACGCGAATCGGACTGGCCTCGGAACTTCCCGCTCCGGCGTTCCCACCGCCGATGAACGCGGCGGAGATTCAGCTCGGGCTTCAGAAACTGAATGTGCTTGGTCGCGTGCTCTACGTCGCGGCGCATCCTGACGACGAGAACACTAATCTGATCGCGCTCTGGGCTAACGGTTCGCTTTATGAAACCGGATACCTTTCCGTTACCCGCGGCGATGGCGGCCAGAATTTGATCGGGCCCGAGCTGCGGGAAAAACTCGGCGTCATCCGCACGCAGGAACTTCTGGCCGCGCGCCGCCTCGATCACGGCCGGCAATTCTTCACCCGCGCCGTCGATTTCGGATTCTCGAAAACTTCGGAGGAGACGCTCGGGATCTGGGATCGGGACAAGGTTCTTTCCGATATCGTCTGGGTGATCCGGAAATTTCGGCCCGACGTCGTGGCGACACGTTTCAGTCCGGACGACGATAAAACGCACGGACACCACACGGCGTCCGCGATTCTCGCGCGCGAAGCTTTTTCGGCGGCGGGCGACGCAAAGCGGTTTCCGGAACAACTCGCTTTCGTCGAAGTCTGGAAACCCGCACGCCTGGTGTGGAATACGTCCCCTTTCTTTTTCACCAATCGCAATTTGCCCTTCGATCCCACCGGATTGGCGACCGTCGAAGCCGGTGGTTTCAATGCGCTGATCGGGAAAGCATTCACTGAAATCGCCGCCGCTAGTCTGAGCATGCACAAGAGCCAGGGAGTGGGCCGTTCGCCGCAGCGCGGTGCACGAAAGGAATATTTCAAGACGCTGGAAGGCGCGCCGACCACCGCTGGTTTGTTCGATGGCGTGGATACGACGTGGGCGCGCGTGCCCAAATCAGAAACGATCGCGGAGAAAATAAAACAGGTAATCACGACCTTCGTCCCGGCCGATCCCGCCGCATCGGTTCCGAAGCTGCTGGAATTGCGCAAGGCGCTCTCCCAACTCAACGATAAGGATTGGGCCGCGCAAAAACGCGTCGAAGTCGACGCCCTGATTGCGGCGTGCCTCGGCCTCCACATCGAAAGCTCTGCCACTGTCGGAGTGGCGTCGGGCGGGCAACCGCTGCCGATAAAGTTCGAGGCAATCAATCGCTCGAAAGTTCCGGTGCAGTTGCTCGAAGTGAGGACGCCTGTTACCGGCGAAACGCTCCAACTGAATACGCCGCTGCCCAGCGACCAGTTTGTCGCGAAGGACCTGGTGCCCACTCTGCCGAAGGATGTCACTCCGTCGCAACCCTACTGGCTCAGGAAACCAGCCACGCCCGGCATGTTCACGGTGGAAGATCAGCCGTTGATCGGCCTCGCGGAAAATCCGCCCCCGTTTCCGGTGGAAGTAGCGTTGCGCGTGGGCGACCAGGACCTTCGTTATTCTGTCGATACCAAGTATCGCATGGTCGATCCGATCATCGGTGAAGTGCGGCAGACCCTCGCCATTACTCCCCCAGCCTTCGCCAATTTATCGAACTCGGTTTTTTTCTTCGCGGACGACAAACCGAAATCGGTGCAGGTCCGTGTCGCTGCTTCCACCGCGGCAGTGAAAGGTCAGCTCCGGCTCGAAGCGCCCAACGGATGGCGGATCGAACCTGCCTCCGTTCCCGTAGACCTGAAAGCGGCCGACGCCGAAATGTTCGCGAGCTTCACCATCACCCCGCCGTCGAATGCGGGTGAAGGCATACTTCGCGCGATCGTTTCCGTGGATGGCCGCGATTACTCGTTCGCGCGGGAGCGGATCGCGTATTCCCACATCGGCCTCAACGTCCTGATGCCGCCCGCGGAAGCGAAGATCGTGCGCGCGGATGTCCGGAAGAAAGGCGAACTGATCGGATACATCCCCGGCGCGGGCGACGAGATTCCACAGAGCCTCCAGCAGATCGGGTACAACGTTAAGATACTGGATGCGGCGGATGTCACCGCGGAAAATCTGAAACGATTCGATGCCGTGGTGCTCGGGATTCGCGCCTTCAACACGCAGGACCGAATCGCAAGCTGGCAGCCGGAATTGCTCGCGTACGTGAAAGCGGGCGGTGTGGTGGTGGCCCAATACAACACCACCGCCGATCTCAAGACGAAAGAGATCGGACCTTACCCGCTGGAGATTTCGCGGGACCGTGTCACCGACGAAAAGGCCGAGATGCGCATCCTCGCGCCGGACCATCCACTGATGAACACGCCGAATAAGATCACCGCCGAAGATTTCAAAGGGTGGGTTCAGGAGCGCGGCCTGTATTTCCCGAACAAATGGGATCCGGCGTGGACGCCGATCCTTTCCTGCAACGACCTGGGAGAAAAACCGCTCGATGGCGGGTTGCTCGTGGCCAAATCGGGCAGCGGCTATTTTGTCTACACCGGTTACGCCTGGTTCCGGCAATTGCCCGCGGGGGTCCCGGGAGCGTATCGGCTATTCGCCAATATGGTCTCGCTCCGCGAAGTGAAATGAGCGCGCACGACCATCCGCCGTTCTTCTCGACCTGGCGCAAGGCCTACTGGTTCGCCATCGCTTTGTTCGCGGTTGAAGTCGCGTTGCTCTACGCCTTCACGCTCCGGTTTTCGTGAACCGGGTCGATTACATCGTCCTCATCGCGACGATTCTCGCGATCCCGCTTTATGGGCTCTGGCGGACCTGGAAACACCCGAACCTGCGCGAATACCTCAAGGGTGATAAAACCATTCGCTGGGGGACGATTGGCCTTTCCGTTCTCGCCACCCAGGCCGGACCGATCACCTTCCTCTCCATGCCCGGCCA
Source organism: Verrucomicrobiota bacterium (assembly GCA_041167585.1). Lineage (GTDB taxonomy): Bacteria > Verrucomicrobiota > Verrucomicrobiia > Chthoniobacterales > UBA10450 > AV80. The sequence goes on from JBEEHV010000005.1 coordinate 7,974, forward strand.
GGCTTACGAAAGCGGCATCGGATTCATCCAGAATTATTTCGGCCAGCCGTTCGCGCTCATCGTGGTGTGCGCGATTTTCGTTCCGATTTATCAGCGGCTGAAAGTTTACACCGCCTACGAATATCTTGGTCAGCGCTTCGACACGAAAACACGATTGCTGGGCGCGTTTTTGTTTTTGGTTCAGCGCGGCATCGCGGCCGGAATCACCATCTACGCGCCGGCCATCATTCTTTCCGCGCTGCTCGGCTGGGACCTGAACCTGACCATCTGGCTCGCGGGCGGGTTCGTCATTATCTACACGGTGGTCGGCGGCACGAAGATCGTCAGCCTCACGCAGCGCTATCAAATCCTGGTCATCTTCATCGGGATGGCCCTGGCTTTTGGCATCGCGGTTTCGCGGTTGCCGGCGGAGTTGTCCTTCACCGAAGCGCTCTCTCTCGCTGGCAAAATGGGGAAACTCCAGGCGGTCGACTTCTCGATCGATCCTTCCCGACGCTACACCTTTTGGTCGGGCATTCTGGGAGGTTTCTTTCTTTCACTCTCGTATTTCGGCGCCGACCAATCGCAGGTGCAGCGTTATCTCGCCGGCGGTTCTTTGCGCGCCAGCCGCATCGGTTTGCTTTTCAACGCGCTCGTAAAAGTGCCGCTCCAATTTCTTATCCTGCTCCTGGGCGCGATGGTTTTTCTTTTCTATCAATTCGAAAAGCCGCCCATGTTTTTCAATCAGCCGACCTATCAGCGCGCGATCGAGCGGGGGCGTGGTCCGGAGCTTACTGCCCTGCAAACCGAGTTCGACGATGTCTTCGCGCGCAAGCGCGACACCATTCACGCGATGTCCACTGCTTCCGTGGAAAATTCATCGGTGCTGACTACGCAGATCCGCGACCTGGACGCGCAGTCGCGCAGCCTTCGCGACAAGACGAAAAAAATTCTCGATGAAGCTGGGGCCAGTCCGAAGAGCAAGGATTCCGATTACGTCTTCATCACGTTCGTCATCCAACATCTTCCGCATGGAGTTGTCGGTCTGCTGGTCGCGGTGATCTTTTGCGCAACGATGTCGGCCACTTCAGCGGTGCTCAACGCGCTCGGCTCGACCACTGCCGTCGATCTTTACCGGCCGCTTATTCGCCCCACGGCGAGCGATCATCATTATGTCGTCGCCACTAAGGTGCTGACCGCGGCCTGGGGGCTGGTCGCCATCGCGGTGGCGTCGTTCGCGAGCCTGGTCGAAAACCTGATCGAAGCCGGCAATATCCTGGGCTCCGTTTTTTATGGAAGCATTCTCGGGCTTTTCCTGGTCGCGTTCTTCATGCGCAATGTGCGCGGGTCTGCTGTTTTCTTCGGAGCCGTGATCGCCCAAACGATCGTGCTCGTGCTCTTCTTTACCTCGAGCATCGGGTATCTTTGGTACAACGTCATCGGTTGCATCGCCGTCCTGGTGTTCGCCTGGATTTTGCAACAGACCCTCTTCCGGAACACTTCACCGGCTATCACGAACTAGTGCATCGAATGAGAACGACCATTGGTAGGGACGCCGCGCTGCGGCGTCCAAGCCGCCGCGACAGCTCAAGCGCGATGCGGCGCCCGCTATCTCTTGATTCGAAGCTCGGACGGCGCAGCGCGCCGTCCCTACCAAACGCGGCTCCGTAATAATGGGAGAGCCGATTATCTGCTTCGGTCAGCAGCCGTGCGGCTTTTTCCCGAAGCGATTTCTCTACGCCAAGATCGCAACGGCCCGACGCCTGCAAAAGGAGATCGGGGGACAGATCGTCTTCTTTTTTCACGACAGCGATCACGATTACCGCGAGACAATCACGATCTTGCGCGAACGGCATACCGGTCGCGACGACGCCTTGAATTTCCAGTTCGCGAACAAGATCCAGAAACAGTTTTCGCCATTGTCGGCGAAGCGCGTGTTGCCGGAGTGGCAGACGAAGATGGCCCGCCAGCTCCCTAACTACGTGGACGCGGATCTGGTCGATCACTTCAAGGCGGTTGAAGGTCCGAGCGTCGCGGCGTTCTGCCACGACATGTATGCGCGAATGGGATTGCTCGATGGAATTCGAGTGGAGCGATCGAGCGATCCGGAATTCCGGAAACGGGCGGTTTCGGTAGACGACTATTTCGTCGACGCGGCCTGGGAAGGCGAACTGGTCCGCGCGCGTTACCGCGATGGCAAGCTGCTGCTGCACAAAGGCGCGGACCGCTATCTGGAGCTGCCGGACCAGGCGCACGACGCAGCGCAGATTAGCCCGACCCGCGACACGCGACTGCGCTGGATGCAATCAGTCATCGGTTGCACGCACTACGTGGCTGGAGCCGGCGAGCGGCAATATCTCAACGAAGCCGATGCGCCCGGGGTGACGTTCGTGCAACGCGAAGAGATTTCGGACGCTGGCCGCGCGTACCTTGGGGAGAGCTGAAGCTTCTCTCGCCGTGAAACGCTTATAACCAAGGAGAATGTCTTGCCGGGTGAAAACTCTATGGCAATTTCAGCGTCAAGATGAGAACCCCCCTTGCATTTTTTGTCGTGGCCCTTGCGGTCCAAAGTTTCGGAGCGCAACAACCTGCTTCCATCCGAACGATCAACAATCTTCCGAACTTTCCGCTCGAAGCGTTGCGCGTTGGGGTGAGTCATAAGTTGTATCGATCTCTCGCCGTTTCACCCATTACCGCCTGGGTAGTGGCGCGCACCACGCTGGTGAGAGGTCACTCGGCGAACGCAAAAATCATCCACTCCGAAGGCAATGGAGTGTACGATCAAATGCTCCTGGCCATGGCCAACGGGTATTCTGTCTCCGGCCAGAATACGATCGAAAGTCGGGTGTCCAACGACTCTCTCGATGTCCATCTCCTCATTTACGAGCTCAAAGATGGGAAGATGGCGGTCTGCTTTTCGCACAGTGATGACGCCCGCTATTTGGGGTACAAACAGTCAGGCATCGCGTGGGTAGGGGTCCTGCACGGCGGAAAATGGGTCACGATCAGTGGCAAGGACGAGAGAAAATGGGGCGGGCAATGATTCGCCCGGTCTGGGTCGGCCCCTGCCTGAGGCGCGAATAAGGCGTGACGCAACCGGCTTCCGTGCGCTCGCGGAGTGCGCCGTCGCCACTCAAGATCGGGATCACCTGTTTCCCGTTGATCGGCGGCAGCGGGATTCTCGCGACCGCGCTCGGCACTGAACTCGCGGCTCGCGGACATACGGTTCACTTCTTCAGCTACGCGAAACCGGTCCGGCTCGATCTGTCCGCGCCGCGAATTCATTTCCATCAGGTGGCCGTGGGCGAGAGCAGTTTATTTCCCTGCCCCGATTATACGCTGCCGCTCGCCGTGAAAATGGCCGAGGTCGGCCAGGAACATGGGCTCGATGTTTTTCACGCGCACTACGCGGTACCACACGCCACGGCGGCCTTCCTTGCCGCAGAAATGATTGGCGCTTCCGCGCCCAGGATTGTGACGACGTTGCACGGAACCGACACGACCCTCCTCGGTCCCAATCCCCAGTACCGCGCCGCAATCGAACATGCGCTGATTCATTCCGATGCGGTGACGACCGTCTCGGAAAGTTTGCGCCGACAAACGGACCAAACCTTTCGACTGAGCAAACCAATTCAGGTCATCCCGAATTTCTTCACGCCGTCCGTGCCAACAAAAAGTCGGGAGGAAGTGCGACGTGAGTTGGGAATCTCAGACGAGTTCCTCGTCCTGCACATGTCCAATCTGCGGCCGGTAAAACGCATCGATCTTCTTTTGCAGGTGATCGCGAGTTCAACGCGACGCGATCGAATTCGATTGTTGATCCTCGCGGGCGGCCCATTCGCGCCTTACGAACCGCTCCTGGATGAACTGGGCTTGCGCGGGAACGTCATCGTCCGCGAAGACGCCGCTGCGGTGGAAAATTATTTGCCGGCGGCGGATGCGGGCCTCTACACCTCGGATAATGAAAGCTTCGGCCTGAGCATTCTCGAGACGCTCTTTTTCGGAAAGCCCGTCGTCGCCTTCCGCATCGGAGGAATTCCGGAGGTTGTCGGTGACGCCGCGTATCTCCACGAGTTCGGTGACATCGCGGGCATGGCATCGTCGCTCGATGCGCTGGTTGAATCCCCGGCCGCCGCGCGGCAACTTGGCGACCGCGGGCGCGCGCGCGCGGAAAAGGAATTCACCGCGGACAGAATCATCCCTCGTTACGAAGCTGTGTATCGCGAGGTGATCGCCGCGGACTCGAGTCAGATCTTGCGAGAGTCGTAGGCCCAGTGGAGCAAGGCCTGGCGTTGTCGACGCCGACAGGTGCAGTCACCGGGCGCGCAATTTTTTCTGACCTGCGCGATGTGCCGGCGAATCGCGCGCCAGCGTTTGATCTGGCGCAGATCATCCAGGCAACGGCGTCCGAGATAATAGCGGCAATACCACTGAAACCAGCCGCGCGGATCTTCGGGATAAATCCAGCCTTTCTCTCGCCAGACCGACAGGAGCTGCGACGCGTCGACTCCGAAGTAGTTCAGCGCCGGGTTCCGAGCCTGAGGCGAAAGTTTGGCGTGCGCGAACCAATCGGCCGGAAATTCGTGCCGGCAATCGGTCAAATATCGCCCGCCGAAAACGCCGAGCCGAAGCATCTGTTTCGGGGTCAGCTCCGGGCGGAAGTTCGCGGCGAAATCTTTGCCGCACGGTTTCGTTAGGAGATAAACGTAACCGGTTTGCATGAGGTCGTTGACCTCGATCGCGATCGGTTTCATCCGGATTCTACGAACTAGAACCTGGTCCGGATGCCACAGGCGCGGAGCGCACACCAACCGCGCAGAGCTTCGAAAAGCAGAAATGCGCCGCCGAGGAAGAAGAGGACGCTCACGCCGGGATGGACGCAAAGCAAAAATACGCCGCCAGTGAAAAGGACGAGCGCTCCGATCCCGCGGAACCACCGGCCGCGGGCCCCGATATTTCTCTGAAACCGCATCGAATTCCGGGGCATCATCACGTCAGATTGTTACTGTCTGTCTTTCGACCGAATGCAAGAGATGACCCTCTCCCGACTCAACTTTCGCCTCGAAGCCCGGGCCACCGGTTCGCGCGCGCGGGCGGCGACGTTTCGCACTTTGCATAACGAAGTGCGGACGCCGCTCTTCATGCCGGTGGGCACGCAGGCCACGGTGAAAGCGCAGCTTCCGCAGACGCTGGAAGATGCGGGCACCCAGATTCTGCTCGCGAATACTTATCATTTGTTGCTGCGCCCCGGCCCCGAAGTTTTTCGGCGCACCGGCGGCATCCATGGGTTCATGAGCTGGAAACAGTCGGTCCTGACGGACTCCGGCGGATTCCAGATTTTCTCGCTGCCGCATTCGCGCGCGATGAGCGAGAAGGGCGCTATCTTCCAGAGTTATCTCGACGGGAAAACAATCCTGCTCAGCCCGGAAGTGAGCATCGAAACGCAGATCGCCATCGGCGGCGATATCATGATGGCGCTTGATCATTGCATCGCCTCAACCGCCGATGAAGCAACGGCGCGCGAGGCCATCGAGATCACGCATCGCTGGGCGGCGCGGAGTCTGGCGGCCCGGAGCGATTCGCCGCAATCGATGTTTGGAATTGTGCAGGGCGCACTCTTCCGGCAGTTGCGGCGGGAAAGCGCGGCGGTCCTGAGCGCAATGCCGTTCGACGGATTTGCCATCGGCGGGCTCGCGGTCGGCGAAAGCAAAAGTGAGCGCGAAGACGTGTGCGAATTCACCGCGCAACTATTGCCGGAGGACAAACCGCGTTACCTCATGGGTGTCGGGACCCCACTCGATATCCTCGAAGCCGTTCATCGCGGTGTGGACATGTTCGATTGCATTATGCCCACGCAACTCGCGCAGCGCGGCGCCGTCTTCACTTCGCGCGGATTTCTCCAGATGCGGCGCAGCGTTTACAAATTCTCCGAGGAGAAACTTGATCCGACGTGCGGCTGTCCGACCTGCGCGCGTTATTCCCGCGCCTATCTGCACCACCTGACGAAGACGAGCGAGACGCTGGGCTGGCAGTTGCTCGGGAAGCACAACATCCATTTCTATCACCAGCTCATGCGCGAGATCCGCGAAAGTATCCTGGCCGATAGCTTTCTCGATCTTTACCGCGAGAAGCGCGCGTTCCTGCATGAATCCGATCTCGATAATCCGATCCGCGCGCAGAAGCCGAAACGAACCAAACCGCGGGCGTTGGGAAATTACGAAGTGCACATGGCGTGGGAGGGCTTTGCCAGCATCCGCCAGATTTCATCCGGCGAGATCATGCATTCGCGGACTCCGCCCATGGAAGAAGCGAGACGGCTTTATATCGAGCAATCAAATCTGGCGGAACGCGTGCGGATTTCGGGCGAGGAAAATTCCGAGAGCGCAGCGCCGTTGGTCGTCTGGGATGTCGGACTCGGCGCCGCCGCGAACGCGATGGCAGCGATCCTTTGCTACGAAGAGCAGGCGGCAAAGGGCCCGGTGCGTCCGATGCAAATCATCAGCTTCGAAAACGATCTCGATTCGCTCCGGCTGGCCTTCCGGCACAGCCGCGATTTTCCCTATCTGCGTCATGGCGGTCCGGCCGGGATCCTGAAAGACGGGACATGGCAGTCGCGGCAGCACGCGGGACTGAGCTGGTTGCTCCTGGCGGGAGATTTCCTCGAAACGATGCCGGCCGCTCCTTCACCGCCGGACCTGATTTTCTACGACATGTTTTCAACTAAGACGTCGGGCGATCAATGGACATTGAATGCGTTCCAAAAATTGTTCAAAGCGTGCGCCGGACGGGCGGCCGAACTCTTCACCTACACCTGCTCAACTGCGAATCGCGCCGCGCTGCTCGCGGCCGGGTTCTACGTCGCCCGGGGCCGAAGCGCGGGCGAGAAACTCGAGACCACTATCGCACTCACACCTGCCGCGCGTCGCGCCTCATCATCCAGCCGGCACGAACTGCTCACCGCGGATTGGCTGGAAAAATGGAATCGTTCCGGCGCGAAATTTCCCGGTGAAATTCAGGAGCACCAATATCCCTCCTTCGAGCAAGTGATCCGCGAGCACGCGCAATTCCGGTAAGGATAGAAGGCACCTCATAAATAGACCTGTCATTCTGAGCGCAGCGAAGAATCTCTGATCATTTCTCGCGAAACGTGGCGCGATGGCGGGGAAATAGTCAGAGATCCTTCGCTGCGCTCAGGATGACAACGTTGTTTTTTCGTTCGGCGGTTTGTAAACCGCCGTCCTCCGTTTTTACTTTCTCGCTTCCGGCGTGACCATGATCTTTACGCGCTGCCCGTCGCGCATGACCACAATCTCCACGGGCTGGCCGATCTTCGCCGCGTCGAGCGCGTAAGTGTAATCGTAGATGTTCGAGACCTTCTGCCCGCCGAACTCCACGATGACGTCGCCGGCCTTCAAGCCTGCTTTTTCCGCGGGGCTGGCGCTGCGCACGCCCGCCAGTTTTACCCCGGCAACTTCCGTAGCGTAATCCGGAATCGTGCCGAGAAAGACGCGCAAATTTTCGCGGCTCGCGGGACTTTGGCTTTGCTCAACCTTGACGTAATCCGGACGCGTTTCCTCGTTCACGAGGTCCACCACCAGGCCGCGCGCGAACTTCGTGATCCGCTCCAGCCCGTCGTAGTCGAGTTTGTCGGCAGTGTCCGTGGGCCGGTGGTAATCATCGTGGCCGCCGGTGAAAAAATTCAGCACGGGAACGCCCTTCGGATAGAACGCGGTTACGTCCGTGGGCAAATAGGGATCGTCCTGGAGCGAAAGGTTGAAACCGGCGGCGACGTTGCGCTTCTCGGCCAGGCGGCGCCACGCCTTCGACGATCCTACGCCTTGCAGGCTGAGCTTGTTTTCGCGCAGCCGCCCCGCCATATCGAAATTCACGTAGGCGGCAACATTCGAGAGCAGAAAGGGCGGATGCTCGACGAAGTAGCTCGATCCGATCATTCCAATTTCTTCGCCTGACCAAAACGCAAACACGATTCCGCGATGAAATTGGTTCGGGTTCGCTTTGCGTTCCTCCGCGAGCGAGGCGGCCAGTTCCAAAATAGCGGCGGAACCGGAGGCGTTGTCATCCGCGCCCGGGTGAATTTTTCTCTCCTCGCCCGGCCGCTGCATCGCTCCGGTTTCGCCAAAACCGAGGTGATCGTAATGCGCGCCGATGACGACGTATTCCGCCTTCTCGGGCGGTCCGGACGGCGGGATAAGAGCGAGGACATTCCGGTCGTCCTTCCTGATTCGCTCAACCGCGGCGGTGAGGTGAGCGGTCACGTTGGGAAAGGTGAAACTCTTTTCAGCGTGGGGATTTTCCTGGTCGAGCGCCGTCTGGAGCGACTTCAAATCTTTGCCGGTCCCCTGAAAAAGCGCGTCGGCTGCTTTGCCCGTGATGCTCGCAGCGACGATGCCGGAATTGGCCATGTTCGCGTCGAACGAAGCCGCCACCAGCTCCGCGCGATTCGGTGAGTTTGGTCCAGTGACGAACAGGACAGCTTTCGCGCCATGCTCACGCGCGAGCATTGCCTTGTAACGCAGCCCGGCGTAGCGATTCAACTCCTGCCGCCGCTTCGGATCCACTCCCTCCGGCACATAGCGCAAGACCACTGCGATCTTGCCTTTCACGTCCACGCCCGCATAGGAATCGTAGCCCTCGGCTCCCTTGCCCGGCACGGCGAGCCCGTACCCAACAAACACGACTTCCCCTTCCACGGTCTGGTTTTCGGTGAACGATAGCGGCGCGAAATCTTTCTCGGCCTGGAATGCAACAGGCGCGCGCTCATCTTTCCCGCGCAGGACGAGCTCGTTTTTACTGGTCAGGATTTGCACACCGGCGTTGAACTCAAATTTCTGGAAGAAGGTGCTGTTGTCGCCGGCCGGTTTGAGCTGCGCCTCCTGCAAACGCGCCGCGATGTAATCCGCCGCCTGCCGCGCGCCGTTGCTTCCAGTCATCCGGCCTTCCCGTTCCTCGGAGGCGAGGAAACCAACTTCATCCCGGAGATCAGCCGCGGTGATTTGCGGTGTGAGCGAGCTCTTGGTGCCAGAAGCGGCGGGCGTTTGCGCCGGCGCGATCGCCGGTGCGATTGTTGGCGCGGAACTTTGGGCAGGTGGCGACTGAGCGAGCGCCTGGAGCGCCGCGTCATGATTCCAATTAGCCAGGAAAAGCTGCGACTTTCCGTCGGCCGTTCGCCCGGCGGTCCAGCAAAGCTGTTTCCCATCAGGTGAAAAAACCGGGAGGCCATCGAAGCCGTCGGTGAACGTCACCCGCACCGGTTCGCGCTCACCCGCCGCATCGACCAGGTAGAGCTCGAAGTTTGAAAACCCGAGCTTGTTCGAAGTGAAGATGACATATTTTCCCGAAGGGTGAAACATCGGCGCCCACGACATCGCCTTGAAATCCGTCAGCCGGCGCTCATCCGTGCCGTCCAATTTCATCGTGTAGACGTCCGCGATCGCGCCGCTCTTATCGAACCGCCGCCAGATGATGCGCTGGCCATCGGGCGAAAAGAACGGCCCGCCGTCATAGCCCGGCGTGGAAGTCAGACGGCGCTGATTCGAACCGTCCGCGTCCATGAGATAGATGTCGCCGAAATACGCCGGATCCGTTTCATAGCGCTTGCGATCTTCCGCGGAAAGTTTCTCGAGCGGATAGGCATCGCGGAGCGAGCAGAAGACGATCTTGCTTCCGTCCGGCGAGTAGCTTCCTTCCGCGTCGTAACCGTTCGCCTTCGTTAGCTGGCGCAGATTCGAGCCGTCGCGACGGGCCGCGAAAATATCCATCGTCTCGTCATAGTCCCAGGAATAGCGGCGCTCTTTCCCCGAAGCCCGAAAATCCAGTTCCGCTTTTTGTTTCTCCCGCGCTTTTGGATCCAGATGCGTGGACGCGAAAAGGACTTCATCGGTGCCCGACCGGAAAAATCCGCACGTCGTTTTGCCTGTTCCCGGAGAGACGCGGTGGATGTCGCCCGACGTGAGATCCAGCGTGTAAATCTGGTAAAACGGATTGTCGGCTTCGCGTTCGCTTTGAAAGATGAGGGCTTTTCCGTCCGGCGAAAAATACCCTTCTCCGCTGCGTTTCCCCTCGAAGATCAGTTGCCTCGTGTTCTTGAGGAATCGCGCTTCGTCCTTATTTTCCTCCGCGCCGGCATCGCAGCGCAGGAAGCTTCCCAAAAGTGCTACCGCGAAAATTCTTACGAGCTTGAACGTCATTCGATGATTTCCGGCCCGGCGCTTCCTGAGCCGCGCGTTCCGGCTAAACATGTAGCGCTTGAGGCTTGCCTCTGATATGATCAAGATCATTTCGCGCCCTACCTTAAGACATAACGACCAAGTTTCTTGGTTCCGATCCTTCGCACCAGCCGGGCTTTGATGAGGGGGTTTAGCAAGTCCAGAGCGCCTTGTTTCGATACGCCAATGGCGTCCCAAATTTCGCGTGGCTTCAACGCCCGGTGCTCGCGCAACAGATGAAGCAATTGCTCCTGTTTCGGCCGCAGAACCAGCTTCGACTTCCCGGCCCGTGCCGTCAGCTTTTGGATCCGGCTCCAAACTCGCTCCAGCGTCACGCGTAATCCGTCCGCGCTGTACTCGAGCCAGCTCGTCAGGGAGCCATCATCCTCCAGCACTTTCTCGAGCGCCGCATAATAACGCGGGCGATCCTCCCAATAAAATTCGTCGATCGAGAAAATGTGATGATTGTCGAATCCGCGCCGATAAAGCTCCCACAAGCTGAGCATGCGCCCGGTGCGTCCGTTCCCGTCGGCAAACGGATGAATCGTTTCGAACTGATGATGGACGATGGCCGAGCTCAGGATCGGAGAAATCTGTTCGTGCTTGTTCCACCACTCCAGTAAATCCGACATCATCGGCCGCACTCGCTCCGGTGCCGGCGGCACATAACTTCCCACGCGCACGCGGATCGTCCGATATTGGCCCGCCGTTCCCTGGTCCATCACCTCGCCGGCCATGATCCGGTGCAGCTTCAACACCTTCGTATGAGTGATCGCAGTGAGCTGGGCGTTTTTTTCCACGAAACGCAAGCCCGCGAAATAATTTGCCACTTCCCGGCGCGACCGCGCCGCGGTCGCCGGAATTTCCCGCCCTTCCTCGATCGCGCGCACCTGTTCCAGGGTAAGCGGATTGCCTTCGATCGCCGTTGAAGAGTGGGCATTGCGGATGCGAGTGTCTTTTTGCAGCGCGGGAATCCAGGGCACCTGCACGGAGGCCGCCAGAATGCGCTCGCGCAGCGCCGCGACCTGCTCCACTTGCGAAAGCAGTTTGGGCGTTATGTTGAAAAGAGGTTCGTAGCCCACACCATTAGTCAAGCGTAAGTCCAGTTATGGGTCAAGTTCTTCCAACCCAGTTAGTCCAGCGTAAGTCCAGTTATAAGTCCACCTCTCTTCGCGACTGAAGTGCCCTGAGCCGACCCAGACTTTACGAAGTAGCGCTTGAGCGCAGGCGGCGGAATGATCACACTTCATTTCGACGTGCCGCCGGACCTAAACACTCCAGATCCCTCTGCGCCAGCGCCGAAAGTGGGCCGCCCGATCTTCGGCGATTACCAGGTCGAGGGCGAGTTGGGGCGTGGCGGGATGGGAGTCGTTTTTCGCGCGCGGCAGAAAGGATTGAACCGGCTCGTCGCGCTCAAGATGCTAACCGGCCGTTACGGGCCGGACGAGCTGGCGCGATTCAAGGCGGAAGCAGAGACCGCGGCGAGCCTGCATCACACGAACATCGTCCAGATTTATGAAGTGGGTGAGGACGAGGGCGCGCCGTTTTTCTCGATGGAATATATCGAGACCGGTTCGCTGGCCGATCGGCTCCGCGGCCGCGTGATGCCGGCACGGGAAGGCGCGCAGCTGTTGATCAGCGTGGCGCGCGCGCTGCACTTCGCGCATCAGAACGGCGTGGTCCATCGCGACATGAAACCGGCCAACGTGCTTCTGGATCCGGAGGGCGTGCCGAAGGTGACCGACTTCGGGATTGCCAAGCGCCTGAGCGGAGAGAGCTCCCTTACGCAATCGGGCGCGGTCATCGGCACGCCGACTTACATGGCGCCGGAGCAAGCCAAGGGGACCAGCCGCGACGTCGGCGCAGCGGCGGATGTGTACTCGTTAGGCGCAATTCTTTACGAAATTCTCGCGGGCCGCCCCCCTTTTCTGCCGGAAGACAGCGAGACCGCGTTGACCGTGCGCGTGATCACGGAAGATCCGGTGTCGCCGGCCTGGCACCGGCCTGGCACTCCGCGCGATCTCGAGACGATCTGCATGAAGTGCCTCGAGAAACAACCCCGCGACCGTTATGCGAGCGCGGCGGCGTTCGCGGAAGATTTGCGCCGTTATCTCGAAGACGAATCCATCATGGCCCGGCCGCCCACAACGGTGGCGCGCGCGATTAAATGGACGAAGCGGCATCCGTGGCGAACATCATTCGCGATCGCAGCGCTGGTCTTCCTCGGGATTGGGCTCGAACGGCTTTGGCGTTGGGAATTTTACGAGCGCCCGCACGTGGAATGGGCGGAAACCATCGACATGGTGCAGGGAGTTGCGCAGCCCATAGTGCGATGCAACGCGGAAGAGGCCGCCCGGCGCGGCATCACTTTTCGGCTGACCCGCCGGGGACGCGCGGGCGCGGTCACCAGCCTGGAAATCCTAAATCCTCGAGGACGGCCCGCGCTCGTCCGCGAGGTATTCGGCTCTGACATTTTCTCCAATTGGGTCGAGGGCGCGATGGGCGCGCAAAAAACCAACGATCGCTCGCGCGAAGCTGTCCGGATCAATTTCATCTACACCGGCGGAGAATTGGCGGAGACGACGGCGCTCGACCGCAACGGCCACGTGACCTGGCGTCTGCTTTGGAATCGCGTGGCCGAGGAGGAGAAAAATCACCACATTGTGCGTGCCCGTTTTGTCGACCTGCGCGGCTTCGATTTTTCTTCGACGCAGGGAGCGTCGCACGTCCAATTTCTCCGCGACGCCGCCGGGCTGGACATCGAAGTTCGTTTCTTCAACGGCTCGGGCAAGCCCGCCCCAAACAATGAAGAGGTCTACGGGTTTCGCGTCGGCCGCGATGCGGCAGGGCGCGTCACGCAATTGACGAATCTGGATCAAAATGGCCAGCCGATGGAGAACCGGATTGGCATGATCAGTCAGGGATTGTCCTACGATTCGCGAGGGTACCCCGTCCGATATGAGTTTCGGGACGGGGAGGGAAAACCTGCGCCGTGGAAAAACGTGGCCGTAACCACGTTCGATTACGACACTGCTGGGAACATCACGGCGATCCGCCGCCTCAATGCCGAAAACAAACCGGTAAATGGCGAGTGGGGCGATTGGGCAGTACTCGAATACAAGCGCAACGCTCTGGGAGAACTGATCGATCGGGTTTACCAAAAGGTGGCCGCGGATGGGAGCCTAAGCCAAATCTTGCGGACGCAATTCGAATACGATGGTGCGGGTTATCTCGCGGACTCGAAGGTGATCGGTCCTGAGAGCGTGCGCACTCAATGGGTGCGCGATCCGCTGGGAAATGTCCTGGAGAAACGAGTGGTGGACCTCGACGGCCACCCGAAAACCGTCAGCGAAGGCTGGTCGATCATTCGCTACGCCTACAGTGATATGGCTTCGCCTCCGGGCTGGCGCGAAGAGTTCAGCCTTTTCGATACTAAAGGAGAGAAGGCCTGGATGCTGAACGGCGGTTTCCACCGATCGATCACGGAGTTTCATTCTACGGGGGACGTCTACCGCGTCATCACCGAAGACCAGAACCCAGCGCCGGGAGGTTTCTTTCGCAGCATCACAGAGCCGGAATTCGATACGCAACAGCGCATGCGCAAATTCGTTCTGCGGAAGGAGGACAAGGAGGGCAAACTCATCAGCGGTCCCGGCCTCACTGGCATTCTTGAGAAGGAATTCGACGATGACGGGCGACTAGTCAGCGAATGGCTTATTGGGTCGGATACGGGAACGACCGGCGCCCCGGCCTGGCACACGACCACCGAATGGCACCGGACCGGCACGGAGAAACGGATGGCGAAGCAAGCCTGCGATCTGCAACGCAAACCGCTACCCTACATCGCCACCGGCACGGGTGCCCGGACCGAGTATTATTACGACGAGATTGGCCAGCGTGACCGCATCTACGAGACAGGCTTTGACGAGAAAGTGGTCGGTTTCAATGTGCGGGAGACGAAATTTGCCGGGGGAGAATTCCAAAGCGTCACGCACAAGCGCAGCGATGGAAGCATGGTGGATGCGGTCCACGTCTTCATCACGGAGGTGAATCCGCAGCAACCCAAGGCCGCCGAGCTCAAAGTGGGCGACCAGCTTCTGGCTGCGAATGATCACCCGGTGCATAGCGCTTACGAGTGGGTCTTCACGAAATTTCCCGGCGGCTGGATTGAAGTGGTGCGCGATGGCAAAACCGTCCGAATCGAAGGCTTCGAGGCCGGGTCGACGGGCATCACGCTGGTTGACCGGGCCGCGCCGGCCAAGCAGTAGCTGGATCTCGCGGGAGAGCTTGACGGCTCTGGCGCAATTTGCCACTGATGCTCGAAGTCGAAGGGCACCCATGGCTGAAACATCCACTCCCAACGCCGGCGGAACGGCGCCGCCGAAGGACGAAGTCGAATTACTCGAGATCCTCCGGCTCCTGATTGACTCGAGGAAAGCGCGGACCACCGCCGACCTTCTTAAGTACGCTTCGCAGTACGGTGCGCCCGAAGCGGAAGAGCGTCTCCGAATGCTGGAGGCCGAAAACGTGCCGCTGGACCTCGCGTTCGATGCCATCAGCGTGCAGCTCCGCATTATTGCCCACAAACGTAGCAGCGCACTCCTGGCCGAATGCCGCGGACAGAAAGTGGGACTGATCCTTCCGCTCCCACCGGACCTGACAAAGCTCTTCGCGCCTACGGCCGAAGTAGCGTTCCTCCTCCCGGAAGAAGCGGCGATGCATGGGCCACTCCACGGATTTTCCAGCTCACCGATTAAGGGCGCTCGCGCCTGCCGCGCGGCCGCGCAGGAAATGAAGGCGCTCGTGTTCGAGGCCTTTCGAGAGGGCGGCGAATTCTTCGTGGATGTAGCCGTGGCCGACGTGCTCGAGCCCAAATTGCTGCCCGCAGGTATCCGCTTGATTGCGCATCTCCGGCCGCATCGCAATCCCCGCGATGTGGCCTTTCAGCCCGGTTCCGCGGTTTCGTTCATATGAGATTCGCGCCGCGCTTCATCTTCCTCTTCCTTTTCGTCTTCCTCTTCGGAATCACTGAAGCATTCGCGGCGGGCGCACAGCCCGCTGACGCCGTTCTCATCGACCCGAACTCCTGGCAGGCGAGCTGGAGCGCCGGCGCGCTGATGTTGCTCCTGCTTTTCACTGCCTTCTACGCGATGACGCGCTACGAAGTGCCGCTCCCGCTGGCCATGAGTCTGGTTAGTTGTTCGTTCCTCGTCATCCAATGGGAAAACGCCCCCACGATTTTACGCACCGGATTCGAGCACTACGCTAACATCACGGTCCTTTTCACCGCCGTTGCCATCCCGGCGCATATGATCGAGCGGTCGCAGGGATTCAAATGGGTCGCCTCGTGGCTCGGCCATCAGCTCGGCAAAGTTCGCCTCCGGCATCCGCGCATGACCACGCCGCTTCTGGTCGTCATTCTCCTGGTCGCCACCTATGTCACCGCCGGATTGATGCACAACGTTACTTCAATCCTGATCATGACGCCGGTCATCATTAGGCTTTGCGCCTCGTATAACATACCTTCGCGTTGGATCCTGAGTGCCGCGCTCGTGGCCAGCAACCTCGGCGGATTTTCCACGCGCTGGGGTGACACGCCCAACATCATCGAAGCGAAGACCTGGGGTCTGCAAGCCGGTGACTTTATGCGCGAAGTCCTGCCGGCTAATCTTCTTGTTCTCGCCGCGCTCATCCTTCTCGCGACGGTTCTGACCCAACGCGGTATCACCAGCCGGAGCCGCGCGGTCGGTGCGGTCGCAGTACCGTTTTACACGCTGCAAGTCGCGCAGACCGCAGCGGATTGGAAGAAGGCGAAATCAGATCTGGCTATCGATATGCGGTTGCTCGGCATCGGCGTAGGTCTGTTGTTATTTTTCATTGTCCTCCACGTCATCTACCCAAAGCTCGATATCACCATCGGCGCGGCCACGATCGTTATCGCCATTTTGCTCGAGCGAAAAACCGAGCGTTACCATTCTCTCACCTCCCTGGGGTTTGACGTGTATCTCACTTTCGCTGCCATCTTCGTGCTCGCCGGTTGTGTCTCCCATTCGTGGATCGGCGACACCCTGCATCACCTGCTCGCCTCGCAAACCAAGCCGTGGATGATCGCGCTGACCGGCTATTTCGGCACGACCTTCACCGAAGCCGCCTCATGGGCAACGGCGGTTTCGGATCCTATCCATCAGCTCGACCCGTCCCATGCGGCGGCCTGGGCCCTGGGCGGAGGCATCTGCGCTGGAAGTAGCTCTTTGGTCACGGCGGCGTCGGCCGGAATTATCCTGGCGGAGGAGAGCCAGCGTTTCAACGAACCCGACCATGCCATTACTTTTCGCCGCTACCTCGCGTTTGGCCTGCCGTTCTCCTTTTTCATGCTTCTCTTCTACGCCATCTACTTCTCAGTGGGGCATTGATTCGTTAGGTCATGCCTGAACAAGAGAAGTCCTTGCTCGGCGATGTCGGTTCCGTCTGGTCTCGGCGTAAACAAGTTTGGGGGCTGATCACCCGAGCCGATAAGCTCGGGTTCCTCGGCGGGGTTGCCATCATGGCCCTCGCGGCCTACCTCGAAACCAGGATCGCGGTCCTGATCGGGCATTTTCTCAACGATGTCCTTCGATTTGCCGGACGCCCCTTTCCCGAGTGGCAGCGCGTGGTCGTACGCGGCCTCCTCATCGTCATCGCCATCTACCTCATCAAGGAGTCCCTCGTGCTCCTGCGCCGTTGGCTCCTGACTCGCACTACCACCCGCATCGAACGCAACATGATGGTGCGCCTGGTGGGTCACCTCCTCAAGGTCGATCTCGGCGCCCTCGCCCGGGAACGGATCGGTTCGCTGCACGGCCGAATTTCCCGCAGCATCGAAGGCTTCGTAAAATTCCTTCGAGTGACCTTCAGCGATTTCCTGCCGGCCATTCTGCTGGCGGGCTTTGCGGTCGGCACCGCCGTTCAGGAAGAATGGCGCATTGGTTTAATCATGCTGGCCGTGGTGCCGATTTCGATCTTGATCACGATCTGGCAGGTCACTTCCCAAAAGGGAATCCGGGCGGCGCTGCTCCATGCAAAGGAAGGTCTCGACGGCACCATCGTCGAGCAGCTCGGCGGACTCGAATATATCCGGGCCGCTAACACTTACCCGCTCGAAGTAGCACGGGTCGAGAGTGCCGCCGCATCGCGGCAAATGCGCGAGAAGAAGCATAGCATCGCGATGGCTGGCTTCGATTGGTTGAAAGCGGTCAACGAAGGCTTGTTCCAGGTTATCGTGATTGGTTACGCCATTCTACTCGCCGCGCGTGGGGACATTCAGTTCGGCGCCATCCTCACCTTCTACAATCTTTTCGTGAAGGTGATGCAGCCGTTGAAGGAAGTGCACCGCATCCTTGATGAGACCTACGACAGCAGCATCCAGGTAAGTGTGCTTCTCCACATGCTCAATCAGCCCGTCGACCAGTCCTATGGAGTCGTGACTCTCCGCCCGCCCCGGCTGGACGGCAGCGTTCCTTTGTTGGAATGTCAGGACCTTGTCGTCAACTACGACAGTCCGAACGGGCCGCGCCGCGCCCTGGATGGTGTGACCCTTGCGATCCGCCAGGGTGAGACGATCGGCATTGCCGGTCGCTCCGGTTCCGGCAAGTCTACCTGGCTCCGCTGCGTTTTGCGCCTGCTTCATCCCACGTCGGGCCAAGTGCTGCTTGGTGGAGTGCCCATAGGTGTCCTCTCACGCGAAGACATCGGCCGGAGCATCGGCTACGTTAGCCAAACTCCCTTCGTTTTCTCGGGAAGCGTGCGTGAGAACATAGCTTACGGGTGTGGCGAGGTTACCCTCGAACAAGTCACGCAGGCAGCGCAACAGGCGCACATTCATGACGAGATTCTCGAGATGCCGAAGGGCTATGACAGCCCTTTGAACGAGCGCGGCGGAAACCTCTCCGGCGGACAACGTCAACGCCTGGCCCTGGCCCGGATGTTCCTGAAGAACCCGCCTATCCTGATTCTCGACGAAGGAACTTCCGCGCTCGATAACATCAGCGAGCGCCGCGTCCGGGCTGCGATCGACCACGCCCGGCATACTCATACGGTCATAATGGTCGCGCATCGCCTGACTACCCTCAACGAGACCGACTGCATCTTTGTTTTCGATCAAGGCCGTGTCGTCGAGCATGGAAGCTTCACCGATCTGGTGGCGAACGACGGCGTCTTTGCCGAGCTCGCTCGCAGTGCCGAGACCACCTGACAATTGGATAACCACTAACCGAAACAACCTGATGAGCTCACGCCCTGTTATTTTCGTCTGGCCCGGAGACCTGCACCTGGAATCAGCCGACCGCCCCAACTACAAGACGGCGCTCTGGATGGCGGATGAAGTTAACAACCTTATCCAGCCGGATTTCGTCCAGTTCGCAGGCGACAACGTCCAACATGCCCGCGAGACCGAATGGGCGTTATTCAAGAACGTTACCGACAAGCTTCAGGTGCCTTTCCACGCCCTTGTGGGCGATCACGACGCCCACCACGATCCCGGTTGCCACAGCTACCAGGCACATATGGGTGCGACCTATCATGCCTACACGGTCGAGGGCTATCGCTTCATTTGTTTGAACACGATGCAGTATCGGCCGCTGGGCCTGAGCGATGAGCAAGTCCTCTGGTTTCGTTACGAAGTGGATGCCGCTCTGGTTCGCGGAGAGAAGATCGTCGTGTTCCAGCATCATTATCCATTTCAGGTCTGGGAGGACTTTGCCGGTCCGGGCATCGTCGGATGGCGCGAAATCGTGCAAACCAGGCCGATTGTCGGACTCTTTGCCGGCCACACCCATTACGGCCAGATCGCTAATGACGGCCATCATGTTTATGTCGCAACGCGTTCCATCGGCGATCCAGAAGGCGGCCCGGCCGGTTACGCCATCGTCTATCTCGACGGCGAAGACCTCGCTCTTACTTATCGAAGTATGGAGGAGACCGGTCCCATTGCGCTGATTACTCACCCGCGTCGTCTTATTCTGGCGACAAAGCCCGCTCACGTCCTGGCCGGCCCAATCGAAGCGCGCGTCCGCGGATGGTCCGCCGAGAAGATCGTCTCGGCCGAAGCTCGAATCGACGACGGCGCCTGGTCTTCGATGGAGGAGAGCGACGAGATGAACTGGAGCTTTCCTATCCCGGGGAATACCCTGGCGAAGGGCGAGCACACGCTCGAGGTCCGGCTGACGGATGCCAACAAGGTCGAAGGGAAGGATCGCATCACTTTCCTTTGCGATCTGTCAGCCCGCTACAATCCTTATCCGATCGTCGAGCCAATCGTGCGGGAAACCAAGTTCTGCTAAGGCCGTTTACCCTGTTACTCTTCCGCGTCCCTCCCCTGTTTTCTTGCCAGTTACAAGCCATCTCATAACTAGCGCTGTCATTCTGAGCGAAGCGAAGAATCTCTGATCATTTCCAGGTTTCGTGCGATATGGAGCGGAGAAATCGTCAGAGATCCTTCGCGTTCGCTCAGGATGACAACCTTTAGGATCATGAGATGGCTTGCAGTAACCGCCCGGACAACTGACGAGCCTCTTCAACAATGACAAACGAACCGCCAAATGCCGCGGCTAAATCCCCGGTTCCTATTCTAATTCTCGGAATGGTGGCGGCAAATTTGATGGGAGGCGCAATGCTATTTGGAGTAACGCTTCTTCGATCGCGAGGTAGCGTTATTGAAGCCATCCTGTTTCCGAGCTTTATCCTCCTTCCCTTACTGATGGGGTTTGTAGCGGCCTGGTTCTGGCGGCGACTGGGGCGCAGTCTTTTGATCACGCTCCTCGATACACTCTGGACTTGCCTGCTCGGACTCGTGGTCGCTGCTTTTGTTCTGAAAGAAGGTCCGGTCTGTCTTATGATCGGCTTGCCTATTCATTACATTCTTGTCCTGACCGGGGTCTTGTTGGGACGTCTCTGCTTCAGGTCCAGCTATACAAAGCTGCAGGTGTCCATTCTCCCTCTTCTCGTGTTGTTAACTTTCGCCGACGCTGTCTACATAGCTGACCGCCAGGCGATGGTATCCGACGAAATCCTTATCCGAGCCACCCCCGACAAGGTCTGGCCGCATGTTCTTTCCTTCCCTGAAATCCCGGACCGACCCGACTACTGGATCTTTCGCCTGGGTCTTCCTTATCCGACTCAAACTACCAATGGAGGGAACTTTGTCGGTGCGGATCGGCAATGCACCTTCAGCGATGGCATCGTGCTCAAGGAAAAGGTCGCTGAATTTATTCCGAACGAGAGGCTCACGTTCGATATCGTGGAGCAACCTACTCATCCAGAGGCTTACGGTCACATCACTTTGCATCGCGGACGATTCGAACTCCGAGATAACAAGGATGGAACCACAACCCTGGTAGGTTCGAGCTGGTACACCTTGCACGTCCATCCATCCTGGTATTTCGATCTCTGGACGCGAGACATGACCCGCGCCGTGCATCTCCGGGTCATGAATCACGTCCGGCGCCTGGCGGAGAAGCAGTAGTTTTGACTGGCGGTACACGCCGCTTCGGAGTAAATGCGGGGTCCGCATGAAAACGAACCCCATCATCGTCGAACGAGTCACCACCGATTCGAGACTCTTTGCCCAGACGCGGTGGGACGCCATTCCGGTCGCGGCCGGCCTTCTGCACTGCGCCTATTTTTTCGGGATGTTTTACCTTTTCCCGCGAGCGCCGCTCTGGGTGATGATCATCCTGGGCCTGATCTATTCGATCAGCATCTCGTGGAACATCAATGGCATCTCCCACAACTTCATTCACAACCCCTACTTCCGTTCTCCCGCCTTAAATCGATTATTCAGCATCCTGGAGTCGATCACCGTCGGCTTCAGCCAGATCTTTTACGGGTGCATCCACATGCAGCACCACAAGGGTAATGCGGACCTGCCCGATGAGCATGGTGATACAGTGGACTGGATCTCCATTTACAAACACGGCCACGACGGGGCCCCGGAGCATCCGTTCAAGTACGCTTTTCTCAGCTTCTTCCGGGAAGATCCCAAGACGGTTTTCCTGGAACTGAAACGCAAGGACCCGCGCGAGGCTTTCTGGGGCGTCCTGGAGCTCACCTTGTTTGTCTCCACCTTCTTCATTCTCGGCTTCCTGAACTGGCGCTACATTTGTTTCCTTCTGCCGTTTTATTATTTCGGGCACAGCTTGTCTTACTTGAACGGGTTCTACCGGCATTACGGCGGGAATCCGAACGAGCCGTTGGCCTGGGGCGTGAGCAGCTACGACAAGCTCTATAACTGGACCTGGTTCTATAATGGTTACCACGCCGAACATCATTTCCGGCCAAAGGTCCATTGGACGAGGATGCAGGCCTTTCGCGATCAGATTGTGGAGCAACAGCGCGCCGCTGGCGTGCGCGTCATCAAGCCTCCCCACGCGCTAGGTTTCCTCGATCCCGATCTGCCCCCTCACCCGCGCTCCGGCCGGATGCACGGAGAACCGCGACCGACTTAAAGCTTCGCGCGGAGCAGCGGGGACCGCCGCAAGCGCCGTATTCATCGGCGCTGATTACCTTATTGAAGTCTTACTAGTGCTGTCTCGTTGCTCTTTACCAGCTTCCAAAGGGCTGGAAGTAGCTTGATGAGCGGGCGGGCAAGCTGGGAGACGCAGACGGATGGTGGTACCTTTGCCAGGTTCACTCTGGATTTCCAGAGCTCCTTGGTGGCGCTTGATGATGCCGAAGACCATGGCTAGTCCCAGGCCGGTCCCACGATCTCCCTTGGTGGTGAAAAAAGGTTCGAGACAGCGCTCTCTCACTTCCCGAGTCATGCCTGTTCCCGTGTCGGTTACTGCCAGGGTTACGTAACCATCGGTCCGCTCTGTGCGCAACGTCACCACCCCTTCTTCTGGAATTGCATCCAACGCGTTAAAAATCAAATTCGTCAGGACCTCGCGCAGTTCCGCGCCGATTCCCGCAACCATTACTCCTGCCTCGAAATCGGTCTGGAAAGAAACCGCTCTGTCGCTCGCCCGCTCGACGCATCGCGGTCTGGCCAAGGCGATCGATTGGGTGATGATATCGCGTAGGTCGAGCGGCTCAAATACATCGGCCGCGCCGCGCGGGCGGTAAAAATCGCGCAACCGACTAACGACATGGGCGCCGTCTCGGCCCGCGGTGTTAATGATGCGCAAGTATTCGAGCGCGGTCGCTTCATCGGCGCGCGCGGCGGGATTTGACAACAACATCTCGCTGTAGCCGATGACGGACATCAGGGCGTTGCTGAAATCGTGCACGACGCCGCCCGCCATTTCGCCGAAGGCGCTCAGGCGCTCCTGCTGCACGAGCTGGGTTTGGGCCGAGCGCAGCTCCGCCAGCGCGGTTTCGAGCTGGCAGGTGCGTTCACGCACGCGCGCTTCCAGGAATTGATTCTGCTCCCGAATCTCGAGCCGGAGGAATCGAGCCTGAACAAGATTTCGAATCCGCATGTTTACCTCGGAGGGATCGAACGGCTTGGTCAATAAATCGGTGGCGCCGGCCGCCAAGGCGCGACGTTTGTTTTCAACCGTTGGATCGCCGGTAAGAACGAGGATCGGAATCTGGTCTTCGCTTTGCCGATTGGCCCGCAAACTTTCGAGCACTTGGAAACCGCTGACGTTGGGCATGGCCAGATCCAGGAGAATAAGATCCGGCTTGAAGCGTTCGATGGTCTGGAAAGTCAGCGCCGAATTGTTAATGCTTTCAAGGCGCGAGTAGCCGATGCGATGAAGAAAGTTCGTCATCAGGCAGGTGCTGGCGACTTCGTCATCCACCATCAGGATGTGGGCTTCCTTTAGCGTCGCTTCGTTCATAGAGAGCGGCTTTTCCGTGGGACAGAAAGCCTAGGCGGCTAAGAGTGGAGGAGTGAGACTGGCTATGGTAGCGAGGAGGAGCGACGGTTCCACGGGCTTGGCGAGAAATTTCATTCCTCCGCTCTCCATCGGACTGGTTCCCGCTTCCGCGTGGCTCACGAGTCCGGTCAGAAAAAGAACCGGAATATCGCGGAGCCGCGAATCCGTGGCTGCCTCGCGCGCGAGATCGCCGCCACACTTACCAGGCATGTCGACGTCCAGGAGCATGACGTCCGCGTGAAACTGAATCGCCGCGGCCAAAGCGCGCCGCGATTCGTTCACGATCATCACTTCGTATTTGCCGGAGTTTTCCAGGATCATCCCAGCCAGCCGAGAAAGATTTACGTCGTCATCCACAATCAGAACCCGTCTCTTGCTCATCCCGGTGATGGAGCAGGGTGCATGCGGGTAACGCTTGCGGGAATTACGGATGGAATCGCGGGGAGCTTCCTTTCTTTCCTCTTTTCTTCAGAGTCGATACAGTTGCCCGGACAAGGAGCGATCCTTGCGCCTGGCACTTCCAGATGAAGTCGATACCCAAACAATGTAGTCCGACCCGATGAATCCGATCCGGGTGTTGCTCGTGGACGACCACGCGCTGGTCCGTGCTGGCATTCGTTCGCTCCTTGAAAAGATACCGGGAGTGGAAGTGGCGGGAGAGGCGAGTAACGGACGCGAGGCGCTAGAACTCGTTAGGTTGCATTTGCCGAATCTTGTCCTGATGGACATTGCCATGCGTGAGCTGGGCGGCTTGGAAACGCTGCCGCGAATCATCCGGGATTTCCCCAGTGTAAAAGTAGTGGTCCTTTCGGCGCACGCGAATGAGGAGTACGTAATTCGGGCATTACGCTCCGGCGCCTCGGGTTACATGCTCAAGGATGCGGCGACGGCCGAGCTGGAGCTGGTGATCAAATCCGTCGCCGAGGGCAAGACCTATCTGAGCCCATCGATTTCCCGGCCGGTAATCGACAGTTATCTCCTGCGCGTAAGGGGCGAGGTCAGTCTTCTGGAACAACTCACCGCGCGGCAACGTGAAATTCTGCAAATGATTGCCGAAGGAAAAAACACCAAGGAAATCGCGGGCGAGCTTGAGGTCAGCGTCAAGACCGTGGAGGCGCATCGCCTGCAACTCATGGCGCGATTGAATATCCACGACGTGCCCGGCCTGGTCCGGTACGCCATCAGATCCGGCCTGGTCTCGTCGGACACTTAGCAAGGCGCGAGAATGAAGGCATTACCATGAACACTGCAGCAAAGACGAGCGAGCTGAGAAAAACAGGCATCAACATTATTGGGGACCTTCCCTGGGGGACCCACTTCTGTTACTTCTACGAGACGAAGCGGGATCTCCTCGAAACGCTGGTGCTGTATTTCAAAGAAGGCCTCGAGAGCAAAGAGTTTTGCGTCTGGATAGTTTCACCGGCTCTTAGCTTGGAAGAAGCAAAACACGCTCTGAGGCAGACAGTCCCCGAGCTGGAGCGGCATATCGAGGAGGGACACCTCGAAATCCATAGTCACGATGAATGGTATCTCCGCAACGGACGGTGGGATTCGCAACGAGTCCTTCAGTCCTGGCGCGAAAGACTTAGCCAGATTTCTGCGGACGGCTACGCGGGCTTGAGAGCGGCTGGCGACGGGGGCTGGGTCCGAAGGGACGACTGGATGGCGTTTCGTGAATACGAAGAGGAGGTCAATGCGCTGATTGCGGATCAACAGAGCATCATCTTGTGCACCTACCCTATCTCCACGAGTCCAGGCGATCAGGTTTTCGATGTGGCGCACATCCATGGTGTCGCGGTGGCCCGGCGCCACGGAAATTGGGAGGTGGTCGAGACGCCAGAGTTAAGGGAGGCCAAGGCTAAGATAGAAAGGCTCAACGAAGAGCTGGAACGGAAAGTCGAGGAACGAACCAGAGAGTTAGCCGCCGCGAATGAAGCGCTCAAAGCTGAAATCGCCGAGCGGAAGCTGGCAGAGCAGGCGGTGAAACGGGCCGAAGATCGCATTCGGCGGGTGATCGATACAACTCCTGCGCTGATACACACCGGCCGCCCTGACGGATACCTCGATTACTTTAATCAACGTTGGCTCGAATATGTTGGAATCTCTTTAGACAAGATAAAGGGCTGGGCTTGGACGAACGTCATTCATCCCGAAGACGTCGAAGGAATGGTGAATGAGTGGCGCGCGGTGATAGCCAGCGGAGAGCCGTTCCGGTACGAAGCGCGGGTGCGACGGGCGGACGGAGAGTATCGCTGGATGCTCCACCACAAAGTCCCCCTCCGTGATGAACAAGGAAATATTGTTAAATGGTATGGATCGAGTATCGATATCGAGGATCGCAAGCGGGCGGAGATGGAAACGCGGGTGCTGATCGATGCAATCCCCCATCAAATCTGGAGCGGCCCGGTGGATGGCACCCTCGATTATTGCAACGAACGATGGCGCTCTTACATGGGATTGGAACAGGCAGACCTGTGCGGCGCTGGCTGGCAGAGTATGCTTCACCCCGGAGATCGGGATCGGGTGCTCGCAGCCTGGCACGAGGCGGTGGTCAAGGGCACGCCATACGAACAAGAAGAACGCCACCGGGGTGCCGACGGCACGTATCGTTGGTTTCTGTCCCTTGGCGTTCCGTTGCGCGACGCGGATGGCCGCATTGTAAGGTGGTACGGGACAAACACGGATATTGAAGATCGCAAAAGGGCCGAGGAAGCGTTGAACGCGCAAGCCCTTCGTTACAAAACGCTGATGGAAACGTCGACGGATTCGATCTATGTCCTGGACGAAAAGGGTGATCTCCAGGAAGCGAACGCGGCCTTTCTCCACCGGCGCGGCTACACCGCGGCGGAGGTGAAAGGGTTGAACGTAGCCGATTGGGACGCGCGGTTGAGTCGCGAACAATTGCAGGCAAGAATACGCAAGCTGGCTGGCCGCAGTGCCGTGTTTGAAACGCGGCACCGTTGCAAAGACGGCTCCGTCTTCGAGGTCGAAGTAAGCGCGACGAGCGTCCGGATCGCGGGAGAACAATTATTCTTTTGTGTGACGCGCGACATTACCGAACGCAAACAAGCGGAAGACCGGCTGCGGCGGAGCGAGGAAAAATTCAAAACCCTTTTCGGGATCGCGCCGGTCGGCATCTCGGTTTTGGATCAGCGACTCGACGTGATCGACGCGAATCCGGCGCTCGAACGAATCCTGCGCCTCACCAGGGAGGAATTGTTAGGCGGAACCTGGCGACGGCGCACTTATCTCGACCCGACTGGCACACGCAAGCCGCGAGAGGAAATGACGAGCGTGCGCGCCGTCGCGGAGAAACGATCCTTCGATGATGTTGAAACGGGCATTGTCACAGAAAGCGGCGAAATCATCTGGACGCAGGTGAGCGCCGCGCCACTCGATCTGCCGAATGGGAGCGTAGTGGTGATCACGCAGGACATCACGGAGCGCAAGCGGGCGGCGAAAGAATTGGAAGAGGCCAATCAACAACTGCGAACTCTTTCGCGCCAGCTCTTCCACCTTCAGGAAGAGGAACGGCGTCACCTCGCCCGGGAGTTACACGACGAGATCGGTCAGAACCTCACTGCGGCCAAGATCAATTTGAATATCATCGCGCGCGATGTTCCTGCACACGCCACTGGCCGGCTCGACGATAGCATTCAGCTTCTCGATGCCCTCCTCCTGCAAGTCAGGCAAATTTCGCTCGGTTTGCGCCCGCCCTTGCTCGACGAACTGGGACTCGTGCCCACGCTTCGCTGGCTGGTCGACCAGCAAGCGCAGCGCGCGGGATTGCGGATGACCTTTACCGCGACGGTGGATGACCTCGAGCTCGATCCTGCCATTCAGACCTCCTGTTTCCGGGTCGCACAGGAAGCGATTACCAACATTATCCGGCACTCGGGCGCGAAGAATGTCGCCGTCGAGTTGCGGCATGATGCCGAGCGCCTCTGGCTGAGCGTGCGCGACGACGGCGCCGGGTTCGATCCCGCGGCGATACAGCATAGTGCTACGCAGCATTCGACTCTAGGCCTGGTTAGTATGAAGGAACGTGCGCTGCTCGTGCACGGCGGCCTGGAAGTCCACACGGCGCCAGGCCAGGGCGCGGAAATCCGCGCGTGGTTTCCCCTGGTATTGCCGGAGCAGGATTCGTCCCCCCAGACTCCGTGAACACAGCCGCAGGGATGGTGTGCAGACGACTAACCAACTCTTCCGCGCGCATTTGCTCGTGGAGCTAAGTAGTCTCCGTTCCATTTTTGTAAGGGTTTTCCGAGGGGTTTCTAAGGTTACTCCCAATGGCGCGCCGCTCCGGCCCCGCGAAGGTAGGCGATGGACGCCACTATCCCTTCCCAGCAAATTGTAGCCAATAGTCTGCGTTACTCATCGTCTGTGGAACGAAATGGCGATCCATCCTACAAGTAATGGCGGCTAACTTGAAAGCCCTTCTGGGCGTCGCCATCAAGATGGAAAGGTGTGGACAGGGAATTTCACAGGAAGAGCTGGCTGAACGCTCAGGTCTGCACCGGACCTATGTCTCGGACTTGGAACGCGGGGCCAGGAATCCTTCGATCACTAGTATCGAAAAGCTCGCACAAGCCCTCAGGCTTTCTGTGCCAGCGCTTTTCCAGCGCGCGGGGCATCAGGGCGGAGCGGCTGAGCTGGTTGAAATCCTCCTCGTGGAAGATAACCCGCGAGACGTGCAGCTAACGATCCGCGCGTTCGAGCGGGCGCGAATCGTCAATCCGCTTCACATCGTAAGGGATGGAGTCCAGGCGCTCGATTTCCTCTTCGCGACCGGCCCCTATCTGCATCGCTCGTACGCTGCACTTCCCCAAGTCATCCTGCTGGATCTGGATCTTCCCAAAAAAAGCGGCTTGGAGGTTCTCGAAAGGATCAAGGCGGACGAGCTGACCAAGGACATTGCCGTCATTGTGCTGACTGTGTCGGATGGCAAGAGCGATATGGCGGCGTGCCGGCGGCTGGGGGTCGGGAGTTACATTGTCAAACCAGTCGGCTTTCAAAATTTCAGCAAGGTGGCGGCTAACCTGAGCCTCGCCTGGACTCTGGTGAGGCCGGCGTCGAACGAAGGCAGCAAAATCTCGGGTCGCCGCGCGGAACACCAAATAAAGGCCCCTGCATGAATTATGTCCCCTCCAGCCATGTGTGACTGACGACACGCTCAGCTTCCTTATTATAAGTGGCTTTCCGATTTTCGCGGTCGGCTTGGAGAAGGTCATCTCGCAGAACTTCAAGTCGCATATTCGTCGTGTGGAAAAGGTCCGCGCCGGGCTGGAGCTTTGCGGGACTGAGAGCTTTGACCTTATCCTGCTTGGTGTAACTAAACCGGAACGTAGCGGCCTGGACCTGTTGCCTGATTTCAACAAGCGCTGCCCGAAGGGTCCCGTTCTCATTGTGAGTCTCTTAGCCGAAGAGGATTTTGCGGCCCGCGCTCTCAAGGCTGGGGCCGCTGGCTACATCCTGAAATCCACCTCGGTGGATGAACTGGTTCGCGCGATGAACGTCATCCTGAAAGGAAGAAAGTATGTTAGCCAGGCATTCGCGGGACGATTCGCCGAGTCCTTCGGCGTGACAAATCCGAAGCTGCACGAATCGCTCTCGCCGCGCGAGTTTGAAGTTTTCCTTCGAATCGCCAAAGGCAGCTCCGCGAAAGAGATTGCCGGACAGCTTTCGCTGAGTGTGAAGACAATCAGCACCTACCACATTCATATCATCGACAAGCTCCATGTCCGGAATGATGCGGAGTTGGGGGAATATGCGCTTCGCCATGGGCTCATCGCTTAGCGATGCTATCCTTAAGTAATCGACATCAAGTCAGGGCATATTCCGTAGCATTGCCAAGCAAGCAGACAATCGTCATCAGGGTTTTTCCTAAGTACTATTCGGATTTTGTGAAGGGGCGGTGGTGACTTGCGTGTGTGAGTGTCCGAACCGTGACACAAGTAATCACTGAGCGTGGGCCGACGAAAGGGCTCGATGCAGCAAGCGCATTCCCCAGGAAAGATGAAGAACTGGAACAACAACCACCAGGCGGTGATTCGGCCAGCCCGGAGACCCGAATAGAGCAGGCTGAGGCGCGCACGGAGCAGGCGGAAACGCGTACCCAACAGGCCAGGGTGCGAACCGAGCAGGCGGAGGTACGCACCGAACAAGCCGAAACGCGCACCGAACATGCCAGAGTGCGAACGGAGCTCGCCGAGGTGCGCATCGAACAGGCCGAAACCCGCACCGAACAGGCTAAGACGCGGACGGAGCGAGCAGAGGCGCGGGCCGAACAAGCGGAGGCACGAAGCGAGCAAGAGGTCCAAGCCTCCCAGCTTGATTATCGCCGCCTATTTCAAGCAGCGAAGGAAGGCATCCTCATTCTGGACGCCGATACGGGGCAAATCGCAGATGCTAATCGTTCCCTGACCGAGATGCTGGGCTTTTCTCTCGCCGAACTGCTTAACATGCCCATTTGGGAAGTGACCGCCTTCAAGGACGCTGCCGCGAACAAGGCGAAGTTTGAGCAGCTCCACGCGCAAGGATATGCCCCTTACGAAAACATTCCGTTGGAAACGCGGGATGGCCGGAAAATCACCATGGAGTTTGTCAGCAGCGTCTATCTCGCCGCAGACCGTAACGTTATCCAGTGCAATGTCCGCGATGTAACGGAGCGCGAGCGGGCCGAGGAAACTGCCGTTCGTCTGGCAGCTATCGTTAATTCATCTGAGGACGCCATCATCGGCAAAACGCGCGAGGGAATCATCACCAGTTGGAATCCTGGAGCGGAAAAAGTATTCGGCTATTCCGCCAAAGAGGCGGTGGGCCAATCGATGTTGATGCTTTTCCCGTCCGAATGCGTAGGTGAAGAAGCGGAGATTTTGGCGCGAATCGCACGCGGCGAGAATATCGAGCATTTTGAAGCGGTCCGCGTGGGCAAAAATGGGAAGAGGATCGACGTGTCTGTAACCGTCTCCCGCGTCGTCGATCGCGATCATAAGACCATTGGCCTATCCAAGATCGCGCGGGACATCACTGCGCGGAAGAGGGCGGAACGTGAAGTCCATCGCCTGAACGCCGAATTGGAGCAGCGCGTGATCGAGCGTACGGCACAGCTTCAAGCGGCGAACAAGGAATTAGAGTCATTCAGCTATTCGGTCTCACACGATTTGCGCGCGCCGCTCCGGGCCATCGATGGTTTTTCGCAGGCGGTGCAGCAGGATTACGCCGCGCTTTTACCCGAGGAAGGCCAACGCTACCTCAAGACCATCCGTGAAGGCGCGCAGCGGATGGGCGTGCTGATCGACGACCTCCTCACGTTCTCCCGCCTGAGCCGCCTTCCGCTCACTCGCGGCACCATCAACACGAACGAGCTTGTCAGGGCACTCGTGAAGGAGATGAATCCGCCTGGAAAAGACTGTCATGCCGCAGTTGAGCTCATCGATTTACCGCAATCCTACGGTGACGCAGCGCTGCTCAAACAAGTTTGGATCAATCTGCTTTCCAATGCCCTCAAATACACGCGCCACCGGCAAGGCGCACGCATCGAAATCGGCGCCGAGACGAAGCAAGGGGTGACGACCTGGTTCGTGCGGGACAATGGGACCGGCTTCGACATGTGTTATGCCGACAAGTTGTTCGGTGTTTTTCAACGGTTGCACCGGGCCGAAGACTTTGAAGGGACCGGGGTTGGTCTTGCCATCGTGCAGCGCATCGTGCAACGCCATGGGGGTAGGATCTGGGCCGACGCAGCGCCGGATCGTGGCGCCACCTTCTTTTTCACGCTCGGGGATGGCACCGAAGAATGACCGAGCCCACAGCCATGGAGATTTTGCTCGTAGAAGATAACTCTCAGGATGCGGAATTGGCTTTACGCGTCTTACGCCAGGCTAACATAGCAAATCACATTACCCTCGCCCGCGACGGGGCCGAGGCACTTGAAATTCTTTTTGGTAATGCCAGCCCCAGCCCCGAGGTGGCGCCCAAAGTCATCCTGCTCGATCTAAAACTTCCGAAGATTAACGGGCTGGAAGTGCTCAAGCGCGTGAAGAGCGATCCGCGGACGAAACTGATTCCCGTGGTCGTCCTTACCTCTTCGCGGGAACAGAGTGACGTCGTCCAGAGTTATCGGCTGGGAGTGAACAGCTACATCGTCAAGCCGGTGGACTTCGAGCGCTTTGCCGACGCGGTCCAGAAAGTGGGCATGTATTGGCTCCTCCTCAATCAACCCCCGCACGTGGACGAGTAAAATGAACCGGCCCGTACGAATCCTCATGGCCGAAGACAACCCGCGGGACGCGGAGATGATCCTGCGTGAACTGTGCGCGGGCGGTTTTAATCCGCAGTGCGAGCGAGTGGATACGGAAGATGGATTTCGCAAAGGGCTTGAAACTGAGGTCGACATAATTCTCTCCGACTATGCCATGCCGCAATTCGGAGGAATGCGGGCGCTGGAGATTGTGAAGCAGAGCGGTCTCGAGACGCCTTTCATTCTTATCTCGGGAACTATCGGCGAGGAGATCGCCGTAACGGCCATGAAGAAAGGTGCGAGCGATTACCTCTTGAAAGACCGGCTCGTCCGGTTAGGCCCGGCGGTCACGCAGGCTCTGGAGCAAAGCCGTTACCGGAAAGGACGGGAGCGGGCCGAAGAGGCTTTGCGGGAAAGCGAGGAGCGCTTTCGTCAACTGGCCGAGAACATCCAGGAAGTCTTCTGGATTACCGATCCGGCGAAAAACGCGATGATCTATATCAGCCCGGCCTACGAAAAGATTTGGGGACGGTCCAGGACCGCTGTTTACAACCTGGCCTTGAGCTGGCTCGATCATGTCCATCCCGACGACCGGGAAGCGGTTCGCCAGGCCGCTCTGACCAAGCAAGGTGCCGGCACCTACAACGAGGAATACCGCATTTGTCGCCCGGATGGCGAGATGCGCTGGATCAGCGATCGCGCTTTCCCGCTCCGGGGGAGCGACGGGGAAATCTACCGCATCCTGGGGGTAGCGCGCGATATTACAGAGAGCAAACAAGCGGAAGAACGCTTGCGCGAACAGGCGGACATCATCAACCGCGCTCATGATGCGATCATCGTGCGTGATTTCGCTACCGGACAAATCACCTTTTGGAACCTGGGAGCGCAGAGGCTCTACGGCTGGACCGCCGAGGAAGCGCTGGGGCGCCCCATTGCAGAGATGATTTTCGCGAACGCGAGCCACCTTGAGCCGCTAACGAAAAGACTTGTTTCCACGGGAGAATTTCATGAGGAGATCCGGCAAATCGGGAAAGACAAACAGGAATTGATGGTGGACAGCCGCGCTACCCTCGTCAGCGATACGGAAGGCTTGCCGAGCTCCGTCCTCATCATCAACACGGATGTCACCGAGCAAAAGAAACTCGAGACGCAGTTGCTCCGGGCCCAGCGCCTTGAGAGCATAGGCACGCTGGCCAGCGGCGTTGCCCATGATTTGAACAACATTCTCGCGCCCATCCTCATGGGTGCCGCGGTCTTGCGCCGGTCCGAAATGCGAGCCAACGATGAGGCCATTCTTTCCACCATTGAAATTTGCGCGCAACGCGGCGCGGATATAGTCAAACAGGTCCTGACCTTCGCGCGCGGCGCCGAAGGGGAACGAATCCAGATCCAGGCTTCGGTTCTCCTCAAAGACGTAGCCAAGATCGCCCAGGAGACTTTCCCAAAAAAGATCACGGTTCGTTCCGGCTTCTCCGATGCGGTCTGGTGCGTGCAAGGCGATCCCACCCAACTCCACCAGGTTCTCCTCAACCTCTGCGTAAATGCGCGCGACGCGATGCCCGCGGGCGGGACGCTATCCCTTTCCGCGGAAAACTACCCGGTCGACGAGCACTACGCCAGCATGACCCCCGGGGCCAAGGCTGGACCGCATGTGCGTTTCGAGGTTGCCGACACCGGCATGGGAATCCCGCCTGAAAACATGGTAAAGATTTTCGACCCTTTTTTTACGACCAAGGAACTGGGTCACGGGACGGGACTGGGACTCTCAAGTGTCATCGGCATCGTAAAGAGTCACGGCGGATTCATGAGCGTCGATAGCGAGATTGGGCGCGGGACGACCTTTAAGATTTATTTGCCGGCGATAGTAGGAGAGCTGGAAGAGCCGCAGGAAAAGGCGTGCACCGATTCGCCGCGAGCCACCGGCGAGTTACTCCTCATCGTGGATGACGAGAAGTCAATCCTGCAGGTAGCCAAGGCTCTTCTTGAAGGACATGGCTATCGAGTGTTGACGGCTCAGGAGGGCACGGACGCCCTGGCCATTTTCGCGATGCAAAAGGATGAGATAAAACTGGTCCTTACTGATCTCGCGATGCCGCTGATGGATGGGATCGCGCTCATTCGCACTTTGCAAAAAATGAAATCGGACGTGTGCGTGATTGCCTCCACTGGCCGTGGCGGCCAGGAGCAGCATGCGCACGAACTCGAAGATCTGCACGTCGGGCCATGCCTGACGAAGCCCTACACCAAAGACAAGCTCCTCAAGACACTTCACCAAGCCCTCCACCACCACTGCAATGGCACATCATGAAATCCGAACTACACCTGCTTGCCCCGTCTACCCTTCGCATTCTTATCGCCGACGATCATGATGTGATGCGCCAGGGAACGCGCGCGGTGATTGAGCGCCAGCCGGGCTGGGAAGTCTGCGGCATTGCCTGCACCGGCCGCGAAGCGGTGGCCCAGGCAATCGAACTGGAACCGGACATCGTCATCATGGATATGAGCATGCCGGAACTAAACGGCCTCGACGCGGCAATCCAGATCCGGCGACGCCTTCCTCGCACGGAAATTCTCATCTTCACCGCGCATGAAACGGATGAATTGATCCGCGAAGTTTTCGAGGCCGGCGCAAAAAGCTTCATCTTCAAAGCCGAGGCGCACATCTATCTGGTCGAAGCAATTCAATCGTTGGCGCAGCATAAGCCTTACTTCACCAGCAAGGTCTCCGAGATTCTGTTTGCCGACATGCTGCATCGCTCGGAACGCGATGCCAGCGGATCCCAGCCCGGACAGCGACTCAGCCCGCGCGAGCGCGAAATCGTGCAGCTTTTATCCGAAGGTGGAAGCAACAAGGAAGTGGCGCGCTCGCTCGGCATTAGTGTTCGCACGGCGGAAACGCATCGTGCGAGCATTCTGCGCAAGCTCGGCCTTGAATCGATCGCCAGCCTGGTGCGCTACGCGATCCGCAACAAGATCATCGAAGCATGACCGTTAGCCCACCCGTGATTCCTGTGCAGGCCACTCCGGCGACGATCCTGGTGATCGACGACGACCTGGCGATGCGCACGATCCTCGGCATTACTCTCACGGCCCTGGGCTACGTGATCTTGGCGGCGGCAGACGGCGAGAAGGCGTTGGAAATTGCGCGCGTCCATCCGGAGATCCGGCTGATCATTCTCGATGTCGTGATGCCCGGATTTTCCGGGAAGAAGCTGGAGGAACAATTGAGGATCAACCTTCCGGGCTGTTCGGTCTTGTACTGTTCCGGGCATCCCGCTTCCGTCTTGCCTCGCTATGGGATCGATCCCGGGGCCCAGAATTTTTTGCAGAAACCCTGCCGCCCGCCCGAGCTCGAACGAAAAATCGAGGAATTACTAGCGCTTGGTCAAGGATGACCCCACCTGATTTTCATCACTTCAAATGAGCCGGGCTCTGCCACGCTTCAGTGTCGTTAGGCAAATCCCGAGTCCGGGTGTAGTTTGGACGCGCAGTAATTGTCGCAGCGTCAATCGACCGCGGGTGCGGGCCCTTCCCTCTGCACCTGAAAGCGATCACATCGCTCCAACGTTATGATGCACGAATTCCTGACAGAGAACCGGGGCGAATTAATCGAGCGCTGCCGGATGAAAGTCGCGCAAAGGCCGGCTCCGCGCGGCACAGCCGAGGAACTGGACCATGGGATCACCCTGTTCCTCGATCAAATCATCAAGACCCTCAAGGCGGAGGAACTATCGCACGGCGCGGAAAGCAACCGGCTCTCAGGTCCCGCGAGTGGAGTGGATGCCGTTCTTTCCGAGATGGGGATCGGAGCGAAGGAGCATGGCCGCGAGTTGTTGCAGAACGGTTTCACGATCGAACAGGTCGTGCACGATTACGGTGACCTCTGCCAGGCCGTGACCGATCTCGCCGTCGAACTGAACGTACCGATCTCGAACGACGAATTTCGCACGCTGAACCGCTGCCTCGATAACGCCATCGCCGTCGCGGCCACGGAGTTCAACGTGCAGCGCGATAATGTTTTTGCGGACAAGGACGCGCGCGAGAACGAGCGGCTGGGATTTTTCGCCCATGAACTGCGCAACCATCTCAACAGCGCAACCCTCGCGCTTACCGCGATCAAAGCGGGCTCGGTGGGACTGACCGGCGCCACCGGCGCTGTCCTCGACCGAAGCCTGGTCGGATTAAAACGCCTGATCCCGACGGACCTGACGTCAATGCCAGGCCGGATCGCGACTGTCGTGAGTTATCCGAGAGCTAGAATACGTTTTTCAAGGACTTGGAGTTCGCCTGGCGGAACCACTGGTTCGTCGAGCAATTCTCTAACCTTGCGAGCCAGCGTCGCGGGCGTGTGAGGCTTAAGTAACAGGTGGACCTCTGGGTCGAGCGCGCCCTCGGGCGCAATGGCGTCGTCCGTGTAACCCGACGTAAAGAGAATCTTGAGGCCGGGATGGTCCACGAGCATTTTGTTCGCCATCACTCTGCCGTTCATTCCGGGCATGATCACATCAGTGATTACCAGACTGATCGGTGTTCCCTGGTGCTCGCGCACGGCGCGCAACCCATCGAGGCCGTCCGAAGCTAATAGCACCTTGTAACCGCGCTTCTCCAACACAGTGCGCGCCAGATTCCTCAGCGACGCCTCATCTTCCACGATCAACAATGTTTCCGTGCCGCCTTTCGCTGCCTCGATTTGGTTTACGCTGGCGGGAGCGTCAACGCCCGGTTTGTCGACCCGCGGGAAATAAACATTAAAAACGGTGCCGTGGCCCAGTTTGCTGGATACGTCGATGTGCCCCCCAGATTGCCGGACAATGCTTTGGCAGGTCGCGAGACCAAGGCCGGTGCCTTTGCCTATTGGCTTGGTGGTGAAAAAGGCTTCAAACAGATGCGCTTTAATATCGTCGGTCATGCCCGTGCCGGTGTCGCTCACGCTCAACCTGACAAAATCGCCGGGCTTCTCGCCTGGGTGGGCGTCAGCGTAATCTTGATCCAGGGTGACGTTGGCGGTTGCGATAGTCAGGTTGCCGCCGTCAGGCATGGCATCGCGGGCATTGACTACCAAATTCATGAGGACCTGCCCGATATAGCCATTGTCAGCGCAAATACGCCCGCCGGAATTGTCACCAGTAATCGTCATTCCAATGTTCGCGCCAATAAGCCGGCCGAGCATGCTCTCGAGTTTTTGAACCGAGTTCTGGAGGTCGAGGACGACGGGCTGCACGGTTTGCTTGCGGCTAAAGACCAGCAATTGTTTAGTTAACCCCGCCGCTCTCTCCGAGGCGTCCCGGATTTCCACCGCGCATTGGTAGAGGTTGCCGTTCGGGTTCACCTCGCTCAACATCACTTCGTTGTAGCCCATGATAACGGCCAGAATATTATTGAAGTCGTGGGCTACACCGCCCGCGAGCCGGCCGATTACCTCCATCTTTTGAGCCTCGATGAAGCGCTCCTCGAGGCGTTGCCGTTCGAGTCGTGCATTGACTTCCTCCATGGCCCGCTTCACCGCGGGAGCCAGCCGTGCCAGGCTGCCTTTCAGGATGTAATCCGTGGCCCCGTTCTTGAGCGAATCGACGGCCTTTTCTTCGCCCAGGGTCCCGGAAACGAAAATGACGGGCACATCAGGGCACCTGGTGTGCGCGATTTCCAAGGCCGAAATACCATCAAACCCTGGCATCGAGTAATCCGAGAGGATTAAGTCAATCTCACCGGCATCGAGGGCGGTTTCAAATGCGTCACGAGTGTGAACGCGGCGGGTAGTGGAGAAGATGGCGCCGGCTCCGAGACTGGCCTGAACGAGCGCCGCATCGTTCTCATCATCTTCCAAGTGCAGAATTCTAAGAGCTGGCTTCATGCAGCCTCCCTTATCGTTCGCGGCATCACTTCAGCATTGCCCGTGAGGATTTCTTCTCGCGGCAACGGCCGCGGAGGTTCATTGATCGCCGCCCAGAAAATACCGAGCCGCTTTACCGCTTTGATAAACTCGGAAAAATCAACCGGCTTCACCACGTAGGCGTTGACTCCGTACTTATAGCTCTCGATCAAATCCGGCTCTTCGCGAGAGGAAGTCAGGACCACTACCGGAGTCGTTTTCAAATTCGCGTCGCCCTTGATGATCTTTAACACTTCCAGTCCTGAGACCTTCGGCATCTTGAGATCCAGCAGGACCACCACGGGAGGACCGCTGGTCCGTGTTTTGAACTTCTCGCGGCAGTAAAGATAATCCAGGCCCTGCGCACCGTCGCTTACCACGACAACGCCATTGGCCAGGTTATGTTCGGCGAGCGCCGCCAGCGTGAGTTCCACGTCATGGGGATCGTCTTCTACCAGTAGAATATGTTTGACCATTTTAGGAGTTTGTTTGTGCTGGAATCGAAAAATAGAATGTTGCGCCGGCGCCCACCACGCCTTCGGCCCAGACCCGGCCCCCGTGGCGGTGAATGATGCGCTGGACGCTGGCCAGGCCGATGCCGGTGCCTTCAAACTCGGCGACGGTGTGTAACCGTTGGAAGACTCCAAACAGTTTGCTGACATACCGCTGGTCAAAGCCCGCGCCGTTGTCGCGAACGAAGATCACCGTTTCATTATCGCCATTAGGAACGGAGCCGATCTCAATCCTGGTCTCGGGGTTATGGGAGGTAAACTTGATCGCGTTGGAAATCAGATTGCCTAACACCAGGCGCAACAAGGCCCGATCGCATTCGATCACGGGCAGCGGGGTGATCTCCCAATCGACATCGCGCCCTTCCAGGTCGCCCTTGAAATCGCCCAGCGTCTCCCGAACCAGGCCATCGAGATTGACCCGGCTCTTTATCATTTCCGAACGTCCGATCTGTGAGAACGACAGCAGGTCGTCAATCAAACTTCCCATCCGTTTGGCCGACCTGGAAATGGTGGCCAGATGGCCCAGGCCTTTTTCCGAAAGTGAAGACCCCGC
This sequence comes from Verrucomicrobiota bacterium, assembly GCA_041167585.1. GTDB lineage: Bacteria > Verrucomicrobiota > Verrucomicrobiia > Chthoniobacterales > UBA10450 > AV80. The sequence goes on from JBEEHV010000005.1 coordinate 46,209, forward strand.
CTCTCGCTGGAGCAGTTCCACAAAACCAATCACGTGGCGCAAAGGCGCACGCAGATCGTGGGAGACCGAGTAACTGAAAGCTTCCAGTTCGGCGTTCAGCTCGATGATCCGCTTCTCTACCCGCTTTCGGTCCATGATGTCTCGCGCCACCTTCGACGCTCCCACGATCCTGCCAGCCGAATCCTTGATGGCAGAAATAGTGATGGAGACGTCTATTTGCTGGCCGTTCTTTGCCACCCGCACCGTATCAAAGGGCCGTACGCTCTCGTCCCGCTTGATCTTTTCGAGAATTTCCTTCTCTTCATCAAGCCGTCCCACGGGAATCAAAGGCGCAATCGGGCGGCCTACCATTTCGGCTGCGGTATACCCAAAAATTTTCTCGGCGCCGCCGTTCCAGGTTTGGATGATGCCCTCCAGATCCTTCCCGATAATCGCGTCTTCCGAGGATTCCACGATTGCCGCCAGCCGGAGGGCCGTTTTCTCGGCCTGCCTGCGTTCGGTTGTGTCGCGGATGTTGCACTGGATAAGGCGTTTTTCGCCCTCAAGGTAGGCGTTGCTGATGAATTCAACTTCGACCCGCTGCCCATCCTTGGTTTCCAACGGCAAACCTTCATAGCGAAGACGGTCATTGAGCTGGAGTTCGGCGAAGGCGACTTTGGAAGCAGCCTCGCCTTTGAAGGGGCCGATGTCCCACAGCTTGCGCCCGAGAAACTCCTCCTGCGAATAACCTAGCAGAGCTTTCATGAACGGATTGGCGTCCACCACCTGCCCCGTTCCCGCATCGAGAATGAGAATGCCGTCCTGCGCCGTTTCAAACAGCCGCCGGTAGCTGATTCCGGAGTCGAGGAGGGCTTGGACGCTGCGCGCCTCGGCGTGTTCGGTCCGGGTATTAGCTTCGTTCGTCCGGAGATTTGCCTGGTCCGTCCGAGTGTTGGCTTGCTCCGTTCGATTGTTGGCTTGCTCTGTCCGAGTGTTGGCTTGCTCCGTTCGCGCCTCGGCCTGTCTCGCTCGAGTATTTGCCTGATCCACCAGGATCTCCGCCCGCTCCTCGCGAGGCAAACCGGGGCCTGAGTTTTCCGCTAATCCTGTGGAAGCTCCGGCTTTTTCGTTCGTTGTTACCACGCTACCCCTGCGTAGCACCCGATGAGCCCTTGAAACTGTTTCGTCCGAAGGGAACTACGTATTTGTGGATGGTACAATCTGGAGGACTCCTGAAAATTTCTCCCTCTCAACAGGCGATGATGCACGCTCAGATTGCCACGATCCGAAAGGAGATCCCTCTCAGCATCGATACCGTTAGGTAAAAGAGATTCGCGGCTGTAGATTCCGCTTCCAACAATCCCACCGTTGATCGACCGCGTGGGGCGGCTTCTCCCCTCCGCGGTTAGTCCTTTTGATTATGCCAAAACAACCCGCATCCAAAACCGCCGACAAGCGGCAAGCGCAGAAACGAAAAACGAGAAAGCCGCAGATGGTTTCTCCGAAAGATCGCAAGCAACTGGCCCACAACGCGCCGGTCCGGCGCGCTGCGAGTAAAGCCCGCGAATAGTCCCGAGCCATATGGGAACTCGCGAAGATCTTAATGCGGATATTGCCGCGCACCCCTTCCTGCTGGGGCTGAATGAGCACCACGTGCGGCTCCTCGCCGATTGCGCTACGCGCGTGGGGTTCCAACCCAATCACGTAGTTTTCCGGGAGGGCGAAACGGCTAACCGGTTTTATCTGATTGAACGCGGTGAAGTGGTCCTCGAAACGAACACCGCCGCCGGTAAGACCGTGCTGATCGACCGGATCGGAAATGGCGACCTGCTCGGTTGGTCGTGGCTTTTCCCACCGCACGTGTGGCATTTCACGGCGCGAGCGAGCGAGGCTACCACGGCGATTTTCTTCTACGGCACAATCCTGCGCGAATATTGCGAGAAAGATCACACTCTCGGATACGCGCTCCTCAAGCGGATGAGCGAAGTGATGACCCGTCGCCTGCAACGGGCCCGGGCGAAACTCGCAGAGGAGCAAGGAGCAGCCGCCTCGACCGCGACGTGAGCCGCACCATCGGATGTTTTAAACCGGACCGAGCTTCCTTATGTTACAAAGCATTCAACATCGCTTCGGAGAGAAACTACGCGCGTCGGACGGCGAAATCGGGCACGTCAGGGACTATTACTTCGACGACAAGACCTGGAACATTCGCTATCTGGTCGCCGATACCGGTCATTGGCTCGCAGGTCGGCTGGTGCTTATTTCTCCTCAGGCCTTTGGTCATCTTTACCCGGAAGGGAAGGTCCTTCTCGTCAACTTGACCCGACAGCAGATCGAGCACAGTCCTTCAATCGACCGGCACAAGCCAGTGTCTCGCCAGCATGAGGAGGATTACCATCAATACTTCGGGTACAATTACTACGCGGAAGCGATGCCGTCGTGGGGCCGAGCCGGCTTCCCCGTGATAGTTCCTGCTCCGCCAGCGAGCATGAGTGAACAGAGCGTAGGCGATCCGCACCTGCGCAGCGCGAAGGAACTCATTGGATACAGCGTGGAGGCAAATGACGGAACAGTCGGGGGAGTGACCGACTTTCTGATCGACGGGAGGACATGGGTGATCCGCGAGGTCGTGGTGGAATGCGGACCTTCCTTCGCGGGCAAGAAGGTAACCGTGCCGACGGAGAAGATTTCGCGGATCAACTACAAACTCCGCACGGTTCACGCAGATTCTACTAAGCGGGCGTCCGCCACGGCTTCGGAACATCATCATCACATCCACACCGCGTGAAGACGAGAACGGGTGTGATACTGGCGGGATGAAGGCGCTAACCTATCTCGGCCCGGGCCGCCGCGCCTTGGAAGAAAGGCCGAAGCCTTTCATCAAGGCGGCGACCGATGCCATTGTCCGCGTCACCGCTACGACCATCTGTGGAACCGATCTCCATATTCTGAAAGGAGATGTGCCTTCGGTTACCGCGGGGCGAATCCTGGGACACGAGGGAGTAGGCATCATCGAGGAAGTAGGCGCGAGCGTATCGAACTTCCAGGTCGGGACCCATGTTCTTATCTCCTGCATCACTTCTTGTGGGAAGTGCACCAACTGCAGGAAAGGTATGTTCTCCCACTGCGAAAACGGCGGAGGTTGGATCCTGGGTAACACCATTGATGGGACCCAGGCGGAATACGTTCGAATTCCTCACGCCGATAATAGCTTGCATCCGATTCCCGCCGGCGCCGATGAGGAAGCGCTCGTGATGTTGAGCGACATTCTGCCGACTGGCTACGAGTGCGGTGTCCTGAATGGCAGGGTCAAACCCGGCGACACGGTAGCTATTGTTGGAGCGGGCCCGATAGGTTTGGCCGCCCTTCTCACCGCGCAATTCTACGCGCCGGCGGCGCTCATCATGATCGACGCGGACAAGAATCGCCTGGAACTTTCCACCAGCTTTGGAGCGACCAATGTCGTAAGCAACATTGGCAACGCGGTCCCGGAAGTGATGGCGCTCACGGACAATAGAGGCGTGGATGTCGCCATCGAAGCTGTCGGAGTGCCGGAGAGTTTTGACACCTGTCAACGGATCGTGGCTGCCGGTGGACATATCGCGAACATCGGCGTCCACGGAAAGCCGGTGCAACTAAACCTGGACAAGCTTTGGTCGCACAATGTCACAATAACGACAGGCCTGGTTGATACCGTGACGACGCCTTTGCTCTTGAAGACTGTGATTGCTCGGAAGCTCCAGCCAGAACAGCTCATCACTCATCATTTCCCCTTCAGCGAAGCGATGAAGGCCTACGACACTTTTTCCGATGCTATCAATCAGCGTGCCCTCAAGGTAATAATCACTAACGCATAAGCACGCCGGGAACGCTGGTCTACCTCCAAACTTTCCAAGAGATCCAGGGGCTTTAACAACTGTTAGTTTACAGTTAGCGAGCGCTACGACCTTGCCGCGTCACGCGCGTGTGGCTGCAAGTGGAAGGTCGTAGCTACTCTCAGCGGGGAAACAGAGCGGGGCGCGGTTAGCTGCATCGCTTGGTTAGATGGTTGGTCGTGAGACAAACTACTTCTCCGGGTTTTCTAGTGCGCTCGGCCCGCGCTTTGCGACCGCCACGCCAAGGCCGGCTAGCCCAACGCTGAAGATCCCGTTGGCGATGATGGCCCCCCACGCATGAAGCGGACTCGCCTGAAGAAGCGGGATTAAGACCAACCCGGCCGCGGCTGCGATTGCAGCCCACCGCGGAAGAATCCCGGTTCGCCAGACACTGATCGCCAGCAGCAGCCATCCCAGCGCAAACACTCCGGCGGCCGAAGCGAAACCGATACTGGTCAACGGGTGCTTATCGATCGCACTGAGTGCCGCGAGGTTAATCCCAGCGAGCGGGTAAAAAACAAAAACATCGGTGAATTCCACTGCAAAGAGGAGGCAGCTTCCGATAAAAGCAAAAACAAATGAGACGGCACCAAACCGGCCAGCGCGATCCCTCTGCATTAGGTGCACTCCGAGCGACCCGAAGATCAACATCAACGCGGCCAGGCCCGAGAGTGACTGCCGAAACAAAAATAGACCCGTTGTCTCAGGAGGAATGCCTAAGCTGCGACTGTGAAACATCAGCGGCGCGATGATAGCATTGACGGCTAGCGTCAAAAGGGCGCCACACAACAACCCGATGCCGCAAGGTCGTAGAAAGGTCTTCATGATCGCCAGTTTGGGTGTGAGCTGGCGCGGGCGGCCCGTTTCAGCATGCATCATCACCACCACTGAGATGCAGCCATCGGCCAATCCGGATTCAAGTAAATGAGCAGAAGCGCGCCTCGTGCAGACGGGGCTTTGAGCATCTAACGAGACACAAGATGAGCGACTCCGAAAGCTTTCGGAGTTCGCTGCATCGCCTGGTTAGGCCTTGTTGTCGCCATCATCTGCTCGACCCCAGCGCCACGTTGCGGTTGCCTTCGTCCGAGTGGTTGGCCGCGCTCCTCCGCCAGCGGCATGCGGACCTTCATGTCACGGCGAGGCCGGCGGCAGGAACTTGTTCATCTTCTGCGCCACCTCCATCGACCCGCCGACCTTGAGCTTACGGGTCAGGAACGCCTTGGCGCCGTTGAGATCGCCGTTGGCGAGTTGGACGAAGTCGGCCCCCTTCATCTTGTACGTCACCGTCGGAGCCGCCGCGGCGCCCGGCTGGACGGCGATGTTGCCGTCGGCGATCGTCACCGTCCAGGTGCCGGCGCCTTCCAGGTCGTACACGACGGTCGCGTGCACGCCTCTCGCCTGTGCCGGGATGAAGCGGGCCTTGATCGTATCGAAGTATTCCTGGCAGCTCTCGATGCGTCGCATCTTCGGACTAGCGGCACAGCAAAGGCTGGCCACGGCGACGGAGATGAGCAGTGCGAGTAGGGTTGTTGTTCTTGTCATGACGAGTATCCAGCGCCTGGGATTACGAGCCGGTCAAGTCGCGAAAACACGTAAATTCCTGATCGTGCGACATCTGGCTATCGACCTAACGAGAATGGAACGGACTGGCAAGCCGTGACATAGACTTCAAGCCCGCAGGGTAAACGAGTCGCGCGAGTGCATCAACAAGATCAGCGACTCAGAAAGCTTTGGGAGTTCGCTGCATCGCCTGGTTAGGTCTTTGTGGCTCTACGCGATGTGTCAACCACATGAACAACTCGCGAGGCTCGTAGCTAAATCGTATCGAAATAGATGGTGCTGTCCATTCACGCACAATGTGCGGCGAGCGACCAGTCTCGGTGTACGTCGGCTTGATTCTGTGATCCGCAAACCAGTCATTCACTCGTTGCGTAAGTTCTGGGTGATCTTTGCTCGCGGTGTAAACGATCTCTTCAGATACGAGCCGATCGCGGCGCAGCCACTGTTCGTACTCTATGCTCCTCGGGCGTGCGAGGACTGGATACGAGACAAGAAGTGGTGTGAACGGCTGCCGAAAGCTTCGCATATCCGAAGATCGCCTGCTCCATGTCGCGCTGTCGCTGTGATATCGAAAGCGACAGGTGGTGCACGTGGGTAGAACTGTCGGAGAGCCCGGTTCGATTTCGCAGCCGCCGAGAATGAAATCAAGATTCTTAACGTGGCGCTCGATCTCTTTGGGATCCATCACGGACAAGCCGTAGTGAATCGGAACGTCTTTGAGAGTGGCATGCCCGTTCGGGCATCGTTTGAGGTCGGCGCTCTTGACCTCAGCCGAGGCAATAATCGGAAGGAGCAGGAGTAATGGGGCAAGTGCGCTGCGCATCATAGACCTAACGATAATAAGATGAGCATGGTTAGACCTCTCACCTAAAATTTTCCAAAAAGCCGTCGATGCCGCCGGAGATCAGAAACCAAACTTTGATGACTTTGCCGTTGCGGAGGCGAACTTCATATACGTCATATCTCTTCTTGCCGGGCGGAACTACTAGCGCTTGGCTGAGAACCTTCGACTTCGGATATTTCTGCGCGATCCAAGCGTAGGCGGATTGCTCGACCCCAACGACTAGAACTGCCTTTTCAGGGGAGCTGCCGTCACCACCATAGTAGCCCGGTTTAGTGTTGCTATAGTCGGGTCCGCTGTCAGCCCTTGCGCAGCCGATCGCGGAGCAACAAATCAACGCAAGAATGAGTAGTGTGCGCATAGGTCTAACGAGACCAAGACGAGCGACGGCTGGCGGGGGCGTGCTTTCGCTTCGGTTTTCTACTTTCAATTTTCACATTTCGCCTTCCACTGATGCCAGTCCTTTGCTGTCCTTTGGCCCGCTCAGGACCTTGAGCAATCGAAACGGCATCGCTTGGTCGGTCCCTTTCGCGCAGCCGTTATCTGTCGCGAAACCCCATGATGCTAGGGCCAGCCTTCTCCATCCCGTTGTCGTTGCCTAGCGTGGACCCTCGGCCAGTGAAATTGATCGGTATGTTGTAAAAAGGTCCTGGTCGGCCTGGTCTTGCGCGCCATTCTCGTAAGGCCTCGACGCTGGCATGATCAAGTATCTTGCTGCCCGAAGTGTCTGCCAGCTCGACTCGAGCGACCGTCCCGTCCGCGTTTAGAGTCACACGGCAGACGGCCCGCCCTTCGATGCGCCTCGACCCGGTGCTCGTGCGCACCCAAGCGTCTATAGGGTAGCGGGGCGGCGGCATGTAGGTAAACACATCGCTAAGGCGCTTCAAGGTATCAGCTGGAGCGGTTGCCACGATAATGAGCAGCATGAGAGAGATGACGGCCCGCTGCAAATGGCCCCATTTGGAATGTATCGCGTGTTTGGTGGCGTCTTGCATAAGCCTAACTACAATTAGACGAAACGAAGTTTCGTCTACTTCGGCGTTGTTCGACGGAAGTGCTCTGGTAAAGCGAAAGGGGAACCATTGCCCATTCGTAACCGCAGCTCTCCAGGGTCGGCAAGCCCAAACTCCTCGATCGGGTGCGCGCACGATTAGCAGCCGCGACCCTCACAGCTCGATAAGATGGTGGCGGATGGCGTACCGAACCAGGCCCGCCATCGACTTCGCGCCTAGCTTGCGCATGAGCGTGGCCCGATGAGTTTCCACTGTGCGAATTTTCAGGCGAAGCGCCGCGGCCACCTCTTTGTTGCTGCTGCCTTGAGCGAGCAGGCGCACGATTTCCCGTTCGCGCGTGGTCAGCCTTAGGTCAGCCCGGCTCTGTTGTTTTCGGGCGGGCTGCAGGAATTTTGTGAAAAGCACGTCTGATGCTTCGGCGGTGAAGAAAGGCTTGTGTTCCGCTAACGACTTGATGGCAGTAATCAGATGCCGGTTGGCGTCAGTCTTTTCAATGTAGCTCTTGGCGCCTGCTTCAAATACTTCCTCGACCAGGTCCTTCGCGCTATGGCCGCTGAACGCCAGGACTTCCGTGTTCGGGAGCTCTTTTCTGATCTGGCCGATCGCGGCTAGTCCATCCAGTCCCGGCATCGTGAGATCAAACACCACCACATCGGGCTTCGTTTTGAGGGCGCGCTCGACTGCTTCATGTCCGTTCGTGGCCACACCGCAAACTTCGAGATCGGGTTGACGTGCGATCAAGGCGCGGACTCCCTCCACCACCACATCATGATCGTCCGCGATTAATACTCTTACTGCCCGCATCTTGAAAATTGAATCTACCTGAGTCCATGCTGGCTAAGGGTTGGGGTGAAATTCTGGATTCCTGCCAGGTGCTGCGGACGTTCTTGGTTCGCCATTAACTTGAAGCGGTCATCCCTGAGCATGAGCCAGGCGCAGGGCCATAAGAGGTGAGGTTACGGGCGGCAATTCCAGCATGGTCACTCTCGCTTCTACCCCTTCGAGCCACGCATAGCAGCGCCGGGCCGCGACGAAGCCGAAGAGGTCGAACACTTCGACCACGCCCTCCCACAACTCCTCGCCGAAAATCTCGCACACCGCCGCCGAGCGGATGTGCTCGGCGCGACATTGGTAATTGAGTTCGACGGCCTCTTTAAGATCTTCCAAGGGCTGATTCATCAGGTCCGGTTTCGGAGAGGGAGAGGACGGCGGCTTACCCCAGAATTCTGGCCGCCGTCCCCGTTTTTTCGCAGCTACGCAGTGAAAGTCGATTTGTTGCTCGCCGGGCCTTCGCCGCGCGAGTTAACGCCCACCACCCACACCATGTAAGTCACCCCAGGCGTGAGCGGAGCAAGACCCACCACCGAGACTGTGGTCGTGGTGGAGACACCGGCGTCCGTCTCGGGCCCGCCGGCCGGTTGACGCTTGGCGCGAAGGAAAGTGGCGTGCGCGGGCATGGCCGGAATGGTCAGCTCTCGCGTCCCGGCATTGAAGGGTGCGGCGCCAGGCGCATCGGGCAGCGGCTGCGGTTGCGCGTCGCCCGGGGCGCGTTTCGGTTGCATGTTGATCTTGGCCAGTTCCAGGGTCCGCTCGCCGTCGTCACTGGCGCTGCAATAGAACAGCCGCACCCGTGAGTTGGCGTCCTCCAGCTTCTCGCGCGAATCGTCCCGAGCCTGGATGAGCGTCTGTCGACTTCCGCCGGTGGCCAGCAGCGAGGCGGCGTCGAATACGGCCAGCCAGTTCGCGATCCGCCCGGCCAATGAGGCCGGATACTTGCCGGCAGTGGGAACACTCGGGTCGGCCGTGGCGCTGGCGGCGAGATTCGCGAGCGATTCCGTGCGGGTAATATCGAGATCGCCGATCTTGCCGCCCGTCCAGCCGTAGGCCGTGTAAGCCTGAAGGCGCTCGGCGTCGGTGATATCGTCGCTGGCTACGGCGCCGATGGCGTTGAACCCGTTGCGGAGGAGCTCGCCCAGCCGCTCGAGCGCTTGCTTGCGTTGCTCCGACGCGCCCACGGTAGCGCCCTCCATAATGGTCGCGGCCGCGTTTTTGCCTTTGGTATCGGCCAGCCGGGTCGTGACCAGCGGGTTGAGGGTGGCGCTGAGTTTGAAGGGATCAGCGGCCGTGCGGGCCGTGTCTACCTGGAGAATGAGTTCTGCCGTTTCGATAGCTTCGAGGGTTCTGCGATCTGCCATGTGATAATCCTTTCTGGGATTGTTTGGGGTTAGGGGTGCGTTGAGGGGCTCTACTGGTAACTACGATGTCTGCCCGGCTAAGTTGGGAAATTTTTTCGCGGCCACTCTTGAGCCCCACGGATGCCGACGCGATCGGCGCCGCTGCTGGAATGATGACGCAGCTGCTTTTTCCCCAATCCGCTGCTGCTGGAAAAAGAAAACAACTGGCGTGAACCCTTCCTCGTTCCACTCCCGCCAGCCCCGCGCTGCGGCGCTACGTTGGGCGCGTTCCTGGAACGATCTGCGCGCTCCAGTTTCGCGCGATGCTCTTTCCTGACGCGAGACCAGGGGTCGCGCAGGGAGTCGTCCGCGCTCCTGCAATTACGTCCCAGCTTCGTCAAGACGCGCGGGTTGCTGCACTCCGGACATCCGGGAATGCGTCCGACGATTTACCGCGCCGATTCTGGATGTCAGGAAAGGAGCAAAACCTTTTCCCCGGCCGAGTCTGGACGTCCGGAAACCGGCCGGGAAACTTCCCGCGGCGACTCCAGACGTGCCGACAGGAGTACCGGATTTTCGTTTCCGCGTTCCTGATATCGATACAGGAGCAAAACTTTCCCCCGCGCCAGTCTCGGACGTCAGTGCAGGAGCACGGAACGTTGTCTGGCGACCATCCACGAGGGAAAACCGCCTTTTTACGTTAGACGTTACCTATTTATCGCCTCGCGCTGGCTCCCATCAAACGTTCCCAGTCCCCGAGGTCGCCGCCATATCCGAGATCGCAGGCTTTCTGCCACGTAAAACGAGCCTCGCGCTCGTGTCGTTTTCCACTTTTGGTGTCGGGCATGTTCCGGTATTGCCGGCGGGCGATGAAGATATGGACTGCCAGCGGGTCGTGCTCCGCTCGCATTTCCTCGACCACTCGTTCCACCTCGTTGATCGCCGCGGTAAGCCGGTCCAGGGCGTTTTCGAGCTGATTGGAACGCATTGTGTTCAGTTGAACATCTGCTAGTTTGGAAGTCAATTTGGTCTGCGCATTGCCCATCACCGGAGATGGGCATACAGAAACATATGGCAAAAGACACAGGCAAAGGATCACGCAAAGGGGCGGTGAAAGCCCGCACGCAATCGAACAACCCGAAGACAAAAGACTGGACCAAACGGAACGAAACGCCCGGCAGCAAAAAGCGCGGCGAGTTCATGAACGTGAAGAAAGACGGCAAGCCCTTCAAAGGCGTCGCTAAAGAGCCGGATAAACGGAGAAAATGATATGGCGAAGAAACCCGAAAAAGAACCCTCAAAACGTCGTAACTTTCCGTTCCACACACTGGAAGACGCGTTACCCGTCGCGCAAAAGGTCGCCGACGAAAGGGGTGGTCAACCATTCAAACGCCTTTTGCTTTCCGATGCTCTCGGAATCAAGCCAAGCAGCAGCAACTATCGCGATTTGCTAAGTTCCTCTTTCAAATACGGTCTGACCGACGGTACTGAAAAAGCCTCAGAGATTCTTCTTACTGAGCTTGGCGCACGAGCGACGCAAACAACATCGCCGACCGACCGGATGAAGGCTTTACGTGAGGCCGCAATAAAGCCCGACGTCTTCAAACGGTTCTATACCGCATATCGAGAGCGGAAGTTGCCCTCGACGGAAATGTTCCCGAAGATCCTCAACGCCGATTTTGGAGTGCCGTTGGAGCATGCAGGCGAGTGCGCCCGTTTCATAGAGCAGAACGGTAGATTCGTTCAGATCGTCCGCGATATCGGCGGGTCTCCCCATGTCCTGTTAGATTTGGAAGCCGTTACAGACACCACTACTCAATCAAACGGGAAAGAAGACGAGCCGGAGGTGATGCCGGATACGCCTCCCCTTGATGCTGATGTTCCGCACCCCCCAGCCCCAGGCGCGTCACCATCCACACCGCCCCCACCGGAAAATGACAGTGCTCCGAAGCCGATTTTCATTGGACACGGGAAAGACAAGGTGCCCCTCCAAAAGCTTCAGGCGATTCTCACCACCTTCCGCATTCCGCACCGAGTGACTGTAGATGAAGCGAACCTCGGCCGGCCTATCTCGCAGAAGGTGAAAGACACGATGATGCAATGCGGGTCGGCCATACTCATTTTCACCCGCGATGAGAGATTTTTTGACGAGAATCAGCAAGAAATCTGGCGTCCCTCAGAGAATGTTGTCCACGAGCTTGGAGCGGCTTCATTCGCTTACGGAGATCGGATAATGATTTTCAAAGAGAAGGGGCTGCATTTTCCCACGAACTTCCAGAACATCGGTTACATCGAATTCGAAGGACAAAACCTCGAGTCAAAGACCGCAGACCTGTTGAAAGAGCTTATTGGTTTCGGCCTTGTAAAAATCACACCGGCTTAACCCGGTCTCCTCAATAGCCCCGCCCAGTGATGAGACGCCGCGAGTATCATGATGGTGATGCGGTCGTGAACTTCATGGATTGCAGGTTCGAGAGTGACCTGCGAAAAGCAAAACTTCCAACCTTCCCTGACCAGCGGAAGCTAAAGACATCGCAAGACGCGGCTCTTTGGATGTTGTGGGTGATGAGAGATTACTTCGGACATCACTCTCCAATGTACGCATCAGAATTGGCTCATTTGCTGGAACTACGGGGGATAGCGGTCCGGGAAGATCAGCTTGAGCAGCTGCTAATGCGTGCAGGTAAGAAGATAATGAGAAAACGGTATGATGAAACGTCGACCGAGCTTGCATATATGATCGCCGAAAAAGGGGTCGCATTTCTACAAGCGAAGTACTCGGCGACGGGAGTGCGAGCAATTATTATCGATGGCACACAGCCGTGGCGCGACCGGCATGTTACCCTACCAACAATCGCTGAGCAGCTTTCCGGTCGGATCTGTGTCGTCGATAAGTATTACGGCCGCGGAACACTTGCGGTGTTATACCACTTCAGGCATGGGTCGCCGCTTCAGTTCCTCACCGCCCGAACGAGCGAGACGGCAGGCGCATTCGCGCGAGAACTAAGGGATTTCAAAAGAGAGAGTCCTACGTTGGAGGTGCGCATTTTTCCGGACTCCGGCGAGTTACACGACCGCTATATCATCTCCGAGCACGCTTTGATTATCGTTGGCCATGGAATCAAAGACATCGGAACGAAAGAATCATTCCTGATTTTTCTCGAAGGCGACAGCACTTCGGAGTTGCGACAAACACTTCTCGAGAAGTTCAACCATCGATGGTCACAGTCGTACGTTCCAACATAAGTGAAACCCGCCAATTCTTGCAGCTGGGTCTGCGAAGCTCGTCACTCGCTGATCATTAAGTCCAGTGGGATTCGCCTCGGCTTATTTCCGCGGAGAATTGCATCCCTCTAGCTTTGTGATGAGCATGCTCGTGGAGGGCTTGCATTCAGACCTCGGCGGCAGCACCATGGCCGAATGAAAACGTCCCCCCGCCTCGCTGGGATCATCCCCTTCACCTGCATTTTATTCCTCATCGCGCTCGCCCTGACAACGCCTTGCGTAACGGCAGGTGTCCCACAACCGAAGCTCTACGCGGCGCTCCTGGCCAAGGCCCGCGCGGGAACGCTCCGCGTCGTGCCCGGTGAAGCCCCGGCACCGCGCCCGTTGGCGATGGCTGCGGGAAAGCGCGCCGGTTCCGGCTCTGAGATTTTTCCGCCCACTTCTTATCGCGCGGCGGCGAAGACTTCGTTCGAATCGGGGCCGGTCGAAACGTTCGCCACACTCGACGCGTTGTTCACGCCGCTCCCTGCGGATAGCAAGATGTCGAAGGATTTCCCGAAGCTGGTGGTGAAGAAAGGGAATGTAAGTCCCCGGGTCCCGTTGGAAAAACGGAACGTGAAGATACCGGCTTTCATCTATTGGGTCGCGCCAGAAAGCGATCACGATTTCCACGTGATCCTGGGGAGCACGTCGGAATTGACCTCGACCACCAGATTCATGAACAGCGAGATTTCGGGCCTGCCTTCGGCCAACCCAACCAAGAGTCCCTTCCCGCAACGCCGCAGCGATATCCGGGCGATGCTCAAGAAGCACGAGAACGTTGACGGTCTTTTTGTGAAGCCGGTTCCCGTTAGCGTGACCGGCACGCTTCTGTGGGACGGCGAGCATCGCGCGCCCCACAACGTCGGCCCCGAGGGACTAAGGCCGACCAAGGCCTGGGAGATTCACCCGATCAAGCTTTTGGCGGAACGTTAGCGAGCCGTTCGCTGCATCGCCTGGTTAGACGTTCCGCTGAGTCCACCATGAAACGATCTCGTGATCTGCGGCCATTTCTCTGCCGTGCTCCGCCCACCAATCCACGAGAAGCCATCGCACAGCATCGCCCATCGAACACTGCGGGTGCGGAAACAAGGTCGTGCTAGCGGTCGTGAGCGTGTGAATGAACCAAGCAGCAGTCTCGGCTCGCTTGCGTAAGACTGAGAGGGCTTCCAGGCTGAAACCGTCCAAATCCACCTCGCCAGAAAGCGCGATGAGCGCGATGGCCGCCTCGACCTCCGGCAGGTAAGGCTTCTCTGCCTCCTCGATGCGCGAGATCAGGTCGTCGGAATCATCAACGTCTGATTCGTCGAACGTGTAGACACTAGGCGCTTCTCGCTTCTTCAGGTTGAAGATAAGAATGCCGTCGAAGTAGTGTTCGAGATCATACCACTGCCGAATCTGTTCGGACATGTTGTAGAAGGACTCGGACATGCGCGTGGCTGTTACGTCTAACGAGAACAAGATGGGTGACGGCGGACGAGACCGCCTGTCGCTCGGAGTGGATGTGAGGGAGTCATCTCAATAGCGGGCGCTCAACGGTCCGCCGTTCGCTCCATCGCCTGGTTAGGTCTGGTTGATCGGAGTGCCATTTACGTCGTAGATGCGCAGACGTGTCGGGATGCGCGCAGCTACTTCCGGCTGGCTGCCCACCTCAACAACCCACCGCTCGCCGCCAGCGACGATCTGCGCACAAAAGATGTCGACCTGGAGCTGGAGTTTCGACCCGAGTTGGTTGCAGTGAACTGTCGAAGTAGGTGGTGCCACTGTGAACTGAAAGCGCTCGAGTGCCTCGCGGGCGCTCTGCGAAACAATTTCCTCGCGACCCTCGTGCAAGAACGCACATCGCAATGCGTAGCAATCACGCCCACTCAGGAAGACGTGGCGCTCACGATCTGGACCGATCTCGCGGATGTACTGAGGGCCGACGAAGCGATCAAACCACGCGACGTAACGATTCTGCGAGCCTGCCGCGGAATCTTCGAGCCAGCCGCAAATGTCCGGAACCACTAGAGCCGTGCTGAGAGCCGCGTACCAGTTCTGCTGCGCGACGGCTGCCGTTACTGATTGGAGTAGGTGTTGCATGTGAAAGCCCTAACGAGAACAAGATGAGCGACGGCGCACGAGAGCGCGTGTCGCTCGGAGTGAAAGTGTGGAAGCCATCTCAAAAGTTGAGCGCACAGCGGTCCGCCGTTCGCTCCATCGCATGGTTAGGCCTTGTTGGGTGGAAGAGCAAAGCGTTGAGGCGCACTGCCGTCTTTGAAGTGGAGCAAGACAAAATGGTCAGACTCATGCCACTCCCACGTAAACTCGCCCTGGTAGTAAAGCGGGCTTGTGGTGAGGCGAATAGCTTTCTGGTCCGCGGCGCGAAAGAGAAAAACATGGAAGCCGTACTGATCCTTGCGCCACTCGGACTGGAAGTCGATATCCGCGTAGGCGGCGAGATCCTTGCTCGGCGACAGTGAAGAGGACACGTAATACGAAACGCGTTGGTCGCGAAAATATAAGTAGTCGCCATGATAGACACTCTCAAATCCGCCGGTCATATACTCTGCGAGTCCGACGCGGCGAAAGCCGCCACCGAGGTCTTTGGTGTCCTCGACGACCGGGTGACCTGCGGTTGGTATGCGCGAGCTGTCCGTGCACTGCGCTAATAACAGAGCTGCAGAGATCAGTGACATCGGGAGCGACGGCAGCATGGGCCTAACGAGAAATGGACGTCCTAGTGACGGGAAAAAAGGCGTCATTCGGCCGCCTATTTCTGGGCTTTGGTGGGGAGAATGCCTGAAAAGGCTTCACGATTCAGTGATAACCTCCGCGTCAGACCCGGACAAGCTGAAACTCGGTCCCGGCGTGATCCGCGGAGCGCTAGAACTCAGCGGTTCCGGGTAGAGGCAGGCGCTTCGGCTTGCGAAGGTTCACTCCCGCCGAACAACATGGAAAAGACGACGAACACGGAGGCGTGAGGCGCGTCATCCGTTACCCCAAAGAGGGGAGAGACATCGAGCCGGGTATTTCGCGAAGGCTTCCACGCTACGGTCGGTCCGATCACGACCCGGGCAGAGTTGGTTCCCTCCTCCCGGAGGCCGGCGTCGGTGAAGTTAATGTATTGCATTTCCGCGCCGACTTTCAGGCGCTCGTTCGAAAGCAGGATGGGGAACATGATGCTTTGCGAGAATCCAACTTCGCGGCCGCGGTCGCCGCCGACCTCCTGTTCGAAAAACAAATTGGCGGCCCACTCCACCTTGTTGCTGAAATCCTGGGCGAGGAGCAGTCGCACTTCGAACGAATCGGGCAGCGGCAGGTGCTCTTCGAGGAACGCCCGGCCTTCGCCTTTCGGAACTTCCTCCGGCGGCCCCTCATCATGGAGGATGTCGCCGACGCCGAATTTGTATTCCACGAAGAGCGTCGGGTTGAGCAGGATCTTGTTCCAATCGGCCAGGGCATAGCGGCCTTCGATGCTGAACGTGCGCTCCTGGGTGCGGCCGCGATGATTTTCGACCGAGTTTTCAAATGCCAAACCGAATCGGTTGGGCAACCCGATCTCGATTTCCTGCGTCAACATGTGATCGGGTCGATTGAACTTGAGCGAATCGCCCTGGTAGATAAGCCCGGCGAAGACGGCCCCGGGCGGCAGCACATAAGACTGGGTAAGGTTTGAAAAACGGCTTCGGGAGAAACCGGGCGTCGCTCCATAAGAACTCGGCACTTCTTCTCCGGAGACGGTGACCCTCTGCGTGGTGACGGCCTCCTGGCCGTGAAGCGACTGGCTGCCGGCGATACCGAGAATGGCCGCCGCCCCGGCGAAAAGGGCGATAGCGCGAGAGTGAAGGCGAAAAAGCATGGGGCTGGATTACAGATTCGTAATGCCGCCAGCAAGCCTTTTCTTTACATCTTCTGGGGTTGCGAACGATTTCCGCAATGGCGAGGGACGCGTCCGATCTAGCGGAGCGTCTCGCTCAAAACCGGACCGCGAAACTCGCCCGCAGACGGTAGTCGGGCACGACTTGGAGCGCGGTGTTGTCGATTAAGACGGGGAACTCGGCGGCCAGTTCACCGCTCAGTTTACCGTAAGACACGAGCAGGCGTGGTCCGAGAAAGACAGAGGTGATACCGGAATCCTCCATCGGCATGCCGGCCATGCGGTCAAGGCCCTTCTGTTCACCGGAACAAACGCATTGCACGCCGACAAGGACTTTGCGGCTTCGGATAAGGTAGTAGCCGGGACCTCCACTCCACGAAATATCATTGGCGGGTTCGAACTGGTGGGCGCCCTCGCCCCGGAGCGCGAATTGGGTGTCGGCCTGGAAAAAGAAAGCCCGATAAAGAAGCGAAACCTGTCCACCTACGAGCGCGTCATAGGAGCCGGTGCCGAGGGTGAGATCATGGCCGTGGATGCCGCTTTCGGGCGCGCCCGGAACCTCCATCTCTTCAAACTCTTCCTTGAGGCGACCGGTGGCGCCGGTAGGAAATTTCACACCGCCAAGGAGCAGGGCCGAGACGGTGAAGGTGGGCGCGTGCAGCTCCGTGCGCGGACTCTTGGAATCCTCAAAGGTGACTTCGCGGCTGCGGCCGGTCTCGTGGTGGAACACGACAAACTTTCCGAGAAGCGAAGCGTCGCCGAAACCGGATTCCGTCCCGCGATCGATTCCGAATCCTTCGGGGCGCTCGAACGAGCGATAGATCACCGGCAGGTTGACCTGTAACGCGAAGCGCGAAGTGAAGCTGTAGCCCGCCACGAGTTGCGTGATCGAACTATCGAGATACTGCCCAGTCGGGTTGGCGACTTCGTCCCCGTCGATCTGGATGGTGCCGAAGTGGGTGAATTGTTCGGCGAGCGCGACGTAGACGCGGTCCCATCCATCGACTTGCGCCCCGCCCGGCTGCAACGACGGGCCAAAAGAGGATGCCTCCGCCAGTTGCGGCATCGTCTCGATTTGCGGGGTGTAGCAGCCGCAAAGATCGCATCCGCTCGCGGCCGGGCGGAACCAAAGGAGAACCATGAGAATGCAGCCGATCCGCTGAAGAAGCACACGCGCAGTAATGTCGTGTTCGCCCTGTTAATCAAGTCGCTCCGGGCGAGAAGTTCGCGCGCGTGCAGTTGCTGACAATCGGTGGCGTCCTGAGTTGGACTCAACGCGCCGAGTATCCAGACTACGAACCGCATCTAAACTTCGCGAAAGCCAAAGCCGAAAGCGGACCGGAGCAGCAGATCTTGATTTTGCCTGTTGCGGTGCCGGCATGATAGACGCCGTACCGCTCGGCCACGCGGCCTCCCCAAAAATGTGAGGACGCGAACTTCGATTTGCAGGATATTATTGGGGGGCCGAGTTAGCGAGCGCTACGAGGTTCCGCTCGCGCTCTGGAGCTGTTTCACTTCCTGCTCGAAACATTCCGGACATGCGCCATGACTGAACCGGGTCCCGGTCTCTTTTTGAATGTAATTCTCGACCTGGTCCCAGCAGTCATGCTCATCCCGCACTTTCCGGCAATAGATGCAGATCGGGATTAACTCTTTCAATTTCCGGATCTCCGCGGTGTATTTCAGGATTCTTTCCGCCACCGCCAGCCGCATCCGAATCGCTTCGCGATCCAGCGGCTTGGTCAGGAAGTCATCAATTCCTGCCGCGCTCGCGAGTTTATAGTTAGCGGCGCTGGTGCGGTTCGCGGTGAGAAGGATGAAGTAGGTATAAGGCGTCTGCTCGCGGGCCCGCACTTTTTCGCAGAGGCCCAGGCCATCTAGTTTCGGCATCATCCAGTCACTCACGATCAAGCGCGCCGGTTCCTGGTCGAATTTATCCCAGGCCTCCCCGCCATCGCGAGCCAGCACCGGTTCGTAGCCAAACTTTGAAAGCGTAGCTTCCAGGATTCTCGCGCTGACCGGATCATCCTCGACAATGAGGATTCGGCTTCGCTCGGGCGCCAAGGCGGCCTGAAGCCGGCTCGGCAGCGCCAGGAAGCGTCCGCCGAACTTATCGTCAGGGCCGGACATGGGTTAGCCTGTTCAATTCACCAAACGGATCCTGAGGATCGTCGCGGGTTTCGGGGGCGGTCCACTGCTGCTCAGTTGGAAGCCGGGGACGCTCTTTTTTCGCCTCGGATGCGAAGTTGAAAAGCCCCCAAAGGGTATCGTTAGACATGTTTTTCTTTTCCCCCGGATGCGTCGGTCTGATGCGTGAGTCTCTGGCCCGAATCAAAGTGGATGCGCAGTTTGAGCGATCCTAATTCCAAGCTGTCAGTGGGCGTCGAAAGAAAAAGGGGATCAGTTAAAGAGGTATTTGAAATCGCAGCAGACCGACTTCAGCGACAGTGCTTTCCAAAGCCCGGACGCGCTGGACCAGCGCCTCCTGAGTTTTCATGACCCGCAGCCCCACTCTTACCCGGGCCAGCAGTTCGTTAGGATCGAATGGCTTCACCAGGTAATCGTCTGCGCCATAATCGATGCCTTCGATCGTGTCTATCTTCGTGCCCCGCGCGCTGACCATGATGATATAAACGCGCCGGCCACTCTCTCGAATGCGGCGGCAGATTTCCGCGCCGTCGATCCCCGGCATCATCCAGTCGATTACGGCAATGCACGCGCCCTCCTGGGCGCGAAGTGCAGTCATCGCCTCGTTGCCATCGTTGGCAACGATAGTGCGGAAACCGCCGGCCTCGATCACGGCGGTAACAAGCCGGCGCGAGACGGGATCATCCTCAGCGATAACGATAGGAATGCTTTCCTCGTCCAAGGGCCGCACGATCTGAAGTGATACGGGCGCCTTGGGCGCGGCCACCGGGGCCCAATCAGGGTCAAAATGGATTCCGTTCATGTTGTGCGCGGTAGCCGGATTCATCCGGAGGTATTTGCGTAATCAAGCAAGAGCTTCTTGCGTGCGACCAGCGCCCTTAGATCGAACCCCAGCGAAGCGACGTTTTCGGTCAGTTCCTCGCTCGTTTCTTCGAACGCCATGAAGATTCCCGGCTCGTTGTATTCGGTCGCGCCGCGAACGAGAAATTCCATTGCCAGAAGAGTCTTGCCGCAGCCCGCTCCCCCGCAGACTAACGTCGGTCGCCCCGCCGGCAGTCCTCCTTCGGTGATTTCATCCAGACCGCGGATGCCCGTAGGCGATTTCGACAGGGTCTTGCGAGTGAGTTTCGAGTTGGGCTTTTTCATGATCAAGCCTTACTCAAAGCGCCCCTTAGACCCGACGCGAAGCGGCTGACTACGCGGTTCCAAACAAACTACTACGTAGGACTTCGGAACGGGATCAAAGGTCCCGGTCTCCGGGTGGAAATTTCAGCACCCAGCGCGTCCCTCAGGATCAGCCTTTCACGCAAGCGCGGCGTAAACTTTGTCGATTTCTCGCTCGAGCTCCGCGAATGCTTCCTTTGTTCCGCGGAGATCATTCGTTCGGCCGCGCGTTTCCAGGCTCAGCGCGCAGGCGTGCGCGGCTGCCGCACCGAAACATCCCAATGAGCTGAGCAGCTTATGCGCGCTAGTGCTGAGAGCAGCTCCGTCTCCCTTCTCGACGGCGTCGCGGATCGCCCCGACGAGCAACGGGGCGCTGTCGCGAAAAATCGCGACCAGTTCGGCGGCCAATTCTTCATCGCCGTCGCACTGTTCCACCAACTTCCCAGGTGCGTGGATGACCTGCTCCATGCTTTCAGGATCGGGCTCTGCGGTTTGAGCACCGCGGAGCGAGCGAAGTAGATCTTCCTTCAGCAGCGGCTTGGAAACATAATCGTCCATTCCCGCAGCGAGGCAACGCTCCCGGTCCCCTGCCATCGCGTGCGCGGTCATTGCCACGATCCGGATATGGCCGCCGGTCGTCTCTTCGATTTCGCGAATGCAGCGCGTCGCTTCGAATCCGTCCATCAGTGGCATCTGCATGTCCATCAAAATGAGATCGAAGGCTCCGTCGGAAAAAGCGTCGACTGCCTCACGGCCGGTGGAGGCGTGGACAAGGACGTGGCCTTGTTTTTCCAAAATGCCCGTGGCGACGGCGCGATTAACAAGATTGTCTTCCGCCACCAGGATGCGCAGAGCCGACGCGGGAAGCGCATCGAGTGGAGCCGGCATTTCCGGAGCGCGAACTATCAGTTTTTCCGAATTATGACTGACGGCACCGAGTATGGCGTCGAGCAATTCGGATTGCGTGACCGGTTTCGTCAGATAGCTCGCGATGCCTAACGAGCGGCAACGTGCGGCTGTGCCGGCCGGCATCGCAGATGACAGCATCATTACCGTCGCGCCCGCGAGCTCCAGTCGATGTTGGATTCTCTCCGCCAGGGCGAAACCATCCATTTCCGGCATGACGGCATCGAGGAGGACGAGCTGATAAGCGAAGCCGCCCTCGGCCGCGCGCAACATTTCTTCGAAGGCCGCCTCGCCCGACGCCACCACCGTCGGAGACATCCGCCAGTTCGACAACATCTCCTGGAGGATGCGGCCGTGCACGGCGTTATCGTCCACGACCAGCGCGCGCATTGCGACCAGATCATCGAGTTCGCCACATTCCGGGACTAGCACCTGCCTGTCCTGGACTTTCAAAACCGTCGTGAAATGGAACGTCGTGCCTTCACCCACGGTGCTTTCGAGCCAGATCCGGCCCCGCATTTTTTGGATCAACTGCGAAGCGATGGAAAGCCCGAGCCCGGTGCCGCCATGCGTCCGCGTCGTCGAACCGTCCCCTTGCGAAAATGGTTCGAAAATCGTGTTACGCTTTTCAACGGGGATGCCAATGCCCGTGTCGGTGACGGAAAACTGCAGTTCGGTTTCCCCGTTGGTCCCGGGCCGATTGGTCACGTTTATGACCACCTCGCCCCGCTCGGTGAACTTGATCGCGTTGGCCGTGAGATTGATCAGGATCTGGCGCAGCCGCAACGGATCGCCGACGAAGTGATCGGGCACGTCGGAGGAAATATCCGCGACGAGTTCAAGACCTTTTTGGTCGGCGCGCAATCCGAGCGGCTTGAGGACGGCGCTGATGCATTCGCGCAAACTGAAGTCAATCGCCTCGAGCTGCAGCATGCCCGCCTCGATCTTGGAAAAATCGAGGATGTCGTTAATCAAAACGAGCAACGAGTGCGCCGAGCTTTTCACCATCCCGAGGTATTCGCGCTGATCGCGATTCAGCTCGGTTTCAAGGGCGAGATCGGTCATGCCAATGATGCCGTTCATCGGCGTGCGAATTTCGTGGCTCATGTTCGCTAGAAACTCGCTCTTGGCCCGGTTGGCGGCTTCCGCGGCTTCCTTTGCCGCGGCCAGCTCCAAGTTGGTTCGGGAGATCTCGAGTTCTGACAACTTCAGGTCATGGATATCCGTGCAGGTGCCGAACCATTTCAGGATGTGGCCGGTGGCATCCGTCTGGGGAACGCCGCGGATTAACCACCAGCGGTATTCTCCATCCGCGCGGCGCAGGCGGCATTCGAGTGAGTAAGTTCCGGCGGTCGCCGTCGCGTGCTGCCAGGCGTCCCAGGCGCGCTGTCGGTCATTGGGATGGAAAGGCTTGTTCCACCCGTGACCCAGGCTTTCTTCGAGGGAAAGCCCGGTGTAATCCATCCACTGCTGGCTGAAATACGTGTTCCAGCCATCGGGTCGGGTGATCCAGACGATTTGCGGCATTGCTTCGGCCAGAGTGCGGAATTCGGCTTCGCTTTTCCGCAATGCTTCTTCCGCGCGCTTGCGTTCGGTGATGTCCACGCAAGCGCCAGTCATGTAGAGCGACTGGCCGGCGTCGTCGAAAAAAGTTTTCCCTTTGTCATCCAGCCAGCGAAGGCTCCCGTCGGGCCGCAGAATGCGAAACTCCATGTCGAAATCCGCCCCTTCCTGTGCGCAGCGCTGGCAGCGTTCGATCACTTTAGGGCGATCATCGGGATGCACCGCGGCGATGAACGTCTCAAGCGAACATATCGTCTGTCCAGGAGGCAGGCCGAACAAAGCATCCAGCGAATCATCCCAACTCAACTCATTGGAGCGGATATCCCACCGGAAAGTGCCGGTGCCGGAGGCCGAGAGTGCGACTCGCAACCGTTCGTCGCTCACCCGCAGCGCTTTCTCCACCCGTTTGCGCTCGGTGATGTCGCGGGCGATTTTCGACACTCCGATGAGCCGGCCCGCAGCATCGCGTACCGGTGAAACGCTGAGTGACACCTCAATCCGCCGCCCGTCTTTTGCGACGCGCACGGTTTCGAAGTGCTCGATGCGTTCCTCCCGGCGCAGGCGCTCCAGGAATTCCGCCTCCTCCCCCCGATGATCGGGCGGAATGATCATCGCGCTCGGCTGGCCAATGATTTCCTCGCCCCGATAGCCAAACAAGCGCTCGGCCGCGGCATTCCAGCTGGTAAAGATTCCCTCAAGCGTCTTCCCTACGATGGCATCGCTGGAGGAGTCCACGATGGCCGCGAGCCTCGCCCGTGTCTCGTCGGCCTGCTTGCGCTCGGTGATGTCCTGCGCCATGACCACGATGCCAATGACCTTTCCGTCCTTGTCGCGATAGGGGACCTTATCGGTCTGCACCGAGAGTTCTCGTCCCCCCGGACCTGTTAGCGTTTCGACAAATCCCAGTTTGGGCGCTCCCGAATGGATCACCTTAAGATCGTCCGCGTAAAACTTAGAAGCCTCGTTTGGATAGATTTCGAGCGACGGTTTCCCTTCGATCTCCCCGACGGACTTCCCCACCGCTTCAGCCGCCATTTTGTTGACTCGCAGGATGCCGTTGTTCGTGTCCTTGAACCAGATCATCGCGGGCATCAGATCGAAGAGGGCTCGCAACTCGCTTTGTTGCCGCTGCAGCTCCTTTTCGATCTCCTTTCGTTCCGTGATGTTCATCATCGCTCCGACCATGCGGAGCGGTTTGCCCCCCACATCGCGCACCACGTATCCGCGGTCGTAGACAAACGCATACGACCCGTCAGCGCAGCGGAAGCGGTACTCGCTCGTCCACGATTCCTCCTCACTCGCGAAGGCGCGGTAGACACTCTCCATCACCTGATCGTGGTCATCCGGATGGATTCCGTGGATCCAAAACTCCATGGTCGATTCGAATTCGCCGGGTCGGTAACCGAACAGCGTCCCGAACGATTCGCTGAATGAGATCGAGTTGGCGATGACGTCCCAATCCCAGATGGCATCGTTCGTAGCGCGAGAGACGAGCTGAAAGCGTTCCTCGCTCTCGCCCAGGGCGCGCTCGGCCTTTTCCCGCTCGGTGACGTCTTGTGAAGTGCCGACTACCCGGATCACGTTACCCGTTTCGTCCAGCACCACATCGGCCCAACAGTTCAGGATGCGCTCCTGGCCGTCGGGCCGCACGATAAGCATATCCATGCGCGATGATTTTTTCATCGCCCGGACAGCGTTGAACCACCTCAGGGCGTCCTTCCGTGAGTCCGGATGAACCAGGGAAAGATAAAAACGCCAGGTGGTTTCGCACGCGCCCGGTTCCAACCCAAAGAGCCGATATTCTTCATCGGACCAGACTACTTTGTTCGTGGTCACATCCCATTCCCAGCTGCCGACATGGGCCATTTTCTGGGCGTCGGCGAGGCGGACTTCGCTTCGTTTTAATGCTTCCTCGGCCTGCTTTCGCTCGATCGCGAGCGCGATTTGATCGCCGACGGATGAGAGGAACTCCAGGTCGCGCTCGCTGTAAGCGCCTTCCTTTTCGTAATGCTGGACAGCCAGGACGCCGATGGTGCGGGCGGGGGTCCTCAGCGGCACACCCAGCCAAGAGGCAGAATCGGAGCCGCTCTGCGCAACCTTGCCTTCGTTAAACAGCTGTCTCTTAAGTTCCGTGGTAAGAAGAAGCGGTTTAGCTGAACGCAAGACGTAGCTGCTTCGGGTAAAGCCGTTGGAAATGGGTTGCGGCGGAGGAACGGAATCAAGCTTGTCGATCCAAAACTCGAAATGGATCAAATCCGTTTTGGCGTCATGGAGTCCGACAAAGCAGTTCTCCGCGTAGAGGACCTTGCTGATGGAACGATGGGCCAGCTGAAGCAACTCGCCCAGGTTATTCGTCGTGATGACGCCTTGGACGATTTCGGAAATCACCTGGCGCTCCGCTTCGGCCCGCTTCCGCATCGTAACGTCTTGCACGCTGCCTTCGTAATAGGCCGCGCCGCCGGCGGAATCCCGAACGATGCGCGTGTATTCGGAGACCCAGATGGGAGTTCCGTCCTTGCGTCTGACTTCATATTCGAAATCGCTGAGAGATCCTTTTTCCTCAAGCAGGCGCACAAATCTTTCCCGTAATTCCGGGTCAACGAAGCTGTCCTGCTCGATGTCGGTTCTTTCGCGGATCAACTCCTCGGGCGAGTCATATCCTAGCATGCGCGCGAGGGCCGGATTGGCAGAGATCATCCGGCCGTCGGGTGTGTTCTGAAAGATTCCCTCGTTCGAGTTCTCGAAGATCGAGCGGTATTTTTCTTCAGCCGCTCCGTGAGCCTGCTCCGCCAGTTTCCGTTTCGTGATGTCGAAAGCGCAGACCAGTTCCGCGCGCCGCCCACCATAATCGAGGACGTGAGATGTGATCTCAACGTCGATCATTGAGCCGTCCTTCTTTCGATGCTTCCAGACACCCGCCTTGTCTACGGCCTGGCCGGCGACCTGGGCGACATGCGCGAGCAACAATGGCCTGTCGTCGATGGGCCGAATGTCGGCGATGGTCATGGAGAGGAACTCCTCGCGCCGATAGCCGTAATGAGCTATGGCGGCGTCATTGATTTCGATAAACGCAAGCGTCTCGAGATCGTAGATCCACATGGGCAACGGGTTCGACGCGAAAAGGGCGCGATATTGTTCCTCGCCCTTTTTAAGTGCGTCCTCGTTTCGTTTCTGCTCCGTGATGTCCTCGCCAATGCTGGCCGTCCCGATCACGCCCCCGGTGGCGGAACGCAGGACGGAGTTGTTCCACCGAATGAGCCGTCGGCTTCCGGAGCGCGTCACGATTTCGTTCTCGTGATGCCACGCGATGGGCTGGTCGGCGAGTAACGCCGTGTAAACGCCTCGCATCTCATGAACAATCTCGGCGGGCACAAGGAGTTCGAAGCAGTCCGCGCCCAGCACCTCGGCTCGCTGCCAACCCGTCAGTTGTAGCAGGTGATCGTTGCAATAGGTGATCCGTCCGGTCTGGTCCATCATCATCGAGATCAACTCGAGATTCCCAAGCATGTCGCTGAAACGCCGGTTACTCTCGCGCAGTTCGTCCGCGGCTTGCGCCAGTTCCGCGGTGCGGTCTTTGACTCGTACCTCAAGTTCTGCATGCGCCGTGCGGAGATTTCCCTCCGCTTCTGCCTCTTGGTGGAAGCTCTCCAACAATTGGGCGCGCCATCGTCGCATGCCGCGCGCTGCCCCGAACCACGCCAAAAGCGATATCCCGCTGGCCACTAGACCGGCGATGGTTACGAGCCAATCACTGCGGTGGTCGTCCTGCAGCCTTTCATCAAACTCGCGCCTGAGTTGCTTGACCAGCGAGGTTATTCCTTCAACGAAGATCTCTTTCTGCGTTTCGTACTCGGCGCTGAACAATGCGGCTTGCGCCTCCTCCTTGTGGCCGGCGCGAACCAAAGTAAAAGCGCGATTTTCCATCTCCACCAACTTGAGGTTTGCCTCATCCGTTTTTGTCGCGGCTTGGACGTCGGAGGGGCCGGTGCCCATTCTTCTTGTTTCCTTGATTGCGGCATCCAGTTGCGGTTCGACACGGCGATACCGCTCTTCCCACTGTAAATCTCCCGTTGCCGCCGCCATCCGGGCGGACATGCTCAACACCTCGTCCAGATGGATGATGATGCCTCGGAGTTCCTCGATTCGCGAGAGCCGGTCTGTGAAGCTTTTGGCATCGCGGATATCGTCGAAAATAATCCAGCCAAACCCGGCGAAAGCTACGATCGTAAACAGACAGGCGATGGTGAGAAGCCGGATCGGAAAACGCACGGCGGTTATCGCTTTGTCCTCCGCGATATTCTTTTGGGTTGGCACGTTCTTTTGCGCTGATCTGCCGGGCCACTCAGGAGCTTGTTGCACGAGAGTCCACGGCTACTTTATGCTATAGCCACGCGCATGCGGGGCCTCTCGCGGTCACTGCGTAAATCCCGATACGGCTTTTACCGAGCTGTCTTTTAAAAATTCAGGAGCGGCACTCGCAATAACCTTTGCTGCGCGAACCGGCCGCTCCAGCGAGCGCCTTGCGATAAATGTGGGAAGCCCGGTGCGGATGCTATTGCACTACCCGACAATCGCGTGCGCATCTGCGGGCCGAAAAAGTTTACCGGAATAATGAAATACGTTCTCTTGTTTCGTGAACGGCTTTCCGGCCAGGAGAAGATCGATCAGTCGAAGCAATCGCTGACCGCTAGTCATGATTTGCTGCACGCTTGCGGTCTGGGCGCCGGTCAGCGCTTGTCTTTCCAGGATCTGCGCAAAGCCCAGGACGTGGCTCAGCGGTGTTCGGAGCTCGTGGCTGACCCGCGAGAGAAATTCATCCTTGGCTTGAAGAGCCGTTTCCAGTTCCGCCGTCCGTTCACAGACCCGGCGCTCGAGGTCCGTGTTCGCGGTGGTTAGTTTCGCTTGCAGCTCCAGGATGCGCTCGGCCACGCGAATGCGCGCGGAGAGCTCCTGTCTCTCGAACGGCTTGGTGATAAAGTCGTCCGCGCCGGCGGTCATCGCTTCCAGGTAATTCGTCTTCCCGGTTCGCGCCGTGAGCAGGATGATGTAGGTGTAGTCGATCCGCCCGGCGGCCCGAACGCGTCGGCAGAATTCCAATCCGTCGAGATCCGGCATCATCCAGTCAGAGATAACAAACTGAAACTGGTTGTTCCGCCACGCGTCCCAGGCCTCGGCTCCATTCGCCGCCTGGTGCACCTCATGTCCGAGCTTCGCCAGGGCGGCGCTCAAAAGAAGCCGGCTGATGTCGTCGTCCTCGGCGATCAGGATTTTCATTTCGGCATCTCGCCCCGGACGTCTACGGATTCATGAACAAACTGCCCACGGTGTAGCTCACCGGTTCGCCGCTGGGATTGAGGGCATTCTCGATCCGCTGTTTCCAGCCATATCGACCAAACGAATCCACTTGGACTGGCGCGGTGACATTATCCTGATACCACCAGCCATCGGCGGCCTTAAAGAAGACCCCGAGATGGTTGACCGTTTCGCCATGCTGGCTCCAGGTGTAACCCACCAGCGCGGTTTCGATGTGCTGCGCTTTTAGTTTGGCATTGAAGGATCGCGCCCACGGTTCGCATTGATTATATTGGTGGTATCCGGGACAGGAGGCCGCGACGCTTTGAGCGTAGTCATGTTCTGGCGACGCGCACGAAGACAAGCCGAGCGCGACCAAGGCGAAGGAGATTTTGAGTATATGATTCATACCTCCATGCTCTAGCCGGGGGCATGCGCGTCGCGCGGCGGCGACTGTGTGAATCCGTCTGCGGAAGTTACTGAGCGAGAGCCAGGGAAGACGAGAGTGCGTAATTATCTGCCCCCCCAACGCGGCACGAGTTCACGCGTCGGCTTTGCCAAAAGAGGCAAGAAGATTTTACCGGCCAGCGAGACGCGGATCAGGAGTGGGACTCGAGACCTCGCTCCGGATATCTTCGTAGAAATAGGTCATGTCTCGAGCAGCGCGCGCGGAGCGTTTCGCCTCCAGATTCGAGGTCGTGACTAGGAAACAAGTTCCCAGGAGTAACAAGACCGAGGCAGAGGCGGAAATCGGTTTGACGTAATCGCGATGAGTCATGCCCGCCTTTGGAGCGAGGCGTATGCGCGGCTAATCTCGGACGATCGGTAATTTCGCCTGCGGAAATTACGGATAGGTCAGGAAGACCGCGCGAAAACGCCAGGTCTCTTCTCGACCTACCAGCCTGGCACTCTTCCATTGCGGGAATCCCGTGCCGGAATAAGCTGTGCGCAAAGAGCGGGCAGAGAAAAGAAATTTTCCAGCTTGCAATTTCCTCTCGTAAAACAGTGAGCCAGGGTGGCGAAATTGGCAGACGCGCCAGACTTAGGATCTGGTGGAGCAATCCTTAGGGGTTCGAGTCCCCTCCCTGGTACTAACTGTTCTTCCGGACGCGCATAGCTCCGACCTCTTCTGCGCGGCGCGGCCCGATGGAGGACGCGCCGAGCGCTTATCTGGAACTCGCGGAAGGAAGCTTTAGACTCTGAAGGCAAGCTTCAAACATCCCTCGCTCTTCCGGCCCCATTTCTCGCGGCGCGACGCAGTCGACCACTGTTATGGCGCCGGAGTTCGGACCTTTGCCGGAAAATGCGAAAACCACATGCAGTTGAAAGTCACCTTCGACCTGCCTCCGTAGCTCAAAAACAGTGGCCGTCCCAGAAGCACCCTTTAAGGTCGCGTACGGACAAGAGCTGCGCTCGCGAAACGTTTTGCTCACTGCTATCGGCTTGTAGATATCCACATACTCCGGCAGAGAACCCGCGAGACGCCCGTAAACCACGATGGTCGCCATCCCATCCGGCCGGTTTAACAGGATACGATCCTTGGCCGAAGCGGTGTCTCGAACCCAGCCTGCGGGAAAACGAATCGAGGCGTCGGTGCCCGGCATCGTCGTCGGCGAACCTAGTTTCGCCGTTGCCACCGCGGAGCGCGTGTCATGGTCGAGCACACAGGGCCAGATCGGATTGGCGGCGGCCGGCGGTGCGTCCTCCGTTTTTTTCGAAGGCTCGTTAGCGGATTCAGTTTGCTTGATCAACCGGCTGCCCTCCGGGGTAACCAACGCCTCCCCCTCGAACTTGAGCCTGAAGGTCTCACCGTTGCTATCTTTGAATCTGAGCGTCGTACCGTCGCGGGTGTAGGTACCGGTAAGCGACTTCCCGCGGTCTTGGGCGACAAATGTCCCGTCTGCTTTCAACAGCATGGAGAGTTTGTCACTGGCGTATGTCCCGGCGATGTTGGAATTCTCGCCGCTGGTTGATTTCGAATCTCCCTTCGACTCTGCCGGCTTGGTCAGCCAGGTGTCTTCGGCCCCACTCGCGGCGGTCGGCTTGATGGAATTGAAGATCGCCTGGATGTCGCTCCTGGCTGTCTTCATCGACTCCGCCGGCATACGAACGACCAGCATCACTACCTCCTTCGGGGTCAGGCGAAGGGTGTATGCCACGCCGACGATCTGTCCTTCGGTTCCCAACTGGAAACGCGATAACTGCGCTTTGCTTCCGCTGCTGTGCTTAACGATCCCACGCTCAATCACCTTGTAGCCGGCCTCGCTATTCATGCCGATAATCTCGTCCGCGTTGACCTCCTCAACCGGTTTGTCCGTCTCAAAAATACCAGCCCACAACTCTGCTTTGCCGGGTCCTTTGCCTTCCAATTCTGTTTTGGATTCTATTGGGGCTGTCCAACCGTCGGGCAGTTCCAACGAGTACTTGCCGGCGAGAGTTACCTCTGCGGCGAAACAGCTTTCGACAGGAGACAGAACGACAAGAGCCAGCAGTGTCGTCGCAACAACGCGAAGCGAAGAACGAACAGCAGAAGAGAGGAGAGAAAAAATCATAGAGCGGCTTACGGTTTCTTCACCCAGCGAGATCCATCTTTCCCAATCAAGACATCTTTATCGAGCTTGGCATCGTCGGTATCTGTATCAGTGAATTTCAATGTGATCGTCGCACCGTTGCGAACGTAGGTGCCAGTCCCCGATTCACCGCGCATCTGAAAGGAGAAGGTTCCGTCGGCCTTCAACTCCATGTAGTCCCCGCCGCCGCCGGCGAGGACGTATTTCCCGGCTATTTTGGAATCATCGCTACTGGGGGCCTTCGAATCTCCCTTCGACTTTTCTGCCGGCTTGGTCAGCCATGAGTCGTCGTCACTCGCCGCGCTGGCTGATTTAACGGAGTTGACGATGGCTTCGATGTCGCTTCTATACGACTTCGAAGGTCCGCTGCCGGGCGGCAGCATAAAGACGAAGATGGCGATGTGCTTGTCCGCAAGTTGAAGGTAGTAGTTAGCGGTCGTCTCCGGCACGTTGTTGCGGTCCGTTTGATAACGCAGCAATTGCGCCTTGAGGCCGGCCTTGGTAGTAAGCGATCCCTTATCAAGCACCTTAAAGCCGGGCTTCTTTTCGAAAACGCTGAGGTTCTGTGCCAGCATTTCTTCGAGCGAGTAGGTACTCTCGCCGGACTTCACAAGCAAACGGACTCCACCAGGTCCTTCTGCGAGGAATGATGATTTATCCTCCCGCGATTTTTGCGTCCAGCCGGGAGGGAGTTCGAAAGAGCAATTACCGCCGAAAGTCACCTCGGTAGCCGAGCAAATTTCCGCCGCGGATACGAGCAGCAGTAAGACTACGGCACCCACAATAGTTCGCCCGAAAGGACGGGACACTCCGAAGAAAAAAGGAAAAGACATGCCGCCGTTGTAGGGGGTTTTTCCTTAACGACAAGAAAATTTTCGGCCGCGAATTGGCAGAACTCCAGACTTAGGACCTGGTGGAGCAATCCTTAGGGGTTCGAGTCCCCTCCATGGTATCTTGCCGCGAGCTCGGAGAAGTTGACGATGTGGGCGTTTCACGGCCCCGCTTGCGGTCAGCGCTTCTTGCGCAAACGTTCGCCATCCGGAGTAACTAAAGCATCCTTTTCCCGCTTGAGGCTAAAGGTTTCACCCTGGCTGTCTTTGAATCTAAGTGTGCCGCTGTCACTGGTGTATGTTCCGGTAAAGGACTTCCCGCCCTCTTTTGCCTCAAACCTCCCGTCAGCTCCTAATGTCATCGACCGCTTGTCGCTGACGTATGTCCCGGCCAGGTTAATCGAGTCCAGGATCTGATAGGCGCGCTCCTCGTCGGTTTTCGGATCTAGTTTCGGCTTTTGTGCCGGCGTATCCCTCGGCGCGGCGTTGGGACGAGTGGCGGCCGTCCCGCTGATCTTTAATGACGAAAAGATCGCGTCTACCGCGTGGTGGAATTTCTCGTCCAGCTTCTTCGGTGTGAGAAACCGCAGCGTGACGAGTTGATTTTTCGCAACTTCAACGATTACCCCCACCTCTTCCACCGGGCCGCTGTTGCTGTTGTAGCGGTAATAGGCCAGCTTCCCCTTAGCGCCGGCTTCGGTGGCGACTGAGTCCGTGTCGACCAGTGCGTATCCGGGCATCTTCGCAAATACGCTTAGGTGCGCGGTCAAGGCCGAGTCGAGGGATGTCGAGGTTAGTTCCGAAAACCCATCGAGGCGCGTGCCTTCGGGTCCCGTCGCCTCGATGTGTTTGTCAGCCGGCTTCGCGGTCCAACCGGGCGGCAGCTCGACTGAGCAATTAGACGCGAAAGTAACCGTTGTGCCGGTTGTTGTTGATGAGGTCGAAGACGGCGGCGCGGTTTTCGCTGGGGGGCGTGATGCCGGAGTAGCGTCGGAATTGAGCCACGACTCATCCTGGCTGGCGGCCGACGCGACTTTCACGGAGTCGAGAATGGTTTCGATCTCGCTCTTGGGTGACTTCGCTATGTTGCTCGGGAACGCGAACACGAGCACCACGACCTCGTTTTGCGCGAGCTGGAAATAGTAATCCACCCACACTGTCGGGCCATCTTTCCCATCCAACTGATAGCGATGAAGCTGCACCTTGCGGCCCGCGGCGCTTTTGAAGGGACCCTTCTCGAGCAACTTATATCCGGCCTTTTTTTGCGTACTGCCTGCGATGATCTTTTCCATCAGAGCTTCGGGCGCTGTCGCGGTCGTTCCGATCATGGCATTCAAACTCAGACCGTCCGGTCCATCTGCACCAAAAGTGCCATCCTTTTGCACCTTCGGTGGTGTCCAGCTGTCAGGCAGTTGCAGCGAATACTTGTTGCCGGGACCGAACTTTACCTCTGTCGCAAGACAAAGATTCGCGGCCGACAGAGCGAGCAGTAATACGGTGGCCCCGACGATTCGCCCGAAACGGCGAGACAAAGGAGAGAGGAAAGGCAAAGACATCCCGCCGTTTTATTATCTTTCTTTTGCGTGACAAGAAAATTTCCTGGCTGCGACGAAGGTGGGTTTGGTCGGACCAGCTTGGCGGCCCCCTTAGTGGGAGCCCGCGCCGATCTTGACCGAATTGAAGATGCTATCGATGTCGCCTTTGAAAGAATCGCCAGTTCCTGTCCGGAACGCGAAGGAGAGCAGCACGACCTCCTTTTCCGCTAGCTGGAAATAGTACTCGACCCACTCGGTTGACTTTTTCTCCTCGAGCCGAAAGCGGAAAAGGTAGGCGTTGTGGCCCGCGCTGCTTTTCCGTGAACCCTTTTCCAGGAACTTGTATCCGGGCTTCTTCGCCGTCACCTCGGTGACGAGCATGTCCATCAGTCCTTCGGCCGTTCGCTCACTTTCGAATATCGCCGCCTTCAACCAGGGCCCAACCGGTCCTTTAGCGCTTAACGTACCGTCCTTGGTCGGTTTCGCTGTCCAACCCTCGGGGAGTTGCAAAGAATAATTACCCTTAAGGCCAAAAGTTACCTCGCCGGCAAAGGAGAATTCCGAGGGGGAAAGCACCATGAGGAATGCCGCGACACTGACGATTCTCCCGAAAGAGCTAGACAAGGAACAGACACACGGGAAAGACATAACGCCCGTTTTATTGTCTTTCTTTGGGGGGACAAGAACATTCTAGACCGCGGCGCGCGCTCCTGCGGCCCCGGTCGCCTAACGAACTAGGGCGGCGTCGGGTGCGGCGTGAAGAGTTCCATCCACCGCTCGGGCGAGAGTAACTCCGTGAAGCCGGCCTTGCGATAAAGCGCATGCGCATCCCGTGTGGCCAGCATCCAGCGTCGCAGATTTTGCAGGTCTGGGTGCGCCATCACCACTTCCAGTAACCAGGTCCCCAGGCCTTGCTTCTGGTACGCGTCGATGACATAGACATCGCACAGGTAGGCGAAGGTAGCGAAGTCGCTGATCACCCGCGCCAAACCAATTTGTTTGCCCGCGTCGAACAAGCCAAAGCAAAGCGAATTCTTAAGTGAGCGCTCTACCATCTCGCGTGGCCGGTGCTTTGCCCAGTAAGCGCCCGATAAGTAACTATAAATCGCTTCCACATCCTGCTTTGCCGGATCGGTCGTGATAGTTAGCGAACCACGGCTCGCCTCGAAGTGGGTCATGGCGCATCCTAGGCAGTCACAACCGTAGATCAAGGTTGGCCGCAGAACTTGAGGAGAAGCATCGTCGACGTAGCGTCGGAAAAATAGAAGCGAATGGCTCCATCGCGCCCCAGGTAGTCTGTCAGCACGCTGCAGCTCGCGCGTCGGCTGTGGATTTGGTGGAGACCTAAGTGATTACGAACGTATAACTCGCCCCACGCTTCGAGAAAGATGGCGCGGCCGGTCGCTTCCATCAGCATCGCTTCCAGTGCCGGCCGTTCATAACCCGAGTAGCTGAGCGGGGTCGCTGCCTCGATCGCGCGATAGTCCAGGCCGGCGCAGGTTTGTAACCCCGCCACTGGTAGCTCCGTCCAAGGCGCTGCTATCATCCCCACCCGGACGCGCGCATCGAACCCGGCCGCCGCGTTCTGCCTGGAATGAGTGCTCAGGGCTATGCGCAGGGAATCAGCCAGGCCGAGTTGGATAGTAATCCAAACGTGATCGATGTTACTCACTGCTCTATCGGTCTCCGTTGCGAAGCCGATCGGTTTGCCCGCCACGTGAACGAAGTCGCCATGCTTCGCGCGAAGCTCGGGGTAACTCGGACGCGAGCGCCGCCTACTTGAGTGAGGCATGCGAATCGAACGCGCCATTGCCTTCGTCGAAGTAGATCGTCTCGCCGACTTTGCTCACGCGCAGATGCTGGCGCCACGCGCCATCGGAATACTTGCGCTCGGCTTCCGACGTTTGCGTCGTGTTTTTCGCTGGGACAGAAT
Source organism: Verrucomicrobiota bacterium (assembly GCA_041167585.1). Lineage (GTDB taxonomy): Bacteria > Verrucomicrobiota > Verrucomicrobiia > Chthoniobacterales > UBA10450 > AV80. The sequence continues at coordinate 80,715 of JBEEHV010000005.1, forward strand.
TCGCGTTCATTGCCTCGAAGAGAACGCGCCCATCGAATTTGCCGGGCGCCTCCACTCCGAGCAGATGCAGGACGGTAGGAGCGACATCCACATTGCCGCTGGGCAGATCGCTCTGCAGGCCCGGACGAAAGTCGGGCCCCGCGGCGATAAGCGTATTATGAACGTCGAATGGACTGAGTGAGGCGTGACTGCCCTTACCCGCCACGCGGGCGCCATCGGTTATGATATGGCCGGGCGTGCCAAAGCGGTTTGGCTTCGGGTGCCAGCGCATCGCGACGATCGCGTCCGGCGCATCGGGCGTGTTCGCGTGGACGGCCTCCTGCGGAAAAGTGCCTTCGAATTTTTCCTTTGTGAAAATCACGCCCGCAAAATCGGAATGCTGCAGCCATTCCACCAGGCGGGCGGTGACCGCGCGATCGTGGCCGATCACGTAAAACAAAATGGTGCCACCATTCGGCGCGAAGATGACCTGGCCGGCCTTGGGTTCCTCTTTGAATGAGCTCATCGCGTCAAAGCCAGCCGCGCGCAGAGCAGACACGAAATCGATCCCGGTCTCGATGGTGGAGAAGCCGTGGTCGGAAACTACGAAAATGTCCGTGGTCTCACGCGCATCATTTTTCGAGACCGCTTCGACCACGAGCCCGAGATTGCGGTCCGAACTCCGGATGGCTGCAATGGCAGCGTCTGATCCTGGCGCATTGTCGTGCTGCGCGAGATCGGGCTCGCAGAGCCATAAGAAGGAGAAGGCGGGCAATCCGTCGCGCCACAGGACTTCCGTCAGCGCCCGCGTCGCATAGGTATTGCGCTCATCGCCGGTGCGGGAGGGATCGATGGGGAACGGTCCGAGCAGGCGCACGGTTTCTTCGCGCAGACTTGCCGGCATGGGCGCCGCGGCGAACTTCGTGTAGCCATCTTTTCCGAGCGCGCTGGTCCATTCGGCGTGACGATCGTGGAGAAATGCGACGGATTTGCTGCCGGCGAGCGCGGTCCGCCGCCCGGCCGCGCGAAGGATTTCCGCGATCGTGGGTGAGGCGAGATATTTGCCGCCCGTTACTTCATCTCCCCTGGCAATGACGGCAGGTTCGCCATTCTCGAAGATATTGAGCGGCTTGATCTGAGGCCGAAATTCGCGGTTAGCGAGCAGCGTGTTCCGGTTCGGATAGACGCCCGTTGCAATAGCTGCGCCATTGACGTTCGTAGCCGTGGGATAGACGGAGTGATGATTGCGGAAAGTTACGCCGTCGTGCGCGAGCTTCCAAAGCACTGGCGTATTAGCCTCGGTCACAAAGTCGGGCCGCATTCCATCCCAGACCACTACGACGACGTGACGTTCAGCTGGAGCAGCCTTCGGTTCGCCGAAGAAGGTGGCGGGGAGAAAGCAGACAAGGACAACGAGGAGACGCACAACAGAAAGAAGTGGGTTCGGCAGCATTTTGAAAGAGAGAAAGACGAGGCGCTACTCTTTGGCGAATTTTGGTGGGACGAGCCAGCGTAATTCGCCCTTCATCGAGGTGCACTCAAGTTCGATCAGAGCAAGACCGGCTTTGGACATCTTCGTTCGGCCGCCCGTGAGCTGGAAAATGATTCCGGTAAAGTCGGGTTCGTGTCCCACGATCATCAAGCTTTCGCCGGGAAATTTATCGAGAACCTTCCGGAGGGCTCTCGCGTCACAGCCCGGGCGCAGAAGCGGTTCTTCGTGGACCTCGGCCTCGAGATGTTTACCTGCGATCTCCGCGGTCTGTCTGGCGCGCGGCAACGGACTAGTCACAATGACGGGAGCGACTTCGAGGGAGGCCAGCAGTTTCGCGACCGTCGCCATTTGCTCCTGTCCTTTCGGATTAAGTGGCCGTTCATCGTCGGGCTTCGACCAGCCCGGCCACTCGGCTTTGCCGTGCCGGAGGAGATAAAGCTTCACCGCGCCAAACTGAACGGAACAATCGGACGATGCAACCTAACAGGCAAAGTAAGGGCGCTTGCCAAGTGACTCCCGGTTGCGAACCGTAGTGGCCGCCTCTAGCGTGACCGCACTTTGAGCGACAAGAAAAAGAAGGCCGGCAAGTCGCACTCGGTCGGGCACGGCATTGTCGTGGTGAGGCCGGGGGACAAGATTCGTCTCGCGGACATCGATTCGGGAGAATCGGGGGGGTCCTCGAAAACGGAGGCGGCCGATGAGATCGACCGGCTGCGTGCGCGCCTGGCCGAATTGCAGGAAGCGCTCTACGCGGAACATCAGCGCAGCTTGCTTATTGTCATCCAGGCCATGGACACTGGCGGCAAGGACGGCGCGATCAAAAGCCTTTGCCTCGGGCTCGATCCGAACGGCGTGCAGCTCACTAATTTCAAATACCCTACGGCCGAAGAAAAGGACCATGATTTTCTCTGGCGCGTCCATAAGGCCGAACCACGCAAGGGCTCGGTGGGACTCTGGAACCGTTCGCACTACGAAGACGTGCTCGTGCCCTGGGTGCACGGTGAGATTACAAAGAAGGTTTGGGAAGAGCGCTGCGAAAATATCAACGCGTTCGAACAACTCCTGAGCAATAACGGCGTCACCATCCTGAAGTTCTTTCTCCATATCTCGAAGAAGGAACAAAAGTGCCGGCTGGAAGCGCGGCTGAAAGAGCCGGACAAGCTTTGGAAATTCAATCCCGGCGACCTGAAGGAACGAGAACGCTGGGATGACTACCAGCGCGCCTACGAAGAGGTGATGAATCGTTGCACGAGCAAAGCGGCGCCTTGGAGAATCGTGCCGGCCGATCGCAAATGGATGCGCAACTTGGTCATGCTGGAGGCGGTGGTGGCCACCCTGGAGAACATGGACCCGAAATACCCCAAGCCGGCGATCGACCCGAAGGATATCACGATCGAGTAGCTTGCCGGCAGGCAGCTATCAGACGCTACCTCTTAAATAGCGCTGTCATTCTGGCGAAGCGATGAAGCTCTGATCATTTCCAGCTACTGCGCTGGCGAGGAGCAATAGTCAGAGATCCTTCGTTTTCTACCTTCTACTTTTTAGAGCCGGCCTCCGGCCTTCACAGCGCCGAGGGTGCAGGCAGACTGCACGCGAAAGCTTTCCAACCTGTGCTGCATCGCTTGATTAGGTCTTGGTCAGCACGGCGTCGACGTCCAACACGAAGCCAGGATGGAAGCCAATGTGTTTGGCATTGCGCCACCAGCTCTCGCCACCGGGCGTTCTGAGCAGGGTGCCCAGGAGTGCTCCACCTGTCGCTTCGAAAGTCCCCTTCGGGAAGATTCCGCGCTCCGTTCTGTCCCAAATGTGAAAAGCAGCCCAGGCGTTTTCCTGCAACATCTGCTCCAATCGAAGCTGATCGGCTGCGTCCAGCGGGCTCTCCCCTTGAAGACCGGCAGTCATCAACTCCGCGATGTCGCGATGCTTGGCGATGGCCATGCGGACCACGGTCCACTGCTCCATGGTGGAGTTATGTTCGTTCCGCTGGAGGGCCGCCGTGTTCTGTTTGATCTGTAAAGCAACAAAGATCAAAGAAGCCACCACCCCCACCGAGGCAACAGTTTGTGCGAGATAGGATATGTGTTCGAATGACATAGGCTTTAACGTTTCATGATCCTAACGAGACCCAAGACCAGCACCGGCTGCCCCGCCGCAGCGAACGATAACCGGAGGTGGAATGGAGTGGACTGCCAGGCAACGAAATCGACGTTAGCCCGCAGGGTATGCGAGCAGCGTGACCATATCAATGGTTTAGTCATTCAGATGTGGAGAACACCGGTAGGCAGCCTGCTCGCAATGATCCCTCGCGAACGCTTTCGGAGTTCGCTGCATCGCCGGTCGGTTGCTTGCCAGTCAGCACTTTGTTCGGCCTGAGTTGATCGCGCTCACTTCTAACAAATCGTATCTTCCGAAAGTGCAGCTTCACATCAGCGAGTGGGCGTGGCCTCAGCCCCGGTCTGGCGTTTCAATGCCTTCTCGTACTCCTCGTTCTCGTTGTGCGCAATAACCGCCATCACCTTTGCACCTGCCTTCGCATCCCCGGCCAGAATGTAGCTCGTCACACAGGCGTAGAGAAGCTCATGCCGGGCATCCAAAAATCTCCACTCCAGTCGGACCAGATGGATGCCGTCGCCGATAACCCGCACCTCGTTGATTGTATAGCTCCAGTCGATCGCCCCGATCCGCTCGTAGCGGCGCATCAACGCGTCCAGGTTGACCATCAGACGGGCCTGATCGTTGAAGGCGATCGGGCCGTCCTTGGTTAGAAAAGTCAAAGGCACGTAGAATTTGGCCAGCAATCGATCTGTAGACTTAGAGCGAAAAGCTTCAGCATAATCCTGAAAGAAGTCGTCGATCCACGCGACATTATTTTGATCAATGGCACGACTCAAAGGAGCTGAGTCGGTCAATGCACTGGCGCCGTCGAGTTGGGCGACGAGGACGAGTAGGACTGTAACTAGCAGCGGAGGCATGCCCCTATCGGTGTAGCAGGTTTCCTTGAGTAAGGGTCAAATATTTGTACGCGTCGCGAGCATAGACCTAAGGAGTACAAGATGAGCGAGTCCGAATGCGCCCGCTCTCGAACAGGCCCGCTCACGGACACTCTCGGAGTTCGGAGTTCGCTCCGTCGCGTGGTTAGACGTTTGGCGTCCAATGCTCACGGCGCGATGAATAAACTTGCGGCATAACGAAATTGCTTGCCCTAACGAGTCTGCCTCATTAAAAGCGATGGCGTCCACTCCGTAACCAACTCAAACCCGTCATGAAACTTTCACTCGTCATCGCAGCTACCCTGCTCCTCACCACGTCCTTCAGCCTGCGGGCGGAAAGGGTCAAATTCCCGGAAAAGGATCCGGCCTTTAGTGTCGTCCTTCCCGAGGGTTGGACCATGACCACCGACAAGGACGGAAACCTGCGATTCGTCGCCCCCAAGAACAGCATGAACACCGTGTTCATCCCGCAGCCGGAAGTGAAAACAGACGAAGATCTCGCCCAGTTTCTCATGGCGCTGGCGCACGAGGTCGCCGGGAATCTGGAACTGAAAGATCTTCGCCTGGGGGAGATCAATAGATCGAGAACAGAAAACGGAATCAAGCTCTTCCGCTTGAACGCGAGCGGGACCGACCCGAAGGGGCGTGAAATTATTTTGCCCCTGGCAGGTTTCGCTCCCAGGACGGGCGTTTACTTCATCACCTCCTCTCCCTGTCCCGCGGAGGCGTACAAAGCGCGTCAGAAGGACAATTCCGACATCATTAATTCGATCAGGCCGATTCCTTAAAGGCCATTCGCGAAGCGTTGCGCCGGTAACTGCTCGCCATAGCACCGGGCAAACCAGTCCTTTTCAAGATCCCCACCAGCCGATGGCGAGAGCGTTGACGTCGCCTGTCTCGATTTGTTAGTATTGGTGGCGCCTTCGGGAAAGGACCACGCGCGGCAACATTTATGAACATCCCGCTCAGACTCCTTACAGTTGGCATCGCTGGTTTTCACCTGGCCTGGTGCTCAACCTCCTCCGCGAACAACAAGGTGTGCTGGACCGACGCCAACGGAAAAACGCAGAGTGCGATCGTGGCAGGAAAATGTGGCGATTACGTGCCCTTGCATACAGGAGGCCTCACGTGTGAGAACCTTCCAAGCGCGGTTAAAGCTCATATTGAGAGAGGGCCGAACGGCCGGACCTTTCTCGTTCTTGATGGCGCGAGGATGCCGATCGCCTCGGACGCTGTAGTCAATTTTCTAAGAGACCCGAGAAACAACCGGACCCCACAGGAAGTTCAGAAAATCATGAGGCGGGACGACGGTCGTGTTTCGGAGCGAACGATCCGGCGGATCGCCGCCGAGATGAACGGTGCTACTGCACCGAAGCGACAACCGAATAAAGCGGAACCCAGGATGGAGCGAAACAGCTCTTCGTCCTTTCTTCAGCTCCAACCCCATCGCAAAAGCGTCAACCCATAGCGCATCGCCTGCTGATTAGCGCGGCTCGCGAACACGCCCGCTCGCGAACACTTTCGGCGTTCGCAGTTCGCTCCATCGCATGGTCAAGCCCGTTCGTTAGAACGCGACTGCTCGCAGTTCCAACAGGAGGCAAATGTACCAGGAACGACCTCTCCGCAGTGAGGGCACTTCCAATCTGTCGTAACTGCGTCCCGGGCGATCTCGTCGTGGTACTCTCGGAGGAGTAAAAGCGCCTCTTCGTAGGTGTTATCGTCGAGAACCCAAAGTTCGGGAAATGTAGCAACGAACGGAACCTCACCGCTTAACGACGATGCGTTTTGATTGCGGATGGTAGTCGCAATATCATGGCTGTTCAGAATCGATTCGCAATGTCCGACTTCGTGAAAGGCGGGGTGCTCGAAGACTTTCCTCATAGGCCTAACGAGAATGGAAGGCGCCGACAAGCCGTGACATAGACTTTAAGGCCGCAGACTGAACCAGTCGCGGGAGTTCATCAGCAAGGTGAGCCGACGAAGGGCGACGGCGCGCCTGGCTGTGGGTGAAAAGATCTTAGCCATCAAAACTAGGCAGTAGGCCGGCTGGCGGTTGACTCCATCGCTGGCAACTCCCAGCGCCAGATCAGTCCATCTTCGGGGTGCATGACTTCTCCTACAAGCTTAAAGCCGCACTTCTCGAGCACCTTCGTCGAGGCGTTGTGCTCCGGTAGCGTATGCGCTTGCAGCGTATTAACATGACCACTCACCACCGCACGTGCGATGAGGATTTGAGCGGCCTCAGTCGCATAACCGCGTCCGCGATATGCGGGGACAATGCCGTAAGAAATCTCGACCGCGCCACCGACCGGTGGGCCACCATAGCTGCATAGGCCGATAACGAGATCATCAGCAAGGTGGAGAACAGCAAACCCATCTCTCCACGGATCGCTGCCCGTCGAGGAATTCAGTCGCTCCAGGAAAGATTGCGATACTTCGGGCCCTGCCAGGAAGTCTCTGACTCCATCGGCCACTCGGCTGCCAAATTGCTGCTCGTAAGCGGCTGAGCCTTTGAGAAGCGCTCGGAGGTGCAGCAGCGTGTGAGGGATCAGCCGGATATTGTCGCCTTGCATGATTAAGCGTCTCCGTAAAGGCCTAACGAGACACAAGATCAGCGACTCCGAACGCTATTGGACTTCGCTCCATCGCCTGGTTAGGCGGTTGGCGGTCGCTCAGCGATGACATGGCGCCACCGCTCGAGGATCTCTGTAACCTCTTCCGCTCGCTTCCGAAGCTGGTGCCTCCCGATGAGCCCCATGTCCTCGCTTGCCGTGGTGAGCAGAAACGTCGTGATCTCCTCTCGCGGCGCAGCGCTCTGAACAAGGGAAAAGACATGAGGCAGATACGAATAATACTCATCGCGTGCCTCCGGCGTGCCCGCAACACCGATGGGATCCCAGATGTAATGCAACACCTCGTCTACGCGGCGGTACAGCTCCATCTGGTCTAATGGTAGCTTTTGCCCCATGCATTTACCGCCTAACGAGAATGGAACGGACTGGCAAGCCGTAACATAGACTTCAAGGCCGCAGGCTGAACGAGTCGCGCGAGTTCATCAATAAGATCAGCGACTCCGAACCCTTTCGGAGTTCGCTCCATCGCTTGGTTAGATGACTCAGTCCAGCATGAGGAAAACATAATGTTGCTTTTCGTCGTCGATTTCACCAAACCCTTTGGCTTTAGATTTCCGACTGGCCCACGCCAGAACTTGACTGCGTAGTCGGGGCTCGCCCGGCAGTTCGATAACAATCTTGCCGGTATTTTCGCTGCCGTCCGGATACCTGTCGATGTCGACGGCCCAAACCTTCGTCGCGCCGGCCCGATAAACGGCGTTGACTAAGCGAACTGATGCGGAGCTGGAAGCTAGCTCTCCCAGAGTGTGCCTGTCGCCGCCGGCTTTGAGCCAGGACAGGGCTTCCTCTCGATACTGGTCGTCAGCGAAGAACATCCGGACGAGCGAGTCAGCGACGTGGCCGGCAGGCTCGTTCGGATGCGGGTCAAAATTGGATTCCGTGCTCACGTAGCTTGCGACGTATTTCCTGGCGATTCCAGAAGGCGCGTTTGCGTCATCTAACGAGAATAAGATCAGCGACCGCGCGAGATAGAATGACGTTCGCATGTTCCCGGAGCCAGGTATAAGGACGGTCCCGCGGTTAGGTGCATCGCGTGGTTAGGCCGCGGTTACTGGGGAAAATGCCCCTCGCGCAAAGTCCCAATCTGACTGCATCGTCTCTTTGCGGTCATACGCAGCGGTGAGCTCAGTGAACGAGCGAAAAATAGCGAGGTCAGGCACGGAGGCAATCGTGGAGCGATGCTGCTGGATTAGTTCGGACGGCGTTCCGGGCCGTGCGTAGCAAACGGACCCTGAGACGGGTTCGAAGCCCCGGAGGTTGTTGGTGGTAGCGATGGTGTGACCGTTCAGGCGAAAGCTACCGACGTAGGTGTTTGACACTGCCGAGCCGACCTTGGGGCGTGCGTAAACGTGCATCAGGCTAAAACGCTCACCCGGCGCAAAGAAGAAAGCGCCGCCGGAATCGGTGATTACGGCACCGCGATTGGGGCGTCGAAAGTAATAGCATTCCCAGGGCTGATTGGAGGTCGGTAGCGCGGGACGGACCGCGTCAATGTGAGAACGCGCCTCTACACTCAGCGCCTCGGCCGGAACCTGCATGTCGCGCCACAGGCACGGCATCAGATACTCGCCCCTGACAGGAAAGTCGCAGCGAATGAGCTTGAGCAGGGACACTACCGGAAATCCGAACAGCCCTGTAATACGGCGAAGCTCCGCGTAACTGAGTCTGCTCGTTCTTATTTTGCAGAAAGGCATCTTGAGCGACCTAACGAGAATGGAACGGACTGGCAAGCCGTGACATAGACTTTAAGACCGCAGGTTGAACGAATCGCGCGAGTTCATCAATAAGATCAGCGACTCCGAACCTTTTCGGAGTTCGCTCCATCGCATGGTTAGATGGCGATCGTCGCATCATGTCACTGTGCCGCCATAAAATATGTCTTTTTCTGCGCCGCTGGACCACCGAACGATCGAGCGTCGAAAGACTCAGTGATGTGCAGTCCCGCTGGCGGAGGGAAGATTTGGCAACGGACATCGTACGAAATGTGGTGTTGCACCAAAGTCACCGAAGCACCGTCCCGCAAGGTAAGCGACTGACCAGCCTCGACGATGCGGCCCGCCGGCGACTCATTGTGCGTGAGCCATCGCCCGCGGGCGACGACTGCAATGACCGCGTCGCCACGCCGCGTGACGGAAGTGAAGATCGGCGATGCCGACTCGGCAGCTATGCACCCGGCAGCAAGGCCAACCAAGAGGCCGACCGCCCACGATAATGCAACGCGCCGGGTCATCTAATGACACCTAGATCAGCGACGACTGGCGCGAACGCGTTTGGCTGCAGGTAGGAAGTGCTAACAATCACAAGCTAAACATCGGAGCGGTCAGTCGTTCGCTGCATCGCCTGGTTAGATGACTTTACTGCCGGTTGCCTCCCTGCCTTCTCTTCCTTCTGCAGATCGTCGACAGGCACGCGATGACCTGTGAATAAGGTAAATAATCGAGCGCCCCAACGGTCGCCGCCGAACGCATAACCAAGTAAGAGGCCACAGAATCCGCCAAATGTCAGAAACGCTTCCCAGCTCTCTGCATATAAGCGAAAGTAAATTGCCACCCCGAGAATCAGCAGACCGAAGGCGCCGACAAGCATGCGGAAGATGATCGTCGCGACACGATCACGTCTCCGCTTGGGTTGATCCAGGTGTTGCGTTGCCATCTAAGGAGACACAAGATCAGCGACCGCTGGCGAGGGCGAGCGCGGCTGCGGGTTGAATGCGGAAGTCATCGAAAGCGAGAACGCGGGGCGGCCAGGGGTTCGCCGCATCGCCTGGTTAGGCGCTTCGGTCATGGCGCACGGAACTCCTTGTCTTTCGGATGCTTCAAGAAGGCGGCGACCAACTCCTTGATTTCATCCTGTCCCGATGACAGATACTTAGCTTCGATCGGTGTGCTGGCGAGCTTCTCGCCTGCGACGCGCCGCAGGCACTCCAAAGTAGCAGCTACGATCTGTCTCTCGGTGTAGCCATGCGTCGGCTTTAGACGCGTGAGGTCGAGTGTGATTGTTGTGGGTCCACCCTCACTCTCGTCCGCCCAGACGGACACGCCTGACAGAGACGCGAGATTGATGTCGCCCACGGACGTATCGCCGAGCGACACGGGAACGTATCTGATTGAAATGTAGCGAATAGGGGGATACCAACCCGTATGGGTGTTGTGCGCGTAACACGTCACAGGAGCGATGATCGGCTCACCGGCCTCGAAGCCCTCCAGTGGCTGGAACGTCTGAAGAAGACCGCCCTCGCCGGCGAACAAGCGAGTGAGCGTCGAGAGCAGGCACAGGAAAATAAGCGGAGTTTTCACGGCGGCGCGAGAATCGTCTAACGAGACACAAGATCAGCGACCGCGCGAATTACAAATGAGGTTCGCATGCTCACGAATCTAGGCATAAGGACGGCCCGCGGTTCGCTGGATCGCATGGTTGGCCTTTTGGATTGGAGTATCCAGTACTCGAACTAACGTAGCCAGCGCGCGAAGCCGAGGACGCACTCCAATGTCTCACCGTCGATCCACGGCTACTGCATGAGATCGTCGTAAGACATGGCGTGAGTGTCACCTGCGAGACCCAGGATCAGCGACCCCGAACCCTTTCGGAGTTCATTGCATCGCCTGGTTAGGCTGTTCGTCATCCATGCTTGCGACCGTCGCAATTGCCGCCTCGATGGCGACTGGATCAAGCGTGAGAGCGATGTGGTCGATCCCGGGTAGAATCGTTACCGAGACGTCTTTGCCCGCCGCCTGGAAAACACTCGCAAATTTATCGGCAAAAAACAGTTGGTCGTTCTGACCAACAAGAATGCGAACCGGCTGGGTTATCGCACGGATGGACGTCTGATAGTCGCGCTCCGGCTGGAAATTCTGCGCGAGAGCAAAGGAGTATTGTGGCGTGAGAAACTTCTTGTTTTCCTCAGTCACCGCGAACGTGATCACCGGCAGATCGTTGAACGCGTGCACCCCGAAACCGTCGAGTATCGAGAGGGCAATGATTCGCGGAACTCCCACACTGACCCAACCACCGCTACTCGGTCGCGATGTCGGTGCGTCCTGGCTGATGTAAGGCGAAAGCAGCAGATAGTTCGCAAACAACTTCTGCCGTGCGCGACCAGCAAAACGAAGGACGAAACCCCCGCCGGAAGAGAACCCAATCAAGGTCGACGGTTGAGCTAGTTTGGTCGCGCGACCGAAGTCTTCCAGGTCATCCTCCAATTGCCCGATGTATGTGATGTGGCCCTTGAGACCCGATCCGCCGTGGCCTCGAATGTCGAGTGCGTAGGTTGCATATCCGGCAGCAGCGAAGCCCTTCGCCATTGCATGCATGCTACTGCCGGTAGCGGAAGATCCATGCACCAGCACCACGCTCCCTTTGATCGCATCGCCCATGACCGGGTAGGCCCGGAAGGCTAGCTTTGCCCCATCGCGCGCCGTGAAATGACTTAGGTCCGGCAAGTCCGAAAAGTCGACCTTTTTGAATGGATCGCTGATGCTCGACATCGGCGGTGGTTCACCAGGCCCGCCGAAAACGATCGCGAGCGCAAATGCCGCAGCAAGAATGACGAGAAGAACAAGGATTCCAAACAAAAGACGTTTCATTCAGTGGCCTAATCGGAATGAGCTGAGCGACCCCGAAAGTGTTCGCGAGCAGGGTGGCGGACGGGATGGCACGTCGCTTTCAGTTTTTTACTTTCTACTTTCAAATTTCGCCTTTCAATGGGCTGCCAGCCTGCCTGCTCGCGAACGCTTTCGGAGTTCGCTCCATCGCATGGTTAGATGTAATCGGTCATCAATGCTCACGCGTGAATTTATCGCACTACCTGGGTCGTCAGACGGAAGGCCAAGACAGCGAGGATGCCCAAAACGCCGATCCAATCCCACCACCGTTTGTTGAACAACAGCATGAACACCAGCAGTAAAAGGATGATGGCGCGGACCACGCTAATCACGTTCCAGCCGAGGGTGCCAACCAGGAACGCCGTAGTCCAGGTCGTGCATTGGTACAAAACGAAGGTGGCAATGAAGGTCTTGCGATGTTCGTGGTAGTGACGTCGCAAATCCCATTCGCAATTCGGGTCGAAGTTCGGCAGGACGCTCGCAGTGGTCAGGAAGAGAAGAATCGGCCCAATCAATAGCATTCCGAATTCGGCGGCGTTCTTTGTTTGGTCGAGCCCGCTCACGCCGAGGTAAATGCTCCACCAGTAATTGATGACGAGGAGCAACAGTGCGGCTGTCCAGGTCACCGGCAGCCAGTCCCAAGTCACGCGCGATCGATTGCGGATCAACCGGTGAAGATTGCCGAGCATCTCGGTGAGACCGATGCCGAGGATGATCGAGATCAGGGTAACGGAATGCTCTTTGATATCCATGATCGACTCGCCGCCATCTAACGAGAATAAGATGAGCGACTCCGAAAGTGTTCGCGAGCAGGCTGGCGGACGGGAGAGCGCGTCGCTGCGGTTTCATCCTTCATAATTCTTAAATCTTCCCTTCCACAGCTGCCAGCCGTTCGCTCCCCTGGTTAGGCGTTCGCTTGTCTGCTCTACGGACGTTGAAGTAGTGCAAATACACCATAGGCGGCGAGAAATAGAATAGCGCAAACGACGGCAAGCACGAGTGTACAGCCGACGGGTAAACTAAGCATTTCGGCGAACCGATCACGAAAGCTCGGCGGTGGCGGTTCGGCAAGGTGGCGCTCGCGCCCTGGAAACGCCCGATCAAGGTCATCGAGGATCGCCAGGAGCCAGTCGCGCCGCCCGGACGAGGCGGCTCCGCCGTAAAACACCTCCAACTCGGCTGATTGTGGCCGCTGACGCCACGTGAAGGGGAGGCGCTCTCCACCGAGTGTAATCTGCCCCTCGACCGACACGTCGGGTGAAGAATCCAAATGAAACCACTCGACGGTTGTACGCGTTGATATGTACGGTGCCAAGCCGGCAGCGGTGAGCTGGCCCTCGCACCAGTGAAATTCAGTGCTCGGTAGGTCGAATGTAATGCGCGGGGCCACGACGTGCGGTGTGCTCAACGCCTAATGGAACGGACTGGCAAGCCGTGACATTGATTTTAAGACCGCAGGTTGCGCCACGATCGCTCCGGCCAGCCTGGTAACGCCCAGCGGTCCGCCAGCCCGTTCGCGAATGCTTTCGGAGTCGCGCGATCGCATGGTTAGGAGTTGGTGGTGCGTGTCTTGCGGGCTATTGCCGCGTCCAGTGATCTACCTTGCCGTCGTTGGCCGTCGTAACCATGTGGTTCTTGTCAGTCATTTGCACTTGGGCATCGATGCTCGATAATGGCGCCCCGTGGATCGTAAACTGAATCTTAAGCCTATCGCCGGAGAACGACCATGTTCCTTCTCCCTTCTTTTCGTCGCCCGCCCCCATACGTGCACTGCCGTCGTTTTCGAGAAACAGTACTAACGGACTCTGGTCGGTTTTCCACGCGCCAGCTACGCTGTTTGCCGATAGCTGCGAGGACGTCGTCGACGACGACGATGTTGGTGACTCGTCACAGGACACCAAGAGGTGTGCTGCGATAAGCATTGCGATGAGTATCGATGTGGCTTTCATGTTTTGTTGGTTTGTGTTGTTGCGTTTTGGTTGTTATTGCGCGTGGCGTGAAATACGCCTAACGAGAATAAGATGAGCGACCCGGCACTTTGAAATCAACGGAACCATTTATATTTGAGTGGAAACAAAGTGCTGGGTTCGTCCATCGCATGGTTACGCCACCTCGGTGAATTCACTAGCTCAGGTCCCAGGCGTCAATGATTAGCCATTCATCGGGACGACATGCGTCTACCACGTCCGGGTTTTGAGCTGGCTTGCCCAGCCATCCGGGAACCAAATTCTCGGCCGTATCCAACGCCCAATTCACCCAGTCCAGCTCGGAAAAGCCAGGGTCTTTTCGTAGCTGCGGAATCACATACTTGGCCATAGCAGTATATTGAACCGGGTAGTAATCGCCGCCCAGGCAAATCATCTTTTGCTGCCGGACTAACTCGTCAAGCCACGCGAGTCCTGCTCCCCCAGCCTGCCAGAGTGCCAATCGCGGGCCTTGCGGAGCCTTGAATGACGGTGGAGCCGATCCATCATTCTGCTGTCGATAAATAGATATTTGGTAGCCGGACATTATGATACGGGAGTGATTACATGTGCAGGCCTAACGAGAACAAGATGAGCGACCCAGCACTTTGAAAATCAACCGAACCATTTGGATATGAGTGGAAACAAAGTGCTGGGTTCGCTGCATCGCCTGGTCAGGCACCTTTGTCATCATCTGATCGGCCCCACCGCCATTTCGGTCTTTCGCCTTTCCACGCGCAAATGGCTATGAGCACCGCTGTAAGAACGATGACGCAGGCGCCAAACTCAAAGGCGTGGTCCCTACGGAACCGCAGCTCAGCGAGGAAAAGCGAAAACACGTATAGAGCAAACACCAGCCAGCCTTGCCAGCGGGTCGGGAGCCCCCATCCATATCCATACCGTTTCGCCGCGAACCAGGCCGTCTGTCTCGGGAGCGACATGTTTAGCGCCTAACGGAATGGAACGGACTGGCAAGCCGTGACATAGACTTCAAGGCCGCAGGCTGAACGAGTCGCTCGATCGCATGGTTAGGTCTTTGCAGCTTCAAGGCGCGGGCTCTTTCGCCGAATAATCAATGCGAAAACAACAGCCGCGGCAAGCCCACAAGCAGCGGCCCAGGGCAGAACCACGAACGCAAAGCCGGGACCATACCGCAGAATCTGCTTAGGGAGAACGTGGCCGTCGGAGATCTCATACCATGTTTGAAGTTTCGAGTCCCGGAGCATGGGAACCTCCAGTGAAACGCTCGTACCGTGGGGTGTTTGAGCCAGCACGCGAAAAAAGTCATAGCCGGCGCTCGAGCCAACCGAGGCATTCAAATCGCGGTTAATTGCAGTCTGATCGAAGTCCGCCGTAACGATACTGCTGCCCTCCGGGACGGCCTCTAGGGGCGCAGTGGAATACGTGCCAGAGGAATCGCGCACGAGAACGGGAAAGTGCTTCTTGTCGGCGTCACCCACAGCACGAACCCACGTGCGATCCTTCCAAGCCCACAGCGGCCGAATGGCCAGTGTACAGCCACCGATGAACACAACCGGCAGAAGCAACACAAACAACCAAGGCGGAACGCGAATCACGGATAGACCTAACGAGACCCAAGATCAGCGACTCCGAAAGCTTTCGGAGTTCGCTCCATCGCCTGGTTAGATGGTTGGCTTCTGCTTGTAATCGACATACGTGGCCATAGCCACAAAGCTCATACTACCAGCAAGTAAAAGGTGAAAGATCCAACTCGGGAGCACGCCGAACTGTGTCTTCGCGACGAAAAGCGCTGTCGCGCAGAGCATAACAAAGACGACAAATGATCGCGAGACGCCGCGAGGAAGCCCTCGCCCGTTGACAGAGCCGCCGCGCACACGATAAACGACGACGACGGCGCATGCGACGACGACGATGAACATCAGCGCATAGTCGAAGATGCGTATTACCATCTAACGAGAAGTGGGCGTCATAATGCCGTTAAAAAAGGCGGCATTCAGCCGTCTATTTCTTGCCGTTAAGGGGGAGTGCGCTGGAAAAAGCCGCATCAGCCCCAGAATATCGATATCCCGGCCGCCCCGCAATCCTTAATCCTAAGCCCAGGAAGACCCAAGCTGCCTTTGCGAAACCGACCGCGCCCGAGGGTTACCGCAGTTGCGGCGTGGGAAGTTGGCGCAGTTGCTCGTTCAAGCGATCGAGTTCCTGGTTAGCTTCCAGCAGACTGGTCTCTTTCGCTCCGGCCGTGCGCCGCCGGGTGATATCGTTCTGGAGACTGGCGATTCGTCTCTCGAGATACTCTTTCTGGCGCTTATGCGTCTCCCAGGCTTGCTCGGTCGCTTTGTCCTTATGCTGGGCGACCAGCGCGTTTTGCTGCGCTTGCTGAATCGCAGCCGCCTTTTCCCGGCGGTCGTTCTCCTCGGCTCTTTGAGCAGCTAGCGCCGCTTGTTGCCGCGAAGATGCCTCTTGCTGGACGCGCTGCGTTTTATTCGCCGCAAAATTGTCAAACTCCTGCTTCTGGCTGGCGGTGAGAATATTTGCCGGCGCTTTCATGGCCGCGATGAGCGCTGGCGATGCTTTCGATTGCAGAAGGGCATCTTCCGTGGCCGCATCGGGCGGCGCGGAGAGGTGTCTCTTTGTCACCTCCGCGATGATGGCATCCTGCCTGGTACCGCCGCGGAGCAAGAGCGACACTTCGTCCGGGGTCATGGCCTGGTGGGCGATCCGCAGGTCTTCCGCAGTGAGCGGAGCCGGCTCAGTCACCACCTCGCTGGAGGGATGACTGCAGCTTGAGAGGGTGACAACGGCAAGGAGGAGACAACTAAGTTTGGTGATGGCGTTCATAGGAGGCCTGCCTAAATAGCAAATGGCGGGCCCAACGCTTTCTCCGCGCTCCAAAAAAGCGCCAACTTATGTCGTGCAGCCGTGAAGGACACCGTGGGCATTAGAGCGTCAAAGGCCTAACGAGACACAAGATCAGCGACTCCGAAAGCTTTCGAAGTTCGCTGCATCGTATGGTTAGATGTTTCGGGTTCTTTTCATCTAGAGCCAGCTTATTTACCCTGCTAGCCTGACCCCGCGGCTAATGGCAAATACGCAGACACTCCTTGTAGCTCGTCTCGCACCAGTAAATGTGCGCTTCATTGCCGGCAGCTTGCTGTAAACAAAGATCGTACTGCGCGTGACATTTTTTTATGCAGTCGTCTGCTGAAATCAGGCTAACGCCTAATAGAAGCAGAGCAAAAGCAATAGTTTTGCATTTCACTGTTTCATCGCCTCCTTTCGAATCTGTTTAGACCAAAGGCTGCAAGGAGGGTCAACCGCAAAAACTTCCGGAGTACCATCTAACGAGAAAAAGATGAGCGACTCCGAAAGTGTTCGCGAGCAGGCCCGTTGGCAGGAGAGCGCGTCGCGCCGGGTTGAAGGGTTTTAGTCATGTAAAAACGGGGCCGTAGGCCAGCCAGCCATCAGCTGCATCGATTGGTTAGACTGTGGTCGTAACACAGGACGGCGTTGGGGACGGCGCGCTGTGTTAACATCTAACGAAAGCAAGGTTGAGCGGCAGCTGGAGGGAATGACGTTAGCCGCAAAAGTCGGGCAGCGGAACGGGGGCCTTGCCGCGCCTGCGCCAGACGCCATCTGGCAATCGATAATATTCGTTTTCTCCGACCTTGGTTCTGAACAGCTCGCACGCCGTCATTGCCGCTACTTCCTCAACCTTCGCGCCACGCCTGGCGGCCAGGTCGGTATAATAAGCCCGCCGCTGTAGATTGATTTTGGCCACCAGTGCGTGGATATCCGCTCCGGCATTGCCGACCACACCCATGTAGCCATCCGCCTGCTCCCCGGCCTGCCCGCTAGCCCGCAGCTCCATGCCAGGATCCTTCTGCGCGTAGACCGCGCTTGATCCGCTCGCGGAGACAACGAAGGCGACTCCGAGGGCGACGATAACTTTCATTCGGCGGTTCATTCTGGAAATATTCCTGCGATCAATTGGGTTACCTCGTGTCCGCTGGCAAAGGTCAGCGTTAGCCGGCGGTTCACGATCGAGGCGCATTGGGCAAATTCTGCGCCGGGTGCGTACCCCACTGCACCACGGCGTCAACGACCTGGCTCACCATCTCTTCCAGCCTCTCCTTGCCGGCCATCTCCGCGTCGGCGCGTCGGACCCCGCGGTGGACCTCCGCCATGACGAAAGTCTGCAAAAACTTTGCCTGTTCGGCGTGGGTTCGCTCGAAGAGGATCGTCTTAATGGTTTGCCGATCCTGTTCAGCCTTTTTCATGAGCTCCTTGGCAACCGGTTGCATTGCTAAAGCCAATTGCCGACGAGCATGGTCGACATCTTGACTCGGGCCAGCGATCGCGATGCGGGCGAACCCTGTGATCGCCACCAGCAGAGCGCACCAGAGCAAGCGGGGAAACATAGGGGTTATTTTAATCCCGTCACCGGTCGGAGAACAAGATGAAAGGGTACCGGCCCAGTGCAAATCGCACAGCGGGTCCGGCGTTCGCTCCGTCGCTTGGTTAGGTGTGGCGGTCATCGGAGACAACGATGCGAACCTGCTCTCCCTCGGCGACGTCGGCAAGCTGACGTGCGAAATCAGACAAGAAGTCAATGCGCTCGTCTGCTGAGACGGCTGTAAGCGAGACTCCATCTGCAGACTCTTTAGTGACGAACGGGGGATACGCGCTCAAGAGTTGACCGGGGCGTAGCTGCCCGCCTCCGCGATGAAACTGAACAAGAGGATGCAGCTGGAGAAACTCAAAAGGGTCAGCAAGCAAGCCAGCGAAAAACTGGGACCATGACAAAGACATGGATTCGAGAGTGCCGGTCTCGCCGGCGAGTCGATGCACGATGGAATCTCGCAAAACAAACTGATCGCCCATGCAGTCTTGAGCGAAGGGCACGTCGGACTCGTCGAGCACTGGAAACAAACGATGGAGCGCTCCTTCGCCACGCCACGCAGCAAGAAGGGAATGCCAGCGTGGTTCTTCGCAGATCCCGCGGAGATGGAAGCCGCCGTCAAAAGCAACGAAACCGTTGGTTTCTCGAAGGGTGGTCGCGTATTCGGGTGGCAACTCGCCAAACAGCGGCGTATCGATGAGCGCCGGCCCTCGGAATGTTACGCCAGATAGTTTCATGCGCGAGCTACACCTAACGAGAACAGATGAGCGACGACGGACGAGGGCGAGCGTTGCTCGGGTTGGATGTGTGGAAGTCATCTCAAAAGTGGAGCGGACAGCGGTCCGCCGTTCGCTCCATCGCCTGGTTAGATGGTTTGCGTTGCATCAGAGTCCAGCTCACGAATCCAGGAGTCTTCGGGTGAGTCTCGCCATGCGCTCCAACCTATCGGCAAATCAGCGAGCTGCAAAATCGACGGGTCGATGGCGACCGCTTCTTCCAGTGCGATGATCTTGCAATTGTCTAGCGTGCCGTCGCTAGAACCGATGAACGACCAACTATCTTCTCCATCCTCATGCGTCACAAGAAGAATGGGTTCCTTACGCTCCATAACTTCGCGTGTGACGAACACTGCGCAGTTGCGCGGATCTGCGAATGGCCATGACCGCGCGCTTACCATCTAACGAGACCCAAGATCAGCGACGGCTGGCGAGAGCGCGCGTGGCTGCAAGCAAGAGGTTGTAGCTATCATAAGCTAGACATCGGAACGGTCAGCCGTTCGCTGCATCGCCTGGTTAGGCGTTTTGGGTGCCATGACTTTGCTTCGGCTGAATACGAGCCAACTGTGCCATGTAATCTGTAATCTCGCGCCAGCCCTGACGCAGAGGCGGTGACAAAAGAGACTGCGCGTCTTTGCCGTGTCGGCCAGTGAAGTCGAGATGCTCGAGGTAGGAAACATAAAATGCGTTCTTAAGGTCGGGCATAGCATCATGAAAGGCGCGATCAGCAAATATGAAATGCTCTCTGACTGCGTCGAGCCTGCCCGCATCGATAGCTGCTTGCGTCAGGCGCGCGAATGCGGCCATGTGCAAATGGAACAGTCCGGCATCCTCCGCGACCTCCTCCGCTAACTGCGGGAACTCACTAATGAGCAACTCACTAAATTGCGTCGCGGTGATCATGCCACGTGTTCTCTACGCCTAACGAGACACAAGGTCAGCGACCGCGGGCGAAAGCGCGCGTCGCTGCTCACTGAGATTACTAGCTACAGAAAGCTGGAACGCAGAGCGGCCCGCGGTTCGCTGCACCGCCCGGTTAGATGCGTTTTTGGGTGAGCGCATACCACAAATAGCCAATCGCGAAGACGACGAATCCGATAGGCCAAGCAGACATTGCGATGTGTATCGGCGCTGAACGCATCACATCCGCGTAGGCGGAATGATCATACGGTGTAACCGACCGCCAACGAAGCTGGTCCAGCCCGAAGCCAACGAACAAGAGCACTGAAGCGACGAGCTGGGCGAGACTCGAAGCACGCCTTGTACGCCTCCAAAGCAGTGCGGCTCCTGCCACGATACAAAGAAGAAGTGCGCTCGGGGCCACGTCCTCGACAAAATGATGAACTAGATCAACGAGCGTCATAGCATCTAACGAGAACAAGATGAGCGACGGGGGACGAGGGCGAGCGTCGCTCGGAGTAGGAGTGTGGAAGTGATCTCAAAAGTGGAGCGCACAGCGGTCCTCCGTTCGCTCCATCGTCTGGTTAGATGCGTTCGTCGCATTTATCGAAGACGTACAAACGTCTGCGTGAATCCATCGATGTCTTTTGCGCGGAAACAGTCCCTTTGCATATCCAGCACGGGCCACGCTTGCTTCGGCTGATCCCTCGCAGAATGTTTCTTCGCGTCGAAAATCAGCGTGTTCCCGTCCACGTGCCACTTCATCTCGAAGAGGGGCTCTGGATCAGGTATCTCGGGGCTGAATACTAGGAGCTTTCCGTGACGCAAGAACCGATATTCGTAGTCGTGGGTATAACAGTGAACCTTCCAAGCGCCCAGAAGCTGCGCTTCCGAAGTACGAACTTTCGACGGCGATTCTGTGAGGCAACTTGGCTCGACGAGGCGGGTATAGTTCAAAGTGCGGGCGCCATCGCGAGTCTTCATCAGCAAGATCTCGCGGTCGCTATCATATCTACCGGTTCGAATCTTGTAATCTCCGGGGGTGTAAACGAGAGCGGAGTCAATGTGAATCCGATCCCCCTCTGCGCGCCATGTGCCTCGCCAGTCCCCCAAGCCCGGGGTGCTTAGTTCATACTTATTGCGGTCCAGCGAGCGAAAGGAGCGGTCCTGATAGAACGCCAATTCTTCGATGCTGTTCTCATCTTCAAACCGCCAAATGCCCAATAATCTCTGATCTATGGGTGTCTCATCACTCGCGTGAGTCGCCACCGCTAACAGAAACAACAACTGGGTCGCGCGCTTTAGCATCTAACGAGAATAAGATGAGCGACGGCCACCGAAAGCGAGCGTTAATCGAAGTGGAACGGTCCAAGCGACTCGAAATACGGACGCAGAGCGGGTGGACGTTCGCTCCATCGCCTGGTTAGATGCCTGTGGCGGCGTCCGCGGGGAGCGCGTCAGTCGCGTCTCGCGGCCGTCCCAAAGAACCCGAATGGATTGGGGAGTGATCTCCTGAATCTGCATCACGATAAGCGGTGAATCAGTACTATCGTGGCGATGAATGATGAGCTGTCGCCCTCCTGCATACCAGCGCCCACGGTACTGGAGATGATTCTGCTCCCAATAATCCTCAAACTTTATGACGTCGTGGTTCGGTTGGAAGGTGATGAGACTCGTGCAGTCGTAGCAACCTTCGATCACCCAGGTCCCGAAAAATACGTCTTCCGTGGGCCCGCGATAGAATTGCTCGTAGATATAGACGCCGCCGGCACATAGCGCTATCAGCGCAATCGAAGCGCCGACGATCAGGCCCCTTTGCAGGCGCGTCCAAGCGTGTGCGCGTGGCATTAGCATCTAACGAGAACAAGATGAGCGACGGCGACCGGGAGCGAGGGTGGAGAACACGGAAAATGTTTAAGCTAATGTACGCGCGGAGACAAGGCGGGTCGCCGTTCGCTCCAGCGCATGGTTAGGCGGTTGCTGATCCATGGAATAGACGTGCGATATCATGGAGCTCAAGCAGCTCCGCCAACTTTTGAGGGGTGTGGCCATCATCATTCGTGGCTGTGATGGACGCACCGCGCGCGAGAAGAATGGCTACGACTGCGGCCTGGCCCTGCCCGACTGCCTCGTGCAGTGCCGTGTGACCGTACTCTCCGGGCGTGTTGATTTCAGCGCCCGCATCGAGAAGCGCTTCAATCGCTACAGTGTCGCCGCGGATCGCAGCGACCTGCAGCGGGGTCTCCCCGATCGCGTTGCGCGAATTCGGGTGGAGCGGTGCGATCTCCTCGAAGCCCGGCTCGCTGGAGAGTTCTGCGAGAAATCGGGAACTATCGTCGCGCGTGCTCACCGCCTAACGAGAACAAGATGAGCGACGGCTGGCGGGAGAGCGCATCGCTGCGGATTCAGGGTGGAATTTCATGGAAGGTGAGGAATCAGAGCTGCCAGCTGTTCGCTCCATCGCCTGGTTAGGCGAACGCGTGGCATCACACATAGATCTCCGCTCCACTGGCGGGATGAACCGAGAAAGTCTCATAATGCGTGTTGTCATCGTAAATCGTGAGGCGATGACCCGAATCAAACACTAGCTGAAACGACCGGGGCGCATCAATGCTGAAGCTGGAAACGGTGCGACCAAGAATGAAGTGAAGCTTGTATTGCTGCCGATCGAAGTGCTCCTGATCATGGTCTATCTCTGTGCCGGCAGAATCTCGGAGGTCCCAACCGCCCTCAACTGAAATGCGGCTTGAGACTCCCGGCTCGCCCGAAAAATGGAAGAGAACCTGGAACTGGGTGAGGCAAATCGAATCGAGCGTGAAGCCCACAAAACTTGCGAGCGGGAGGTCTACGGGAACGCCATGCATGGAACGGGAACTTCGCCTAACGAGAAGTAGGCCGAATTATTCGGCATTTTGATGGCGAAAGGGGAATAATTCGGCCTAATAACTCGCGTGCTTTGAAGCCCGCGGCCGGGAGGATGCCGAGCATGCGCCCACCGTACGGAACCGAACTCCCGTAGGCAAGCCGAAACTGCTTTGCGGAGCCGAGTCGGTCTGATAAAGATTGACCTGCGTATGCAGCCTCCCCAGGACGCCGCCCGAAGCGGCTCGTTTGCGACAACTCCGTGGTCTTCGCTCTTCCGGCTCCGGCACGCGTCGCGCCTTACCAAAGCCCAGGAAGAGCTAAGCTACCTCTGCGAAATTTACTGGAAGCCGATTTCAATTACACGCGCAGGCGCGGGCACGAGTTGGACGACGCACAAGATCTCACACACCGCTTCTTGTTTGTTTTCTCGAAAGGAACGCTCTTGCAGAGGCCGATAGCGCGGTTGTTTGGTACCGCGTGTTCTTGGCGAAGCTTCGGCCTAACTTCCTTCTCGCCAAAGCTATCTCAAACTATCAGCACCCTCTAAATTACGCGAACCCGAAGAATTAATAACATAATTCAAAAAAACATACCGACTGTTACCGTCGGTTCGGAAAGTGAGGCGGCCGTATTTTTTGGGTTCTCCATAAGCAAAGTACAAAGTCTTCTCGACTGAAACCTTCCACCCGCTTCCGAGTATCGCGAGCATATCGATTACGTAGGGATCGCTATAGCCCGATTCGGGCGCCTCGAAGGCAAATTCATCCACAGCTTCCAAAAAGCCACCTCCTTGGAGCGTAAACGTTACCTTCCAATCATATGACGGAGACATCGGACGCGGCGGCCATGGTTTCCACGCCTGTACTTGGAGTTGCCCATGCTGCGCTACCTTCCCACTCTCCAAATTTATTTTTGTGGAACTCCCATACCCTGGAAGCAGAACCTCCGTCGACCTAACGGTGAGGTTCGCGATTGATCCCTCCTTGCGAAGATAAAAAAGAGCCGGCCGATCCGCGTCGGGCTGATGATAAATTTCTTCGAATGGATTCGCGAATTCAAAGCTCAGCCTGTTTCGCGAGCTGGAGGAGTAGTACCCGGCTTTGGTCACACGCACCAGGAGTCGCTTTCCCTGCACACCGCCAAGTGCAAAACGCCCCTGTTCGTCAGTGGTCGCTTGCGCTTCGGTGTATCCCTTAGCGGACAAATCCGTCCACTGGAAGTGAACGTTCGCTTTTGGGACGGGCATTTCGGCCTCATCAATGGCCCGACCATAGAACCGGATAGGCGACTTCCACTCCCATTTTTTGTCCTTGGCGTCGCGCCGCTTCACCTCAGCAGCCACTTCTTCTTGGGATAAGCTAGCGACGTCGATCTGGCTGTTGTCTGAGCGAGAAGGCGTGGCCGCGCCCGTCCCAGGAGATTCCCTTGCCGGCGACATCGAAGGAGATCCTGGGGGCCACTGTTTTGACCGCACGCCATGTTTGCTTGATTGCATTAGCCAAATGAGCACAAATAAGACCGTCATAACTGATAACGGAATTATGAAGGAACGACGCGTTTGGGCTACTGCTTTAGTTCATCCGCCAGCCGCTTGTAAAACAGCTCCAGCTCTCGGATTGGCCGCGTAAATTGGCCACTATGATCGGCTTACAAAAGTCAATCCGAGGGAATTTGGGAGGTCAATCCCGGCTCCAAGTTCCGTGAGCCGGACTGGGGATTGTAGTACGTAGTAATCGTGAAGAAGTGGTTACTACCGGCGACCATCGTAAATTTGATGCGGCAGTATTGATTGCCAGACAACATCACGAAATATTCCCGCGATTCTTGGGAACGCCATCGCTCCGCCGACTGCGGCATTTCGATTACATCAAATGGTTGATACCCATTTCCTGGAGCCTCGAAAGCAAAACTGTCCTTCCGCTCAATAAGCCCACCGTCACGAACCGAAATCCGACACTTCCAATCATAGCGCCCCTGAGCGTTCTTTGACTCATCGTTTGTCCAGCATTCGATTCGCAAGTCGCCGTTAGGATCAACTCTGCCACTTGAAAGGACAAAGCTGACTGGCGTGCCATTCTTGGCTATCGTTTGCGATTTTCCCCACACGACAAGTGGAACTGTCTCCCCCTTTTTCCGAAGGACAAAAATTGCAGGATTCTCCTTAGATGGCGGCTGCTTTCCGCTCGGCACTCCATAACCAAAGCCCGCCCCCGATTCCTTCGTCTCATAGTATCCGTCCTTAGCGACACTAACAAACACGCCAGCTCCGTTGATTCCGGTTATGAAAAAGAACCCATTCCCATCACTGACGCCTTCGTATTTGGAACTATCTCCAAAATAGTGGTTAGCGGCAGAGTAATGAACCTTAGCGCCGGCAACAGGATGACCTTTTTCATCCACCACTTTTCCATAGAAGTCGATCGGAGCATTAAATGCTTGAAGTATCTTACCTATGTTTTTTTGGTCTGCTTCGGAGACCTTGGCCGCCGTTTCCGGCGGCAGCGAAGGAATAGGACGTCTGGCAAGCGTTGGTGAGGGCCGTACTGGTGTGATTGTCGGGGCTGCAGACTCCAATGCAGCACTCAGGGTGGCATTTTGAGTCAGCCTTCGTTCAATAACGGTCTTCGGGCGAAAGCGTAGAAGGGCTACACCTACGAGCACCACGGCCGCGAATGCCAATAGGAGTAAGCGTCTTCTCATGGCCGTTGCTCGCTAAGGTAGTTTTGGCTCATGCCAAGCTTTTGCAGAAGATCATAATAGAACGGTTGGAGTTGCTGCTGGATGGCGCGGTCAAATTCTGCGCTGTGTTCATCTTTGAACCCCCCTGCATCTGCTGGGAGGCTGTACGCAGCAGACGCCAAATTAACCTTGTCGTTGATTACTCCTTCTGTCCGGTCCTCAGCGCCCACGACCTTGCTCCATGACTGGTCGCCGTAGGGCATGGCTTCCTCCGCATCGGTTAGCGATCGTCTTATTCCAAATTCGTTTTTCCACAGCCGGGAACCGTCCACTTGGTTGCGACCATAAAAGAAACCTGAATTTGGCTTGAACACCCTGTTATTGAATTCCCAGGCATAGGTTGTGGCGCGGTCCTGCGAGAGATAGAAATTGACCAGGTTGGCGTTGGCGGTACTCAACTGACCCCGGTAAGCCAGAGCACGTGTCAACGGGCCGGAATCGTCGTCTGGGGTGCGCGCATCCCAGTAGTAATAACCGAAAGCTCCTGGGACCTGCGGTTGCTCCAGGTACGATCCGGTGTCGTAGCAAGATGCGGGCACGGCCCCGTGAAGAAGCGCGTAATTGTCGATTGCCATTCCACGCCGCAAGGCGCTGCCGACGACGACATTTCCCATGCTGTGTGCAATAACATTCTTGCTCGTGCCCGGAAGACTAGTCACAAAGTTCTTTAACCCTTCACCCGCGAGCCAAGCTTCATGCTCACTGTCGTTATAATGGGCTAAATAAGCGTCCAGTGTTTGGCCGATGCCCGGCACGTTGTTGAACGTGGAGGACCAGTGGGTGTTCCAGCGAAGCGCGGCATATCGTCCCTTGAAACCGCGCTGCCATAACCGTTTATACATGGTCTCAGCGAAGCTGCTTGACCCATCTGGCGATTGATTCCAACCGTGCACGAAAACGATGGTCTGATCGCTTGCGTTCGGGTCAGGTTCAAACGCCACGCTGGGCCACTGGTTGCGCCCGCTAGCATCCTGCCTTTGATACATTTTCTTGATGTCCTTCAAATCAAACCAGACACCCGGCGCCTCTCCGATTTTGTAGCTGTCTTTCCAGAAAGTTAGAACCAACTGCCCCTTCCCTTCGCCGCTTCCTTCAAAGAGAAGCCACGTTACGGGGAGAGTTTTTGGCACGTTTGCGTAAGGAGAGGTGCTTAGCCAAAAACTTTGGGGCATGAAAAGGGGGGAGCCAGGAACGACTTCTCCTAATGTATCACGGAAGGGGGAGAGGCTCGCTGAATTAGCAGTAGCTGTATTGGTCAAATACTCTGTGCCTCCAGACACGGCACGGTAAAGCTTAAGCTTCGGATTGCCGGAGATCTCCCTCCATTCGAACGCGACTTTCACTGAACCAGACTCCAACGCTTTATCGAGGCCCTTGAGGTTTAAATGGAGCCGCGCAAAATCTTCAAGGTCGCGGGACGATCGAATGACACCATCGGCGTAATCAGGTGTGGACACCGGAACATGCTCGCCTGGGTCGCCAGCGGCTCCGTCATCGTCGTCATTCAACCAGAAGCGATAGGGCTTTTCTTCTGAAGTGCGGTCTCCGTCGTGGACAACTGAGTCTTCGAACGACATCTCCCCGTCCCGGTTCGCATCCACCATCAGTTCTACGGGCGCTAGGAGAAAGGCATGCTGCTCGCCCGGTGCGTTGGGCTGCGATGGGTCCGTATACCAGGCGCGGCCGATAATCGCGCCGTCGTTGTTCATGTCGGTTGGTTCGAGGTTTTCCCAGCTGTCCATGCTTGGGATCATTTCTTCCAGGCCAAAGGGAGACCAGGTCTTGCCATCTTCCTGGCGCTCCCAGAGCACCAGAGCGTTTCCGGCCCAGCTCAAAACCTGGGGAGCGGGAATAGGTGTAGGAGACGGAGTGGCACTCGGTTGTGCGGAAGTCGCGGGGCGGACGTGATCGTTAATAGCCAACGGACTTACCCCTTCCAGCACCACATCCGCCACCGCGGCAAAGGGCGGATTCACCAACGTCTTAATTACCATCGCTCCACCATCGGGCCGGTTTCCCGCTACTAGGCCGGCTTCGTTCAGATCGACAGGGGCAATGGTAACTGTTTGGCCGTCGACCATGCCGGTTTCAATACCCTGGTAAAGACCTGATATCGTCGCGGACGGCGTAAACTTGCGCCCGATATAATGGCCAGCCGAATTAGCCCGCAAGATGGTATCCGTTGAGCCGCTCAAGTGCCAGACAAACAGGTCGACCGGATCGGCGCTGGCACTCGCATCACTTAACTGTGTTGCCGCAGTATTGTCTGCAGACCAGCGATAAGCGTTAAAGATGCCGATTGGGTTAAACAGAAAGCCAATGACCGCTCCAGTCCGAGCCCCTCCGTAAATATCGTTGTTGTTATTGACCGCGTTAAAGGTGGCTTGTCGCACACTTCCAGGATGCCGAAAATCCAAGGTTGGGACAGCGGGCGCTGAGACTTTCACGCCCGTCGAGTTGTTCGCCGGCCATTTCAATCCAGCCTGGATTTCATTTACGGCGTTATTCACCCATGGAACTGCGCGTTCGAGATAACCTACCGCCAGACCTTCATCATTCATGTCCATGGCGGAAGCACTGCCATTCGGGTGGGGGAAAGTAAGTCGCTCGAGCACTCCGCCTTTCCAGCGGAAGTAACCCCAGTTGTCATTGGCATCATAGCCCATCAGAAGGACCCAGCCTTTGTTATTAATCCGAATGGGATACATATCCTTGCCCAGATCGATCACGGCGTAGCGATAGGGCGCAACAGGCGCCGCGGCAGGGCCGGGGGTAGGTGTAGGACTGGCGTTGGGGTCGGGAGTCGGAGTGGGAGTGACAGTGGGCGGGAGACGATAAGGTGAGTAGGCTCGAAACACGGTGGAAACGATCGCCGTCGGTGGCCCGCTGCTGGCGGTGATGCGGCTGCCTGTTCCGGAGCTCAGCGGAAGCGCATGATAAGCGCGCGCTTGTCCAGTCGCATCCGTCCGGACGAGAATGGAGTTTTGCACCGATTCTCCAACGCTCACAGCTAGTCCGCCCGCTCCTGACGTGATAGCAAAGGTGACCGGCGCATTCGTGAGAGCCACTCCGGCTGCACTTCGCACCCGGACCGTGAGCGGCTTGGCAAGGAAGGTTCCCGCCTCGCTCTGCTGGTTGTTCCCGCTCACGATCTCGATGATCGGAGCGGCTCCATTGAAGTAATCGGTCGGATCGGTCCCGCGCCGATATTCCTGGAGGTCCGAGACGCCGTCACCGTCGAAGTCACTCTCGGAAGTCGCTCCAAGATTACCGAGG
This sequence comes from Verrucomicrobiota bacterium, assembly GCA_041167585.1. Lineage (GTDB taxonomy): Bacteria > Verrucomicrobiota > Verrucomicrobiia > Chthoniobacterales > UBA10450 > AV80. The sequence goes on from JBEEHV010000005.1 coordinate 109,311, forward strand.
TATTGCATCTCCCAGCGGTCATCGATTCCATTATTGTTAGTATCAAGAACACCGAGGCCAACCTGCTGCGGGACGTGCAGATCAACGCCCGGCAAGGTCCCGGACGAACCATCGCCCCAGGTCCAGACCGTGCCATCGGCTTTCATCGCCAGGGAATACGACCAGTTCGTTGCGATAGCTATGACATCCGCTAGTCCGCTTACCTGCACAGGAGTCTGACGAGCCTGACTCGTGCCATCACCGAGCTGGCCAGCGCTGTTGTAACCCCACGCCCAAACAGTCCCGTCGCTGGCGAGCGCGAGGGTATGATCCCAGCTCGACGCTACTTTGACGATATTACTCAAATTTGAAACCTGAACCGGAACACTCTGGTATTGATACGAGGTGATCCCGTTGCCGAGCTGGTGGGAATAATTCGAGCCCCAAGCCCACACGGTACCGTCGGCTTTGACCGCGACGACGTGTTCATATCCCACCGCGATATCCACCACATCGCCAAGGTCGGGGACGGCGGCGGGAGAAACGTTGAAGATATCCTGACCGTAATAATGCTCGTAGCCCCAAGTCCAAACCAGGCCGTCGGTAGTGAGAGCAGCGCTTCGCTGGTAACCGGCCGCGATTTTTCGAACCGCGCTGAGGCCGGCTACTAGCGTTGGCGTCGAAGAGCTAGTCGTATCGCCCGTGCCCAGTTGTCCATAATAGTTGTCGCCCCAAGCGACGACAGTCCCATCTGCCTGCAAAGCCAGATTGTGAAGGCCCCCTGCCTTAACGGACACAATGTCAGCCAGGTTCGGCACTGGTCCCGGGGTTAGACGATTCGCGTTTGTATTGTCGCCCAGCTGTCCAAAACCATTTTCTCCCCAGGCCCACACCGTCCCGTCACTTCGTAAGGCGACAACGTGACGGTCGCCGGCCGAAACGGAGCGAATGCTCGATAGGCCGCCGAGGCGGCGCGGATAATTGCGCTCGAAATCATTGCCACTGGAAAAATGATCAGCCCAAATCCAAACCGCATTAACTTCGAGGGCGAGGTTTGCCGAGAACTGGCCCGCCGTGATTCTATCCCCAAGCGGATCGTCCAGAGGGTTCGGTGCAGGAATCTCGAAACTAAACAGCTTCTTTACCTGGCCGATGTTGGCGATAGCAAAGTCATCGCTGGGCGTAAGCGCACTGAGCCAGGGGTAATAATCAATAAGGCCCACCGAAATCAGCCGATCATAGAAGAGCTTCGCGACGTTCTTGAGCTGACCCAGGTTTACCGGTGCAAAATCATCGCTTCCCGGACTTGGCGTGGACCAGCTAGCGATCAAACCACGCAAGGCATTACCCGCGCCGCCCTTCAGCGTTGCATCCATTTCGGCGACGGCGGCTTTGGCGATGTGCTTCAACTGGCCTTGATTAGCAGGCGCATAATCATCGGCCGCGGCGTTCTGAACCAGGACGCCGCGCGACGACCACCAGGAAGGGGCGCTGGCATAGACTAAAAGGGGACCAAGCAGCGCCGCCAGCAGCGCAAGCGACAAACGGAAGCTGAGGAATCCGGAGTGCCTGTCGCCGCAACCTGCCCGCGGCGCGCGATGGACGCGACGTCCTCGTCGTGGCGGTTGCTTGTGGTAAGCAGGACGCGACGGGGGCGTCGCGTCTCCAGGATTGGGCGAGCGTTTCAAGAGAGCCGGGGGCGAACGGGGGTTACTTTCCTACGGAGTCGGTCCCTGGGTGAACTCGCCCATGGAAAGATCGCCTTGCGGTTGGATTCGCGTGAGCATTGGTCCCGCGGGACCTTGCGAACCTTCAGGCCCAACAGGGCCCGGCACGCCAGCGGGTCCTGAGAGTCCGGTTAATCCCTGCGAGCCCTGTGGCCCCGGTGGTCCGTTAGTTCCGGCGGGTCCTTGCGGGCCCGGGGGCCCTGCCATCCCGGCGTCCCCTTTCGCCCCGGCAACACCTGGAGGACCGTCCGGACCCTGGGCCCCCTCCGCACCCTGCGGGCCCAGATCTCCTTTGTCGCCGTTGCGGATAAACGTTAGTTTGGCGGCGGTGTTGTCGACCCAGCTGCCGCCACTTATGAGAACGGGTGTTGCAGCCAGCTTGTAATAACCGTCCGCCTGGATGCCGGATGAGACCTGAAACATCGTGACCTGCCTCGGATTGTTATTACCCGTCGCGATGAAGTAGCCCTTTATCGGGTTGGTGGATTGCAGCATTGAATCAACCAACCCAAACAGGCCGTACTCGTGAACGTCCGCGTAAGAGAGGTATATCTCTCCCGTTATTGGATTGAACTTGAAGTTACCGTGGCCCGGATCCGAATCGGTTTGGTCGATAAGGAAATTATAATCGACCCCGGCGACTGGTCCTTGCTCGCCCTGAAGGCCGCCGGCGGGGCCGCGAATATTGCCCTCCTTGGACCAGGTCGGGCCGCCATCGTTCATGAACTTCTGCCACACGTCGCCTGAAGTAAGATCCAGGTAGTAATCGTAGAGGGCGCCAAGGGTTTGAGCGGGCCGGCCATTCGCCGCATACCATTGAGTGCCGGCTCCTGTGCCCGGTATGCCTTGCGGGCCAGACGGGCCTTGGTCTCCAGGGTCTCCTTTCGGGCCTAGTAAGCCTTGGTCACCTTGAGGTCCTCGGGGACCGATTTGACCTGTCTGACCCGCTGGGCCTTGCGGACCGGCGGGGCCCGCAGGTCCGATCGCCCCTGGTGCGCCTTGTTGGCCAGCGGGCCCGGTGGCACCCGTGAGGCCCTGGGCGCCGCTCTCGCCCGTGGGACCGATGGGTCCCATGGGACCTATCTTACTCAGGGAAATTTCGAGACGGGGCTCGTGGCTGGTAAGGTTCGATTCTTTGCTATCAAAGGCAATGCCGAGAGTGGCGCTTGCGGTACCCGGCTCGATTTGGAATCCTTCGTTTGCCAGGGTCCCGTTCAGCCATGCCTTTACCCAGGCCGTCACATCGACGCTGATAAAATTCGAGCTGACGTTGACCGGCAAATCCACGAGTTTCGGCGCGCCGAAGGTCAGAGAGCCGATCATGTTATCCTTAAGCGTGAGCTCATCCCACGAACTTGTTACCGGCGTGAGCGTGATCGCTCCCAGAGTAACCGTCGTGTTGTTAACCCATAGTCGCAGCCGAGCCTGCGTGATGTCGTTTGCGGTGGTGCCAGGTGGAAGGGTGGCCAGGCTAAACTTAAGAAAGGCGCGGCCGATCCGGCCACTCGCCTTAAATATGCGCAGATCGACCGCGGCACCGTAGTTCGACGCGTTGGGCGGAGGCTTCCCTCCCGTGGTCGCGTTGTCCACATAGGTGTCCTGCAAAAGTAGCGCGTCTATGGCGCCTGCTTTCGGCACGACGCAGATAAGAGCCAGCAGAATGAAAGCAGTGACGCCGACGCGCCGAGAGTTCGATTTGTTCATGAGGGGGGCCGATCAATGTTGTGTCACCGAGGGAGTCGCCGCCTCGAGCACATTTCTTCCTACCCAGTACTACGATGTCTGGAAGCGGGAGTTGGAAGAAATCTGCGAAGAGGTAGTAGGAGAATTCCTACTCGTCCCGGCATTCGCAGGCAGAAGCGATTCGGCGATTCAAACCGCCGGTACAAAAAATCTTACGCGGCGACCTGTTCGGCGGCGATGGCCGTCGGGGAAGCCGGAGGGCGTGGGGATTTCCGGCTGCTCTTATACCGCCAGCAGGCGAACGCGACAAAGAGGAGGTCGGCGACAACGAAGCTAACTACGTAGGTCTCGCCACCCAGGCCGAACCCGTAGCTGTGCAATCCTTTGCCAAGGACGAAGTTGACCCCATACCACGCCATTAACACAGCCAGGAAACAAACAACGCTCGCCACCACCAAACCGAACTGGGTCCACCAGCCGGCGAGGCGGCCGTGCAAAGTCAGGATGTAACAAAGGAGAGCGATCAGCGCCCAGGTCTCTTTCGGGTCCCAACCCCAGAAGCGGCCCCAGGAATAATTGGCCCAGACGCCGCCGAGAATGGTGCCGGCGGCGAGCAGGATCACGCCGAGCTGGAGCACGCGGTAAAGCCAGAAATGCATCGGCTGGTCCGCGCGCGCGGAGACCGGGTTGCGCACGTAACGCCAGAGCAGGATGTGCCCGAACCCCATGGCGAGCGCGAAGGCGGCGTAGCTGAGGGTGATGGTGAGGACGTGGATCGTGAGCCAGAAGTTATCGCGCAAGACCGGGACGAGCGGATCGATGCTCGAGGGCATGGCAATCGGCATCTGATGCACGAGTAGAAGGGCGACGAGTGAGACGGGCAGCGCCGCGAGCAGATAAATCGGGGTCCGGTAGCGCGCGAAAAAGATCATCCCGAAAAACGAGACGGCGAACGAGACCCAGATGATCGATTCATACATGTTCGTGACCGGCGGCCGGCCGGCGATCATGCAGCGCATCGCGATTCCACTGGCGTGAAAGAGCAGGCCGACGACCGCGCCCATGACGCCGATCGTGAGGAGGATGCCGCCCTTGCCTCCAGCCGCGGCACCGCGGCGGAAATGCGCGATGATGAGCAGGACCAGGGCGAAACCATAGGACAGGGCGGCGCGGTAAAAGCCGTCCCAATGGTTGTAGAAATATTCGAGGCGGAGCTGCGATTCCTCCGGGTAGATTTTCGGGCTTAGGCCGCGCAAGTTATCGCGCAGTTGATTCGCGGCGCGGCCGAACTGGAAGTTGTCGCCTTTCGTGTAGGCGTTGGCCAGGGTCTGGAGCTGGGTCATGGGCGCCGTGAATTGCGCCTGCTGATAGTAACGCGCGAACTCCGGTGGGACGACCCAGGCATCGGTAGTCTTCTCCGCGGCCGGGACCAGGAGAAAGACGCTGCCATCCATGATGTGGGCGAGGAGAGCGAGGCGTTCGCTCACGCTCAGGACTTCGCTCTGGACGCGATCGAGCGGTTTCTCGGCCTTGCGCAGCGCATGGGCCTCGCCCGCGAGCCGGTTCAACTCCGGCAGCGCGGTCAGTTGCGAAAAGGAAAAGCGCCGTTTGGTTTTATCGAGCCCGAGCTTCTCGATCACCTGGCCGAGCGAGACCAGCACCATCGGTTCGTCCTTCCAGTTGTGGGTGTCGAGCAAGGCGGAGAGCATGAGATCGTTCGCCTGCCAGTTCTTGCCGCGGGCGTCGGTGTAACTGGAGCGGCCGGTGATCTTGATCAGGGTTTCGCGGGCGAAGGTATCGATCGGCTTGCGGCGGCCGCCGTCCTGGATCGCGAGCAGGCCCCATTGCTTGAAATCGAGCGCGCTCGAATCGGCCGCGGGCATGTCGGCGTTCTGGGCAAAACAATTCGCGCTCCCAAAAACAAGAACGGCCCAGAGGGCGACGGCGAGAAAACGGGGCTTCACATCTGGAATCTATCGGAAGGCCCGGCGTTCCACAACGAGCAACCAGACTTCAATGCAAGGCGAAGACTTTCACCAGGGCGACGCCGGTCTGGCCGTTTCGTCCGGCGACTACCGGGGTGTAAGCGCCGGGCGCAAGGTTGACGAGGATGGCCGCCTCGACATCGTCGCGCCGTGCGACGCCGGTCCGGCGGTGCCCTTTGCGCGGGTGGCCGACCTTATCCATGGCGATCTCGGGCGGAATCGGCATGAGGGCTGCGCTTCCGTTACTCTTCCTGTTTCTCCGCAGCTTTCCCAGACAGCACTTTGGCTGTCACGAGCTTCCAATCCCCTCCTCTGTCAACCCTTAGCTCGGCCAGAAGGCCCATGCTGGTATCGCTGGAGAATGCCCAGAAGACTGCCGTATCGGGACTGCTCCACCTAACGACCCGAAAGAAATCGCCGGTCGAGGGTGACCGTAAAAGGGCGGCTTTATAGGTGTTCTTTCGCAAATATTTTTTGGCTAGTTTTGCCAATTGATCCCGATCGTTTTCGTTGGGACCGGCTTCCGGAGCCGTCTGAACCTCTTTAGAATCGAGAGGCGATCGCAAAAATATCCATTTATCGTCGCGCAGTTCGAAGAGGACGGTGGATCCAAAACCATTGGAGCGATGCTCGTGAGCCCAATAATTGAAGGCGACACGCTTTGAATCGGGCGCCCAGACCGGCTTCGGGTCCCTGTTGTCCGTGTTAGTTCCGTTATTTTCCGACGCGAGAATCTTAGACAGATCCAATACGGTTTCCGATGTGCCCGCTTTCACGAGACGCGGCCCTACGCCCGCCGAAAATTGGTATTCCCATCGCTTATCCGGGGACACCAGTTCCTGGGCGTGGAGGCTGATGCCCGCTATCGTCACGGAAATTAGAGCATAAGAAAGAATGGACCCTGTCCGGTTACGCTTGAAATGCATCTGCTGAGGGTAGCAAGTCGTTCCCTCGAAGGAAGCCGAAATCTAACGAGAATAAGATGTGGTTTGCGGCAAGTTGAGTCGCGTGACGAAAAAATTCCAGTTCGAGGTCCGCATAGGATCGCAGTAAGTTCACCCATCATGAAAACATCACTAGCCGTCGCTGCCTTTTTCCTGCTCGCCGCTGCCGCCTCGCCCGCGCAGCAAACGCCGGAGCCGGTGAAAGTCGGCGCCTTTAGTTTCGTTTTGCCGGAAGGGTGGAAATCCGTCACGCCCTCCTCTCCCATGCGCAAGGCGCAACTGGAGGTGACCCAAGGTTCGGCCAAGGCGGAGGTGACGTTCTTCCAATTCGGCGCCGGCCAGGGTGGAAGCACAGCGGATAACCTGGCGCGCTGGTTTGGACAGTTCCCGGGCAGCGAACAGAAACGGACTACGGAAAACGTGAAGGTAGGGCCGGTGAAAATCACCTTCGCCATGACGGAAGGTACATTCAGCAGCGGGATGCCGGGCGGCCCGACCACGCCTATGCCCGGTTACGCACTCTGCGGCGCGATCCTGGAAAGCTCAGAGGGCAGCGTCTTTATCAAGATGACTGGGCCGGAAGCGTTGGTGAAAGCATCTACGGAGGCATTCAAGAAAATGGTTTCCGAGGCGGCCAAGAGCGCGGGACCGCGGGCGTAGGATCGAATCTGCCCTTTTGGAGCCGGCCCGCCCCCGGGCCGGAGGGATTCCACGAGGCGTCATCGCGACCGGCGTGAGGGCGCGCCGGCTCCAGGCTACAGCAATTTTTTCTCGCGGATATTGCCGGCGATTCGTTAGGCTTGGGTAATGAAAATACTGAGAATGTCTTTGATCGCGCTGGGCTTCGCTCTCGCGCAGGGGACGCCCGCCGCGGCGGCTTCGTTAGGCAAACAGTTGGCGGAGCTGGAAGCTCATATCAACTGGAGCGCGGTAGACAACGCCTGGAAAACATTAAGGCCTGGCTGGGTCTCCACCACCAACGCTTGCGAGGAGCCGGCCTGCGTGGCGAAGCAGCTACTCGTTCTGGAAGCCAATGTGAAATGGAAAGCGGTGGATTCGGCCTGGAGAACCAGAAGAAGCGGGTGGATCAACGATTGCAAAGCTGTCACGACCCAGGGCGACGCGGCAAGGCTCCTGTTGGAGTTTGAAGCGAACGTCCGCTGGCGCGCGGTCGACGGAGAGTGGAAAAGACTGCGGGACGAATGGATGGCTCAGGTAAAACAGTCAGCCGAGACGTCGCCTAACAAACTATAACCAGGTTCCATGACCGGAGAAGTATAACGCTAGTTCCGCGCGAGAGTTATGAGCTCACGGAGCATGGTTCGAAGTGGTGCGTCTAACTACTGCAAGTTATAAACTTCAATCAAGCCGACGCCAGTGCCGCCGTTCCGGCCGGCGACAATAGCGGTATAAGTCCCAGGGGGCAACGTGGCGGCGATGGCCGATTCCAATTCATCCCGCGGCTGAACTCCATCTCGAACGAACTCGTCCGCCTGGGCTGGGTTGTCTTTCCAATTGTCATCGAAGGCGAACAACATTCCGTTGCCATCGCGCAGTTCGAGAGTCGGATCTGGGAGCGAATTCGCCAGACCCAGGCTGCGGAGCGACGGGCCGAGCGCGCGGATAATAATTCTTGGGCTCCCACCGGGACCGCCCAGGATGAAGCCGCCAATGACGACGTTGTCTCCGATTCCTACGACCGCCCGGGTGCTGAGGTTGGCGAGCGTCGAGTCGCTATTCTGATCCAAATCGTAGACTTCGACTAAACCCAAACCCGTGCCATTGGACTTGCCCTTGACGATAGCGGTGTAACCCGCGGGCGGCAGGGTCGCCACGATAGCAGACTCGAGATCCTCCTGAGGCGGAATGCCGCTTTGTTGGATTTGCAGCGCTTGCGCGGCATTCTCCCTCCAGTTGTCGTTGGATGCGATCAGAGAGCCGTCGGGGCCTCGTAACTCCAGGGTTGGATCGACCAGGAACCCAGTGAGCCCGACCTTCTGCAACGAAGGGCCTATCGCTCGAACGATAACTTTCTTAGAGGCATTGCCGGTAACAATGAATCCTCCAATCATGACGTTATCATCGGTTTGCACGCGTGAGCGGGTGGAGAGATTCAATGACCTGGCCGTCGGCGGCGGCGTGGGTGTCGCCGTAGGTGTAGGAGTAGGTGTCGGTGTCGGCGTGGGACTAGGTGTCGGCGTGGGAGTAGGTGTAGGTGCAGGAGTAGGCGTAGCAGTAGGCGTAGGGCTAGGGGTCGGCGTGGGAGTAGGCGTGGGTGTCGGAGTAGGGTTTATTGTCTGGATCTCGAAGGCGCCGGCGTCGCTGCCGTCGCCACCGGTCGCATTGGGTATGTTTGGATCGTCAACCGGGCGCGGCAATCCCCGTTGGTCGGGTTCCCCGTTGGACAGTCCCCTATCGATCGCTGGGCTGCTGGAAAATAGCGCGTGAGTGAAGGTCGGCCCGCCGTTGTCCTGCAATGGGCCCAGCCCCGCGTCGACGTTGTACAGATTGCCGGTGGTGGTGCCGGTGACGTTCGCGCCGGTGGTCGAGCCGATCAAATTGTAGCCCTGCGAAGAGAGAGTGCCGTCAAAATCATGGACTGTGTTCTGGGCAATGATTGTACTTTTCACAGTTACAGTGCCGCCGTTTGGGTTATATATCCCGCCGCCAACGGTGCCTGCCGTATTGCGGCAGACCGTACTGTTGGTGATGGTGACCGTGCCGGTGTTATAAATGCCGCCGCCCTGAGAGCCACCGTTGTTGCCAGAGATCGTACTAGTGCTGATGGTCACTGCGCCCGCATTCTTGATTCCACCCCCGTGACCGGCACTTGATGTAAATCCCGCACCGACGTTCTCGGACAATGTACTGTTGAATATATTTACTGTCCCCCCGGTGGAGTTGAAAATGCCTCCTCCTCCCTGATTGGTGGACGCCCCGCTATGGTTGTCGGAGATAGTACTGCGATAAATATTGATCGTGCCCCCGCTAGAATTGAAAAGGCCGCCGCCGGCGCCACAGCCAAACGTGCAGCCCCCGCTGTCGGCGTTCCCGGAAATTGTGCAGTCCGTTACCGTCAAAGTTCCACTGCCATTGTAGATGCCGTCGCCGTCTCCTGACGCCCTGCCCTTGGTAATGGTCAGCCCGGAAATTGTAACGGTGAGATTTCCAGATCCGATTTCAAAGATTCGAAAGAATGGTGTGCCGCTTGCCGTGCTGCGTTGAACGGTCAAGAGAGTGGCGCCCGGGCCGCTGATCGTCAGACTCTTGCTAATTAGCAACTCATCACTCGTTAGGTCGATCGTGCTGAGACCCGAGGCGAAGTTGATCGTGTCGCCAGTCGGGGCCGCCGTAAGAATCGCCTGCCGCAAAGTGCAAGTGGCTCCAGGACAGATCCCGCCCGCATCCGCGTTGCTGTTTACGGTGATGGTCGCCGCCTGCGCGACCGCTATGGTGAAAGAAAGGACCCCCGCGACACACACGAACAATAACAGCCGACTCCTCATTTGATGCGCCAGCATGGAGGTGTATCGACAGAGAGTCGGGGGATTCATTTTGGATTGATCTGAATCATCCGGGCCGCTGATGGGATTCGGTCGCGACCCAGATCGAGTAAGGCACGAGAATGGTGGGAAGTCGCGATAATTCGTCGTCTCCTGCAAGAAGGCCGCTACCGACGAGTTGGAGTTACTACGGGCTGGCTAAGGATTTTCTCGAAGCGCGGATCCTTTCGGATCGGATCCCACTGGGGGTGCAGGCGCAGCTCGTTAGGATAAAATCCGATCGACTCGGCCAGCGCTCGTTCGAGGAGCGGGAACGCGAGGTCTGCTTCGCCGATTCTGCCGTAGATGCTGGCGAGGTCTACCAGGTAAGACTCGCTGGCCGCGGGAAGATGCAACGCCGCGGTAATCTGGGACGCGCGATCTGCTTCCGCTTTAGCCGCGGCATTCCAACCCATGCCTGCATAAATAAGACCTACCCTGAGATGGGCGTCCGGGTCCGAGGGATTATCACGAGCATCCACCTCCCAGACCCAGCGGCCCTGGTCGAAACATCGATAGGCCGCCGCCAGGTCGCCGGCGTAAAGATGAATGAAACCTTCCACCACGATCTTGGGAGCAGGAAGGTCAAGCCCTCCACCTAACAAGGGAATGCTATCGTTCGGATAAGCCGCGAGCAGGCGCAGAGCTTCCGGGAAGTTCCGCTCCAGGACTGCCACCGTGCAATGCGCGGCGGTAACGCGACCGTCGGGATCCTGGCCGGCAGGAAGACCAGCAAGGAAGGTCTTGCAGCGGTTGATGTCGCCGGTCCACTTCACCTCCGCCCTGGCGCGGTTAAGCCGAAAGAAAATAGAGTCAGGCGCAAGCTCCAGCGCACGGTCCGATGCCTTCCGGCTACCATCGATGTTGCGCATGTCCTCCAGAAGCACGTGGTAGTTATAGAAGACCTTTGCTTCACGCGGACTAAGGACAAGAGCCCTTTCATAACTGGCCAGCGCCTCCTGGTGCCAGCCGTTCTGGCCCTGGATCACCGCTGCCACCATTGCGACGAAGCCATCGTTAGGCAGGTAACGGATAGCTGCCGCCAATTCCTGAGGCACCGCATCGAGTTTCTTTCCATCTGAAAGGCATCGGGCCAGGGCAAGATGGGCTTCGCCGGAGCTTGGGTCCTGGCGCAGAGCTTCTTCGGCGTTGCGTTGAGCTTCGATCAGAAGAGCGGCGGTGTGATCGAAGTAGGAGAAAAGTAATGTCTGGATGAAACTGAGCCGCGCGCGGGCCAGGACAAACTTAGGATCCAATGCTACCGCCTGCCTATAAAGTCCTTCCGCCGCCTGGTAGTTCTGCCGCGATAGCTCCGGTCGAAGCTGGTAATCCCTCCCGCGCAAATAAAGAACATAGGCGTCCGGGTTCTCCGTCGGTTTTGTTTCCAACCGTGCTTTTTCGTCCGGGCTAAGAGTAGCTCTAAGGGCGTTGGCAATCTCGCCGGCTAACTCTCCCTGCAGGGTGAGCGAGTTAGCCAGAGTGCGATCGTAGCGTTCCGCCCAGATCTGATGGCTATCGCGGGTATCGACCAGGTTCACGTTCACCAGCACACGATCGGCCGTCTTGCGCACACTTCCCTCCAGGATATGGACGACACCCAGTTGCCTGCCGATCTCGCGCAGGTTGCGGGTAGCTCTATTACGATAACTCATGACGGAGGAACGGCTGATGACTTTGAGCTCCTTGATCCGGGCGAGGCTCGTGAGCACGTCATCCTGGATGCCTTCGGCAAAGAAGGCGTTGCTCGCTTCCTCGCTCATGTTCTCGAAAGGGAGGACGGCAATGCTCTTTTCCAAACCGCCTTCATCGGATTCGGCCGACCTGGGCCCGTGCCAGGTTACGACCAGCAGACCTATTACAGCCAGCAGGACTGCCATGATGATGAAGTCGAGTTTGCGCCCGGTCCGGCGCGTAATGGAAGCACCGGGCGCGACCTCTACCGTCCGTTTCAGGCCCTCGGGCGTGAGCTCAAAGATCCAGGCGAAAATGAGGGCGACGGGGAAACCGAGGACAAACAGGAAGATGACCAGCCGGACCGCCCACTTCGGGATTTCGAAAAAAGGGAAGGTCTGAGTGGTTATCTGGATCAGGAGCCAGGCCACCACGGCGTACGCGACCGCCGTCTTGTAGACGTTGCGCCGCTTCAGCTCGGCGAAAAAATTCTTCGGATCCATTCGCGCAGACGGCCCCGTGGTTCCGCTCCACAAGGTGGTATCGGAAAGCGGCGCCCGTGGCAATTCAGATGAGGAGAAGGAGTTCCTTGAACGAACGGACCGGCCTCTGATAAAGCATCAGATTCCGTAAAGGCATCCATGAAAACAATTCGTCTCCTGGCGTTTCTTCTCGCGCTCGTCGTGACGCAAGTCTCCTGCAAGAAGAGGTCGCAGTCAGTCGATGCGGGAGCGGATGATGCCAAGCTTCGACCGGAAGTCGCCGTAGCAAGCAAAGGCGCGAGTCCCGGCCCGACCTTTGGCGATGCCAATATCACACCGATGCCTTCTCCGTCGCCGTCCGTGACTCCCTCTCCGCCGCATTAACCAGAGACGTTAGCGGCATGGCGGAACCAGCGGAATCGGTGTTTCGCTTTGTGCGGGCCGCGGCCTGCGGCTATCGTCCGCGCGAATGAAATTTCTTTTCGCTCGCATTTCTTTGGCGCTCATCGCGTCGCAGCTTTCGGCCTTCGCCGGCAACAGTGTGGTTAACCTCTCGCACTACGACCTGATGCAGCCGGATTTTGGCCAGATGCAGCGGCAGGGCATTGTCGGGGTGATCCATGAAGCCACCTATCCGCGGAACGTGGTCGATGAGAAATACGCAGCCCGGCAAGGGTCCGCCGTGCGGTCGGGTTTGCTCTGGGGCGCTTATCATTACGCGAACGCCAGCGATCCGGTCCGGCAGGCGGATTTTTTTGTGAACACAGTGGCCTCAGCGTGGCGCCGCGCCGGCGATGGGAGCCGGCCTAACGAAGTGTTACTGGTGCTCGATTTGGAAAAGAACGGGCATTATCCGGGCGGAACGATGCGCATCGATCAGGCCGTGGCTTTCGTCGAGCGCGTCCGCGAACGGACCGGGGTTTATCCCGGGCTCTACTCGGGCGAGAACCGAATCCGGGCCATTATCAACAGCACGGGCGTGAGCACATTCCATAAACAAACCCTGGCCCGGTGCTGGCTTTGGGTGGCCAATTATCATTTCGAGCCGCGGAACATTTCACCGTGGGGCCACTGGACCTTGTGGCAATATACCGGCGACGGCGTGTGCGATCTGAGACCGCGCTCCGCTTATCCCAAAGGAGTGGCGAACGTCAGGAACGCCGAAAGAAATATGTTTCGCGGAGGACCGGAGGCCGTGCGGGCTTTCTGGCAAACGCACGGCTGGCGGCCGGGCGAGTAACGCGCCTGCTCCTGGTGGATCGAGCGACGGCGAGCTCGATTTCAACTAAGGCTGGTTTGGAATTAACTCCTCGGGATGGTGCTTCCGCCAATAACGGAGCGCTCCACTCACCGCCATGAAACTGGGATCGGCGAGTTCATAAGCGCGAATCAGATCTTCGTTCGCGCCCGCGGTCTGGAGTTCGTCGGCGACCTGTTTTGCGAAGATCGGAATCAACTGCGGTTCTTCTGTCCCGGCGCGGATTTGATCGCGAAACCACAGAGCCCAGCGCTTGATGCGCTCCTCGAGCGCATCGAGATGCGCGGAAATGTCACCGGTGACCAATCCGAAATGCGGCAGATAAAGCTTCGCCGGTTTCAGCCCGCGGATTTTCTGGATCGATTGCCGCCACGACTCGATCTCCAGTTCCGGAGGAACGAAAGGCGGCAGGGGCGGACCATCGTCCAGACACACTCCGGCAACGTCACCACCGAAGAGATTGTCATCCCATTGATAGACGTGATGATGGCTGGCGTGACCCGGCGTCGCAATCGCGCGCACTTCAAATTGACCGACGCGGACGACAGCGAGATCCTGCATAACATGGACGCGTTCCGCCTGGATCGCCGCGACCCGCCCCCAAAGCCTCTCCATCTCCGCGCCGTAGATTCGCGTCGCCGAATCGACCAGCCGCGTCGGATCGATCAGATGGGGCGCACCGCGAGGATGGACATGGATCGTTGCGCCGCGTTCAGCGAAACGCCAGGCCGCGCCCGCGTGATCGAAGTGGATGTGACTGAGAAATACATGGCGCACCTCCTCGACCGCGAATCCGCGCTCACGGAGTTCCACGACCACGTTCGCGAAAGTCGATTCCGGTCCGGTGTCGAAAAGCGCGAGTCCATTATCGGTTTCCAGCGCGGTGGCGGCGATGATGCCCGGGGTCCCGAGTTGCCGCGTATCGAGAATATGGATCACAGAAATTTCCGACGATACGTTGGCGGCTAACGCGTTTTCCCGCTCGGGAGGCCACGCTGGGTGACGAGGTATACCGCGAAACTCCCGAGCCAGTGTCCGCCTTCGTAGTGCGCGCCGGTCACCGCGGCCAATCCAGCGCGGCGATGCATCTCAGCCGTCGCGGCGAGGGCGGAACGGCGCGGATCCTCCGGCGGCAACGCGGAATGAATTCCCTCGAGCATCCACGCCCGGCTCAAATTCAGGCCGTCGAGATGCGCGAGCTTGGGATCACTCGGATCGGGTGAGACCGCCACAGGCAACCAGTCCGACTTCGCGTCCGTCGGGATTTGCGGCATGAATTCGTTGAGCCACTTCGCGAATTCGGCGGAAGGCAGCACGCGCCGCATCGCGTCTGCTTCGGCGAGGCAGGGCGAAAGAAAATCTTCACCCGAAGGTTCGTAGGCCATCGGACAATTCTTGTCCGCGAGATAAAACTTCCGCGCCTGATCGGAGAGTAGTTTCGCGAAGGCATCGTTGCCGGTCGCGCGCGAGTAATCGAGCATCAGGCCGAGCGCGAAGGCCGTCTGCGCATGTTCGCCGATGCGAACCGGATGGGAAAGCTTCGGCCACCACGTCTTCAACCGCTCGAGCGCGGCTTCCTCGAGCGGACGCAAGTTCGCCAACATCTCCCGCGCCTGGGCATCGTCCCATTCTCGCAGCTCCATCGAGAGCTGAAGGAGCCAGGCCAATCCGTAGGGTCGCTCGAAGTTCGAACGGCCCGCTCCACGGAGATAGGCCGCTTCCTGATTGAGATTTTCCGCAGTCAGACTTTTGCGCAGCGCCTCCCGCGCGGGCTTGGCGAAGGGCGCTTCGGGAAAGGTGCGCGCCAGCCGGACGAGCAGCCAGTGTCCGTGCACCGAGGAATGCCAGTCGTAGCATCCGTAAAACGCGGGCGTGAGTTTGCGCGGCGGCGCGACATCCGCGTCGCCATTCAAGACATGGCTGATCTTGTTCGGGTATTCTTTATGAACGCAGGCGAGCGCGAGACCCGCGAAGCGTTCCGCCGCCGCCGCATCAAACTTCGGCACCGCGTTCTCCGGCGCGGCCAGAAGAGTGATCGGCAGAAAGAGCGAGAGAGCGGAGAAAATCGTTTTCATCGGTGCCGAACATAATGCCAACACCAGATCAATGACACGCACCAACAGTTTCGGACCTCGAATGGAGTGATGGAGCAGGCGCCCGAAGTTCATCGTTCCACCTGGCGCTTCACGAAAGCCGTTCGAAGTCGGCGGGCGTATCGATATCGATCGCGCCTTGTTCGAACTCTATCTCCGCGACGTCGCCGCTCCGCGATTCGATGAGCACTTTCGCGCCGCATTCGTCTGGCAGCGCTAGCAGCGCCGCGAACCGGGAGCGATCGAAGAGAGCCGGCACTCCGAGCGTGTTCGCGTAACGGGAAGCGACGATCGGTTTACCGGAATCTTCCCGCATGGTCATGAGCGCCGAAACCGTTGCCGCATCGACGAACGGTTGATCGCACGCCATCAAGAGGACTGCATCCAGCCGGGCGTTCGCGCTGAGCAAATTTTGCAACCCGCACCGGATGGAGGTGCCGAGTCCGCGTTGCCAAGCGGGATTGTGGATCACGAAGGCGGCTGTCTCGCGCAATTCGTTTTCGATTAGATCACGCTGCTCGCCTGTCACGACAGCAGTTCGCCCACAAGCGGCGGCGGCGCGGACGGCGTGCCGGATCAAACTTTCTCCTCGAAACGATAACAGTTGTTTGGGCTGGCCGAACCGGGTCGAGCCACCGGCCGCGAGAATTATCGCACCAACGTTTCGCATTCGCGCTCCGGGGCCGACGCCGGCTTGCGCACGAGGTTCCATCCGTGGATCGGCGCTTTGCGATCGCGCAGCGATTCGCCGCTCGCTTCGGCGAAAACCGATTGGATTTCCGAAACGATGGCGAGCGCGATCTCTTCCGGCGTTTCGGCTCCGAGATCGAAACCGGCCGGAGCAAAAAGGCCGGCGTTGAGCAACACGCCTTCATCGAGCAGCGCGCCGACGAGTTGATCGCGACGTTTGCGCGGCCCCAAAAGTCCGACATAACGCAGATCAAGTCGGAGCAGATGCCGCAACGCGGCGAAGTCACGTCCGTAGTTGTGCGATTTTACCACGGCCGCCGTCCGCCCGTCCACGTGCGCCGCAAGATCGGACGCCTGTTCCATCTCGCGCACGTTCCAACCCAGGATCGCCGCGAAGGAGCGAAGCGGCGCGCTGTCCGGGCCGTCGCCAAAGAGGAGAAGACTGATCGGAGGTTCGATCTTCTGAACGAACGCGCCTACCGGCGGGTTTTCGTCTGCTCGCAGCATGCGTGTGCGGAGTTGGTCGGGCGCTCCATCGAAAACGGTGACCGCGCGACACGCGCGGCGTTCGGCAAAGTTTTCGGCCAGCTCAGAGAGAAAATTTTCGCGCGCGTTCTCCACAAAAATCTCGATGGCGCCGTTGCAACCAAAGCGGAGGCGCGTGTCGAAGTTCATCAATGAAGGCGTGCCGGTTCGCAGAACCTCGAAAGCGCGATGCGCCACTTCTTCTTCGAGACAACCGCCGCTGAGCGATCCGACCGTCGTGCCGTCCGGGCAAATGAGCATCCGCGCGCCGGGCCGGCGATAACTGGAACCTTGGGCGCGCACCAGGGTCGCCAGCGCCAGAGGCTCGCCGCGATGGCGCTGCCAGGCCCGGATAAGATCGACGATTTCTTTCATTCGTTAGGCCTTTTTCAAATCTTCCGCGCGCACGGGCAGGCGACGGATCCGCTTTCCGGTGGCGATGTAAATGGCGTTGGTGATCGCGGGTACAATAGGAGGCACGGGCGGCTCGCCCATTCCGTAGGGCTGCGTCGCGTCGCTCGGGATGATGTGCACCTCTATCACGGGTGTGTCGCGCATGCGCGCTACGCGGTAATCGGCGTAGGTCGCCTGCTGGGCCGCTCCGCCGCGAAACGTGATTTCTCCGCCGAGCGCCGATGAAATTCCCCAGAGAATTCCGCCCTCGATCTGCTGCTGAACGCCAGTCGGATTAACCACGAGGCCGCAGTCCACCACGGCGACCACTCGTTTCACGTGAACGGTTCCGTTATCATCCACCAGGACATCGGCGGCGTAGGCAATGTGGGTCTCGCCATCGTAAACGTTGCACGCCACCCCGCGTCCATACCGCACGCCGTTCGGGCCGCCTCCCTGCGATTTTTCCTGCAAAACTTCGAGCACGCGGCGTAATCGCCGACGATCGATCGTGAGCGAACCGGCCTTCACCTCTTCGGCCCCTTCCAGCAATGAGAGCCGAAAATCGATCGGGTCGGCGCGGCCTTCGCGAATGACCTCATCGAGAAATGATTCCCGGGCAAAGACACTCGAGGGTGAGAAGACCGCCCGCCATGGACCATGTTTCACCGGCAGATCGACGGTGACATAGGCCGTCTCAATCGCTGGGATTGCATAGGGCAGGTCGTAAACGCCCCATGATAAATCCTGGTAAAAGCCGGCGTCGCGCACCGCGGCCGGGTCGGGCAGCCGAAGGTTGTGGAACGAGCCGGCCTTCGTGTGTTTCCAAGTGACCAGGTCGCCCTCCGCACCAAAGCCTGCCGAAAGGCGGTGCGCGGAAGCGGCTTGGAAATGGCCATGCTGCATATCGTCGGTCCGCGTCCAAAGGACCTGGACCGGCGCCTTGACCGCGCGAGAAACTTCCGCGGCTTCCAATGCGTAATCGACCGCCAGCCTTCGCCCAAATCCACCACCGATCAGGGTCACGTTCACGTCGACTTTTTCCGGCGTCGTTCCGAGAAATTTTGCGACTGCTTCCTGAAGCGAATTCGGCGCCTGGGTCGGCGCCCAGATCGTGCAGCGATCGTCCCGCACGTCGGCGACGCAATTCATCGTCTCGACGGGCGCGTGGGCGTAGAACGGGTAGTAATAAGTGGCGTCGATCGTTCGCGTGACTACGCCGGGGCCCGCCGGCGGTTCCTCTTTGCGGGTGACGAAACCTTTCTCGCGCGAAGCTTCCTCGAGCCGTTTCCAATGCGCCTCCGAATCGAACGCGTCTTTCGGCGGTTCTTCCCATTCAACCGCGAGCGCCGTGCGCCCTTTCATGGCCGCCCAGGTGGATTCCGCGACGACCGCGATGCCGCAAGAGCACTGAACGATCCGGCGCACACCCCGAATTTTCTTCGCCTTCTCTTCCTGCGAACGCTTCGGCTTGGCCCCTGCGAACGGCGGCCGTTCGATCGACGCGTAGAGCATTCCGGGAACTTTCGTATCGATGCCGTAACGTGCCGCGCCGGTCACGATGTCGCGCCCGTCGATGCGGTTGGTCGCCTTTCCAATCAGTCGAAAATCGCTCGGCTTCTTCAGCGGCGGATCGGCTGGGACCGGCAACTTCGCGGCCTCCGCCACGAGCGCTGCGTATTCGAGCCGGCGCTTAGTGCGCGTGTGGACGACCGCTCCATTCGCGGCGGCGCAACTCGCGGCCTCGACTTTCCACTGCGCCGCAGCGGAAGCGATGAGCATCTCACGCGCGGCAGCCGCAGCCTGCCGCAAAGGTTTCCAGCTTCCGCCCAGGCTAAAGCTACCGCCGGTCCCGAGCCGTTTGAATTCGGGACCGGGTGACGCCTGCACCAGTTTCACCCGCGACCAATCGGCTTCCAGCTCGTCGGCCAGGATCATCGCGAGTGAAGTGCGAACTCCCTGGCCCATCTCCGATTTCCCGATGGTCAAGGTCACGGTGCCGTCGCCGTCGATCCGAATCCAACCGTTCGGTTTGAATTGCGCCGCATCTTTGGCTTCCGCCGCGAAGAGCCGCCTGCTGTCAAAAGCGATAACGAGCGATGCGCCACCAAGCGCGGCGGTTTTGAGAAAAGCGCGGCGCGAAGTGATCATGGTTTTTGTTGGCGCAAAGCCGCGGCCGCCTGCCTGATCGCCTTGCGCATGCGCGGATAAGTTCCGCAGCGGCAGACGGAGTCGGACATCGCCCCATCGATTTGGGCATCGCTCGGATCCGGATGATCGCGCAACAGGCCGCACGCCGTCATGATCATGCCGGGCTGGCAGAAGCCGCATTGCGCCACGTCTTCGTCCAGCCACGCCCGCTGGCAAGGATGACTCGCGTCCGCCGAAAGTCCTTCAATCGTAATGAAAGCACGCTCCTTCGCGTCGCTCGCGGCGATCTGGCAGGAGCGGATCGCCTTTCCGTTTTCCAGGATCGTGCAGGAACCGCAGACGCCGACGCCGCAACCAAACTTCGTGCCCGTCAGCGCAAGCGTGTCGCGGAGAATCCAGACCAGGGGCGTGTCGTCATCGACATCCACGGAGCGCTTCTTCCCGTTCACCGTGAGGCCGATTTTGCTCATATCAGTAGGGCGCTAACGCAGCGATTTTGTGGATCGCCCCGGCCTGGCGTCAAATCAACTTATCCGGCGTGATGGGCAAATCGCGAATGCGTTTTCCCGTCGCGTGATAAACGGCGTTTGCGATCGCGGCCGCGATGCCGGTAATCCCAATCTCCCCCATTCCTCGCGCGCCGATCGGATTGAACGCGAGATCGGGTTCCCCCACGAAAGAGACATCGATGTCCGGCACGTCCGCATTTGTCGGCACGTGGTAATCCGCCAGGTTGCGCGTCACCGGCAAACCGGTTCCGGGATCGTAGGAAGTTTCCTCGGTCAACGCCATGCCGATGCCCATGACCACACCGCCGATGATCTGGCTCCGGGCGGTCTTCGCGCTCACGATCCGGCCGCAATTCATCACGCTCACCACCCGCGTCACCTGCACCCGCGGCAGGAGCGGATCGATTCGCACTTCGCAAAAATGGGCGCCCCACGATTGAAAAGCCTGTTTCTTATTTTCCTCCGGCTTCTTCAGTTCGCTCTGCACGTCGATCGACTCTTTGCCGGCGCGCTTGAGGATGTCGGCATAGGCGTCGGATTTCGCGGTATCGCTTTTCAATCCGATCCGGCCCGGCGCAACCATCGCGATGTCGTCGGTCTTCAAATTGAAGAGCGGCGACCTGGAATCTTTCACCGCTAATTCGGCGAGGGCTTTGTGGAGCAGGCCGGCCACTTCATGAATCGCGGTGCCGACTGTGCCGGTGGAATTCGAACCGCCGGCCACGGGCCCAAATGGGAAATCGGATTTGCCCAGCTCAAAAGTCACGTTCTCGAAGGGCAACCCCAGTTGCTCAGAGGAAATCTGCGTGAACGCGGTGTAGGCGCCGGTGCCGAGATCGTGCGTGGCGCATTGCACGGTCGCGGTGTTGTTCGCGCGCAACTGCACCTTCGCCGCCGCGCTCATTTTGTGCGCGGGATAGGTGGCCGTCGCCATACCCCAACCGACGAGAATGTCGCCGTCGCGCATCGAGCGCGGCTCGGGATTCCGTTTGGCCCAGCCGAATCTCTCTGCGCCGAGCTGGTATGCTTCCTTCAACGACTTCGCGCTGAACGGGACGTTTTTGGTCGGGTGATTGTCCGCGTGATTTGCCAGGCGCAACGAGACGGGATCGATCTTCAAGGCAATGGCCAGTTCGTCCATGGCGCATTCGAGCGCGAAGGTTCCCGGACATTCTCCGGGTGCGCGCATGAATGTCGGCGTCGAGACGTTCACCGGATAAACAGTTTCTTCGACTCGAATGGACGGGCTCTCGTACATCAACCCAGTTGAGCGCGCGCCGCATGATTCAGTGAATTGCCCGACGGTGGAAGTGAGCGTCTCACTCACGTGCTGGATCGCCTGCAACTTTCCGTCGCGCGTCGCGGCCAGCGATAAAGTCTGGCGCGTCGGTGTGCGATGGCCGGTGCCGACAAACATGTTTCGGCGCGTGACGTGCATCTTCACGGGCACGCCCGCGACTTTCGCGCCCATCGCCGCGAGCAGCACGTGCATCCAGACCGCGCCTTTGCAACCGAACGCGCCGCCCACGAATGGACAGATGATTCGCACATTCTCGAGCTCCAAGCCAAGCGCGTGAGCCACGATGTTCTGCACGCCTTTCACAAACTGGGTCGCGTCGTACAACGTTAATTTTTGGTCGCCTTCCCACGTGGCGATCGTGCCCGACATCTCGATCGGGTTGTGCGTCTCGGTCGGCGTGACGTAGGTCTGCTCGATCTTGACCAGGCTCGCGTCCTTCAGAGCCGCTTCGACGTCGCCTTTCTTGAGCTGGACATGCTCGTCATGATTTTTCTTCGGCTTCTCGGCCTTGTGCTCCGCGGCTTCCATCGTGAGCAGCGGCTCTTCCGGCGCGTAACTGACTCTGACGAGCGAAGCCGCGTGCCGCGCCTGTTCGATCGTTTCGGCCACGACCATCGCCACGTACTGACCCGCGTAATGCACCTCGTCGTCATTGAGGGGAAACCGTTCTTCGTTCCGGATGCCGCTGCCGCCACCTCGTTCTTCTTGTTTCGGCGCGGTCTTGAACTTCGGCATGTTGAGATGAGTCAACACAGCGAGGACGCCGGGCACCGCTTGCGCCGCCTTGGTGTCGATCGCGATGATTTTGCCTTTCGCGATATTGCTTTCGACCGTCCAGCCGTGCGCGCATTTCGGAGTTTCGAACTCGACGGAATATTTCGCCGCGCCCGTGACCTTGAGCCGGCCGTCTACGCGATTTCGTGCGGGTCCAATAGTCGCGCTCATATTGCCATGGCCGCGAGCGTGCTGAGCGCGCGGACGATGCTGCGCTTCGCCAGCTCGATCTTGAACGAGTTGTGCTTGTAACCTTTCGCGCCCGCGAGCGCAGTCTCGGCCGCGGACCGCAGCGATGTTTCGTCCGCCTTCTTTCCGATCAGGCTTTTCTCGGCTTCGAGCGCGCGCCACGGTTTGTGCGCCACCCCGCCCAGCGCGATCCGCGCGCCGTTGATTGTTCCATCGGCGCGGAGATCGAGAATTGCGGCCACGCTCACGATCGCAAACGCGTAACTCGCCCGATCGCGCATTTTCAAATAATACGAGCGCGTGGCGAACGGCATCGCCGGCAGGTCGACCGCGGTGATGAGTTCGTCCGGTTGCAGGTTCGTGTCGATGTTCGGCGTACTGCCCGGCAACCGATGGAAATCCGCGATCGGGATTTCGCGTTCGCCTTTCGGTCCCTGCACGCGGATCACCGCATCGAGCGCGGCCAGCGCGACGTTCATGTCGCTCGGATTCGTGGCGATGCAGTGATCGCTCTGGCCCAGGATCGCGTGGATACGGTTGTAACCTTCGAGCGCGCCGCAACCGCTGCCGGGATTGCGCTTGTTGCATTTCGGAAAAGCGGGGTCGTAGAAATAATAACAGCGCGTCCGCTGCAAGAGATTCCCGCCGACAGTCGCCATGTTGCGCAACTGCGGACTCGCGCCCGCCAGAAAAGCCTGCGAGAGAACCGGGTAACGCTGCTGGATCAGCGCGTGTTCCGCGACATCGGAATTGCGGGCGAGCGCGCCGATGCGAACACCTTTGCCATCCGGTAATTCCTCCACCTGCGCGAGCGGCAGACGCGTGATGTCGATCAACTGCGACGGTGTTTCCACGCCCATCTTCATCAGGTCGATCAGGTTCGTGCCGCCGCCCACAAACTTGGTTTGCGGTTTGGCGGCGATCCCACTCACCGCTTGTTGGGCATTCGTCGCGCGGGAATATCCGAACGGATTCATGTGGTCGCTGCCGCTTTGTCCTTCGCTTCCTTGATCGCGGCCACGATGTTTGGATACGCACCGCAACGGCAAAGATTGCCGCTCATCCACTCACGGATTTCGGCGTCGCTCCTGGTGTGGCCTTCCTTGATGCACGCCACCGCCGAACAGATTTGACCCGGCGTGCAATATCCGCATTGAAATCCATCCTGCTCAAGGAATGCGGCCTGGACGGGATGCAATTCCCCGCCCTTCGCCAGACCTTCGATCGTCGTGATCTCGTCGCCGTCATGCATGACGGCAAACGAGAGGCAGGAGTTGATGCGCCGTCCGTTCACCAGCACCGTGCACGCGCCGCACTGCCCGTGGTCGCAGCCTTTCTTCGAGCCGGTCAGGTGCAAACGTTCGCGGAGCGTATCGAGCAGCGTGACGCGCGGATCGAGCTCGAGCGCGTGATCCTGGCCGTTGATCTTGAGATGAACCGAAACCGCTCCCGCCGGCACGCCACCCGCCGCAGTTGGAGCAGGTGATGCCGCTCGCACGGAGCCAATTCCCATAAGCGAAGGCCCCAAGGTGATCGCAGCGCTGGTTCCCGCCACTTGCTTCAAAAAACGCCGGCGTGTTTCCCGCTCGCCAAAGATCAGAATATCGTCGAGGCCTCCGGCTGGATCGATGAACGGCAGCTCAGCTGGATCGAGCGGTTCCGATTCGTCGTTCATTCCTCCGGAAAATCGCCAGCCGCCCCCGTGACGGATGGAAACAAGGAAAATTACACGTCCTGTTTCGAAGCGAAATGCCTTTTTCAAAAGAGGGCAGCGTCGTTTCGCCGCCGAACGTGCTCGATTCTTTCCCCTGATGACGACTACATTGCTACCGTGATGAATTTCCTGGCCGATCTCCGTTTCGGGCTTCGCATGCTGCGCAAATCGCCGGGATTCGCGCTTACGGTTATCGCGGTTCTCGCTCTCGGCATTGGCGCGAACGCGGCAGTTTTCAGTGTGGTTGACGCTGTTCTGCTGCGCTCGCTCCCGCTCACGGACCCGGAACGTGTCGTCATGATCTGGGAGAAGAATGAAGCCATCGGCCCTCCGATCGGAGATCGAGTCCCAGCGGCCTATACGAACTTTCTCGAATGGACGCGACAGGCCACGCAATTCGAGGCGATCGGAGGATTTGAAGATGCTAATTTTAACCTAACGAGTGGCTCCGAACCGGAACGGATCGAAGGGGCGCGCGCGTCGCAAAACATTTTCGCCCTCTTCGGCGTGAAGCCGGCACTGGGAACAATCTTCAATCCGGCCCTGAGCGATCCCGAGCACGTGGTGGTGTTGACGGATTCGTTTTTCCAAAGTCACTTCGGCGGCGACCGCAACGCTTTCGGGCGGACCCTCACGCTGAATGACGTCGTTTACACCGTCATCGGCGTGCTCCCGCCGGAATTCCATTTGCCCGGGGCGCGGCAAGGACAGGACCAGCATTCGCCGAAGCTCTGGGTACCCTATGATTCATCCGCGCTGCAGAACCCGGTCGAAGCCAACCGTCGCAAAATGCAGGTCTACGGCCGGCTGAGGGCGAACGTCTCCCTCGAGCAGGCGCGCGCCGAGATGGACGCTATCGGCCGGCGCCTCGCGGAAAAGGACGCAACCCAGAACGCGGGGTTCGGCATCAATGTTTTCCCGGTCTACCTCGAGGACAGGGGCAGCGATTTGCGCCGCAATTTATTTGTCATGCTCGCCGCGGTCGGATTCGTTTTGCTGATTGGTTGCGCAAACGTCGCGAACCTGATGCTGACGCGCGCGGGAGCGCGGCAAAAGGAAATGGCGATCCGCAAAGCCCTGGGCGCGGGACGCGGCCGGCTCGTCTCGCAGTTGCTCGCCGAAAGTGTCCTCTTGAGCAGCGTGGGTGGGGCCGTCGGTCTCGGGCTCGCGCATTTTGGGATCAAGGCGCTGGTGGCGCTCGAACCCGCGGGCATTAACCGCCCGGAAGACATTCATCTCAACCTTCCGGTGCTCGTTTTTACGACGCTGCTTTCCATCGCGGCGGGTGTGCTCTTCGGCATCGTTCCCGCGCTGTACGCAGCGCGCACAGATGTAAGCCCGCTTCTCAACCAAACGCGCGGCGCGCAATCCGGTTCATCGACCGGGCGGACACGCCGCATTCTGGTGGTCGCGGAAGTTGCGCTCGCGTGCGTCCTGCTCGTCGGCGCGGGCTTCATGATGAAGAGCCTGCTCGCGGTTTTGAAGGTCGATCCCGGTTTTCGCCCGGATCATCTCCTGACCATGAAGTTCAGCATGCCGGCTTCGCGTTATGCGAACGACAATCAGATCGCAGCGTTTTGCCGGCAGGCGTTTGAGAAAGTGTCGGAGCTGCCCGGGGTGAAGAGCGCCAGCTTTTCCGATGGCCTTCCGCTCACCCGGCTGCGCCTGACGCGTTTCGCGGTCGAAGGCCAGCCACCACCCCCGCGCGGGAGCGAGCCGAACGCGGACATGCGCGGCATTTTCACGCCCACTTATTTCGACACCGTCGGCATCCGGCTGGTTGCGGGCCGAAACTTCACCGCCGAAGAACTCGCAACCAAGCAACCGGTTATCATCATCAATCAGGCGCTGGCGAAACGGCTTTGGCCTAACGAAGAGGCGGTCGGCCAGCATCTGCGCAGCGTGCCGTCGAAGGCCGATGTCGCGCCTGTGGTTTCGACCGTGATCGGGATCGTGGCCGACACGCACCAGGTGTCCCTGGAGAGCGCGACGCGGCCGGAAATCACGAAGCCGATGGTCGATTACACGCAGCTCACGCTGGCCGTGCGCGGAAACGCGGACCCGCAATCGCTCATCGCCAGCGTGAAAAGCCAGATCTGGGCGATCGACAAAAATCTTCCGGTGTTCGACGTGCGCACGATGGAGCGAGTGCTCGAAGAAGACACGAGCCAGCGCCGTTTCCAGTCGTTCGTGATGATGGTGTTTGCAGGACTCGCTCTGGTGCTCGCTTCGATCGGACTTTTCGGCGTGCTGTCGTCGCTCGTAAGCCAGCGCACTCACGAGATCGGTATCCGCATGGCCCTGGGCGCGCAGACGAAGGACGTTTTGGGCTTGGTGTTGAATGAAGGGTTTCGCATGGTGGCGCTCGGCGTTATCATTGGAGTCGCGGCCGGCGTGGCGCTGAGCCGTTATCTCTCCAGCCTCTTTTTCGGCGTCAGTCCCGCGAATCCTGCGACATATTTGCAGGTCGCTCTCTTAATGACTGGCATCGCGCTGGTCGCGTGTCTTTTGCCCGCGTGGCGCGCGCTTCGCGTGAACCCTATGGTCGCGTTGCGCTATGAATGATCAAGGAGGGACCCTGTCCACACCGCCCTTCTAATCGGCGGTTTGTAAACCGCCGCTCCCTGGTCGAGATAATCCAGCCATGGAGCCAGATCCTCAGACCAAGAAAATGGCGCGCGCCGCAGGGGAAGAAATCCTGCGGATCATTTATGGAGACGACCTCGAGGGCTGCACCGTTAGCCTCGACCGCATCACCGAGGTCATTGCCGACACGGTGGCCGCGCACGGACAGGTAGCACAGGCGGTGGCCGATCTGCATCAAAAGGGATTCGAAGCGATCCAACTGCTTTCCACGCCGCCACCAAATGGCCAGGCGCTCGGCGCGGATGAGCTGCGCTCGCTGTTGGGCGAGCGGCTGGATAAGATTCAGGGTCTCGCGACCAAAGTGATCGCGGCGACCAAAACGCAGAAGGAAATTGACGCTGCCGCTGATGGATCGGCCGATTCAATTTTGGCCTAACGATTGGTAAACGCAATCGTGCTCGCATAAACGCGCCGTGTTCGAACAGACTTCGCTGCCCATCTTATCGCTCCTCTTCCTGGCGGCGGGCGCCACCGTCTGGATCGCTGGGACTTACGTTTCGAAGACCACCGATGTCTTGTCCTCGCGGTTCAAGCTCGGGGAAGCGCTCGGCGGAGCGATCCTGCTCGCGATCGTCACCAACCTGCCAGAGATCGCGATCACGGTCAGCGGCGCATTGCGAAATCAATTAGGCATCGCAACCGGAAATATCCTCGGCGGCATCGCGATCCAAACAGTCGTGCTCGTAATTCTCGACGTGGTCGCGATGGGGAAACGCGCGCCGCTTATCGGCTACGCGGCGTCCCTCGATCTTGTTCTCGAAGCCGTCCTGGTGGTGGTCGTGCTAACCGTGGTGGTAATGGGCCACCAACTCCCGGAGTCGCTGGTCTGGCACGGAATCACCCCGGACGATCTCCTGATTTGCGGGGCCTGGCTCGTGGGCCTTTACCTGATCGGCAAGGCCCGCGGCAAACTTCCCTGGCAAAGTCACGGCGAGGCGCCGGGCGGACAGCGGCACCGGACTGAGCGGCAAAAGAAAGAAAAATCCGCGTTGGAAAAATCGAGCACGGCGTGGGCCGCGATCGTTTTTCTCGTCGCCGCGCTCGCCACCTTGATCGCAGGCGTGGTCCTGCAACAAACGAGCGAGACGATGGCGAAACAACTTGGGCTGAGCGGCGTTGTCTTCGGCGCCACGATCCTCGCGGCGATCACGGCGCTGCCAGAAATCTCCACCGGCTTAGCCGCGGTAAAAATCGGGGATCATAAGCTGGCGGTGAGCGACATTTTCGGTGGCAACGCTTTTCTGCCGGTCATTTTTCTGTTCGCGACGCTCGTCTCGGGCAAAGCGGTCCTGCCGCAGGCCACGAAATCGGACATGTACCTGACCGCCCTCGGCATGTTGCTGACCGCGGTTTACATTTACGGCCTGATTTTTCGGCCGCGCCGGCAAATCGCGAGAATGGGCATCGATTCGTTTGTTGTCCTGATTTTGTATGTCATCGGCATCGCCGGCCTGTTCGCGATCGGTTCCGGGTAGCGCGTGCGCTGCGCGAAATTTGCCGTTACGCTGACGGATGAATGCGTTGACCAGATCATTCTCTCTCGCTCTTTTCGTACTTGGTGCCGCACTCGCGCACGCCGCCGAGTACCCGCCGCCAGCGGAAGCCGATTACGTCATCCGCGATTTCAAATTCGTCTCCGGCGAAACGTTGCCGGAATTGAAGATCCACTACCGCACCATCGGCAAACCGATGAAGGACGAGAACGGCATCGTCCGCAATGCGGTGTTGATCACGCACGGGACCACCGGCAGCGGCGCGCAATTCATCCGGCCGGAATTCGCGGGAGAACTTTTCGGCGCGGGCCAGCTGCTGGATGCCGCGAAGTTTTTCATCGTGTTGCCGGATGGAATCGGACATGGCAAATCGACCAAGCCGAGTGATGGGATGCACGCGAAGTTCCCGCGTTACGGTTACGTGGATATGGTCGAGGCCCAGTTCCGGCTGCTGACCGATGGCCTCGGCGTGAATCACGCGCGGCTCGTCATGGGCACGTCAATGGGCGGGATGCACACCTGGCTTTGGGGCTCGGCTCATCCGGACTTCATGGATGCGCTCATGCCGCTGGCCAGTTTGCCCACGCAAATTTCCGGGCGCAATCGCGCGTGGCGTCGAATGGTGATCGACGCGATCCGGAACGATCCGGAATGGCGCGGCGGCGATTATTCGGCGCAGCCGCAGAGCCTGCGCACGGCCGCGCAGATGCTCTGGCTGATGAGCAGCAATCCCGTCCTGCGGCAGAAAGAATCGCCGACGCTCGCGAAGACAGACGAGGTGTTCGATAAATTCGTGGCGGATTATCTCAAGACCGGGGACGCGAACGATATGCTTTACGCGCTGGAGGCCTCGCGCGATTACGATCCGGGTCCGGGGCTGGAGAAGATTCGCGCGCCGCTCGTGGCCGCGAATTCAGCGGATGATCTGATCAATCCTCCGGAGCTCGGAATTCTCGAGCGCGAGATCAAACGCGTGAGCAAAGGGCGCGCGGTGGTGATTCCGCTGAGTGACAGGACGCGAGGTCATGGCAGCCACACCATCGCCGCGCTCTGGAAGGACGAACTGGAAGCGTTGCTGAAACAATCCGGGAAGTAGTTAACCGCACATCGCGCGACGGAGCGCGCGATCCACCCAGCCGCGGTGACTCTCGGAGCCGATTACTGAGCAAGGACCCAAATGAGACTCATCATTTACATCATTGGTTTCATGATCTTGATCGGCGGATTGGGATGGGCTGCCATCACCGCGGGCGCGCCCCTGCTTTACGTCCAAATTGGCGGCGTCATCCTCCTGGGGCTGGGCATCATCATGGGCGTCTCGACTACGCGCTATCGGTCGGGCGGCGACGTGACCGTCGTGAAAGATAACGATACGCTCTAGCGCGTGGGCGGAGAGATTGCGCTGCGCGAGGCTGAGGAGTTTTTTCATCAGCAGATCCCGCTCACGCGCGCGATGGGAGTGCGCGTAGTCGCGCACGATGAAAACGGATTCGTCCTGGAAGCGCCCGTCGCGCTGAACTCGAACCATCTGCGCACTGCTTTTGGCGGCAGTATTAACGCGGTGGCGACGTTGGCGGCCTACGGATTTCTCTGGATGGAACTGAACGACGCCGCAGCCCACGTGGTCGTCGCGGAAAGCTCCATCCGTTTTCTCCGGCCGGTCCGCGAAACGATTCGCGCGATTTGCCAGCCACCAGAGCCTGAAGAACTAAAGGCGTTTCGAACCCGATTCGCCGAAAAGGGCAAAGCGCGAATCACTCTGCGAGTGAAGGTCGCGGAAGACGGGCAGACGGCGGCTGAATTCGAAGGTAGTTTCGTGGCTCGGGCGGCCTGAGGGCAGGCCATCTCCAAAAGGCCCTGCAGCCCCGGCGCGCAGCCGTGCCGAAAGGCTCGACGGAGTTTCGCTCCGCCCATAAGATTCCGGCATGATTACCGGCGCTCATTCCATCATCTACAGCAAAGATCCTGAAGCGGACCGCAATTTCTTTCGCGACGTCCTCAAATTAACAAAGGTCGATGTCGGCCAAGGCTGGCTCATTTTCGGTTTGCCGCCCGCGGAAGTGGCGGTCCATCCCGGCGAAAAGAACGACGAGCATGAGTTTTATCTAATGTGCGACGACATCAACGCGTTTGCGGCGGAGATGAAGGAGAGCGGCATTGCTTGCAGTCCGGTGGACGATCAAGGCTGGGGATTGCTCTCCCAACTTAGTCTGCCGGGCGGTGGAAAACTCGGGGTCTATCAGCCGCGCCATGCCAGGCCGGACCCGATGAAATAGGACTCATGGGACTTATCGGTCCTGTTAGAAGCGCGCCTGTCTATTATTCCTTCTCCAGTTTCAGCGCGGCCGAGTTCATGCAATAGCGCAGTCCCGTCGGTTTCGGACCGTCCGGAAAAACATGGCCGAGATGACCGCCGCACTTCGCGCATAAAACTTCGGTCCGGGTCATCATGAACTTGCTGTCGGTCTCAGTCTCGACCGCATCGGGCGCGAGCGGCTGAAAGAAACTCGGCCAACCGCTGCCCGATTCGAACTTCGTCTCCGAGCTGAAGAGCGGGTTCCCGCAACCGGCGCACTTGTAGACGCCCGGATCATGCGTGTCGGCGTACTCGCCGGTGAACGCTCTCTCCGTCCCCTTCTCGCGCAGAATGTGGTACGCCTCCGGGCTCAGCGTCTTCTTCCACTCGGCCTCGTCTTTCTTAATTTTCTCGCTCATATTTTTCTTCTGGTTTTTGGGAGGAAGCTACAGCCGTCACGGCAACCAGCCGCCCACGGCCTGGATCGGTTCGAGCTGACCCGCCTGCGTGACCCAGGCCGCAACCGCGTTCCGCGAACCGGCCACCTGTTTGGACGAATCGGCGGGCAGCGGAACTTCTTTCGTGCCCGATTTCATTCCTTCGTTGATCAACCCGAGCACGACGAAGTCATGGATCAGTTTCCGTCCGTTATTTTCTCCGGCGGTCACATCTGTGCCCAGCGAAAAACCGAGCCGCGCCACATGGATTTCATAGCGGTGTCCCCCACCGGCAGTCGCTTTGAAGGAAGCGGTGAGCCGGTCACCGTGGATCGCGATTTTTAAAATGCCGGGCGTCTCCGTCGCCGCGGGCGGCAGCGCGGTATTATGCCATTCACGGCCATCAAGAACGAATGCGGGCGTGTAAACGGTCTCGGTTTTCCAGTGCGCGGAGTAGACGGCCTGGCGTTCCGTCCATTTGTCGGACGAAAACGCATCGTGCCAGCCGAGATGGTCCCAGTAATCTACGTGAAACGCGATGGGGACAAAATCCTGCCAGAGCCGCGGCTCGTCCTTCAGCTTGCTCAACCAGGCCTCAGCCGGTGGGCAACTGCTGCAACCTTGGGAGGTGAAGAGTTCGAGGAGATGGGTGCGAACCGGTTTGCTTTCAAAAACGATTTCGCCACTTCGCGCGCTCCCGGCCGCCAGGAGAAAGGCGAGCAGCAAGGCAGACCGAATCATGGCGAATCCTACGGCGCGATGATCGATTGCGCGAGCTTCGCGATGAGCGCGCCCACGATCACGAGGAAAAAAATTCGCACGAACCGGCTCCCTTTCGCGATCGCCAACCGGGTCCCGATCGTCGCGCCGAGGACGCTGCAGACCGCCATCGGCACGGCGTATTGGTAGATGATGTTTCCACTCCAGCCGAAGTAGATGACCGAGGCGATGTTCGTGGCCCAGTTGATCACTTTCGCGGAGGCTGAGGCCGAGAGGAAATCGAAGCCGAAAACTCCGACAAACAGAAAGATGAGGAAGCTCCCGGTGCCGGGTCCGAAAAAGCCGTCGTAGAAACCGAGCCCTGCGCCGATCGCGATGCCGAGCAACTTCGCTTTTTTCGGGGCGTGCCGTGGTTTGTGCACGAGCCCGAGGTCCTTCACGAAAAAAACATAGATCGCGACGAGCACGAGCAGCACGAGCACGAGTGGCCGCATAAACTCGGTATGAAGAAGCGTGACCACGCGCGAGCCGAGAAAGGAAAAGACGAACGCGGTCAGTGCCGCGGGGAGCACGGTCGACCAATCGATCGCGACATGGCGCGCGTAGCGTTGCACCGCCATTGTCGTCCCGGCGCAGGAGGCGAATTTATTCGTGCCGAGGATCGTCGCGACCGATGTGCCCGGCAGGAGAAGGAGCATCGCGGGAATCTGGATTAACCCACCTCCGCCCACGACGGCGTCGATGAAGCCGGCCAGAAGCGATGACGCGCAGAGCAGGAGAATCAAGGTCATGCCAGCGTGGAGCTAAAGCCGTTGTCGAAGAAAAGGAAAACCAGAAAGCACCGAGGGCTCCGGAATTTTTGCCGGCTGCCGAAAAACTTAACAGCATCCGGCCTCATCCTCGGTAAGCTCCGATGGATTCATGCTTTTCTTCTCGCGTCGCCTTCTGTTTACCGCCGCAGCGATCGTTGCGTGCGCATTTCAAGTCGGGCCGGTCGTCGCGGAAGAGGCCGTCACGCTATACAAACAAGCGCAGGAGTTGATGCGCCGGCAACAGTTCGCCGCGGCGGTCCCTCTTCTGGAAAAATGCGTGGCCGCGGAGCCGGGCAATTCCAGATTTCACCAATGGCTCGGCCGCGCTCTGGGACTCGAGGCCGCGCAGAACGGCATCACCAGCAGCGTCCTGAGCATTCGCAAAGTAAAAGCGGAACTGGAGAAGGCGATCGAACTGGAACCAATGAATCTCGAAGCGCACCAGGACCTGGCCATTATGTATCGCGCCGTCCCCGGCCTCCTGGGCGGCAGCAATGCGAAGGCGGCCGAGCAGGTTTCTTTTATTCGGCGGCACGACCCGGCCCTGGCCACGCAGATCGACGGAGATTTTCTCGCGGCCGACAAGAAGTACGACGCCGCCCTCGCGGCTTACCAGGAATCGGCCCGCCTGAACGGGTCCAACCTCATGACGCAGGTGCGGATTTCCCTGATCTACCAGGAGAAAAAAGAATGGGCGAAAGCGTTCGGCGCGCTCGACCTCGTGCTCGCCAAAGATGCGAACCATCCGATGGCGCTTTATCAAGTAGGCCGGACCGCCGCGCTCAGCGCCGAGCAGCTCGACCGTGGCGAAAAGTGCCTTCGCACTTACATCGCCATGCCGGTGCGCGAAGCCTTGGAGAATCCTCCCGTCGCCGGTGCGCATTTCCGACTCGGGCAGATTCGCGAGAGGAAGGGCGACCTCGCTGCCGCGCGAACTGAATACGAAACGGCGCTCAGGCTGGATCCAAAACAGAAACTGGCGCGGGAGGCGCTGGCGAAGCTGAAGCGTTGATCGAGGGCGGTCCGCGAAGGAGCGCTTATTCGCTAAAACAAGAGCCCCCGCCGGATTTCTCCAACGGGGGCTCCGGTTCAATTATCAGCCGCGCTTACTTTGCGCAGCAGGGTGGCGAGATCAGGCAGCACGCGCCACCACCGCAGCAGTCCGCCGCGGTGGAAGTTGCAGTCGCCGTGCCGACCAGCGCAAACGCCACCAGAATCATCAATAGGTATTTCATAGAATCCTCCTGTTGAATTTCGTTTCCCTCATCCCGCGGTCGCGAGACGAGCCGGTGCCAGTGAGCGCCTCAGGCGCGCGGCGGCGGGACAGGTGGCCGGTGCGGGAGCGCGTCCGCGCGCGCTGAAATGGCCGCGAAAGATTCTTTGCCCGATGGCGAATAAACGAACGGATTCGTGCGAGTAAGGAAAAGCGCGATGCAAAGCGGGCAGGCGACGCAGCACTGCTTGTGCGGTTCCGGCTTCGGAGCCTGATGCTCGCACTCCTTCGCGGGCGCGTCCTTCTTCGCTTTCGCACAGCAAGTCGTCTTTGCTGGTTGGGCGACGACGCTGCGCGCCGGTAACACGGCGGTCGCGATGGACGAGGATATGGCCAGGCAAAGGAGAACTCGCAAGGTAGTTCGCATCCGGCCGCAGGTTACACCTTCAGCACTGAAGGTTCAATAAGACCGATCAGAACGCGATGTTCGTTCTTACTCCCACGATGAACGCATTATCGCGCTCGGTCGTGCCGCCCGGGTGCAGGACGTACTGCAGATGCGGTTGAATCGAAAACCAAGGCGCAATCTGGCAGCGGTAAACGAGTTCGATCGTTGCTTCATAATCGGGCGGCAAATGCGCAGCGGGGTCACGGCGGTTGCTCTCGCGCACCGCCGCGGCAACGCGATCGCTGATGGCAAGGTAGGCGACACCCAGACCCAAAGCATCGTTTCCGCGGCCGGGAACGGCGCCGACATAATGCAATCCGCCTTCGAAAGAAAAGGCGACGCGGTTCCGGTCTCCCGGCATCCAGGCCGCGTGACCAAAAACACCGAGGCCCTGTTTCCCGGTGCCCGGCTCCCGCCAGATTTCCTGTTCGATGTTCACATAGATGCTGTAATCGGCGCCACGATTGCGCGCACGGGCCGGTGCGAGGGACGAATGCAACTCCAGCAGAGTCACATCGTAAATGTCCGCGAAATCATCGGAGTGATAGAGGATGCCAGTTTCGTAACTGCCCGCGAGGCCGCGCTCGGGAAGGCTCCGTTCGCCGGCCACCCGTTGCGCACTATCGGCCGTGGTGCGGGTGGCAGACGCTTCCTCGTCCGTGACCTGATTAAACCGGTAGCTTATCTCAGCTGCGACGAGCGCACCTTCGTCCGGCCGCAGAGACCAATCCGTCCCATGCCGGTTGAACTCGGTGGACCGCGCGGCGTTCGGAGAATGGTCGGGCGTCAAACCCGGCGCGACATTTCCATCGAAGACGGCACCCTGGATCGCCAGGCCTTTTACCGGGGAAAAGCGCACCCGGATGCCTGCGGTGGCATTTGGGAAAACCGGCAGGGGCAGATTCGCGCTAAAAGCCTCCGGCGCGCCGAAGCCACTCTGGACGAACAAACCGCCGTAGGCATCGAGGACCGCAAATTCCGAATCGAAAGTGATCTGACCGGCGCGGAGGGAGAAACGGCCATCGAAAAATTCCTGCTCCAGCCAGAGCTCATAAAGCCGCCAGGTGTCGTAAGCCTGGATGTTACTGAAGGTGCCGATATCGCCGACGTAGTTCGCCGAGCCATCCTCGCCGTGCGGATACAAAGCGTTGACGTGAAAGTGGCCGCCTTTCCAGCCCACGAGTTTTTCGAGATCGATGTCCGTCCCGAGGTCGAGCAATCCATTATAAAAGATGCCTCGCTTAATTCCCCCCGAGACGACGCCAATCGGGTCGGCTGCGTACGTAAGGTTGAAGATCACGCCGCGATCCGCGAGCGATCGACGCACCCCGCCCCAATCTCCGGTCGCGTAATCCTGTTCTGAGAGTGATTGCTGCGCCGGTGATGACGCCGGGATGGCGTCACTTGCGCGCAGTTCCCCAAATGACAACGGCCCTTGCGCTAGAAGAACGAACAAAGTTAGAGCGAGGCCACGCATCGACCGACTCTCGCTAACACCGCGCGCTTGGAAAAGGCAAGGCTCCGCGCGGGAACCGGCCCCCCTGCCCAACTGGAAGCGCAGGGCGTTGAACCCTGCTCTTCCTTCAAATCCGCTGGGCGGATTACATGTAGTTCAACGCGCCGCACCGCCAGCACGTGAACCAGGACCAGTTGGCGTGCACGATGTTACTCGCGTGGTCATGCCAGCAGGTATAGAGCAGTCTATGACGGTGGCGACCGCCGGCTTCCTCGCCTGCGCCGTCATCCTTTTCGAGGCCGGCTCCGCCCTCTTTCTCCGGCTTTGTCCCGCTTTTCTCATCAGCCATAACTTGCTGTCCTTTCGTTTGTTGTTGTTGTTGTTGCATCACCCCCGCACCACTCGGCGCGGCGGCAAACCTTGCTTATGTCAAATCCTGTTCGGACAGGCAAGCTTCCCGGCCACGCGATCAATCGAAGTTGATGGATCTGCTCGAAATCCATCAGAGCTAATCGCCGTTCTCGAGCCAGTCGCCGTCACGCGTGGATAAAACGGGCGGGCGCGGCGATCTTGCGTTTTGTCCTTTGAGAATCTTGGCTTCGGTGCTGGCGGGTTTGACTCTGCCGCAGTCTTTCGGTTTGCTGCTTCCTCATGAAGCTGCGTCCTCTTCTCGCTTGTCTCGTTTCGTTCGCAATCTCTGCCGCGGCTTCGGCCGCAGAGCCGCGTCTCCTCACGCCGCAGGATCTTTGGGCGATCAAACGCGTCGGCGCTCCGGCGCTTTCGCCCGACGGCCGTTACGCGGTTTTCCCGGTCCAGCAGTGGAACATCGAGAAGAACAAAAGCAGCAGCAATCTCTGGACGGTCGCGCTGGCCGATGGCGCAGTGCGTCAGCTCACAACGGCGGCCGACGCGACCGAAGAGGCGCCGATGTGGAGCCCCGACGGCACTCGAATTGCGTTCACGGCGAAGCGCGGTGGGGATGAGAATGCCGCGCTTTACGTGATCCCATTCGGCGGCGGCGAAGCGGAGAAAATCATCGAGCTGCCGGGCTCCGTAGTGCTGCCGAAGTGGCTCCCGGATGGGAAAAGCATCGTCTTTGCCACCACGACAATTCCGGAGCTGGCCGGCAAGTGGCAGAAGACCGACCTCGACGCGATGAAGAAGGAATTCAAGCGGCGCAAGGAGTCGAAAATGACCGCCAAAGTAACGGAGAACCGGCAGTATCGTTACTTTGACCATTACATCACTGATCTGGTCGCGCATCGTCTGCTGCGCGTGGATCTGACGACAAAGGCGCTCACGGATCTCACGCCGAGTGTCGATCGCCTCTTCCTGAATAGCGGCGAGTTCCACTACGACGTCTCGCCGGATGGCAAATTGATCGCCCTTGAGTTCAACTCCACGCCGCCGCCGTTCCGCGACTTCCCGCAGTCCGACATCTACCTCATCCCGACAGACGGTTCGGGCACGATGAAAAACGTCACGCCGGAGAACAAGGGCGACGACTCACAGCCAATCTTTGCGCCTGATAGCGGATCGGTCTTTTTCAAGCGGACGAAGTCGACCATTCACAACGGCGAATCACAGAAACTCTGGCGCCACGACATTGCGGCAGGTCGTAACGTGCCGGTAACCGAGGCGCTCGACTATTCGATCGGCGACGTCCGCGCGGCGGCGGATGGCCGCACCATCTGGGTGAACGCAGAGGAAAAAGGCGTGGTGCCAATCTTCCGCATAAATGCCGACGGCACCGGATTGAAAGCGGTGCAGAACGCCGGCACCTCAACCGGTCTCGACGTCCGCGGCGACTCGGTCGTATTCCTGAACGACACGACGAGCCGGCCTAACGAGATCTTTGCGCTCGACGCGAAGACCGGCGCCGCACGCCAGCTGACGCATTTCAACGACGAGTTCATGCGCGGCTTCGTCCTCGGTAAAGTCGAGCCGTATTGGTTCAAAGGCGCTGGCGGCGAGGATGTCCACGGTTGGCTGGTGCTTCCGCCGAACTACGACGCAGCGAAGAAATATCCGCTCGTCCAGCTATTGCACGGCGGCCCGCACACCATGAACCGCGACAGCTGGAGCTACCGCTGGAACACGCAGCTCTTTGCCGCGGAGGGCTATATCGTCACGTGGGTGAATCGCCATGGCTCCACCGGCTTCGGCGAGAAATTCGCGCAAAGCATCCTCAACCAGTGGGGCGACAAACCGCTCGAGGACATTATGAAATCGACTGACATGCTCCTGCAGCGTTTTCCGAATATTGATCGCGACCACATGGCTGCGGCCGGCGCGAGCTTCGGCGGCTACATGGCAGCGTGGATTCTTGGACACACCGACCGGTTCAAGGCCATCATCGATCACGCGGGCGTGAACAACAGCTACTCGCAATTTGCAACCGATGTTTCGCACGGCTTCGCGGAAGTGATGGGCGGGACACCGTGGGGCGACGTAGAGGGATTGCAGCGGAACAATCCGATGTTTTATGCGAGGAACTTCAAGACCCCGACGCTCGTCATTCACAACGAACAGGATTATCGCGTGCCCTACGGAAACGGCCTAGAGCTTTATGCCGCGCTCCAGGCCCAGAACGTCCAATCGCGTTTGCTGATCTTCCCTGATGAGAACCACTGGGTGCTGAAGCCGCAGAACGGGATCTACTGGCATTGGGAAATGCAGAGCTGGCTAGCTCGTTTCATCGGCGGAAAGCCTACGCTGGACAAGCCGCACTTCGAGAACAAGGACGAGGCGAAAGACGACAAACCGAAAGAGGCCGCACCGAAACCGGCGGAATAGAATTCGCCCTGGCTACCCCGCATGGATTCGAACCATGAATAACGCCTCCAAAGGGCGCTGTGTTACCGTTACACCACGGGGTATTCCAATTCCCGACGTTGATTAAAACGCGTCGGACGTTCTCAACCCTTTAAGAGCGCAAATTGCCATGCGCAATTCGCAATTCAACTCGCCCGGGCCGGGCTGAGTGAGGGCGGCTACGATTGCGGAGCCGGCGCGGGAAGACGGATCTCCACCGTCGTTCCGCTGCCCTGGATGCTGCTGACGGAAATTTTTCCCTGATGCGCGGTGACGACGGATTTCGCGATCGCCATGCCCAGGCCCGTGCCGTGAGATTTCCCGTGGGTAACGAACGGTTCGAAAAGTTTCGGCAAAATGTCCGGAGGAATGCCGATGCCGGTATCGGAGATCCGGATGACGACCTGGTTATTGAAATAGTCAGTGCTGATGGTGAGGATGCCGCCGCTCGGCATCGCTTCGCGCGCGTTCTTGATCAGGTTGCAGAGCACGCGGATGAAGCGTGAAAGATCGACGGAAACGTTCCCATCGTAGCGGATGTTCTTGGCGAATTGAATATTTTGGCCGGGCAAAAGGCGAAGCGACTGCTGATTCAGTTCGTCGAGCAAACGCCAGATCGAAACTGTCTCGCGGCTAAGCGAAGTCGAGCCGCGCGCATAGTCGAGCAACTCCTGGGTCATCGCCAGCATTCCATCGACGGCCTTGTCGGCCATTGAAGTCAATTCACGCAGGCGGGGGTCGTTGCTCTCTCCGGCAATCAAATCGGTGCAGCAGCGAATGATGCAGATGGGGTTTTTCAGGTCGTGAATGATGGAATTCGCCATCGCGCCCACCAGGCTCAGCCGCTCGGTGCGCATGACTTCGCTGATGAAATGGGAGTTCACGCTGCGGAGCCGTTCCGAAACGGAGCGCAGGAAATTCATGTGCAGCCGGCTGGGCGCAAGTTCGAGAATGTGCTGGAAAGTCGGCTCGTTCACCGTCCCGAGAAGCGTGGGCTCCGCGGCCGTGGCCATGGCCGAACGCGGCTCACCGTCGAGCAGCGCCATCTCGCCGAAGAAATTTCCCGATTGGATGAAGCCGAGGGTCTCCTGCTGACCGCCGCGGCCGGACTTGGAAATCTTTACGGAGCCTTCGCCCACGAGGTACATGAGATCGCCCGGGTCGCCCTCCCGGAAGACCACTTCGCCCGCGTTCAGTTCGACGACATGAACGTCGGGTGCGATCTCATGGAGAAGATCGGAGTCGATCCCTTCGAAAAGGCGGTTGTGTGACAACTGATCGAACGCTAGGGCGAGGTTGGAATTCATGTGCCGGTTAGAACGAAGAGGCCACCGAATCGACACAGCCGGCGCGCGACATTTTCACGCTTTCCAGGACGGAACGGACATGAGCCACGAGTTCGTCGGGGCGATGCGGTTTTCGCAAAAAACCGGCCATACCCGCAGCGAGCATCCGATCGAGCCGTTCCTGCGCTATGAACCCTGTACTCAAAAGCACAATGACATCCGGACGGATGGTCCGGAGACGCCCAAATGTTTCTTCGCCATCCATGAAGGGCATCGAGAGATCGAGCAGGATAAGGTCGAACTGATGCGGCTGTTTCCGGAAAAGATCGAGGCATTCGAAACCCGATTGCGCAGTGGTAACCTCGAGACCGGCTTCCGTAAGAATGCGTTTAGCCAGGACAAGAGCCATGGGTTCGTCATCCACGACCAGAACGTGCCGGGCTTTGGAAGGCGCACGCGGAATTTCTCGCTTCGTTTTGGCGAAAGCAGACAGCTCGGGATGGAAGAGGACTTTCTTGTCAGCACCACCGGCGT
The DNA here is from genome assembly GCA_041167585.1 of Verrucomicrobiota bacterium. GTDB lineage: Bacteria > Verrucomicrobiota > Verrucomicrobiia > Chthoniobacterales > UBA10450 > AV80. The sequence goes on from JBEEHV010000005.1 coordinate 149,075, forward strand.
GCTCGACCAGTTGCGCGGTCACTTTCGCGGCGCGATCGACGCTCGTGCGGAGCATGTCGAAATATTTTTCGGAGCCGTCGTTCCCAGCCCAGATGTTCTCAATCGCCGCACTCGTGCCAGAAATGATTTCCAGCAGGTTGTTCAGCTCACTGGCTGCTTCGGTTGGCGCGTCCTCGGGTGACGGTTTGTGGGTGCCATCAGTTTTCATGGTGGCAAGAAGGAGGGCGCTCTGACATTGGGCGCAAAACCAGGACCACGTGAGAGAGTCAATTCTCGCTGAACTCCCTGCATCGGAGCGCTCAAGGGAAGCCTAACGACACTGGGGGCGGGCGGAGCGAGGACCATTGGTTGGATCTTCTTGGTTTTGTCCTTCCCGTTGTCCCCGTGACCATCGCCATTGTGATCTCCCTTGCCTTTGTCATCGTCGTTACTTGGAGAAGGAGAAGGAACGGGCGGCGGTTGGGGCGCCGGGCTCACCACCGGAGAAGTCGCGGGAGTGGGCTGAGGCGCCGGGCTCACGACCGGAGAAGCCCCGGGAACCGGAGTGGGTTGCGGGTCCGGGCTTATGACCGGGGAAGCGCCGGGAACCGGAGTGGGCTGCGGGGACAAACCAAGTGTCGGAGTCGGCGCCGCTGACGCGCCGGGCGCCGGAGTGGGGACCGGGCTCAAGGCGGGCACAGGAGTAGGAGCGGGGGTCGAAACTGGAGAAGAACCGGCGATGGGTGTGGGCGCCGGCGTAGGTGCCGCCGTTCCTCCATTGTTAGAGCTAACAGGATTGACTACGGCCAGCGAGAAATCGCGTCCTTGTTCGGTACGCGCCAAAATATCGACGATCCCGCCCATGGTATTTCTCGCGACGGTTCCTTCGCCATTAATGACCAATCCCGTATCCAGCAGGTTGGCATTTCCCTTCTCGCGTTCCTGTCGCGAAATTTCCTGAGCGATCAGATCGTCGCTCGGCAATTTCGGGCCGTCCTTTTCCGACATATTGACCAGCGACGACGAGCTAACGATTCGCTTGAGATCGACCGACACGGGCGCGGGAATTCTCTTCGCATCAGGCCGCATGATGATCATCCGCCCCGGGCGCAGAACGACGGAATTCCCAAAGCGATCATTGGAGGAAAGACGCAAGCTCCCTTCGAGAACGAGGACCTTGATGTGCTTTTTAGGCGTGTACTCCATGAGGATCGTAGTGCCGGTGATGGCGGCGGTGACGGCCGCGGTGTGAATTTTTGCGCCGCCCAATCCCTTCGGCACCTGGAGCAACATCGTCCCGCGCTCGAGCGACATTTCGCGGGTCCCAGCCTTGAAACTGAAGCTGGTTTCAGGACCGATCCGGGTGAGCGTGTTGTCTTGGAACACGAGTTCGGAGCGCGACTTTACGCCGGTCCGCAATTCGATTTCGTCCTTGATTACTTCCTGGAGGGAAGCTGAATGCTCGCCTTTCGACGGATCCACCACCCGAACCTTGTTAATGATCTTCGTGACGTGCGCTTCGGTAAGCGGACCACCTTGAGCGGGTAGAGCGAGAAGGCCAACGCCAAGCGAGTAAATGATCAGGCGTGAGTGAAACATCGAGAGCGAGACGTAAATAGCAGCAACCGTGCCCTTTCTAGAATTTCCATAACGCGGCGTGTGAAGCGGCCTCCGCTTCGCGCCTTGCTATAACGCAGGTTGCTAAAACCGCATGGTCACGCCAACTCCCGCCCCCCCAGTCACCGCGCCGTATTCGAAGGCAGCGACATCGGAGCGGTTGTTCCCGTAAGAGAAAAAAGCGTTCAAGTCTGCCCAAGTCGCGAGCCGATAGCGCAGGGTCAAGCTGATGACTTGATTGAAATCGTTTCGCTCGGCTGCGTTGTAAAATTGGAAAGCCAATCGATAAAAGATTTCGCTCTCCAGCGCGCGCGTCAGTTGCAAATGGTAACTGAAAAAGACGCCGAGTTGTTGACGCTGAGCGGTGTCGGGATCGCTGATGCCCGCGATCGCGGTAGCCCCGACCGTGAGAGACTGGCAACGCCCGAACGAATACGTTTTCTGGGCGCCAATCGTGAACTCATGATCGTTCAAAATCTCGTCACTATGCCGGTCCAGCAGTTCTATGAAATCGTAGCGCGCAAAAATGCTCACTCCGTAGAAATTTTCCGGGTTCCAGAATAGGCCGGCGCCCAGGCCGAGGCTTTCAAAGTCGAGCGCGGAAGTGTCGTGGTAGCGAAAGATCGAGGCGTGCGCCGCCACTTGCGCCTCCAACTGTGGATTGATCCGGGGCGTCCAGCTCACGCCTGCATTCGCTACGAAAAAAACGTCATGGATTTCCCTGTTCCGCGTGAGAGCAGCATTGTTCGTGTAGAAAACTGAAGTGTCGCCGGTGACAGCGAACATGCGGACGCGCTCCTTGCTCTTGAGGATCACCTGCGTCCCAAAGCTATCGTCATCGGAGGAGGTGTCAGTGTCACCAAGCTGAGTGCCATCCGCGTTGACCGCGACGTGGGTTGTCGTGGGCGTATTTTCGAAAAGGCGAGCACGTTCGATGGTGGAGACCGCCTGCTGTGCCCGCGCCATTTGAAAGGCGGAACAGGCCGAGACAACAAGAAGCCATCGGAGAGCAGGAGAACTCACTGCCGCCTGTTTAGCATACTGTATGCCTGTAAGAAGGAGACCGGCGTCGCCGGTCGTAAGGGCATGAATTCCGCTTTCCATTGCCCACCCATGAAGCGCGCTCTCATCATCGGCAGTGTCGCGGCCGTATGTTTTCTGGCGCTAACCCTGCTCGAGCTTTACCAGCCTTTTGCCTATCTCCGTGTGCGTAATTTGTATCGGGACGCGCTCACCCGCGCCGGCGCCACCACCCCGCCGAATCCCGACCTGGTTTTCCTGGCGATCGATTCTGACTCCGTCGGCCTGGAGGAGACGGCGGACATCAAGGAACTCTACGGACTTACTGATTCCAATACCGAAGAGGCCCACGCCCTGCGGTTGATGAGCAAACTTTGGCCGTGGCCGCGCGAAGTTTACGGTCTGGTCCTGGAACGGCTCGCCCGCGCCGGCGCAAGGGTCATCATCTTCGATCTCACTTTCCCGACTTCCACGGAAGGCGACGAGCCCTTTCGCCTCGCGCTTGATCGCTACAAGGATCGGGTGGTGATCGGGAGCAATTTCGTCTCGGCAAGTTCCCGAGGGTTTTCCACCCTCGGAACCAGCCACACCCGACCGCCGGAGACGCTCATTCCGCAGACCAGCCCGATCGACGATCGCGTGGCCTACACCAATTTCTGGCCTGACGAAGATGATGTGGTCCGGCGCGCGCAATACCGCGTGACTTTCGAGGAAGTGCAGGGGAACAAATCACAGCCAGAGTCGGAACAATTTCTCTCGCTGGCGGCGCGAGGCCTGACCAAGGCTGGATTCGGGAATGTCGTTCCTCCCGGCTTGAGCAGCCGCCTCATCCGCTTCACGGCGCCGCCGCGGCAAGGGTTCTCGCCCCATTCCATTTTTGAAATCTTTGTGCCCGATTACTGGAAGCATAACTACCAGGACGGGGAATTCTTCCGCGGGAAAACCGTGCTCATCGGCGCGGAAGGTAACTGGCAGCACGACGAACATCCCACGCCGTTTGGCGCAATGCCGGGACCGGAAATTCATCTCAACGCGATCAACGCGGCGCTGCATGGCTCATTCATTCGCGAATTATCGCCCGTAGTCGCAGCGCTTTTGACCGCGCTGGCTGGCCTGATCGCAATCGCCTTGTCTCTCCTCGTCCGGTCGCCCTGGCTGCGCATCGTGGGCGTCTTCGCCCTGAATGGAGCCGGCGTCGTGCTCGCTCTGTTTGTCTTCAATCGCGCATCCACTTTCCTGCCGATGGTCGCGCCTCTCGCCCAATTGAATCTAACGGTGTTCCTCGGTCTTATCTCCGACCTGACCTGGGAGCGCATCGAAAAAAATCGCTTTCGCCGGACGCTGGAAAAGTACGTTTCGAAAAACGTCGTGCGCGAATTGCTCGATCATCCCAAACTATTCGCTCAAGCGCTCGGCGGCGTGGTTAAGCCGGCCACGATCCTGTTCTCGGACATTCGCGGCTACTCTTCCGTGACCGCGCGGAGCGATCCGCAGGCGCTGGTCGCGCAGCTCAACGAATATCTGACCGCGATGGTCGAGTGCGTCTTCCGTTTCGGCGGGACACTCGACAAATTCATCGGCGACGCGGTCATGGCGGTTTGGGGCAACACGCGGAGCGAAGGCGTCCGCGACGACGCGGCCAATGCGGTGCGCGCCGCTCTGGCCATGCGGCAGGAACTGGCGCGCTTGAATGAAAGCTGGGCGGCCCGCGGCCTGCCTCCGTTGCGGATCGGTGTCGCCGTCAATCACGGCGAAGTGGTGGTCGGCAATATTGGATCCCCCCAGCGGATGGAATTCACGGTCATCGGCGACGCCGTCAACATAAGCTGGAAACTTCAGGAGCTGACCAAGGAGTTGGATGCGGAACTTATCGTCGGTGAAAACGTAATGACCCTGGTTATCGAGGAATTCGAGATGCGTCCGCTTGGCGCCGCCAGGATCAAGGGTGTTCCCCAGCCGCTCGAGATCTTCGAAGTCCTGGGCGCGATCGAGCCCGAAAGCGCCAATTTGAGCGCGGCCGCTCTCCTCTGACCGCCGCGCCCTTTGCGGCCCTGTCCCCCTAAACGCAAGACGACCCTGGAGGATTGACTCCTCGCAAAGCCGGGGAAAGCGGGTATGCTTTCGGTTCCGAAAAATGAACCGATTGTCCATCAGCAACCTGCGTGTCTCCATCGGCGAACAGGAGATCATCCGCGACTTTTCGCTCGCCATTCCCACGGGCGAAGTCCACGCCATTATGGGCCCGAACGGCTCCGGCAAAAGCACTCTGGCCAAGGTCCTGGCCGGCCACCCTGATTACCGGGTCACCGCCGGCGAGGTGCTCATGGATGGGAAAAATATCATGGACCTCGCCCCGGACGAACGGGCGCGGCAGGGGCTCTTCCTCGCCTTCCAATATCCCAGCGAAATCCCGGGTGTTACCATCGCCAATTTCCTCCGCGCCGCCGTCCAAGCCCGCTTGCCCGAGGGTGAAGAACTGGAAGCCACGGATTACTACGCTCATCTCTACCAAAAAATGGACCTGCTCGAAATGGACAGGTCGTTCACCTCGCGCTCGGTCAACGAAGGTTTCTCCGGTGGCGAAAAGAAACGGAATGAGATCCTCCAGATGGCGATGCTCGAGCCGAAATATGCCGTGTTGGACGAAACCGACAGCGGTCTCGATATCGACGCGCTCAAAGTCGTCGCGCACGGCGTCAACTCATTGCGCGGCCCGAATCTCGGCATCCTCCTGATTACGCATTACCAGCGCCTGCTCGATTATATTGTCCCCGATCACGTTCACGTCATGGTCCAGGGCCGGATCGTCCGCAGCGGTGGAAAAGAACTGGCGCTGGAATTGGAAGAAAAAGGTTACGAAAGTTACGAGACCGTGAAGGCTGAAGCGGGCGAGCCGGCGATGGCCTAACGAAAGAATTTATGGTCAACCAAGCATCACCTTTGGAACTCGAGCGGAACGTCGGGAACTTCGCGTATCCCGAAACGCATACCCACGATGCGGGCGTGGGCCTGACGGAAAAGACGATCCACTACATCGCCGATATCAAGGAAGACCCGGATTGGGTCCGCCAATTCCGCCTCAACGCTTACAAGACTTTCCTCAGCAAACCGATGCCGACCCATTGGGCGAGCAAGGACTTGGAAGCGATCGTTTTCGACAATATCCGCTACTACCTGAGCGGCGGAGTCCAGCCGAAGCGGAACTGGGAAGATGTGCCCGACGATGTGAAACGCACCTTCGAGCGTCTCGGCATTCCGGAACAGGAACGCAAGTTTCTCGCCGGCGTCGAAGCGCAGTTCGACAGCGAGGCCGTCTATTCCAACATCAAGAAAGCCGTCGGCGAACAGGGCGTCATTTTCGTCGGCAGCCGGGAAGGCTTGAAGGACCATCCTGAGATTTTCCGGAAATGGTTCGGCAAGGTCATTCCGACCGGCGACAACAAATTTAGCGCGTTGAACTCAGCCGTCTTCAGCGGCGGCTCGTTCATTTATGTCCCACCGGGCGTGAAGGTGAAGCATCCGCTCCAGGCTTATTTCCGGATCAACGCCGAGAACTTTGGCCAGTTCGAGCGCACCCTCATCATCTGCGATGAAGGCTCGGAGCTGACCTACATGGAAGGCTGCACGGCGCCGAAGTTCAACACCGCCACCCTGCACAGCGCGGTGGTCGAGCTGGTCGCCATGAAAGGCGCGAAGCTGCAATACATCACCGTCCAAAACTGGTCGGCCAACGTTTTCAACCTGGTCACCAAGCGGGGCATTGCCCACGAAGATGCCGAGGTAAAATGGATCGATTGCAACATCGGCTCACGCCTGACCATGAAGTATCCCGGCGTGATCATGAAAGGCCGGCGCGCTCGCGGCGAAGTCCTCTCCATCGCTCTCGCGGGAGACGGCCAGCACCAGGACACCGGCGCGAAGATGGTGCACGCGGCCGACGAAACGACCAGCAACATCATTTCCAAAAGCATCAGCATCGGGAAAGGTCGCGCCACTTATCGCGGTCTCGTTCACATCCCGAAGCACCTGAAGAACTGCAAGAACAACACCGAGTGTGACGCGCTCCTGATCAATTCCACCAGCCGGACCGACACTTATCCCGCCATCACCGTTCGCGGCACGGGAAATTCGGTGCAACACGAAGCGAGCGTCAGCCAGGTGAGTGCCGAGCAGATCTTTTACATGCAACAGCGAGGCCTCACCGAAGCGCAGGCCATGAGCTTGAGCGTGAACGGCTTCGTCAACGATCTCGTCCGCCAGTTCCCGATGGAATACAGCGTCGAGCTGAAGCGCCTGATCGAGCTTGAGATGGAAGGCTCGGTCGGCTAGGGTTCCGCCCCCTGGACAAGAGCGATCACGGCGGTCTTCACCTGCACTGAGCCAGTCGAAATGGGCCGCCGTTTGCGTCTATGAGTAACCCGACTGCTGTCCTTGATGAAGTAATGGAATCCGAACCGCCGCAGGAACATTCCGAGCCGACGATCCTGTCCGGACCTTCCGTTGCGCGGAGCGCTGAATTTCCCGCCTGGATTCGCGAGCAACAAGCCACGGCCTGGAGCCAATTCGAAGCGCTGCCGTTTCCGAATCGCAAGGATCAGGCGTGGCGCTTTTCCAGCGTGGATGCGCTCGATCTCTCGCCCTACACCCAGGGACCCAAACTTACCGAGACGCAGCGAACCGAAATGCTCGACCGCTCGGTCGCGCTCGACCAGGTGGCCGGTCGCCTCATCTTCGCCGACGAACAATTGCTGCGACGCGATCCGCTTCCCGAAGCGCTGGTGAAACGCGGCGTCCTCCTCATGCCGCTCGAACGCGCTCTCCTCGAGCACGAAGATTTATTCCGCCGCCACTTCATGGCGCAGCCGGCGACCCTTGGTTCCGCCAAATTCGCCGCTCTTCATCAAGCCTGGGTCAGCTCGGGCACCTTTGTGTACGTGCCACGCGGCGTTGTCGTGGACCTGCCGATCGAGATTTTCCATTGGCTCCACGCCGAGAACGCGGCCGTCTTCCCGCACATCATTCTGATCGCTGACGAACTTTCCCAAGTCACCGTGATCGAGCATTTCCGCTCCGCGCATCGCGAGCGCGCCGGTTTTGCCTGCGGCGTGAACGATCTCGTGGTCGGCCAGGGCGCGAAGGTGAATTACATCTGCGCGCAGAACTGGAACGAAAAAGTTCTCTCGGTCCAAATGAACACGACCACGGTTTCCCGTGAGGCTTCCGGTTTGAGTTTGAACGTCAATCTCGGTGGCGCTTATTCGCGGTTCGAGAGTTTGAGCCGCCTTACCGGCCAAGGCGCCCGCAGCGATCTCCTCGCCGTCTCGGTCACGGACGGCACGCAGGAATTCGACGCCCGCACGCTCCAGGACCACATCTGCCCGCATACCACCAGCGACCTCCTTTACAAAAACGCGCTGACCGACCGCGCGCGGAACACTTTCGGCGGACTGATCCGCGTCGAGCCGCATGCGCATTTCACCGACGCCTACCAGACGGTCCGCAATCTTCTCTTGAGCGACGACGCCGAGGCTAACTCGATGCCCGGCCTCGAAATTTTGGCCGACAACGTGAAGTGCAGCCACGGCGCGACCTCCGGGCAGATCAACGAAGATGAGATGTTTTACCTTCTTTCGCGCGGAATACCGCTCCCCGTCGCCCGGCAGCTTCTCGTCAGCGGCTTCCTGAACGAAGTCGTCGATCGCCTCGATCATCCGGCGATCACCGCCCTGGTTCACGATCTGATCGAAGCGAAGTTCGCCCGGCGTTAACCGGAGTTCACCGCACAGAATAAACTTCTAGCAGGGCGACCCCCGATTAGCGCTAACTGCTGTATAGCTTCACGATCGCGCTCGCTTCGTCGCGAATCCGCCCCGCCAACTCCTTCGGCGCGAGGACGCGCGCATGTTTTCCCCAGCTCAGGATCCAGCGTTCGATTTCTTCCAGGCCGCCCAGGTCCAATTCCAAAACGATCGATCCGTCAGCGCGCTCGCGAACGCGTTGCGATTCGTGCCACTTCCGTTCGGCGACCAGACGCGCGGCGAATGGATCGAACTCGACCCGAATCCGCTGTTTCTTTCCCGACGAGTAAACGCCGAAACTGCCGCTGAGAATTTGGGCGATCGAGAAATCGGCGGGCCGCCGGAAGCCTTTCGTGGTCAGCTTCACTTTTCGCATTCGCGGCAGGGCATACGTCCGCAGCTGACGCCGCTCCAAATCTTCCGCGAACAGGTACCACTGGTTTTCCAGGCAACCGAGGTGGTACGGCCGCACTCGCCGTGGTTCGTAGCCGGCACTCTTGAGTTTCCGATATTCGAACTCCAACTCCACGCAGCGCAGCACGGCTTTACTGACGATTTCGAACAACTCCAGGTCGGAGACGCTCGCGCCCGCGCTCCGGAACGAAATTGCGTCCTCCAGATCGTGCCATGAAAAAGAGACGCGATCCTTCAGGCCGTCCGTAAGTTTCCGAAAGGCCGATTGGAGCGGCTGCTCGAACGGCGTCCCTTTGTATTGCGCCAGCGCCTTCTGCGCGACGAGCAGGGCCGTGATCTCACCTTCAGAAACCTCGATGCTCGGAAATCCCGTGACGGCCTCGGTGTAATAAAAGCCAAACTCCTGCGGATGGTAATCGATCGGCAACCCGAGCCGGTAGCGCATGAAGTCGATATCGCGCTGGATGGTCTTGGCCGAGACCTCCAGCTCCGCGGCGATCTTCTGACAGTTCGGGAAGTGGCGGGCCTTGAGGGCGGCGTGCAGCCGCATCATCCGCTCCAGAGGCGGCCGTGAAAAACTTTCATTATTTTTTACCATGGGACGGTCGATGTCCTACCCCCTGTTTTAGGATTGCGCCATGAAAAGATATAAAACTCACTACCCGCGCCGTAATCTGCTCACCGTCCCCTACTCCGTCCGACCCGATCGGATTGAACGCGGACTCCGCATTTTGCGCGCGCTCCGCTTTTCTCTGGCCGCGTTGAACACGCCGATGGAAAGGCCGCATCAGCGCGAATTTGATTTCGCTCTCTCGCGGCAAGCCTGAAAAGCGGCGCAGAGAAGTATTGCCACGCGCGACGCGCGTCGTTAGTTTCGCTTCCCTGATGGCGCCGCGAAGAAGTGGGGCCTCCCGATCATGGATGTAAGCGGAACAATCGACGCGATTCTCGGCCAAAAAGGGCGCGAGATTTTTTCGGTCTCGCCGGACGCGACCGTGTTTGAAGCGGTGGAGATCATGGCGAACAAGAATGTCGGCGCGCTCCTTGTCATCAAAGAGGGGAAACTTGTCGGGATGATTTCGGAGCGCGACTACACCCGCAAGGTCATGTTGCGCGGCAAACGCTCGCGCGAAACCCAGGTCCAGGAAATCATGTCGAGCGATCTGACCATCGTGACTTCCCGGGAGCCGGTCGAAAATTGTCTGCGGACGATGACCGACAAGCGCATCCGGCATTTACCGGTAATGGATGGCGAAACCTTGCGCGGAATCATTTCCATCGGCGACCTCGTAAAATGGGTCATCGCCAGCCAATCGGCCGCGATTGCCCATCTCGAGAGCTACATCTCCGGCGGCTACTCCGGTTAAGGTAGGGACGCCGCGCTGCGGCGTCCAAACGTCATGGCGCCGCAATTTTCCCCAGTCCGATCCATTTGCCGTACCAATCGAGGTAGCGCTTGAACCGATCGATGATATAACTCGGCTTCTTCAGTCCGTGGTTTTGTCCGGGATAAATCACCAGCTCGGTCGGAACTCCAAGACTGCGCAATGCCTGATACATCTGCTCGGTGTTGAGCAACGGCACGTTGAAGTCGTTCTCGCCGCAGAGGAATAACGTCGGGGTTTTGATCTTATCGGCGTGGAGAAACGGATAGGATAAGCGCATCCACGTTTCCGTGTTCTTCCACGGCGCACCCAGCTCGTATTCGTAATCGAGGATGTATTGATCCGTTCCATAACCCGCGAGCACATTCGAGATCGAGGCGCCGCTCGTGGCAGCTTTGAAACGCGTGGTGGTGGCGATGAGATAATTCGTGGAAATCCCGCCGTAACTCCAGCCGCCCACGCCGAGCCGATCCGGATCGGCCAGGCCGAGCGCCACGGCGTCATCCACCGCGGCCAGATCGTCTTCCACGTCGCGATGGCCCCAATCGGCGTAAATGCCCATGGCGAAATCGGTCCCGCGTCCGGTGGAACCGCGCGGATTCGGCATGATGACCGTATAACCGTTGGCCGCGAAGAGCTGCTTCTCGAAATCGAATTCATTCGCGTACTGCGATTGCGGTCCGCCGTGAGGCCGGAGCAGCGCCGGCGTTTTGCCGCCCGGAATCGGATCGGCCGGATTCACAATGAAGCCGTGGATTTCCGTGCCGTCAGCGCTTCTGAATTTCGTTTCGTCCACGCGGGCGAGCCGGATCTCTTTAATAAACGCTTCCGTCTGTTTGGTCAGGTCGCGCAAGCTACCCTTCTCCACGGCGAAGATTTCATAGGGGCGATCCGTCGTGCTCGCGCGGACGATGATCCTGCCGTCGCGGCTCACATCGTAGGCCGTCACCTTGCGCCGTCCACTGGTCACGGGCTCGATCGCTCCGCCATCAGCCGGCACGCGGACGAGATGCTGCGCGCCGTCATCCTCGACCACCGCCAGGATCGATTTGCCATCAGGCGACCAATGCGGCTGGACAACATTGCGATCGAGCTTCTCGGTCAGGACCTTTGCGGGGCCACCAGCGGCGGGAATGATCGCGAGCGAATGGACCGCATATTCGATTTTTTTCGGATCGCCGCCGTGGATGTAAGCGATGGATTTTCCGTCGCGGCTCCAGGCCGGGGCGCTGCTCCATTCCGGATTCGGATCGGCCTCGGGCGAAGTGGTGAGCTGGCGCTCCTTCGCCCCGGGCTGCGCCCCAATTACAAAGACGTCCCAATTGCTCGTGCGATCCGGATCCTCTCCGCGCCGGGTGACAAAAGCGATCTCCTTTCCATCAGGCGACCAGGCCGGCAGAACTTCATCGTGCGCGCCGGAGGTGAGGGGTTCGGCCTTGCGACTCGTTAGGTCGAGCAACTGCAAATGCGAATAACGCCGGGTCAGATAGCCCTCCATGTCTTTCTTGAAAAAGAGGCGGTCAATCACGATGGGCGGGACGGTCTTCTTTTCTTTTTCCTTTTTCTCCGGCTCGCGCGGGTCGGGATCGTGCACGACGAGAGCCATGCGTTTCGAGTCCGGCGACCAGGCGAAGTCCTCCACGCCGCCTTTCACGTCGGTGATTTTTTCGGCTTCGCCGCCACCGCTCGGTAAGATCCAGAGCTGATCGACTTCGTTCTCGTCCTCGCGGCCGGAGAGGAAGCCGATCCATTTTCCATCGGGACTCCAGCGCGGATGCGACTGACCCTTGTTGCCGAAAGTCAGCGCGCGATTCTCCGAGCCGTCCCATTTCGCCAGCCAGAGATTTCCGGGTCGCTTGTCTTTTTCCATGTCGGCCACTTTGACGACGTAGACGATGAAGTTCCCATCCGGCGAAATGTTCGGCTCATCCACGTCACGCAGTTGCGCGAAGTCTTCCGGCTTGAGCGTTCGTGGGTCGGCTGGAGACGAACTAGCGCCAGCGACGATAAGAGCGAGCGCGACGATATGCTTTCTCATTGCGAAAGAATTCTCACACAACAGTCACAAAGGAACACAAAGTATTCTGGCTTCCCGTTATGAACCGTCCACGATCGCGGTGTAAGCATGTTCCCCCGTGGCGTGCTACCACGCTCTCAAAGCGGCGATGAAATAGGCTACGCCTGCGATTGAGATTGCGGCGGAGCCCCACCGCGAAAGTAATCTGGTCCGACCTTCGTTTTGGGTCCGCTCGCCGCCCCGATCGCGGGCCAATTTCAACGCGCAAAATGTTGGGAGCACCACGACTTGATGCCCGATTTCCACGCCCAGGCTGAATCCGATAATCGCCAGGGTCAGCGCGTGGGTCGGCATGCCTTGCATCGCGGCGAGGAGGCCGCCCGCGAAACCCAGCCCGTGAAAAAGCCCGAAGAAGAACGCGACCGCAAGCCGGGTCCAACCGCGGGTTCGCTCCGGCCAGAAGACATTTTGCACGGCAACGAAAACAATACTGGCGGCGATCACCGGCTCCACGATCCGGGATGGCAGACGCACTAGATCGAAGGCCGAGAGCGCGAGCGTGATCGAATGCGCTACGGTGAAAGCGGTGACGACCTTCACCAATTCCCACAAGCTGCGCACCCCCAGGACGAGCGCCGTCACGAACAACAGATGATCGTAGCCGGTCAGAATGTGAAGCAAACCGTGCCGGCCGTAATCGCGAATAACCTGCCAGCGGTCGAGCCGCGGCGAGCGCTGCGCCTGCGCCAGATTTGTTTCTCGATGAAAGGTAAGCGGCTGCCGGCTCGTGAGCAGCAAACCTTCGCGCGCTGCGAGTCCTTCCTCCGCGATTTGGACGATATAACTCGCTTCCCAGCGGTTGCCGGGCGCGAACTCAAATTCGTTCAGCACATCCTGCTCGAGATGAAATTCAGACGCCGGCGCCTCCAGCGGGTATTCCAGGAGGTAACTGAATCGATTCGCTTGTTTCTCGTCGGCGTCGCCGGAGGGCAGAAGCCGCCCGCGCAGGCGACGGCCATCGGCGCTTATTCGCAGATGTTCGAGGAGATAAGCGCCGTGCCGCTGCGCCGCCTCCGCCGGTGTTTTGGCGCGCCTCTCTTCGGACGCGTAAGCCGAGGCGACGAGCACTTCCTCGAGCGTGACCGACACGCGCACTGTCAGCCGGTCCGCGGCGATCGTCACCTGGATCGCGCCCTGCGAAACCGGATGCGCGTGGGCGACCACAGGCGCGAGGCCCAGGGCGAGTAAAAAGAGAAGGACGCGGACCCTGGCGATCTCAGCGAAGCGAGCGCTTTCGTTCACCGCCGAAGGCGCCACCGAGTCGCCCGGGTTTTCCCCTCCCGCGAGAAGTCCGTTTATCCGAGCCAATCCCGTAACAAGGAACGCGAGTGAAATGGCGATCCGGCGCATTTGGCCATTCTCAGTCGCGGTCCACGGATGGCAACGCGAACAAGGACCGATCAGCGCCGACGCCGGCCGAAGGAATAGCCGCGATGCGTTCTGCCGCCACCGATGGAGCGCTTGCCGCCTTCGCTCGATTCCGGTTCGAAGAGTGCGGTGTAGAGATAGGGAAAACCATCCAGCTTCAGGCGCGGAATTTTCTGGCCCATGAAACGTTCGATCGCGTGCAACGAAGCGAGCTCTTCGCCATTCATCAAGGTAAACGCGTCCCCTACGTTTTGGGCCCGGCCGGTCCGACCGATGCGATGCACATAATCTTCCGGATGCTCCGGCACGTCGTAGTTGATGACGTGACTCACCCCCGCAATGTCGATTCCACGCGCCGCGATGTCAGTCGCAACCATGATCTCGTATTTGCCGCTCTTGAAACCTTCGAGCGCTTCGACCCGCTCACGCTGGGTCCGGTTGGAATGCATCACGGCCACGGAATGGCGCCCCTGTTTCAATTTAACGGCGATCTTGTCAGCGCCATGTTTTGTCCTGCTGAAAATCAGCGCGCTATCGAAATTCGTTCGTTCGAGCAGCGCCATGAGCAGATCGAATTTCTGTTCGGCCGCCACCGGATAAACCGCATGCGTGACCGTCTCGGCGGGCGAGCGGCGTGCCCCGATTTCGACGACCTGGGGCTCACGCAAAACCCATGCGGCCAGCCGCTCGATCTCCGGCGGCAGCGTCGCGGAAAAGAGCAGCGTTTGCCGGTCGGTCGAAATCTGCTCCACGATCCGGCGCACGTCCGGCAGAAAACCCATGTCCAGCATTCGATCCACTTCGTCGAGGACGAGGATGTTCACGTGGCTCAGACTCATCGAACCCTGCTCGAGTAAATCGAGGAGCCGGCCGGGTGTCGCCGCGACGACGTCCATTCCGCGGGCGGCTTCTTCTCGCTGCTTGCCGTAGCCAACGCCGCCGTGCACGACCGAAACGCGCAGATCAGTGAAGCGACCGTAATCGCGAAAGGCGGTTTCAACCTGGGCGGCCAGCTCACGCGTCGGCTCAAGGACCAAACATCGGAAGTTCCCATGCTTTGCGAGCAGGGTCAGGATGGGCAACGCAAAGGCTGCTGTCTTGCCGGTCCCTGTCTGCGCGGTGCCGATCAGATCCTTGCCGGCAAGAACGATCGGGAAAGCACGAAGCTGAATTGGCGTGGGCTCCGTAAACCCCATTGCCTGGGTGCCGCGCACCACCTCGGACGACAAGCCAAAATCTTTAAATGACACGCGCTGAATCTACTTCCTCTTCATGCATCGCACAACGGCCACAACGGGACACAAGGATTGAAATCGAATTGGCTTCAGAACGTTGTGAGCCTTTGTCACCTTGGAAAGCCCGGCCTCGCCCGCTTGGCGGGCTGCGTTACGGGTGCGAGGATAGGGAATGTCGGTACCGCTGCGCATTTTTGTCCTGGCCGACACGCATAATCATCTCCCCGCTAATCTCGAAGCGCTGGCGGAAGGATGCGACGAGATCTGGCATCTCGGCGATGTGTGCGATCCGAGTCTTCTCCAAACGCTTGAACAAGTCGGCCCGCCGGTGACGATTGTGCGCGGGAATTGCGATGGCAATTACGAGTGGCCGCTGGTCGTCGATTTGAAACGGAACGGCGTCCGTTTTCGGCTCGTCCACATTCCACCGGATGGCGCGCCGGAAAATGTCGATGTCCTGCTGCACGGTCACACCCATGTGCCGCGAAACGAGCGGCGAGAAGGCGTGCTCTTTCTAAATCCTGGATGCGTGACGCGGCCGAATCGCGGCGCGCCCGCGAGTGTGGGGAGTTTGGAAATCGCGGCGGACGGAGAGCTCAGCTGGCGGACGACCAGGCTGCGTTGAAGAAGCGCCACCCGCCAGGCCTCCGCGGCGGCGAAATGCCGGCCGCGCTTCGATTGAGGGATTTAGCTGCCCGCCACGCCGGTCAGTTGAGTCATCACCGCCGTGTGATGCATCGCGCTGCCCGGAAAGTTGATCGGCTGTTGAGCGAATTGCCAGATCGCGGCCACCGCACTGAGGATGAAAAGGCCGTAGACAACCGTCTCGAAGAAGCTGCGCTCCTTGTCTTCGGACCTAACGAGCAATGCGTAGGTCGATTCCTGAACTTCGTGGTTTGTTTGTTTGGTCTTCATAAGAATTTGTTGGTTGCAGCCCTCCTTATGCAATGCCCGTGCCATCACCTAAAACAGATTTACAAACCACACGGGAACAGAGCTTTATCGGGCAACCCAAAAATTCGAGAGTCTCCGTTTTATTCCGGCCACGGGATTAGGCCGTTCCGTTTTCGGGACAACTCCACGAGCTTTGCTGCGCCAAGATGAGCGACGGTCCCCAGAGCGTGGCAGACAAAGAAAAAGGGCGGTTTGTAAACCGCCCCTCCTTGATGACTGCTTCAGCAGTCGACTGAATCCGACGAGCTATTTGCCTTCGCTTTCGGACTCGACGGCCGCTTCGCTTTTCTTCGGTTTGGCCGTGGACTTTGCCTCGGTGTCGGCTGGGGTCTTCGAAGCTTTGCGCTTCTTCCCCTTCTCCTCCAATTCCGGCTCCTCAACCACCAACGGCGCGTCGACCCATTCGATGAACGCAACCGGCGCTGAGTCGCTCTTGCGGGCACCCAGCTTTACGATGCGCGTGTAGCCGCCATTTCGTGTTGCCGAACGAGGCGCGATGTCCTCAAACAATTTTTTGACCGCGCCCTTTTGGCGAAGCACCGCCAGCGCGGTGCGCCGAGCGTGCAGCGAACCTTTCTTGCCCAGCGTGACCATTTTCTCCGCGAGCGGGCGAACTGCTTTCGCCTTCGCCAGCGTGGTCTTGATCCGCTGATGCTCGATCAGGCTGCAAACCTGGTTAGCCAGAAGCGACTTCCGATGCGCGGCCGTCAGGCCGAGTTTTACGGTCTTCTTTTGATGTCTCATGAATTCCTCCTCGACGCTGGCAAATGCCTAACGAGTGCTATTTCTTGTCTTCTTCCGCCGAACCATTGACCCCGGCGACGTCCGCGGTGGCGATCGGCGTATCCACCAGACCCGCATCGAACTTCATGCCGAGACCCAACTGCAATTGCTGCAGCTTGTCCTTGATTTCGTTCAGCGATTTTTTGCCGAAGTTGCGATACTTCAACATCTCGGCCTCGGTCTTTTGCGCGAGCTGGCCGACGGTGGTGATGTTCGCGTTGTTCAGGCAATTCGCCGCGCGCACGCTGAGCTCGATCTCGTTCACGCTCATGTTGAGAAGCTTCTTCAGCTTCATGTTTTCCTCGCTCACGCCCGCTGGCGTTTCGTCGAACTCGATCACGTCTTCGTTGAAATTCACGAACACGTCGAGGTGATGGCGCAGGATTGCAGAAGCCTGAAGCAACGCGTCGTCCGGAGTAAGCCGGCCGTCCGTCCAAACTTCGAGGATGAGCTTGTCATAATCGGTCCGCTGACCGACGCGGGTGTTTTCCACGGCGTATTTCACGCGGGTCACCGGTGAGAAAATCGAATCAATCGGGATGAGTCCGATGGGCTGGTCGGCCCGCTTGTTCTCGTCGCCCGTGGCGAAACCACGTCCGACGCGCACTTCGAGCTCGGCGTCGAACTTATGCTTCTTGTCCATCGTGCAAATGAGCTGATCTGGGTTCAACACCTCGTAGCCCTGCACGAGCTGAATGTCGCCGGCCGTCACTTCGCCTTCCTTGTTGATGCTGAGTGAAAGCTTGCGCGGCTCGTGTTCCGCGGCCTTGAATTTGATCCGCTTGAGATTGAGCACGATGTCAGTCACGTCCTCGACCACGCCCGGCAGAGTGGCGAACTCATGTTGCGCGCCGGTGATTTTCACGGCGGTAATCGCCGCGCCTTCCAGCGAGGAAAGCAGCACGCGGCGAAGCGAATTGCCGACCGTGTGGCCGTAACCCGCTTCGAACGGTTCGGCGACAAATCTGGCGTAGGTTTCCGTGGCGCCGTTCTCGTCTTTCACGAGAGTCTTCGGCATTTCAAAACGACCGTAATGAACTGGCATCTTATTATTTTCGATTTTCGATTGGCGATTTTCGATTGAAGACACTGGGTCCAGGCAATCGAAATTCGAGATTCTTAAATCGAAATTCCTTCTAAACGCCGGGTTACCCCTGACGAGTGCGGCTTCGCGTCCAGCGACGGAAACCCAGGGACCAACGGCGCAACTTCAAAAACTCGTTGCGGGACGGGGAATCAACACTACCTCACCCGCTTTGCAAGCGGGCATTTGCGGGTGGGGCTACCCTTCGACGACGTCGTCCGGCAGCTCGTTCCGCGCAGCAGCGGTGCGGGGAAAATGCCGGGCTAAAAGTTTGCCGGTTTCCTCGATCGCTTCGACCAGGGCACCGGTGAAATGCGCGCTCTGAAAATGGACGCGCATTCGCTCCACCAGCTGTTGCCAGAATTGATCCCCACACTTCTCGTGCACGCCATCATCGCCGATCACCGCAAATTTTCGCGCCCGCGGCAGAACGAAAATGAGAACGCCGTTCCGCTCCTGCGTGGCCTGCATGCCGAGCTTCCGGAATTTTTCCCGGGCGGCGGTCACTGGGTCGCCCGCTAAATCTCCCCGCTGCACAAACACGCGAATCTGACCGGACGTCGTTGCCTCCGCCGCCTTGATCGCGCCCACGATGCGAGCGTGATCGAGCTGGCTGAGGAATTCTTTCGTGCGCATGCGCTCTACCAGCTCGATCCCGCGCCGCCTCCGCCGCCACTTCCACCGCCTCCGCTGAACCCACTAAATCCGCCGCCCGACGAATCACCCGACCCGCCACCGCTCGACCAACCTCCGATGTACGGCCCGCCCATTCCGGAATAGCCATAACCCCTGCCTTTCCGACCCCGGCTGTTGATAATGAAAAAGAGGATCATGATTCCGAAGAAAATCAGCATGCCCCTTCCGTTGGCCGGTTTTCGTTCCTGCTCCTGCTTTGTTTTTCCGGATCCGGTGTACTCGCCCCGGATCGCCTTGCACATCAGGTCGATGCCGGTCGCGAGTCCGGCTTCATAATTGTTCGCCTTGAAAAGCGGCTTGATGTGCCGCTCGGTAATATCGAAGGCCGTGATGTCCGGCAACGCGCCTTCCAGTCCATACCCGACCTGGATAAACATCTGCCGGTCCTCCACGAACACGAAGAGGACCGCGCCGTTATTACGCCCCTTCTGGCCCACGCCCCACGCTTCCTTGACCCGGTAGGTGTAATCCTGCACCGACGACTCGCTCGCCATCTTCTTGAAGACGGCCACGAGAACCTGGTTCGAGGTCTCACGCTCGAATTGGGCGAGCTGCTCATTGAAACGCAGCGCTGCCTCTTTCGAAACCACGCCGGCCTCGTCGCTAAAATAGCCGGCCGGCTTCGGCGGAATTACTTCGGCGAAAGCGGCTTCGGCGGCGAAAACGATGCAGCAAAGAATCGGTGCCAAAAACCGCCGCCGAAGAAGCTCCAAACTCCAAGCTCCAAATTGCAAAGAAGCACCAAGCACCAAGCTCCAGGAGCGATTGCGCACGATGATAATTGGGATCGGGGGTTTGAAGTTTCTCTGGAGCTTGGAGTTTGGGATTTGGAGCTTCCCGCCGCTACGGAGTAGCGGCTGGTGTCGGCTTATTGGTATCGAATGACACTACCGGCGCCTTGTCCGCGTTCGGCTGGGCATTGAAGAATGGACGCGACTGGAATCCAAACATGCCCGCGAGCAGATTGGTCGGGAAGCTGCGGACCGCGGTATTAAATGCCTGCACCGCCGTGTTGAAATTATTGCGCTCCACCGAGATCCGATTCTCCGTGCCCTCCAATTCCTTCTGGAGATCTTGAAAATTCTGCGTGGCTCGCAGCTGCGGATATTGTTCGCTCACCACCAGGAGGCGCGAAAGCGCGGTGCTCAGCTGGCCCTGCGCCTTTTGGAATTCCGCGAGCTGCGCTGCATCGGTCGGCGCCTTGCTCGGATCGAGCTTCACCTGGCCCACACTTGCACGCGCGTTGGTCACTTCGGTCAGGGTCGACTTCTCGAAGTTCGCCGCGCCCGCGACCGTGTTGACCAGATTAGGGATGAGATCAGCGCGCCGTTGATAGACCGACTGCACGTCCGCCCACTTCTTGTTGACCTCCTGATCGAGTTTAACCAGCCGATTGTAACTCCCGCAGCCGCTCATTCCGAAAATGACCAGCACCAGGATCAACACTCCTCCGCAACCGAGAGCTTTGTTCATGGCGAACTCTAACCCATGTGCGCGGACGCGAGCTAAAATTTTGTGGAGGTGAGCTAATCCTGAGCGGGCTCGACGCCGTTCGGCTCGGGCTCGGCGGCGAGCTGCGGAGACTCCTCGGGCGCGTCCGGTTTCGGCCCTGGGGCTGAGGGCAGGTAACGCGTCCGCAATTCCTCTGCATTCGGAAGCTCGTCGAGATCGCGCAAACCGAAATGCTCCAGGAAAAATTGGGTCGTCTCGTAGAGAAGCGGGCGCCCCGGGACCTCCGCGCGTCCGCCGATCTTTACGAGCCCGCGCTCCATTAAACTTTGCAGCAGACCGTCCACGGCCACACCGCGGACCGCCTCGACGTCGGCCCGCGTGATCGGTTGCCGGTAGGCGATGATCGCCAGCGTTTCGAGCGAGCGTGGCGTGAGCCGGGCCGGCTTGGCTGCGGGGAATAATTGCCTGACCCAGATCGCATACACCGGATCGCTCACCAGTTGCCAGCCCTCCGCCTTTTCGGCCAATTGGAATGCGCGCCCCTGCTGGACGTATTCGATTTTTAGTTGCTCGAGCGCAGCAGCCACTTGCGCTTCAGAGGTATTGGCAAACTCGTTAGGCAGCAGCTCATCTTCCGCGCCGGCGCCTTTGACGGCGCTCATCAGCTCCCGCGCGGTGAGCGGTTTTTGCGCGGCGAACAAGAGCGCTTCGATAACTTGGGAGAGACTCATGGGACCTATAACCCGATCGCGCTTTGGATCGCTTCCGCGATCAAGTTCGCCTGGCGGTCGATCTGCGCCAGCTCGCGGCCCTCGATCAAGAGCCGGATCTTGGGTTCGGTCCCGGAATATCGGAGCAGCACGCGGCCCTGGCCCGATAACTCCTTCTCGGCATCGCCTACCAGCCGCATCACCGCCGGTAGTTCTTCCAGGGGCCGCTTCTCTTTCACCTTCAGGTTGCGCTGCGCCTGCGGATATTTTTTCAGGCACTTCTTCAATTCGCTCAGCGGCTTTTCCGTCGCCTTCATGATCCGCAAAATCTGCAGCGCGCTGATGATTCCATCGCCCGTCGTCGTGAAATCGCGGAAAATCATGTGCCCGCTTTGCTCGCCGCCCAGGTTCAGATTTCGCTCCACCATCTCTTCGATCACGTAACGGTCGCCCACTTTCGCCCGCAACACTTTCCCGCCGGCCGCTGCCAGCGTTTCGTCGAGTCCGAAATTGCTCATGACCGTGGCGACGAGCGTTTGCTCCTGGAGCTCTCCCGATTTCAACAAGTCGACCGCGGCGATTGCGAGAATTTCATCGCCATCCACCAGCTCCCCTTTTTCGTCGCAGAGCAGCACTCGATCGGCGTCGCCGTCATGCGTGATGCCGATGTGCGCTCCGCTTTCCTTCACCACCCGCTGAATTTCCGAGGGGAAAGTGCTGCCACATTCCGCGTTGATGTTGGTCCCGTTGGGTTCGTTGTGCACCACGGTCAGATCCGCGCCGAGTTCGCGGAGAATGCACGGCGTCGATTTATAGGCCGCGCCATTTGCCACGTCCACGGCGATGCGCATTTTTTCCAGCGACACACCGCGGGGAAAACTCGCTTTGGCAAACTCGACGTAACGGCCCAGCGCATCGTCAATGCGCGTTGCGCGTCCGATCTTGCCCGCGATCGGGCGCACGGAATCGATCTCGCCGCTGAAGACGAGCTCCTCGATTTGGTGCTCGATCCGGTCGTCCAGTTTGTAGCCGTCGTGCCGGAAAAATTTGATCCCGTTGTCTTCGTAGGAATTGTGCGAGGCGGAGAGCACGATTCCCGCATCCGCGCGTAACGACCGCGTGATGTAGGCAACGCCCGGCGTCGGCAGCGGCCCGATCAGCAACACATCCACGCCGAGCGAAGTGATCCCGGCCACCAGTGCGTTTTCGAGCATGTAACCCGAGAGCCGCGTATCCTTGCCCAACACGATCTTCGGGCGCGCCCCCGTGGGATGTTCGCGCGGATTGAGCTGCGTGAAAATGTGCGCGGCTGCGCGGCCGAGCTTTAAGGCCGTCTCCGCGGTTACTGGCTCCACGTTCGCGACGCCCCGCACGCCGTCCGTTCCAAATATTCTCTTTTCCTGCGCCACGTTGGTTATTGAAAGGCCCCTGGCGCCATTCGTAAACGTAAATTCAATCTGCTACAGCGGCCGCTCGCCCATCTTTCTCGCTGGGACGCCGCCCCAGATTTCATGCGGCGGAATCGAATGAGTGACGACGGCACCGGCCGCGACGATCGCGCCCTGTCCGATGGTGACCCCTTTCAAGACAACTACATTCGTCCCCAGCCAGACGTCATCCTCGAGCGTGATTGCCGCTTCCGGCCCATCGATTTGTTTTGCGATTGGCACATCGCGCCGAGCCACCTTGTGATCGTGATCCACGAAGCGGCAGCCCGACGCGATCAGGCAATCCGAACCGATCGTGATCCCGCATTTGAAATTGAATTCGCAACCCGCGCCGAGAAAAACCCGATCGCGGATCACCAGCTTCGGCCCGGGCGCCCAGATTCCATCGTATTTGAAATAGCTAAGCTGTTCGAGGACGCAATCCCGGCCTAACGACACCTGATGCGGCCAGGTCACGTAGATTTTCGGCAATCGCGTTCCCGCACCGACCTGCATACCCAGCATTCGCCACCAAAAGGTCCGCACGCTGGCGGCGAACCCGTCGAGTGAGGCGCGAACTCTAAAGACAGCCTTGCCAGAGACGGAACTATCCATCGTTCCCCACTTCGTCATTCGTCATGCGCGCGTCGTCAGTTCCGGCTGCCTTCTCCGCGTTCATCTCGTTAATCTTTCGGTGCAATGTCCGCCGGCTGATTCCGAGCTTTTTCGCCGCGGCGGTGACATTTCCCTTGGTCGTCGCGAGCGCCTGCATCATCAATCGCCGCTCGGTTTGGTGGAGATCGAGAGCGCTCGACTTTTCGCCGAACGCTTTCGACGGGGTAATGCCGCCGGGCAAACTGGCGCCCGCGGCCTGGCGCACATTGGTCGGCAGATCGCGCAAAGTAATCTTGGCGCCCGTGGCCATGACAACGCCGTGCTCGATCGCGGTCCGCAGTTCGCGCACGTTCCCGGGCCAATCATAAGTGAGCAGCGTGTTCATGGCGTCGGCCGTGAGGTCGAGGAGCGGCCTCTCATTCACCTTGCAGAAATGCCGAAGAAAAACGCGGACCAACATCGGGATGTCTTCCTTCCGATCTCGCAAGGGCGGCATCGTGATGTGGACGACGTTGAGCCGGAAAAATAAGTCGTCTCGAAATTTTCCCTCGGCCACCAGCCGCTCCAGGTTCTTGTTCGTCGCCGCGATCAAGCGCACGTCCGCGCGCAAAGTCTGGTTCCCGCCCACGCGTTCAAAGGCGCGCTCCTCGCTGATCACGCGCAGCAATTTCACCTGCGTGCTCGCATCGATCTCGCCGATCTCATCCAGAAAAATCGTGCCGCCATTCGCCTGCTCGAATCGCCCAATTCGGCGTTCGTGCGCGCCGGTAAACGCGCCGCGCTCGTGCCCGAACAACTCGCTCTCGAGCAATTGGGGCGACAGCGCCGCGCAATGTACCGTGATAAATTTCGCCTTGTTCCGCCGGCTCAGGTTATGAATCGCGTGCGCGGCCAGTTCTTTCCCCGTTCCGCTTTCGCCCTCAATCAGCACATTCGCCGAGGACGGGGCGACCTGTCGGACCGTATCGAGCACTTCGCGCAAGGCCGGCGACTCGCCGATGATATTCTCGAGCCCGTAACGCTCATCGACCTGCTGCCGCAACGTGCGGTTTTCCTGTTCCATCCGGCGGCTGCCCAGCGCGCGGGCGATCAACATTTCCACCTTGTCGAGGTTGAGCGGCTTGGTCACGAAATCGTAGGCGCCGCGCTTCATCGCTTCCACCGCGGTATCGACTGAGCCATACGCCGTCATCATGATGCAGATGGGGGGATGCGGCAGCTTGAGCGCGCGTTCGATCAACGTCATGCCGTCATCGCCGCCGAGCCGGAGATCGGTGATCATGAGATCGATCGGCTCGCGTTCCAGCACATCCATGGCCCCGCGAATATCCTCGGCCACGTAGGTGTCGTATTCGTCCTCGAGCAGGCGGCGCAGCCCATCGCGCGTGTGCTTTTCGTCGTCGACGATCAGGATCGTGGGCTGAAGAGAATCCATGGAGCGGGTGCGAGCGATTGGACGACTTGAATGTGTTCCAAGCGCTCCATCACTCAATCGCTAAATGAGGACAATGACGAATGTCGAAAGAAGCCGAAGCCGGAATGGGTGAAGACGAGAGCCGCTAGCCCGTCGTCATTCGTCATTTCTTTTAATTCTTTCGTCATTCGACATTCGTCATTCCTCATTGCCCCGCCCTCGGCATCGCGGATAGTGCGCGCCTATGAAAATCAAATCAATCATCTTAGGCGCTGCCGCCTCGCTCGTTCTCGCCACTGTCGCCTTCGCCGGGCTGGAGAAAGATATCGTGGGAAAATGGGCCGATGCGGACGGCGTCGAGAACACCGAATACAAAGCTGACGGCACCTTTACCGAGACCATGGCTGGTGGCGACGCGATGAAGGGCAAGTATTCCTTCCCCGACGCGACCCACATCAAAGTGGAATTCGAAGGTCCAATGTCGGCCATGGGCGCGGTCACTTCGCCGATCACGATCAAGGGCGACGACATGGATATCACCGGCATCGACGGCAAGTCCGTGATGCACTACAAACGCCAGAAGTAGGCGTTGCTTTTCAAAGCCCGGCGGCGCGCAGTTCGCGCGACCGCTGGGTCTTGAGCGCCGCCGTTCTCCTCAAGGTTGAAATCAATCAGGGCCGCGCATCTGAGCGCGCACGATGTGTGTAGGCAAGAAAGAGAACGAACTTATGGCCAATACACTTGATGACTTTCTGAAGATGTTCAGCGGCGGTTCCAATGTGGACGAGCAACAGGCGGCCGAATATCACGACCGCTTCATGTCGACGAAACCGGAAGACAACCAATTCGATAATGGCGCCTATCATGACGCAGTCGCCGAGCATCTGGAAAAAATGCCGGACGACCAATTTCACGACGCGGCCAAGACCGCGATTTCCCAGGCCCCGCCGCAGGAACGCGAGAACCTGCTCAGCGGTTTGCTGGGAGCGCTGGGCGGCGGCAGCGGGTTGGGCGGAATGATCAGTGGCCTCGGTGGTGGGTCTGGCGGCGGGGAATCTTCTCTGGGCGGAATCGCCAAAATGCTCGGCCTGGGTTCAACTGATCCAAGCCAGATGAGCAACGACGATGCGGCCAAGGTAGTGAACTATGCCCGCACTCAGAACCCGGAATTATTGCGCCAGACCGTGGCGGAAAAACCGTGGTTCGTGAAGGCGATGGGCAACCCTTTGGTCATGAGCGCGCTGACCACGGCCGCCATGAGCCTCCTCACTCGCCGCCGTTAACACAGTTCGGCGCCAGCGACGTCAGGGCGCCGACGGGCGCGATTTATTCTGGCATCGTTTCGCCGGAGCCGCCGATCTCGACCGGGAAATCCTTCAATTTCGGAAGCCCATCCTTCATGGGCAGGACGGTTTCTTCGTAGTTGAGATGGACGCCCGCCTTGAATGGCATCGTCGGGATGATCCCCGCAAGAACGTCGATCAGGCCGAGGCTCGCGTGATCGTTCATGACATGGCCGCCGCATTTCGTGCAATAGCGGCGGACGCTCATTTCGGAAGACTGGAAACGACCGAGGGACTCCTCGCCCTTCGTGATCTTCACCTTGTCGGGTTTCCACAAAGTAAAGGCGTTGACTGGCGTGCCAGTGTAGGCCCGGCAGGCGCGGCAATGGCAGTAGCCCATTCCTTCCGGCTCGCCGGCGACCTCGATCGCCACTGTCCCGCAACAACAAGTGCCGCTATGCGTGTCTTTCATAAGGCCTCGATCGTAGCCGTTCGTTCCACTCGTTATCAACAAAATCGTCAGCGGAAGGACGGCACCGCCCTTCAAGCTGCTGGCTAGCCGGCGGCGGCGAGCTGGGCTTCGCGTTTTCTGATCACTTGAAGCGTGACGAGCGCAGCCAGCGCGCAGATCAACGCGCCGATCGCGATGGTCGCGGGCGCGCCAATGAAGTCGGCCATGAGTCCGGCTTCGAGGCTGCCGAGCGGAATCATTCCACCGAAGATCAGGGCCCAGATTCCCATGACCCGGCCGCGCATGTCGTCGGGGACAATCGTCTGAAGCACGGTGTTCGACGTGGAGAAATAGAGGACCACGCCGAAGCCGACGATCGCGAGAAGCACGGTGGCGACATACGGGTTTTTGTTAAAGGCGAAGAGCACCAGCGCGGCGGAGAATATCCCTACGCCGCCGAGTGCCATTGTTCGTGTGGACAGAATGTGACCCGCACTCGCCACCGTGAGCGCCGCGGCCAGCGCGCCGATGCCGCTGCCAGCCAGCAAGAGACCGTAGCCATGCGCGCCCAGATGCAAAACATCGCGCGCGAACGCGGGCATGAGCACGGTGTAAGACCATCCGAAAATTCCGACCACGGTGAAGAGCGAAAGAATCGTTAGAACGCGACGGTGGTTCCAGACATAGCGGAACCCCTCCAGCGCCTGGCCGATTGGGCCGGCGTCACTTTTGATCCGCGCCTCCTTTTTTGGCAAGCGCATCCGGAGGAGTCCGGCGATGACTGCGATGAAGCTGAGGCCATCGAGCAGGAAACACATCGCGATGCCTACCTGTCCCATGAGAATGCCGGCAATCGATGGGCCGACGATGCGTGCGCAGTTGAATGCGGAACTGTTGAGCGAGATCGCATTCATCAAATCCTCCCGGCTGGTCATCTCGATCACGAACGATTGCCGCGCCGGCATGTCGAACGCCATCGTGATGCCGCCCACAATGGCGAGCACGATGATGTGCCACGGTTGCACGAGCTTGCTCCAGACCAGCGCGGCCATCGCGAGGGAAATAATCATCGAGCAAGTCTGCGTCACGACGATGACGGAACGTTTCGGATAACGGTCGGCCACCCAGCCGCCCCAGGTCGCGAAGAAAAGCATTGGCGCGGAAGCAGCCGCGGCAACGACGCCGAGGAGCGCTTTCGAGCCGGTGAGTTGATAGACGAGCCAGCCCTGCGCGGTCGTCGTCATCCAGCTTCCCGTGAACGAGATAAGCTGCCCGTAAAAGAAGAGGCGGAAATTCCGGTGCTTGAGCGCGGAGAATGTTTTTCGAAACGATATGCCGCCGGTCGGTACCTGACGCTGTCCGCCGCTCGCGTCCGGGACGCGGGCGGTCGTGGAATGCTGGGGATCGAGTGCGGGACGCATTTAGTCAGAGGTCGGAAGTGAGGAGTCAGCGATCAGAGGCGAAATTGGAAAGACGAACATCGGTTGGCCCGCGCAGACGGCAAGCAACGCACGGCTGGAATAACGCTGGTCGAAGGTGACGGCAGCAGCATATGAATGCAGCCCGATGTTCCGCATTTTTCTTTTCATCCTGATTCCCTACGCGCTGTTGCTTTCGTTTCTTCTCTGGAGACGGGCGCCGGTCCATCGCGCGAGAAAAGCCCCGCCGCTGGTCCCAGGCACTCCGCTGCGCGTCCTGGTTATCGGCGCGACGGGAGGAACGGGACGGGAACTCGTGCAACAGGCGCTCGCGCAGGGACATCACGTCACTGCGTTTGTTCGTACTCCCGCGAAGCTGCAAATCGCCCATGACAATCTTCGCGTGGTCCAGGGCGATGTGCTCGACTACGCAACGCTGGAACCGGCCATGCAGGGACAAGATGCCGTCCTGTCCGCACTCGGCCACAAACGTTTCCTGTATCCAAACCGGATCCAGTCGGATGGCATGAGTAATATTCTGCGCGCGATGAAAGCGGTCGGAGTGCCGCGGTTGATCTGCGAAACGGCTCTGGGAATCGGCAGCAGCGTGGGACGCCTCGGATTGCCGCACACCTTTCTCATCCTTCCATTGCTCCTGGTTTTTTACATGTGGGACAAGTTGCGGCAGG
This sequence comes from Verrucomicrobiota bacterium, assembly GCA_041167585.1. GTDB lineage: Bacteria > Verrucomicrobiota > Verrucomicrobiia > Chthoniobacterales > UBA10450 > AV80. Next base: position 176,944 of record JBEEHV010000005.1, read on the forward strand.
AGGAACTTATCATCGCCTCCGATCTGGATTGGGTCATCGCGCGACCAGGGATATTGACGAGCGGCTCGGCGACCAGGAATTATCGACACGGGCCTGACGCCGGCGGTTATCTTTGGCCGGTCGCAATTTCGCGCGCGGACGTTGCGGATTTCATGTTGAAACAATTGACCGACGATACTTATCTCGGCACGGCTCCGGGTCTCGGCTAGCAAATTCGCGAGCGAAAAGCCCCCGAATTGGCGCGAGAGCAGCTTCCATTTGAGGGGTGCGAACCTCCAAATTGAATCCAGCTCCCCGAGGTCTGTTCCCAATCTTTTGTGTGGTGGCGGTCGCGCTTTTGCTCATTCCGAACGCAGACGCGCGGATCTCCCGGCACCGAAAGCGGTCGGGATTTTCGGTGGCGTTGCAACCGTTTTCCATTGCTCACTCGGTCGTTCGCGCGGTGGCCGCGCCGGTGATTTCCCACGCGCCACGAGCATTGCGGGCGGCGGTGGAGCTTCCAATGGAGGTGGCGTCCTACGCGCCGCGCGCGATCCGCGCCAGGACGCTTCGCGCCGAACGCGCGGACGATGAAGACCAGGACGAAGCGCAACCAATTCGCACCGCTTACCTGGTTTCTCGGCCGGCGAGTAATGCCGCACCCCGCGCGCAGGCGAGAGAAGATTACCAGCAGGATCAAGATCAGGAGCACGAGCAGGATGAGGAATCGGGACGAATCGAGCGACGCGGCGATCAACCGACCGTAGCCGGAAGCCGGGCGGTCTTGCGGAACGGGATCGCGTACGCGCCGTCGCGGGCGCCCCAGAGCGTGAAGAACGCGATCTGGGCCGCGAACAGTTTGCGCCGCAAACCCTATGTTTGGGGCGGTGGCCACGGCTCGTTTTACGATCGCGGTTATGATTGCTCCGGGACCGTTTCTTTCGCGCTTCATGGAGCGGGAGCCCTGGCCTCGCCGCTGCCGTCGAGTGATTTCACCCGTTATGGTGAGCGCGGACGCGGCCGTTGGATCACGGTCTATGCGCGGAACGGCCACACTTTCGCCATGATCGCCGGCCTTCGGCTCGACACGACGGATTTCCGGCGCGGTGGCGATGTGGGTCCTCGTTGGTACACGGATGGCCGCAATGCCCGCGGTTTCGAGGCTCGGCATCCGGCCGGGATGTAACGGATTCCTCGCCAAAATCCGGGTCGATCTGCACAGTTTGCGGACGAGCGACCCGATTTTTCTGAATCCAAACGGACTCGGGACCGCATCTCATTCAAAAGAGATACTTATGAACACCATCCCGCTCCGGCCATTTGCGGCCGCCAAACTTCTGACCTTTGCCGCGCTTTCGCTCGGCGGCTGCCACATCAGCGGCATCAGAGGCAATGGCAACATTACGACCGAGACCCGTCCCGTTACTGAATTCACCAGCGTGGAAGCCGACGGAGCTTTTCAGATCAACTGGTCGAATGGGCCGGCCGCCTGCAACGTCACCACCGACCAAAACCTGCTCAAATACGTCGAGACCAGCGTGGACGGGAAAAAACTCCGGCTGCATTCGCGCCACAACCTGCGGCCGACTGAAGGAATGAAAGTGACCCTTTCCAGCGCGGGGCTCAATGGAGCCAGCCTGACGGGCGCGGTCCGGCTGGAGGCGACGAAAGTGTCCGGCGCGGGATTCTATCTCGAGGGCACGGGCGCCACACGCGTGGTCCTGGATGGAACGGTCGATGAACTTCTGGCGAGCATGTCCGGCGCGAGCAAACTCGAAGCCTCCTCGCTCCAGGCCCAAACCGTCGGGATCTCGATCTCCGGCGCCGGCCGAGCGGAGGTCAACGCGAGCAAAAAGCTAAAGGTGGCGATCTCCGGGGCAGGCAAGGTGACCTACAGCGGCAATCCCGAGGTCGTGAAAAAGATCAGCGGCGCGGGTAGCGTGCGGAAGCGGGATTAGCGTTCCTGAAGGCACGCCCTCCCTGGCGTCGGCGATTAGAAACGGGACAGAGCCCGTCACTACAAGCGCGGCTGGTCAATGACAGCCGCGCATGAGAAAGATCAGGATCACCGTTCCGATGAGCGAGACGGCGATGGATCCAAGACAACCGAGGCGGTTGGAAAAAAAAGCGAACATGGTTGCTGTCTCATCGCCCTTGGTCGGGGAATCGGCTGTTCGTAACTCCCGCGGGAAAATTTGTTTCCGGGTTTCCATCGTCCAAAGTGAGGGCACTCGCCATGAATCAGAGACTCACGAATTCCAACGCGCTGCGAAGTTCTCTCCGCCTTCTCTTCGCGCTCGTAAGCTGCAACGCTTGCGCTGGCCTCTTTGCCGCCGAGCCCGAGACATCGGCTGATTGGACCTCGATCTCGAACAAGGACAATGTCGCGATCTATCGCCGCCCGCGGCCCGGCCCCGGACATAACGAGTCGAAAGTCATCGGCGAAATCGCGGCGCCGGTCGGGGTCGTGCACGCGGTAATCGGCGACGTGGAATCCTACGCCCAGTTTATGCCCTACACGGTGGAATGCCGGGTCTTGAAACGGGAGCCCGATTCGGTGCTGACCTACCAAAGGCTTTCCGCGCCGCTGGTGAGCGATCGTGACTACACGGTGCGGGTCCGCACGACGACGAAACCGACAGAGCTAGGAACGAGCTATTTCACCCGGTGGGAGACCGAGAACGCGCTCGGTCCGGCGCCGGTCCGAGGCGTTGTGCGGGTAAATTTGTGCGAAGGCAGCTGGCTGCTCGAGCCGCTCGGTCCGAACAACACGCGCGCCACCTACACCATTCTGACCGACAGCGGTGGGATCCTTCCCACATTCATCAAGAGTACGGGAAGCCAGATCGGGTTCCGAAAAATGTTCGCTGCCATTCGCCAACAGGTGCGCGATCCGAAGTATGCGGCGAAAAAATGAGCGCGAAGACTACTGGCGCTCCGCTTCGACCTTCGTCAGCGGACGATAACGAGTTCGCGGGTAAGGCACGCCGCGTTTCACGGTCAGCGTGATCTTCCTCATCGCGGCAATATCCTGAAGCGGGTTCGCGGAAAGGAAGACGAGGTTGGCCAGTTTGCCCGGTTCCACCGTTCCCATTTCGCTCTCCTGCCGCATGCTCATGGCGCTGACGAGGGTCGCGGATCGGATTGCTTCCATCGGGGTCATCCCGCATTGGTGCACGAAAATTTCCATCTCTCCCTGGATCGCCGGGTAGAGATCATTCGTTTCGGAAAAACTGTCGGTGCCGGCCGAAATCAGCACGCCGTTTCGATGCGCCTGCGCCGTTAACAGGTCGGCCAGTTGCGACGAGCAATAAGGCGGCGGCGGCGCGTCCTTCGGATTTCGCGCGCGCATTCGTTCGATGGTGTGAAAGACGTAATTCGTCGCATCGAGAATGATGTGCTTGTCGCGCATCTGCCCGAACAGGGCGTTCATGGTTGCGTTGTTGCCACCGGCAAAAGGCGCAGGATCGATCGGAAACTTTTCGCGATCTTCATAACGAGCCGGACGGGATTCGACCGCCTGATAGGCCAGATACCCGATGTGCGACATCGTATCCGGAGACGCGTCAATCACCTCCTGCGGCGTGGCCGGAAAAACCATGCCGTGCGACCACGCCTGCATGCCCTGACGATGCGCTTCTGCGACGATCTTCTTCACCAGCTCCGCGGAAAGATTCGCGTAAATCTTGATCGCGATCGCACCGGTTCCCCGCGCCAACGTCACGGCCGTGGCCAGGTCGCTCTGGTCGTCGATCGCCTGCATCCACGGCGTTTTCCCCGGGATCGCGCCGCGCGTGGCGGCTGCGACACGGCGGTCCTTGAAGAACTCGGGGCCCGCGAAGAGTGCGGCATAATAAAGATCTGGCCCGGGGATTTCATGGAGACGCGCGGCGCGGGCGAGTTCCGCCAGCGCGCGTACGTCGTCTCCCATGCAACGGACGGCGGTAACACCGCCGAACAAATCCCGGCGCATCATGGCTTCGCCGAATTTGCGATCCGCCGGCGTAGCCAGATGCTCGTGCGAATTGATCAGCCCGGGGATGATGAACCGGTTCTTCACGTTGACGATTTCGGTCCCAGGCGACGGATGAAACTCCGTTGCGGAAATGATCGCGTCGATTCTTTCGCCACGCGTGACGATCACGACATCCGGCCTCAGCGCAGCCCCGGTGCCGTCGATGAGCGAGCCGCCCACGTAGGCGACTACCTTTTCCGCGGCGACAGGCTCCGCCCTGGCGCCACTCGCGATCACGCAAAACCAAACGGCGAGGGCAAGCCGTCTCAAATGGAATCGCATTATGCGTGGCATGCCCGCTCGCTTACCTCTGTCGCGCCATACGTGCGGCGCGGTGCGTCCCGCCGTTCCTTCAAGCGATCGAGGTAAAAGTTGAGGGCCTGGACCAGCACAATTAAGGCAAAGCAGATCAGGAGCACGCGCATTTGCGCCGTGACCTGACGATTCGATCCAGTCTCAATCGTAGCCTCTGCTGGATTGTCCGGCTGGTAAGCAACCGTCACTTCTTTCCCAACCGGGTACCGGCTCAAGATGGCGTCGGTTTCTCGTGGCGGATAACCGGCCGCGAAAGAAATGCGGTGCGAGGTGAGCGCCGTGCCGTTCACGGAATACAAATAAGTCACGCGCGGCTGTCTCCGAAACATTACCTTCGCCGGCTCGGAGGATAGGATCGTGCCGCTGACCATCGGCCACGCAATGCTGGCCTTGGCTTTTTGAATTTCAGTCCACGCTTTCCAGAGAGCGAAGGGAAAGACGATCAGGAAGATCAGCGCGAACACGGAGAGATGTTGTCTAAATCTCGCGAACGAGAACAAGCCTAAACCTTGCGGGGCCGACACGGAGGTTCAGAGGCGCGCGGGCTTGGGAATTGCTGCCTTTAGCTGACCTTATGCGATTAGTAATGCTTGCCGCGATGCTCTGCGCCTTGACCCTTGGCGGCGCGAGTATCAGTCAGGCCGCCACCTACGACGTCGGCCCCGGGAAACCGCTCACGAGCTTGTTCGCAGTCCCGTGGAAGTCGCTGCAGCCAGGTGACGTAGTAAACATTTATCCCAAGACCGGTGGTTATAAGGAAAAGATTCAGGTGTCGGCCAGCGGGACCTCGGCCCAACATATTGTCATCCGCGGCATCCCGGATCCTACCACGGGCGCGCTCCCAATCCTTGACGCCAATGGCGCGGTCGAAGATCCGACGACCGACTGGCGGAACCCGGTGCTCTCGAACTTCGGCATGATCACGGTGTCCCCGCGCAAAGCGAGCTATATCTACGGGCAACCGGGAGTGAGTTTCGTCGATATCGAAACGCTGGACATCCGGAACGCCCTTTACACCGCGGATAGCTCGATCACCTATACCGACCAGACCGGCAAGGTCCGGCAATGGGATGGCTTTGCCTGCGGCGTGTATGTGGAATGGGCACTCGATCTTACCTTGCGTGGGTGCGAAATAAGCAATTGCTGCAACGGATTCTTTGCGAACTCCAAAAACGGCGCAGTGCAAAGCAGTGCCCGGCTTCTTATCGAGAAGAATTATTTTCACGATAACTCGCTTCCCGCCACCAATGACCCTGTCACCGGCGCCGTCATTAGTAACGGCTACCACGAGCACCACATCTATACGGAGTCGGTCGGGGTCACGATTCAGTTCAACAAGTTCGGCCGGCTGCGGCCGGGAGCCCACGGCGTAGCCATCAAGGATAGGTCGAGCGGCGAGATCATTCGTTACAATGAGTTCGACATGACGGAGCAATCGAATGTCCTTGCCCTACTCGATCCGCAAGGTGGTTCCGGTTACATCGAGCTGCAACCGCACTACCGGGACTCTTACGTCTACGGGAACCTGGTCACGATCGAGAACTACGCGAGTGATACTGATCTCTTCTGGTGGGGCAGCTACAATGGAGCCAGCCAATATGAGGCGTTGCACCGGGGAACGCTCTACTTCTACCATAACACCGTCGTCGTCCACCACGGTAAGGTTGGCTTGTTCTTCCTTCCGAGCACGACTTACACCGGAAGCGCCCAGACCTATGAGAACGTCGATTGCCGAAATAACATCTTCTACGTCGACCCTACCTACCAGACGAGCGTCTACAATGCCTTGCACTGGATGGTTGGTGGCGCCACCAACGGCGGTGGTGACATTAACCTTGGAACTAACTGGGTTTCGCCCGGCACTTTGAAGGATTCACCTGGCCACGCTTACGGTGGAGCGTTGAATGGCATGGGCAATTTGCTGGTGGGTGACTCTGGCGGAGCGAACAATCCGCGCTTCGTCGATATGGCTGGCCATGACTACCATGCTATCACTGGAGCTAACATCATCGATGCAGGCGGTCCGCTCGGCGCGGGTGTCCTCCCCGCTAATGATGTTACGATGGAATATCTATCACCGCAGAGTTCGAAGCCGCGCGTTCTCCAAGGCGCGAAAAACGATATAGGAGCTTTGGAGAGCAGCGGTTCAGGCACTCCTTCCCCTGCTCGATCTTTGAATATTTCCACTCGAGGTAAGGTTGAGATCGGAAATGGAGTCATGATTGGAGGAGTCGTAGTATCAGGTAACCAATCCAAGAAGGTTTTGATCCGGGCTATCGGCCCCTCGCTCTCCACCTCAGGCATCGCGACTCCTTTGCTGGACCCAGTCCTGGAGCTTCATCTCGCGGATGGTTCCGTTGTCGTGAATGATGACTGGAAGGCTACTCAGAAAACCGAAATAGAAGCGACGCAAGTAGCTCCTACTGACAATAGGGAAAGCGCTATTCTCCTGATGCTTCCGCCCGGCGCACATACTGCGATCGTCAAAGGCTCCAATAACAGCACCGGCACGGCCGTGATCGAAGCTTACGATTTAGATTCCGCAAATCCTTCTTCAGTTCTCGCGAATATCTCCACTCGGGGAGTCGTGCAATCGGGCAATGACATCCTCATTGCCGGCTTCATTCTGGGAGGTAACCAGGGCTCAGGCGATATCGTTGTGCGTGGCATCGGACCTACTCTGGCTCAGTCGGGAATCTCCGGCCCTATCCCGAATCCCACTTTGTCACTGCACGATGCGAATGGAACCGTCGTGGCCGCGAACGACAATTGGCAGGACGATTCGACTGGAGCCGCCGCGATCTCGGCCAAAGGACTGGCTCCATCAAGTAACCTGGAGTCGGCTCTTTTTGTTCACCTCGCTCCCGGCGCCTATACCGCTCTTCTGTCGGATAAGACAGGTAGCTCCGGGGTCGGACTTGTAGAAGTTTACAATCTTCGATAAGCCAAGGCCGTCGATCGGTTCACGCTTTGGAAGGTGAGCTGCCGGCTTCCAGCATTCGCACGCGTTTGTCGAGATAGGGCAATCGGATCGTCAGGGTCAGGCCTTTGCCCTCGTTACTTTCGATGGCCATCTCGCCGCCGTGTTCACGGACGATGCGCCGCACGATGAGCAAGCCTAATCCCGAGCCGGAGCTCTTCGTCGTGAAGTACGGCTCGAAGACGCGGCTCAGACTTTCCGCGGACATTCCGCCGCCGGTATCGGTGAAGCTGACATTGACGTGGGTGGCGTCGAGGTCGGTGCGAATGCGCATAATGCCGCGGCGCTTCATCGCCTCGAAGCTGTTCTTGATCACGTTGTAGAAGACCTGCTTCATCTGGTCGCGATCGAGCTCGAGCAGCGGCAGATCGGAACGCAGCTCCTGCTCGACCACGATGTCGCGATCCTCGATTTCCGGGGCGAAAAAGCGCACCGCTTCCTCCACGATCGCATTCACGTTCTCCGGATGGAGCACCGGCTTGGAGGGACGGATCGCCTGGAGAAATTGCGTCACGATGGAATCGAGCCGCGTGATCTCCGCCCGGGAAATGGCAATTGCTTCCTGGAGCTCCTCTTTCACTTTCCCATCGAGCTTTCGCACTTTCCGCTCCATCAACTGCAAATGGATGTGGAGGGAGTTGAGCGGGTTCCCGATCTCGTGCGCCACGCCGGCGGCCAGGAGGGTTAAGGCGTTGAATCGCTCCGATTCGATCGTCTTCTCGGTCGACCGCCGGCTCTCGGTGATGTCGCGCAAAATGATCGCATGCCCGACCGGCTCGCTGTAGCCGGGATCGTGGATCCCGGTTTTCGTTGCGGCGCGGCGGCCCGGATCAGGGCCCCCGGCCACAGGAGAGCGCCGCTCGATCATCAACGGCACAATGTAGAAATTCAGGAATCGATTGGCTGGATAAAAGATTTCCATGTCGCGGCTGATGGCGCCTTCGGATTGCGCGAGCGACTTCCAATCGAGCCCGCGCACCCGTTCGTCGAGCCGCTTGCCGATGGATTTTTCCGCTTCCAATCCGAAGAGCTCGCAGGCCGCGTCGTTTACATAAGTGATGCGACCTTTGCCGTCGGTCACGATAATGCCTTCCTGGATCGCGTTGAAAACCGTCTCGATCAGGCCTTTCTCCTGCGCCAATTGGAGAAGGTAATTCTGCACGTCCTCCGGCCCGATCCGGCCGAGCCGCTCGATCAACTTGTCCAGGAAACCGGATTTCATGACGCGTTCATGTTAGCTCGAAGGGACGCGCTTCCGAGTGCGAAAGTTAAGGCGCGTGGGACGCGTCGCTGGCGCGAGGGCTGCGCGGCTCGTACTTGTCGACCGTCTGCCGATGGTTCTGGCGTATGGAATAAAACGGGAAACTGACCACCGTTTTCGCGGTCGCCCTGCTGATGCGGAGGAGACGGTTGCCGTCGCGCACCGGCTCGAGCTCGTAGTTGAGCTGAAAGGTCGTCACCCGCGCGATGAGCCAGAATAGGGAACAGGGAGACTGGAGCGACGCTTCCGCTTTCAGGAGCGTGAAATCATTCCGGCTCACCCAGAGTTTGCCGGCGAGTAAACTGAAGAAACGTTCCTCGCGCGATTTCGTGTTCTGCTTCGGCTTCGGCTCGAAAGAGATGACGTAGGCGCTTTCGCCCGCCGCGTTCTCATCGGGCAAACGTTTCCAGAGATAGCGGTCCCGCAGATCATACTTCTGGACCGCATCGACCGCGGATTCCATCTGGTTCTTTTCAGATTCACCCGTGGTTTTGGGTTGCGGCGTGGAAGATGTCTTCTTTTCCGGCGCCGATTGCTCCGCGCCTTTTTTGAAAAACGAGAGCTTTCCTTCCATGCTCTCGGAGGTGTATTCGAGCGGTCCCGGATCTCCGGGCCGAACGATCGATTTCCACGTCCCTTTGGCCACGACCTTTCCCGAGCTGTCGACCTGTTGCGTGGTCAACGTCTGATGGTATTGCCACTTCCGCAGCGCGACCCGGCTCTCCTCGAACTGTTTCAGGGCGGCGTCGAAAATCGCGAGAGGGCCGAGCGTTTCTGGCTGCTCTTCCGCGTCGGCCGGCGCGGGCAGAAAAGCGGAACAAAGAAGGACGAGAAGAGCGCGGGCGGTCGCTGGAAATCGGCGCATGCGCGACTCCTCGTTCTACGGCTTCACAACGACTGATGTGCCGATATTCGCCGCGTCGTAGAACTGCCGCGCTTTCCAATAGGGCAACCGAATGCAGCCATGCGAGGCGGGGACGCCCGGCAGATATCCCTGGTGCAACCCATACCCCGGCGAGAACTCGACGAAGTACGGCATCGCGGCGCCGAGAAATTTCGAATGCGGCGGCTTCGGGTCTTTTCGAACATCGACGTTTGGCCTAACGACTTTGCCCGAGTCGTCCACATAATTGCCGTAGAGACTGGAGCGATGATCGAATCCTTGCGCGTAACAGTGAAGTGACCAATCGGCGTGCGGTGGCCTTCCCGGCCGCTCGAGATCCGCGAGGTTGCGACGACAGAACGCCCTCGATAGAGATACGCCTGCTGCTCGCTTAGTTTCACGACGAAGGAAGGCCGTCCCGAATGCTTCTGTGGCAAATGCGACGTGACCATCTCCTTCACGGAGTTGCAGCTGCTCAAGGCCAGTGCGAGAGCAGTCAGTCCGGCAAAATGAGCCAGCCGCTTCATCGGATAAGTGGACGCACGACAGGCGTTCCCGCAGCCTCTAGCGCGTTGGTTGCTCGACGCGATCGGGCTCGGACGTCTGTCCGGCTTCGGTCGCGGCGCGTTCCTTGAGCGCGGCTTTGCGGCTCAATTTCACGCGGCCCTTGTCGTCGATGCCGATGCATTTCACCCAGATCATTTCGCCCATCTTGGCGACGTCTTCGGTGCGATTGACGCGAAAATCCGCCAGCTCGGAAATGTGGACGAGACCGTCTTTGCCCGGGAACACTTCGACGAACGCGCCGAATTCCTTGATCGAGACGACGCGGCCGTGATAGGTCTGGCCCACTTCGATCTCGCGGGACATGCCGCCGATGATTTCTTTCGCGCGAGCCATGCTCTCGGGGCTGGTGGCGTAGATGTGCACGGAACCATCGTCCTCGATGTTAATCTCCGCGCCGGTTTCAGCCACGATGCCCTTGATCGTTTTGCCTCCGGGTCCGATGAGGGCGCCGATTTTCTCCGGATTAATCTTGAGGGTCTCAATGCGCGGTGCGTATTTGCTCAGGTCCGCGCGCGGCTTGTCGATCGCCTGCGCCATGATGCCGAGAATCTTTGTGCGCACTTCCTTGGTGCGCATGGTCGCCTCAGCCATGATCTTGTGGCTGACGCCGCGAAGCTTGAGATCGAGCTGGAAACCGGTGATGCCGTTTTCCGTTCCGCAAACTTTGTAATCCATGTCGCCGAAATGGTCCTCGGAGCCGATGATGTCGGTCAGGAGCTCGTAGCGTTTCAGGTCGCCGCCGTCGCCGAACTCCGTGACAAGGCCGACGCTGATTCCAGCCACCGGCGTCTTGATTGGAACGCCGGCATCCATCAGCGCTAGCATTCCGCCGCATACGCTGGCCATCGAGCTGGAGCCGTTCGATTCCATGATTTCGCTCGTGATGCGCAGCGCGTAACGAAAGTTTTCGGTGCTCGGAACGACCGGTTCGAGCGAACGCTCAGCCAGTGCGCCGTGGCCAATTTCGCGGC
>JBEEHV010000006.1:0-139612 GCA_041167585.1 Verrucomicrobiota bacterium
CGAACGCGTGCTCTTGACTTGGTTCGACTGCTCGATCGCGATGGCCGGCGGGATGCCGCGGATGGAATCCACCTGCGGCTTGTCCATCCGGTCGAGGAACTGCCGCATGTACGGGCTGAACGTCTCGACGTAGCGGCGCTGCCCCTCCGCGTAGATCGTGTCGAAGGCGAGACTCGATTTGCCGCTGCCGCTCGGGCCGGTGATGACGCTTAATTTCCCCAGCGGAAGATCGAGATCGATCCCCTTGAGATTGTTCTGGCGGGCGCCGCGAATCTCGATGCAGCCGCGATCAGGCTGGGCGGTAACGGATGGTTTTTCGGCGGTCGTTGAACCCACCGGAGACTATCCGATTGCGCGGACGCGTTCGCAAATTTTGGGCGTGGAAAACAATGGGGACCCGATCTTCTGTAGCCGCCGCCCTGTGGGCGGCGTGAGAGCGAGCGCAGGCAACTCTCGCGCTTCGCACAGCGAAGCGGCTACAGAAGATTAGCTCCCGAACCGCTTCGCTACTTTCTCCCGCTCGGCCAGCAAACGCTCGGGCATGTCGGGTTTGAGGGTATCGAAAAATTTCGACTGGCCTTCGAGTTCGGTTTTCCATTCCGCCGGTTTCACGGAGAGCAATTCGCCCAGCTGTTCCTGCGAGACGCCGTCGAGCTCATCGAGGTCGAGGTCCTGCAACCGCGGGATGTGTCCAATCGGCGACTCGCCGGCGCCGGCTTTGCCTTCGCAACGTCCGATGATCCATTCGAGCACGCGCATATTGTCCCCGAAGCCGGGCCAGAGAAATTTCCCGTCGGTGCCTTTCCGGAACCAGTTCACGTTGAAGATCAGCGGCGGATTTTTGAGGCGCGGGCCGATCTCGAGCCAGTGCCGGAAATAATTGCCCATGCTGTAGCCGCAGAACGGAAGCATCGCCATCGGATCGCGCCGGACCTGGCCGACGGCGCCCGTCGCCGCCGCGGTCGTCTCGGAAGCCATCGTCGCGCCGACATAGACGCCGTGGACCCAGTCGAGCGCCTGGAAAACCAGCGGCATCGTGTCGCTGCGCCGACCGCCGAAGATGATCGCGCTGATCGGGACGCCCTCACCTTTTTCCACGTCGGGATCGAGTACCGGATTGTTCCGCATCGGAACGGCGAACCGGCTGTTCGGATGCGCTGCTTTTTCTTTCGAGTCCGGCGTCCAGTCGTTGCCACGCCAATCGATCGCGTGTGCGGGCGGCGCGCCATCCTTCCCTTCCCACCAGACATCGCCGTCATCGGTCAGCGCCACATTCGTGTAAAGCGTGTCGCGCTCGATCGCTTTCATCGCGTTCGGATTCGATTTGTAACTGGTGCCGGGCACGACACCGAAATAGCCGTTCTCCGGATTCACCGCGTAGAGCCGGCCGTCCTTGCCGATCTGCATCCACGCGATGTCGTCGCCGATCGTCGTGACCTTCCAGCCATTGAAATGGGGCGGCGGAATCAGCATCGCGAAATTCGTTTTACCGCACGCGCTCGGGAATGCCGCGGCCACATAATGTTTCCGGCCGTCGGGCGCTTCCACGCCGAGGATGAGCATGTGTTCGGCGAGCCAACCCTGCTTTCTCGCGAGGTAGGAACCGATCCGGAGCGCGAGACATTTCTTGCTCAACAAAACGTTGCCGCCGTAGCCGGAGCCGACGGAGATGATGGCGTTGTCCTGCGGAAAATGGCAGATGAGGCGGCGCTCCGGATTCACATCGAGCAGCGAATGCACGCCGCGGTTCCATTCGCCTTTTGGGTCGTCGCCGAGCCGCTTCACCGCGACCGAGCCCATCCGCGTCATGATGCGCATGCTCAAGACCACGTAGATCGAATCGGTGATCTCGAATCCGACCTTGGTGAGCGGCGAATCCGGCGGCCCCATGATATAGGGCACGACGAACATCGTTCGCCCGCGCATCGCTCCGCGCAGCATCTCGTGCAATTTCGTGTAGGTCTCCGCGGGCTCCGCCCAGTTATTCGTCGGGCCGGCTTCCTCTTTCGTCGGCGTGCAGATCAGCGTGAACTGCTCGACGCGCGCAACGTCGTTCGGGTTCGACCGGTGCAAATACGAGCCCGGCTTTTTTCCCTCGTTTAGTTTGAGGACGACGCCGAGCTGTTGCGCCTGCTCCAGCAGCCACGCGTTTTCTTTTTCTGACCCGTCACACCAAAAAATGTTTTCCGGTTCCGCGAGCCGCGCGACTTCCTGCACCCAATCGAGCACGGCGGGGTTTGCCGGCTTCGAATCGCCGATTCCGTCCGGCGGAGAGATGGCAGGCGCAAGATTATCCATGGATGAGCGGCCTCGAGGTCATTCGCGAAAGGCGGGAAGTGGATTGTCATTTTCGCCGCTTCGGACGCTTCTCCAAGCAAATTTTCGTCGGGTTGTAGCCACGGCCCTGCGGGCCGTTTCCCGGTCGATCCCAATTTCAGTCAAACATCCTTAGCGACAGACGGCCGACAGGGCCGTGGCTACAGCTTGCGCGAAATGCGCACGCGCCGTTAATTGCAGCATGTTCGGAGTCACCACCTCGGATGACTACCAGCCGGTGACGTGGGTCGGGAAGTTTCCCGTGCGCGTGACCGCGATCATCGCGGCGCTTTATGTGCTGGGCATGATCGGAACCACGGTCGCGCAAAGCGCGCATTGGGATTTAACGGCCTTCGCCTTCCAATCGCGGTCCTTTTTGCACGGGTCGATTTGGCAGCCGTTCACCTGCATTTTCATCCAACCGAGTTCCTTCTTCTTCCTCTTCAACATCCTTTTCTTTTATTGGAGCGGAAACGAAGTGGAAAAGTATCTCGGCATTCGCCGTTACCTTTTCCTCTTTGGCATCCTGACCCTGGTCCCCGCGATCGTCTTGATTGCCTGGGGCGCGACAGGGGCGGTCTGGAGTTATTTCGGCTCTTACGAACTCTCGGTGGGGATGTTCATTGCCTTCGCCACGCTCTATCCAAACGTCGAGTTGTTCGGCTGGGTGAGCCTGAAATGGCTGGCGTTTGCGGGATTGGTTCTCGCCTCGATGCAGTATCTTCCGAACCACCAGTGGGGGAATCTCTCCGTGCTCTGGGCCCTCTGCCTGGCGGCGTTTTTCTATATCCGATTCATTCAGGGACGCGTTCCGATCAATGTCGACCTGCAAAGGCTGAATCCTTTTCGGAAGCGGCCCCGTTTTCATGTCGTGCAGAAATCGGAGTCGCGCCGCACTGTCGAGCCGGAAAACATTCACGAATCCATCGATCCGGTTCTCGAGAAAATTTCGAAACACGGAATCAATAGCCTGACCGCGTCCGAACGACGCGCCCTCGACCGCGCCCGTGCTCGTCTGCTAAAAAAGCCGTAGTGAATCGGCTGGCGGACCTTTCAGAATCGCGTTTGCGAATCAGCGTCGTCATCCCATCCTGGCGGGACGCGGAAAATCTCCAATCGCTCCTGCCCGGTCTGATTGCGCAGGAACGCGTCGCGGAAACGATCGTTGTGGATGCTTCCGGCGACGAAACAGCCGAACAGATCGCGCTCGGCGCGGGCGCAGCTTTCCTCGCCTCCCCCACGCCTAATCGCGGTGAGCAAATGAATCTCGGGGCGGCCGCGACCAACGGCGACGTGATTCTTTTCCAGCATTGCGATACCTGCCTGGAGGATGCGCATTTCGAAGCGATCGAGATCGCGTTGGCCGACCCAACCGTGGTGGGCGGCGCATTTTTTCGAAAGTTCGATGGGCGCCACCCGCGTTTGATGTGGCTGGAATCAGTCGCGCGTTTCCTGACGCGGCGCGGCGGCACGCTCTACGGCGATCAATCCATTTTCGTCCGGCGCGAGGTGTTTCAACGGCTGGGCGGGTTCGCGAAGATTCCTTTGATGGAAGATGTGGAGTTCTCCCGGCGGTTACGCGCCGCGGGAAAAATAGCTGTGCTCGATCCCCCGGTAGCATCCTCTGCGCGGCGTCACCTGCGAAAGGGCGCCTGGCGGACGACGATCCAGAACGGGTTGTTCATCGTGCTCTATAACGTCGGGGTTTCCCCGCATCGATTGCATCGCTGGTATTACGGGGACGCCGCAACTTCAGTTCCGCGCGAAAAAGCGATGTCGTCCTGAGGCGGTCCAAAAGCTCCAAGCTCCAACATCCAAGCTCCAGAGAAGCACCAAACATCAAGGACCAAGGTCGCAGCGGAGTTGGAGCTTGGGATTTGGAGCTTTTGACCGGAGAGATTACTCGACGGTCAATGATCCTTCGCGCATCAGCTCGACGAATTCTTCCGCGGTCGTCGCCGCCATCAGCGCATCGCGCCGGGCCTTGTCCTTTACCACCCGCGCCAGCGCACCGACGCAAACCAGATAACTCGTCACCATCCGTTGCGGGACGCCGACTAAAAAAATCAGGTGCACCAGTTCGCTCGAATAGCCGAAGGAAATCCCCGGTGTGCTCCGGCCGATCCCGAGGATGAGACGATCCACGAGATCGGTCCGCGCGTGCGGGAACGCAACGCCTTCGCCGGTGTTCGTGGAAGCTCGGCCTTCCCGTTCCATCACGGCGTCCGCCAGCTTGTAGAAATCCTGAACGAGGCCGGCGTCACGGAGCCGTTCCACGATCTCGAGGATCGCTTCCGCTGCTGTCTGCTCGCGCAATTCCAGTACCACCAGTTTTGGATCGAGGATATCGTTGAGGAGCTTGGCCATTTGAAAACGTCCAGCGATTGATTGGATTGACGGACGAATCCGAGTTATCGAATTATCGGGGCACTCGTGGCAACTGAAAACAATCCCACCGGCACAACGGACGAAGCGACGATCTCGTGGCAGAAAAGCCTCTACGACCCGGGCTACGTCAACGCGATGTCGCATTTCTATCGCGGCGAACTCGGACGCATCATGGTCTGGCGGCAGCGACTCGACATCACCACCAACTGGGCCATCACCAGCAGCACCGCCATTATCACGATCGCGTTTTCGAACCGCGACGTGCCGCACATCATCTTCTTTTTCAATCTCGCCATCGTCTGGGGGATGCTTTGGATCGAGGCACGGCGCTACCGGTTTTACGATGCGTTCCGCGCGCGCGTCCGCATGCTCGAGGCGCATTTTCTCGTGCCGATGGTGATGGAAAATCGCGAAATGCTGCAGGGCGAATGGAAAAAGCTGGTTTGCGAAGATCTCATCCTGCCGTCGTTCAAGATTACGAAACTGGAAGCGATCGGGCGGCGCTTGAAGCGGAATTACGTTTTTATTTTCATCCTGATCATGGTGGCCTGGGTGACGAAAATCTTCCTCCACGCCCCGATGGCCATGGACGGGATCCCGGGCTTTTATCGCGCGTTGCGCGTGGGCCATATTCCGGCGTGGCTGGTCGCGTTTATTTTCGTGGCCACACTCGTCAGCGTCATCGGCATCACCATTTACGTCGGGAAGAAAACGACGGGCGAAGTTTCAGAATTCCGGACCCATCGCTCGCTCTGGCGGATTTGAAGTAGTTGAGAGTTGAGAGCCGATAGTTGAGAGATTGGGATGCCCGATTCTTCGCCGGCGATCAGCGCCGCGCCGCTCAACACTCAATTCTCCCCTTTTGACTCACTGCGTGAGATCGTCGCCCGGCTCCGCGCTCCGGACGGCTGTCCGTGGGACCGCGAACAGTCCAACGAAACGCTGCTGCCGAGCCTGATCGAGGAGGCCTACGAAGTCGCGGGCGCCGTGCACGCGCGGGACGATGCAAATCTGCGCGAGGAACTAGGCGACCTCATTCTCCTGGCGGTGATGCATGCGCAAATCGCCGAAGAGGAAGGCCGCTTCAATATCGCCGAGGTTCTTGAGGACGTGGCGGCCAAATTGGTTCGCCGGCATCCGCACGTTTTCGGCGATAGCGGAGTGCGCGACACGCCTGGCGTGATGAAACAGTGGGAGGCGATCAAGCGCGAAGAGAAAGGCAATAAAGACCGGCATTACCTGGCGGATCTGCCGGCCGCGCTTCCGGCTCTGATGCGAGCGCAGAAGGCGCAGAAAAAAGCCGCGCGCGTAAATTTTGACTGGGCCCAGATCTCCGATGTCGTGGCCAAGGTCGATGAAGAATTGGCGGAAGCGAAAGAGGCCCTGGCCTCCGGCGATCCTCGCGCGCTGGCGGATGAGATCGGCGATCTGCTCTTTGCCGTGGTCAATCTGGCCCGAAAAAGCAACCTCGACGCGGAGACCACTCTGCAAGCCGGGACCGACAAGTTTGTGGCGCGATTCAGCCTGGTGGAGGACGCGTTACGCGCTCGCGGGAAGAAGTTGGGGGACGTCGGGCTGGAGGAGCTCGACGAGATTTGGAACGCGGTAAAGCGGAAGAGGGAAATGGAGTAGTGGAGTGCTGGAGGAGTGGAAACATTACTCCAGCACTCCATTATTCCATTTCCCACTCCTCCATTTACAAATCGCCCTGACTGGCCATATTGCCCGTCCCAATGGACCTTTCGATCACTCTCCTGAGCGGCCTATTCATCTGTGTCTCGCTGCTCATGCTCCTCGTGATTTTGATGCAACGCCCGAAAAGCGAAGGCTTGGGTGCGGCCTTCGGTGGCGGTGTGACGGAGAACATTTTCGGCGCCCAAACCACGAACGTCCTCACCAAGATCACCGGCTGGCTCGCCGCCCTCTTTTTTATTCTAACCTTCGTTCTCTCGATCCTCTATGCCCACAAAGGGAATTCGAGGAGCAACCTGACTCAAAGAGTTAAGGACACGACGCCACAAAGCGCGACGATCGCGTCTCCCACACCCGCGGCGGGATCGCCCACCCCAGTCCCTGGGCCTTCGTCGGCTGTAGGACCTCCCGGGACTGTGACCAACCCGACCCCAGCGTCCACGGGCCCGGCACCCACCGTGAAACCTTCGGATCTTGCGGTCGGCGCAGTGCCACCAGCAAGCGGGAGCCAGCCTGTCGCCACTCCGGTTGCATCGCCCGTCTCCAGTCCGTCAGCTTCAATGTCGCCGGGCGCCGCACCTTCCATCTCGGCCGCTCCAAAGCCGTAAGGCTCCGGCAACGTTCGGCGAGGTTCCGACGAGCTCGCGGCAAAGGGTTCGTTAGGGAACCACTTCCGGCTTCGGGCCGGCTTTTTCGTTCAGGGCCTGCGTGAATTCCTGAAGGCTGGTCACGATCTGCGGTGCCTTGGTTAGCACGGTGCTGGCGAGTTTCTCGGAGTAATCCGGACGGCGTTGAGACATCTCGGAGAGGGCCATCATCACGGCCAGGGCGTTGTTAATGGCGTGTTTGATCTCGCTGAATTTCTTCTGCAATTCAACGATCTCTTCGTGGGAAACAGTGCGATCGGGATCACTCATGAGTAATGGCATCGGCTGGAGAAAAGCAGGAGTTGTGCTTGACTGACAGGTTCGACCTTTCTCGTCCGAATGCCTGCGCAAACTATCAAGATCAGCGGTGCACGCCAGCACAATCTGAAGAATCTCCACGTCGAGATTCCACGGGAAAAATTGGTTGTTATTACCGGGCTGAGCGGGTCGGGGAAATCCTCGCTCGCCTTCGATACGCTCTATGCCGAGGGGCAGCGCCGCTATGTCGAAAGCCTTTCGGCTTTCGCCCGGCAGTTCCTCGACCAAATGGAAAAGCCGGACGTCGATTTCATCGAAGGGCTGTCCCCCGCGATCGCAATCGAGCAGCGAAGCGCCGGGGCGAATCCGCGATCGACCATCGCGACGACGACCGAGATTTTCGACTATCTTCGAGTCCTTTTTTCCGCGGTGGGTCAGCCGCACGATCCGACGACCGGCCAGCCCATTCATCGGCAGACGCCGCAACAAATCGTGGATCAAATTCTCGCCTTCCCGGCTGAGACCAAAATCATCCTGCTCGCGCCGCTGGTGCGAAACGAAAAGGGTGAATTCCGGGACGTGATCGAGAAGGTGAAGCGGGAAGGCTTTGTCCGGATTCGGATCAATGACGAAATCGTGGAGCTGGCGAAGCCGGAACCGATCCGGCTCAAGAAAACCGAGCGGCAGACGATCGAGGCAGTGGTGGATCGGCTGGTAATCAAAGAGGGAGTTCGAACGCGGTTGGCCGATTCGGTGGAGACGGCGTTGAAGTGGGGCGGGAACCGGCTGGTGGTGCTGAAAGGTAGGGACGCCGCGCTGCGGCGTCCGGAGACGACGCAGAGCAAGGACAATGGCGGACCAGAGGAGTGGGAAACAGTGCGTTACACGACCGACTACGGTAATGCCGAGAGCAACTTCTCGTTAGGCGAACTCACGCCGAAACATTTTTCGTTCAATAGCCACTTCGGCGCCTGCCCGGCTTGTCACGGCCTGGGCACACAACTCGTTTGCGACGCCGATCTGATGATCTCGGATCCGGCGAAGTCCCTCGCGGAAGGCGCGGTCACGCCCTGGCGCCGCGGAACGAAACCGATGCAGGCTTACTATCGCAGCCTTCTAAGCGCGCTCGTAAAACATTTCGGCGTCGACGACTGCATTCCGTTTGCCGACCTACCGGAGGCGTTCAAGAAAGCGCTTTTTTACGGCACGGGTGACGAGGCAATCCAGATCAGCACGGGCGGGAATACGAAATCGCCTAAAACGTCGCGGCCGTTTGAAGGACTGGTGCCGCAGATGGAGCGGCTTTACGCAGAGACGGAGAGTGAGTTCACACGCAATCGGATCCGGGCGTTCATGACGCGAGAGCCTTGCCAGACTTGCCACGGCGCGCGGTTGAAGCCGGAAATCCTGGCAGTAACGATCAAGGATTCGGAAGGCGGCGAGCTGAACATTCATCAGTTTAGCGAACTGACGATCGCCGCGGCTGCTTCCTACATCCGGCGCCTCGACTTGACCGATCAACAACGGCACATCGTGACGGAGGTCGTGCGCGAGATCGATTCCAGACTGCAGTTTTTGGTGGAGGTGGGACTCAATTATCTCTCGTTGAATCGTGAGAGCGGAACGCTTTCGGGCGGCGAAGCGCAACGCATCCGGCTGGCCACGCAGATCGGGTCGGGCCTGGCCGGTGTGCTTTATGTTCTCGATGAGCCAAGCATTGGTCTGCATCAGCGCGATAACGCGCGTTTGCTGACGACGCTGCGCCGGCTTCGCGACCTGGGTAATTCGGTCATCGTGGTGGAGCACGATGAAGAGACGATCCGCGCCGCGGACCACATTCTCGATCTCGGTCCCGGAGCCGGTCCGCGCGGAGGCGAGATCGTGGCCCAGGGAACGATCGCGGAAGTGCTCCGCGCGAAAAATTCTCCCACCGCGGACTACCTCTCCGGCCGCGCGCGAATTGCGATTCCCAGGGAGCGCGTCACGCCGCGTCTCAGCCAGACGGGCGATGGATGGCTGACCGTCACGGGAGCGACGGAAAACAATTTGAAAGCCGTGACGGCCTCCTTTCCGATTGGCTGCTTCACCTGCGTGACAGGCGTGTCGGGCAGCGGCAAATCGACTTTGGTCGACGACATTCTGCGGCGCGCGCTCTTCCGGCATTTTTACAACTCGAAGGACAAGCCAGGCATTCACAAATCCCTGCGCGGTCTCGATCAACTGGACAAGGCGATCGTGATCGATCAAAGCGCGATCGGCCGAACGCCGCGCTCAAACCCGATCACCTACACGGGCGCGTTCACACCGATCCGGGAGCTCTTCAGCCAGCTCCCAGCGGCGCGCATTCGCGGTTATGATGCGGGACGTTTCAGTTTCAACGTCAAGGGCGGGCGCTGTGAAAACTGCGAGGGCGGCGGGCTGATCAAGATCGAGATGCATTTCCTGCCGGACGTTTATGTGGAATGCGAAGTCTGCCGCGGCCAGCGTTATAATCGCGAAACGCTGGAGATCACTTTCAAAGGAAAAAATATCGCGGACGTGCTGAACCTGACGGTGGATGAAGCGGCGCGGTTTTTCCGAAACGTGCCGTCGGTTTCGGACCGGCTGGTGGCGATGCTCGACGTCGGATTAGGATATCTTCGGCTCGGTCAAGCTGCGACGACGCTCTCGGGCGGGGAAGCGCAAAGGGTAAAGCTTGCGACGGAGCTCGCAAAAAAAGCTACGGGCCGTACGATCTACATCCTGGATGAGCCGACGACAGGATTGCACTTTGCCGACATCGAAAAACTGCTGCAGGTGCTGATGAAATTGCGCGATGCGGGAAATACGCTGGTCGTGATCGAGCACAATCTCGAGATGATCAAATGCGCGGATTGGATCATCGACCTGGGACCGGAAGGCGGAGAAGGCGGCGGACAAATTGTGGCCGCGGGCGCGCCGGAAATGATTGCGGAGGTGGCGGGAAGTTTCACGGGGCGTTATCTGAAGCCGTTGCTTACAGCATGAAGAGAACGGCCCACGCAAACCGGAGAGGCGCATGGACTGCGATCCTCGGAGCGACTTTAGTATTCGCCGGACAGATTCCAGCGGCGGATTTTCCGGAGCTAGCGACGGCGGTGCGGCCCATGGAGGAAGGGGTGCCTCAAGTTTCCGTGCTGCGGTTAAAAGCGCTCCTCGCGGGCCAGCTCTCCGCGGAAGCACGGCGAGAGGCGACCGCAAAACTGGGCGAAGCGCTGCTCGCTGCGGGTCAGGCGGAAGAAGCGTTGAAGGTTCTACAAGACCCAACATTGCCGGATCTGCCGGCGACAAGATTTTTGCGCGCGCAAACTTTCGCCGCTCTGGGTCGTTGGGCGGAGGCCCTGCCGCTGTACGAGCAGGCCGCGTCCGTCGCAGCCTCGCCTTTTTATTCCAACGCCATCCTCGGACAGGCGGAGGCGCTCCGCGCGCTTAGCCGGACGGACGACGCCTTGCGAGTATATGCGCTGCTCTTTTCGAATCCGACATGGAAGGCGCGCGCGGAATTGCGCTCCATCGAATTGTTGATCGAGAAACAGGACATCGCCGCCGCGCGCGCGCTGCTCGAGCGGACACGGCCGGCCGCGCTCGCCGACAAAAAGGAGAAACGATATCTGCAGGGCTGGCTCGAGGCGCAGTCCGGTCACCACGAGCGGGCGATTGAACTTTTCCAGACGATTGTGCGACGGCCGGAAGGAACGCCGCATCCCGTGCTGATCGCGACGCTCGTCGCCCTCGCGGACGAGAACCTGAAGTTGAAGACGCCTGAGTCGGGCGATGACGCGCTGGAGGATTTCATCGAGCATTTTCCCGTAGACCCGGAATTGCCGATGATTTTCGCGAAGCTCGATCAGCTCTATCGTGCGGAACGAGCCTCATCGACTCCGGAGTTAAGCCGGTGGGCCAGCGACCCCGCGCAGCCGCGCCGGGCCTTTGCCCAATGGTATCTGGCTCGCAACGAATTGCGCGCGGGTCGGCGCGACAATGCCTTGAAGATCTTCGGCGAGATGCAAAACAGCCACCCGCCGCTGCCAATCCTGGCGGAGGGCCTGCTCGAATTTGCGCGGCTTGAACTCGACGACCGGCGGTTCGATGAAGCGCTGGCGATCCTGGATAATGCCCGCGGGTTGCGGCCCGGGCCGATGTTGCTGGAGCGGATTAATTTCCTCGCGGGTCGCGCCCATTATTCCGCCCGCCACTTTGAAGTGGCGGCGGCCAGTTATGAAACGGTGGCCCACACGGCGCCGCGCTTGGCGACGGATTCGCTCTTCAACGCGTCCCTCGCGTGGTTGCAGTTAAACGACGATGCACGCTTTCAGGCCGATTATCGGGAGCTGAGTCAGAGTGGCGGGAGCGAAGAAACGCGCGGCGATCTGCTCCTTGAGGAAGGTCTCACCCAGGCGGCGCAAGGGAATAAAAAATCGACGGAAACGCTCCAGGCATTCCTGAAAGATTTTCCCAAACACAAACGCAGAGCGGAAGCCTGGGTGGCGCTGGCGGAACTGGCCTTTCACGGCGCTCCGCCCAATCTCGATGCGGCGCGGAAAAACCTCGCGCAGGCCCGGGAAAACGAACCGAACCCGGCGGCGAGCGAGCGGGCCGATTATCTTGCGATCTGGATCGAGGACGCCGCGTCAGGCGTGGAGGCGGGCAAAGTGATCGGATTCGCCAATGAGTTTCTCCAAAAATATCCGGCCTCTCCGTACGTTTCGGATGTCCGGATGAAGCTCGCGGAAACCTATTACCGGCTTCAGGATTTCTCGAGCGCGCAGACCCAGTTCCAAATTCTCGCGCAGGAAAATCCGCGGGCCGCGTTCACGGAAAAGGCGCTCTTTTTCGCGGCCAAATCGGCGATGCAAAGCATGGGCGCGCAATCGCTCGATCGCGCGCTGGTGTTGCTCGACGAGGTGGTCAAAAAAAATGGCGACCTAAAATGGGCCGCGCGAAACGAACAGGGGGTAATCGAGCGCAAGCTCGGCAAGCCCCAGGACGCGGTGACCCTTTACGACGAAGTTTTGCAGGGGGCGGCGAAACCTGAGGAGAAACGTGAGGCACTGTGTGGCAAGGGCGACATCCTGTATGAGGCGGGCCAGGCCGATCGCGAAAATTATCGGCGCGCGATCGAGATTTACGATCAACTGGCGGCGCAGAAGGATGCGCCTCCGCATTGGCGGAATCAGGCGTCGTTCAAGAAAGGGATTTGTCTCGAGAAGCTCGAGGATCGGGAAAATGCGCTCGCGACCTTTTACAAAATTATCGAGGAGGAAACGCGACCCGACCGACCGCAGCGGGAGTTTTTTTGGTACTACAAGGCGGGCTTCAATGCGGCGCGCTTGCTCGAGGAAGATTCGAAGTGGCAACCGGCTGCGAGTGTTTACCAGAAGCTCGCCTCAGCGGGCGGCGCGCGGAGTGACGAGGCCAGGTCGCGCCTGAGCCGGTTGCGGCTCGAGCATTTCCTCTGGGAGCAGTAGCGCTACTTCCGATTCCACGACATCAAGCCGCGGAGCCGGGCCCCGGTTTTTTCGATGGGATGCTCCCGCGATTTCGCGAGGAGTTTCTGGTAGCGCTTGCGACCGCCCTTGGTTTCGCGCAGCCAACCGCGCGCAAATTTTCCGCTCCGAATTTCCGCCAGCGCCGCTTCCATCTTCTTGCGCACTGAACGATCGATGATTTTCGGACCAACCGACACGTCGCCCCATTTCGCCGTTTCCGAGATGAGCGAGCGCATCCCGTGGATCCCCTCTTCGTGGATCAGATCGACGATGAACTTCAGCTCGTGCAGACATTCGAAATAGGCTAGCTCCGGAGCGTAACCGGCCGCGACGAGGGTCTCGAATCCTTCCCGGATCAAAGCGCTGACTCCACCGCAGAGCACCGCCTGTTCTCCAAAGAGATCGGTCTCGGTTTCTTCGCGAAAGGTCGTTTCGATCACGCCGGCCCGCGTGCAGCCGATTCCTTTCGCCCAGGCCAGCGCGATTTTTTTCGCTCGTCTGCTCGGATTTTGCGCAACCGCGAAAAGTCCGGGAGCGCCGCGGCCCGCGACGAACTCCCGGCGCACCATCGGTCCCAGGCCTTTCGGCGCCACCATGATCACGTCCACCTCTTTCGGCGGCACAATCGTCCGATAAAAAATCGAAAACCCGTGAGCAAAGAGCAATGTTTTTCCCGCGGTCAGGAAAGGCGCGATTTCTTTCTCATAGATCGCCGGCATTTGCGTGTCGGGCAGAGCCAGAAAGATAATGTCGCCGCGGCGGGCAGCCTCGGCGGTGTCGACCACTTCCAATCCTTCCTTGCGGGCCACCCGGCGCGATTTGCTCCGGGCTCGAAGGCCCACCAGGACGCTCAGGCCGCTGTCTTTGAGACTCAAGGCATGCGCGCGGCCTTGCGCTCCGTAACCGATCACGGCACAAGTTTTCCCCCGGAGAAATTTCAGGTCGGCGTCTCGATCGGTGTAAATGCGCGAGGACATCGGCGCAGGACGGGTACCGGCGCGCCGCGCGAAGTCAACGCGAGCCCGTATCGAGGGCGCGACGCCCACCGATCAATTTGCCACCACGCGCGGTCGGGCCATCGACTCCAGCCGACTCACTTCTTCCAAGGTCTGACGCGCTTCTTCCTCGCGGCCCATCTTCTGAAGGATGTCGGCGAGCAGAAGATATTGAGTGGGCTGATCGGGTTGGCGCGCCACGGCGCGACGTTGCGTCCGGACGGCGTCCTCGAATTTATTTTGTCTAACGCTGAGTAGCGCCATCAGGTCCAGTGCTTCGGCGTCGTGCACATCGAGCCAGCTTGCCTGCCGGAAAGCCTCTTCGGCTTTCGCCACTTCGCCCATTTCGGAGTAGATCCGGCCGAGCGCGATCGAGGCGCCACAGTGCCACCAGTGTTCGCGCGTGAATTCGTGCACGATCGAGAGCGCCCCGGCCGGTCCGGAAATTTCGCGCAGTAATTCCGCCTCGAAGCTGATTAACTCCCAGGTGCCGGGATAATCCAGGCGAGCCCGGTCCAGGATCGCGAGCGCTTCCGCATCGGCGTGTTCCTTGTGGCGCAAGCGCGCCAGGCTCCGCGCCGCCTCCCACGTTCGCGGATAGCCCCCGCGATCCGCTGGTGCCGCTTTGCTGGCCGCGTCGAACATTGCTTCCGCTTCCTCCTTTTTGCCCTGACGGAACAAAGCGTTGGCCAGATTGTTTCTCGCGATAGGATGATCGGGCTGGATCTGCAACACCTTGCGGAGAATAGCTTCAGCCTTTGCGTGTTCGCCTCGTTCCGCGTAAATCACGGCGAGGTTCACGCCCACGCGAGTACTGGAGCCACCCGCTGCAAAAGTTCGCCGGTAAAAGGTTTCGGGATCGACCCAATCACTGCTTCGGAGCGCGCTTCGAGCGCTCAAACCAACTACCGCGAAACACGCGAGTGCGAAGGCAGGACGCCAGGCGCTTTTCGGCAAATCGAGTAGGACGCCACCAAGGAAGATCAAAAAACCGACGCTGGGAAGGTAAAGCCAATGTTCCGCGACGGTGGCGTTGAGATCGAAAAGGTTGGAGGTCGGGAGATAGCTCAGGAGAAACCAACCTGCACCTAAGATGCGCGCTTTTTGTCCGACGCCCTTGCGCCATGCGCCGAGCGCAAAAGCGCCGAGCAAAACCAGGCCGCCCATTGAGAGATATTCAATTCCCACGGCGCCTCTCCAACTCTCGCGGTTCCGGAGCGGGGCTGGATCGAAAACGCTTCGCTCCATATGTAAGCTCGTCGGAAAAACCATCAGGCGTCCGTAGTCTCCGAGCGCCCGCAGCATCAAGACCGCTCGGGTAGCCGGGCTGGAACCCGACGGTGCGGCTGGGTCCGGATGGGTTTCAGGCAGTTGGCGCAAGCCGGCGTAGACACCCAGCAGCGCGACGCAGATGGTGAGAACTGCCAGCTTCGCGCGCAAGGCCAGCTTGCCATCAAAGCCGAACAGATAAATGAAGAACACCAGCATCCAGAGACAGGCACTCTCTCTGGAGCAAAGCGCGCAAAGCGCGGAAAGAATGGCCAACCCATAAGCGCCGCGGCGCAACCATGGTCGCGAAATGGTGCGCGCCTTGAAGTAGAGAAGCCAGCCGGCGGAGGCAAAGAAAAACGCGAGGCTGTCCGCGCGCCCGGAGATGTAATCGACGGCGGCGCTATGTACCGGGTGAACGACCCAAAGCAGCGCAAGCAGGAAAGCCGCGTTCGATAGGATCCGGCGCCTGTTCCGGTAAGCACCTGCGTCGGCGAGAAGCCATCGTTTCCCGAGCCTTCGAAAGAGTTCCTGGAAGAGGAAGTAAAGCGTTACCCCGCTGGCAACATGCCAGAAGATATTCGAAAGATGGTAGCCGTAGTTATCGGTGTTCCAAACCAGATAGTCGAACGCGTACGAGATCGTCTGGACCGGACGGTAATGCCCCGAATAAGAGCCGGGAAAAAGATAATGCCGGAAAGCTTCCAGGATCAGGAGCGGACTGCGAATCATCGGATTGCCGCGGGTGAGATAATGATCGTCCCAGATCGGCTGGCCTTGCAGCGCGGGAAGATGCACACCGGCTCCTAGAACGACCAACGCGAAACAACGCAACCATTGGCGTTCGCTGTATGCGACCACCTTTCGCCACACAATTGTCAGACGCCCGACCGGCATTCGGCATAGGCTATTTTCAGCTTCGGGCATGTTGCGTTCGCGATTCGTTTTCTTCTCCGGGAGAAACACAAGAGCGCCCTTCCGTTGCCGAAAGGACGCTCTTCATGGTTAAACTGCGGGGCCGCTTAGTTGTAGGGCGACCAGAAGGCGTCGTCGGTCACATCCGAAAGAGTGGCCTTGGTGTTGGCATCCACGTGTGGAAGCGAATCGACCGTCTGAGTGCCGTAAGACGCTCCGAACAGGTCATTGCCGGTCTGCTCCAGGGCGGTGTCCTTCTTGAGGTATCTGGTCCAGTCAGCTACGTCGATCTGGTCGCCGCTCTTTTTCGAAGTTTCAATGGCGTATTGATCCATCGCTCCGCTGATCAGGCGCAGATCGTTGAGAACTTTTGAGGCTTGCGAACGCTTGCGGGCCCGCAGGAAGCCGGGGACGGCTATCGCCGCGAGAAGCGCGATGATCGCCACCACAATCATGATTTCCACCAGCGTGAAGCCGGCGCGTTTGGTTGTCAGTTTTCTTAGCATAACTCGTGAGTCTTTCTGTTTATATATTAGTGCGAGGTGCGAGGTGGCAGGATCGGATGTTCTTGTAACTCACAACTCATTCCCTGCCACCGGCGAACCAATGACAGGAGAATGAATCGTCAGATTCTTAGTTGTACGGGGACCAGAACGTATTGTCGGTCACGTCCGAGAGGGCGTTCTTGGTAGTGGTGGGCACCTTTGGCAGTGTGTCCACGGTCTGGGCTCCATAAGAGGTGCCGAGGATGTCATTGCCGGTCAGGTACAGGTTCGTGCCCGCCTTGAGGTACTTCGTCCAATCCGTGATGTTCACGGTGGCGCCACTGGCCTTATTATTTTCGATCGCGTACTGGTCGACTGCGGAGTCGATCAAGCGCAGATCGTTAATGATGCGGCTAGCTTGCGAACGCTTACGGGCGCGGAGGAATCCGGGCACCGCGATCGCTGCCAGCAACGCGATGATCGCCACGACGATCATGATTTCCACGAGGGTGAAACCCGCGCGGCGTTTGTTGAATTTGTTTAACATGCTGTTTCTTTCTTTTTATCTATTGTTTGTTTGACTGCGATCCACGATACCGACCGCGGATGTGGTCCTGTCTAAAGCAGTGTTGATGCCAAAGGGTCGGTTTCTTACAATTTCTGGAATCGCCCTTCCTCCCTGTGCTCCCTGATCACCTTCAGGAAAGCGGATCGAACGGGATTATCTAATGCGTATCGCCTGATAGACTTGTCTGCCGGCAACTCAGGGGATAAGGGCAGGGTAGTGATCACCACGAAGCCAGGCGCCGCGCCCTCCGCCGGGCGCCCCATCCTCGCCCTCGCCCTGGTCTTCTTCCTCGTCTGCACGTGGGGCTCGTATGCCCATTGGGCGAACTTCGAATACCGGACGTTCGACTTGGCCTATTACGTCCAGGCCCTCTGGCAACTCCTCCATGGACGATTCGAGGTCTCCGTCGAGGGAGTTCCGCTTCTCGGCAATCATGTCGAACCCATCGTGTTCTTCATCGCACCGCTTTTCTTCCTCTTCCGCCATCCGCTGGTCTTCGTCGTCGTGCAAAACGCCGCGCTTGCTTCCATGGCCCCGGTCGCATTCAACATCGCGCGACGGCTCGGGTTGGATCGAACGCCGGCGCTGCTCCTTGCCGCCGCGCTGCTGATCACGCCCGCCACGGGTTACATCGCGCTGCACGAATTCCACCCGGAAGCGCTGACGGCGCCGTTTCTCCTTCTCATGCTGTCCGCGCGCTTGCGGGGTTCGCTCCGCTGGCATTGGATCTGGCTGATAGCGGCCCTCGCTTGCAAGGAAAACATGGCGCTCCTCATCGCCGCCTACGGCGCGGTCCATGTCGTCCTCGAACGCAAACGGCCGATGGCGGAATTGCGCGCATGGTATCTCTGGCCCATGGCGCTGTCGGTCCTATGGTTTCTCGCCTGCTCGAAACTGATCACCCCCGCCTTGAACTCGGGGAGTATCGATTACGTGGCTTTGTATGACCGGCTGGGCTCGTCCGCCGGCGATATCCTGCTCAAGGCGATTACACAGCCGCAGCGAATCTTCACGGCTCTTTCCCATTCCCTCACCCATGGCAATCTCCTTTGGGCGCTGCTTCTTCCTTTCCTGGCCCTGCCGCTGATCAGGCCGCGATGGCTGCTCATCGCTTCGCCCATTCTTCTCCAGCACCTCCTCTCCTGGCGCTCGTCCGAATGGACGATCTACTTCCATTACGCGGCTCCTCTTCTTCCGCTTTTCTGGATCGCGGTTGCAGAAGGCATAGCGAGCACAAATCGCTGGAAGCCCGCACCGCTTTTTGTCCAGCGCGCCCTTCCTCATCTCGTCCTGGCCGGGTGCTTGGCTGGCCAATTACTTCTCGGACCTGCCCGCGAGATCATCGCTACCACGATGAATTGGCCCAAGGGCGAACAGAACCGCTCCCGTAAGACAGCGTTTCTGAGCCAGATTCCACCTGCCGCCAGCGTGCTCGCTCCCCTGCCGTATCTCTCGCATCTGGCCATGCGCGAAAAATTATATTCGCTCCACTATATCCTGAAGGGCTTGAAGACCCTCAGTCGCACCGTTTATGAACCGCCTCCACCCACGGATTTCGTTTTGATCGACTACGACGATTCGGCCACGTTCGATGCCGAAGCCGGTTACTACCATCCGGCCATGAAGACGGTCGACAGCCGCGTCATTCCTTCCAGCGACCGGCTATTACACGAGTTCCTGAGGCGCGCTTCGTGG
This sequence comes from Verrucomicrobiota bacterium, assembly GCA_041167585.1. Taxonomy (GTDB): domain Bacteria; phylum Verrucomicrobiota; class Verrucomicrobiia; order Chthoniobacterales; family UBA10450; genus AV80. The sequence continues at coordinate 18,736 of JBEEHV010000006.1, forward strand.
CAAGCCAGCTCTTCCAACGAACTCAGCCTCCTGCAGAAGACTAATGTCGCGCCGGCCCCTCCAGCGGCGGACCTGGCTTCCAGCCCACCAATCCAGCTCGGCCCGGGCACAGCTCTCACCAGTATCGCAAGATCGGGCGATAATCTGACTGATCAGGGCATCGAGCTCAGGGCGAACTGGACCTTTGACGATCAACGCGAAGCCATCCCCTGGATGTTCTTGAGGCTCACGCCGCTGAGTCAGAATGGAAATGTCGTGGTAGTGGCCCGGGGGTTGTGCGCCCCGCAGGCGACGCTCGGACTGTATCAGGAAAACTGGCATCTCGTTCCCGCCGACAAAATCCCGGACGGACGTTATGGCGTCGAAGCGCTTTTCGTCGATAACACGAAGCGGGTCTGGGCAGCCAGGTCGGGCGGAAGTGACGTTTCAAAATTCCTACTCGCTCCCGCCGTCCCATTGGGCGAGCTCAACGTCACCACCAGTAAGATTTCCTCTCGCAAATAGCATGACCTGGTCGCACATTCTTTCTCGGCGGCTGAACCTTGGCCACGCTTTTCGCGGTTCGCCCGGGCTGGTCCATTATCTGTTCGCATTCGTGTTCCTCGTCCGCGTCATCGCGCTGGCTCGACTGACGTCATCCCCGTTCCTGCTTCCGAGCGGCGGCGATATGCACTTTTACGACGACTGGGCGCGACAGATCCTGCGCGGCCGGCTCACGGACTACTTCGCGTTTTACGGTCTCCCGCTTTACGCCTACCTCCTCGCATTCTTCTACCGGCTCTTTGGCTACAGCCCCTTTGTTCCCGGCTTCATCCAGGTCTGCCTCGACGCGGGAACGGCTACACTCCTTTACAAAATTGCAGTGCGGGTCTTTCAAAAAGGTGACGAACAGGAGCCCTCTAATAATAGAGGACAAATTATCGGCATCCTCGCCGTGATCGGCTGGGCCTTCTTCGTTCCGGCCGAAGCTTATTCGATCGTTCTCATGCCGACCGCGTGGGGCGTCTTCGTCTTCTGGTTCCTGGTCTGGGAGATAATAAAGACCGAATGCACTACTACTCCGCTCCGCATGCTCGCTTATGGGGCGCTGATTGGACTCACTGCGACAGGCATCGCTACCATCCTTTTCCTCGTCCCGCTCGTTCTCAGCGTTCTTATCTTGCGACCCGCGCCTCGCGAATCGAAGCGCTCGCCGTGGCTCCTTCGCGGCGCGGCTGGCGGCATGCTTTTCCTCGGCCTCTTCGCCGGCACTTCGCCTTGCTGGGTCCACAACTATTTCATCGCGCGCGACCCGGTTATCCTATCGGCCCACAGCGGGATCAACTTCTGGCTCGGAAACAACCCCGACGGCACCGGCTATCCGCGCTTTCCCGGTTTGCATGCAGGTCAGGCCGAGATGCTAAAGGATTCCATTGATCTTGCTGAAGCAGCTGTAGGCAGGAGTCTAAAACGCTCCGAAGTCTCCGAATACTGGTCGGCCAAGGCACGAGCTTATATCAGCACCGACTTCGGCGGGTGGCTCACCCTCATGGGCCGAAAGCTGGCTAATTTCTGGAACGCATACGAGTACGATGACATCAATGTGATCGACAAGCTCCGTGCGAGCGGCGTTCTCCTGCCCGGTCTCCACTTTGGCCTGGTCGCAGCCTTGGCTATTCCCGGGGTTTTGTTTTCGGTGCGAAACTTTCCGACCTCGCGTTGGATCGCCGCCGCTATCGTTTTGCACCTCGCCTCTGTCCTGCCGGTGTTTGTTACGGAACGGTATCGCCTGGCTGTCGTTCCGGGTCTGCTTCTCTTTGCCGCCGCGGGTCTTTGGATGTTTTGGCAGAGCTGCGCGCGGATGCGGCTTGGAACAGCCGCCGGTTACGTCGCGGTCCTCGCGGCAGCCACCTTGCTAATTACGTTGCCGCGACTAGATCCCGCCCTGTGGGCCCTGAAGTTTTACCATGCCGGTTCCCAAGCCCTCGAGCTGCAGCAATGGAACTTGGCCCGGGAGCAATTGGAGAAGGCGCAGGCCTATGCGCCAGACAGCACCGAGATTAACCTGGCCTTGGGCAACTTCTGGCTTCAACAAGAGGACCTGCGCCGCGCGGAAGGCTATTACCTTGCCGTTCTAAGGATGGACGGACATCACAAAGCAGCCCTCAATAACATGGGCTACCTCACCTTGTCCGAAAAACATTGGGACACTGCGAGCAACTACCTTCGCGCAGCCTTGCAGGTAGATCCGGGCGATGCCAGGACGCATTACCTTCTGGCTCGTGCACAGTTTGAATCGGGCCACAACGAGGGGGCTTTGACCGAAATCCAAAGCGCCTTGCGACTCAAGCCCGGTCAACAGGAGTTCGAGACGCTCCGCGAATTAATCCAGAGTCGGAAGTGACAGTTAGCTACTGAAGGTGAAAGACCAGCTCGAGCCACAACCAAAATGGTCGGGAGCGCGTTATCCGAGAACCGCACTCGTTCTGGTTACTCTCGCGTGCCTCCTACCTTTTGCCGGCAAAGCCTTTCACATCGATGACTCACTCTTTGTCTGGGCCGGACGACACATGCAGACGCAATGGTGGAACCCCTACGGGTTCGAAGTGAACTGGTATGGCTACACCATGCCGATGCACGAGGTTACGAAAAATCCTCCTCTGGCTTGCGCTTATATCGCCCTGATTAGCTCCATCTTCGGGGAGAGCGAAGTAGCTCTGCATCTCGGCTTTCTCGCGCAGGCGGCGGCTGTTGTCTTGGGCACTTATCAACTAGCGCGCCGTCTCTGCGCCAATCCTTTCCCGGCAGCTCTCGCCGCGCTGTTCACTCCTGTTTTCCTGGTCTCCAGCACGACGGTCATGTGCGATACATTGATGCTCGCCTTCTGGATCTGGGCCGTGGTCTTTTGGATAAAGGGACTGGACGATGATCGACCTCTTATGCTGGCCGTGGCTGGTTTCCTTATGGGAACCTGCGTGCTGGGGAAGTATTTCGGCGTAGCGCTGGTTCCCCTTCTCCTTGCTTACTCGCTGGCCCGGAAGCGCAGACTCGGATGGTGGCTAACTTACCTTCTTATACCTGTCGCCGTCGTTCTGTTCTATGAATATTGGACCCGCGCGTTATATGGGCACGGTCTGTTGTTGGATGCCTTTAGTTATACAAACCAGGCGGAACCCCGCACGCTTAGAGGCCTGCTCGTCAAGACTCTTACCGGCCTTGGGTTCGCTGGTGGCTGCTACGCGATCGCTTTGATCCTGACTCCGGTGCTCTGGACAAGACGAGCCTGGATAGGGGCCGCGGGCGTAGCCTTGGTCGTTGTCGCCGGGATTTTCCTTCGAGGTTCTATGGCCGCTCCGGCTCAGCTCCTCATTGGATGTCAGTGGACGGTTCTTGTCCTGGGAGGTTTCGGGTTACTACTCCTGCCAATCCTGGATTGGCGACGTCACAAGAACGCAGAATCGCTCCTGCTCTTTTTTTGGATTTTCGGAACGTTCCTCTTCTGTGTTCTCAACTGGACAGTTAACGCGCGTTCGCTCCTTCCGATGGCTCCGGCCGTCGCCATTCTTCTTCTCCGCCGCATCGAAGCGGTTGCCCCGGCCGCGAAGCTATCGTGGTTGTTCGCTCCCGCGGCGTTCTTGTCACTGCTCGTTGCGTTCGCCGATTACGAGCTGGCCAATTCCGCACGCACCGCCGCGGCCCAGATTAGGGAAAAGTTCGGTGGCACCCTGGCCACGACCGTTTGGTTTCAAGGGCACTGGGGCTTCCAGTATTATGCTGAGAAAAACAGCCTGCGCGCTTACGACTCAACCCGTTCTCAATTACAGCCCGGGGACCTGATGGTGCTGCCGTTCAATAACACCAATCTCATCTCCATTCCGAAGGAGAAAGCCGAACGCCTGACCATTCTGGAGTTGCCGGTCTTTCCCTGGCTAGCCACTATGAGCAAGCCCGCAGGCGCGGGGTTTTACATGGATATCCTCGGTCCGCTGCCTTTTGCTTTCGGTGCCGTCCCACCGGAGAAGTATTACATCCTCCGATGCAAGTAAGCGGTGGCTGCGAGGATTACTCTTTGCAACGATGGGCTGGCGTTGCATTTGCTTTCCTGGGGAGGGCCGTGACCATTGGCCTGCTGCCTGAACGATGAAGCCTCTTCATTACGCCCTGATGGCTCTGATCGCCGCGGCCGGTATTTTTTTGCGCGTCCAGCACTCGGCCACGTTCGCCAAGACGGGTCCGGACGAACTCTACTACCAGACATTCGTCGATAAGGTCGAAGGGCAGGGCTTGCTCTCCTATCCCGCGATCGTGCGTGATTACATCGAGTATCAGGCGCGCCCGCAATCGATCCTCATTCTGCCACCGCTGAGGCTCTCGTTCATTGTCTCTGCTTATGTTTGGAAAAAAGTAACCGGAGTAGAAACCCTCGCTGCGACCCATGCCATCGCCTGTGTGGCATCCATCCTGACGCTGTTGATCGCGGGCGTTTTTGCGTGGCGCCTGGGAGGTCTTCCGGCCGGCTTGGGGGTCTTTGCTCTCATGGCTTTCGCGCCGATGCAAATCTACTCGGCCCAACGCGGCTTGATCGACGGTTTCTTCGCGTTCTGGGCGCTGCTCGCGCTCTGGGCCTTATGGGAACATCTCCACGAACCGCGAAACAAGAAATGGCTCTGGCTCTACGGAATTTCCCTTGCCCTCATGGTCTTGACCAAAGAGAACGCGTTCTTCGTTTACCTTGCCCTCGTTGGCATTCTTGTCGCGAACCGTTGGCTTAAGATCGGCGCCGCCGGCTGGCCCCTGTATGTCGTAACCGTGGCTGCTCCCCTGGTCGCTGTTCTCGTTCTTCTCGTGGCGGCCGGGGGGTTAACTCCGCTCATCGACGTCTACCGGTTAAACGTACAGAAGTCCGTAAATTGGGAATACGCTTTGAAAACAGGCGATGGCCCGTGGTACCGTTATCTGGTTGACCTGCTCTTAATGGAGCCCGCCATTCTCCTTCTTGCCGTAGGGGCGATGTTTCGCGTAAACACCAAAGAGAAGGCTACGCTCTATCTCACCTTGTTTGTCGGGTTAACCTACCTGGTTATGAGCCAGGTGCGCTACGGCATTAACCTCCGCTACGCCAATATCTGGGACATGCCGCTGCGCTGGTTAGTCTTTTCGAACCTGATGTGGCTGACCAGCTCCATGCCGGCCCGCCCGCGGACAGTCCTGGTTTCGGGAATCGTGGTCCTGCTCTGCCTGATGGGCTGGCAAGAGTACCACCTCTTTTTCGTCGAAGCAGGCATTTACGATCCCATCCCTTCTGCCCTGGGCCGCGCGCTCAATATCTTTAAATAGCGTTCCGTCGCTCCGATGAGCCTACCTAACGAGGAGTTAACTCCCTTACCCCCGGACCTTCCTCCGTCGATTTCGCCCTGGCGTTCGGGTCTCCTCACTGCGGGCGCCGTTTGTGCCGTGTTTGTCTTGTTACAGATCTGGCGTCCCTATTTTTTCCTGACCGATGACAACATGAGTGGCGTCCTCCCGGGTTTGGCGGATCTGGGTGACACGCTTCGGCACGGCAGAATCCCGCGGACCACGGAGGGCTTATACGATGGGAGCTACGATTTGTGGCGCGATCCGGGCAGCCTGACTCTTCTTTTCCCGGTTCACCTCGCAGCCATGTTCCTGGCCACAAGTCGATTTCAGTTCGCTGCCATCGACGCGATCTCCCTCTTCAATCTGCTGGCGGGCGCCGTTGCCATGCAGGCGTGCATGCGCGCTTTCGGTCGGCGCTTTGGCCGTGAAGTTCCGGAATGGCTGGCGGGGTTCCTCGCCGTCAGCTACGTCATGAGTTCCTATAGCCTGGCCATAGGCTCGTCCTGGTTCAATTTTCTTGGCAACCAAGCCGCGATTCCCGTTGTTGCGCTGGGGCTGGTGGCGGCCCGGTCACGAAACGGGTTTGCCCTCGTAACCGCTGGGATTCTTTACAGCATGATTGGCGGCCATCTCGCGCCCTTTTTCTTTAGCGCGCTTTTCCTCGGAGTCTTTTCCCTGATCCTAGCCGGAGTCGCAAAGAATTGGCAGCCGATCTGGCGTTACCTTGGTGGTTCCGTGCTCGCGATCGTTATCGTTACCCCGGCGTTGATCGGTTTTCTTTCCGGCTTCATGGGGTCGAGCCGAAATGCCGCGAATACGACTGCCGCCATCGTGGAAAACAATCTCCCTTTTCTCGCGTCCGTTCTCGGCGCCACTATCGGCATCGGGGCGTCCAGTTTTCAACCCACGCTGGGAAGCCTGGCCGAGATCGCCCTTCCGCTCTCCGCCTCTGCCGCCGGGATCTGCTTCCTGGCGGTGCTCGGAACAATGGCCCAATTCCGGAAGTTGGAGTGGACGCTGGTGGCGATGCTGCTGTTGGTAGCGCTGTTCCTGCATCGCCCTGATTGGCTCCAGGCTATTCTGTCCGGCGTCCCGTTCTTTCGCTCTCTGCGATGGCCGATGCGCGAAACCATGTTGTTCCTATTCTTTGCCCACCTTCTGGTCGGGCTCGGATGGCATCGAGTGCCGCGGCTCCTGCGCTTCGCCCTGCCACCGATCTCCGCCGCAGCCTTCGCCCTTCCGCTTTTTCTCATGCCGTCGCCGACCTTCAACCGCTTCGCGGTTGATCGAAAAATGCTTCTCGACGGCCGCGCCCGGCAGGTCTGGGACCAGGTTCGCGCGTTGCTCTCGCCGGACAGCGAGTGCCGCGTCGTGCCACTTCTCGATCGTGACTTGTATCAAGCCCTGGGTCGGCAGCGGTTCACCAGCAAGGCCCCGCATACTATCATGGGAGGCTACAATTACCCGGTGCTCTTCGGCCTGAAATCGTCCACCGGTTACACCATGCCAGGCTTTGCTCACCAATTCCGGGGTCACACGCCCGTGCTCTGGCCAGGCTACTTCTCACCCACGCAGTTTTCCGCCGAAGAACTGGCCGACCCGCATCTCCTTTTCACGGCGATCCGATCGCTCGATCCGGTCGTCATCCATTACCAGCTCGGAACAAAAAGAGCGCAGGTGACTTTCCCGAACGGTCTCGAGGCTCAGCCGGTGGTGAAGGCCATGCCCTAGGGCGCGCTCAAAGCTGAGCCGCCGCACCCGCTGGAGCCCACCCCATCCGTTTCGGCATTCGCCGGCCGGTCTCCTGATCTGGTTCCGCTTTGCCTTCTTCGTGATACTCGGCGTCGGTGTTGACGTTCCAAAGGTTGAACTTCCCGCCGGCGATATTCCGTGCGGCCAGGAGCGCCGTCATCATCGAGTGATCCTGGTTGTTGTATTTGTGCATGCCGTTACGCCCGACCGGCTGGATGTTCTCGAAACGCTGGAGCGCGGCGCGAATGATGGCGACGTCTGCCAGATAGGTGGCGCCGTAAACCGGATACGCTTTTTCCATTCGAACCACGCAACCGTCCACAATTTCCTCTTCGCGGACCAGGCCGAGACTAGCCAGCTCCTTCTTGCCCAATACGATCAAATCTTCGTCGGTCGCAGACCAAAGCGCGTCGCCTTCAAAGCAAAAATATTCGAGGCCAAGGCAGGTGGTGCTTTTGTCCGGCACCATCTCCATACTCCAGTTATTGAAGTTCTGAATGCGACCTAGTTTTACCGCGGGGTCGTGCACGTAAATCCAGTTGTCGGGAAAAAGGCCGGTCCGTTTCACGATCAGCGCCACGGTAAGGAAGTCGCGATACTGCAATCGCTTCGCCGCCGCGATCGCCTCATCGGGCAGCGGCGGTTGAAAAGCAAGAGCCGCTTCCTGCAAAGGAAGCGAAACGATAAACTGCTGGCCGGCGCGTTCCATCTCCTCCCCCGCGCCGTTACGCGTGGTCATCGAAGTTACCGCGTTACCGCTCGTTCTGATCGCGACCACTTCTTCACCCATGTGGATTTCGCTTCCCGCCGCAATGATATCGTCCCGCGTCTTTTCCCACATTTGGCCGGGCCCGAGCCGCGGATATTCGAAGCTGTCGACCAGCGTCTTGATCATCTGGCCCTTCTCTTTTTTCCCGGAGAAAAGCGCGTTGAGCACGGCCTTCCAGAGCGAAAGTCCTTTGATCCGTTGCGCGGCCCAGTCCGCACTGATTTCATCGCAAGGCATGCCCCAGACTTTTTCGGTGTAAGTCCGAAAGAAAATATTGAAAAGCCGTTTGCCGAAACGATTGCTCACCCAATCGGCGAAACTCTTTTCCTTCCTGATTGGAAAGAGCAGCGCCTTGAGGTAACTGCACCCGCAAAGAAAACTCGTCCACAAGCCCAGACCAAAAAGCGCGTTAGTCGCCTTGAGCGGGTAATCGAAAAAAGTGCCGCGATAGAAAATGCGCGAGAGCCTTTTCACGGAAATGAATTCCGTCCCCAGCCGGGCCTTCCAGAAATCGACGATCTCGCTGCTCTTGCTGAAGAAGCGGTGGCCCCCGATATCGAAGCGATAGCCCTTGTAGGTGACGGTCCGCGCGATCCCACCGACGTAGACCGGATCTTTTTCCACGACGCAAACGCGCCGACCACTTTCAGCGAGGGTCACGGCAGCGGTTAATCCCGCCGGGCCCGCGCCGACCACGACGATGTCGCACGGATCCGGGTTGCAGACGCGACTCATGACTGCCGTGAACAGCAGCCGCCAGGCCACCGCGCGCTAGCTGCCGTTCAGGCCGGAGCGATCTTCCTTCCCGAGCACTGTATTTGCGGTCGCCAGCAACTCCTGGTCATCGTTGTCTGTCAGCTCGCTCAGGAACCGGCGCATGCGGTGAAAGGATTGCCGCAGGAAAAGATGCGCGGCGCGATGGCTTCCGGCAGCCGCGGCGCCGTTGCGCCCGACACCTTGCAGTTCGGAATCCAGCCGGCTGATCACACAAGCCGACGCGAACATCTCCATCGCCACACCCGCGATGCGTTCCTGCACCAGCTGCATGTCCATGACCGGCTCGCGGTACTTAATAAGAGCGCGATTCACGCTCAGGTTGAAACGCCAGATCAATCGACCCAGTTGCGACGCCTGGGAACGAAGGCTTTCGCTCTTCACTGGTATGCCCGGAATTTTCACGGCCGCGCCAAGCCGATTCATGCCAGCTGTCCAGGCTTTGCCCAGTCCGCGGGAGGGCTTGAACATCGTGTCGTAAATTTCTTTGAACTCCATGCCGGGTCCGCGCATGCCGACGAGCGCGATGAAAGACGTCAGCACTTCGTTGCTGCCTTCGCCGATCTGGTTGATCCGAGCATCCCGCAGCATCCGCTCGAGTGGCGAATCGTTGAAGTAAGCCGAACCACCGTGAATCTGGAAGGCATCGTTGACCGCTTCCCAGAGGCGCTCGGTCGTGAAGACTTTCAGCATCGCCGTCTCGAGCATGTAATCCTCTAGCCCGCGATCGATCAGCGAAGCCGTCACGGCCGTCATCGCTTCCATCGCGTAAATGTCGGCTGCCATGCGCCCGATCTTTTTCTTCACCAAGTCGAAATCGCCCAGCGTCTTTTTGAACTGCCGGCGCGTGTTCGCGTGTTCCACGGCGAGCTTTAAACACGTTTTGGCGGCACCGGTGCAGCACGCGCCAAAGGTGGTGCGCCCGAAATCAAGCACCGTCAGCGCCACCTTTAATCCTTTGCCGAGCGGGCCGAGAATATTCTCTTTCGGCACCGCCATGTCGCGCATGGCGAAGCGGCCGGTGGCGGTCCCGCGAATGCCGAGCTTTTCCATTCGCGGCTCCAGCATGGTGAACCCCGGCATGTCCGGCGTGACGAGGAACGCCGTAATCGCCGTTTTATCCGAGCCAGGAATTGGCGTCCGTGCCATCACCGTCAAGACCTGGGCGATCGAGGCGTTTGTGATGTAACGCTTCTCGCCATTCAAAATGTAATGCGACCCGTCCGCGCTCGGGAGCGCCTGGGTCTGTACGTTCGCGGCATCGGAGCCGGCTTCCTTTTCCGTAAGCGCAAATGCAGCTAACTGTTCCCCCGACACGAGCCGCGGCAGCCATTTTTGCTTCTGCTCGCGGGTGCCGAAAAGCAGCAACGCCCGGATACCGATCGAGTGGTGCGCGTTAGTGAAGACTGAGGTCGAAGCGCAACGTCTCCCGATTTCCTCGAGAACCCTGCAGTAGGCCTGCTGCGAGAATCCGCGGCCACCATATTCCTGGGGCGCGGTCATTCCTAGCACACCAACGCGGGAGAGCCCGTCGATCAAATTACGCGGGATGTCCGCCGCGCGGTCAATCGCACCGGGATCGAGATTTTGATCGAGATACTCGCGCACTTCCGCGAGCGATTTGTCCAGCTCCGCTTGTTGCGCGGCGGGCACTCGGGGATAGGGCATCGCCCAGTCCGAAATGAATTGCCCGAGGAAAAGTCCCTTGGCGAATCCCAGCGCCTGCGGCCCCGTGAAAAGCAACTCCTCCGCTTCCTTAATTTCTTTTTGCCGCTGGATTTCTGCTTCGTTCATAAAATCACCATCGATAACACGCTTTAAAGTCGGTTCCCGGTTTTGCGCAAAGAGGGCTTTGCGCCAGGCCGGGACCTCGGTTGCGCGAATGCGCGGGAACTAAATCGTGGATTCTACCGCCGCTGACAACCGATAATTTTTTGCCCCGTCCTCCGGCCCGACGGCGGCCGGCTCCACCAGCGGATTGATGTTTACCCCAAGCTGGAGACGGCCCGCCCTCGGGCCGTTCGTCATCCAGGCATGCTCGGATTTGGCTCCACCTTCGAGACGTAAAGCGGGAGCGAACCGAGCTGATGGCCATCGACCGCGAGATCGATCGTGTATTCGCCAAACTTCGGCAGCCGGATTTGCTGGATTACCATGACGAAGTGGGAAGTTACCGTCCGTAAACCGGGGCCGAATTTCACCGCCAGGTTCGAGTCGAACTTTGGCATTACGATGTTCCCGTCCTCATCCGCGAAGGTCAGGCTGACCCGATGGTTGCCTTCCTCGATTTGCTCAAAACGAAGCCGGCCGGCGATGGCGCATTGCGGATGCGAGATCGGCGCCTCCAGCGCGCGAAGCGCATCGAACGTCCCGATGATGTTCAACTTCCCCGCGTGCTCGGTCGCCGCATCACAGAGCGTGAAAATTTCCAGTTGCATAAACAGCCGTCCAGCGGCCTAACGACGTAAGTCAACCGCATCCCTGGCTCGTACCGCATTCGGTGCAAACTCCGCAGGCGCCGGCGCGCACCACCTTGTTGCTGCCGCAATGCGAGCAGATGACGTCCATGAACATGTGGCCGAGCACCTCCTGCACGCGATCCGCGTGCGTGTGCCCATTGCCGGTGACGTGCGGCTCCCCTTCGTTCGCCGCATGGCTCGTGATGACGTCGATCAATTCCTTCTCGGCCGTCCGCGGCAGATCCGAGACCGGGCGATTGAGCGCCTTCTTTTCCATCTCCGGAATTTCCTTCATCGGCAGCTCGCTTTGGCCACGATTCGGGGAAGTCGCTTCCTTGTAGCCCGGGATGAACTGGCAGCCGAGCCAGCGGAAGACGTAATCGGTAATGCTGGTGGCGTTCCGGATGTCGGGATTCTTTGTGAACCCGCTCGGCTCGAAGCGTTGATAGGCAAATTTTTTCACCAACCCCTGAAGCGGAACGCCGTATTGCAGGGCGATGGAGGTAAGCGTGCCGACCGTGTCCATCAACCCGCCAATGGTGCTGCCTTCCTTCGACATCGTGATGAAGAGCTCTCCCGGCTGACGATCTTCATAGAGCCCGACTGTGATGTAACCTTCGTGCCCCGCAATCTCGAACCGGTGCGTCAACGACATGCGCGTGTCGGGCATGCGATGGCGTGACGGTTGATCGAGCCGGAGGCGAAGCGACGCGACTTCCTGATCGAGCTCGACGATTCGATCTTCCAGTTCGCCGCGATCCAGCGAAGCGACTGCCGCTTCAAACTCGGTCCCGCCCATGTCTTTGGTTTTGCGCGTGTTGAGCGGGGCGGAACGCTTCGAGCCATCGCGATAAATCGCAATCGCTTTCAGGCCAAGACGCCACCCCTCGACGTAGGTGTTCATGATTTCCTCGACGGTGGCCGTAGCCGGCATGTTGACCGTTTTGGAAATGGCGCCACTGAGGAAAGGCTGGGCGGCGGCCATCATGCGCAAATGCGCCATGTAACCAAGGCTGCGCTCACCTTTGTGGGCTTTAAACGCGCAATCAAAAATCGCGATGTGCTCCGGCTTCAGTCCGGAAGAGATGTTCGAACCGTCCGAATCCGCCACGTCCTCGATCGTGTCGAACGCATCGATATGCGCGACGATGCGCTCGATCTCCTCAGAGTTGTACCCGAGCTTTTCCAGCGCCGGCGTGACCGTCTGGTTCACGATTTTCAACATGCCACCGCCGGCGAGCAGTTTGTATTTCACCAGCGCGATGTCGGGCTCGATGCCGGTGGTGTCGCAATCCATCAGGAAACTGATCGTGCCCGTCGGCGCGAGAACGGTGACCTGCGCGTTACGGTAGCCGTACTGTTTGCCGAGTTCGGCCGCGCTGTCCCAAACGCGAGCGGCTTCTTCTTTCAAGTAGGCAAACTCTTCGTTCGCCGCGATCTCGCTCACCGCGGAGCGATGCAGCTCGATCACTTCCTGCATCGACGCGACATTGTTCTTCGCCACCGGTTTGGCCACTCCGCTGCACCGCGCATCGCGATACCCCGGAAACGGTCCCATGGCTCGTGCCATCCTCGCGCTCTGCTCGTACGCTTCGCCGGTCATGATCGAAGTGATCGCGCCGCAAATGGCCCGGCCTTCCACGCTATCGTAACCGTAGCCGTAGCTCATGATGAGCGAACCGAGATTCGCGTAGCCGAGTCCGAGCGTCCGGAAAATATGCGAGTTTTCGGCGATCTCCTTGATCGGGTAACTCGCATTATCGACCAGAATTTCCTGCGCCGTGATGAAGACCCGCGCGGCCGATTTAAAGCGCTCGACGTCGAAGACGCCATCCGCGCCCTTGAATTTCATCAGGTTCAGCGAAGCGAGATTGCAGGCGGTGTTATCGAGAAAGAGATATTCCGAGCAGGGGTTTGTGGAATTCTGGCGATCCGTTCCCTTGCAGGTGTGCCATTTGTGAATGGTGGAATCGAATTGCATCCCGGGATCGCCGCAGATGAAAGTGCCTTCCGCGATTTTGCGCAGTAACTGGCGAGCCTCCTTCCGTTCGCACTGTTTTCCGTCGCGCACCATGCGCGTCCACCACTCGCGATCCTCCACCGCCGCGTCCATGAATTCGTCGCTCACGCGCACGCTCAGGTTTTCATTCTGATACATGACCGAGCCGTAAGCGTCGCCGTTGTAGCTCCCGTCGTAGCCCTGCTCGATCAACGCCCACGCCTTCTTCTCTTCCTTTTGCTTCGCGTCGATGAACTCCTCGATGTCGGGATGCCAGTCTTTCAGCGTGTTCATCTTCGCGGCGCGCCGTGTTTTGCCGCCGCTTTTGACCACGTTCGCGACTTGGTCGTAGACCTTCAGGAACGAAAGCGGCCCGCTCGGCTTCCCGCCACCGCTCAACTTCTCGCGGGTGCTCCGCAACGAGGAAAGATCGCTGCCGGTTCCGCTGCCATACTTGAAAAGCATCGCCTCGCTCATCGCGAGGCGCATGATGTCTTCCATGGTGTCGTCCACGCTCTGGATGAAGCAGGCGCTTCCTTGCGGATACTCGTACTGGGTCGCGGCCCGTTCCGCCTGGCCGGTCTCGCGATTGTAAAAATAATTGCCCAGTCCCGCGTCCCGGCCAACGCCGTACTGATGGTGCAACCCGACATTGAACCAAACGGGCGAATTGAATGCGCCGTGCTGGTTCACGCAGAGCCAGGTTAGCTCGTCGTAAAACGTTTCCGCTTCAGCCGGGCCGGCGAAATATCCGTCAGCGATGCCCCAATCGGTGATGGTCCGCGTCACGCGATGAACCAGCTGGCGCACCGAAGTCTCGCGCCCGCCGTGATGCGGATCGGTCCCGTTCGCGATGTCGCCGTAGAAATATTTCGAGACCGCGATCTTGGTGGCGAGCGCGCTCCAGCTTTTCGGCACCTCGATGTTCTCCTGCTTGAAGATGACCTTGCCGCTGTCGTCGGTAATCTCAGCCGTGCGCCGTTCCCAGTCGATCTCATCAAACGGCGCCCGGTTCGCGTCGCTAAACACGCGATCAAAACGCAGACCCTTACTCTTCTTTTTACTCGAGCGATTTTTGCTTCGAAGGGGCGATTTGCGCAGTCGTTGAAGCGAAGAAGAGTGGATTCCGTGTTTGAGTTGGATCATGGCAGCAGCGGTGAAGGGTTGTGAATAAGTCGAGAACACCAGGGAACAGCCTAGCTAATAAGCTGTGAATTGCGGCGAACGGCAATTAACAACAATTACTAGCGGAGGCCTCCCGGCGGACCTACAACATGCGGTAGAGGGTCGTTTCACGGCAAGCCGAAAATTTTGACATTTTTTGGCGCTCTGGTTCAGGCACTTAAGTGCTCTCGACCGCTAAAATCGGCGGATTTCGATTCACTATTCGGACCGATCTCGCTGTCGGCTTGTTTCCGTCCCGCCGATGTCCGCCTTCGAGTCAATTCTATCGTTTTACAAACCACGCGAGGCATCCCATAATGAAGGCGCTCCGAATTGCCGGCTGATTCGAGCGCAAAAAGGAAGGGTGGCTGAGTCCGGTTTAAGGCACTCGACTCGAAATCGAACGTGGGGTTAAACTCACCGTGGGTTCGAATCCCACCCCTTCCGCCAGTATCCCGCCTGCCCGTTCCGCGTTAATGCTTTCTTAACGGTTTCGCCCCGTCTTTTAATTCACGGTCTTCTCGCGGCTGGCTGAGCGTGAAGAACGATGAGAACGCTCGTCTTCGTCTTCGTGCCGGCCGGTTCTAGCGACAGCACGCTCTCGTGTGTTCCAAGTGGAACTGTTGTTCCCGCTCATCCGCCCGCAAAGGGTGAAAGGCATCCCGCGAATCGCTCCGATGCGCCGTTATGGACCTGGTTCGTCCAAAACCCGCGCCCATCGCATGCGCCGCTGCCTTACGCGATTCCGTCTGACTCAAAGGTCGGTTGAAAGCCGGTAACCAATCCCGACCTCCGTCCTGATCAGTTGAGGAGCGTCCGCGCCCGATTCCAATTTCTTCCGGAGATGCGTGATGTAGACCCGGAGATATTGCGCCTGACTCTCCGCCTTTTCCCCCCACACTGTGCGCAGTAGTTGACGATGGGTCACCACTTTGCCCGCGTGCTGGACGAGCGCCCGAAGCAGCGCGTACTCCGTGGGCGTGAGTCGCACTTCCGTTCCCGCGAGTGTAACGCGCCGGGCCGAGAGATCTACGGTAAGCGATCCCGATTCGAAGACGGGCTCGCCTGTCTCCACAATCGAGCGCCTTTGAATGACGCGAACGCGCGCGAGCAATTCGGCGGTATCGAAGGGCTTCGTCACGTAATCATCCGCGCCCGCGTCGAGTGCGCCCACTTTTTCCTCGGGATCATCGCGCACGGAAAGGATGAGGACCGGCACCCGCGTCCATTCCCGGAGGCGACGGAGGACTTTGATGCCCTCCATGTCCGGCAGGCCGAGGTCGAGCAAAACAACATCCGGCCGGCGATGGACGATTTCCGTCAAGCCCGCTTGGCCCGTCTCCGCCTCGAAGACCTGATGGTCCGCCCCCTCGAGGGCGATGCGCAAAAGACGGCGGATCTGTTTCTCATCTTCGATGATCAGCGCGACGTGACCGGCTTTCATGACGCGGCCTCAAGCGAAGCGCGATCCATCGTCCGCACCGGCACGACGATGGTGAAACGGGCCCCGCCCTCCTTTCGATTTCGCGCGGAGATCGTGCCGCCATGCGCTTCCACGAACCCCCGCGCAATGGAGAGGCCAAGGCCGAGGTTGCCGGTTCGAGTGGTATCCGCGCGGTAAAACTTCTCGAAAATCTTGTCCAATGATCCGGCGGCCAGCCCGTTCCCACGGTCGGCGACAGAAATGGTCAGTTGCTCGTCGGTGCAGCTGGCGGCGATCTCAATCGGCAGCTCGGCGCGCGTGTAACTCGCGGCGTTGGCCAGGAGCTTGGCCACGGCCTGCTCGATCAGGGAAAAATCGAGGAACGCCATTGGAAGATCCTCCGGCAGACTGCGGAGAATCTCACGCTGGCCGATGGTTTCTTTCTCGGTCTCGATAGCTGAGCTTAACAATTCCGGCACGTCGCACCATTCGCGCTGGGGTTGGATCACAGCACTTTCGAGCCGGGTCATATCGAGCAGATTGTTCACGATGCGGTTCAGGCGGCGGGAGCCCTGCTGAATTTCCTCCGATAATTGTCGTGAAAGCCGAGTGTCCTTCCCATCAAGCGCGGAATGAAGAAGGGCTTGGCTGGCGGCGGCGATCGCGGCGATCGGTGTTTTCAATTCGTGTGAAACGCAATCGAGCAACGCCTTGCGCAGCCGCTCTGCTTCTTCACTGAGCTGGGCCTGGGCCGCGATCTGCATCAGTCGATCGCGCTCGGCCACATTCGCTAACTGCGCGGCGAAAGCTTCCAGGAGTTCCAGCTCATCAGCGGTAAGAGTCGTCCCGGCGCGCGGCGTGATGCGGAGAACGCCGAAGGTAGTGTCGAGCCGCTTGATTGGTAGATACGTCCCAGCCGACTCGGGCCGGAACGAGGTAAAACGGCCAACGCGTTCCCCGCGCGAGAAGGCGAGCGCGGCCACTTCCTTCTCATCCTCGCGCAAGGCTGCGAGATCCACGGGGTACGGCACGAGGCCGGATCCACCTTTGTTCTGACTAACCAGAATGGTCGCGTCGGCGGGAAAAAGTTCCGCGACGTGGACCGTCGCTGCGGCGAACGCGACTTCTACCGAGGGCGCGGCTGACATTTTTTGCGCGAAATGAGACAAAGCCGTCGCCCTTTGCTCGCGGCCTCGCTCAGTTTGCTCGCTCGCTTTCAACCGGGTGGTCAGGCTTCCGACCGCCAGGGCCGCGACGAAAAAGGTCACGAACATCAACGCGTCCTCGACCTTGTGAATGTGCAAGGTGAAGACGGGTGGGATAAAAAGGAAATTAAAGCAAAGCGCGCTGAGCGCGGCAGCGAGCAACACCGGACCGCGGCTGAGAATCATGCCGGCGAGCAGGACGCCTACCAGATAAATGAGCGAGATCGCGGTGTATCCAATTACTCCTGACAGGAAGCGGCAGGCAACAGTCACCGCCGCTACGCCCAGGACCGCGAAGGCGTATTCCCGGGCGGGCGCGAAAGCCGGGGCGCGCGGAATGGCAGCAGGCACGTTTCACAATAATACAGGCCAGGCGGAGCCGCACACCGGGCCGTCGATTTTAGTACTATTTTAATTATCCGTCCCTCCGCCCGATCGTACGCTCAGGCAGAGGATGGCGAACGCCGAGATAAATAGTGCAGTGGCCACGCCGGATTCGCCTGACGTCCCTCACGCTGCGCTCCCGGGCGGTGATCCCCTAGAACCCGCGACCCTGCGCCGGAAGCGCCTGCTCATTCTCTCGCTTGCCAGTCTTGGTATCGTTTACGGCGACATCGGGACGAGCCCGCTCTACTCGATGCGGGAATGCTTTTACGGTTCGCACGCCATCCTGGCCAACCACGCGAATGTGCTCGGCGTCCTTTCCCTCATCGTCTGGTCCTTGATCCTGGTCATTTCGGTGAAATACCTCGGTCTTATTCTCCGGGCGGACAATCGCGGCGAGGGCGGCATTCTCGCGCTCGCGACCCTGGCCACGGATCCGGCGGCGCGTGGGAAAAAATTGTTCCTGCTCGGACTCTTCGGCGCCGCGCTGCTTTATGCGGATGGGATGATCACGCCGGCTATCACCGTCATGGGCGCCATCGAAGGATTGAATGTGGTCACGCCCCTTTTCAATCGCTACGTGGTGCCGATCACGCTGGTCATTTTGATTGGAGTTTTTCTGTTCCAGTCGCGCGGGACGACGGCGGTCGCGCGCGTTTTCGGGCCCGTCACGATGTTGTGGTTCATCGCGCTGAGTGTCCTCGGCATTAGCCAGATCATTCGAGCCCCGGAGGTGCTCGTGGCTTTCAATCCGGCATATGCGGTTTCCTTTTTCTGGAACAACGGCTGGCATGGTTTCGTGGTTCTCGGCGCAGTCTTTCTGGTCGTCACCGGCGGCGAAGCTCTTTACGCGGACATCGGTCACTTCGGCACCGCGCCGGTGCGACTGGCCTGGTTCGCGATCGTGCTGCCCGGTCTCATCCTCAATTATTTCGGACAAGGCGCGCTGCTTCTCGTGGAACCGGACGCAGCGGTGAATCCGTTTTATCGCATGGCGCCGGCCTGGGCGCTCTATCCGCTTGTCATCCTCGCCACCGCCGCCGCCGTGATCGCATCGCAGGCCATCATCAGCGGCGCGTTCTCGCTCACGATGCAGGCCATCCAACTCGGCTACAGCCCGCGACTCCGCGTGAACTACACTTCGGCCCAAGTGATGGGACAGATCTATGTCCCGGCGGTGAACTGGGGCCTGATGGTCGCGTGCCTGGCGCTCGTCCTCGGCTTCGGATCTTCGACCAACCTCGCCGCGGCCTACGGTGTTGCGATCACCACCACCATGTTGATCACGACGATTCTTTTTTACCGGGTCGCGCGACGGAGATGGCGTTGGCCGGCCGCGGTGGCACTTCCGATCACCATTTTTTTCCTCGTCATTGATCTCACCTTCTTCGTCGCGAACATGGTCAAGATCGCGCATGGCGGCTGGTTCCCGCTTCTCGTCTCAGCGATCATTCTCTTTCTCATGCTGACGTGGCGCCGCGGCCGAAAGGTGCTCGGCGCGCGCGTGAAAGAAATGACCTTGCCGCTCGACCTATTCCTGGGCGACATCGCCACGCAAAAAATTCATCGGGTTCCAGGCACAGCGGTCTTCATGTCAGGCAATCCGGCGGGCACCCCTCTGGCGCTGTTGCACAACCTGAAGCACAACAAAGTGCTGCATCAACAGGTCGTCGTGCTCACCGTCCTCACGGAGGAATTGCCTTACGTCGCCGTGCCGGAAAACCGCGCCGCGGTGGAAAAACTGCACGAAGGTTTTTGGCGCGTCCAACTCCGTTACGGATTCATGGAGCGACCGGAAGTGCCCGCCGCCCTCGCCGCGATCAACGACAGCGAGCTGCGTTTCAATCCCATGCGGACCACCTATTTCATCGGACGCGAAACCATTCTCTCGATGGAAAGCCCGGAACTTCCACGCTGGCGCGGTTCGCTCTTCGCCTGGATGACGCGCAACACCGGCGACGTCACTTCCTACTTCGGTCTGCCGCCGAACGGCGTGGTCGAACTAGGCGCACGCGTAGAGGTTTAGATATTACTCGGTAACGGGTCAGGCAATCCCACCGGTTCACGACTTCGTTCGGAACCACAGCTGGGGATGGGCTCCGTTTTTCAAGAAAGAGCTTGCCCGCGGTTGCAGCCACGATGGAGATTCACGCCGGACGGCCGCAAACTTTGCCGGACCTGTCCCAACTGATGGCCACAAGCTTCGATCCCACCGCCGTTCATCGGCCGCGTAATGTCGATTGGAAGCGGGCCGCGGCTCTGCTCTACGGCGACTGGGGCACGAGCAAGGCCTACGTCATCGGCCTCGCTTTTATCGCCGCGGGCTTCGCGTCGTTGCCGATCATTCTCGCGGTCTGCGTGCTCACCGCCGTTGTGGCGTACAACTACATCATCGTCTGCGCGCATTTTCCGGATGGCGGCGGTGTCTATTCCGCGGCGCGACAACAAAGCCGGTTTCTGGCTTCGACTGGCGCGCTGTTGCTCGTGGCGAATTTCGTAGTCACCGCGGCCTTGAGCGGATGGGCTGCGGTCAGTTATCTCGGCGTGCCGAGCAAATTCGCTCCGATCGCCACCATGGCCCTTGTCCTCACGGTGGGCATCATCAACTATTTCGGACCCAAACACAGCGGGAGCGTTTCCATCTGGCTGGCCATTCCGGCGGTAATTATGGTGTTGATCATTGTGGCGCTGAGCGCGCCCCATCTCAGCCTCCAGCATCTGGAGCCGCGCCACGAAAATCTGGCCCACACCTGGATCGCCTTCGTGGGAGTG
Organism: Verrucomicrobiota bacterium; assembly: GCA_041167585.1. Taxonomy (GTDB): domain Bacteria; phylum Verrucomicrobiota; class Verrucomicrobiia; order Chthoniobacterales; family UBA10450; genus AV80. Next base: position 38,774 of record JBEEHV010000006.1, read on the forward strand.
ATCTTGGCGCTGAGCGGCGTGGAAGCCGTCGCCAACATCACCGGGGTGATGAAGACCGATCCCGACTCGACCCCCGAGCATCCGAAGGTCACGCGCACAGCGGTTAAGGCGATCGTGCCCGTCGCGATCGAAGTAGTCGTCGGCACCGCCCTCCTCGGCTGGGCCATGCTCTCGTTGCCGAAAAGTCTCATGCCCGAACTGGTCTCGCACAAGGAGGACATGTTGCGCTACCTCGCGGAACAATATGGAATGATGGCAGCGGGCGCGGGCGTCGGGCAGGTCTTGAGCATCATCGTCGGGATCGTCTTCGGTTTACTCCTGCTCAGCGCGGTCAACACCGCGGTCGTGGCCCTCATCGGCGTGCTCTACATGATGGCGCAGGATGGCGAGATGCCGCGGCAAATGGCCCGGCTCAATCCTCACGGCGTGCCGCTCATGCCTCTCGTCGCGGCCGTCGGAATTCCGATCGTTGTCCTCGCGGTGACGAAAGAATTTGAGGCCCTCGCCGGCCTCTATGCCATTGGCGTCGTCGGCGCGATCGCGGTCAACCTGGGCTCGTGCACTTTCAATAAACGTCTTGGGCTTCCCTGGTACCAGCGTCTCATCATGGGGATCACCTTTGCCGTGCTCGCCGCAGTGGAAGTAACGATTGCTAAAACGAAACCGGAGGCGCTGTTTTTCGCGCTTTGTGTGCTCCTGGCCGGCTACGCCTTGCGCGCCTACTCGCATAAAGCTTCCGGCCTGAAAACCATGACCGTCACGCGGCAGGTCGCCGAAATGGTCTCGCCCGATCTGGCGGCGAAACTCGAGCCGCGCTTATCGGAAGGCCAGAAAATCATGGTCGCGGCGCGCGGCGTGACGCCCGCCCTTGCCTTTGCGCTCGAGGAAGCGCAACTGCGCAAAGCGACTCTCTGCGTTCTGTACGTGAAAGAGATTGCGGTTTATTTCACGGGTGGCCCCACCAATGTTGGCCGCGCGAAATGGCAGGACGACCCGGAGGCCAACGCCATCATGACGCTCACCATGAAGCTCGGCGTCGAACGCGACATCGCGGTGCAGCCAGTTTACGCCGTGAGCGAGGACGCCGCTTCGACCATTCTCGATCTCTCCGCCACGCTCGGGGTCGATTATCTCATCATCGGCGCGTCGCAACGCACCGCGATGGCAAAGCTCCTCGGGGGCAGCGTGGTCACGAATGTGGCGCAGCAGTTGCCCGACACGATCCGGCTGGTGATTTTCGGCTGAGGTTATTCCTCCATTTCGGGGCGAGGCTAATAATGGTGCTTGTCATGCGCCGCGGATTTCGATAATCCCAAGTCGAAAGCGCCACCCCCTTATGGCGAGAACCCCACCCGAGCAAAAAAATAAGAACCCCGCGATGCATCTCCATGAGGTGCTCGCGGCTGAATTTGCCGCGCTCCACGGCGAACCTCCCGCAGGCACCACCACGGCAGTGCCGTTGCCGGAAAATCTTCCGAAAAAAGAAGCGGAGAAACTTCAGCTCGCGAAGCAACAGGAACGTCTGAAAGAAATCTGGGGCGCGGTCCATGCCCTTAAGGAAAAACGAACCGCGCTTTGCATTTCGGGCGGCGGAATTCGCAGCGCGACCTTTGCGCTCGGCGTGCTCCAGGGCCTCGCCCGCTGCGGTCTGCTGGAAAAATTTCATTACCTCTCCACGGTTTCCGGCGGCGGCTATATTGGCGGGTGGCTGGCGGCGTGGATTCAGCGTGCCGACGGCGGACTCAACGAAGTCTCGACTAATCTCGCGCATCCCCGAGACGACACGCGGCCAAACCCTGAGCCGACGCAGATGCAACAACTGCGCAGCTACAGCAATTACCTGAGCCCGCGCCTCGGTCTGCTTTCCGCCGATACCTGGACGCTCGTCGCGACTTATTTGCGCAACCTCCTTTTGAACTGGCTCGTCCTCATTCCGCTCATCGCCGCGGTGCTGACCATCCCGTGGTTTTACACGGCGATCTTGATGATGACTCCGCCGCCCGATACGTGCTTTCCCTTACTTGTTGGCCTGTTCGGCTTGGTCGGGGGAGTGACCTTCATGGGGTTCAATCTCCCCTCAGTTGCAAAAAAAGCCCGCGGAAACGAGGCCAGCTTCCTTCGCTTTTGCCTTTTACCGGTGTTCCTGGCGGCCGTCTTCATCACGATCTACTGGGCCTGGTTTACCAATCATGGGGGCAAGATCCCGGAGCTCGCATTTTTACCGGGAATGGCACCCCACAGTTCCACGCTTTTTCTTTGGTTCGGCATCGGGGTGCATGTGGTGTCCTGGGCCGTTTCCCTCCTGCGAGTGCATGGGTTTCGCCTTCTCGAACTTCTGGCCGTGATCGCCTCAGGCGCGATCGGCGGCCTTTTGCTTTGGGTGGCGGCGATCAAATTTTTCCCGCAGCCTCTTCAATTCGCGGAGCTCTACACCTGCTTCGGAATTCCTCTTTTTGTGGGGCTCTTCCTGCTCGCGCTCGTCGCCTTTACGGGACTTTCCAGCCGGTGGACCGGTGATCCCGATCGTGAATGGTGGGCGCGCGCGAATGGCTGGCTTCTCATTGTCGCGCTGGGCTGGATGGCGGTAAGCGGGCTCGTTCTTTTTGGGCCGTGGCTCCTCACCTGCGCCGTGTCCGCCATTACCGGTGGCATCGCCGGCATAATTACGGTCCTCGCCGGTCGCAGCAGCTCCATTCCGGCTAACGAAAAACAGAAGGGAAAGGCCGGGCCGGTGGCCATGATCTTCTCCAAGGCCAGCAGCCTGGCCGCGATCGTCTTCATCGCGGTCTCGATCATCCTCATTATCTTCGCCATGACCTGGGGCGTCGAAAAAATCGTGATCAAGCTCGAGGACGTGGACTGGAATCTCGACACGAAATCGAGGGCCCTGGGGGTGGTGGCGCACCAGCTGAATATCATTCTCTACACGCCGTGGTGGCTTGTCCTCCTTTCCGGCCTCGCCCTCGCGGCAGTCGGAGGTCTCATGGCCTGCGTGATCAATCCCAACCGGTTCTCGATGCACGCCATGTATCGGGATCGCCTCATTCGCGCTTATCTCGGCGCGTCCAACCGCAAACGCGTGCCCAATCCCTTTACCGGCTTCGACGAGAATGATAACCCAAAAATGCGCTACCTCTGGCCGCGCGATAAATTCGGCGGGAGATTGCTGCCGATCATCAACATCGCGCTCAACCTGGTCAAAGGGAAGAACCTCGCGTGGCAGGAAAGAAAAGCGGCCAGCTTCACCGTTTCACCGCTTCATTGCGGCTCGTATGTGGTCGGTTATCGCAAGACGGATGGAGCCGAGGGCCAGAGCTACGGCGGCGAGCAGCAGAGCTCGACGGCATCCAAGGAACATTACGGTGGCGAAGACGGCATCTCGCTCGGCACTGCGATCGCCATTTCCGGCGCGGCCGCCAGTCCGAACATGGGCTACCATTCCTCGCCGCTGGTCACTTTCATCCTCACATTTCTGAACGTGCGGCTCGGCGCCTGGCTGGGCAATCCCGGAAAAGCGGGCGACAAAACCTTCCAGCTCGGCTTCCCGAAAGTCAGCGTCCGTCCCATGATCGATGAGGCCTTTGGCCTGACCGACGACTCCAATCCGTATGTTTACCTGTCCGATGGCGGGCACTTCGAAAATCTCGGCCTCTACGAGATGGTCCTGCGCCGCTGCCACTACATCGTGGTCAGTGATGCGGGACAGGACCCGATTTGTTCCTTCGCTGACCTGGGCGGCGCGGTGCGCAAGATCCGCATCGATCTTGGCATCCCGATTGAGTTCGATGAGCCGATGTCGATTTTCGCCCGGAGCGACGACGATGCCCGAAACCAAACCGGACGTTCCTGCGCGATCGGAAAGATCCGCTACTCGGCGGTCGATCAAGTTCCGAACGGTCCGAAAATCGAGGACGGCGTGTTGATTTACATCAAGCCGGCCTGCTACGGCGAAGAGCCGCGGGACATTTACGAATACTTCAAGAGCAACGACGCGTTCCCGCACGAGAGCACGGCCGACCAATTCTTCAGCGAGTCGCAATTCGAGAGCTATCGAATGCTCGGAGCTTACACCGTGGGAAGAGTCTGCCCCACGCAGGCGGCTGATTTCGAAAGCTTCATCGCCGGAATCAAAAAAAGTTTTCTCAAGCCGGATGAACTGGAGAAACCCAATGAACAAGAAAATTTCCCTGCTCCCCCTCCTGCGCAATAGCAGCCGGGCAAAACGCCGCCGCCACGCAGCGACCGCGTGCGCCTTGGCGCTGGCGCTTCCGTTCCTGGCTGGCTGCCGGAAAAAAGAAACCGCCGTCATCATCGAGGATGAAGCCAAGATCGCCGGCAAGACGACCGCCGATTTCCCCCAGATCACCGCGGACGTCTTCAAGCCGATGGACGGCGGCATCCCGCTTACGCCCGAAGAAATCATGGGCCGCAATGCCTGGAATCTTTGGAGCGCCGGCAACGAACATTTCTGGAATCACGTGGGGCAGGACAGCTTCGGATTATTGGATTTGCTCAAAATGCTCGATAACCGCACATACAAACGGGGCGAGCGCTTCAAGACCCTGGGTCTGGTCAACGAGCCAGGCTTCAAGGCCGCCTCGAAGCCGGACGAATACGGACTCTGGCTCGATGAGCAGGTGGAACCGGAGCCGGCCGGTATCGACGAAAAGGTTTACGGCAAACCCTCGGGCGTGCTCGGTTTCCGTCTTTTCCCAAATCCGGACTTCGACACCGAAGCGCGCAAGAGATGGGATGGGAATCGGTTCTCCAGCGACCCCACGTATTTTAACAATAACCAGCTCGTGCGTCCGTATCGCGTTGGCGTGGCCTGCGGCGCCTGTCACATCGCGCCGCATCCGACCCATCCGCCCGCCGACCCGGAAAATCCCGCCTGGGAAAATCTTGCGTCGGCCATTGGCAATCAATACATCCGGGAAGGCTTGGTCTTCGCCCCGAACGTGACCAAGGGGGGCCTCTTCTACGAGATGCTGTTGTCGCAGCCGCCGGGCACTTCCGATACCTCACGCATCGCGACCGATCACATCAACAATCCGAACGCGATCAATCCCATTTTCCTTCTCGACGAGCGCTTGAAAATGGCCACGACGGAAAAGATGGCGGGCGGGGCCCTCTCGCTTCCCGGTGAGACCGAGACCATGGCGGTGCCGCACATTCTGAAGGATGGCGCCGATTCGGTCGGGGTCAGGGGCGCCACCATCCGCGTCTTCGTGAACATCGGGATGTATTCCGAATACTGGCTCACGCTGCACAACCGGCTGCTCGGTTTGGTTCCGCAGAAGGCGTTCCAAATCCCCTACGCGCAGGAGCATTCCGTCTTTTGGATGGCGACCCAGGAGCGCCTCGACCACATCGCGGCGTTCTTCAAGAAGCTGGAGCCTTATCATCTCGCGGACGCACCCGGCGGCGCGGATCGGATCAGTCACGACGAAGCGGTCATGACCCGCGGGAAAACCGTTTTCGCGGAAAGTTGCGCCGGCTGTCATTCCAGTAAACAGCCGCCCGCGCCGATCGATCCGCAAACGGCGGAAGGCAAATCCTGGTTCCGCGCGGAGGTGATGAAAGCAGATTTTCTCCAGCACAATTTCCTCTCGAACGAGAAGCGTTATCCGGTCAGCGAGATCAAGACGAACTCCGCTCGCGCGCTTGGCACCAACGCCAAGGCCGGCCACGTCTGGGATAATTTTTCGTCGCAGACCTACAAGGAGATTTCGCCCGTTAACGAACTCGAGTTCTACAATCCATTCGACGAGGCCCACCCAATCAAATTCAGCCCGAAAGATCACGACACCGGCCCGGGTTACTACCGCACTCCTTCCCTGGTCAGTCTCTGGAGTTCCGCGCCGTTCTTTCACAATAACATGCTCGGCCTGTTCAACGGGGATCCTTCGGTGGAAGGCCGGCTCGCCGCCTTTAACGACGCCGTGGAAAAATTGCTCTGGCCGGAGAAGCGGCTGGGCAAAGCCTCGATCTGGCGCACCCAGAACGAATGCGGTCTCCACGTGCGGAAAGAATATCTGCCGGAAATATTTTCGAAGCTGGCGGACGCCGATGGCTACATAAACCTGGAACCGATCCCGATCGGCACCCCGCTCAATCTCATCGCGAACCTTCAGCCCAAACCGCTCGAGGGCGTGGAGCTGGCCATCAAGATCAAGAACACGCTCCTCGCGATTCGCCGCGGCAATCTTTCCGGTGAAGCCGCGACCGCCGAGTGGCGTAAGATCGTGCCCGATTTGCTGGCCGCGAATAACTGTCCCGATTTCATCGAGGACGAAGGTCACTATTTCGGCACCGATCTTCCCGACAGCGACAAGCGAGCGCTGATCGAATTCCTCAGGACGTTTTAAACACGAGACCGACCAACCAACTACCAACCCTACCTATGGCCACTACCATCCAAGACCCGAAGGAATTCCTGACGATGTCCGTCGCACAGCTCGACGACATTTTTCGAAATAGCCCTTCCGGCGAAATCCCTACCGGGAAAACTGATGGCACCGCCATTGTCGCCCCGGGCACCAAGGTATCGGACGATATCGCCTGGTTTGTGAATCACACTACCTGGAAGGGCAAGGTGTTCGACCCGGTGAAGGGTGAGCTGATCAACCGGATCGGGCCGATGGAACATAAACTGATCGTGGCCAAGGTTTACAAAGGTCAGAGCTGGTTCGACGAGAAGGAGTGCATCGTTATCGATTATTCCCGCACCTCATTTCTCGCCCACCTGGTTCGGGATGAGATCCGCGAAGTAAGCCCGGGCATATACCTTGGACTTGTTTATCTCGGCAAAAAGAAGCTGATTCATTTCGCGCTGAAGTTTCCGGCTGCGGCCTAACGAGTGGTGCGGCCATGGCTGGCTGTCCAGGATTCGGGGCACGAGTTGAAGGAGCGGCGACCGGAGCCGGCTCGCCTCCTGCCGTAAATTCAAACGTCAGCCGCCCGATGCCGCGAGCCAATACCGGCTTGGTCTTCCTGAACTTCATCAGTGACACCTTCAGCTTTCTGCTGCGCTTCGAACGCCGGTTCGATCACTGGCTCCGCGTTCCTTTCGACGCGGTCTTGCGCGATCCGTGCGCGCGTTTCGTCACCTGGTTGATCAACCGGAAGCGGCCTGACGAGGGCTTGAAGATCGCGGAGGAGAAACTGCTCCCGGATGAAGAGGCGTTTCTCGATTCGATCATCTCGAGCTTCGAGACTCAGATGCGGCTGCTCTGGAAACCGGGCGGGTTCGAGCGCGGCGGAAATACTAAAACGCAGGGCATCGTGCGCGGGGAATTTATCGTGCACGACAATCTTCCCCCGGAATTCCGGCACGGCATCTACGCGGAGCCGCGGACCTATCGCGCGTGGGTCCGGTTCTCCGGGCCGGGCCCTTACATTACGCCGGACATCGACGACCCGGGCTTCATGAGCATCAGCATCAAGTTGATGGGCGTGCCCGGGCCGAAGTTGATGGAGGAGGAGAAACACACGCTCGACATGTTCGGCGTTTCCACGCCGACCTTCGTGACGCCCGATACCAAGGCCAACGCGCAGTTGCAGCTCGAGAGCGTGAAGAACGCGCAGATCTTCTATTTCCTGAACTTCCACCGGTCGCATGTGCTCGACCTGATCATGCAGTCGCTCTGGATCAAGACGCAGACCAGCCCGTTCGAAGCGCCTTACTTCAGTTGCGTCCCGTACCTGCTCGGAGAAGGCCAGGCCATGCAATACTCAGTCTGGCCCAAGACCAGGAAGCGTTCGCATATCCCGCGGCTTCCGTTTCGTCCGCCCGACGATTATCTGCGCCAGGCCATGGTTGCGGCCCTGACCGCGGGCGACGTCGAGTTCGACTTCCGTTTGCAACGGCAAACCGATCCGCACCTGATGCCGCTCGAAAATAACGCCGTGCTTTGGCCGGAGAAACTCTCGCCGCGCGTTTCAGTGGCCACGCTTCGTTTGCCGCGACAGCAATTCGATTCGACGGCGCAAATGGAGTTTGCCAAAAAACTCTCCTACAACCCCTGGCATACCATTGCCGAGCACCGGCCCTTGGGTAACCAAAGCCGGGCCCGCCGGCGCATGTACGACACCCTTTCCAAATTCCGGCACGCCATGAACAACGTGCCTCTCTACGAGCCGACGGGAGACGAAGTCTTTTAGTTACGCGCCATGACGCCGCAGGCGAACTTCATGATCCTCGCGCCGATCGAACCAGCGCGTGAGGCGGAGTTACGCCAGCTACTCGATTCCATGAACGATGGGCCCGGGCGCCTGAACCTCGACAACTCGCTCATCCCCTTCGCGCAATTCGATAGGCTTCACTTCGCGCGCTTGCTTATTCTGAAGGACGGAACCCTTAATGATGTCCGCGCCTATGGCGGCGAGCCCGCTCCGGTTTATCCGCTCTATCTTGCCTTCGTCGGGGATATCGATGGCGACGCCGATATCTTCCTGGAGGAAGTAGCGCAGCGCGCCGGGCCAGGCTTGCGCTCGCTCTTCTCCTGTTGCTCCGGATTTCGCGATGGCACTGACCTGGTTAGCTGGATGAAGGACCACGGCGCTCCTGCTATTGCCGCTTATGTGAACTGGCGCGGCCGAACCGTCCGGCAGATCAGGGAGGAGGCAGCCTTAAGAGAAGCGCTCGAACAATACCTTCAGGCACACGAGAACACTCGTGCCCACCTCCCGCCGAGAGAGGTCCACGTGGCATTGCGACAATTCGTTAGGTCCGAGCAATCCGCGGGACGACTCCAGCTCTCGGGTGAGCCTGCAACACCCATAGGATGGTGGATCAGGAACGCGCTCCATTTAGTCGGCGTTCCGTTGCTGGCTTTGCCAGTGCTGCTTGTTCTCATCCTTCTCTCGCCCATCTATCTCATCTGTCTTCGGCGCCTGGAAAAGACCGATCCGCAATTGTGCTGGCGCGTGGATCAGGCCTACTCCGACCGGATGTCGGATGCGGAAGATCACTACGTCACCAACCAATTCACGGCGATGGGAAGCCTGAAGCCGGGGTTTATCCGGTTGCTGACTGTGAGCGGAGTTCTGATGACGGTTGATTACGCGGCCCGGCATTTCGTCCGGCGCGGCCGTCTGGGCCGCATCCGCACGATCCATTTCGCGCGCTGGGTTTTTCTCGACGGCAAAAAGCGCATGGTCTTCTTCAGTAACTACGACGGCACGGTCGAGAGTTACATGGACGATTTCATTAACAAGACCGGCTTCGGTCTTAACGCGGTGTTTAGCAACGGTATTGGTTATCCCAGAACGAACTGGCTCGTGCTCGATGGCTGTGGCGACGAGCAAAAATACAAGGACTTCCTCCGGCGCCACACTTTGCCGACCCAGGTCTGGTATAAGGCTTATCCCGGGTTGACCGCGATCGACTTGGAAAGGAACACGCGCATCAGGCAGGGACTGGAAGCGTCCTCGATGAGCGAACAAGAAGCCCGCGAGTGGGTTGCCCTGCTATGACTGAAAACGAATTCGATTACGCCGATGTCCAGGGCCTGGTCCGCTTTGGTTTCGGGAAGATGAAAGGAGCTTCCTACGCTCTCATGCGCGTAAAGGATCCGGTCGCGGCACGTGCCTGGTTGCGTGATGCCCACATCACTACGGCCGAGGCCATGAAGCCGCCGCCAACCACCGCCCTGCAAGTAGCTTTCACGGCCTCCGGACTTAAGGCGCTCGGCGTGCCGGCTTCCGTTATCGCCGGTTTCTCTCCCGAGTTCCTCACCGGGATGGCAGAAGAGAATCGTGCCCGCCGCCTCGGTGACATCGGAACTAACGCGTCGGCGAAATGGAAATGGGGCCTGGGCGAGAACGCACCCGATCTCCTGGTCATGTTCTTCGCCGAACACGGACTCCTCACTTCCTTCGTGCAAACGTCTAGAGGAAACATCTGGGCGTCTGCTTTCGACGAGATTGTAACCCTTGCCACCGAGGACCTCGATGGGGTCGAACCTTTCGGTTACACCGATGGCATCAGCCAGCCGCAACTTGACTGGGCGCGGCAGCGTGATGTGAATAGCCCGCAACTCGATTACACCAACATCGTCGCGTTGGGAGAGTTTGTGCTCGGGTATCGCAACGAGTACGACAAATACACGAACCGGCCGCTGCTCGATGTCGATGCCGCGAGCCGGCACTTGCTCAACGCGGAAGATGCGCCGGAGAAAAAAGATCTGGGCCGTAACGGGACCTACCTTGTGCTGCGTCAGTTGAAGCAGGACGTGCGGGGCTTCTGGCAATTTCTCAGCCGGCAGGCCGGAGGAAATTTGGCGGAAGCCGACAAACTTGGCGCGGCCTTCGTCGGGCGCACGCGCGGCGGCGATCCCCTGGTGCCGACGCAGGAACAACCTATTCCGGGCATCGGACCCGACCCCGAGGAAATCTGTCGGAACCAGTTCACCTTTGCGAAAGATCCAACCGGAGCGCGCTGTCCGTTCGGCGCGCATGTGCATCGGGCGAACCCGCGCAACGGTGACTACCCCGGACGGCCCGAGGGATTGGCCAAGCTCGTGACCATGCTTGGGTTCGGTCCGAAAGGTTTCCGGGACGATCTCATGTCTCCAGTTCGCTTTCATCGCATTCTGCGGCGCGGTCGGGAGTACGGCCGCGAGCTCCTGCCTCAGAACGCCATCGAATCTGCGCCGCCGGATGATCCCGAGCGCGGCTTGAACTTCATCTGTCTCAACGCCAACATTTCGCGCCAGTTCGAGTTCCTTCAGAAGGCCTGGATGAATAGCAGCAAGTTCTCCGGCCTCACCGGCGAGAGCGACCCCTTGCTGGGAAATCGCGAAGCGATTCCGGGCTGCCCGGTTACGGGTGACTTCACGGAGCCACGCGGAGACGGAATCCCTCGCCGCGTTTCGGGTTTGCCCCAGTTCGTCGCTCTCCGCGGCGGCGCCTACTTCTTTCTCCCAAGTCTGCGCGCCCTGCGCTACTTCGCCGAAGGTAGTTAGGTCTTATTAGCCATCTCATATCGAAGGCCTATCATCCTGAGCGAAGCGAAGGATCTCTCTGACTATTTTCCCCGGCAGCACGCTGCGAATCAGAAATAATCAGCGATTCTTCGCTCCGCTCAGAATGACAGAGCACTTAAGAGACGATGGCTTCCAGTATCCCGAGTTACCCCGGTAAGACCTAGCGGGGGGCGCTCTTCAGGATTTCCCGGATGCGGTTAAACTCCGGGTGCGAGACGCCATCCTTCTCCAGGGTGTCGAAATCGTCGAGGATGGTCTTATCCCAGGTGTTTAACGGATCGTTTTTTTGACCTTCCGCTTCTAATCCAATCTCTCGTCCCATATACTTGCGGTAGATCTTTTCCGCTTCATCCGTCTTGCCCAGGAACAAGAGGGCGTGAGCCCGGTTCGTCTCCAAAGGCAAATAACCAGGCTTCAGTTTGAGCCCGGCTTCACTGGAAGCAAGGGCTCCGGCAAAGTCCTTGGTGTGAAGTTGATACCAGGCGAGCGAAACGTACGGGCCAGGCAGGTCGCGACGCCGTTCCTCTTCGTTCTTTGCTTCCTTGATGATAAGCTCTACGCATGCCTTCTGCGCGGTAACAGCTTCCTCCCATTTTCCTGCTTTGCCCGCCTTGGCCGCGCGGCTCTCTTGTTGATGCCTTTCCGACTCACCGACCACGCGCAGGCCTCTAATGAAGCGCTCGGTTACCACCGGCAGGTTATCGGATACTCGCGAGTCGCCAGTTAATTCTACTATCCCGCTGGGAGGGATACGGTATAAGGCATAGAAGACTCCGTTGGAAAAGGCGGTCGTCCCTTTAGCCACCCAGCCTTCTGGAGTCTCCTTCGCCAACAGCGGAAGGATCGTGCGTTGGACCTCCTCTCGTTGCTGGTCGCTCGTGTTAGCGTTCCAGTGCAGATCTTCGGTCCGATCGACTATGCGGAAGGTCCCTTCTTGTTCATCCTGGACCGCTCCCCAGTAAAAGCGCAGGTAATCCAGCGCGCGTGAAGCGCTATCCAGAATAGGAGGGTGCTTCTGATTAAAGATGTGGACCGGGAGGAAACGGCCGTCCAGTCGGATGGCATCGCTTCCGAGGTCCGAGTCATAGACCTTCTCTAATTGTTCCTTGGTCAGCTTGGATAAATCCTGCAACCGCACCCCTCGATCGCCGTGTCGAATGTAACTCAGGATGCCACGCGAGCCATCGTCTACCTTTACCTCTGCTTCGAAGAAAACTGTGTCCGGATAGAAGGAGAGCGCCAGGGCGCGGATGCGGAAAATATCGCGCTCCGAAAATTGCTTGGCTACATCCGAGTCGAGCAAATACTTAACCTCCAGCTTTTGCTCCTCCGCCCCGAGGACGCGCCACGATCCCTGGAGGAAAGGAGGCAGCGCCCAGTTCTGAGACTCATCCACCGTTACGATCCGATTGTCTTTCATCCGCGCTCCGGGAGGCCGGAGCAGTTTCTCCGGATTGATCTCAGCAAGGATGGCATCGATCCTTTGAACCAAATTCGCTCGCTTGTCTTCCTCCAGCTCTGCGACCTTGATCGTTTCCCGGAATTTTTTCGCGTCGTCCGAGATACCTTTAAGGTCCTTGAAAGCCGCAGTGCTGAGTGGATCCGATAGGAAGGCCTGCTTTCCGGAATCGGCCGCCGCTCGCAGCGTCTTTACGGCTACAGGGTAGTTGCCTTTCTTCTGCCATTGTCCCGCCATATACCAGAAGATGTTGGCCCGGTGCCTCAAGAGCGCGACGTTGCCCGGAAATTTTGCGACACCTTCATCATAGGTCTTGGCGGCGAGGTCCTGGTTGGCGGACATTTCCTCCATGTTTCCATTCTCGAGGTAGGCGTCCCGGACCAGCTCGTAACTGTTCGCAAGGTCGTAATAGCTATCCGGCGTGGGATTGGACTTAACTACCGCGGTTCGGTTCTCGATCGCCGCCCGATAGTATCTAAGAGTCTCGGTGATGTCCTTCCCCCCTCCAATTCGCAGCGTAGTCACTCCCATTGATTCCTTTAGCGACGCCACCTGCGCCTTCACGCGATCGAGGTTCCTGGCGGGTTCGGGCAGCGCTTCAAAAATTTTCAAGGCATCCTGGTAGTGAGCCATGGCTTTTTTGTATCTGGTTTCCCTGGAGTGACGGTGTCCGATCTCGGAAACCGCCGTGGCGAGCGCCGTGGCACAATCGATGTCATCCGGGGAGCTCTTGTGCAGCTTCTCCAATTGTTCGCGAGCTTGTTCGAGCGGTTCGAGCGCTTTCGCGGTCTTGCCCTTCAGTTCGCTCTTAACCAGGTAGTATTTACTGGTCGCAATCAGGTATTGATCGAGAGACCAGCCGGGTTCCTTTTGTTTAATTTCCTCCGCCGCCTTGAGGATGGATGCGAAGTGCCGCTGGGCGTGAATCGCGTTACCACCGGACTGCTCGAGTGTTCCTTGAACGCGCCACGCGCGGGCCAGAAGTAACTTCCAGTCGAGGTTCTGCCCATCCAGCTGGCCTAGCAGCTCGATTTCATGGCTCGCCGTCTCGGTTAGCCGGAATTTTTCCGGATAGGTTGCATACTCGAGCGCGATCCACGCATGGCGCACCATCAGTTCCGCCGACAACCTTCGCCAGGCCAGGTCCACCAGTTTCCTGGAATCGCCGTTGCGTGTCGGATCAGTCGCACGCGCGAGCCTATCTTCCGCCTCTGCGAACCTGGCTCCCGCTTCGCGAGCCTCCAACTCAGCCCGGCCTTGCCCGATCAGGGTCTGGATCGAATAGTAGCTCAGATCTGATTTCCGGCCGGCTTCCTCGGCCTTAATACGCTCCTGCACCTTAAGGAACAAGTCCTTCGCCTCCCCGGGAGAGCCGCGCAAGATCCGCACCTCGCCCAGGCCCAGCTGCGAAAAGATGTAAAGATGAATCTTATCGTCAGCCATTTCATCCGAGGAAGGTTTGGCCGATTCCGCTAACTCGGAGGCCTTGGCAAAACTCGAGTCGGCTTTATCCAAAAGGCCTTCTTCGAAATTGCCTCTGCCAATGGTGTAATGGGCCCGGGCCTGAGTGAGTAACAGCCCGGGATCCGAAGTTCCGGAGCTCTTTATCTTATCCAATAGTTCGAAGGCGGCCTGACCGTATTGCAGGCCCTCTGCGATGTAACCGTGGAAATAAGAGATCTCGGCCGCGTAGGTTAAGGCCTTCGCATAGGTTGTCCTTAGGTTCGTGGTATCGAATTTCCGGCTATCTTCCTTCAAGAGGTCCATGTAACCGGTCAACCGCTCGGGTCCCCCTGGCACAGGATGGTAGACTTCGTTCCTTAGCTCGCCGGTGAGGCGCTGCGATTGGGCCTCCGTCCTTCCGACTAATTCCCGGCGCTGCCTGCGCGCGTCGAAGAGACCATAGAGCGCAAAAACCAACAGGACGGAGAAGCCCGCCACGAGCCAGCGGGTGCGCACCAGCTTTCGCCGCACTTCCGCCTCGCGCGCAGCCGCCAGAGCGACCTGCCGTCGCTGATGGTGCTCAGCGCGATCCGAGCGAACCACATCCGCAAGAGTATCGTGCGTTAGTTCGAGCCATTTCGCCGAGCCCGTCATCTCGCGTTGAATGATCCGGCGATCGATCAAGCTGGCGACGACCGCCGGGGTGATGTCCTTCTTGGTCAGCGCGTCTTCTTCTGCAATCCGGTTCCGCGCGCCGGACGAAGTGAGCAGGCAATCCTCGATGAACTCGCGCACGCCGTCTGGCATTCCCGCCAATCCGCGCTGATAAAAATCCTCGAAGATCTCAGCGGCCTGCGCTTTCCCCACCAGCTCGGCCGTGATCTTTTCCTGGCCGCCCTGAATGCGCCGATTGTTCAGTTCCCGAAGGATCACGCTCAACAACGCGGGCTCGATCGCCCGCTGCGCGATTTGCGCCCGCGTCACCTCGTTCTGCAGACGCGACCTTTCCGAAGACGAAACGAAATCAATGATCCGCAGCGCGACCTGCTCTTCCACCAGGTGGCCGCCCGGTTTCAGGATAACTTCCAGCGCCTGCTCGCCATTGAGCGGCATGAGGCGAAACCGATTGAACATGATTGCGCGCAATCGCTCTCGCAACCCCTCGAGGTCGGGCAGGAAATCTTCCCGCAGGGTCAGCACCACCCGATAGTCAGTCCGCTCCAGTTCGTATTGCCGGGCCAGGGTGCGATCGGCATCGAAGCGTTTCAGCAGCGCCGCCGGTGGACGGTTCTCGATCAGGTCCTCGAGCTCCGTCAGGAAAGAAGCGGTCCGGGCCGCGCGTTCGGGGCTGGCCTGGCCCACGGTGAGCAATTCTTCGAACTGATCGAAAATCAGGACCGGTTTCACCAGCCGGTTATTTTTGTCCCACCAGTCGCACTCCTTCTTGTGGAAGTATTCCCAGAGCGTTTCGGCGCGCACCGGTTTCGGCGCTTCGATTTTTTCCTGCTCGAGAATTTCTTCGAGCCGGATCTCAACCTGGTCTTCCAATGGCGGCGCCTCGTCCGCGTGGTTCAACCGCACATAAATCGGAACGAACTCCGAGTCCCGCAGCAGCGGAGAAACGCCCGCGCGCAGAATGGAGCTCTTCCCCAGCCCCGATTTACCAAAAAAAACCGTGACGCTTTCCTGGCGAATGACCCGGGCCAATTCCGCCACCTCGCGTTCTCGCCCAAAGAAGAACGAATGATCCGCCTCGGTAAAGCTGATCAGCCCCGGCCAGGGGTGATCGTGATCGAGATGAATCTCCTTGCCGCTGACCTCGGGTGACATAGGCGCTAGCTCTCCGCCGGCCGCACCTTTTGGTAGAGCGATTGCAGGCGGTCGAGGAATTCCGGGTCGGGCGTGGGCGTGGCCATTTGGGTGAAATGGATCCGCCGAAATTCATCCGGGATCTTGGCCTGCGTCACATCGGTTTTATCGATCACTACCGGATACAGAAACTGCCTGTCCGATCCCGTGAAATGCGGCAGCCTCTCCAGCGCCCAACCCCATTCCATTCGAAAAAAACCATCCGGGCGCGACTCCGTTGTTTCCGAGATCAACGGCATAAAAATCGAACAGGTGTTGATGTAGCGTTTGATCTTCTTCGAGTAATCGTCGCCGCCTTCAAGCGCCCGCTGGTCCAGCCAGACATCCACCCCGCGCACCGCCAAAGCATCGCGAATGGCGATCGCGATTTGCTGGTCGCGGGCCGTGGCGCCTTTGGAGTCGGTCCGGCAATAGCTGATGAAAATCGCGTTTTGCGACATCGCCTTCGCCTCCACGATTGGCGCGGAAGGAATCGCGCGTCCGCCTCCCTCCCCGAATCGCTCCGACCATTTGGCAAAGAGTTCGGAGGCAAACTGGGCCGGTCCCATCTCGTCGATTACTTCGGTGTTGATGGTGAAGTTCCTGAGGAAGAAACGGAGCTGCGGATCGTTTTTCGCGTCGGCGACATACTGTTTCGATTCTCCCTGATGGAGCGATTTCTGCCGGACCATGCGCAGGAAAATCCGAGTCAGCCAGTCGGGAAAACTGTTCCCAAGCAGGATCAGCGGCCGCTCATATAACTCGCTGAAGATCCGTTTCGGGCGGTATTCGGCGGTCTGGAGCGCGTGCAAATATTCGACGATGTCGCCCTCGGTCAGAGCGAATTGCAAAGGCGTTTTGTAGTTGCCGAAACATTGGAAGATGACCGGCCGGCCCGAAGCCAGTTTATCGGAAACCTGAGCCTCGGTCGGCACATTCTTGGGCGAATAGGCAATGACCTCTGTTCGCGGCGCACCGTCGAAGCGCTCCTGGTTCAGCGCGCGTTCCAGGCAATCGTCAAAGGTCGTGCTGACGAAAAGGTTGAGATGCGAAATCCTGGCCAGCGCGCGCAAGGGCTCGGGGATCGGCGGGTTCCACTGTTCGTATTCCTTGCCGAGATCGTCGTAGACATTGAAAGGGCTGTCCCGAAAATCCGGATGCCGCCGGACCGTGGCGCTGAGGTTTCCCTGGAGCTGGGGTTCCAGTTCGATCCCACAAAGCCCGGCGTAACGCTTCGCCAGCGCCTGATAAATCGTGGTTCCCGCCGGTTCGCCCGGCACCTGCAACAGCTCCTCGCCCACGATCGGCACGACGTTCCCCTTCGCGATCAAATCGAGAAGCTGATTCCAGAATCGGATTTTCTTCCGATCTTCGATGGCACTGGTGTCGGACATCTCTGCTCAGGGATTCATGATAAAAACCGACCGTAGAAAATATCCACCGCCGCGAAAAGACAATTCAAACTCGCGCACGCCGCGTGGCCGCCCTGCTAATTCCTCGACTCGAAACGGAGCCATGCTAAGACACGAGGAACTCCGATGCCGAATCCGCCGAATTCCCGTTCACATCCTTTGGGGGCGACGGATCGAGGCGGCAAAAAGACCGGCGCAGAGGTTGGTTTCACTCCGTCAGAACTGCGAACGCTGCGCGCGCTGAAGACGCCGGTGGGCATTCAGCGTTGCCTGGACAACATGCCTTACCATCTCGCGGGCACCGCCTGGTCGCCGCGGATGGTGCTGCGCGAAAAGACGGCCCATTGTCTCGAGGGCGCGATCTTCGCGGCAGCGGCCCTGCGCGTGATCGGATTTCCACCGCTCATTTTCGATCTGGAGGCGGACCAGGATACCGATCATGTCCTCGCTGTTTTCAAATCGCGCGGACACTGGGGCGCCATCGCCAAATCCAATTTCACCAGCTGCCGATATCGTGAGCCGGTTTACCCGACCCTTCGTGAACTGGCGATGAGCTATTTCCACACCTATTTCAACCTGCGCGGCGAGCGCACGCTGCGGCGTTATTCGCAGGCGGTAGACCTGGCCCGTTTCGATCGCCGACACTGGATGACCACGGAAAAAAACGTTTGGTTCATCGCGGAATTTCTCTGTGACATCCCGCATCGGCCGCTGCTCAAACGCGGCTTGGAGAAAGGTCTCACCCGAGTCGACCCGCGCACTATGAAAGGCGAATTCGTCGGTCATCGAAAGAAGTAGCCGTGACCCATCGGAGACGTTCAAGGTGACAGACGGAATCTCATCGTCGGTCCGTCGGCATAAGGCGGATCGCGCCACCGAGCGTGTCTTCGGGCTCGACCTCCTGCGCGCGGCGGCGATCCTGAGCGTGATCTTCGCGCACGGATTCGTCGTGCTCTACCCGCACTTCGGCAACGTCCTTGGCGTCTTTGGCCACGGCGGTTTCTACGGCGTCGAATTGTTTTTCGTCCTCAGCGGTTTTCTCATTGGCCAGATCCTGATCCGGCAGGGCCTCGCTCTTGGCCGCGCGGGGAACGTCGCGGCCTTCTACCTGCGGCGCTGGTTCCGCACCCTGCCGCTCTTCCTTCTGTTTCTCGCGGTCAACGTTTGGATCGAGCTTCAATTCCGCCAGCATCGCGTCGGCTTCTCCGAAGTTTTGTCGCACGGATTTTTCCTGCGCAACCTGACGGCATTTCATATGTCGTTTTTCCCCGAGTCCTGGAGCCTGGCGATCGAGGAATGGTTTTACCTCTTGTTCCCCGCCGTCCTCTGGCTCGGCCTAAAAGTGTCGCGCCGATTCGATGGCGTTTTTCTTTGCGCCGCCTTTGCCTTCTTCGCTTTTTCGACTGGCGCGCGGATGCTCGCGGCCAGCAATCCCGACGCGGTCTGGTCGGAGGCGCAACGGATGGTCGTGATCTACCGCTTTGATGCGCTGATGTTCGGAATGTTTGCCGCCTGGATCTCGCTTCGTTTCTCCGAGCTGTGGCGGAAACACCAACTCCTCGCCGCGCTCGCCGGCGGCGCGCTCCTCCTCGCGATGTACCTCACCCTTTGGAAAATCGAACGGGGCCAATTGGCTTTCGGTGACGACTCGTATTTTGCGCGCACCTTTCGCTTCACTCTCGTATCGCTTGGCTTCGCTCTCCTCTTGCCGTGGGCTTCCGGCTGGATTCTATCCAGGGAAAATTTCGGCAGCATCGCGATCCGCCGCATCGCGCTTTGGTCCTACGGAATTTATCTCGTCCATCTGCCTGTGTTTTGGATCGTGACCCAATGGGCCTTTGGCGATTGGCGAACGTCGCCCGCCCAGGCGCTCTCGTCGTTCACGCTCCAAATCGGAGGAGCCATCGCGCTCAGCGCGTTGCTCTATCGTTTCTTCGAGGCGCCTTGCACCCGGTTGCGCGAGAAGGCCGCTCCCGCTGTCGCCGGAATTTTTCCGCGCAACTGATCGCCTTCCGCCGCCTGCGGAAAACCGCGCGCGTCGAGTTGCAACGGGATCAGGCGAACGGAATTCCCCTCAGCGCCGCGTCCGCCGATAGCCACTTCGAGAAGTTGGCCTTGATTCCAGCTCGCGAGGCTCGGAGCGCCATCGAAGACCAGGTTGCCTAACGAGTAAACGATCGGAGACCCGTGATAAAAATCGAGCGGCTGCAGGCAATGCGAATGACAGCCGACCACCGCGTTCACCTCGTGGTCGATCAGCCAGCGCGCCAATGCGCGCTGCCGCTCCGTGACGCGCGCACTATTTTCCTCGCCCCAATGCATGAGGCATAAAACGAATTGAGCACGGGTGCGGGCCTGCGCGATGGCGCGGGCCACCCGATCTCGATCCGAGGCCCGCGCCAGGTTTGCGCTGGCCCGATCGTCCTCGAGATCGGTCAACGCGATCAACGCCGCCGTCCGCCCATCGCGCGCCGTGAAAAAATGCGGCGCGTAAGCCATCTCCTCCGTCCTGCCCGCGCCCAACACAGCAATATCGTTCTGCCGCAAATTCGCGATTGAATCGATCAAGGCGTCGTAACCGAAATCGCCGGCGTGATTGTTCGCCAGACCGACGGCATTGATTCCCGAGGAAGTCAGAACCGCGATGGCCTGGCCGGGAGCCCGGAAAGAATACTGCTTCCCGGCAACCGCTTCGCCTTTGTCGGAGATAACGCATTCGAGATTTACGAATTTCCAGGGGGCTGCGTTCAGATACCGGGCGATGCCGGCGAAGGGATCTGCTCCGGCCTGGATCTGTTCCCCGACCGAGCGGCCAAGCATTACGTCACCTCCCACAATCAGATCGGCCTGCGGTTCCCCGCGCGGCACGCGTAAGAGATCGAACCGCGGATTACCTCGCTTCGAGAGCAGTTCGCCTAACGAAAGCATCTCCGGCACGCCTTCGAGTTGATGCGCCACCAAGTCGCTTCGATCGAGCACCCCCAGCGGCGGGCGATCTTCCATCACCACCGCGACGTGGCTCCCGAAATGCACTACCAGGCCGTCACGCAGATCTGCCGTCTCAAATCTGGCCGCGCCGGCACCGTTTACCTTCCGCGCCAAAGGCTCCAGGTATTTCCGGAGCTGCTTCGGGTTGCACCATGGGATCTGCCGCCCTTGCCGGCGTAGCGCATAGACCACGAAATTCGCGCAGTCAGCCCCCCAGCCCGTTTCCGGCCCGGAGCTGGTGCCGTCTCGCATTCCGCCGCTGCCAAAAAGATACGGCAAACCGAATTGCTCGGTGATAGCCGCGCGAAATCCGGAGCCGTCGAAGCGCCGTATCTCGATCACCGGCGTCTCACGAATGTGATGATCCATTGCAACCCGCGCTTTCAAGCGAACTGCGCCAGCCCCGCCCTTTCGATCGAAAAAATTCCGTAGCGCAGCGATGGGCAACGTGGCGCCCTGGTCGCCCAATTTCGTCTCCCGCCATCGCGGCCGCGGCGGCGCACCGCTCGCGAAACCGGGCTCGTCCGCGCGCTCGGCCGTCAGATGGCAACGCGAATATTCTGGCGTGAGCGCAATCCATTCCACGCGCTGGATCTCCCGGTCCCACGGCTCCGTTTCCAACTCGAGCTCAACCGTCTCGCCGACCGGAACGCGCCAGATGTTGTCCGTCGAAGGTTCGTGATTTTTGATCGAGAGACGAACAGTTGGGGAGGCTTTTTGCCACTCGCCGAGAAGTTCTTCCCAGGCAGCTGGTTCTCTTCGCACCACGAGGCGGTCCCGATTCCCGAGGATCAGCGCCCGAAGCTCTTCGGACGCATTCGTTAGGCTAAAGGCCGGAACGGGCAGATTTTTCGCACGCAATTCCTGGGCTCGGAGCGACCGATCGTTTCCAACTTTCGCAAACGGCTCGAACTGAATCTGCGCGGTCGGCAGCGAGAGCGATGCCGTCAAAGCCAATCGCACCAGGGCGTCCGCCTCATCATCACTCGAAAGATACGGCCGGGAGATCGCGAAGGTAACGGCGCGCAGGTTTCGGCAGCCGACGACAAACTTCCAGACCCGTTCGAACCCGGCGGCCCGCGCCCCCGGTTGCATTCCAGCGAAATAATCCAGATCGATCGTGATCACGACCGGCGTGCCTTCCTTGAGGTTCTCTTTTAGCTCGCCCAAGGACGCCACGCGGCAGCGGTGCGCGAAGGCGCCGGCCGATCGGGGCGCCGCTTCCAACTGGCCGTCAAAATATTCGGCCGCCTCCTTCTTCAGCGTGCGCGCTTCGGTCCTGCTCACGCTCTCGCCGCGCACCCAGATCACGTTCGAGATCGGCGCGGGCATCAACGGCTCGATCCAATTGAAGCATTGGACCATGCCCTTCTCGCGCCAGCGCGCCAGCAACTCCCCGCGCTCCTCCGCGGAAACGACTCGTCTCAGCCGTTCCCGGAGCCGGTCCGAATCGAAAATGGCTGAGGCATCGCTGTGCGCATCGAAGTGGATCAGGGTGACCGGCTCATCGAGATCAAGCTGCTGGGCTAGCCAGTAAAAGGACCCCGCGTGATTGTCCTCCAGATAGATTGGGAGCGTGATGGGAGACGCTTCGGCCCATCGCGCGCAGCCAAGGCAAAGAACCAGGGCGATCCAGCAACGCCTCACCGCGCGTGAGTAAACTTCGGCTTCTGCGCAAGTTTACCGAGCAATTCCACCAGTGAGATGCAGGTGTCTCGCGCGGCGCTTCCGCGGTGAACGGCCTTGATGGTGAGCTTCACCGTCTTCACCGGTTTGGCGTAGCCGCGAACCACGACTGGATAAGGCGAGAGGAAATTATCATCGGGAATGGCCGCGCCAAATGTGTGTTCGCCGTTCAAGGTGACCTCCAGTTCCGCGACGCGATTGTTCTTCGTCCACAGCGTGGCGTCTTCCCCCCGATACCCCGGCATGATCAGGATCGCGTCGAGCGGCAGCGGCCGATTCACGGTCAGCGTGATGTTCTCGCCCACACCATCGCCATCCACCCCTTCCGCCCAGGTCCTGTTGTTCTCCAAGCCTTTGATAAACTCGACGTCGTATTTATGTTCGCCGTCCGGCTTCAGGGTCGAGCTCGCCACCGCATCGTAGTCGCTGTGTTGCAGGAAGTATTTGTTCCCCTGGATCAGGTATTCCGCCTTGTACTGCGGCGAATGCTCGTAGGTTTCTTCGTTAACTTGCAGCGCCGGATGCGTCTCATATGCCGGATGGACAATAATCTTCATGTCGTCCGCCAGGGTCGGCTTCAGGTTTTGAAAATTCCATTCCGACCGCGTGGCGTTGACCTTCTTAAAACGATCCTTCGGTTTGGAAATGGTGATCTCCTCCGGACGCGGTTGGAGATAGTTCACCGTCACTTTGCCTTTTCCGATTGGCCCTTTCCACGTGGCGGCGGGCGAGAGTGAGTAGCGGAAATAAAACTCGCTGGAATGTCCATCATCCGAGACTGAACTCTGGGTCGCGGCATAGGCCGATTGATAACGAATCAGGATTTCCCGGGTCTGTCCCGGCGCGAACGGGATGCTCGATTTTTTCCAGAGCCGGGATGCTGACTTGAAGTCGCCCCACTGCGGATCGCTCATCGGTTTCGGCTTCTCCCCTTTGGCGTCGACATTTTCCCACTTCAATTCGCCGCCATCGGCCGCGATGGTATAACCCGCCAGGTCCGTCACCATGACGTCGCTGGTTTCCCCATCCGACTCCGCCCAGCGTTCCACCGGAAAGAAAAAATCCTGCGCGACTTCTCCGCCGGTGTCGCGCATCCGGTAGCGCACTTCCACCGCGGCAAACTCCTGGTGCAGATCGATCACGAGCTGTTCGTCCTCGATCGTCACGTTGGTCGAACGTTTCTCGTCCGAGGCGGCCCCGTTGCCGGTATTGGGCACGCCGGTTTGCCACGCGCCGCCATTGGCCAGCAGCGGAGTTTGCGCGAGTAAAAGGAGCGAAGCTGTCGTCAGAAAAACGCGGGTCAAAATCATAGGCCGCCGAGCCTAACGAAAAACTTCCGGCACGAACAAGATGGATGTTCGCGTGCTAAAGCCGGGGATCGACCGGTTCGCTTTCGAGAGCCAGGATCGCAAAGACGCATTCATGCACGCGACGGAGCGGCTCTCGTGCAACAAAGCGTTCCAGCGCTTCTATGCCGAGGGCGAATTCTCGAAGCGCCAGGGAACGTTTGGCGGACAACCCCCGGGAACGAAGTCGATCGAGATTTGCGGGAGCGGTATACTCGGGACCGTAGATAATGCGCAAGTATTCGCGGCCGCGACATTTTACCGCTGGCTGGGCTAGCCCGCGCCGCCCCTTAGCGCTGAACTGAAGCGGTTTCACTACCATGCCTTCGCCGCCGCGCGAGGTCAGCTCTTCCCACCAAAGCGTAGCGGTAGCCTGGCTTTCAGGATTCATCAGGTCGACCTGAAAATGAGGCGTAGCGAGCAACAGATCAGCGTCTGCGGCACATATTCTTGCGATGGTTTGCATGTGCCAGAGATGATCACGGTCGCCGAACGTTTTTCCTTCCAGAGCCAGAATGTGAAATGGCGCGATCTTCAAATCGCCCACCGAATCAACCGGCCAACAATATCTTTGGTAAGCCCCCACATACTGCTTTGCGGCCAACTCGCGCTCCCGAAACTTTTCGAGTAGGGCCGCGACGTCCAAGCCTGCGCGAGCCGCTTCCTCCAGCGAGGCGACAGCTTGGGGCAAAGCCGCGCGGGCCGCCGCACCCACCGCGGCGTATTGCTGCCGCAACAGTTCCTGTGCTTTGGCCGACCATGGCATTAGCTCGCAATCAAGACAGACCCAGTCGGTCGAAAACTCCGCCCAGAAATCCGTTGAGTTCAGCGCAGCCCGAATGCGTGCGAGAACTTCGCTTTCAAATCGCTGATCTTCGAAAAAACGGCGGCCCGTCCGCGTGTAACAGATGCCGCTTTCTCCGATCACGCCAAATCGTTTTCGCGCCACGCTTTCATCACGGCAGACAATCGTGACGGCCCGCGAGCCCATGTGTTTCTCCTCACACAAGACGCAATCGATTCCCTCATGCCGATAGTAAGCGAACGCCTCCGCGGGATGTTCGAGCAAGCCGGGCTCGGTCGTCGTCCCTAAAGGAGACATTGTGGGCGGCAGATAAATGAGCCACTTAGGGTTCGCGGCAAAACGACTCATCACCTCGAGCGCCGCGATGGCATTTTCTTCGCGGACGGTGACGTTGTAATGGAGTCGAGTCGAGATGATGCGCTTGCCTAGGACGTCATCCATATCGAGCACATCGTCGAGCTGCTGCTGCGCTGTAAGAGCTGGTGCCGATTCGGTTTCGAGAAAAGGTTTCGCCGGCTCGCAGTACGTATGCGCCGAGGGAATGGAAACGATCTCCTTTTCCGGATATCGCAGCGCGGTCAACTTGCCGCCGAAGACACAGCCTGTGTCGATATTGATTGTGCGATTGAGCCACTCCGGCTCCGGCACAGGCGTATGTCCGTAAACCACCATTGCCCGGCCGCGATAATCAGCGGCCCAATTGTAACGAATCGGCAATCCAAATTCGTCCGTCTCGCCGGTCGTCTCTCCGTAAAGCGCAAACTCCCGCACACGCCCGGAACCGCGGCCTTGCATTTCCTCCTTCATCCCAGCATGGGCGACGACCAGCTTTCCGTCGTCGAAGACGTAATGACTGACCAGCGAATCGATGAACTCGGCTGCAACGCGCCTAATCCCAGCATGGTTCAGCTCGCATGCCTCGAACTGTTGCAACGAATCGGCCAGACCGTGTGTGATCTGCACATCCTTGCCCCAGACCGCGCGCATGAACTTGATATCGTGATTGCCCGGGACGCAAAAGGCCTGGCCAGCACCCACAGTCTCTTTCACCAACCGTACGGTCTCCGGAATCTTAGGCCCTCGATCAACCAGGTCGCCCACAAAAATCAGTTTCCGTCCAGCCGGATGGCAGAAACTGCCACCGGTTTGTGCCTCATAACCCAAGACCGCCAGGAGATTCGTCAGCTCGTCATAGCACCCATGGACATCGCCAATGATGTCGAAGGGACCGTGCTCATCGCGCCGGTTATTCCATAGCGGCTGCCGCTCAATCGCAACTACGTCGACTTCTTCGGGAGATGAAATTACGAAGACATGTCGAAAGCCTTCGCGCTTCAATCGCCGCAGTGAACGCCGCATCTGTTGTGTTTGCTGGCGGATGACATGTGGACCAAAGGTGCGATCCGATCGGCCGCGGTTGCGCTCCTCGCAGAGCTTTTCCGGAAAATTGAAAACGATTGCGACCGGTAGGCAGTGATACTGCCGCGCGAGAGCGACGAGAGGTTTGCGTGCTTCTTCCTGCACGTTGGTGGCGTCGACCACCGTCAGCTTCGCAGCTGCAAGTCTCTTCGAACCAATAAAGTGAAGAACCTCAAAAGCGTCCTTTGTCGCCGCCTGATCGTTCTCGTCATCGGAGACCAACCCGCGGCAATAGTCCGAAGATAACACTTCGGTGGGCTTGAAATGTCTCCGCGCAAAGGTCGACTTGCCCGAACCAGATGCACCAATGAGCACGACCAGAGAAAGTTCGGGAATAGTCAATTTCATGCCCGGGATGGAGGCTCCGCTGCATTAACAGTAAAGACTGCCATCTGTGTCGGAGCACCGACCGACGGGTCTTCCGGACCAACAGGGATGAAACGGGCAGCGTAATCACAATGTTCAGCAATCGCGTTTGCCCAGGTCTGAAATTGCTCGCGCGTCCATTCGAAGCGGTGATCCCTGTGCCGGAATTTGCCGGCTGGGAGCGTCTCCCATTTCACGTTGTATTCGGCGTTCGGCGTAGTGAGCACGATCATGGTCGGTCGAGCGAACTCGAACAGGACCCGTTCGAACGCCGCGAGGCGCGGCGGATCGAGGTGCTCGATCACTTCGATCACAGCGGCAGCATCGAAGCCGGCGAGACGTTTGTCTCGATAGGTGAGCGAACCGTGGATTAGTTTGATGCGCTCCCGCTGCATGGGCGCGAGGCGATCCAACCGCAGGCGTTCCTGCGCGATTTCGAGAGCGCGATACGAGACGTCCATGCCAACGATTTGCTCGAATGATTTTTCTTTCAGCAGATCGCGAATCAGACGGCCTTCCCCGCAACCAAGGTCTAGCACACGTTTGGCGCCAGAGCTCTTCAACGCCGCCATCACCGCGCCCAAGCGTTGCTCGTTCAAGCTGAGGCGCCGCTCGAACTGCGCTTCGTCGGCGCTGTCCTGCACCCCGGTTTCGTCAGGATCGGCATCGCTTTCGTACGTCAAACGGCTTAACGCGTCGTCCACCAGATCGCGCCGATGCTTGAGATAGCGTCGGGTGATCAATTCGCGCTCGGGATGAGCGGCGAGCCAACCCTCACCGTGACGCAAGAGCTTTGCTACTTCCTCGTCACCCACCCAATAATGCTTCTCGTTATCCAACACCGGTACGAGCACGTAAAGATGAGCGAGCAGAACGTGAAGCGGCGTGATCGCTTCCAAGGTAACCGTGAAATACGGACTCGGACCCCAATCCGCGAACTTCTCGTCCAGTGGGTACCCGACAACCGCGACGCGATATCCAAGTGGTTCGAATAGCCTTCGAAGAAAATCTTCTCCGCCACGGCAAGGCAAAACGGCAATCGTCGCGCTTAAGGGAAGCGGCGCATCCACCAATTCCGGGCGTTCCTTGCTCTTTCCGCTCAAGGCGCTGCCAAAAACGTCCGCGATCGCAACACTAAGGAAGGACGAGGCCACATAAGGCCGATCATTCACATACTGCTCCAGTGTTCGACCTTCTCCCGCCGGGCCGCGCCGATTGCGCACCAAGCCAACTGGATCAACCTCTAGTAACAGCGCCGCGGTGCAGCGCTCCTCAGTTGCCTCGGGATAAAATACGTGGGCGTGCCCGTAACTCAGTTCGAAGCTTTGTATGCGGGCCGGATTCTTGCGGAGGAGATGGCCGAGATCGGTGGCAGGTCGATGGGTTGTGGTGAGCGTGAGCAACATGAGCGCGCGGAGGGAGGAAAACAGAACCTCAGCTTCCGACGCTGTTCGGGCAAGGAGCGAACACCAATGAATCCCCGCTTGCCAGCGGCATGCCCGATGCTAATACTTCGAACTCGATGATTCGTGCGAATTGTCGGGAGCGGTTCACGGCGGCGGATTTCGACTTTGTCGTTTGCACGCTGGCGCGTTCCCGCACCGACCACGTTTCTCTGGTCGAACTCCTGAGCGACGCCGAGACGCGCGATTCCGTGCTGGATTCGCCGCGGCTGGTCGACGCGATTCTGTCCAACGCCGGCCATCTTCGCATTTCGTCTCATTTTTATTTCTACGTCCTTGCCCGTCACGTCCTGCGCGACGTTGGAATCATCGATCGCAAGCTCTGCGATTACGTCGCATCGCTGCTCGAGACTTTTTCGCGAGTCAACGGCCTGGCGGCGCCGCACCTCGGCGACGAGCGCGGGCGCCAGTATGTGTCCGACATGCTCATCGCGCTGACCCGAGCCACGCCGGAGCAGGCTTTCCTGCTCAGAGCGCACGTCGGTAACTACTCGCTTTTCATCAGCGGCATCTTCCACGAAAACACGCAGCACCGGAGCTTGCGCGGCGCGCCTGATCTCGCGTTCTACGAACAGATCGGCCGGACGAATTTTCAGCTTGTTTCTTCGCACGCCACGGCCCGGCGTTGCGAGTTGAGCGGAGTTTATGAAGAATTAGCGGAGCGCTTTCACGAGGTCCGGGTAGCGTTAAACCGGCTCTCCGATTCATTGCTGAACCTCGATGACGGTATGGCGGCGCTTCAATTTTGATCTCACACACGGAATGAACGAGACGCTCTTCAGCCAGATCCAGCAGCTCTTCGAACGGACCTACGCGCAGGTCGGGATCAATCTGGAAGAATGCCTGATCGATCGTGGCCGCTGCGCGCAGCTCTCGCGCCTGGCCGGCGCCTCCGCCCGGGAGTTAAGCGAGCTGGCCCGCACTTTTCTTCGGCGCGCGGATGATCAGCTTTACGTCGGGATTTACTATTCGCGCTGGCTCATCGAACAACTCGAGCGGCACGATCCCCGTGCCGGCTTGAGCGACCTCAACATCCGCTCGCTCATAGCCTTTGTGGAGGAAATCAATCATGCGCTCCACGCCGCGCTTCAGTTCAAGCTCGGGCAGCGGGAGATTCATTCCGAAGATTTCGCGCGCAACCTTGAGCTCCAGGCGCAGGTCGACACCTATCTCGTCCTGCTCCTGTTCGTCGCGTTCTTTCGCAAGACGCAGAAGGTTTCGCGGACCGATCGGCGCTGGCTCCGCTTTCATCTTTTTGCTTCACAAAATCCCGGCGCGTTTCACGACCGGAATTTGCGCGGCCGCTATCTCGAAACGACCGAGCTCGCCGCGAGCTACACGCAGTTCCTCGACACCCTTAACGGCATGCGCCGCCTGGACGAGATCCGAAGATTCCGCTCGCTGGATTATGGAGCGAAAAAGGAGCGCGTGCTCGCGCTCATGAACGCTTCCTAGAGCGTGTCATGTCCTTTGGCTATTTCGGGCGAAAACGCGGCAGGGACAGCGCGCTGCGCTGTCCGAAACCCGTGCTAAATCCGTAGGAACGGAAAGTCACAGCCCACCCCCACGGATCGGACGCCGCAGCGCGGCGTCCCTACCAGCGCAGATCGCAACTGAAACGCGTCACAGTGCATGACACGCTCCAAGCCACCGGCCTTACGGCTTCTTCTTGGATTTTTCCTTCTCGGAGATGGCCGCCGTCAATTCCGGCAAATGTTCCTGGACGCGCCGCTGACCGAGTTCGGCGCCTTTTGCCATCAGGGTCGGCATTTTTTGCAGGGTCTTTTTCCCAAGCGGCGTTTGGTAAAACGCGCTCAGCTCGCCCAGCTCGGCTTCCGTGAACTCGTCCGCGTAAATCTTGATCATGTCATCTTTGAGCCCGGCCCAGCTCATGTACTTCTTCAGGAAAGCTTTCATCTCCGCCTCGTAGGGGGCGATGGCCGGGTTCTGCTTGATCTGCATAGCGAGCATCTGATCGATGGCGGCGCCCATGACCGCGTCCATGTTCATCATGCTCAGTAACGACTCGGCGGCCTTGCGATGGCTGGCCTCGTCGGCGCGCGCGACCGCGGGTTGGAAGAGGGCGACGGCGCCGATCAGAATCGTGAGGAAGAATAATTTCATGCCGCATGGTGGCGGCGCGAGCGCGCAAGTGCAAGACCGAAGCGCGCTCGGCGTTTTTTCTCCGGGCGGAGGCAATTCTGTTTGAGAATCGCGAACGCGTCCGCTACTAATCGAACGTGTTCAGTTTGACCATGCTCGGCAGCGGCAGCGCCGGAAATAGCGCGCTCGTCGCGACCGATCATTGTCGGGTTTTGGTCGATGGCGGTTTGAGCGCGCGCCAGCTCGTTCTGCGCCTCGAGCAATGCGGCATTACCCCTGCGCAGCTCGATGGCGTGCTCCTAACCCACGAGCATGGCGATCATGTTTGCGGCCTCGAAGTGCTCTGCCGGAAATTTCACATTCCGATCTACTGCAACTCGCTCACGGCCGAAGCCATTCGCTGTGGCGGATTATCCAGGCACCTGAACTGGAGGCTGTTTCGGACTGGGGCCGATTTTTCGATCTGCGACATCCAGGTCCAGACGTTCTCTGTTCCCCACGATGCAGTCGATCCGGTCGGTTACGCTTTTCATTCCGGCTCGAGCGCGCTCGGGTTCATCACCGATCTCGGATATGCGACGAAGATGGTGGTCGAGCGCCTGCGGAAGGTTCACACGCTCGTGATCGAAACCAATCACGACGAGAAACTTTTGCAGAACGATCCGCATCGGCCCTGGCCGGTAAAGCAGCGGATCCAATCGCGGCATGGCCATCTTTCGAACACGGCGGCGGCGACCGTGATCGAGCAATTGCTCCCGGGAAAAATCGAGCGCATCGTGCTGGGACATCTCAGCCGGGATTGCAATACGCCGGAGCTCGCGGCCGGCGCGATCCGAGCCATGCTCGCCGAACGCGGCCGGAGCGAGGTTGAGGTGCATTGTGCGGCCCAATCGGAAATTAGCGTTCGGTTCCGCATCGGCGAAACGAGCGGGCGCGCTTTTCAGCCGACCTTCGACAATATCTTTTTCCAGACGGCGCCGGTCGCGTTGTGATCATTCGCGACGCGGTCGAGGCGGATCTGCCGGCGATCGTTGAGATCTACAACGAAGCGATTCGCAGCCGAATTTCGACCGCGCAATTAGAAGAAGTTTCGGTCGAACAACGGCTGCCCTGGTTTCACCAACACTCGGCGACTGTTCATCCTCTTTGGGTCGCCGAGATCGACCAGCAAATCGCGGGTTGGTTCAGCATTCATCCCTACGTGGAACGCGCCGCTTACCGCGCCACGGCGGAGATCAGCGTTTATGTCAGCGGAGAATTCCAACGCCGGGGCGTGGGAAAAGCGTTTTTGGAAAAGGCGGTGGCCGATTCTCCGAATTTACAGATCAGGACGCTCATCGGCTGCATCCAGGCGCACAACGAAGCGAGCGTCCGTTTATTTTTCCGCGCAGGTTTTGAGCGCTGGGGATTCCTTCCGCGCGTCACCCGCATCGACGGCGTCGACCGCGACGTCGTGATCATGGGCCGGCATGTTCCCACGGCGGCCTAACGAGCAGATTCCCGTTATTCTTCGTCGCCCACCACGAGATGAATCACCCCGGCCGGATCTGAAATCCAGAAGCCGTCGAAGTCTTCCCGGAGTTGTTCCACTTCATCGCGGCGCGGGACACCGTTGATCTTTAAGTACGAGGCGGCTGCTTCGGTGTCGTTGGTTTCCAATTCCAGCCAGATATCAGGATGACTCAAATTCGGCACTCGATCGATCCAGAGCCGATTCGGGCCGAACTGGAAAATGCATCCGTCATCTTCCTCCTCGATCAGGGGCAGGCCGAGGGTATCCCGGTAGAACGCGAGCATCTGCTCGTAGGTATGGCTCGGGCACTTGATCGCGATGTTCGCACCGCCGGAAAAATGAGGACCGTTCACGTTAGCGACCATGGCTGAGCCTAAAGTTTCTTCATGATCTTGCGCGCCAGGGTCTTGGCTTTTTCCAGCCCGGACTTTTCATCATCGATTCCGCCGATCCCGATCGTGACCAGCGCGTTGCCCTTGGCCACGTAAAGCATCAGCAGATGCGAGAGCCCGCTCGACGCGCCCTCGCTCGCGACCGCCGCCTTCTCTCCGAAACCCGTGAGGGGTTTCATCTTTGCGTTGCCCGCCATTAGTTCTTCCAATTGCTTCACCGGCGCGAGCTGGCCGGCGGACGCCTGGCGCAAACGCAGCACGAGGGAGCGGCCGGGATTCTGGCTGTAATAATTGCAGCGCGAATAATATCCTTCAGCGCCCTCTTCATTGCGCGACTGCGGTTCCTGGACTGGCTCGCTCAACGCCGCCGCGGCATCGGCCTTGGTCACGATCGCCGCCAGATCGATTATTTTTTTCTCAGGAGCGCCCGAAAGATTCGTCAGGGTGCCCACCAACGCAACGAAAGCCGCCGCGGCTTTGAGTCTGGACATGATCCTTATCCGCCGCCGGAACCTTCACCGCCCGGTTCCGTCATGGCCACGGGATCGAGCGCGCGCTCCAGCTCCTCGGCGGGAAGAACCTTCTCCTCCAGGCAAATTTCGCGGACGGTGCGCCCGGTCTTCGCACTCTTCTTCGCGATTTCGGCCGCGCGATCGTAGCCGATCTTCGGTGCCAGGCTCGTCACCATCGCCATCGAAAGTTCGACCAGTTCGCGGCAGCGCTCTTCGTTCGCTTCAATCCCGACCACGCATTTTTCGCAGAAAGCGTCCGCCGCGTTGGCCAGGAGCCGCGTGCTTTCGAGAACATTGTGCGCCATCACCGGCATCATCACGTTCAGCTCGAAATTTCCGTTTGCGCCTGACCAGGTGACGCAGTTGTCGTTGCCGATAACCTGCGCGCAAACCATCATGAGCGATTCGCACAAGACCGGGTTCACTTTTCCGGGCATGATCGAGCTGCCGGGCTGGGTCGCGGGCAACAGGATTTCGCCGATGCCGCAACGAGGGCCGCTCCCGAGCCAGCGAATGTCGTTCGCAATCTTAAACAGGCTGACCGCGATCGTCTTCAAATGGCCGCTCGCTTCCACGACAGCGTCTTTCCCGCCCTGGGCTTCGAAGTGGTTTTGCGCTTCGCGAAATTTAATCCCGGTGCGCTGCTCGAGATGCCGCATCACTTTCCCGGGAAATTCGGTCTGCCGGTTCAGGCCCGTGCCGACCGCCGTCCCGCCCAGGGCGAGTTCTTCCAGCGTGGCCATGGCCCGCTTCGCGCGCTCGACCCCATAAAAAACCTGCCAGGCGTACCCGCTGAATTCCTGGCCGAGCCGGACCGGCGTCGCGTCCATCAAATGCGTCCGGCCGATCTTGATGATGTCCCAGAATTCGTTCGCCTTGCGATCGAGCGCGCCGTGCAGTTTCTCCAGCGCCGGAATGAGAGCGTTCTTCAACTGTTCCGCGAGGCTGATATGAATGGCCGAGGGAATGACGTCATTGCTCGACTGGCCCATGTTGACGTGGTCGTTCGGATGAACCGGATCGCGCGCGCCGATTTGTTTTCCCGCGAGCTGACAGCAACGGTTCGAGATGACCTCGTTCGCGTTCGTGTTCGTGCTCGTGCCTGAACCGGTCTGAAAAATATCGAGCGGAAAATGCTCATCGAGTTTCCCCTCTACCACTTCTTCTGCGGCCTGGACGATGAAGGCGCAGCGATGCGCATCGAGCAGACCGAGATCGGCGTTGGCCTGCGCCGCGGCCCATTTGAGCAGACCCAGCGCGCGAATGAACGGCCGGGAAAAGCGATAACCGCTAATCGGAAAATTCAGGACCGCGCGTTGCGTGGACGCGCCATAAAGCGCGGACTCCGGGACGGACATCTCGCCCATCGAGTCCTTTTCCAGCCGCATCGACATCATGCCGAACGATGGTTGGTGGAAAATTCCGCGGCGGACCGCAACGGACGGTTGTGCCCGTTCCGACGATTCGCTTTGTGGAAAACGGTGATGAACATCGGCGGAATGTTTTGCAGGCAATATTCCGAGTCCGCGCGATCGAACAGCTTGGCATGCTGCCGCAGCTCATTCGTGACCTGATAGATGATGAAGCTGCCGCCCTCCGCCAGTGCTTCGTAGGTTTGCTCGAGCAAGGCGCGTTTCTTTTTGATCTCGAGAATGCTGAAAGGAATGCCGGAAAGAATGTAATCGCACTTCGCAATCCCGCGGCTCTCCAGCTCCTCGGTCAGGCGCGCGGCATCGCCATTGATCACGTGAACGCGCGGGTCGTCCGCAAACTGCCGTTGCAGATCGCGGGAAAAAGCGGGGTCGAGCTCGAACAGGAGAAGCTTGGATCCGGGCGGCATCCGGCGCGCGATCTCGCGCGAGTGCACGCCTTCTCCCGGTCCGTATTCGGCGATCACGCGCGGTTTGCTGAAATCCATCTTGCGCGCCACACGCTTCACCATCGCCTTCGAACTGGGGATGATGGAGGCCACTTGAAATGGGCGCTGCAAGAACCGCTTGAAGAAAAGAGCGCTCATTGAAGGTGGGAATAGTCAACTGCCGCTCCCTCCTTGTCCAGTCAGGATGTGACCTCCCTCAGGACTCGTGAATCCTGTCGAAAACGACCAAACGCGCCGGAAACGGCCCGCCAGATGGCTGCGCGGGCTCCGGGATTTAGAACTAAAGATTGACACGGACCATAAAAGTTATAATGCTCCCCCAAGCGAAAAGGCTTGCCCATTGGGAGGCAAGTTGCTGTTTTTCTCCAATGCATAACCTTTTGACGGTCAAGGAAACGGCCAAATATCTCCGGATCCCGTTGCCCACCGTCTATTACCTGGTGCAGCGCGGACAGTTGCCTGCCATCCAAATCGGCGGCCGCTGGCGGATTAAAAAAGCCGCGCTCGACAAGGACATTTTGAAGGAAGACAAGTCGGGCCAGCCGACCGTGCTCGTGGTCGATGACGATGAAAGTCTTCAAAGCTTGTTCAAGATTTTCCTCAAGAAAATCGGGTTCAGCCGCGTCGTAGTCGGCACGGTTAAAGAAGCGATCGCGGCGCTCGAGAAACAAAAATTCGATCTTCTCTTCCTCGATTTGAAATTGCCGGACGGCCCCGCCGACGACGTCTACGACGCCGCGAAGGAAGCCGATCCAGAACTGCCGATTGTGGTCATCACAGGTTATCCCGACAGCGAAATGCTGGATCGGATCCTGGCGAAAGGCCCGATCACCGTGTTGAAGAAACCGCTTAAAGTGGAGCAGCTTCAACAAACGGTGCGCATCCTCGGCCACAAAGACGCGGCCAAGCTGGCGGCGTAATCTGGAAGCCACGCCGCGCCGCGGCGTCGGTATAACGGCGCGCATTCGACAAAATCGGACGCCGCAGCGCGGCGTCCCTACCAGCGCGCGATCCCCGCTTGACGGATCACTGATCGCTATTCACTTATCACTTCTGCCTGCGCGCGGTTAGCTCAGTGGTAGAGCATTACCTTGACACGGTAGGGGTCACAGGTTCGAACCCTGTACCGCGCACCATCCGAAAGCCACTGCGACCGCGGCCTATCGGGCGGCGCGAATTTTTGTCAGATCCCAAAGGTAAGCGGTGTCGCTCCCACCAGACGTCGCCAGCAACTTCGCGTCGGGAGAAAACACCGCGCGGAGCGTGCCGGGCAGGCCCACCAAACGAAGGACGGCGACGAGTCCGTCGCCCCTCCATTCCCAAACCAGGGTTTCGCCACCACCTACCGTCGCCAGCCAGTGACCGTCGTCGCTCCACCCCGCAAAAACAGCGGCAGCGGAATGGCGTGGTTCCAAAACCTTCTCGACATACTCCGCAGCGTAAGCTGTGACCTTGGTCATTCGAACCAAACGCACTTCACCATTGGTCGAACATGTGGCGAAGGTATAACCCGACGCCTCTTTCACCGGTCGGAAGGTCGCATGCATCACAGACGCCGGGTGCTCCAGGTTCAGGATTTGGTGAGGCGGCTCGATCCACCAGACCCGCGCGGTCTTGTCGCCACTGGCGGCGATGACCAATTTCCCGTCCGCGCTAAATTCGGCTCGGCGTGCCGGTGCATCCATTTTCCCCAATAACCGGACGGCTGGTTTGTCGATGGTGTGGAGACGCACGCCCCCATCGTCGCTGGCGCTCACGATCATGTTGTCCCCTGGATGGAACGCAATCGAGGTGACGATTCCGGGCAGCGGTGGACTGGTGTAGTAAAGCTGGGTCAGCGAGCGCGAGTCGAATGCGCGAACGGTTCGATCTCCGCTGGCCGAGGCGATGCGTTGCCCTCCGTGGCTGAACTCAACATCAGAAATGGTATCGGAATGCTGGAGGAAATCGGCGCTTTCCAGAGTGCCCTGGCTCGGCAAATCCTTCCAGCGAAAGACGCGGACCTGTTTCCCTTTGCCGGCGGCCACCAGCGCGTCGCCGGAAGGTGCGAAGGCCATATCGGTCACCGGACAACCAAGAGAGAACCTTTCCAGATTGGCTCCATCCGGTTTCCAAAACCACACCTGCTGGTCCCCCGAAGCCGAAGCAATGAGTGGAACTTTGTTCGGGATCAGCGGGCCGAAGCGGACGCGGTAGACGGTGCCTCCTTGATGCACCAGCGGAACCGCTGCGTCCGGCTTCCAGACGGCGATTTGCCCCGTACTCGGTCCAACTTCTTTCGCCGCGCGGGCCGCGGAAAGCGTCTTTTCGACGCTGGCGAGGCGAGCGGCAAATGTTTGAAAATCACTCTCGTGATATCCGAGAGCTTCAGCCGCTTTCTTTATGGCGCGAACCGCGTCCATCTGCGCGATCGCCTCCGGGATATCCTTCTTGTCTTTCTCTTTGAGCAAAGCGGGATTGAGCGGTTCCACGCCGATCAGCCCCGCGAGTGCCTTCTCTGCCTCCGCCAGGCGCGCCTCGACGGTCTTGCTGACGGCGTCCCATTTTTTCGGATCTTTCTCCAACAGCTGAAAACGCGCTTCCACTTCGTGCGCTTGCTTATCGAGATCAGCCGCGGCCTGGCCTATCTCGTCGTCAGTTCGTGCTGCCTGCTTGATCGAATCGACCAAACCGTTGATCGCTTTGACCGCTTTCTCCGCGTCGTTGCGGGCGTGCCACACTTCATCGATGGCTGCCTGTTCTGGTGGCGGCTCGACGGCGGCCTCGCTAATCGCCGAGGTTAGTTGCACCGCGCGCTCCTCAGCCTCGGTTAAGGCAGCTTTGCCGCTGTCAATGATCGGGCCCGCCGCGACCACGATGGCCTGCATCAGCTTGAGCCGGTCAGCGGACGCGCGCTCCGCCTCGGATTTACTAAGTCCCGCCGCCCAGCTGCTCATCATCGCATCCAGTTGCGCCTTCACCGCCATCCTCCAGAAAATCGCCATGACCACGCAGGCGACCAGGAGGAACAGCGCAGAGCCTGCGATGGCCAGGGAGCGCCTTTTTTGCCGGCGTTCCTTTTCCTCTCGAGCTTCACGCGCTTCCTTTTTCTTCGCTTCCTCCAAATCGATAGCGGCCTGCCGGCTAATCTCGAGGAATTGAACTGATTTTTCCCAATTCCTGATCCCATGCCGAATGGCCCACGCCTCCGACGGTTTTTCTTTGCGAAACCAGGCGTCGGCTTCGCGCAAATCATTTCCCCGCCACAACTCCATCTTGCCGGATTTTTTCTCGTAGTCTTTTGCCGCCTGCGAGAGTTCGTGGAGCCACGTTTCCGATTCGTTTTCGATCGTCCGCCATTCACTAATCAGGGGCCATTGCCGGAGCACGGCCTCGTGCCTGACGTCGAGCCAGCCATCGTCCTCAGCGATAAATCCGGGATCATTTCCGGAAAAGGCCGCGATCACTTCGGGCACCAGCGCGCTGTTCTCACCAGCGATCGCTTCGACT
Organism: Verrucomicrobiota bacterium; assembly: GCA_041167585.1. Taxonomy (GTDB): domain Bacteria; phylum Verrucomicrobiota; class Verrucomicrobiia; order Chthoniobacterales; family UBA10450; genus AV80. Next base: position 75,885 of record JBEEHV010000006.1, read on the forward strand.
TCGGCGCGAGTGCTCAAGCGCCGGACGAGCGGACCTTCTTCGCGCTGCTCGCACAAGGCCATGAAAAGGTTGCGGGTGACTTCCGTCCCGCCCGGCTGCGGAAGTCCTTTCAGGATCTCCTGGCCATGTTCCGCGATCGATTTCCGAATGCCTCCTTCGGCATTGTAATCTTCCAGGGTCAATTCCCGCCGTTGCGCGCCGGCCGCCCGCATCCACATCCGACGGAGGATGTGCTGCGCCAGTGGGAGTTGGTCGGGAGAATTTCCGCAATCATTCAGAATCGCCGCGAGCGCATCGGGCGCGAGCTTCCATCCCACCGCCGCGGCGGGACAACTCAGGGAGCGTTCGAGTTGTTTGCGGCTGAGGCGAGGTGTGAGGAACTGGCTGCGGCTCACGATCTCGGAGAGACCTGGAAAAGCCTCGCACTGACCGATGAATTCCGACCGCATCGAAAGCAGGAGGTGCAATCGGACCTGCGTTTGTTCTGCGGCCGCGACGAACAAGGTCGCGAACCTCAACGCGTTCTCTTGCGCAGTGCGCGAGGCTTTCTCGCCAAAACGAAAAAGCTCTTCGAATTGGTCCGCGTAAACCAGCGTCTCGCGCTGCGGGTCGATCAAGCCGGCAACGTTGAGCGCTTCGATGAGGCCGCCGCTCGATTCCAGTGCCGCCCGGATATAACCGGCCAGATGCGGATCGTCCTTCTTCACGGCCGCCTTCCCGATGGCAGCGACCAGCTCGGCGAGGGGATCGTTCCCGGGATTGAAGCAGATCACACTCCACGAGGCAGGCCCACCCTCGGCATCGCGGCGGGAACCAGCCAGCTGGCCTTCGCCCAATGCTGGAATCAGCCCCGCAAAAACGAGCGAGGATTTTCCCGAGCCGCTCGAACCGACCACCGCGAGAAAGCGACTCTCCTCCAGGCGCGACAGCATCGCGTCCACATGTTCCTCGCGGCCAAAATACCAATCGCGTTCGCCGGTAAAATACGCGCGCAGTCCTGGATAAGGGCAATCAACGCGCGCGTCGGGCATGTTTGTTTTTACTGCGAAACGGACGCAGCAAACGCGTTGAGCGATGACTTATCGTCCCACCGGATTTTTTTAAAGGAGGGCATGTCGAAAAGAAGCCGGCGTCCGGCTTCGTCGGGCGGTGGCGGGCAAAAATAAACACCCACTTGCAAATCGCGCAGCCGGGTTTTCGGAAGCGTGCGGATGATGCGAAGCCGGTCCCGCACCCATTCTGCCTTGCTCGCGCCATAGAGAACCAAAAAGCCGCGCACATCCTCGGCTTCGAGTTCTCCGGCCGGCGTGTCGGTCATGTAGTGGCCCAGCGCATGGGTCTGAAGCTCCTGCGCGACAGTTTCCCCATATTTTTCCAGATCGGCCGAATCCCCCGTGATCAGAACGAGTCGATCCTCACCTTGCCCGGCCTGCTTCACGTGCCGCGCCGCGCGCAACGTGGCCAGCGCCTCCAGGAGATCGGCTTTGAAAAGCGGCAGAAGTTGCGGACGCACATCAGGCGCTTCGGCAAATTGTTTGAAGCCGGGATAGTTTGCGGCCGCCGCGGCGAGGTCCATGTCGGGTGCACGCCACCGGAATGACGGAAGCTTGGCTGCGCCGGCCGCCGCGAGCTGCACCTGATCATAGGTGACTCCGCCTCCTCCGGGAATCTCAAGTAAAACGGGACTGACGATCTGGACGAAGGCGAGGGCGTCGGCCATCGCGGCGTTGAGTTCAGCGACCTGCTTGCCGGCCATGCTCGCGGAGGGACGGACGTCGTAACCCGCGTCACCCAGGGTCACGCGCAACTCTTCTCGCTCCGTATGGGAGCGAAAGGCATTTTCGGCCAGGAAGACACCGTCGGTCTCAGTCGGCTCGACCACCGTTACGCTCTGCGGCGACGATGACCCACCCTCGAGCGCGCGAATCCGATCGGCCATGTCCCGGGCCAAGCGATCGATCTCTATATAGTATTGGTCGGCGTTCGCGCCCGGTTCGTCCAGCGTGGGCGCCCCCAAGGTCCGGGGAGGGCCGCCGGAAGCTTTGTCTTCCCGGAAAAAATAATAACCGCGGAGATCGGGGAAGAATTCGCTCTGCCACGTGCGCGGCTTGATCAGCGGATCCACATCGATGGTGTGAATGACGAAGATCCGCTTCGCCAGCAACGGATTTGCGCCGAGTCCCTCGATGAAACGTCGGCGCTCTAATTTGCACCAGGGCCGCGCGTAGTAGGCCGGCGAGCTGATGGCAACGAAAAGATGGCTGTTGGCGAGCGCGGCATCGATCTCCGGCGTCAGCGCGGAATTGCCGCTGAGATCGCCGCGATCAAAAAACGTGTCGACCTCCCGCCCGAGAAAATACTGGAGCTTGGTCAGGAGAACGCCATGGAAGGTGGTCACCCATTCGTACTCCGGCCGGCCCGGGATGACCGGTTTATTATCCAGAGTCGCGTAACTCAGGAAGAAATCATGAGGCATGGACGGAGGATTCTGCCGACGCCTGTTTCGCCGCGCGGTTTGGATTGGACAACGGCTCGAGCAAGTTCCTGCCCAGTTGTCCAAACCATTCTTCGACGTTGATCGATTTCGATTCCGCCATCTCCTTCCCCAGAAGCGCGCGCAGGAAAAGCTTGTCTCCCACGTGTTCGCCCAGGCTGCGGTAAGCTTCGAACTGCGTCTCGCTGAAAAATTGGTCGGCGGTGGAGTGATGCGGAAAGACGGGCTCATCGAGCCGGTAGCGCCGGAGGAACTCGCCTTCGTTTCCGGTAAGGGAGAGCTTGAGGTAGAGCAGATATCCGCAAACTTCTTCCGAGCCCCGGCCTTCTTTCGGGTAACGAATGCGACAGAAGCGGAAATGCGATCGGCTGAGACCCAGCGCGTTGAGTCGCAGATCGTCGAGATCGAGGTCGAGATGCACGCCGAGATCGATGAAGGCAAGACGCTGGAGCGTAGTGAGCGCTTTGAAAGTCATCTTGGGATCCTGCTCGCCATCAACCACGACGATGTATTTGCAGCGCCGGCGCAGCAGTTCATACACTCCCAGATTCTCGATGTGGCCGCCGTCCGAGACATTGAGCCACGCCGATTTCTCGTTCATCGTCCCGAGCATTTCCTTGAGCAAAAACCAGAGTCCCGGTGCGCCGCCAAAAAGCAGCGCATGCTTGCTCCCCGGTTTTCGAAGCCAATAACCGAGCCGGACATTCATGAGCGCGAGCCAGAAGCTCAGCTTCTTCATGGTGCCGATTCCCATCTGCGGTCCGGCGGCCGCGGCGGAGATGGCCATCGCCGTGCCGAGATCGAGATGCTTGTCGGCTTTCTCCCATTCGGTCGTGGGCCTGTAACCCGTGAGCGGACTCCCGCAGAAACGCGGACTAAAGAGAAAGAAGTCGGTCAGGCGTCCCTGCATCCGGGGATTGGATGAGCCGGGAACGTTGAGCGCGGAGTTGATCAGCGGATAGGGCGCGTTCGGGGCTGATTCTCCCAGCTCGGAAAGCAGGACGGAAACCGCGTTATCAAACGGCTTCTCGCGTGACGGTTTTTTTGCCGGACGAATCAGGTACGCTTCCGCGAGTTTGTTGCGGTAGTGCCGGTGCGGTGACGTGAAGTTGATGTCGAGCATCAGAAAATAAACAGCCGCACCCAGACCGACGATCGCCCATTGTCCCGCGAGCCCCAAAGGCCCCATCCCGAAGGCAACTCCGGAGAATCGCGACCATTCATAAAGCAGGAGATAGATGGCGAAGAAAAAGAGCGGCCCCGCGATTCCGGAGAGGATCACGAGCACGACGCCGAGGCGCTTGAGAAAACGCCCGAAGACTCCGGTGAGCGCGGAGGTAACGACCGGAATCGCACCCAGGACCGTGAACAGCGTTTCTTTTCTCCAGAGCCACGGACCCGTGGAGGGCGTGGCTGCAAGATTGTGAAACCACGCGTGGAGCGAATCGAGCCCGCGCCACGCCAGCAGTCCCAGTAGGAGCATCGTCGGCAGAGTCACCATCGCGTCGGCGTGGATTTGGAGTTTGCGCCAGAAACGCAAAGAGAGCAGCGCGGCCAGCGCGCCGAAGGCCCAGAGCATTACCACCACCAGGATGAACGGTTTCAAACGCCCATCGAGCGCGGGACAGTCGCGCAGGAAACGCTCCAGCAAAACCGCAAGCATCGCGATCCAGACGATACCGGCCCCGTTGAGCAGCATGCCGTAAATCTGCGCGGACATCATTTTGATCCGGCTCCAGAGCGAGCCGGTTGCCAAAAATTTGCTGTGATGCCGGAGGTGGCGCAGCGCCTCGGCTTCGCCTTCTTCCCGGCGAAATGGAAGCTCATCCGCCTGAAGCCCGATTGACTGGTCGTTAGGCTTCTGCGGCGAGGTCAGATAAGCGCTGAGAAAAGATCCGAGATAACCGCCGCCTGAGACGGTGGAGATATAATCGAACTGCGGCATTACTCCGCGACCGGCCAGCGCCACCAGAACGCCGAGCGAAAAAGTGGCCGATCGAATTCCGCCGCCCGAAAGAGCCAGAGCGACGGCGTGCGGCTTGTCTTCGATGCCATACTTTTGCCGTCGCGCGCGAATGGCCGCGCGTTCCGCGGCGTTGATTGCATCGACCGGATCGATTTCGCCAGCCGGTTCCTGATCGATTCCTCCGAGGAGATGCGGAATCCCCCACGGCAATTCGCTGGCCATCTCGTCGCGAAGGGTTTCTTCGCGTTCGCTCTTACCTTCGACCGCCGCGTCCGCCACCGGACGGCCATCCCGCAAATGCAGGAGCAGGCGATCGAAACGCTCGAGCACAACCTGGAGCGCTGACAATTCCGCGCGGAATTCATCCGTCGCGTCCAGCGCGCCCAGGACTCCGCTTTCGCTCGCCCGATGCCACTTCGCGGTGAAAGGACGAATGCGTGTGTTCATCACATCCCACGCGATGGCGTCGAAGTGGCGGGCCCCGGGATATTCGTCCCCAAGCTTTCGAGTTTTTTCGAAGAGCGAATAAACACTATCGAGCGCGGTTTTCTCCACCCCATCGAGATAACCGAGTCGCTGGGTGGTGATGCGCGAGGCGAGTTGCGTGTGCAACTTCGCGCCCGCCTTGCGATCCTCATCATTTGGTTCCCACTCTTCACCGCCCCAGCGTTGCAGGAACGTTGCGCTGAAGAGCTGCGGACCTGCCGTTTGGTACGGCCTTAGAAAATCAGCCCAGGTAATCACGCGTTTCTCAACTCGATGATGGAGGTGTAGCCGGAGATGTGGGCAAAGCCGGAGTGCTTTGCGGTCGCTTCTCCACCAGGCTCGCGACGGCGGGGCGCAGGTTCATTAGATTCTTGAGCAGATTGAACCAGAACGGCGCACCCAATGCGAGAAGCCCGGCCGTGATCAACACGCCCAGGAGATGCCGGAGGTAGTGAGCGAACCAAGGGGAAAAGTGTCGCGCCCAATAGGGCACGGGATCTTTTTCCCAGCGCTCGAAAAGCGGTCTGGGCACCAGATCGAAACCCGCATCGTGTATCGTGGTTTGCAGGTTCCGAAAGGTTTCCTGGCGCGATTTTTCGAACGCCATCACGCCCTCATTTTTCAACGCGTCGTAATCCGACACCCACGCCAGGGCGCTCGCCGCCGTGGGCGGTCCTTTGGCGACCGAATCGTTTTCAATTTGGCTCGCGATCGCCTTGTCGACATTTTGCTTGTCTGTAAGAGCGGCAGGGCTGAGCGAATAAGTCGGAAACTTTTTGCTCCAATCGTGATAGGCGGCTTTGGCTGCGTCCGCTTCCGTCATCTGCGCGGTGCCTTCAGTTTTGAGAGCGAGATCAAACGCTGCATCGAATTGTTGCACCGCGTAACTCTTGTCCGGCGCAGCCTTCAACCGATCGGCGATCGCTTGGCGGAAACTCTGCGGCGTGCCCGGAACCGGAAGCGTCTGCAACGGGAAAAGCGGATGGTTCTGCAACCAGAGAAGATACGCGTGGTAAGCCGGCGTATCGCTCGAGTCGAGCACCTGCGCGCCCTGCGCCAAAACACCCGGCGCTGATTTCACCAGGGCATCGACCAGCCCGGGCCGATCGCGCAGCTGGCGAAACAGGTCCGTGGTATCCAACTGAAGAGCGAAGGCGGTGACGATGGAAAACGCGATGGTCAGCCCGCGGATGTGCATCTGAAACCATTGTTCCGAGCGGTCCTGCGCGCTGCCGAACCAGCGTTGAAACCGATCGTAAGCCTGCGTGGTCGCGCGCTCCACCGTCGCGCCCAGGTTCGCCACCGAATCGACGATCGCCTTCTTTTCCCCATCGCTTGTGAAACGATTGGCGACATCGATGATGGCCTGAAGTTTTAGCTTCGATTCCATGGAGGGTTGGTCCGGCTGCTTGAGTGAATTGAGAATGCTGGCGGATTTTTCGACAAGAAGATGCGGGATCCCGCGCAGGGCCGCTTCCGATTCCGTCAGCTCGCTGAATTCGTGCAGGACCCGATAGACCTCGCCGGGACGAATCGCGGTCGCGAGGCGTTTCCCTCCCCGCGATAAAAACGTCCACGGTTTATTTCGGCACAAAGAAATATCCGGGCGAATACTGGCCGCCGCCCCTTTCGCTGAGACTAAAGCTTGCGCGACCCGAGTCTTCGCCTCTTCCAACAAGGGAGCAACCTCCTGGCTTTTGGCCGGGTCAGCCGCGACTCGGGCCAGAGCCTGCCAATCCTGTTGCGCCCTTTTTACCTTCTTCTCAGCTTCAAGCAGCGCGCTCCACAACGGGTTGCCGCTGTTCTCCCGGCCTTTCGGGGCGCCGAGGGAATCACTCAAAATCGGGTCCTTCAGGATTTGCTCGGTCAACGCGTGCGCGTGCTCGGCGATGTGAGGATCGATGGTTTGGAACGTGAGCGAAAGAGCGTTGGCCAGATTCTTACCGCGGAGCCCGAGAGCTGCGGAAATCATTTGCACCAGAATCGTGATGACCAGGCAAAGGACCGTCATGATCACCGCGAACGCGATAACGGTATCGAGGCTACTGAGCATGTGGCGCTATCTCCATGGGGGAAAAGAGGCGCCATCGTGCGAAATGCTTGGGCCCAAGTCAAGATGATCGGAGCGGCGGGCTGGGCACTCCCGAAAGCGTCTCTGGAGCAAGCAATGGCACGCTCCAAGAGCACCCCTGGCTTTGGGCCCACCCTTGCGAGATCCGTTGTCGAAATCCCGTGTTTCTGGTTGGGTGCGATCGCGGCTCGTGACAGCCGCCGCTACACCATCAGTCGATCTATGACGGGTGTGCAGGTACCGCACTTATCGTGACATAGTATCCGTCGGGATCGCGAAGCGAGAACTCCTGCGTTCGAGTGTGCGGGTTCAGGTGAGGCTCCTCTTCGAACCGGGCGACGAGAGCGCGTGCCCTCTTCAGGGCCGGATCGAAATCGTCCACGCGGAAGAACAAGAGGAGGCCGTTACCAGGCGACGCCTCGTCCGGGCTCCTCAAAGAGGGATGCCCGTGTGCGCCCCACTGGTGAAGACAGAGCAAGACGGTTCCATCTGTATCCAGGAGTTGGCCAAAATCGTCATGGGCGGGAGGCCTCGAAGGTTGCCCAAAGAGCGATTGGTACCATTTGAGGCTACTGGCTACGTCGCTAACGCCGATGATCGTCCACGTGCGCTTCATCGCGGTTCTCCCGGCCTAACAACAAGTAATCTTAAGTCCAAAAAGGTTGTCATCCTGGGCGAAAGCGAAGGATCTCTGACTATTTCTCAGCGCCATAACCGAACGAAACCGTAAATGATCAGAGATTCTTCGCCTCGCTCAGAACGACAGTGCTAGCCCAAGGGCTTCTAGATCACATTCCACTTGGGTGCGCGGCTCTTTGAGTCGATCTCCCACATGCGGCAGCCGCCGAGGTAGGCATTGCGATTGTGACCGAGCTCCACGCCTTCCGGGACTTCATCTAGGACCTTGGAGTTACCGCCCCCGAGCATGACGTAATCGGCAATGAGAGAGAGCTTGAGTTGGGCGAGGCAGAAGAGGACTTCTCGTTCCCACTCTTTCTTTCCGAGGCGCTCCAAGCCCGGTTTGCCCAACACCTCTTCGATGATGCCGCCTTCATAAGGCAAATCGCCCAGCTCGAGAGGCAGGACATTCCGCTGCCAGACCAGCGTGGAACCGAGTCCGGTTCCGAGGCCGAGGAAGAGCATGCGGCCGCCGCGATAGCTTCCGAGCGCCTGCATGGCGGCATCGTTCATTACCCGGGTAGGTTTACCTAACGACTTGGTGAAGTTATAACCGATCCAGCCTTTACCAAGATGCTTGGGGTCGTTCGCAACCCGCCCCTTGTGGACGGGAGCAGGGAACCCGATCGAGATGGCGTCGTAGCTCCAGCCTTCCGCGGTTTTCTTTACCTGGGCGATCAACTGCCTCGGGGTCAGCTTCGGGCCGGAATCAAATTTGCGTTTTTCACGGCGCGAAATCATCAACTTCACGTGGGTGCCGCCGATGTCGATGACGAGGATCTTCTTCTTTTTCATGAGAGCTCTTTCCGGACGACGTTGATGGGAGTGAGCTTGATCATGGGCGCCTTCTGCGATTCCGCGAGCTGGCGGGCCTGGCCGCGCGATCTCTCCCGGAAATGAAGCTGGGCTTGGGAGCGAGGCGCGCCTTCCTCTGGCTTCAAGCGAACATAAGAGCCATCCGACTGGAGCTCGCGGGCTTTGATGTGGTCGTTCAGGAAACGCGGGAGGACGTCGTTCACGATTTCGTCCCGCAGAGTGGCGTCCTCGATGGGAAAGGCGATCTCAACGCGCCGGATAAAATTTCGCGGCATCCAATCCGCGCTGGCGAGAAACACTTCCGGCTTACCGTCGTTCTCGAAGTAGTAAATCCGGCTGTGCTCGAGGAAGCGGCCGACGATGCTGATGACACGAATGTTCTCGCTCAGGTTCGGGATGCGGGGGCGAAGACAACAGATGCCGCGTACGATCAGGTCGATCTTCACGCCGGCGCACGAAGCTTCGTAGAGTTTCTGGATGATACCCTGGTCGACGAGGGAGTTGAGCTTCACGATGATGCGGGCGGCCTTTCCGGCGAGGGCGTGATCCCGTTCGCGCTCGATCATTCCGATGACGCGGCTTTGCAGGTCGAACGGCGCGACCAGCAGCTTTTCCAGACCCGGATAACTCGCGAGCCCGGTGAGGGTGTTAAAGACGATGGCGACTTCCTCGGTGATTTTCGGGTTGGTCGTGAACAAGCTGAAGTCGGTATACGTGCGGGCCGTGCGCGGATGATAGTTGCCCGTTCCCAGATGGACATATTGCCTGAGGCGGTCGGCATCGCGGCGCACAATGAGGAGCGCCTTGCAGTGCGTCTTCAAACCGACCACGCCGTAAACAACATGCGCTCCCGCCTCCTCGAGCCGGCGCGCCCATTGAATATTCGCGGCTTCATCGAAGCGTGCGCGCAATTCCACCAGAGCCGTCACCTGTTTGCCGGCGCTGGCGGCGTGCATGAGAGCTTCCACGATCGGCGAATCGCCGCTGGTCCGATACAAGGTGATCTTGATCGCGAGGACCTGGGGATCTTGCGCGGCGTTTTCGATGAACTCGACAATTGGATCGTAGCTCTCGTAGGGATGATGCAGGAGCACATCCTGTTTGCGCATCACTTCGAAAATATTGGCGTGCGGCGGCAGGGCAGGATCGCGCGCCGGTTGAAAGACGCGGTCCTTTAATTTCGCGAACGCGTCGTTCGCGACCAGCGGCGCGAGGTGCGTCATCGAGAGGGGGCCATCGAGACGGTAGAGATCCATTTCGCCGAGTTCGAAAAATTCGAGAAGCAATTCGCGAAAATCCTTCGGACAATCGGCCGCCACTTCCAGGCGCACGGCATCGCCGCGGCTCGAACGCCGCAATTCCTGCTCGATGCTGCGCAGGAGATTATCCGCTTCTTCCTCGTCGATGTAGAGGTCGCTGTTGCGGGTAACCCGAAATGAGTGAGCCCCGTCGAGGAGCAAACCCGGGAAGAGATCGGCGATGTGATGCTTGATCAGCGAGGAGAGGTAAATGTAATCCCACGGCTCGTCCTCGCCTTTGCCGCGCGGCAGAAGGATCAGACGCGGCAAGACGCGCGGGACTTGGACGATGGCGTGGAGGAGTTCGCCTTTCCGCTCGCTTCGCGCGCGCACGAGCAGGTTGTGGCTCTTGTTCAGCAACTGCGGAAACGGATGACTCGCGTCCACCGCCAGCGGCGTGAGCATCGGGAAAACTTCTTCGCGGAAATAACGCTGGGCCCAGGCGGCTCGCTTGGCGTTCAACTCCGCGACGTCGTGCACGCGGATGCCGTTCTTCGCGAGGGCGGGCGCGAGATCGTCTTTCCACAGCGCGTACTGCGTCGCGACCATCTCGTGCGCGGTGCGCTGAATGGCGTTAAAGGTCTCGGTCGGACTCAAACCATCGGCGCCAACGTCGCTGGTCTCGCTTTCGATCTGTTGCTTGATGCCGGCGACGCGGATCTCGAAAAATTCATCGAGGTTTGAGCTAAAAATGGTGAGGAACTTGACCCGCTCGATCAGCGGCTGCGTCGGATCCTGCGCTTCCTCGAGCACGCGCCGGTTGAATTCCAGCCAGCTCAGCTCGCGGTTCAGGAAATTTTCCGGCGCGGAAAAACGGGAGGCGCGGTTTTCCTCAGGCGCGCTGGGCAGCGCCACGATATTCGACGGCTCTTCCGGGGACGAAGGTTCCGTTCTCGCAGGCATTAGCCCACAGTACTGCGCCGAGGGCTATTCGCCAAATCCGAGCTTTTGGAAGAAGCCGCGCTTTTCTGGTTTCGCATTGGGCGAAGTGGGCGGCCAGCATTCCACGATCTCGAGCGCGAGGAAACGGTAGAGCGTGAGGCGGGCGAACTTGAAATCGAGCCGGAGATTTTTTGCGATCTGCGCGATGGAGCGGGCGCCATTGAATTGCGAGGCAAATTGCGCCTCTGCGACCGTGAGCCGGAGTTGTTGGACGCGCTCGAACCCGTCGCGGGTGAAGGCGGGAATGCTGCCGCCATCCACTTCCGCCTTATCGCCCAGGTCCTGGAACTGGATGCTGCGGAGCGTGCTCAGGATCCAGTGGTCGATGTCATTCTCGCCTGGGACTTCCGCGGCATATTCCGGCAATGAATCACTTTGTTCGAAAACGAACCGGACTTTTTTCGCGGTCCAGAGTTGAGCGAAAAGTTTCTGTCCGTAATGCTGCACCAACTGCACGGCCGGCTCCTGGAGGATTAACCCGTCCCGCGCGAGCGTGAGAAAAACAGGACAAGCGGTCAGGCGCTGTTGGGCCCGGGCGCGCTCGGTTTGTTCCGCATCGACATTGACCAACGTGATCGGCGCCTCCGGGCAATACAGCTGCGGATCGCGCGTGGTGACGAGAATGATCTCTCCTTTTCTGGCCAGAAGATCGACCGTCTCCTTGCCCCAAAAGGAGCGGAGCGTGCCGGTCAGTTTTTCTTTCCCGATCGTGTGCAACGCGCCGTTGAGAGAGAAGAAGGTGGTGTCGCCGGAAAAGAAAGCGCCATGGACTGGGAGCGGTTCTTCTTCGGCGGGCGATTCCACTGGCTGGCTGGTGGACGCCGAATCGGAATCTCCGTTCGACGACGCAGCTTTTGGTTCCGACCAGGCCGGCGGAGTAGTCGAAGCAAGTGCCGCGGTCGATACGGGCGCGCTCCACCAAGCGTCGCCAGTGGCGCCGGCGCCTGCGGCAATGTCCGCAGTCTCCGCGGCACTCTCTGCCGTTTCCGCCGCTGCGGCTTCCGGAGGGGCAACTTCCATCGTCGTTTCCGATCCGGAATCAGATTTCTCCGCAGAAGAGGCCGGAGCGGGTTCGAGTTCCGGCCACTTCGGCACGATGCCAGCGGGTTCGGTCCCGTGAGATTCGGGCTCGGGCCAGGCTGTTGTTACTACGGGCGTTTCGGGTGCGAGCAGTTCAGGCGCAGGCCATTGCGATTCTGCGCGGTCAGGCTCGGGCCAGGCATTTTGCGTCACGGCCGAAGCTGTCTCGCTTTCCACCGGTTTCGATTCTGGCTCGCTCGGATCTTTGGGCATGTAATTCTCCACAGTTTTCAACAGCAAATCAGATGTAAACGGTTTGTTCAACGATCCGATGACATTGGCGCTCTTAATCTGATCCGGCTGCAGGTCCGTGCCGAAACCCGACATGTAAACGATCCGCGCCCGCGCCGTCCCCGGGTTTTCCGACAGCTTCTGGCAGACCTCGTCGCCTTTCATGTCCGGCAAAACATAATCGAGCAGGACCAAATCCGGGAGCTCGCTCGCCGCCAACGCGAGACCTTCCGCCGCCGTAGCCGCGGTGGTGACGCCGTAATTTGCTTCCGAAAGAATTTCCTTCACGAAGCTCAGCAGCATCAGGCTGTCGTCGATCACCAGGACTTTTCGTAAACTCGAGGCGGTCGCGGCGGGAGCGGCGGCACTTGACGCGGCGTCGCGTGTTTCGTCGATATTGCGTACTGCATCCATAAGAAGAATCTGCCAGTCGAGATCGATGGTTCGCGGACTTTGGGTGGCGCCGGTCACTTCCGAAATTTGGCCGCCTTTCCAATTCACAATTTCGTTGAAGGCAGCGACGCCTTCTTTTCCCGGGGCGGTGGCGTGCCGGACCTGGCCGCTTTCAAAATAGACTCGGGCCTTTTCTCCCTGGGGGCCGGTGAACTGGAGTGCGGCGGACGATCCGCTCATGCATTTGAGCTGAATGATGTCCGCGAGATGAAGGTCGCTTAGGGTCCCTTGGAATTTTTCGCTCTCCGCATTAGTCGAAGGCGAAAGGAGCGCCTGAACCAGATCGACGAAATCGCCGTGCGGAAACGGTTTCTCAAGAAAGTGAATGGCGCCCAGACCGGCCGCCTGTTCGCGATGCGCGGCGAGATGAGTGCCGGTGAGAACGATGGCGCGCGCATTGGGATGGCTCGTGCGCAAATCGTAGAGAAATTCTTGGCCCAAATCGGGGACCGCATCCACGTCCAAAACGAAAAGGTCCGGCCGATCGTTCATGACGAGGTGCTGGGCTTCCTCGAGACTCTGCGCGAGATCGACCTGGGCGGTCGGAGCTGCTTCGTGCAAAGCCGTTCGAATCTTTCCCGCCAGACCCCCCTCGGGCTCGAGCACGAGAACGCGTCCGCCCTGCTCAGCGGGATTTCCAGGATTCATCGGGGTCATATCGTTCTCTATGATGGATTAGCGGGAGGCCGGCGCGGGAGGGGTTCCGTCGCGCCGTTTGCCCTCTGTAGACATGCCTGCTTCTCGCGAAATGGAAAGCATTTTTCTCAGCTCTTCTTGGAGACGGCCTGCCCTCAGGCCGTTGGGATGAAACGCGGGATACAAACGGCGAGGGCCGCATCGTCTCCAGGCGATCTCGCGCCATGTCTGCCTGGATAAAGCCGCACACAAACGGCGCGAGGGCGCGCCGTCTCCAAGTTGGTCTCCACCTGCGTCAATGCGTGTGCACGCCGGCGGTAACACCGTTCCCCGTGTCATGAACGCCGGCCGTCACTCCATGGCCGCTGTCGCTTTTCACGGTCGTACTGCAGCTATTGAAAGCCGCGAGGACGATGATGCTGCCCACGATCGATAAGAGAATATTGCGCATAGAAGCTCCTGGTTCCCTCTATTCGAAATCCAAACCCTCGGTGCGTGCAGGGCTCAGGCTACACGCGGAATTTCGCGGCCAGCTCGCGTCGATTGATTTTGCCCCGCTCGTTCACCGGGATCTCTTTCACCAAAAAAATCCGCTTCGGCACCTGCCAGCCGCTCAAGCGGCCTCGGCAGAATTCCAAGAGCGCCGGCTCCCGCACTCCGTCTTCCGCCACCACGCAAGCGGCCACCTCTTGATTGCGCAGAATCGACTCGCGCCCGAAAACCACCGCGGCGCGCACGCCGGAAAACCGGAGGAGCTCGGCCTCCACTTCCGCGGGATTCACCTTCTTGCCGGCAACGTTGATTAAGTCGGAGACCCGGCCCACGATCCGAAATCCCTCTGCGCCCCGGCTCAACAAATCGTCCGGGACAAAACTGCCGAGACCGAGTTTTTCCTTATCCGGTTGCGGGAAATAACCGTCCCCCGCCGCTTCGCTTTGAACGCGCACGCGCGTGGCCAAAGAGTCTGGTTCCAAAAGCTCCAGGGCCACAGCGCTCATCGGCTCGCCGACAAAACCGTGTTCGAGCAAGGGCGCTTCGCGGTCGTAACAAATGCCGCCGCACTCCGACGAACCATAAAATGAGTGAATCGTCCGTTTGAACTTCTCCCGAAATTTCCGCGCGACTTCGAGCGGAAGCGGCGCGCCGGCGGAGATGCACAACCGCAACTCCGGAAGCGCGGGCGCCTCATCCATCTCGGCAAACGCCTGGTAAAAAACGGGCATCCCGGGGAAGACGGTCGCGTTGGTGCGCGCGAGATCGTCCAGCACCGCCCGCGGCATGCGATCGCGGCTCAATACCATCGGCACGCCACGAGCGAGCAAAGGCGTGACCAGGTTGCTGAAGCCGTAGGAATGCGAAAGCGGAATGACGCCAAAATTCAGATCGCGTTGCGTGATCTCCATCGTCTCGCAAATCTGGATGCAATCGGCCAGGAGTTGTTCGCTTCGGAAACGGATCGCGCGTGGCGCCGCCGTGGTGCCGGAGGTCAGTTTCAACAGCGAGGGTGGCGATACTTCCCAGGCAATCGGCTCAACTTCGAACGTGCGGAGAGAAATGGCCTCGTTCTCCATCTCAACCACCGCAGCGACGCGGCAAATCCTAAACGCCGCATCCTGCTCCCCCGCGGCCATGGTCCGCTCCAGGGGAAGCGCGACCAGACGCTGCCGCAAACAAGCGAGGAGCAGTGCGGGCCACGCCGGATGATTTCCAACCTGAATCGCGATGACATCGCCTTCTCGATTCTGGCTCAACAGCGTCTGCTCGAAGTCGCGCGCCTCTTCTTCGATGCCCGCAAACGTCCGCTGCACTTTCCCCCCGGTGTCGAAGATGGCGGCGCGTTGCGCCAGATGGGAGATCGAGGTCCACGCTTCCAGGAGGCTATCGGCCGCGATCGATTTCATCCCTTGCGCGCAGGCAGGAGCGCGCCTAAGTTCGCCACTCGTTTCCAAAAATGAAAGCGGACATTCATCCAGAGTATTTAGAGACCGACATTTCCTGCGCGTGCGGTGCTGTCTACCACACCCGCTCGACCAAGCAGGACATTAAAATCGGCATCTGCGCCGCCTGCCATCCGTTTTTCACGGGCGAGCAGAAGTTCGTCGATACCGCAGGCCGCGTCGAGAAATTCGCGCGCCGCTACGGCAGCACCAAGGCCACCCGGGCTGGCGCCGCTCCAAAAGCTTAGGGGGATTCTGTAGCCGGGATCGCTGATCCCGGCCGGCTGCGATCAGCGATCGCGGCTACAACCTATGGACTTCAATTCTCTTATTGAGCGGAAGCGCGAGCGTTTCGAGCAACTCGAACGCGAGATCGCGGACCCGGCTCTTTTTGAAAATCGGAAGCGCGCGAGCGACACGATGCGGGAGCATTCGGGCGTGAAGCAGCTCCTGGCCCGCTGGACCGAGCTGGAAACTGCGCGGAAACAACTCGAAGACAATCGAGAGCTGGCCGCTTCCAACGACGTCGAGATGGCCGCGATGGCGCACGATGAAATTCCGGATCTGGAAAAGCGGGTGGCCGATCTCCAGCGCGAATTCCAGATCGCGCTTCTGCCTCCGGACGAAAACGAGAACCGCGACGCGATCGTGGAAATCCGCGCGGGCACTGGCGGGAGCGAAGCCGCCATTTTCGCCGCCGATCTTTACCGGATGTACAACCGCTATGCCGAAGCCGCTGGCCTGAAAGTAGAAGACCTCGAGTCGAGTCCATCGGAATTGGGTGGCCTGAAGGAATCGATCTTCAAAGTCTCCGGAGAAAGCGTCTTTCGCCAGCTGCGTTTTGAAAGCGGCGTGCATCGCGTCCAGCGCGTGCCCGCCACCGAGGCACAGGGCCGCATTCACACCTCCACCGCGACGGTCGCCGTGTTGCCGGAAGCGGAAGAGGTCGACCTCGAATTGAAACCGGAGGATTTGCGAATTGAAGTTTGCCGCGCCGGCGGCCCCGGCGGACAGGGCGTGAACACCACTGATTCGGCCGTGCAGATTCTCCACATTCCCACGGGGCGCATCGTGCGATGCCAGGACGGGCGCAGCCAGCAAAAGAACAAGGAGAAAGCGCTCAAGATCATGCGCGCCCGGTTGCTCGAAGAAAAGCAGCGCGAAGAGGAAGCAAAATATTCCGCGCACCGGAAGACGCAGATCGGCTCTGGCGGCCGGGAAGAAAAAATCCGCACCTACAATTTTCCGCAGAACCGGATCACCGATCACCGGATTGGACTTACCCTCTACAATCTCGACCGCGTGATGGAAGGGGACTTGAAAGAAATGATTCAATCGCTCCAGAACGCGGATCTGCAGGAGCGCCTGCAAGAATCGTCGCTGACCGCGTAATATTTTTCTTGTAGCGGCGGTTTGTAACCGCCGACACCGGAGCCGGAAAATTCCCTGGAGACCTGCGTTCGGCGGTCACAGACCGCCGCTACAGGACTGAAGGCGAGGCGGTCTGATGAGCGGGATTGTTTGACCGGTCGGGTAGTATGCGCGGATGGCTGGCCTGCTTGCCGATTACCTGCTTCTCCTCTGGGTCGTCATTTCCATCATGGCGACCGGGATCGCGCTGTGCGCTCGTTTTACCAGGCTCCAAGGGATCGAACTGATAGGGTACGGCGCTGGCGCGGGCGTTTTGCTCCATGGCATTTTCGGGCTCCTCATCGCGATCAACGCCGACTTGCGTCGTTTCGTAGCGGTGCTCGCTCTTTGCTCTGTCGCGGTCGCCGCGGGTTACTTGCTTCGACGACGCATTTGGAGGGAGCTGGCGATAACGCTGAATCGCTCGATGCGGATCGCCCTTTTGCTTTGGCTCGCGTTTCTGGTGACCTGTCTCGCGCTGGTCCACGTGGAGGTCCGCTGGCCGGCGGTGTTGCCGGACGGGCAGTTTATTTTCAAGAAGCACTCGATGAACCTGAAGGTCCAGTACCTGACCACCCTGCCAGCGGACAACTACATCCCCCCGGTCGTGACCGAGTTTTTCCTGCGCGGCATTTCGTTCAAGGAGCATCACCCGATCATGCCCGCGAACGAGGTCAGCAATCGCACGATCCTGATGTCGCTGGTCGCACTTCCCTTCCGCGCCGTCCTCGCCTGGAACCAGCCGGCTAATGCTGCTTTAGGGACATTCAGTTATCTCGGGAAGGAATGGCCTGACGTGGAGAAGTTGAATGACGACAATTGCTTCGACCAGTTCTTCGTTGTCGGAACATTTCTGAATTCACTGATGCTTCTCGGGCTGCTCGTCTTGTTCGCGCATTTCGAAATCCCGCAAAGTGTCCCAGTCGCAGCCCTGTTCTATTTGACGAATCCGTATTTCATCAGCCAGACGATCTTTACCTGGCCAAAGGCGATGGCGGCATTCTTCCTCCTGCTGGCTTGGAATTCGATCCGGCGCGCGCACGATCCAAGGATCGTTGGGCTCTGCGCCGCGCTGGCTTACCACTGTCACCCCGCGACTCTGCCCACGGCCGCGAGCCTCGGCCTTTGGTTTATCGTTCGCGCCTGGCGCGATAAAACCGGATTCAAGCCCACCTTGTACTATGGGCTTACGTTTCTCCTCATGGTCCTTCCCTGGTTCGTCTGGACCCGAATCTGTCTCCAGCTGCCCGACGATATGTTTGCCCAGCACTTCTTCCGAGAAGGTGCCCCGGGTCTCCTCTCCGAGCCGATGAATTTCATCTGGATGCGTTTCTTCAACCTGATGGTGACCCTCGTTCCCGTCTCCTTCATGATTTATCCCTTCAACCTGGAGACAGCGCTCAATTACGCGGTCCGTTGCGTCCCGACCATCCTCGGTCTCTTCCTCGTGGTCCCGGCAATGCGGGAGTGCGCGAAGCTGTGGGGACCTGAACGGATGCTCCTGCTTTATGGGGTTCTCATACCTGCCACGGCTCTTCTTCTCCTTTTCGGCATTCCATCTCAACCGGCGCTACTCGGATGGCAGCCCGTCCTCGGCGTCCTTTTGTTCCTCGGCGCGCAGGGGCTCTACCGCGATTCCTCGCTTCGAGCGCGACGCTGGCTGATCGCGCTCCAGGTAATTTTCAATCTCGGAGTGATCGCCTTGCAAGGTTACCGGGTCGGTATGCATTTCAGTTGAATCGTTACCCGTGCGAGGTAATGACCCCGCCCGCATCATGACCGTGCTCGAAGTCTTGCAATCGACGACCGCGTATTTCAAAAAGCGCGAGATCGAAAGTCCGCGCTTGAATGCGGAGCATTTGCTGGCGCACGCGCTCAAGCGCAAACGGATCGAACTCTATCTCGAGTTCGAACGGGCCCTGGAAGAGGCGGAGCTGGTCCCGCTCCGCGACCTGGTCCGGCGGCGCGGCCTGGGTGAACCGCTTCAGCATTTGCTCGGCACCGTCGAATTCGCCGGCCGCGTTTTTCTCTGCGACAAGCGCGCGCTTGTTCCTCGACCGGAAACCGAGGAGCTGGTGGAGCTACTCCAATCGAAAATCGAGAATCCAAAAGCGAAAATTTTAGACGTGGGCACGGGCAGTGGCGTGATCGCCTTGACGCTCGCCGCGCAGTTCCCGGAGGCCGAAATCCATGCCGTGGATATTTCCAACGAAGCCCTGGCGCTGGCCCGGGAAAATGCGGCGCGGCACGAATTGCAGGGCCGGGTTCATTTCACCAAAGGCAACCTGCTCGACGGAATCGTGGATTCCTTCCATCTGATCGTGGCCAATCTTCCCTACGTCCCCGCGACGGAT
The DNA here is from genome assembly GCA_041167585.1 of Verrucomicrobiota bacterium. Lineage (GTDB taxonomy): Bacteria > Verrucomicrobiota > Verrucomicrobiia > Chthoniobacterales > UBA10450 > AV80. The sequence continues at coordinate 94,737 of JBEEHV010000006.1, forward strand.
CGCCCCACCCTTTCACGCGAGGTCATGCATGACCCCGCCGCGGCCGTTTTCGGCGGAGAGCGCGGCGATGAATTGATCCGCGCGCTCATTGCCGCGGCGCCGGATCGGCTTCAGCCTGGCGGTCTTCTCGCACTCGAAGTCGGGCTAGGTCAGGCGGAAGATCTTTCCGCTTTCCTGGCGGAGAAAAATTATCACGACATCGTTTCGATACGAGATTATGGCGGTGTGACACGATTCCTCTTTGGCAGGTATGGATAAAATTCTGATTCACGGTGGCCGCCCGCTTTCCGGCTCGATCAAGATTAGCGGCTCGAAGAATTCCGCGCTGCCCATCATCGCGGCGACCTTGCTCACCCGTGAGCCCTGCATCCTTCATCGCGTGCCGGACCTGAGCGACACGCATTACATGCTGCAAATCCTGATGCATCTCGGCGCGCAGGTGGAACGCGCCAGCGGCACTGTTTCTGTGAACGCCGAGAAGATCGAGTCGGTCGCTCCTTATGATGTCGTGCGTAAAATGCGCGCCTCGGTCTGCGTCCTGGGACCGCTCCTGGGCCGTTGCGGTGAAGCGACGGTTTCCTTGCCGGGCGGTTGCGTCATCGGCGATCGGCCGATCGATTTGCACCTGAAAGGTTTCGAAGCGCTCGGCGCAGCCATTCGGGTGGAAGGCGGTAACGTCAAGATGTTCGCGCAGAAATTGAAGGGCGCGATCGTAAATCTCACGGGCAAATTCGGTCCCACGGTTCTCGGCACGGACAACGTCATGATGGCAGCTGTGCTCGCCGAAGGCATCACGGTCATCGAAGGGGCTGCCACCGAGCCCGAGGTCGTAGACCTGGCGGATTTCCTGAACAAGATGGGCGCGAAGATCGAAGGCGCGGGCACCCGGCGTTTGATCATCGAAGGCGTGAAGGAATTGCACGGGGCCGAGCACGATGTCATCCCCGATCGAATCGAAGCCGGGACATTTCTCGTCGCGGGCGCGATCGCCGGCCAGGGGGTCACGATCAAGCGGGTCGTCCGCGAGCACCTGACCTCGGTCACCGATGCGCTGACGGCTTGCGGTTACAATATTTCATGGGCGGAAAATTCCATCACCGTCTCTCCCAACGGCGCTGCGAGACCGATCGAGCTCGCGACCGAACCGTATCCTGGCTTTCCCACCGACATGCAGGCCCAAATGTGCGCGCTGCTTTCCACCACTGAGGGCATCAGCGTCATCACCGAGAATGTTTTCCCGCAGCGCTACATGCATGTGGCCGAGCTGAAGCGGATGGGCGCGCACGTCCAGCTGGAAGGAGCGACGGCGGTGATTCAGGGCGTGGAGCGATTGTTCGGTGCGCCGGTCATGGCGAGCGACCTCCGCGCTTCCGCGGCGCTGGTCCTGGCCGGACTAAAAGCAGAGGGTCGAACGGAAGTGAGCCGCGTTTATCACATTGATCGCGGCTACGAGCATCTAGACGAAAAACTCAGCGAGCTCGGCGCTCATATCGAGCGCGTGAAGGAATAAGAACTCCTGCTCTTGATCATGATCTTGATCCTGATCCCCTCGGGGGCAGAAAGATCAGGAGTAGGATCAGGATCAAGAGCAGGAGAAGACGGTTTCCCCATCGACGATGGTGCGGACCGCGCGGCCTTTCATCTTCCAGCCATTGAAAGGCGTGTTGCAGGAGAGCGATTCAGAGCTGCTCGCGTCGAACGTCCAATCCAGCTCTGGATCGATCAGCGTCACATCCGCGGGCCGGCCCGTTGAAAGCGTGCCCGCGTCGATTTGGAGCAGTCGTGCGGGGTTGATCGTGTACATCTCGATCAATCGCGGCAGATCGATAGTTTTGTTTTTGTGAACAAGGAGATCGAGAAATAACCCGAGCTCCGTTTCCAATCCCACGATCCCAAACGGCGCGGCGTCGAACTCCACCTCTTTCTCGAATTTCGCGTGCGGCGCGTGATCGCTGCAAAGGATTCCGATGGTGCCGTCGGCAATTCCTTCCAACAGAGCCGCCACGTCCTCTTTTGTCCGCAGCGGTGGATTCATTTTGAAATTGGTGTCGAAGCTCTGGATCGCGTCGTCCGTCAGCGCGAGATGGTGCGGGCAAACTTCGCCGCTGATTTTAACGCCGCGCGCTTTCGCTTCGCGCAGAATCCGCACGCTGCCGGCCGCGCTCAGGTGCTGGCAATGAATGTGATGATCGCAAAGCTCGGCCAGAAGAACATTGCGCAGGACGATCGCTTCTTCGCCGGCGCTCGGCCAACCGGGCAGACCGAGCAGCGTGCTCCAGTAGCCTTCATGCACCACGCCGTTACCGACGAGATTGTAGTCCTGGCAGTGATCGAAAATGGGCAAGCCCACCATGCGCGCGTATTCCACTGCGCGACGCATCAACTCGTTGTTCTGCACGCAGCGCCCGTCATCCGTCAGCGCGACGACACCGCTTTGCGCCAGCGAACCGATCGGCGCCAACTCTTCGCCCAGGAGACTTTTCGAAATGGCCCCCGTGGGCAGCACGTTGATGCACGCGACTTCAGCCGCCCGATCTTTGATCCACGCGATCGTGCTCGGGCTGTCCGCAGTCGGCGCGGTGTTCGGCATGCAAACGATCGTGGTGAATCCACCCGCCGCCGCCGCCCGCGCGCCGGATTCGATCGTTTCTTTCCAGCCGAATCCCGGCTCGCGAAGATGCACGTGGAGATCGATCAAGCCCGGCGCGACGATCAGCCCCGAAGCGTCGATAACTTCCAGTCCTGAAGCTGGGGCGTTGCTGGCGATTTTTCCGTCGACGATAAACAGGTCCGCGATCTCATCGCGCTGGTTTGCTGGATCGATGATCCGGCCATTGCGAATGACCATGTTCATTGCGCCGAAATCCCTCCGCAGAGATAAAGAACGGCCATCCGGATCGCCAGGCCGTTCGTGACCTGATCGAGGATCACGCTCTGGTCGCCATCGGCCAGATCGCTGTCGATCTCCACGCCACGATTGATTGGTCCCGGATGCATGATCAGGCAATCCGGCTTCAAAAGTTTCGCGCGCTCTTTGGTGAGACCGAACAACCGGATGTATTCGCCGATCCCGGGGAAATATTCTTTGCGCTGCCGTTCGTGCTGGATCCGGAGCAGGTTCACTACATCGACCGTCGGCAACACTTCATCGATGTCGTGCGAGACAGTTACGCCCAATTTTTCGAACTCACGCGGCACCAGCGTGCTTGGGCCCACCAGGGTCACGCGCGCGCCAAGTTTTAACAGGCCGAAAATATTTGAGCGTGCGACGCGGCTAAAGAGAATGTCGCCGATGATCGCCACGTGCAGTCCAGCCACCGCGCCCTTTCGGGACCGGATCGTGTAGAGATCGAGCAGCGCCTGGGTGGGGTGTTCGTGCGCGCCGTCGCCCGCGTTGATGATGCTGGAAGTGAGACGTTCGGCCAGGAATTGCGCGGCGCCTGACGAACTGTGCCGGAGCACGATGATGTCGGCATGATTCGCTTCGAGAACCTTCGCGGTGTCCTTGAGCGTCTCTCCCTTGGTCAGGCTCGAAGATGCCGCGGAGATATTGATCACGTCCGCGCTGAGGCGGATCGCCGCGATCTCAAACGAGGTGCGGGTGCGCGTGCTCGGCTCGACAAAAAAATTTACCAGGGTCTTGCCACGCAACGCGGGAACCTTTTTGATCTCGCGCGTTCCCACTTCCTTGAACGCGTCCGCGGTATCCAAAAGGAAAGTGATTTCCTCCGCGGAAAGTTCGCGGATGCCGAGCAGATCTTTTCGCTGCCAGCGGATCTCAGTTTTTGCCGGAGCCGTCACGTTTTCTCCTCCGGGATGACCCAAACCGCATCCGGTTCGCCATCCACCTTCTCGAGCCGCAACCGCACCCGCTCGCCGGCTGAGGTCGGAAGATTTTTGCCGACGTAATCGACGCGGATGGGCAACTCGCGGTGGCCCCGGTCGATTAGCGCCGCAAGCTGAATCCTGGCCGGTCGCCCGAAAGAGCTGATCGCATCCATGGCCGCGCGCGCCGTGCGCCCGGTGAAGAAAACGTCATCGACGATGATGACCGTTTTGTTTTCGAGCGGAAGGGGCAGCTTCGACGCCTGGACCCGCGGCAAGTCCGCCCGTTTTCCAACGTCGTCCCGGTGCATCGAAACGTCGATCACGCCGGTGCCGACGGGAATCTTGCCTAACGACTCGATGATCTCAGCCAGGCGCCGCGCGATCTCGATCCCGCGCGAAGGAATGCCGGCCAGAATGACGGAAGCGACGTCGGGGTTGCGCTCGATGATTTCGTGCGCGATGCGCCTGAGGGCGCGGTTGATGGCGTCACCATCCATCACCGGAGGAGTGAGGGATGAGGAAGAAGAGGGTTGGTTTTGTTTCACGTATTCCTTGGCGACCTCGCAGGATCGCATTAAAGGAAATCAGAGAAGGTCAGGCAGCAGTAGTTTCGGCCCGGGCCTCCTTCGCTCGTTTGCTGCGCCAGCTCGATCGGTATTTCACGATCCAATCGAGGAGCGCCTTCTCGAAGCCGATATCGGATCCGGCTTTCTCGCTCTCGATCCACTTGTGTTTCAGGATCTCCTCCCGCTCGGCCAGGAACTCCTTATAGAGCACGGAGTTCTTAACGAAGTGAGATTGTTCCCCTTCCGCAACGGCAATCATCTCCGGAGTGTTTTTCATACAAACGAGTTTTGGTCAATTAAAACCCTGTCGTCTCAATTAGATGTAGCACCGGACGTACCTATTCATTTTTTTGGAGCCGGTACGCCCACATGCCGGGGGGGGAAAGCGCATCGCCCTCGTTTTCCCAAACGGCCCGAGGGCAGGTCCTCTCCAACTGCGTGTTACAGGGTTTCACGCAGGTGCGCGGCGATTTTCATAAACTCGGCGGCGACGGGAGAGTCGCCCCTTTCGCCGGTGATCGGCATTCCCCGATCGCCGGATTCGCGGGTCGCGATATCGATCGGGATCTGGCCCAGTAAGGGAACCCGGAGCCGTTTGGCTTCCCGTTCGCCCCCGCCAGAGCCGAAGATGTCGTAGCGCATGCCGTCGCTGGGCGACAGGAAGTAGCTCATGTTCTCGATCAGCCCTAGGACGGGGACGTTCACTTTCTCGAACATGGTTGAGGCTTTCCGCGCGTCGATCAGCGCGACTTCCTGGGGCGTGGTCACAATGATCGCTCCTGCTAACGCGACGGTCTGCACGATAGTGAGCTGGATATCCCCCGTGCCGGGCGGCAGATCAAGCACCAGGTAATCGAGTTCGCCCCATTCCACCTGACGCAGGAACTGCTGGGTGTAACGCGTCACCATCGGCCCGCGCAGAATGGCCGGCGCGGAATCGTCGAGGAGAAAGCCCATCGACATCAGTTTCAGATTGTATTGCTCGATCGGGATGATCCGGTTCTCTTCCGTCGCGGTGGGTCGATCGCGTGTGCCGAACATGAGCGAGATACTGGGCCCGTAAATATCGCAGTCGCACAGCCCGACCGCGGCGCCCGTTTTCTCCAACGCCACCGCGAGGTTGGCCGCCACCGTCGATTTGCCGACACCTCCTTTGCCGCTCGCGATGGCAATGACGTGTTTGATTCCTTCGATGCGCGTCGTGCCGACACCGGCCGCGCCCGCTCCGGCTGGCGGCGCCTGGATGTCGATCAACACCTTTGCGTTTTCCACGCCCTCCAAACCGCGCAAAATTTGCTCCGCCTGGGTCTTGATCGCCTGGGGAATGGCCGGCTCGTTCGTGGCCAGCGCCAACTGAACGGTGACCGCGGCGCCCTCGACCCTGATGCCTTTGACCAACCCGAAGGAGACAATGTCACGACTGAAGCCGGGATACTTTACTCCCTTCAATGCTTCGTGGATTTGTTCCTCTGTGAGCGGCATGGCCGTCTAAGCTAGCGACCTTCGATTACGAGTAAACAAACCGCTGCGTGAAACTTTAAGGAGCGGCGGTTTCCAAACCGTCGCCAAAGATTCTAAGCCGTGCGGGAGTCAACTTCCCGCGCTTAAAGGCGATTCGCGGTGTCTTCTTTGCAGGCCCACAACACGCTCGTGAAAACCGAGCCCAGTGCGACTGCAAAAGCAAAAAATGTGAGCATGCCAAATCTTTTAGCAACGGACGTGCCTTCCGGGTTTCTCCCGGGAAAGAGGCTTGCGGCCAGCGGGAAAGGTGTCGCCATTGCGACAGAAGTGTATCGCATTGTAACGCGTCGGGAATATTTAACGAGCGCGTGTCAGGGTCGCTTCAGGCGCGCTGACACCACCGGATTTCCCAACCGCAAGGTGAACCGTCAGGGTTGGGCGCCCGGAGAAAGATCGATCTCTTCTCCTGTCTTCTCCACCCGGACCATCATTTTCGAAAACGTCCATTTTCCCGCAAACTTCGACGCAACGAAGAAGAGTGTCCCTTTCCCTTTCGGTCCGGAGAGAGGAACCGTCAGGTCGGCGTGCCCGGAGGTGCCGCTCACGTTGGTGTGTCCTGAAACAAGCCACCCGGCTTCAATCGGAGACCCAAGTGCGCTTACCACGCGCGGATCGGCCTGAGCTGTGGCCAACGCGGTTTTATAGGCGTCGGACGACTTGAGCGCCGTGAAAACAATTACGAGAATGGAACAGGCCAGGATCATGATGCCAACCAGCAGCCCGAGGCATCCGATTTTCCATTTCCGTTTCCCACGGCCGGGTTGCTGCGGCAGGGCGTCGGTTGGTGGCAGGGAAGAATTCATAGGTGGTCGCCTTAGCGGGTATATGTTTTCTTACTTCGCGACCAGGTTCGCCTGCGAGGAAACGCATTGCCATTTCCCGTTGCGATCGACCCAGACATCGGTCCAACGGTAGGTACGACTGAAGGCCTTACCTTCTTTGTCTTTCCCAACCTCATCCGATGTCCCGTTCACCACGGCGAACTGAGGTCCGAAGAAGCGCACGTTCAGCCTGCCGTTTTTCGTTGAGGTGTAGGTGTCCTTGTCTTTCTTTATTTCGCCGATGAGCGCGCGCCGGTTCAGGAGTTTGCCCTTGGAGTTCACACCTAAATAATCATCCGCCACGACAGTCATGGCGACAGAGGGGTCGTGCGTCATGACCGAAGCTTCCCATCTATTTTCGAAGTCACGGATCGTCGCTTCCGGGCTCATCTTCTTCGTGGGCCCGGCCGGCGTAGGTGCCGCCGTGGTCTTGGCCGGGGTGGAAGTGGGCTTGCTCTTGGGCGAGGATGAAGGTGACTTCGACGCCGACGGGGAGCTACTCTTACTCGGCGCGGGAGTAGCAGTTTTCTCGGTCGTGATCGAAACGCTCGGGTCTTGATTTTGAGCCGGAGTCGCTTCTGACATCGGGGCCGGGGTCGGACTCGTTTCTACCTGAGCCCACGCCGGCGGGACCAGGCCCACCAAGAGGAGGGTGAGGACAATGATGGCTGTTTTCATAGGCAGGCGCCGGTTTGGCTGTTGGCTGAAGGCCGCCTCTCCGGAATGGTGAGGCGAGGGCACCCTATTGGGCTCGGGGTTGCCCAGTCAAGGTGCGAATTGCGGCCGGCGGACTCCTCTTCTGCACCTCTCCCCGGGCAAAACCCTCCTCTATTAATCGCGCCAAAGCCCAGGGGGCCTCGCTTTTGCTCTTTACCTATTGGCGCAAGGTGTAGCATCCTGCCCGTCGAAAACGGTTATGCACGCATCCTTAGTTAGAATTCTCGTCTGCGGCATAGTCGCGTTTATCATCGCCGGGCCCACAAACGTCGCCTCAAACCACGAGGTGCAGTCCTCGGCTGCAGCTCAAGTCGCCACGACGAAACCGGAAACAACCGCCCCGTCACCTTTGCCTGTCGCACTGCCTGTCCTGGCCGCCCGCCGGACTTATGTTATCGATCGCTGTTTCACTTCGGAACTCGACCGGAACGCCCCTGCCACCCAGGACCAGATGGCGCTAGTCGTCGCCGCGCTGAAACAGGATTGGGAAGGTGTGCGTCGCATGCTAGCGGCCGGCGCCTCAGTGGAGTTCGCTGATGAATCCGGCGTCACGCCGCTCATGGCCGCCGCGATGCAGGGCAACGTCGACATTATCCGCGTCCTCCTCGAACGCCGGGCCAGGGTGACTTCGGTCGATTCGCTCGGACGCTCCGCGCTCCATTACGCTCTCGCGGCCGGCAAACTGGAAGCCGTCAAATTACTCCTTCCGTTGACCCCAAATCTCGAGACGACTTCGGCCGCTGGCCAGGACCTGCTCACGTTGGCCCTCGGCACCGGGAACATGCAAATCTTCCAAGTGGTGCTCGAGCGGTTGCCGGCAACGCTGGCCTGGACGGCTAGTACGCGGCGCGCTCTCGAGGCCGCGCTGAACGCCGACCTAAAGGAGCAGGTCCGGCTGCTCTTGAGCAAACACCCCACGCCGCCGACCCGCGAAGGCGGCACTGTGCCGCTGATCGCTTACGCCATTGCCAGCGATAACGCGGCTCTGTTCCAAACACTACTCGCCTGTGGCAGCGACCCGAACATCACCATTCCGAAAGCCGCCGAGAAGGAGTTCATGTCGCTGATTAAGTCGAAATACCTGCGCCTCTATATCCAGGAGGAAACAGGAATAAATCTGCTGATGCTCGCCGCCGGCCTCGGCAAAGATGATTTCGTTCGCGCGCTGCTCGACGCCGGCGCGGATCGTAACCGCTCCACCCCTCGCGAGAAAATGCTCCCGCTCTATTTCGCCGCCTGGACCGAAAACTGGCAGTGCGTGCAGATGCTTCTTGGTGGCGGCCCCCTGCCCGATCAGCTGCGGGTGGAGATTTCACTGGCGAAGCAGAACGCCATGGTGATCAAAGATGGCGTCACGATATTCACGACCAAGGTTTCCACGGGGCGCAACGGATTTTCGACCCCAGCGGGGCGCTACGTCATCACGGACAAGGACCGCGATCACCGTTCCACCATCTACAAATGCGCCATGCCCTATTTCATGCGGCTAAATTGTCGCGACTTCGGCATGCATGAAGGGGTGGTCCAGCCTTATCCCGCCTCGCATGGCTGCATTCGTCTCCCCGGTGACGCAGCAAAAAAATTGTTCGTCGAGATCCCGGTCGGCACGGTAGTGATGATCAACTAGCTGTTTCGCTTTGACCGCATTGCTCGCGTCAACCCGAGCCTGACGCGACAAAGCCCTTCGACATTTTCGCGGGCCTCAAATAATCTCTCTCAGATTATGGACCCAATGCCGACCAGCGATCTCTCCGGCCTGCGCCATGAATACGATGCACATGGGTTGCGGCGCGCCGATCTGCACTCCGACCCTCTCAAACAATTCGGCGCGTGGTTCGCAGCCGCGCTCGCGGCGGAGATCCGCGACGTCAACGCGATGACGCTGGCCACAGCCACCCCTGACGGAAAGCCTTCGGCTCGCATCGTTTTGTTGAAAGGATTTGATGAACGCGGGTTCGCGTTTTTCACCAACTACGACAGCGGGAAAGGCCAGGAACTCGAGGCAAACCCCCAGGCCGCGCTGGTCTTTTATTGGGTAAAACTCGAGCGCCAGATTCGGATCAGCGGTCCCGTGGAGAGAACATCGCGCGAAGATTCCGCCGCTTATTTTCATTCGCGCCCGCCCGGCAGCCGCCTCGGCGCGTGGGTCTCGCGTCAAAGCGAAGTGATCGACGCACGAAAAATCCTCGACTCGCGCCTCACGGAGATGACGGAACGTTTCGAGAATGGCGAAATCCCGCTGCCGCCACACTGGGGCGGCTATCGCGTGCAGCCGGACCAGATCGAATTTTGGCAGGGCCGGCCCAACCGGCTTCACGATCGGTTTCGCTATTCGCGCCAGGACGATGGCACGTGGCAGATCGATCGCCTCGCGCCGTGACGCCAGACGATTCGCAGCGCTCGCGCGCGTGGAGCGAGAACGAGCGCCCGCGTTACTGGTGGCATCATCTGCCCGGCCACGATTACGTCCCGCCGATTTACTCTGACCTCACGGAAGCGGAATGGACTACGCTGCGCGAGTGGTACAAAGAGACGGATCGAAACGGACCGATCGGTGAATGCGCGGTGCCGCTGATTTCGTTGCTGCACGGGCTCGTGCTCGGAAATCGAACCGCGCGAATCGTCCAGCTCGGCACCTGCGCCGGTTACTCCGCGTTGCTGCTCGGCTGGATGCTGCGGCGAATGAACGCAACGCATGGCTTGTTCAGCTTGGATCTCGATCCGGCCATGTGCGAAATGTCGCGGCGCTGGATCGCACGCGCCGGACTGCAGGATTTCGTCGAGATCGCGGAAGGAAATTCGCTCGATCCGCAATCGCCGATCGCGGCTAAGGAATATCTTGGCGGCGAACCGGAGCTCATCATTATCGACAGCTCGCACGAATACGAAGCCACGCTTGAGGAGCTGGATCTTTGGTACGGCGCGCTCGCGCCCGGCGGACTTCTCGTCCTGCACGACGTCAGCCGTTTCGCGGCGGAATTTGACGTCACCAAGGAAGGCGGCGTCGGCCGCGCCTTTGCCGAGTGGAGAAAGACGCATCCCGAGATCGAGGCGCTTTGCCTGAACGGGGACGCGCGCTCGATGGAATTGCCGCGGCCGTTCTACAAGGATGCCTGCGGCGTGGGGCTCATCCATAAGACGCTCTAGCAGACATGGCGCTCGCTCAACTCACGCCGGAAGAAACGCGCACCTGGACGCGCGAAGAAAAAGATCGCTGGTGGCTCGATAAAATTTATCGCGGAAATCTGCCGCAGCTCACCATCCGCTCAGGCCTCACCGGATTTTTTCTCGGCGGTGTGCTTTCCGCCACGAATCTCTACGTCGGCGGCAAGACCGGCGTCACTCTTGGCGTCAATCTCACCGCGGTCATCCTCGCCTTCGCCATGTTCCGCATCTTTTCGCGCGTGGGCCTAGCCAGGGATTTCACCATTCTGGAAAACAACGCCATGCAATCGATCGCCACTGCGGCCGGTTACATGACCACGCCACTCATTTCAACTCTCGCCGCTTATATGCTCATCACCGGCGTCATCGTGCCGTGGTGGCAGATGGTCCTTTGGATGGTGGTGATGTCGCTCGTCGGTGTGCTGGTCGCGTTTCCGATGAAGCGGCGCTTCATCAATGAGGACCAATTGCCTTTTCCGGAAGGCCGCGCGTGCGGCGTGCTTCTCGACGCGCTCTACACCGGCGCGGCGGGCGAGGGCATGTATAAAGCGAAGATCCTCGGCATCACGGCCGGTCTCACGGCGCTCTATCAATTTCTCACCGCCGAAGCATTGCAGCGTCTCGTGCAAATCAGGCTCTTTCGTTTCGACAAATTCTTCGGCTGGCCAGAGCCATGGCATTTTCACGAGCGCATCGACGATTACTACTACCTGGCCGCGGCGAAGTTCCACCTCTGGATTCCGCGCATCCTGGGCACCGATGTGCGCACGCTCGGGCTGCGGGTGGGGTTGGACGCGGCCATGCTCGGAGTTGGCGGTCTCATGGGCGTGCGCGTCGCGACCAGCGTGATGCTCGGCACCGCGGTGAACTTCATGGTTCTGGCGCCGATCATGATTGCGCGCGGCGACATTGCTCCGCGATTCGCGGCGAATGGCTCGACCATTCCGTTGAGTCGCGCAGAGATCGTCAACCAGTGGTCACTCTGGTGGGGCGTCACGATGATGGTGGTCGGTTCCCTGGTCGCGCTCGCCGGTAAGCCGGAAATTTTCACCAGCGTCTTTCGAAATCTGCGCGGAAAAAAGAAAGACAACGGCCGCGCGCCGGACGTGCTCGCGCACATCGAGTTGCCGCTTTGGATCTCATACGCCGGCGTCCCGATTCTCTGTCTGCTTGGAACCTGGCTCACGCATCTTTTCTTCGGCGTGCCCCTTTATCTCTCGCTCCTGTCGCTACCGCTCATTCTAGTTCTGACGGTCATCTGCGTGAACTCGATGGCGCTGACTTCGTGGACGCCAACCAGTTCGCTCAGCAAAATCACGCAGTTCACCATCGGCGCGATCGATCGCGCAAATCCGGCGTCGAATTTGATCACGGGCGGCATGACGGCCGAGATCGCGGTCAACGCCTCGAATCTTCTGTCCGATATCAAGCCCGGCTACATGCTCGGCGCCAAGCCGCGGCAACAGGCGATCGCGCATTGCATCGGGATCGTTTCCGGAGCGATTGCCGCCACGCCTTTGTATTTCCTGCTCTTCCTTCCGCCGGACTCGAAGGGCATTCGTTCCACCGCCACGATTTTGTCGGATCAATTCCCGATGCCGAATGCGCTGCAATGGAAAGGCGTGGCGGAGCTGATCGCGCGCGGAGTGAGCAGCCTTCCGCTTTCGGCGATCGTTTCCATTGTCGCCGCCGCGGTTTTCGCCGCGTTCATCGAGATCATGACCATCATCCGCAAGAAACCGTTTCCGCTTTCCTCGGTCTCGATCGGCCTCGGTGTGATTCTTCCGCCCGACGCCTGCTTCGCCATGTGGATGGGCGCAATGATCTTTTGGTGGCAAGGGCGCCGGTATCCGAAATCCGGCACGAAAGGCCACCGTTTCTGGGTCGAAAGCGCCGAGCCGATTTGCGCGGGGCTGATTAGCGGCGCGGCTCTGGTCGGGATCGCCAACGCGCTGGTAAACGTCCTCTTTTTCTGACGCTGAGCGGTTGAGCGCCTGTCCGCCCAGGCATTGCGAAGGAAGGTCGGACGTTGGACGTTCACCGTCCGATGCGCCGCCAGGATCTTCCCATCTACGAGCTCGAGCAGCGTATCGTCACCAAGCTCAAGGAACAATCCCGCCTCATCATCCAGGCGCCGACTGGCTCCGGAAAATCCACCCAGGTTCCGCAAATCCTGCTCGATCACGGAATGCTCGGTGACGGCCAGGTCGTGATCCTGCAACCACGGCGGCTCGCCACTCGCCTTCTCGCCGCCCGCGTCGCTTCGGAGCGCAACGTCCGCCTCGGCGAGGAAGTCGGTTACCAGATCCGCTTCGAAAACATCACCTCGGATCGCACCCGGGTTCGCTTCGTTACTGAGGGAATTCTTTTGCGGCAACTGATTCAGGACCCGCAGTTGCGCGGCGTCTCCGCGATCCTCTTCGACGAATTTCACGAACGCCATCTCTACGGAGACATCACGCTGGCGCGCGCGCTCCAACTGCAGGCCACCTCGCGGCCCGATCTCAAGCTCGCGGTCATGTCCGCCACTCTCGACGCGGGGCTTCTCCAAAAATATTTGGAGCCCTGCGCGGTCCTTACTTCGAGCGGCCGCGCCTTTCCGGTCGAGATCGAATACCTGCCCAAACCGGTGGGAGGCGATGGCTATCCGGTCTGGGACCTCGCCGCCGATGAGCTCGAACGTATCGCCCCGCGCACCGAGGGCGATGTCCTCATCTTCATGCCGGGAAAATACGAAATCGGCCGGACCATCGCCGCGATTCGCGCTTCTCGCGTGAGCGACCGATTTGTCGTCCTGCCGCTCCACGGCGAATTGACGCCGGCGGATCAGGACGCCGCGCTGGCTCATTATCAAAAACGTCGCGCCATCGTGGCGACTAATGTAGCCGAAACTTCGCTCACGATCGACGGCGTCCAGGTGGTGATCGACAGCGGTCTCGCGCGGATCGCGCGATTCGACGCGCGGCGCGGAATCAACACCTTGCTCGTCGAAAAAATCAGCCGCGCCTCCTCCGATCAACGCGCTGGCCGCGCCGGACGCACTGCGCCCGGCCATTGCCTTCGCCTCTGGACCGAGCGCGAACATCTCGAGCGTGCTCCGCAGGAATTACCGGAGGTGAAACGGCTCGATCTGGCCGAAGTTGTTCTCACGCTAAAGGCGAGCGGCGTTGAGGAAATCGGGAACTTCCGCTGGCTCGAGGCGCCCGACCAGCCAGCGCTCGCCCGCGCCGAACAATTACTCACGGATCTCGGCGCGCTCGCGCATTCCGGGGGTATCACGCCTCTGGGCCGCCGCATGCTGGCATTCCCCGTTCACCCGCGGTATGCGCGCATGCTGCTCGCGGCCCAACAGTATCGTTGTGTTCCTGCCGTCGCGCTGATCGCGGCGATCACGCAAGGCCGCAGTCTCCTGCGCCGCCTCGAGGGCAAACAAGCCCGCGAGGCTCGTGGAGATGTGCTGGGCGAAGACGCGGAATCCGACCTTTTCATTTTGATGCGCGCATTTCGCTACGCGGAAAAGAGCGGCTTCGATTCGCAGCGTTGCGGGCGGCTTGGGATCAATGCGGGCGCAGCGCGCGAGGCCGCGCAGTTGAGCGAGCAATTTCTCGCCATCGCTCGCGATGAGCGCCTCGATTTGCAAACTGGTGAGGTTAAGCCCGGTTCGATCGAGCGCTGCGTGCTGGCGGGTTTTCCCGACCAGGTCGCGGTGCGGCTGGATGCGGGGACGCTCCGCTGCGCTCTCGTGCACGGACGCCGCGGCGTGCTCGCGCGCGAAAGCGCCGTGCACGGAGCGCGGTTTCTCGTCGCTTCGGAAGTTCGCGAAATCGAAAGCAGCGAGAAGGAACGTCAGGTTTTGCTGACGCTGGCCACGAAGATCGAGGAGGATTGGCTGCGCGAATTATTCCCCGAATCGTTTCGGGAAGAAACCCGCGTCGAATTCGATCCGGCTCTTCGTCGCGTTGTCGGTCACCGGGCGACGATGTTTCACGACCTGCTTTTGCGGAGCGAAGAATTTTCTCCGAAGAGCGATCCCGCAGCCGCGCAGATCCTGGCCGGTGAAGTCCTGGCGGGAACCTGCCCGCTCAAACATTGGGACAACGCCGTCGAGCAATGGATCGAGCGCGTCAATTTTATCGCGAAGGAGTTTCCGGAACTGGAGTTTCCGCGCATTGACGAGGCCGGAAAACGCCTGCTTTTGGAGCAAATCTGCCAGGGCGCGATCAGCTACAAGGAGATCAAGGAACGGTCGGTCTGGCCGGTGGTGAAGTCCTGGCTGAGCGCCGCGCAGCAACAGACCCTCGACGATCTCGCCCCGAACCGGATCAAATTGGCCAGGGGCCGAGCGGCCAAAATCAACTATGGCGAAAGCGCTCCGCCGACGATTGCCGCCCGAATCCAGGATTTGTATGATACTCCGCGCGGTCTGGCGGTCGGCCGCGGACGCACTGCGCTCCGGATTCAAGTCCTCGCGCCGAATCACCGGCCCATCCAGATCACCAACGACTTGGAGACTTTTTGGCGCGAGGGTTACCCGAAGATCAAAAAGGAGCTGCAACGGAAATACCCGAAGCACGAGTGGCGTTGATTGCCCGCCTCCTCGTCATCGAGCACGAGGATCAGAATCCTCAACGGATTAGAGACGCAAAACCGGGCCGACTTACGAACTGTCTATATGATCAATCCAAACGGTGACGAATTTATGGAGGACGATCCGATGGCTGCCTCTCGGAGGCCAAACGACCCAGAGATTTCCAGCGAAACTCCCAGCGATATGCCAGGGCGGATGCGCCAGGCGGCCAGCAAAGTGTCGGTGGCTGCGGGCGAAGCCTGGGAACAGACCAAGGAAAAAGCTGGGACCGCGCGCGAACGCACGGAGTTTTTCCTCCGCGAAAATCCGGTTCCGACGGTTATCGGCGCGCTGGCGATCGGCGTCGCGATCGGGCTCGCGATCCGTTACTCCTCCTCTTCGGCGGAGAAAGAAGTCGAAGCGAAATCGCCTCTCGCGAACGTGGACTTAAGCGTGCTCTCGCTTCCGTTCCTCTGGCCGTTCTTCAAATCGATGCGCCGGAAATACGAAGACTCCGCGGAAGCCGTCAAGGAAGGCGTGGACCGGTTAAAGAAGGTCGACGTCGACAGCTACGTGAAACCGCTTCGCAAGAAGTGGAAAGCCTGGGCGAACTGAGAGTCGCGGCTTAGAAACGCCAAAAGCTTGAAGCCGGTGCGCCACCGCGCCGGTGAGAAACACCAGGCTGGAAGAACTTCGCGCTACGGCCTGAGGGCAGGCCGTCTCCATCGGAAAGCTTTGCAGTCGCATTTCATAAAATGCAGGTGCTAAGCTTTTCACGTGTTGTTGCTGCGCGCTGCTTGCATCTGTCTATCCCTCTCTGCGCTCGCCGGTAGCCTTTCGGCGAAAGAGCCGCGACAAATCCGGGAAAGCAGCGGTTCGTTCGTGGGCTCCCTCGGCTGCAAATCTTCGAGCTGCCACGGCGGCGCCGGACCGAAGCGCAGCCAATACATCACCTGGAGCCAGAAGGATTTTCACACCAAGGCCTTCGCGGTCCTGCTCAATGCACGATCGACCCGGGTCGCCGAGGCCCTGGGAATTCCGGATGCAACCGCGAGCGAGCGCTGCACCATTTGTCACTCACCGTTCCAATCGGTCGCGCAGAATCGGTTGAGCCGCTCGGAGAATCTGGATAAAGGCGTTTCGTGCGAGAGTTGTCACGGCGCGGCTGGGGGTTGGCTGCGAGGGCATACCCGTTCGGATTGGACCCACGCCACCCGCGTCGGGGCGGGAATGCGTGACCTCCACAGTATTTACCTCCGCGCCAACGCCTGCGTCGCCTGCCACCAAAAACTCGAGCCCGATATCCTGCACGCGGGACATCCCGATTTGTTTTTCGAACTCGACAGCCAGTCGGTCGCCGAGCCGAAACATTGGCGCGACGGCGAACCGTGGAGCGGCCTGCGCGAATGGCTGACCGGGCAGGCGGTGGCGTTGCGCGAGATGAGTTGGGCGCTCGCGGGCGATGCGCAAGGCGACGCATTATCAGCCGCGCGCTGGGATGGGTTGGCCTGGCTCTGCGCGACGGTGACTTCCGCAGCCAGCATTGCGTCGCCGCTCAGCCCGCCCCCGAATACCCCCGGACTTTCCGATTTCACCAGCGCGCAAACGCAGGCGGACGCGCTCGCGCGCCGTGCGGCGGTCGCCAACTGGAGCGACGGTTCCGCGCGCTCCCTGCTCGTCGCCCTCGCTTCCGCGGATGGGGAATTTACCGCGAAAAGGGCGGCGAATTCTTCGCTCGGGCAACGCGCAAGGCGTCTCGTCCTGGCGCTGGACCGGCTGACAAATGCGCTGGGCCAAAATCGCGGTGCGCCGTTGAAAATCGACGCGGAGCTCAATCAGCTCTTCCAGGATGTGAGGACATTAGATGCCTTCGACGCGAGCGACTTTGCTGCCCACCTCCAAAGTTTTCGCGCCGCGCTGGATAAAAGCGGATAGCTCGCGCCCCTCTTTTCGTAATCGTGCTCGTGCTCCTGCTCGTGCTCGATCCGCTTCCCTTCGATCACGAGCACGATCACGAGCACGAGTAGGAGTCAGAAAGAGAAGCGAACTCTCGCGTTGAACCCGCCTCACTTCTCGCGGAAAATACCCGCCCAATCGCCATGGCCGCACCTTCCTCTACCCCTCGCCCCAGTTGGCAGCGGAACCGCGTCTTCCGTTTTTTCGCTTCGCTAAAGTTGGCGGTCGTTCTCCTGGCCGTGCTCATCATCGGCGCCATCGCCGGCACGCTCTACGAATCGACCTTCGACGCGAAAGTGGCGCGCGCCTACGTCTACGGCGCGCCATGGTTCAACGTCTGGCTCCTCCTCCTCGCGTCGAACCTCATCGTCTCCGCGCTCTCGCGTTGGCCATGGAAAAAACATCACGTCGCATTTCTCATCACTCATCTCGGCATCATCACATTGTTGGCCGGCTCGCTCATCGGGCGCACCTGGGGGATCGAAGGCACGATCACGCTTTTCAAAGGCGAACCGCCCAGCAACCGTCTCTTGGTCGATCAACATCAGCTTCGCGTCCGCGACACGGACGGCATCCTCAAAGGTTACGCCGCGGAATTCATTCACCGCCCTCCCACGCCGCAGAAACCGTGGGATCTCGGCCCTCTCGCCGGAGGCGCGCGGCTCAGCATCGTGGAGTACGCCCCGGCCCTGGAGGGGAAGCTCAACCCGAAGCCGCTCAACGATGGAGGCGCGCCCGCGCTCCATTTCACGATCGCCACCGCGATGATGAACCAGCGGCTCGAGTCCTGGCTCCTGGCCGATGATCACCAGCACGCTGCCTTCAACATGGGTCTGGCCACGATTGAATTGAAACGCGGGATCGCGCCAGACGTGAAAAGCGATTCGCCGAATCCCCCTCCCTCCAGCACCACCACCGAAGTGGAAATCGAAGAATCCATTTTCGCCTTCGCGAAAGCGCCTACGGACCAAATCGCGAAGGTCATCAAAGGAGGAAACACCGGCGCGAAAATCGTTCTGCTCCAGCCGGAAAACGGAAACAAAGGCAGCGTCGTCGTTACCCTCGCGGAAAAAACTTGGAAGTTCGAGGTCGCGCAGGCGCTCGGCCAGGACCTGCCGATGGAGGGCAGCCCATTCATGTTGCGGATCGACAATTACTGGCCGGATTTTCGCATCGACAACGGGAAGCCCGCCTCGTTGAGCGACCAGCCAAACAACCCGGCCGTTGTGGTCACACTGCGCGGCAAGGCGGTCCCTGTTTCCGCCGAACCAAATCCTCATGGCAACACGCCGGGCGCCGCTCCGGAAATGCCTGCCGCCGGGACAACTCCGGCAAATCATCTCACGCTCTTCATCGCCGATGACGGCAGCGTGAGCTACGACCTCGCCTCACGAAAGCTCGGGCATTCCACCGGTAAACTCGAGCTGAACAAACCGCTAACCACTGGTTGGGCCGACTGGCAACTGACACTGGATCGCACCATGCCGCACGCCCAGGAGTGGATGGATTTTAGTCCCGCCGCAGCCGCGCCCGCCACGGCGGAATTGCCCGACGGTGTTCGTATTCGAATCCAGGATGGCCCGAAGACGAGCGAGCAATGGATCCCCGCCGGCTGGCAGGTGAGCGTGCCGACCTCGACCTCCGAAGTTCAAATCGCCTACGGCTGGACACAGATCCCGTTGCCGGTCGCGTTCGAGCTGATGGACTTCGAAGTGCAACGCAACGAAGGCAACGACAGCCCCGCTGGATTTAAGAGCACCGTTCGCGTCACGACGCTCGAGGGCCAGACCGCGACCGGCCAATGCTGGATGAATAACCCGTTCAGTTATCCCGGCGAATGGTGGCGCACCTGGACCGGACTCACTTACAAATTGTCGCAGGCCTCATGGAACCCGGAGAACCTCGGGCAAAGCACAATCCAGATTTTGCGCGATCCGGGCTGGCTCCTGAAATGGATCGGCTCCCTTCTCATCGTCTCCGGCATCTTTATGCTCTTTTATCTGAAAGGTTTTCGGCGGCCCAGCGTTTCGAATCCTCCGCCCACCGCGTCACGTCCGGCGCGCGAGAAGCGGGAAAAAACGCTGGCTGCTTCCGCGACCTAACAAGTGCTATGCGGCCCACCATCCTTCTCATTCTGGCCCTCCTGCTTTCCTCCTGTGTTTTCGGGAAGAAGAAATCCGCGCCGAAGGAGCAGGCGGTCAGGCCGAAAAACGCGTGGGGTTATTTCAGCGGTCCGGTCGACGCGCGCTGGGAAGGCGACGGCAGAACGATGACGCTCCTCAGCGAACTGCGCTACACCGATCCGAAAGGCGTGGTCTGGATCGCGCCAGCCGGCGCGGAAGTGGACGGGGCTTCAATTCCCCGCGCGCTTTGGCCGTTCCTCGGCGGTCCGTTCGAAGGCAAATATCGGAACGCCTCTGTCCTGCATGATGTCGCCTACGATCAGAAATCGCGGCCCTGGCAGCAGGTGGACCGGATGTTTTACGACGCCATGCGATGCAGCGGCGTCGGCGCGATCGAAGCGAAGACGTTTTACTACGCGCTCTACCGCCATGGCCGGCACTGGAAATTCAAGAAGAAATCCGAGGAGCCCAGAGCGACGGAGATCGACCCGCGCGAGGTCGATGCGATCCAGCAATGGATTCGGCAAAACGATCCGAGTCTCGATCAAATTGAATCGCGAGCGATCGCGAAAGACCGCTGACCCGGAGCAATCGAGGCGCGCCGCGGTGTCATCCCGAGCCGCGCAGACGGGGAGGGACCCCACAGTCGCAGCTGACGTCACGCAAAAGCGCTGTCGCGATCCACGAGGTGCAAGCCCTCGATCATGCGAAGCGTGGCTAGTGTGAATTAAGACCCACTGTGGGGTCCCTCGCCGTCTCCGCGGCTCGGGATGACACCGCCTCTACGCCGGCGCACTTATCGCACTTTCCCCGGACCGAAGAGAGCGCGGCCCGGCTTCTTCCCGGTGTGCTCGCCATCTTTCAAGACCTGCACGCCGTTCACGAAAACGTGCTTCATCCCAACAGCGTATTGATGCGGCTTGTCGAAAGTGGCGTGATCGCTAATCGTCGCAGGGTCGAAAACGACAACGTCCGCGAACATTCCTGCCTGAAGGAATCCGCGATGATCCAATCCGAGATTCGTCGCGGGCAATCCGCTTAATCTCCTCACCGCTTCCTCCAGCGAAAGCGCTTTTTCTTCGCGCACATACTTGCCGAGCACTCTCGCAAAATTTCCGTAGGCCCGCGGATGCGGGTTCGATTTCAGAAACGAGCCCTCCGGTGCCTGCGACGCTTCATCCGAGCCGAACGAAACCCAGGGCCTTACGATTTCCTTTTTGATGTTCTCTTCCGACATCAGGGAGTAAACGGTGTCGATCCGCGATCGATCTTCCAGGATCAGGTCCATGATCGTTTCGATCGGTTCTTTCCCGCGCGAGCGCGCCACTTCCGCCAGCGATTTCCCCGTGAGCGGTTTCAATTTGTCCGACTTGAATCCAACCAGCAAAATCCGGTCGGGCGAACCGGCCGCGAGATACAGATTTTCCCACGCATTGGTCGGCGTCCGCACTTCCGCCGCGATTTTTTCCCGCGTGGCTGGGTCCGCCAGCCGTTGGTAGAGCGACTCGAACCCGCCATCCAAAGTCCAGGGCGGCAGCGTCGCGGTCAGACCCGTGCCGGCCGCCGGATAGACGTACATGTCCGCCGTAATCCTGAGGCCCTCCTTGCGTGCCGCTTCGACCAGCGCGAGGACCTGATCGATCTTCGCCCAGTTCTTCTCGCCCGCGGCCTTGAGGTGATAAATCTCCGCCGGGATCCCGGCCGTGCGGCTGATCGTGATCAACTCCTCCACCGCTTCGAGCAATTGGTTCCCTTCGCTCCGAATGTGCGAGATGTACTTGCCCTTATATTTCGCAGCGACTTTGCAGAGCTCGATCAGTTCCTCCGTCTTCGCGTAAAAGGCCGGCGCATAAATCAGCGACGTGCCGATGCCGAGCGCGCCCGCTTCCATTTCGCGCCGGACCAGCGCGCGCATTTCCTCCAGTTGTTCGGGCGTGGGGGCCTTGTCCTCGAGCCCGACGACGTACTCGCGGATGGTCGTGGCGCCGACGAACGAGGCGATGTTGGGCGAGATGCCGCGGCGCTCCATGTAACTCAGATACTCGGAGAGCGTGGTCCACTTGATCTCGTATTTGAGGTCCTTCTGATCGTCGATGATCCGCTTTTTCATGCGGTCGTTTAGCGGCCCCATCGACTCGCCCTCACCCATGATCTCCGTCGTGACGCCCTGGCGGATCTCGCTCTGCGACCGGCCATCCTCGATCAGAGATTCGTTCGACCACGAGAGCATGTTGATGAACCCGGGTGCGACCGCCATTCCCTTCGCGTCGATGACGGAGTGGGTCGACTCCGGCGGAAAATTTCCCACGTCCACGATGTAATCGCGTCGAATGGCGACATCGGCTATTCGCGGCTTTCCGCCCGTGCCGTCGTAAACCGTGCCGCCTTTTATGACCACATCGAACATTTCCTGGGTCAACGCCTCGACGCGCGACAGAGGCGCGAAGACGAGGAAAACAAAGAGCGCGCAGAGAAAACGATTACTCATAACGGATTTCTTTTATCTCAAGGCTCTCCTCGCCCGAAGGGAATTTGAAATGAATCTGTTCACCTCGTTTCCGGTTCAATAACGCCTTCGCAATCGGCGACATCCAACTGACCCAGTTGCGATCGAGATCCATCTCGTCCACGCCCACGATGCGGTAGCTGGTTTCTGTTCCGTCGCTCTCTCGCACGGTCACCGTCGCGCCGAACCGGACGACATCGGGCGGCCCATCCGGAGGCACGACGACTTGGGCGGCTTGCAGGCTTTCCTCAAGCTGCATGATCCGCTGATCGAGCCGGGCTATTTGGCGCTTCGCATCGGGATCGTCCGACGAACGCGCTAGCGACGGCCGCGTGATTTCGACCGCGCGCTGAAGTTCGTCGCGCAACTTCTGCGCGCCTGTTGCCGTAATGTAATTCCTCGCGCCGGGCTCAAGCGACGAGCTCATCCGCGGAAGATCGGGAATGTCCGGCCCGTCGTTTTCTTCGCGGGTGAAGGCCTTGCTCATGGATTCAAGGAACGGCGGTTCAAAAACCGCCGACAGAAAAGAGGGCGGCGGCTTGGAGATCGCCGCTCCTTGTTTGTTGAGTTCACCGCGATGGCGAAGATGTCGGCGACGAGAGCGGAAATGCGAACGTTGGGCTAGGCGAGGCGCCTGGCGGCGGCGGGGCCGGCGAAGCAGTCGCAGTCGGACTGGCGTTCGGCGCCGGCGTTGGCGTTGGTGTCGGGGTCGGTGTGGGAGTTGGCAGCGGCGGAATGATATTTTCCCAGTGATGGAGCGGCACACCGGCTCCGCCGATTTCTTTCACCAGCGCTTCGCAGCGCGCCTGAAGCTTCTCCAGGTCGGGCGGGCCGAAGGGTGTTTCCGCCGTGCCAGGAAAAATCAGATACGTGACCTTGAGATCGCTCACCGGCCGGTTATTCGGCGTAGCCAGGGCGTTGATCTCTTTCGCGATGCGCAACGACGCTTCACCGGCTTTGTCCGATGGACCGATGTCACCAACGATCGCGGGAAAAATGCGGTCCCCGAAAATGACGAGTGCATAATCGCCCACCTTGCCTCCATCGGCTTTCCCCAACCCCGAGGGCAGAACAATGTAAGGGTCGGTCGCGCCGATCAGGAAGCTGTATTTCTTGAGCGAATCGATCTCGTCTCGCGCCTGCGCGATCCCGCTTTTCAAATCGCGTTTCCGCTCCGGCGTCGTCCCTTTCGCCGACAACTCGGTTTCGTAACGCTTCAGTCTTTCCTCGAGCGGAGGCAGATAGGAATTCGGGATCGCACTCTTCTTCGGCCACCGGAAACTGGTGACGGGTTTGAAATTTGGCGAGGAACCCGAACCCGGCGGCAGCCGATCGGAATCGGAACCATCCGCGTCCACATCCATGTCGGCCTGCAGCAAGACCGCGCGGCGCTTGCTCTGCGGGTGGCGGAATTGAAGAATCGTCTGGCAATCGTAAAAATTGTGCCGCGACAGAAGTTGATCCAGGCGGACGAGTTTTTGCTGCAGCAGTTTTAGCTTCGTGTCGTAAAGCTCCTTGAAGAATGGCGAAACCGAATCGGGCGTAAGCATCGCCGCCAGGCCGGGCAGCACCCTCGGCAGATCGGGATTCACTTTCGCGAGGTCCTCCATGGTTTGGTTCGGGACCGGAACGCGCGCGTGCAGCTTTAATTCGAGGACGTAACTCTGGGGATCGGCCCGTTCCTCCGAAGCCGCGCCGCCAGGAATCGGATCGACCGTCGCATGAACCGTGATCCCGCTGAAGAGCTTCGACGTGTCCAGTTTGCCGGTGATCACCGGCGGCCGGTTGGGCTGCGCGGGACCCGGAGTTTTTTCGGGGATGACAACCTCGACCGGTTCCTCGGGCTCGACGGCCTGGGTGCGGTGCCAGCGCTCGAGCGAAACCCACCGCAGAACGATCGCCGTCAGCACTGCGGCAAACAGAACGAGCGTGAAGAAACGCAGCGTCCTCAGACGAAGTTTGGCCACGCTTTCGGTTTTATTTTTTGATCCAGGCGACGATCGCCACGATCACGCCGATCACACTCAATCCGGACATCAATGCGGCCGGCATTATTTGGCCGGTCTTCATGAACGCCGGGACGAACCGGCCCGCGAGCGCGAGTGAGACGAGGGCGGCCAGAATGAGTCCCGCCGCCAAATTGTTCGGAAGCAAAAAGGCCGCGAGCAAAAGCAAAATTCCGGAGATCGAGCCGGCAATAAGCGAAGGCGTGCTGGCGGCTTTGACGTATCCCATCACGCCTCCCACGATGGTGAAGAGTCCGAAGATGATGAAATAGATTTTCGCCGGCCCGATCATGTTCTCCATTGGTAAACCGCAGCGCACTCTCTGTCTAGGAGGCGATCACGACGCGGAACCGCTGAGCAGGTGACCGATCACTTTTGGGATAGCGCGGGCCAAACGCTGTGTGTGCGCGGCCCTACAGGGGGTGCGGCCGTTTCTGGCGCTGTCCGCAGTCCCCTTTGATCAGGCCGCGAAACGACAGGTCCTCATCAAGTTCAGGCCAATGCAACCCTAAAGGGGATATCTCAATATTGTTTAGTTGCTTCGGAGTTCCTTTTGCCAGCCTCGGGTTGTTCGCGACAGGAAAGCGAATCTCCGTCCCGCTTTCCATAGAAACAATGATAGAGCCGTCATTGAAGCGGGCTGAGTGGGCTGTATCACTCAAGATGTTCATGCCACTTCTTGATTATAAGTTGCTTGTTCTGCTCGGCAAGCTGCTGCGCTCTAGACAATTCCGCGATTTTCAATCCGTGAGATTCGCGTAGTGCGACGAATAGCGCTCGGAGCAGGACGAACGCGCTCGCCTTCGACATCGAAGCTGGCTTCGCCGCCGCCGTAGCGCACATGTACGTGGATCGGACGATGGTCGTTACTGTAAAAGAAAAACCGGTAACCGTCCTTTTCAAAAACCGTCGGCATCGAATTGGATTCTACCAACGGTGAGCCAGCTAGCGAGGCCCAACAGGGAGAGATCGTGCTTGCGGGGGCACCACAGAAAAAGCAGACTCGCCCGTAATGAAGCTGCGGCTCAGGAACGGCAACTCAATCGCGTTTCGCGCGATCGTCGTCGCTGGAGCGATCGCCGCGTTTCTTTTCACGCTGGTCCTCTCCGCCGCGCCGCAACTTCACGAGCGCATTCACAATCCGGGCGGCGCCACACATGAATGTGCCGTAACGCTGCTCACCTCCGGCAATTGCCATCACACTCCGACGGATGCGGTCTCGATCGCTCCGCAGCCACCGCAGCGTGCGAACGCTTTCTCCGCTCTCGGCTCTCAACTCCTGTCTCCGCGTCTCGAATTTCTTTTGCTCGAGCACGCTCCCCCGGTCATCTCCTGACCATTGGTGTTCCGCTTTGCGGATAGCCGCCCGGTGCGCGTTCCCGCCGCCGGCTGATCCAATGTGCGCCGGACGCAGTTAGTCCGTTCAGAGTTCAGGTCGGGACATGCCCGATCTCAATCAGGAGATGTAATGAAAAATTTTGTTTTGGTAGCGCTTGCCGGTTGCGTATTCGCGACAGGTGAAGCGCGTGCCACCGAGCCCGACGCGGCACCGGCCGCCCCGCCTCCCGCGACGGCCGCAGACGTTGAGACGTTGCGCCAGCAAGTCCAGGCTCTTACCGCGACGGTGCGGACCCTGCAGCAACAGCTCAAGGACCAGCAGAGCGCACTGGAGAAAAATAATTCCACCGCGCCTTCACTGCCCCAGAGTTCTGAGCCGCAATCGGCCGATGTCTCGACCCCGCCTGCGCCCGCGACGAGTCCGCCCCCACTCTTCCCCACGACCGACAGTTCCGTGGTGGCCTCGGCGCCGTCAGTGAACGCTAATGGCGCCACGACCCAGCCATTCCCGACCAGCGATGCGTCCGTTACCTCAACCCCGGCGACGGTTTCTTCGGATTCCGGTTCTTCCTTGACCCAGCCGATCCCGATCACCGGCGGCGGGAACAAGAACTTCATGAACATCTCCTTCGACAGCATGTTCGCGCTCGCCGCTTCCAGCGCCCGCGATGTCTACAACGTGCAGGTCGGCGATCACGATCCGCAGCAGCGAGGCTTCAACGCGCGCAACGCGGAGATCGCGATCGACGGCGCGGTTGATCCGTACTTCGAAGGGTTCGCGAACATTGTCCTCAAACTCGACAACGACAACGAAACTGAGATCGAGCTCGAAGAGGCGTTCATGCAAACGACAGGTTTGCCCTGGGGTTTGCAGCTCAAGGGCGGTCAATTCTTCGACGCCTTCGGCCGGATCAATCCCACGCATCCGCACACCTGGGAATTCGCGGATTCGCCGCTGGTGAACGGCCGGCTGCTCGGACCCGATGGCCTTCGCGGCTTGGGCGCGCAAATCTCCTGGACCATTCCAGTCTCCTGGTATTCGCAGTTACTGCTGGCGGTGCAAAACGGGCGCGGCGGTACCGGTTATTCCTTCCGCAATCCCGGCAACGACGGCGTTTTCTTCGGGCGCGTGACGAACGATCACGAAGCGCGCGGCCTGCGTGATTTTGTGTTCGTGCCGCGTTGGGAAAACTCGTTCAACCTCAGCGATACGCAGACCGTGCTCGTCGGTGCTTCGGGCGCGTTCGGCTCGAACGAGACCGGGCCGCACACCCACACCCAGATCTACGGCGGCGACTTTCTCTACAAGTGGAAAAGCCCGCGGGCTGAAGCCGGATTCCCCTTTCTGAAATGGCAAACCGAAGTGATGTATCGGCGTTTCGAAGCAGGGCGCGGCCTGAATGATTCGTTTCCGGTTAGCGAGACCTTTGATGACTGGGGCGCCTATTCGCAGGTGGTCTGGGGTTTCAAGAAAGGCTGGGTCGCAGGCCTGCGCGGCGATTATCTCCACATGGAAGATTCAGCCTTCACCGACGACTTCACGCGCCAATCGCGGTCGCGCATTTCCGCCAATCTGACCTGGTATCCGACCGAGTTCTCGAAGCTGCGCCTTCAATACAATCACGACTTCCTGGAGGAGAATGAATTTCTCGCCAGTCGGGACGTCGATTCGGTTTTCTTTCAGTTCGAATTCATTCTTGGCGCGCACGGCGCCCACAAATTTTAGCTCCGTACCTTTATGAAAAAACTGACCCTAATCCTGTTGAGCGCGGCGCTGTCCGCGCTCGTCGCCACCACCGCGGCCGCGAAAATCAAAGTCGTCGCGACGCTCCCGGATCTCGCTTCGCTCGCGCGCGATATTGGCGGCGACAAAGTCGAGGTGAGCTCCATGGCGAAGCCGACCGAGGACTCGCACTTCGTCGATGCGCGTCCGAGCTTTGTTGTGCAATTGCGCAGCGCGGACGTGCTGATCGATGGCGGCGCCGAGCTCGAGCTCGGCTGGCTGCCGCCGCTGTTGCAAAACGCGCGGAACCCGAAGCTCGAAGTGGGAAAGCCGGGGCGCGTCCAGGCATCACAAGGCGTGCGCCTGATGAATGTGCCGGCAAACGTGACGCGGGCCGCAGGTGACGTTCATGCCCTTGGAAATCCGCACTTCATGACCGATCCGATCATCGCGAAAACGGTGGCGCAACACATCGCGCAATCGTTCGCCGCCGTGGATCCGCCGAACGCGGCGGCCTACGACGCGAACTACAAGAAGTTCGAAGCGACCATTAACGCGAAGCTCCAGGAATGGGGCGCCGCGATGCTTCCGTTCAAAGGGCAAAGCGTTGTCGCTTATCACGATTCGTGGGTTTACTTCGCGCATCGCTTCGGTTTGGTCATCGACCTTTTCCTGGAGCCGAAGCCGGGCATATCGCCTTCGCCTTCGCACCTCGCGGAAGTGATCGAGAAAATGAAAGCGCAGAAGATTAAAGCGATCATCGTCGAGCCGTTCCACGACCGGAAGATCGCGGAAAAGGTGGCGAGTTCGACCGGCGCCACGGTGGTCGATTTTGCCCAATACCCCGGCGCACTTCCGGACACCGACTCGTACGTGAAGATGATGGATGCGCTCGTCTCCCGGCTCGCCGCCGCGATGAAATAATGAACGCGCCTGATCTACCGGTAGGGACGGCGCGCTGCGCCGCCCAGATCGCATGTCCGCGTAACTTCGGAACAAGCCGGACGCGGCAGCGCGGCGTCCCTACCAAGGAAACGTGTTGATATGTGGGAAGTAATGTTTTGGCCCATCGTGGCCTGCGTCCTTTTGCCGTGGCTGCTCGTTTATCTGGGCCTGCATGTCGTGCAGCGCGGGATCATTTTCATCGACATCGCCATGGCCCAGATGGCCTCGCTCGGGATCTGCGTCGCGCTGCTCTTCCGGCTCGATTTGCAAAGCACCGCGACGTTCGCCATCGCGCTCAGTTTCACGCTCATCGGCGCGGCGATCTTTTCGGTCACGGGGAAACGCGCGAGCCCGGTCCCGCAGGAAGCGGTCATCGGCATCGCCTATGTTGTGGCCGCTGCGGCGGCGGTTCTGTTGTTGAGCCGCGCGGCGGAAGGCGACGAGCAAATCAAACAGATGCTGGTCGGGAATATCCTGCTTGTCACTCCGCTGGAGGTCTGGAAATGCTTCGGGCTTTTCCTCGCGGTCGGCCTTTTGCATTTCGTGCTGCGGCGAAACTTCCTTCTCGTCTCGTACGATCGCGACGGCGCTTACGAGAAAGGTTTGCGGGTGCGCTGGTGGGATTTCCTCTTTTATGCGGCTTTCGGTTTGGTAGTCACCAGTTTCGTCCGGATCGCCGGCGTGCTTCTGGTTTTCAGTTATCTGATCGTGCCCGCGGTGTGCGGAATCACCATGGCTCGTAAACTGAGCACGCGCCTCCTCATCGGCTGGCTCATCGCCCTGCTGGGAGGTGTCGGCGGACTTTTCTTTTCCTTCTGGGGAGATTTTCCCTCCGGCGCTGCGATCGTCTGCACCTTCGGTGCGCTGTTGATTATCGTCGCCCTGGTTTCACTGCTCCTCCCGAAATCGGTTAAGCAAAAGACGGAGTGAATCCATGTCTGTCATCCCGAGCCGCGCAGACGGCGAGGGACCTCACAGTCGGTCTTAATTCACACTGACCACGCTTCGCATGTTCGACAGCAACGCCTCGTGGATCACGAAAGCGTTTTTCGTGTGGCTTTCACTGCGACTGTGGGGTCCCTCGCCGTCTGCGCGGCTCGGGATGACCAGTGTTTCCTGTTTGCGCCGCTCCAACCTCGACGCATTCTGACGCGTGCATTCATTCCGTTATCACCACCGGCGTCTCTATTGCGAAGGCGTCGATCTCGAACACGTCGCGGAGAAACACGGCACGCCCCTCTACGTCTACAGCGCCGGAACAATCCTCGATCACTACCGGCGTCTCGACTCGGCGCTAAGCGAGATCGACCACCTGATCTGTTACGCGGCCAAGGCCAACTCGAACCGCGCCATTCTTGGCCTCCTCTCCCGCCAGGGCGCCGGGTTCGACATCGTTTCCGGCGGCGAACTCTTTCGGGTTCTCGCGGCCGGCGGTGATGCGAAAAAGTGCACCTTCGCCGGCGTCGGAAAATCGCGTGAGGAAATCGAATATGCGCTGGACCAGGGCGTCCTGAGTTTCAACGTCGAGAGTGAAGCCGAGCTCGCCTATATCGACCGGATCGCGCGAGGCAAGGGCGTCCGCGCGCCCATCGCGCTACGCGTTAACCCGGATGTCGATGCCGGGACTCATCGCTACATCTCGACCGGCCGGAGCGAAAACAAGTTCGGCATCGCCCTGGATCGCGTCGCTGATGTCTATGCAAAGGCCGCGCGCATGCCGAACATCACGATTCGCGGTGTCCAGATGCACATCGGTTCGCAGATCACCGATGCGGCACCGTTCGCCGAAGCGATCAAAAAAGTCACGCCGCTGATCCTGCAGCTGAAAGAACAATTCGCGCTCGAATTTTTCAGCGTGGGTGGCGGGATCGGAATCGTTTACACCTCCTCCTTCGCGAGCGGGAGCGGCGATTGGTGGACGGAAAAAGACCGCGTTGAAGCCACGTCCACTCTGCCGCTCACGATCCACGACTATGCCGCGGCGATTCTGCCTCCGTTGCGAGCACTCGGACTGCGCGTGCTCCTCGAGCCGGGTCGCCTCCTGGTCGGTAACGCAGGGGTTCTGCTGACGCGGGTTCGTTACCTCAAACAAGCGGAGCACAAAAAATTCGTGATCGTCGATGCGGGGATGAATGATTTGATTCGGCCCGCGCTTTATCAGAGCTACCACGAAATCGTTCCCGTCCACGAACCGGCCGATGCGACGCGCGAGCCGGTGGATGTGGTCGGACCTGTCTGCGAGAGCGGCGATTTTTTTGCGCAGGATCGGGAGCTGCCCAAAATGGAAGAGGGCGATCTCGCGGCGCTCATGAGCGCCGGCGCGTACGGGTTTGTCATGGCTTCGAATTACAACTCCCGACCGCTCCCCGCCGAAGTCCTGGTGAGCGGCGACCAATTCTTTCTCATTCGCGAACGCCAAACCTTCGACGATCTCGTTCGCGGGGAGCACGACACCGCTATCGTTTTGTGACCCTGGCCCGCTTGCGCATCTCCCTTGCCCAGCATAAATACTGCTTCGATACCTTCCGATGAAACGCCTGCTCTCGATACTCCTTCTTTTCAGCCTGCTCCTTGGTTCGCGCGCCTTTGCCGCCGCGCCCGCGGGTGAATATATCCTCCTGGTAGGCGGCCCTTCCCTGATGCAATGGGAGAAATACAAGGCGCAGCCGCACGACCATTGGTGGGCGAATTTCGTTCGGGCCGCCCGTATCCGGACCGAGCAGATCCGGACCGAGGTTGGACCGGACGCCAAGATCACCTGGCTGGTTTACGGTCCTGGCTACAAGGATCGCGGGGTGCAGGAGAAGCAGGATTTATTCGAGCACATCGCTTCTGTGCGGGACAAGTTCGACCTGAAGCTCGTCTATTTTGCGAAGGGCGACGAAGTCATCAATTACCTGAATAACGGCCAGCCCCGGGACAGCCTGAAGGTGGCCGACTTCGAATACTTCGGCCATTCGAACCGCGCCTGTTTCATGTTCGACTACAGCAGTAACATCGAGAGCGCGTGCAAAGCGTGGCTGCACCAGGACGAGCTGAAGAAAATCAACGGCCGCGTTTTTGCCAGGAACGCCTTTATCAAGAGCTGGGGGTGTCACACCGGCGAAGAGATGTCGAAAAAATGGTATGCCGCTACCGGCACCCACATGTGGGGCGTGATCGGGAAGACCCAATACATGATGGACGAACTGCCCGTCATTGTCGGCAAAGACGCCAAGTGGGTCAGCCGCTGATTTAGTTTTGACGAGGAGCGGCGAGTTGCGGAACCGCGCTCAGGCGCTTCCATCTGCACCCGGCACGTCGTTGACAATCTCAGCCAGCAGACCGGGCCCACGATAAATATACCCGGTGTAAACCTGGACAAGCTGCGCGCCCGCCTCCAGTTTTTCTCGCGCGCTTTCCGCGTCGAAAATTCCGCCCGACGCAATGACCGGCAGACGCGAACGCGCCGTTATCGCGCGGACGAACTCAGTCGATTTGTTTCGTAGCGGCCGCCCGCTCAGCCCCCCGGCCTGATCGAGTGAAGTCGGAATTGCTGCGTGATCCAGCCTGGTATTCGTAGCGATGATTCCCGCGATGGCGTTCGCTTCGCAGGTCGCCAGAATTTGCTCGAGTTCCGCGAGCTCTAGATCTGGTGCGATCTTTACCAGGATCGGTTTGCCACTGGTCTGATTTTCTTTCTGGACCGCGCGCAGCAGAGACTGCAGCGCGTCCTGTTCTTGTAAAGTTCGAAGCCCGGGCGTGTTCGGGGAACTGACGTTTAGCACGACGTAATCCGCGAATTCGCGCAGGAGGCGGAACGAGAAAAGATAATCGTCCGCCGCCTCTTCGATCGGCGTAACCTTCGATTTCCCGAGGTTGATGCCGACAGGTATTTCCGGCCATCGACCTTTGCTTCGCAAAAGGCGCAGCCTCGCCGCGATCGCTTCGGCGCCGTCGTTGTTGAAACCGAGCCGATTAATGAGGGCGCCTTGTTCCGGATAACGAAAAATCCGCGGCCGGGGATTTCCCGGCTGCGGCTTCGCGGTCACGGTCCCGATTTCAACAAATCCGAAGCCGAGGGCCGCCCACGCGGGCAGCGCTACGCCATTTTTATCGAAACCGGCAGCGAGTCCGACGGGATTTGGAAAATTGAGGCCGAAGAGTGTTCTCGGTTTGGACGGCGGCTCGAAACGGCGGAGCGCTTGAAGAGCAAAAGAGAGATTGGATCCGTGGCGCAGGCAGCCCAGCGCGAAATGATGCGCGGTCTCGGCATCGAGGGAAAAGAAGAGTGGCCTAACGAAACGTTCGTAGGCGTTCCCGCGCTTCATTTGCCGATGCAAAACTGGGCGAAAATCGAGTCGCGAATTTCCTCCGCGTTCTCGTCGCCGGTAATTTCGCCGACCGCGCGCCAGGCCGCCCGCAGATCTACGGCCAGATATTCCGGCGACAGGCCGTTCTCCATCGTGCTTCGGGCCAGCTCACAGGACTCGAGCGCGCGCCGGAGACAATCGCGGTGACGCGCGTTGATAGCGAGCGCGCTTTCGGGTCGCAAGTGCTGCTGCGAGATTCGCGCGACGATCGCCTCTTCCAAACCGTCCAGTCCGTTTTCTTTTACGCAGCAAATCCGGAGCGCTTTGGTGTTCTGCCAGTCAGGATGTTCAGGCAGGTCGCTTTTGTTGAGCAGTACGATCTCGGTCTGATTGGACGGGTGCTCACGAACTGGCGCGGGCTTGGGCGCGTTCCGATCGAGCACGTGCAGGAGCAGATCGGCGGTGGCGAGCGACTTCTCGGTTCGCGCCATTCCTTCGCGTTCCAATTCATCCACGGAATCGCGCAGACCGGCTGTGTCGAGCAAGCGGATCGGAATCCCGCGCAGGTTGATCACTTCTTCGATGGTATCGCGGGTGGTGCCAGGTCGTTCGCTCACGATCGCGCGCTCAAAGCCGAGCAGGCGGTTGAGCAGGCTGGACTTGCCGGCGTTCGTCGGTCCGTAGATGACGGCGCGGATGCCTTCGCGCAAAATCCGTCCTTGCTCAGCCGTTGCGAGCAAGTCGTCTATTCTCTGGCGAATGGCATCGAGACGCGCGCGCAATTTGGTCCCCGCATCCGGCGCAATGTCTTCGTCCGGGAAATCGATCGCCGCTTCCACATGCGCGAGGAGGTTGATCAATCGCGCGCGGATTTCCCTGACCTCGGCGCCAAGTCGTCCCTCCAATTGTTCGTGAGCGGATCGCAAAGCGAGATCGCTCTGGGCCCGAATCAAATCCATGACCGCTTCGGCCTGGGTCAAATCCATCTTGCCGTTTAGGAACGCGCGCTCGCTGAACTCCCCGGGGCCGGCCGCGCGCGCCCCCGCTCGAAGACAGGCTTCGAGCACGCGAGCCGTGACCAGAATTCCTCCATGACAACTGATCTCGACCAGGTCTTCCCCGGTATAACTGGCGGGCGCGCGGTGAACGCAGAGCATCACCTGATCGATCGTTCGCGCGCCTTCGACGATCTCGCCCAGGCGCTGGGTTTGTGCGGGAAACTGCGACGGCTTTCCCTGGCCGCGAAAGATCCGATCCGCCACCGCGAGAGCGCCTTCGCCCGAGATCCGGATCAAAGCGATGGCCCCTTCGCCGGCGGGAGTAGAAATCGCCGCGATCGTGTCGCCCATGACCGCGGCTGACCCGTCGGCGCTCACGCCGGTGGGCTGCCCAGAACTTCCCGCAGCGCTGCGATGCATCGTCGATTTTGCTCCATCGTGCCGACCGAAATCCGAATCCATTCCGGCAGATTGTACCCTTTCAGGGCGCGCACGATAATCTGGCGGCTGAGCAAGGCTTTGAAAACCTTCATCCCGTCGCCGACGTGAACGAGAATGAAGTTCGCGGCAGCCGGGACGAACCGGAGATTCATCGCGGTGAATTGTTCCTGGAGATAAGCGCGGCCTTCGTCTGTCATCCGCTTGGTCGCACGCAGGTGTTCGTCATCGGCGAGACCGGCGAGTGCCGCTGCCTGGGCCAGCCCATTGACGTTGAACGGCTGCCGCGTTTTTTGCAGAACGTGGATGAGTTCGGGGCGGGCGATGCCGTAGCCGATGCGCAAACCGGCCAGGCCCTGAATTTTCGAAAAGGTGCGCAGGACCACCACATTCCGTCCCTCGCGGACGAAACGCAGCGTGTCCGGCGGATGGTCGAGATATTCAAAATAGGCTTCGTCGAAAACGATCACTATTTTCTCCGGAACGCGCGCGACGAAACGATCGATCTCGTCCTGCCGCACCAGCGTGCCGGTCGGATTATTGGGATTCGCGATGAAGATGAGGCGCGTCTTCGGCGTGATCGCCGCGATCATTCCCTCGAGATCGTGGCCCAAATCCGGACTGGGCACTTCGATCGTTCGCGCGCCGAAAACGGCGGCGACAAGTTTGTAGGCGATAAACGCATGCTCGGAAGTGATGACTTCGTCGTCGCGATCGAGAAACGCGTGGCCGAGGAACTCGATGATTTCATTCGAACCGCTGCCGAGAATGATGTTCTCGCGTTGGAGCCCGAGTTTGGCCGCGAGCGCTTCGCACAGATAAAAGCCGCCTCCATCCGGATATAGGTGGGAGCATTCGAGCGCAGCGCGCATGGCGGCAAGGGCTTTGGGAGAAGGCCCCAGCGGGTTCTCGTTCGAAGCGAGCTTGATGATGCTGCTCGCGTCAGCACCCAATTCGCGCGCTGTTTCCTCGATGGGCTTGCCCGGCTCGTAGACGGCCAGGTCGCGCAGTTGAGGATTGGCGGTATCCCAGATGGATGACATGCGGGTGGAATCCTAGCTGGAGATTCGGAAAAGGTCGAACCGCGGAGATCGCGTTCGATTCTACAGCTTCAATTGGAAATGGTGCGCGGTGATATCCATGCCGTGCTTCAGATAAAAGCGGTGGGCCGCGAATCGTTGCACCCCGGAGTCCAGGGTGAGGTGCTTACACCCCTGCTTTTTTGCA
This sequence comes from Verrucomicrobiota bacterium, assembly GCA_041167585.1. Taxonomy (GTDB): domain Bacteria; phylum Verrucomicrobiota; class Verrucomicrobiia; order Chthoniobacterales; family UBA10450; genus AV80. The sequence goes on from JBEEHV010000006.1 coordinate 129,474, forward strand.
TAGTCGACCACCCACTCCATCAGCGCATCGCCGAACCCGCGAGAACGGTCGGCATCGTGCGTAACCAGATCGTCGATGTAGAGAGTACGACCGGAAAAGAGCAGGCCGAAAATGCGAAAGCCCGCCAGCGAGCGGACGACCCCATCCAGTTCCAGAAAGGCGAGCTGATAACCCTCTTTCTGTTGCGTCAGGACTCGGTCCACGAATTGAGCCTCCTCGACCTGGGGGCGGAGCTCGCGCATCACGGAACAACAGCGGGCGATCTGCTCCGGCGTTTCCGCGAGGTTGATGTTCCAGGCCGGTGGTTTTGCGGTGGACATTGCGTTTCATCGCCCGCGCCGCGCTGAGATCAAGCACGGACTCGCGCCGGACAAAAAGCTGGTCGCATTCGCCGATCTGACGGAACCTCTTTCCCTTATGAACAGCCTTCAGTTTCTGGCCGAGACCCACGTCTTCGGAATCGTGATCCATCCGTGGAAAATCGTCGGATTGAGCGGCAGCCTCGTCTTCGGCCTGCGCTTCCTTATTCAATGGATTGCTTCGGAACGGGCCAAGAAAAGCGTGATCCCATTCGGCTTCTGGGAATGCAGCGCGATCGGCAGCCTCCTCATGCTCAGTTATTTTGCCATCTATCAGCGTGATTCGGTCGGAGTCCTGAGCACTGCGATGCCGTTGCCGATTTATCTCCGGAACCTCTACTTCCGCTACACCCACCGGGAGCCGCAGCATCCCGGGAACGCGCCGCGCCCGCCGGAATAAGGCGACGACCGAGAGCACGCTTTACCTCTGCTCTTCGCATCGGATAAACTGGCCGCGTTCCATGATCTCGAACGAGCGAATTATTTACCTCGATAACAACGCGACCACGCAACTCGATCCTGCCGTGCTGGAGGAGATGCTGCCGTTCCTGACCACCTATTACGGGAACCCCTCCAGTGGCTACGCATTCGGCGCGCAGGTCCGGCGCGCGATCAATCTCGCGCGCGAACGCGTCGCCGCGCTGCTCGGGTGTGAGCCGGGCGAAATCGTCTTCACCAGTTGCGGGACCGAGTCGAACAACACCGCGGTAAATTCCGCGCTCCAACTCGACCCCAGCCGGCAACACATCGTCACCACCGCGGTCGAACACAGCGCGACGTCGCGTCATTGCGATGCCCTCGCAAAGCGGGGTTGCTCCGTCACCACGCTCGAAGTCGATCGTGAAGGGAATCTTGATCTCGAGGAACTGGAACGCGCGATCACTCCGCAGACCGCGATCGTTTCCGTGATGTGGGCAAACAACGAAACCGGCGTCCTGTTTCCAGTGGAGAAAATCGCCGAGATCGCCCGGAGCAAGCGCGTCCTGTTTCATACGGATGCGATCCAGACCGCGGGAAAAATTCCCATTCGCCTGTCGGATTCGACGATCAATTCGCTTTCGTTGTCCGGCCACAAACTTCACGGGCCGAAAGGCGTGGGCGCGCTTTACGTGAGCAAGCGATCGGCTTTCCGGCCTTCCTTGATCGGCGGCAGCCAGGAAGACAATCGCAGGGCTGGAACGGAAAACACCGCCTCCATCGTCGCGCTGGGTAAGGCCGCGGAATGCGCGGCCGCCGCGCTGGAAGAAGAGGCCACCCGCGTTCGGGCCATGCGGGATCGTTTCGAAACCGCGTTACTGGAAAAGGTGCCGGACACTTTCGTTAACGGAAATCGGAGCGCACGGCTGCCGAACACGACGAACGTTTCCTTTGCCGGCGTCGAATCGGGTGCCGCGCTCCTCATGCTCGATCGCCAGCAGCTTTGTTGCTCGGCCGGTTCCGCCTGCCGCACTGGATCGACTGAATCTTCTCACGTTCTGCGGGCCATGAAGGTGAGCGACGATCTCGCGCGCGCCAGCATGCGTTTCTCCTTCGGCCGTTTCAACACTGAGGCCGACGTCGATAAGGCGCTCGCCATCGTGCCCACGGCTATCGCGAAACTGCGCAGCATGTCGCGGACGACGCTGGTGCGCGAGTCCGCGGCGGTTTGAAAGCCCTCTCACTAAGAGCGGTGCGCTGCTGACAGAAATAGTCAGAGATCCTTCGCGTTCGCTCAGGATGACAGGCTTGGAAGATTTAAGTAGGGACCGGCATATCCCTCCGCGCAGGCTTAAGTAAGCGCGGCTTTTATCTCGCTGATCGCGCCGACGAGTTCGCCACTTTTGCCGGGCTTATCGATCACGCGATCCACCCGCAATTCGTGGTAGCGCTGCCGGTCCTCGGCGCTGAGCGAACTCGCGAAGACAATAATTTTGCCCTGGAAACCGGCCGACCGCGCCTCCGCTACCACCCCGAATCCATCGAGCCGAGGCATGCGCGTATCCGTCACAATCAATTGAAAGTAGCCAGGATCCTGGGCCACTCTTGAGACGGCTGCGCGGCCATCGTTGGCGACTTCCACTTCGTGACCCGCGGATTGAAGCGTTTGCGCCAGCATGTCGAGCACCAGGGCGTTATCGTCCGCGCAAAGGACGCGCAGCGGCGGCTGCTGATTGATCATCTCGCGAATCGGCGAGCTGGTTCTGGTCGGCGAGAGCAAGTGGGGTTCGAGGCGGTTGGCCGCTCTCAAAAAGCGGCGGTGTTTCCAGTAATGCCCGGAATGCCGTAAGTCTGTCAATTGAAAAACTGACAGTGGTGCTTTTTGATTCACGAAGTCTCACAACCACCCGATGCCACGTACTCGAATTCGCATTGCGAGAGAAAGATGGCCTCGAAGCAGCGCCTGATGCTAGGGTAGATCGATCACCAACCAACCAGCCGCCATGGCAGAAAAACAAACCAAAGCCCGCATCCTCCACGTCGACGATCATCAGGACACACGCCTCATGATGGCCGCGTTGTTACAGGACTGCGGCTACGGTGTCATGACTGCCGGGAGTGTGGCCGAGGGTTTGGAACTGGCGAAGGAAATCACCTTCGACCTTTACATCCTCGACGTGCGGCTGCCGGACGGCACCGGCGTCGAGTTATGCCAGAAACTGCGGGCGATGCGGCCCGGTGTGCCGATCCTGTATTACTCCGCCTACGGCAATGAAGCCGATCATCAAACCGCCCTGGCCGCGTGCGGTGACGCCTACCTCAAGAAACCCGTCTCCATTGCCGAAATCGAAAGCCTGATCGCGAAGATGTTGGGTGGCTCGGCGGACTAGCCCCGCCAATCGAATCGAGACTGGCGCTTACGAACCGGTCTTCGGCGCGCTTGCCGCCGCGGTTTTAGTGGAAGGCTCAGTTCCCTGCCAGGAAATGATGCTGCGACGAAAGGCCTGGTTCAGCGCGGCGAAGTTGCTCTGGGGAGCGGTAAACCGGAAGACGAGCTGCTTATCCGGGCAACTGACAAAAATCACACTGGTCTGAAATACCTTGCCCAGCATCTGGTAGGAGACGACAAACTCGTAACTCAGATTTTGCTCCAGAAGGACCGGGTTCTCCTGCCGGTAGGTTATGGCAGCTCCCTGACTGCTCGGGGGTAGCTCACTCATTACCCTTGCCTCCAAGGCCTTTACCGCGGCCTCATCGAACGGTTGGGGCCCGGGCACGGTCACGGCCTGGATGGTTCCTTTCGCCATCGTCTGGCCCGGCGGTGTGAGTTCCAGCCGCGAGGCATCGCCGCGGTAGTTCCACTGGCGCGGCAGCTCGATAGTGATGGTGCGCTTGTCGTCCAGGAAGCTGAGCGACCGGAATTGCCCTCCCTCGGAGGTATACTCTTTCATGGTGGGGGTGAAATTCATCTCCGCCCTGGTGTGGGCGGACGCTGCCAGCAAAAGGAAAAGAAGAGCGATTCGAAGCATAAGGGTCTCGAGAAAGGATTAGTAGACCTGATACCAACGCTGCTGCTGGAGGTAGGCGGCGATCTGCATGTTTCCGGGAGGGCCGGACTGCCAGGTGGTAAGGGTGTTGTCCGCGAAGCGGGGATCCCAATAATACTTGGCGATCCAGGGCGCCTTATAGTTATTTCCGGCGCCCGTCCAGGGGCCGGTGCCCTGCTTGCTGACGAACAACTCCACGATCGAGCCGTAATAACAGAAGGTGTTTTGCTTCCAGTCTTCCAGCAACCGGATGAAGTTCTCACCCCCTCCGCTGTAGTTGCCGCCGGAGCTGGGAACAATGCCACCAACCAGGGCCGCGTTGATCGTGACATTGCTGGCAGTGCGGTTCGAGATGGAAAGAGTCGAATTGAAATCAGACCATGCGGGCGAGAGCACATTAATGGAATCTCCGATCACGGCCGCGAGTTTGCGGGTGTAGCCACTCCCGGTCGGAGTGGTGTAGGTGCCGGCAGTGGAGGGGTAGACGGCGGTATTGGAGGCCACGCTGTCAGCGCTACCGGTAGAAGTGTTGTAATTGCCTTTGATATAGATCGGGTTCGCGGAAACGAGAGTCATGCCCTCAATGTTGTTGGTGTTGGCGCTGACCTGTGGCAGCCGATAGCCATTGATCAGGCGGATGGCCCGTTCCGTCGTCGTCACGGTGGTGCCGGTGCCGCCGATCTTAGAGGTAATGTTCGTGTTGTGGGTGCTGGTGTCGGCGATGTAGAGGACCCCATTCCAGCCCGGAAGGTTTCCCGCTTCAGCCGCGGACCTGATCTGGCTGACGTCGAGCGTGGCCAGACGGACATAGGCACTGCCGCCCGACGGAGACACCTCGCGCTGGTCCATGATCGCCTGGTTTGTAGTGATAGCGGCGGTGATAGTGTTGTAGGTTCCACCGGTCACATTGCTTCCATCCTTTTTAGTGATGGTGATGTTATTGCTGGAGTCGATCAGGATCCGGTAACAGGCCTGATTGTAGAGCCGTATCTCCGAGAGAGGGTCCGGGGTGCCGGCGGCCTGCTCGATCAGTTCGTGGTAGCTGTCGTTATTGGCGCTGCCATCCGCGTTAGCAAGCTTAAGGTTCCAGCCAAAGGGAAGGTAGGGAGAAAGCTGCGAGGGAGGCATATCCGAAAGAGCCAGGGCAGGGTCGCTCTTGGCGAAGTTCGGCGGGGCTGCGGTGCTGGTGTGGAAAGTATCCGCAGCCGAGTATCCGTTCACGTACTCCGACGAGTAGCTTACCGTGCTGGTCGTGGTGAAGTTACTCGTTCCGATATAAAGACTGCCATTGGTGTGGACAGGGCCGTTGACGGTAAAGGCGGTGGTAGGATTGAACTCCAGGTCATCCATGAAAAGGAAGGCAAAGGTCCACGGGTTATCGAACTTCTTCTCGAAGACACGGCGGACCTTGGCCGTAACGTTGCCGGTGGAAGTGGGAACGGTGACGTCTACGGAGGCAAGGTAGTAGTAGCTGTATTGCCATTTGTTTGGCCCGTAGGCCGCAGGCGGCGCGGAAGCAGGGGAAAGCGGCGTAAAGGTTCCCGAGCCAAAGCTGGTTTCTTTTTGCGCGAGCCCGTCCGCGTCAAGCGAGACCATGGGATCGACGGCCTGGATGCGATACTGATCAAGCGTGTAACCGGTTTCCGTGGGGAAAATCGAGGGCGCGGGCGTCGCAATAGGAGGCGGGGTGACGCTGGGGCTTACGCTCGCCATCGGCGTCGGCGCGGGCCCTGGATTCCAGGTAGTGGTGAAGAAGTAGTTTGTGCCCAGAACGGAATAATCCGTTCCGCCGGAACCGCTGGAACTGGCGGTCCAGGTGTTGCGGTAAATATTGCGCCAGTTCGAGAAAAGCATTTCCAAGTGGCCATCGGCAATCTCCATGGCCAGCGCGCTCTTCCGGCTGCGTTGCGCTTCCCGGGAAATCTGCCGGCTGTAATCGACCGAGGTGCCCAGCAGGACAAGCAGGCCGGCCACGACCCCGATCGTAACCAGGAGGGTGTTCCCCTGTTCGGAAACTATGGATTTGATCTTCATTTATTGAGCGATGGTAAGGCGGGAGCGGTAATCGATCTGAGTATCGAGCAAGGCAGCAGTCGCGAGGTAACCAAGGTTGCTGGACTTCGGGTCCCGGGCGCTCAATTTTATTCCGACATACTTGGTGTCGGGCGAGCCGCTGCGGTTAAGCGGGACATAAAAAGGCTTGGGGCTGCTGATGAACTTGGCGACGGTGGCCTTGTCCTGCCAAAAGACCGAGGAGCCATTGTAGGATTGCTTGAACAAATGCAGCTCCCCATCTTCATAGCGATAGCGCTGCATGGCGCCGCTGGTGTAATCGCTGTAAACGCCGGGTGACGAGAGGATGTAGGGCCCCGCGGAATCGGCGATATAACGGCCATTCATGACGAGATACATGACGCGCTCGGTGTAGTAGGTAATGGCATAGGGACTGCCAAAGTCCGGCGCGGTAATGTTAGGCGTGGACTGGTCCGCCTTAATAAAGACGTTGCTGTGGTTGGCCGAGCCCGCCGCGGTCACCTTGGTGATGTCTTCCTCCAGGTTGAAGAAAGGGATAATCAGGCGCATTCCCTCGGTAGGCTTGTTCGGGTTGTCCTTGATCATGATAAGGGAAGCGTTACCCGGATCCTTCCAGACAAAGTTTGGACCCGAGGCGATATTCTGAAACGAGACTCCGGCGGCCTTGGGGGGGACGCCACTCACCGGCTGGGAACTCAGAACGGCAAAGCTGGTATCGCGCAACTGCGGGACGGAGATCGAGGCGTGAATGTCGCGGGTGAGTCTCAGGACTCCATCGCGCGCCTCGGCATGGGCGGCGTTGACCGCTGTGTTCTTGGCCGAAAGCACAAGGCCCGACTTAAGCACGGTAAAAAAGACGGCGCCCATCAGGCTCATCACGCCCACGGCGATCATCATTTCACCGACGCTAAAGCCGGCGAGCGATCGTTTTGTCAACAAGGTCATTTTCATTGATCGGCTGTGCGGAGCGTGTCCATGGCGACGGTGTAGTCTTTGCTCCGGAAGGTGTAAGTGATCGAAGCTGTAACCCTACGGATATTCAGATTCGTGTTGGCGCTGACGAAGGTCATGGTGGCCGGTACGTCCGTGACGGTTGAGGTTACCGTTCCGGTGACGACGACCGTGCCGGTGACTGGATCCTGGTAGATAAAGGCCTGCTTTAAGATCGGCTGGCCCGATGCTTTGCGATAATAAGGGTAATAGGGAAAGTAGGGACTGGTGACAGCCGGGACTGAAGTGGGAGGGGCCGTGGGAAAAGTCACGCCGGAAGCGGCCAGGGCATCGATTTCCGACACCGTCATCAATTCGATCGGGATTTTGTTCAGGGCCGGATTGAAGGTGCCCGAGACGTAGGCGGCCGTGATATCGAAAGGCTCCTTCGAAAGAACGAGATCGACCTGATTCTGCGCAGCCGTCTGCGCCTCGGTATAGAGGCGGGAGCTCACGGCGAAGGTATTGATCGAGTTGAACCCCGTGTAACAACCGGCCGCCATGGTGCCGAGCACGGCCAGGGCAATGACGACCTCCGCCAGGGTGAAGCCGGCGCGCTGCGCGAGCCGCACGAACTGCGGGACCGGACGACGAGACTTTGAGTGGCCAGCGAGCGAGAGCATTATGGTTTCTATAAGCATGTCGCGTGCCGACTTCGCTCCGGGATGGCCCGGGAAATCAGCCTTAGCAGCCCCGTGTTCGCTCGCCCTGGCAGCGGCACTCGTCCTGCTCAAAAGCAATTCATGATCATGATGCATTCCCGTCCCAAGGAGCAGCGCGAGGCCGTGCGCAGTCTCGTGCACCAGGTCCTGACCCGCGACATGGGCACCTTCAACCCGGAGCGCTTCAAGGACTGGGTCAAGGATGTCGACGCGCGCTTTCGTAAAGTGGGTTTGGCGCTCCGTTTCGAGATTCGTTCCCGAGCCGTTCACTTCACCATCAAGGAAATCCGTTCCGGACGCACGGCCTACAGATTCACGGCCTCGACCCATGTGCCTTTCGAAGACCGCGATGTCGTGATGTCAGTGGAAGAGTTCGCCGGCCGGTAGAACTCAACTCCGCCGCGTCGGAGACCGTTTCCTGGCCGACGGCCATTTTATTTCCGCGCTGCCATCCGGTCGGCGTGTCGCTCCGCTACGATTCAGTCTCGTCCCACGTACCATGGCCCAAAAATCTTCTTCTCATTGGCTCAACCAACGCTGGTGGAAGCTGGCGGTAGTGGAGTGGATCGGGATCACGCTCGCCTTCATCGGGCTCGTGCTGATCTTTTGCCTCTTTTTTATCCGGCGTAAAACCGTCGAATACAAGATCGAGCATACCTTTGCTGTTAGTTCCCCGGAGTTTTTCGGTTCCGCTCTCGCCCTGACCAATCCGGTGCCGCTGCCCGGGAACAAGATCGATCTGCTCGAAAATGGCGACCGGTTTTTCCCGGCCATGCTGGATGCGATTAAGTCCGCGCAGAAGACCGTGAACTTCGCCGCTTACATTATGAAGTCCGACGGGATGGGCCATCAGTTCCGCGACGCCCTCTGCGAACGGGCCCGCGCAGGCGTCGAAGTGCGGGTGTTGCTCGATGGCATTGGCTCGGGCTGGGGACTCGATAATTCCGATGTGCGGATGATGACCGACGCCGGCTGCAAATTTTCCTATTACCACCCCGTGCAATCCTGGCGGCTCGATCGCACCAATCGCCGCTCGCACCGGCGCATTCTGGTGGTGGATGGCCGGGTCGGGTTCACGGGCGGCGCAGCCTTCTCCGATAAGTGGACCGGTCACGCCCAGGACGAAAATCACTGGCGCGATACGCACGTCCGCCTGGAAGGCCCGATCGTGGCGCAGTTGCAAGCCGCGTTCCTGGGCCACTGGGTGAAAACGTATGGCGAAGTGCTGACCGGTGCCGGCCAATTCCCGCCGCTGCCCGCAGCTGGCGAATTGAAAGCGCAGGTCGTGGAATCCCATTCCTTTTCCAGCGCCGCCCCGATCCCGATGGTTCAAGCGGTCACCTTTGCGGCGGCCGAGAAACGGATCTGGATCACCAACCCCTATTGCACGCCTTCCGATGATCAGGTGGATCTTCTGGTAAAAGCGGCGCAACGACACGTGGACGTTCGCTTTATTTTGCCGGGCCCGCACAACGATCAGCCGATGACGCAATCGGCCGGACGCTCGGCCTACGGCCGGTTACTGGAAGGCGGCGTCAAGATCTTCGAATATCAGCCATCGATGATCCATGCCAAGACCATGGTGGCCGATGGACTCTTCTCGATGGTCGGATCGTCCAACCTGGATCCGCGTTCGTCCGAAATTAACGAAGAGGTCGATCTTGTGGTCTACGACCCGGGCTTTGGCCGGCAAATGGAGGAGTCTTTCGAGCGAGACCTGAAACAATCCCGCGAGTACACCGTGGAGCAATTCCACAATCGCTCGCTCTGGGAGCGAACCACCGAATGGTTTATGCAGCCGTTCCGGTCGCAACTTTAGCCCAGCCGCCGCATGGCTGCTGGCTGGGAGCGCCAGTTTGGCCACCCCAGTACTAACCCGGCTCGCATCACCATGGGCGCTACTCGGCGCGTCCTAATGGCGAGAAACCGCACCGCCAGACCAATGAGAACAAGCCAACCAGAAAAAGGGTCAGGCCCAGGTAAACCGGAAAGGAATCGACCATATCGCCCGCGATCAATTCAAGAGCGCTTCCGACTGCAATTACCATTGCAGCAGCGAGCCGTGTGCTAATCCAAAGAAAACGAAGCGGCCACAGCAGGGAGGCCAAGCCAACAAAGATTAGGACGAAGCCGCAGCAAATCAGGGCGGAGTCGAACATACTGTGGACGGGCTGCCCTCAGGCCGTGGGTGGCGCAGCGATTCTCTTTTCCGGCGCGAGCGCGCGCTGGCTCCACTGGCCTTCCCGGCTCGAGGGCGCGCCGGGCTCGATTACCTCACGTTATAAATCTCGACCAGGCCGATGCCGAAGCCGCCGTTCTTCCCGGCCAGGATCACGGTAAACGGTCCCGGCGGCAGCGTCGTGAAGATGCCAGACTCTTTCGGATGCTGGAGCGCCAGTCCATTGGTCGCGAGCTGACCGGCTGAGGTACTGTCATCGGTCCAGTCGTCGTTCGAGATCATGATTGTTCCGTTCGCGTTGTGCAGCTCGAGCGTCGGATCAGACAGCACGTTGTTCCCCCCGAAGTATGGCGCGAGCGATTGTCCTATGCCGCGCACCGCGATGCGGGTGTTGTTTGGATTCCCACCCAGCGAGAAGCCTCCGATCATCACCTCATCGTCCTTCTTCACG
>JBEEHV010000007.1:0-150826 GCA_041167585.1 Verrucomicrobiota bacterium
CGGTGGTCGCCGTATCATTAGTCTGCGCGGCTCGGGATGACAGGCATTGTTCGACGCGCTTTCCGGAACGCCGCCTAATCCAACTCTTCCTCGCGCTCAAATAACAACTCGGGCAGAAGCGGCTGAGGATTTTCCGGGAGCTCTTCCACGTCACGCAGCCTTTTTGTAATGGCGCGCGAGCGCACCGCGACTTTGTCCATGTCGCTCGAGGCCTGATCGAGTTTCTCTTTCACCTTCGATAACGAATCGCCGAACTTTCCGAATTCGTTTTTCACCGACGCGAGCAAATTCCAGACTTCGCCCGACCGCTTTTGAATGGCGAGGGTCCGGAAACCCATCTGCAAACTGTTGAGCAACGCAGCGAGCGTGGTCGGTCCGGCGAACACAACGCGACAATCGCGCTGGACCTGTTCGACCAGGCCGACGCGCCGGATCGCTTCGGCGTAGAGGCCTTCCGTCGGCAAAAACATCAACGCAAAGTCGGTCGTCCTGGGTGGGTTGATGTACTTCGAGCAAATATCTTTCGCGCTTTTCCGGAGCTGCGTTTCGAGCCCTTTCATCGTACTCTCGATCATCTCGGCATTGCCGGAATCCTGGGCAGCGAGAAGACGTTGATAGTCTTCGGTTGGAAATTTTGAATCGATCGGCAACCAGACCGGCGCGCCATTTTCGTCACCCGGCAACTTGATCGCGAAATCGACCCGTTCCGCAGTTTCGTCGCGGGTCTGGACGTTCTTCGAGAACTGGTCGGAGGTCAGCAGTTGTTCAAGGAGATTACCCAACTGGACTTCGCCCCAGCCGCCGCGGGTCTTCACGTTCGCGAGAACTTTTTGCAGGCCGCCGACGTCGCTGGCCAGTTGCCGCATCGCGCCCAGTCCTTGATGGACTTGCTCCAACCGATCGCTCACGAGCTTAAATGATTCGCCGAGCCGTTTCTCGAGCGTTCCCTGCAACTTTTCGTCCACGGTCGCACGCATTCGCTCGAGCTGGCCCGTGTTGTCCTCCTGCAACTGTTTGAGCCGCTGATCGACAACTCCGCGCACACTTTCGAGCGACGCCGTAAGCTCGCCCCGCTGCGTTTTGGCCGCGTTCGCATTCTCTTCCCGGCCGCGCGCCATCTCCTCTCGAATCAAACGCTCGCCGCGTTCCTGGGCGCGCTCGAGTAATTCCAGACGTTTGATCAACTCGGCGTCGTCCTCCCGCTTGCGGCGAGTCACCGCAAAAACGACCGCTGCAATCACCGCGCCTGTAACGAGGCCGATCAGCGAATAGAGCAGCGGGTTCACCCTCTGCGACTACCAGAAAGCACGGGCATATTCAAGGTAGCGTCCGGCGTTATGACACTCGGGCTCCACGCACCGATGTCATACGTAATCATCGCTGTGAGATAAGTAATGCCTTTTGCCAAGGAAGACGGTAAGCTGTGCGTCCCCGAGACCGAAATGAAATTATCTACGCCCTCGATTCTGCTCCCGGTCCTTGTCCTTGTTTTGTGCGCGGGGGTGGTCCGGGCCCAGGACGATTTACGCTCGGTGCAGGAGGAACTGCGCCGCCGGAGCCTCTACTTCGGCGACGTGAACGGGCGAGCTTCGGCCGAACTGGAGGAGGCCACGAAGCGTTACCAAAAACGAAAAGGATTCGCTGCAACCGGCAAACCCGATCGCGAGACGTTGAAATCCCTGGGCCTGGTGCCGCGCTCGCCCAACGAACCTGTCCCGGAGGAACTATCCTGGCCCGCCGAACCTGTCCTCCCCAGTGACGAAAAAATCAATCCAGTCGCGGTGGCAAAGGCTTTGCATGAAGAGACCGGAATAGCACCGGCCGCAGTCGTGCCGAAAGAGCTGGCAGGCCGTGCTTCGTTACAGAGGAAAAAGGTGGCCGTTTCCGATCAGCCCGCTCCCGCATCAGTGACCACAAGCAGCCGCTCTCGAACCAGCCCCGCGATTGCTCCCACAGATCTTTCCCGCTTTGTGGGCGATTATTTTGCGGCCATGGCGTCGAGCGACATTAAGCGTCAGGTGAAGTTTTACGCGGACAACGTCGACTATTACCGCAACGGCAAAATCGACCGGCGCATCATTGAGCAGACTCTCCGCCGTTATCAGGCCCGCTGGCCTTCCCGTCGTTACAGCATGGGCGAGGCGATCCACTACGGCCCGATCAATTCGCGCGGAGAAATCGTGATGACCTTTCCCGTCGCCTTCACCCTCAAAGACGGCCGCCAGACCGTCAAAGGACGGACGCAAAACCGGTTGTCGATCAGTGCGGCCACCCTCGATCCCCGCATCTCCTCCATCTCCGAACAGCGCATTCGCCAATAACCGCGGCCAGCCGCGATGTTAGGCGGAACGGTTCGTTCATATTCCCGAGCATGAAGGTCCAGACAAAAATCCTGCTCCTTCTTCTGCTGGTCGTCTTGATTTTCGTGGGCGGCCTGAGCGTGGTGCGATACAGCGCGGGGCGGCGGACCAAGGAGATAGCCGATCAGCGCGCGATCGAGAGGAGCCGAATCTTCGACGAATTCCTGGCGGAACGGGGCGATCAACTGAGCGCGATTGTCGACGATTCGACGAACTGGGACGACCTCGTCCGCGCCATCAAATCGAACGACCAGGCCTGGGCCGAATCGAATATTCCGATGGAAACCCTGACGGCGAAAAACTTCAATGCGCTCTGGATTTACAAGCCCGATCTGACGCTGTTCTACTCAAAAAACAATCGGTACACTGAAAGCCTGCGCGAGGCGCCTTTGCCCCGCGAAGCCTTGCAGGGATTGTTCGCGGCGCGGAACGTTTCGCACTTCTTCGTGCAGACTGCGACCGGCTGGATGGAAGTGCGAGGGGCCACCATCCATCCTTCCCGCGACCGGTTCCGCGAAACTCCGCCGCAAGGGTACTTTCTCGCGGGACGTTTTTGGATCGATGAAAACATCCGGCGGATGTCGCTCTTCACCGGCTACTCGATTCGGATCGTGCCGTATGCCGAGGCCAGCGCGGAGCGAAAGAGTGCCGAAGAAGAGGGGCTGATTAGTTTTACGCGGACGGTGTCGGGATGGGATGGCAAACCGATCGGGCAGATCCAGGTTGAGCACGACTCTCCGCTCATCCGGGAATTCAATCGCGCCGAACGCAATCTGTTTTTCGGGCTGATTATCTTCGCCGCCATTCTGTCTTTGCTGCTTGCTGTCTCGCTCAGCAGATGGGTGCGGAGACCGCTGCGTCTGATTTCAAAAAACCTTGCAAAGGAAAATCCTGAGGGGTTGGTTCCCCTGGCAAAAAAGTCGCACGAATTCGGGCGCCTGGCCGACCTCATCTTGAAATTTCGCGTCACCGAACAGACGCTTCACGAAGCGGAAGAACAGCTCCGCCATTCCCAAAAACTTGAAGCGGTCGGCCGGCTCGCGGGAGGCGTTGCCCACGATTTCAACAACTTGCTCACGGCGATTATTGGATATTCCGAGCTGATCGAGAAGCGCGCGAGCGGAGCCACGCTCGAACAAGCGCAACTCATTCGCAAAGCCGGCGAACAAGCGGCGGCCTTGACTCGGCAACTTCTCGCCTTCAGCCGCAAACAGATTCTCGATCCACGTGTCCTCGACCTGAACAGCCTCGTCCGCGACATGGAAAGATTGCTCCAGCGCGTTATCGGCGAAGGAATTCGGATCGATCTCGAAACCGCTGCGCAAATCGCTCGAGTTCGTGCCGATCCCACTCAACTAGAGCAGGTGCTTCTCAACCTTGCCGTAAACGGGCGGGACGCTATGCCTCGCGGCGGCACGCTGCGAATCGTAACCCAGGACGTGGCTCTGACCCCGGGGGAGATTGTCGCGCGCGGAATTGGAGTCCCAGAAGGAAGGTACGTCGCCCTGATTGTGTCGGATAATGGTTTGGGGATGGACGAAGAAACGCGGGCCCGCATTTTCGAGCCGTTTTTCACGACGAAAGGCCCGGGCAAAGGCACCGGGCTTGGTTTGGCGACCGTCTACGGCATCGTCAAACAAAGCGGCGGGGGAATCACGGTGGAATCAGCCCTCGGCCAAGGTTGCACCTTCTCGATCTTTCTGCCGGCGAACACCGCCGACCTCGACGCACCAGACGCTGTCGCGTCCCCCGGCGTTTGCGGCGGTTCGGAATTGATTCTCGTAGTCGAAGATGAAGAAGTGGTGCGCCAGTTGATCTGCACCGTGCTGGGTGATCTGGGATACCGCGTCCTGTGCGCGGATTCGGCCGCCGCCGGGCTTCGGTTAGCGCGGGAGGAAAAGCAGCCGATCGAACTCCTGGTCACCGACATCGTCATGCCCGACATGCACGGCCCCGCGCTCGCGCGGGAGTTAGCCCCGCTTCAACCCGCGATGAAAGTTCTTTTCGTTTCCGGCTATTCGGACAGCGACATCAGCGATCAAGGAGTCCTCGATCCCAGCCTCGACATGTTGCAAAAGCCGTTCACGCAAGACGGTCTCGCCCGCAAAGTGCGCGACATCCTTGATGGAGAGGCGGCTGCGGTGGCCTCGCGCTAACGCGCTCGGCCAAGCGCCCTCCGCTACAAACGCGCAAGAACTATTGCACGTTGTAAACCTCGACCAGCGCGACGCCAGTCGTCCCTCCCGCGCCGCGCACGATGGCAGTGTAGTTGCCCGGAACAAGTCCGACGATCAGCGCCGATTCCCGATCGTCGTTCGGCTGCAGAGCGAGATCTTCCAGCTCGGATTCCTGCGAGTCTGGCCAGTCATCGTTGGACCGGAGAATCACACCGTTCGAGTTAACCAGATCCAGAGTCGGATTCTGCAACGCCCCGGCGATTCCGAAGGTGGTCAGGCTTGGTCCGTTTGCTCGCACCACTATCCTGGTGCTACCTCCGCCAGCGGGTCCAATAATCAATCCGGCAATCATCACGTTATTCCCGGTATCGACGAAACCGCGCGAGGCAATGTTCGCCAGTTTTGAGTTAGCGGCCTGGTCGAGATCGTAAACTTCAACGAGGCCAATGCCGGCGGCGCTCCCGTTGCCGCGAACAATCGCGGTATAATTCCCCGGCTGCAGCGTCCGCACGATTGCGCTTTCCAAGGCGTCGTTAGGCTGGAAACCCGTTGCCCGCACCTCGGCCTCGTTTTCCTTCCAATCATCGTTGGTGGCGATGGAGGTGCTGTCCTTAAACAATTCGAGCACCGGATTCGGCAGGACCTCATTGAAAAATTGCGCGAGCGACGGTCCGATCGCCCGGATGATTACTTTCTTCGGCGCCGTTCCGGTGATGATGAATCCACCGATGAGAACTTTGTCGCCGCCCTGGACGCGCAGGCGCGTGGCGATATTTAGAAGCTGGGCGCGCGCGGGTGCTGGCGTCACGATCTGCAGGATATGCCCGGGCTGGCTCGTCGTATCGATCTTGTAGGTGAAACCCGCCGGGACCTGGCCGATGTCCAAGCCTTGGTAGGTTAACTTGCCGCTATACTCGATCAGGTCATAGGTGCCGGCGCCGAAACCGTCGGGCTGAAAATTACTCGCGTTGACGTTGAGTGTACCACCGAGGACCAAATCGCCGACCACCTTGATGTGATCCCGATCCGTGCCGAGATCGAAGTAGAATTGCGCGGCGGAATCAACCGCGACATTTCCCTGGAGGATAAGGGTGCCGGTGGTGTTGAAGTTCGTGTAGGACCCATTGATGTATAGCGGGGTCGAGCCCGTGTTTCCGGGAAAGATCCGGCCGGCAAGGGCAAAAGAATTGCCGACATAGGTGCCGTCGCCCAGCAACTCGCCCGTAGCAGTTTGGGTAAACGCCCCGGTGATTGTCATGGTGGAGCGGAAAACGCTAAGCGCTCCGCTGTTGGTAAGCGGGCCGAGCGTGGTAAAATCGCGGCCGGGCGATTGTGGCGGTAGATAATTTGCATCCCCTACCTCGCTGAGGAAAAGGCCACCGCGATTATCAGCTAACGCATTAAGCTCATTGAAAACGCACCCCGGGCCCCGCATCCAGATAAACCCGGCATTCGTGACGATAGAGCCGCCGCCGAACGAAAGGGTCGCTTTCCCCACGGCGGTTGGACTAAACAAATCATAGCTCCCTCCGGTCAAGGTCGTGCCGGAGAAGTTCGTCAGCGCGCCCGGCGCCACAGTGAGAGTCGCGGGCGAGGAATCCATCCCGTTCACCTGAAAATCGTCATTGTTTGTAAAGGTCCCGCCACCGCCGGCAAGTTGGAGCGTGGCCCCCTGTGCCGTCAGCCAGCGATTGTTGATCATGGTGGTTCCGGTCGCCGGCTGGATGATGAGCGGCACATTGCCGATGTTCGCGGTGATGAAACCGTTGTTGGTGATTTGCAACGAACCGGTGCCGATATTTCCCGCGCCCTGGATCTCCTGTGAATTTCCGTCAAACGGGCCCGCCCCGAGAGTCAGGCTGCTACCGGAGGTGAGTCCGCTGATGGTCCTGTTCACCAGGCTTATGATGCCAGACCGCCCGGGCGGATTGCTGACAGTCACGTTGCCGCTGATTTGAATCGCGACGGGCGGCATCCCAGCGGGGGCGTTGCAATCGAGATATCCGCTAAGATTGAGCTGACCGCTTCCTGCGAACGAGCCGGCCGCGATGGTCAGGGTCGCTCCGGCGTTTATGACCAACGGTTGGCTGGAGCCACTTCCTACCGCCTCGATGGTGAGGCGCCCGACGGTGAACGCTCCATCTAAGGACACAAAAGGCGGAGATAAACCTGGTCCGATAGAAACATCGGCGAAACTGCTGTTCGGTACGCCGGTGGGCGTCCAGTGGGTGCCATCGCTCCAATTACCCTGACCTCCCTTCCAACTGCTGAGGGTCTGGGCCCCGGCTATCGCGGCCAGTTGGATGAAAATGACCGATGCAATAAAGCCGATCGCAGTTGCTGAAAATTGTCTTCCCATATTACGCCTCTACCCGGACAAAGCGGAAACAGCGACCAGAAGGGGCCAGATAATTTTCGCCCGCAACTACACGTGATGAATTTCGGCCAATCCGACCCGACGTTGCGGAATAGCGCTACAGCTAGAGCTACCTGGGCGCTGTTGTCACTCCACGTTATAAACTTCCACCACGGCGACGCCGGCGCCGCCGTCCTTTCCGCGGACGATCGCGCTGTAGGCTCCGTTCGGTAGCGAGGCAGCCAATGCCGATTCACGCAGATTACTCGGCGCCAATCCGCGCGAGCTGATGTCAGCAGCGTCGGGTGATTGCTGCCAGTCGTCATTGCTAGTGAGCGTAACGCCATTCGCGTTTTTGAGTTCCAGCCTCGGATCGTCGAGTACGACCGGGATGCCAAAAGCGCTCAACGATGGCCCGAGCGCGCGCACCATCACACGCGAAAAGCTTCCGCCGTTTCCGCCGATAATGAATCCGGCGATCATCACCTTGTCGTCCGTCGCCTGAACAAACCCACGCGAGCTAATGTTCGCGAGTTTCGATTTCGAAGCCTGCGAAAGATCGAAGAGCTGCACGGTCCCTACGCCGGTGCCGCCATTCGTTCCGCGAACGATCGCTGTGTAATTGCCGGGCGCGAGGGTTTGGATCAACGCTGATTCGAGGTCACGTGGCGGCTGCAATCCCGTTGCCTCGATTTCAGCCCCGTTTGGTACTTTCCAATTGTCGTTTCCCGCGATCAGGGTGTTTCCCTGGTAAAGCTCCAGGATCGGGTCAGCGAGGACGCCGGGGATGCCGAATGCTTCGAGTGACGGTCCCGTCGCCAGCACGATCACCTTTTTCGGCTCCGAACCGGTGATGATAAATCCGCCGATCAACTGGTTCGGATCCGTGCCGACGGGCATGCGCGTGGAGATGTTGAGGAGCTGGGACTGGGTGAGCGCGTAACGGGCAAGCGCGAAATCCTTGCTGCTCCCGGTATCGGCAAAGCCGCCCACGATAATTCGGCCGTCGCTCTGGAGGGCGACAGCAGTCGCTTGATTGTCGATCCCAAAGAAATCGGTGGTGACCATGCCGTTAACTCCGAAATTTGAATCGATATTTCCGCTGGCCGAGTAGCGGGCGAGCGCAAAGTAAGCTGTCGGCCTGCTATTGCCGCCAAGCGGAAAAAAGAGACCTGCAACCAGAAGGCCACCATCCCCCTGAAGAGCCAAGCCACCGATCGTATCGTACCCGCCCAGATCAGTCGTGACCTTTCCGCCTGAGCCGAAGCCGCCCGCGTCCAACGTCCCATTCGTGTTGTAGCGAGCGAGCGCGAAGTCGTTGCTTCCGGTATTGGGATTGCTGGCGGTGCCCGCGGCCACGAGCTTGCCGTCAGGCTGGATAATCAGATCAGCGCTGCTGTCGGAAGCGCCAAAAAAATCAGTGGTCACTTTGCCGCCAATCCCGAACCCGACCGTGTCGAGGGTGCCGTTGGGGTTATAGCGGGCCAGGGCAAAATCGTCGCCTGCTGAACCAGCCACGACGATCTTGCCATCCGGCTGAATCACCATCGATCTGACAACATCAAAACTGTTATTGAAATCGGTCGTTAGTTTCCCACTCGAACCGAAACCGGCCACATCCAGAGTGCCGTTGCTGTTGTAACGCGCCACCGCAAAGTCACTCCCCGCCGAGCCGGCCACGACAATCTTCCCGTCGCTCTGCACGGCCACGGCGGCGGCAGAATCATGCGTCGATCCGAAATCCGTAGTGACCAGGCCGTCCCCGTCAAAGCTCGAATCCGGCGACCCATTCGGGTTGTAACGAGCGATGCCAAAAGCGGTATCGGCGCTCGGGAGCTGACTAAAGTTTGCCCCCACCTGGCCGACAACAATAATTCGCCCATCCGGTTGAAGCGCGATGGCATTGGAAAAGTCGTCGCCGTGCGTCCCAAAATCCGTCGTCACCACACCACCCACGCCAAACGTCTGATCGAGCGTTCCGTCTGTATTGTAGCGGGCCAGCTCGAAATTAGGGTCCTGTGCTCCGTTGATTCGAATCTGGGAGTTGAATCGGCCCGCGGCGATAATCTTGCCGTCCGGCTGCACCACGACACGGGTGATCGTCTCGTCGTTCAAGGCAAAATCGATGCCGACTTTACCGCCGCCGCCAAAGGTGCTGTCGAGCGCGCCGTTCGAATTGTATCGGATGACTCCGAAATCGCGTTGACCGGAACTGTTCGCGTCGCCGGCGGCGACGATTTTGCCATCCGCTTGCAGCGCCACCGCGAGCGCCCCCAAGGAAAAACGCCCGCCGGAAAAATCGGTCGTCACCTTTCCATCCGTGTCGAAACTATTGTCGAGGCTTCCGTTGGTATTGTAGCGAGCCACGGCGAAGAAACTCCCCGCTGCGGTTGTGCCGGCGCGGCCGGCGACGACGATTCGTTGATCCGATTGGATAACGACCGCCTCGGCGCTATCGACGAGCCCAAAGTCAGTGATTATTTTGCCATCACCATCGAAACTACTATCGAGCGAG
Source organism: Verrucomicrobiota bacterium (assembly GCA_041167585.1). Lineage (GTDB taxonomy): Bacteria > Verrucomicrobiota > Verrucomicrobiia > Chthoniobacterales > UBA10450 > AV80. The sequence continues at coordinate 9,409 of JBEEHV010000007.1, forward strand.
CCATTCGTGTTGTACCGAGCGATGGCGAAGTTGTCTTCCGAGGCCACGCTCAAAGCAGTTGAGCCGACCACGACGATTTTCTGGTCGGATTGAATCGCGATGCCGTTTGCTTCTTCAAATGAGCCGCCGAAAGCGGTCGTGACCTTGCCGTCACCATCGAAACTATTGTCGAGGCTTCCGTTGGTGTTATAGCGTGTCACCGCAAAACTGCTGCTGCCCAAGCCAGCGGCCACGATCTTGCCGTCCGCTTGAATTGCAACGGCGTGCGCTTCTTCGAAAGTCACGCCGGCAAAATCCGTCGTCACACGGCCATCGCCATCGAACGTGGTATCAAGAGTGCCGTCGACGTTGTACCTCGCCAGGGCGAAAACACTTTGAAACGTCGTGGAATCGCTGCTGCTCCCGGCGACCACCAGCTTCCCGTCTGCCTGCCGCGCGATCGCATTGATGACTGCGGAACTGCCGGGGAACGTCGTCGTCACGCGGCCGTTGCCATTGAAGGTCGTATCGAGTGATCCATCGCTATTGTAACGGACCAGCGCAAACACGCTGTTCCCGCCGATTGGATCTGAAGCCGAACCTGCGAGGACAATCTTACCGTCAGGTTGAATGAGAAGTGCGTTCGCCAGGCCGCCGTTGCCATTGGGAAAATCAGTCTGGACGCGGCCGCCGGTACCAAAGGTGGAATCGAGGGTGCCGTCCGGGTTGGAGCGCGTCATCGCGAAATCGCTGCCAGACGAACCCGCCACGACGATCTTGCCGTCAGTCTGGATCATCACGCCTTGGGCCGTATCAAGGCCGCCGGGAAATGTAGTGACTACCTTGCCAGCGTTACCAAACGTCGGATCGAGAAACGGACCGGCAGCGAAGGCTGTCGCGGCCAGGTAAATGAAAATAACCGAAGCAATGATGCCGACTGTGGTTGCTGAATATTGTTTCCCCATATTACGCCCTTATTCAGACAAAGCGGAATCGGGCAGCAAAAGGGGCCAGATAATTTTCGCTAACTACTGCAAGTTATAAACCTCGACCAACCCGACGCCTACCGCGCTGCCTTTTCCGCGCACGACCGCCGTATAATTTCCCGCGGCCAGCGCTTGCACGATCACGGATTCCCGCTGATCAGTCGGCGCGAATCCGTTCGGAATCTCGTTCGTGTTCGGCGCCTGTTGCCAATCGTCGTTGAAAGCTACCGTGGCGCCGTTGCTGTTGATCAACTGGAGAGTCGGATCCAGCAGCGGATTCGTGATCCCTACGTTGCGCAACGATGGTCCCATGGCGCGCACAATGACCCTGGCGCTTCCGCCGGTCAGAATGAGTCCGCCGATCATCGCGTTATCGCCGGACTCGACAAACCCGCGTGTGCTGATGTTCCCGAGCTTTGAAGTGGTGCTTGGGGTGAGGTCATACGTCTCGACAATCCCGATGCCGGATTCACCGCCGGCTCCGCGCACCACCGCGGTGTAGTTGCCCGGCGACAGGGTGGTGACAATGACCGACTCGCGCGCGTTGCTCGGCGCGAATCCATTCGGGATCTCATTCGTGTTCGGGGCCTGCTGCCAATCGTCGTTAGAAGCGATGAGGGTGTTGCCTTGGAACAATTCGAGCACCGGATTCGAAAGCACGCCCTGAACGCCGACGCTGCTCAATGAGGGTCCCATTCCGCGAATGATGACCTTCTTCTGGACATTTCCCGTGATGATGAATCCGCCGATCATCGCGTTATCACCGGCGCCAACTCGCATGCGAGTAGCGATGTTGCTAAAAACGATCGGGGGCTGCGCCACGGCCGGTCTCCACGCCGGTGTGCCGGTCCCGGGCCCGCGGAGCTTTACCGGATTGCCGCCACCGACACTCACGGTGTAAATTTCCACCGTCTCCGGCCGCGCCTGCTGGAGAGGTCCGACGGGGCTGGAAGGCTGCTGACCTACGTCGAACACGAGCTGGCTGCCGTCGGGAGACCAGTCGAGAGCGCTGACATAAAAGCCCTGCGGAATATCGAGGACCTTGGTGTCGGCGCCGGTGTTGACGTTGACAATGCGCAAGGCCTGGACATCCGGCTCCGGATTTGGGTTGCTCAACAAAAAGTGATTCTGAAACGAACGGACGTAGGCAACGCCCTGGCCGTTCGGCGAAAACTTCGGCTGGTAATCGTGCTCGCCCCAAAGGTAGGTGCTATTCCCTGCCGACTGGCCATCGGCGCGCGGGAAGGTCAATTGGCGGAACCGTCCTTTTTGGACTGCGGCGTCGACCGGATCCATCAGATAGAGCGTCGTAACTTCGCCGGGGCCGCCGCCGCTTTGAAAGGGAACCGTCGCCTCCACCGGGGCGACCAGCACATTCTGCGTCGGCGACCAATCCACTCCCTCGCCGCCATGATGCTTGCCGTTCCGTCCCTTATCGACATGCACCTGAAGCGGATTAACGAAGGCGCCGGTCGAATAAACCTCCAACACCGGAGTGGTCGTCGTCCCTGCCCCGTTGGTCGCTCCGTGTTGAATATAGGAATTGGTCGCGAGCAGGCCACGATCCGGTGAGAACGCCTTGTAATAGGGAAAACTGTAAATAATGACGCCCGACGGATCGAAGAAGTCGTTGAACGCGGTGACCTGCTGGATTGCGCCAGTGGCCGGGTTGATCGAAAACACATTCTGGCCACGCTCGTTAGGCCGGGAGGGATCGCTCGCCGTCAACGCCAGGCGGGCGGCGTCGCGGGACCAGGTGGGAAAGACGAAGGTGGAAAACGGCACGACGAACTGGCTGTCGCCGCTGCCATCGGCGTTGGTTTGCCGCAGTTGCAGCCCGCCGTTCGCATCCACCCTGACATAGACTATTTGGCCCCACGACAGGGAGCCGGTGGCGAGGAGGAATAATGTGGCTGCCGCAAGTGCGGCCCTGAGCGAAGAGATCTGGTTCATGGTGTTATCGAGTTAAAGCGGAAAAGCGCGTTCAAAGGGGCCACGAATGTTTCCAGGAAAATGCGAACGGTCCCCCGAGCGACAGGCCCGGTTTTAAATTGCTCTCGATCTGGCGGAGCCTTTATTCTCCGCGTTCAATAGGGAAACTCAGAATCCGCTCCAGACTATTGCCGAACCACATGACTGCCCCGCCGACCCAAAACCCGGTCACCCAGATGCTGGTGGATTGGAGCCAGGGCGATCGCAAGGCAGCGGAGCGCCTGATGCCGCTAGTGTATGAGGAGCTTCGCGGACTCGCCCGCCAATATCTCAATCGGGAACGCTCAGATCACACTTTGCAGGCCACCGGTCTTGTTCATGAAGCTTACCTGCGCCTGGTCGATCAAAGCACGACGACCTGGCAGAATCGCGCCCATTTTTTCGGCGTCGCTGCACAAGTCATGCGGCGCATTCTGGTCGATTACGCCCGTTCGCACCGCGCCGATAAACGCGGAGGCGGCTGGGACAAGCTCGCTTTCGACGAAGCAATCGCGCCGTCCGCGGAACGCAGCATCGATCTCGTCGCGCTCGACGATGCGCTCAAGGATCTGCTCGCGCTCGATCCGCGCCAAAGCCAGATCGTCGAGCTGCGATTCTTCGGTGGCCTAACGAATGAAGAAGTCGGCGAGGTCCTTCAGGTTTCGCCGCGAACGGTGAAGCGGGAGTGGCGGATTGCCAAGGCGTGGTTGCGACGGGAGATCACGCCCGATTCAAAATGACGCCCGCTGCTGCTCCGCGCTGGGACCGGGTCAAAGAATTATTCGAGGCCGCCGCGGACCTGGCCCCGCGCGAGCGCGCGATCTTGCTCGACCGGGAATGCGCCGGCGATGAGTCGCTCCGCGCCGAGATCGAATCTCTCATGGCCTCGGATGCGCAAACCGATGGCTTCATCGAGACGCCGCTCGCGGAAATTCCGCGCGACTTGTTTCCAGACGCGAAGGAAGAGTCGCTCGCGGGGCGCCAGTTTGGGGCCTATCAAATCATCCGGGAAATCGGCCGGGGCGGTCTGGGCGCGGTTTATCTCGCGGCCCGCGCCGACGACGAATACCGCAAGGAGGTCGCGATCAAGCTGGTCAGGCGCGGCCTGGATACCGATGACATCCTGCGCCGCTTTCGGAACGAACGCCAAATCCTCGCGCAACTCGATCATCCAAATATCGGACGGCTGATCGATGGCGGCACCACGGAAGAAGGATCGCCCTACTTCGTCATGGAATATGTAAAGGGCGAACAGATCGGCGCCTACTGCGACGCGCACCGGCTCACCACGGCCTCCCGGTTGAACCTGTTTCGGAAGGTCTGCGCCGCTGTTACCTACGCGCACCAAAACCTGGTCATTCATCGGGATCTCAAGCCATCGAATATCCTCGTTACCGCGGAGGGTGAACCGAAGCTGCTCGATTTCGGCATCGCGAAGCTGCTCGGCCCGGAAGAGGATGCGCTCGCGCAAACCAGCGCCGGTCAGCAGGTCATGACCCCTGAGTACGCGAGTCCGGAGCAAATCCGAGGCGAAAAGATCACCACGGCCAGCGACGTCTATTCGCTGGGTGTGCTCCTCTATGAGTTACTGACCGGCCAGCGGCCTTACCGCTTGAAGACGCGAACCGCGGCGGAAATCTCCCGCGCCATCACCGAGCAGGAACCGCAACGCCCAAGTACCGCAGTCGCGCAGAGCGATCCTCTCTCTTCTGAATTCGGGCCGAGCGGGACTGGCATTTCCCACAATCCGAAATCGCTCCGCGGGGATCTCGACAACATCGTGCTAATGGCGATGCGCAAGCAGCCCACGAGGCGTTATGCGTCGGTCGCGCAATTCTCCGAAGACATCCGCCGCCATCTCGAAGGAATGCCAGTCATCGCCCGCAAGGACACCGTCCGTTACCGCGCGGGAAAATTCGTTCGCCGGCACAAAGTCGCAGTCGCGGCCGCAGCCCTCCTTTTGGTCACGCTTTTCGCAGGAGTCTTCGCGGCGACCTGGGAAGCGAAGGGAGCGCGACGCGCCGCCCGGCTCGCAGCAGAGGAGCGTGATCGAGCGGTGAAACAAACCGCGCGGGCGGAGAAGGTGACGGCGTTTCTGCAAAAGGTGCTTGGCTTCTCGGATCCCGGCTGGGCTTCCTCAAATCCGAAGCGAAATCGGGAAGCCACCATTTCTGAAGCGCTCGTCGAAGCGGGCCGTCAGGCCGAAGTGGAATTGGCCAACGAACCGGAGGCGCTCGCTGCGGTGCAGTTCACCATCGGGACCACCTATCGAACGCAAAGCCGGTATCCCGAAGCGGAACCGTACCTGCGCGCGTCGCTCGATCTGCGTCGCCGTTTTCTCGGCCCACACCATCTCGAAACAGGGCAAAGCATGGTGGCATTGGGCGAATGGAATGTGGTGACCGGCCATTACGCGGAAGCCGAGCCGCTGTTCCGCGATGCGATCGATATTTTTCGAACGGTGTCCGATGCCAAATGGCTCGCGATTAGTCTCAACGATTTGGGAACGTTAAACTGGTTCCAGGGCAAGCAGCCCGCCGCTGAAAAATTCCTCCGCGAAGCACTCGAGGTATCTTCGAATTTTGTCGGCGGCGATCGGGTGTTGCGGGCCATAATGTACAGCACCCTGGGACTGGCGCGGCGGGACCAGGGCGATCTGAACGAGGGCGGCATTTTTCTCGAGAAGGCCATCGAAGAACATCGGGCGTTACCCGGAGAACCGCGTTCGGAGCTCGCACTCGCCCTGAGCAACCTGGCCAGCATTCGCCTGCTCCAGGCCGACTACGACCACGCCGAAGCTCTGGCCTCCGAATCATTTCAACTTTTCCTTAAGACGGTTGGTGAAAACCATCAGTACACCGCTTATCCCTTGAGCACGCTGGCCGAGATTTATTATCGGCGGGAAAACTATCCCAAGGCGCGGGAGGCGATCGAACGCGTCATGCAAATCCAGGCGCGTGCCCTCCCCGCCGGCCACACCGATTCGACCCGATCGAGCGTCACTCTCGGGAAAATCCTCATGCGGAGCGGCGCCTTGACCGAGGCGGAAACTACCCTGCGCGCAGCCTATGAAAAATTGCGCTCAACCCTTCCCTCAGGCCACTTCGTGGTCGCATCCGCGCGCGGTGCGCTGGGGGAGTGCCTGGTCTTGCAACAACGATATGCCGAGGCGGAGCCGCTCCTTCTCGAAAGTCACCACGATTTCGAGAAGGCTGTCGGAGCAAAAGATCCGCGGACCCAGGATACCAGCCGGCGCCTGGTCTTGCTCTACGACGCGTGGAGTAAACCGGACCAGGCAGCGCCTTACCGCGCTTCCCTGGAAGCGAACGCGAAACCCGCCGAACGCCGCGCGCCCTAGAGCCGCCTATTGCAGGTGGTACGCTTCGACCAGGGCGATCCCGATGCTGCCGCCACTGCCGCGGACAATCGCGGTGTAATTGCCCGGGCTCAGCGTGGTCACGATGACCGATTCACGTTGATCGCTCGGAGTGAAACCGCTCGGAATCTCGTTTGTGTTGGGCGCCTGCTGCCAGTCGTCGTTGAAGGCGACCGTGGCCCCGTTGCCGTTGATGAGCTGCAACGTCGGATCCTGCAAAGGGTTCCCGATGCCGGCGTTTCGCAGAGATGGTCCCATGGCTCGGAGCATTACGCGGCTGCTTCCGTTCGTCGCAATGAAACCGCCGATCATTGCATTGTCACCAGTCTCGACGAAGCCACGAGTGCTGAAGTTCGCCAGCCTGGAGTTTGCGTTCTGGCTCAGGTCGTACGTTTCCACTACGCCGATGCCGGTTTCACCGCCCACCCCGCGTATCACCGCGGTATAGGTCCCGGGCGCCAGCGTCGTCACGATGATCGACTCACGCCCGTCACTGGGCGCGAACCCGTTCGGGATTTCGTTCGTGTTCGACGCCTGCTGCCAGTTATCGTTCGTGGCGATAAGAGTATTGCCCTGAAACAATTCCAGCATCGGGTTACTGAGTGCCCCCTGGATTCCGACGTTGGCCAGCGACGGCCCCATCCCGCGAATAATCACCTTCTTGGCCTGGGTGCCGTTGATGATGAAACCGCCAATCATCGCATTATCGCCGTTGCCCACGCGCATCCGGGTTGCGACGTTGCCCAGCACTGGCGGCGGCTGCGCCACGTTTGGTCGCCACGCGGGAGCGGTTGCACCCGCTCCGCGGAGGCGGCGGAAACCGGTGCCGTCCACATTGATAACGTAGATTTCGATCGCTTGGAGCGCGGCGTTTTGCTGAAGTCCACTGCTGCCGTTCTCTTGTGGCCCCATCGAGAAGACGAGTGCCCCGCCATCCGGGGACCAGTCGAGGCTGGTCACGTAAAAGCCCGCATTAAAGCGCGCCACTTCGGTCTCTGCACCCGTGTTGAAGTTAAGGATGCGCAGAGATTGAATATCGGGTTCTGTGCCCCGGTTAAGCGAGAAGCCTTGAATGGAACGCACGTAAGCCACGCCAACTCCATTAGGAGAAAACCTCGGCAGGTAATCGTGCTCGGACCACCGGTAACTAAAATCCGCGGCTACGTCCGCATGCGGAAAGGTAATTTGCTGAGAACGCCCGCGGTCCACAGCTCCATCCACCGGGTCCATCTTGAAAAGAGCCGTAGCGGGCTCGGAGTGGCTGCTGTCGTTTATCAGCGGAGCGCTCGCTTCCAGCGGCGTCACGAGCAAGTTCGCCGCCGGATGCCAATCCACGCCTTCCAATCCATGATGCGTATTCGCTCGGCCTCGGTGAACGTGCACGAGCAACGGATTGGCGGGAGTGGCGGTGGAAAAAACTTCGAGGACTGGAGTAACCTGCGACGTTCCGTTCGGACCGGCCGTGACAAAAAACCGGGAGACAGCCATCGCGCCGCGGTCGGGCGAGAATGCTTTGTAGTAGGGTAAGTGGAAGCTATAGAAGCCCGTCTGATCAGGAGGATTATCCACGTAATTCGTGATCTGCTGGATCGCGCCGGTGGCCGGGTTAATCGCATAGACGTTCATCCCCTTGTCGTTCGGCCGATTCGGATCGGTCGCAGTTACGGCAAAGAGCGCCGCGTCGCGGGACCAAACGGGCCAACTTACATTTGCAAAGGGTGTCCCAATGGTTGCGTCGCCGCTTCCATCGCCGTTGACCTGCCGCAGCTGGTATTTGTTGTTTGACAGAAGCTGGCTGTAGAGGATTTGGGCCGATGAGTTCGTGGCGAAACAGAACAGCAAAGCCGGAGTCGCAAGCGTGACTTTGAGGAATGACGTGATTTTCATAGCTGGGTTTGTCCTTCACTATCCGAATGTGGAAACCGCGGTCCGAATCGGACATTTTTCTTCGAGAATTTTTCAAGGAGCGGCTGCCTCCAGACCGCCGAACAAAAAAGACGGCGGTTACAAACCGCTGCTCCTTGTTTGAGGGGCGCGCGGAAGTGCGCGCCCCCAAAAAACTACAGGACGTTATAAACCTGGACGACTGCGACGCCGGTCTCGCCGCCTTTGCCGCGGACAATCGCCGTAAAGTTCCCGTCCGGAAGCGAGATGACCAGGGCCGACTCGCGCGGGTCGATCGGGTCCAGGTGCTGGGCCCGGATCTCTGCTTGTTGCGGTCCCTGCCAGTCATCGTTGGTCATGAGCGTGGAGCCATTTGCATTTTTGACTTCGAGAGTCGGATCTTGCATCGCACCCGTGATTCCAAAACCGGAGAGCGATGGCCCGATGGCCCGGATGATCACCTTGGATTGCGCGCCGCCGTTGCCGCCGATGATGAATCCGCCAATCAGGACATTATCGCCAGTATCGCCCAATCCACGCGTGCTGATATTCGCCAGTTTCGATTTCGCGCCCTGCGCCAGATCGTAAACTTCGCATAAGGCGACGCCCGTCGTGTTACCCACGCCTTGCACGACGGCAGTATAAGCACCGGGAGCCAGCGTCGTGACGATGACCGATTCGCGTGAATCGGTCGGCGCGAAACCGTTGGGAATCTCGTTGGTGTTGGACGCCTGCTGCCAATCGTCGTTCACGGCGATGATCGCAGTGGTGCCGTCGTGCAGTTCGAGCATTGGATTGGACAACCGTCCGGGCACAGGTACACCGCCCGAGGTGAGCGACGGACCGATCGCGCGGATGATGACTTTTTTAGGCTCGGAACCGGTGACAATGAATCCGGCGAACAAGACATTTTGGTCCACACCGACATTCAACCGGGTCGAAACATTCAGCGGGATGTCTGGCACCGTCTGGACGGTGATGGTAATGCCGCCGGTGCTGTAGTTCGCATTGCCAGTGAAGCCGACGGTATTGATGGTGGCGAATGAACCAGCGAAGGCGTTCGGCAGGATGAGCTGAAAGACGTCGCCCACCTTCGGACGAAATCCGTTGATTAAGGTAATGTTCAACGTTCCGGCCAAAGTGGCGGTCCCGTTTACCTTCAATTGGTCGTACTCCGTGCCCGGCGCGGTGCCGCCGATCTCCATGTTGAGAACGCCGTTTGCGCCTTGGAAATAGTTGCCTTCGATGGTGATTTTGCCAGGCGAAAAACCGGGCGCGAAAATGGCGCCGTTGTTCCTTATGTGGCCAGTGATCGTGCCGCTCCCGACGAGAGAGCCACCGTTAAATACGGCCTCGTTGAGAAACTTTAGGTTTCCCCCATTCATCGATGTCGTGCCGCTCTCTTGGGTAAAGTTCCCGAATTGAAGGGTGCCGCTGTCCACTCGGACCGTGCCTTGGAGGTTGGTGAAGGCGATGGACTGATCGATGACCGAAATGCCGGTGCCGGCAGACTTGCGGAAGGTGCCGCGATTTTCAAAAAATGGGCCCGGCCCGCCGCCGCCGATGGCAGTGATACCGTTGTCATTGCGAATATCAAATGTCCCACCAGTGGCGTTGGTGAGGCCGCGGCCGTAAGCCAGATTGAGCGCGCCGGAACCGCTTTGAGCAAGCGTCCCCTGGTTTATGAACCCCTGACCAGTCAGACCGGGGGCGCCGGTGATGTTCATCGTCCCAGCATTTATAAAGGGATTCGTAGCAGAGCTCTCGATCGCTCCACCCTGCCACTTGAAGGTGTCGCCGACGAAGCTGAAGGTCGCCCCGCCACTGCCGGAAAGTGTGGTTAGGGAGCCCTGCTTCAGCCGGACTGTTCCGCCAACGTTACTGCCGGTGAATTGGCCCTTGATTATGACTACTCCCTCTGCGGGAGCGAGATCGATTATCGCGCCGGCTGCGGCATCGAAGTTCACGCCGCCGGCATAGGTTGTCCCGTCTGACGGCAGCTGTAACGTCCCGGCCTCACTCGCGATTGTTCCGCCGTTGAGAACCTGAAGAAAAATTTGGGGATCGAGCGTATACGCGCCGGTCCCTCCGCTCTTCTTCAACAGGCAGCCGCTGGTGAGAGTAAACGTCGGGGCTGCGCCGCCGCCTCCCGCTACAGCCAGCAAGCCATCTCCCTGGAAATCGATGAAATTCACGGTCAAATTGCTGCCGTACTCCGCGGTCAGTCCGCCGACGCTTTGGACCGCGAGCGAGCGAAGTGTTATGGGCGCGCCGCGGTCGAGGTTTGTCGGCGCGCCGCCGGCGTTGCCGAGAGATACGTCAACGGTTGCGCCGTTAGGATAGGTGGCCGTGCTCCAATTCCCGGGCTCCGCTATATATAGCTGCTCGCACGCCTTGCCGAGCACCTGCTGCTGAGTCCAGTTGTTGGTGTTCGGCCAGAAGTAGGTGCCGCCGCATGGATACAGGAGCTGCTCACCGTGAGCCTTCCGATCCCAACTGACGAACTGCGCCTGTAACGGCGCGACCGCGAGCAGCAGCGTGACCAAGGTGAGGACAGCGAGGGATAGTTTTGTTTTCATGTTTTTCTTTCAGTGAGGGTTTGTCCTTCACCGCTCGAATGTGGAAACCGCGGCCCGGAATGGACATTTTTCTGAAAAGAATTTTCTTTTTTCGCGGGATCGGTAGGATCGCGAGAGGTGCAGCCCGCCCTTCCACCAACAAGCGACGTAACCCAGATTCTCCAGGCTTGGAGCGACGGGGACGACTCAGCCCCGAGCCGGCTCATGCCAGTCGTCTACGCGGAGCTGCGGCGGCTCGCGGCCAATTATCTCCGGCGAGAGCGTTCCGATCACACTTTGCAGGCCACCGCTCTGGTCCACGAGGCCTACTTGAAACTCGTGGACGAAAAGCGCGTGACCTGGAAAAACCGCGCCCACTTTTGCGGCATCGCCGCGCGCCTGATGCGCCAGATCCTGATGGAGCACGCGCGGGCGCATAATGCCGACAAGCGCGGCGGCAAGCTGGAGAAACTTTACCTCGAAGAAACGCGCCATCTTGCGCAGCAGCGTCCTCCCGATCTTCTAGCGCTCGATGATGCGTTGAAGACGTTTGCCACTTCGCATCCGCGCGAAAGCGAAGTGGTGGAGCTCAAATTTTTTGGCGGCCTAGATGCCCGGGAAATCGCGGAGGTCCTCCAGGTCTCGGCCAAAACCGTGGCGCGCGACTGGAGCTTCGCCAAAGTCTGGCTGCTGCGACAACTTAGTAACGCAGCCTGAATTACGAGATCTCACACAAAGGGCGGCACAAAGTAATCCGAAGAGTTATGGCGCCTTTGTGTCCGTTGTGACCTTCGTGTGAGATCTGAAATGAGCGATAGAGCACGACGGGTCGCCGAAATAGTGAAATCGGCCCTGGAGCGTACTCGCGAGGAGCGAATTACGTTTCTCGATCAAGCGTGCGCCGCCGATTCTGAAACCCGCGCTGAAGTCGATTCTTTTCTCCAGTTTGAAGATGAGGCGAGCTACTTCATTGAACAAGGCGCGCTTCATGTCGCCGCCGAAACGATAGCGCGCGATCCTGCCACGCCTTTTCCTCAACAGATCGACGGCTACCAGATTCTTTCCCGGATCGGCGTCGGCGGCATGGGTGAGGTGTATCTCGCGCACGATACGAAATTGCGCCGCAAGGTCGCCCTGAAACTGGTCCGCGCTGGAATGGACAGCGCGGAAATCGTCACGCGCTTTCGCCATGAAGAACAAATCCTGGCGAGCCTCAATCATCCAAATATCGCGCAACTTTACGGCGCCGGAGTCGCGGCCGGGGACATCCCGTTCTTCGCCATGGAACACGTCGCGGGCACGCGAATCGACGAATACTGCAACGCCCACGCACTCTCCACCGCCGCGCGTCTCGAGCTTTTTCGGAAGGTCTGCGCGGCGGTGCATTACGCCCATCAGCGCCTGGTCATCCATCGCGATCTGAAGCCCTCCAACATCCTGGTCACCGCGGACGGCGAGCCCAAACTCCTCGACTTCGGCATCGCCAAGCTCGTTGAGAGCCCGGACGCTTTTACCCAAATGCAGACCCTCCCCGGAGCGATGACGCCGGACTACGCCAGTCCCGAACAGATCAGGGGAGACGCCGTCACGACTTCGAGCGACATCTATTCGTTAGGCGTTTTGCTTTACGAACTCCTAACCGGTCAACGCCCCTACCGGCTCAAGACTCGCAGCGCCGACGAAATCGCGCGCGCCATTACGGAGCAGGAACCGGAACGACCGAGCACCGCCATCGCCAGAGGCGATGGAAACTCGAAATTCGAAATTCGAAATTCGAAATTTCCTCCGGGCGATCTCGACAACATCGTCCTAATGGCTTTGCGGAAAGAGTCGAAGCGTCGTTACGAATCAGCCGCTGCTTTCTCGGCGGACATTGGACGATACCTCGAGGGCCGGCCGGTAAGCGCGCGTAAGGATACCGTCACCTATCGCACGACGAGGTTCGTGCAACGCAATCGTCTCGGCGTGGTCGCGGCGGTAATCGTTTTTTTGTCGCTGCTGGGAGGCATCATTGCGACCGGCTGGCAGGCTCGGCGCGCGACTGAACAGGCGAAGGTGGCCGCTCAGGAGCGCGACCGCGCGCGAGTCGAAGCCGCAAAAGCTGAACGCATCAACGAATTTTTGCAAAACGTCCTGGGCTTTTCTGTTGTCTCATGGGTTTCTTCCAATCCGAAGAGGAAAAACGTAGCGACCATCGCCGAAGCGCTCGACGAGGCCAGCCAACGCTCGGACAGTGAACTGGCCGACCAGCCTGAAGTCCTGGCGGCCGTAAAATTCTCCATCGCCGCCTCCTACTTTGGCCAGGGAAAGCCCGACCGGGCCGAGCAGCTATTTCGAGCGTCGTTGGACCTACGCCGGAGAGTTCTCGGCTCGGAACACCAGGACACGGCCATAAGCATGACTCTTTTAGCAGAAGTGCTCGTTCATCAGGGTAAGTTTGCCGAGGCCGAAACACTGAGCCGCGAAGCTATCGCCATCTTTCGTCGCGAGCGCGCGAGAGGCAACCTGGCTCCAAAGTGGTTTCCTCTGGCCCATAGCCTTCTTGGAATGGCTTTGATTTCAAGCGGAGATGCGGAGGGGGGAGAAACAGCCCTGCGCCAGGGAATAGAAGCGAGCGCCGATCTTACTGGCGTCCTGCGTTCGTTGGTTGCTTCCCTCTATGGCAACCTGAGTGTGGCTCGCGGTAACCAAGGCGATATAGACGGGGCGATAGCGTGGCTGCAAAAATCGATTGAGGAGCACCGCCGTGTGCCAGGCGAGCCGAGCATCGAGATGGGGATTGCTTTGGGAAATCTTGCCAGCTTTCTGATAATCAAGGGCGAATATGGGGCCGCCGAACCGGCGCTGCAGGAGTCGCTCAAAATCTATGTAAATGCGGTCGGCGAAAAGCATCAATTTACCACCTGGTCGATTATCTACCTGGCAGACAGTTACTACTTGCAAGGCGACTACCTCCGGGCACGGGCCGAGATCGACCGGGCCATTGGAATTCAACAAGAGGTGCTCCAGGAAGGGCACATCGACTTCGCGCGGTCGTGGACCGTTCTGGGAAAGATTCTGACTCGCACAAGTGATGCGAAGGCCGCGGAAACCTATCTTCGCCGCGCGTTGGACTTACGGGCTCGCGCGCTAAAGCCGGGCCACTGGCGAGTCGCCGAAACTCAAGGCGCACTTGGCGAGTGCCTCATGTCGCAAAATCGCTACGAGGAGGCGGAGTCCATTCTCCTTGAAAGCCATGCCGGCTTGAGCAAGGCGCTGGGCGCAAATGATCCACGAACGCGCGACGCCCGTCAGCGTTTGCTTGCGTTGTATGAAGCTTGGGGAAAACCTGAATCAGCGAATGGCTATCGCTGAGTCGTTTTTCGGCTGTGTAGAGCAATGATCTCAGGCGAGCGAGAACAGCACGTCGCCGAACTGGTGAAGTCCGCGCTGGAATGTCCGCGTGAAGAGCGGACCGCCTTTTTGAATGAAGCCTGCGCAGACGACCCGAACATTCGCGCTGAGGTCGAATCCTTTCTCCAATTTCAAGAGGAGGCGAGCCAGTTCATCGAACAGGGTGCGCTCCACGTCGCTGCTCAGACCCTCGCGGGCGAACCTGCATCGCCGTTGCTGCGGCAGATCGAGGGCTACCAGATCATCTCGCGCGTCGGCGTCGGCGGCATGGGCGAGGTCTATCTGGCGCAGGATACGAAACTGCGGCGCAAGGTCGCGCTGAAACTCGTCCGCGCGGGCATGGACACCGCGGAGATCGTCGCGCGCTTTCGCCATGAAGAGCAAATCCTCGCCAGCCTCAACCATCCAAATATTGCGCAACTTTACGGCGCTGGCATTGCCGCGGGCGACGTTCCCTTTTTCGCGATGGAATACGTCGAGGGCACGCGAATCGATGAATACTGCAACGCCCACGCGCTCCCGACTGCGGCCCGCCTCCAGCTCTTCAGGAAAGTCTGCGCCGCTGTGCATTATGCGCATCAGCGGCTGGTCATCCATCGCGACCTCAAGCCATCGAACATTCTCGTCACGACAAACGGTGAGCCAAAGCTTTTGGACTTCGGCATCGCCAAACTCGTGGAAGGCCAGGATGCCTTCACCCAAATGCAGACGCTCCCCGGAGCGATGACCCCCGATTACGCCAGTCCCGAACAAATCCGCGGCGACGCGATGACCACGTCGAGCGATGTCTACTCGTTAGGTGTCCTGCTTTACGAAATTCTTACGGGCCAGCGTCCTTACCGCCTCAAAACCCGTAGCCCCGACGAAATCGCCCGCGCCATTACCGATCAAGAACCCGAGCGTCCAAGTACCGTCGTCGCGCGCGCTCCTAACTCGTCATTCGCCATTCTTCATGCGTCATTCCCGAAGGGCGATCTCGACAACATCGTCCTCATGGCGTTGCGCAAAGAACCGCAGCGCCGCTACGCGTCCGTCGAGCAATTCTCCGACGACATTCGCCGGCATCTTGAAGGCCGTCCCGTGATCGCGCACAAAGACACCCTCGCGTATCGGGCCACGAAATTCGTCAAGCGCCAGAAACTTGCTATGGCGGCCACGACGTTAATCCTGGCAACCCTGATCGCAGCCATCATCCTGACCTCCCAACAAAAACGCCGGGCCGAACGCCGGTTCAACGACGTCCGCCAGCTCTCAAACGCGCTCCTGTTCGAGATCGCACCAAAGATCGAACGACTCGAAGGCTCGACCGACGCGCGCGAAGCGCTGGTCAGCCGCGCGCTTGCCTACCTCGATTCGCTGGGAGAGGAAGCGGGGGGCGACCCGCAACTTCAAAGCGAATTGGCCACGGCCTACGAGAAGGTGGGTGAAATCCAGGGGGCGCCGCGTAAGCCGAACCTGAGTGACTTCTCCGGCGCGCTTCTCAGTTACGGGAAAGCGAGCAAGATCCGGCAGCAATTTCTTCGGGCGAAGCCGGCCGATTTCGAGCAGCGCCACCGGCTCGCAGTTAATCTCGCGGCGACTAGTTTTATCCGCGAGTGGACGAGCGACATCACCGGGGCGCTGGAGGACTCGAAGAGAGCGCTCGGACTTTTCGAAATCCTCGCCGCCGATCGGCCAGACTTGCTCGACGTCCAGCTCGAAATGGCCGAGGCGAAACTCGATCTGGCCACCATTCATTACTTCAACGATCAGACCGCGGAAGTTTATCCGCCGTTACGCATGGCACTGGCTACGCTCGAAGGCCTCCGCCAATCGCATCCGGAGAATACCGAAGTTCTGCGGTTGCTCGCCCGCGCCTACACCGATCTCGGCATGACGCTCTACTGGGACGGCAAGCAGAAGGAGGGCGAAGTCGAAATGGAAAAGGCATTCGCCGTTAATAAACCGCTCGTCGCCAGTCACCCGAAAGACAACGTCCTGCGACAATCTCTCCTCTATACTTACCTTCAGGCATCGCAGCTCCATGAAGAGTCCAATCCGGCGCGGAGTATGGAGATTCTCGGAGAAGCGTTGCAGTTTGCCGAGCAGTCGGTCCAAAGCGACGCCGCCAATATTCAGGCGCGCCAGAACCTGGCCAAGACCTACTCAATGCTTGGAGTGATTTCGCTCCATTTAAAAAACTGGAACGATGCGGCAGCGCACCTCGAAAAATCGTTCGCCGCTTTTGCTGAGTTGGAGAAACTCGATCCCAGGAATCGGACCTACAAACACGATATCGGCCGCGTCCTGATGTTCCTGGGCCAGGCCAAACACAACCAGGGTAAGTTCCCCGAGGCGCTCACCAGCTACAACAAGGCCGTAGCCCTCTTTGCCGACGACGCGCACGCCGATCCGAAAAATCTTTATCCCTTACGGAAACTCGCGGCGGTGCACAATTACATCGGCGAAACGCACGAAACGGCTGCTAAGACGGCCGTTTCGCCGGAAGAACGAGACAGCCATCTTCGAGACGCGAAGCAGAATTATCGCCGCGCTTTGGAACTTCTCTCGGACCTGAAGGGGCGCGGTGCATCCGTGGAAAAAGACCGCGAGTTCTTCGAGAAAGTTCAGGCTGCGGTCCGAAGGTTCGGCGCTGATTCCTAGAACTGCACCTTGAATCCGCCGTAGGCCGCGCGTCCGAGGGCTGGGAAACCAAAGACCTCCGAGTATTTCTCTTCTGTGAGGTTGTTGATCCGAGCAAATACTGAGACGCACTTATTAATCTCGTATTCGGCCGCGACATTCACGAACGCATAATCTTCGACGTCGAAGTTCGGGCCGCCGAAATTCAATTCCTCGCGGGCGTTCACGAATTTCGCTTCGATCGTGGTCCGTAGTTTCTTCACCCAGAGATAGGAAGCGGAAATGTAAGCTTCGTTTCGCGGCCGCCGCGGCAATCGCGCGCCCGGCAACTGGGTAATATCCGCGGCCGAAGTATTCTCAGCATCGAGATAAGTGTAGGTGGCGACAAGCATGAGGTCGGTGACCGGCGTCACCCGCAGCTCCGCTTCGAGTCCCTGCGTCCGCGCCGCCCCGAGATTCAGCGTCTCGAACAGCCCATTGAACCCGATGACGTTCGAAAGGTCGTTATGAAAATAGGTCAAACCGACCATCACCCGGCCTTCCCAGAAGCGCTGATCCACACCCACGTCCCACCCCAGATTTTCCTCCGGCTCGAGCGGGGCCAATGACACCGCCGGATTGGGATTGAACCGAAAAAGTTTGTCCTGACTTGTCGGCGGGCTGAACCCGGTCGCGACGCTGGCATGCAAATGCGTGTCTGTTTTCGCGATCAAATAACTGCCGGCGAACCGATAGGTCCAAACATCGCCGAATTGGTTGAAATGATCGTAACGCCCCCCGGCAACAAGATTCAATCCCTTGAATGGCGTCACGCTCGCCTGCACGAACAGCGACGTTTGTTCCGTGTCGTCGCTGATGAAAGTCGGCTGTGGGCCGAACGTTTGCGAAACGAAAGGGCGCTCCTGTCCAGCGTCCCCTTCGCTGTAGAAAAAGCCTGAAGTGAGCGTGAGCCACGAGACCGGCTTCAGATCGTTTTGATAATCGACCGTCGTCCGGGTAAAGAGCGCGCGAGTCGGGCCCACGAATGTCGTCCCGGGCACGAACCCGTCGAAGTTCGGGTCGTTGACCTGCCTTTCCTCGTCGTAGCTGACGATCAGCCGGTGTTCCCACCATTCGACCGGTTTGTAATCAACGTGCGGGGCGACGAGCCAGCGTTCCGTGAGAAAATTATCGAACGGGTGTGGCTCGAAGATGGTGTTCGGCAGGCCGAGATCGGCCAGCGAATAGGTAATGAGGGTGCTGACCCGCAATTGTCCGCTCGGCGACCAGCCCACGTTCGCGATGCCGCTCCAGAAGCGATATTGGTTGTTCGGCCGTTCGTTGTCCGTGGTGAGTCCGCTTAGTCCCACCGAGTAATCGAATTGCTTCGCCGAGCCGGAACTGGTCAGCGTTCCTCGGACGGTTGTGTTCGATCCTTCCTCGAGACTGAACTCACCGGTCGGCTCGCCGCTGCCGCGCTTGGTGAAGATCTGGATCACGCCGGCGAGGGCGCTCGGTCCATACAACGTGCTCTGCGGTCCCCGCACGATCTCGATCCGGTCAATGTTTTCCGTCGAGAGATCGCCGAAATTGAAGGCGCCCTGCAAACCCTGGTTGATGGGAATTCCGTCGAGCAGCACCTGGGTATGTTGACTGCGAAGCCCGCGGGTGAAAACGGACGTTAACGATCCCGGAGCTCCCGATTGCACCACCGAGACCCCCGGCACTTCTCGGAGCGCATCCGCGACGCGGTGCGTCTGTTTGATCTCGAAATCCTGCGCGCGAATCGTGTCAATCGTCGCCGGGGATTCTACCCCCGGCATCTCAATCCGCGTCGCGCTGACCACGATCTCCTGCGATTCCCCCTCCGTATTTGAAAGGGTGGACCGGGCCGCGTCTTGCGCGCGACAGGTGAAAGGCGCTGCCAAAAGAAAGGCGGCGGCCATGAGCCATGAACGATTCTGCATACCAAGTTGCCTCCAATATTTTCGAGAGGCAGACTCGACCAGCTGCCGCCGGCGTCGTCCACAGCTCTCATTCTTCTTTTTCGCGAAGAAGTTTTTCCGAGCCGTCCGCTGGAGAAGGTCCGCGATCGACGATCACGGCTCCAGGTCCGACTGGAATGAGGTGGATCGGGCAAATATTCTGGCTCTCTGGCTTTCGAAGAAGTTGAGAGTTTTTAGTTAAAGTTGAGAGATCAAGAAAAGGCGTCTTCGCTTCTCTCAACTCTCAACTCGCGACTCTCAACTGGCCTTCAACCTTCTCCCCGCCTTCACCGTTCTTACAACGATTGGCTCATGGGAAGTCGTATCCAGTTACAGCAGCGCAACTGCTCCCGAATCTCACGGGAATTCCTCGCGCCGGTCCACTGATTGAAACAGTGACAAAGAACTGCCGCAGAAGTAGCTGCTTGCGCTTGCTCGCTCAAGATTTATTTAAGTGTAGCGGCGGCTGTCACCAGCCGCAGGAAAAGGAAATCTGCGCGTGAGGACACGCGCCACTACACCGAAAAATGGCCACTGCTTCTTCTATTCTTGTTACGGGTGGCGCCGGGTTTATCGGCTCCAATCTCGTGCTTACGCTCCAGGAGCGGATGCCCCAGGCGCGCTTAACGGTGATCGATGATTTTCGCTCCGGCGACTTCAAAAACCTCGCGGGATACAAAGGCGACTTCGTCGCGCAAAACCTGGCTACACTCGATTGGCGCCACCAGTTCGGTGACGAAAAGTTCGACGCCATTTTCCATCTTGCCTCCATCACCGACACGACCCTGCACGATCAATTCGTCCAGGTGCATGACAACGTGGAGAGCTTTCGCCGCCTCCTGAATTTCGCGAAGGCGACCAGGACGCGAATCGTCTATGCATCGTCGGCCGCCACCTATGGCGCCGCCACGGCGGCCAGTGTCGAAACGAACGGCGCTGCGCCGGCCAATGTTTACGCATTTTCCAAGGCGATCATGGATAACCTGGCTAATCGCGCCGCCGCGGATTCCCCGGATTGGATCCTGGTCGGGCTGCGCTATTTCAACGTTTACGGCCCGCGCGAAGCGCACAAAGGCGTGCCGGCAAGCATGGTCTATCACTTGTCGCGCCAGATGAAATCGGGACAGCGTCCACGCATTTTCAAACGTGGCGAGCAGCAGCGCGATTTTGTTTACGTGAAGGATATCGTGGAAGGAAGCATCCGCGCGCTCGAGGCAAAACAGAGCGGGATTTACAACCTGGGCGCCGGCCGCGCGCGCTCCTTCAACGAACTGGTCGAAGCCCTGAACCATTCGCTCGGGACGGATTTCCAGCCGGAATACATCGAAAACCCCCACGCGCATTATCAGAATTTTACCCAGGCGGATCTCACTCAGGTCCGCGCCAGCCTGGGCTACGAATCAAAGTATCCGCTCGAGGCCGGCGTCGCTGACTACATGAAGTGGCTCTATCCCGAATGAAAAAAAGATCTGCAAGGCAGGGACGGCGCGCTGCGCCGTCCGAAAGACGGGACCTGTGGCGCTACACCCGACGGCCGCCGCAGCGCTGTGTACCTAACCTAAACTTGTCCAAACCATGAAATCCAAACGGCGGTCCAACAGCCCGGAAGAAATCAACGCCGCGCTCGCAGCGAAGAAAGGTCCCGTCTCGAAATTTATCGCGAAAAGTTATCGTCACTTCAACGCTGCCGCGCTCGTCGACGCGGCGAAGGGGTACGAGACACACCTCGCGGCCGGCGGCAAAATGCTGATGACGATTGCGGGCGCAATGTCGACGGCCGAGCTGGGCATCTCGTTGGCCGAGATGATCCGGCGGGACAAGGTGCATCTCATCGTCTGCACCGGCGCAAATCTCGAGGAGGATATTTTCAATCTCGTCGCGCACGATCACTACGAGCGAGTGCCGCACTACCGACAGCTCACGCCGGCGGACGAGCAGCAACTACTTTCGCGACACATGAATCGCGTAACCGACACGTGCATCCCGGAAATGGAAGCGATGCGGCGGATCGAGAAGGCAGTGCTCGAAGAGTGGATCGCGGCCGACCGCGCCGGACAGCATTATTTTCCGCATGAATTTATGTATAAGATTCTTCGCGGCGGGAAGCTGAAGAAGAGTTATCAGATCGACCCGAAGCATTCCTGGATGGTCGCGGCCTGCGAAAAAAATCTGCCGATTGTTGTGCCGGGCTGGGAGGACGCGACGCTCGGCAACATGTATGCGGCGGCGGTGATCCGCGGCGACGTGAAGAACGTACACACCGTGCGCACCGGCATCGAGTACATGACCTGGTTCGCGGACCACTACACGAAGAACGCCAAGAAGCTGCGCAACGGAGAGGGCTCGATCGGCTTTTTCCAGATCGGCGGCGGCATCGCGGGCGATTTCCCGATTTGTGTCGTCCCGATGCTGCACCAGGATCTCGAGCGCACCGGGGTGCCGCTCTGGGGTTATTTCTGCCAGATCAGCGATTCGACCACGAGCTACGGCAGTTATTCCGGCGCGGTGCCGAATGAGAAAATCACCTGGGGCAAACTGGCGGCCTCAACCCCGAAATTCGTGGTCGAGAGCGATGCCACGATTTGCGCTCCTTTGATTTTCGCCTGGGTGCTCGGCTGGTAGTGACGCCGCGAACGGCGCAACACTGCACCGATGGCGCAGCGCGCCGTCCTACCCTTCCCAGAAAAATTTCGTCGGGCGTTCGATCTCGGGCGGAAGACTTTTATGCACCGGGCAATTGAGCGCGGCATTCTCGAGCAACGCGCGCTGCGGTGTCGTAGCCGGCAGCGGAAGGTGAACTTCGGAGGGCAACCCAACGATCCGGCGCGGCGCGTCTTTCGACATCTCTTTGCTGACGCTTACGGTCATGCCTTTCACGTCGAGACCGTGTTCCTCCGCCGCCATCGCCAGAATGGTGCTCATGCAGGTTCCAAGCGCTGTCGCGACAAGATCGGTGGGTGAGAACGACTCGCCTTTCCCTTTGTTATCGGTCGGCGCGTCGGTCGCGATTTTGGCGTGCGAGGGACCGTGGACCGCGTCGCAATGCAAATCGCCGGTGTAGGTAATGGAAACGTTGACCATGCGGGAATATGCGAAGCGTCAGCGAGCGAAGCAATTTCCTTCCTACTCGTGCTCGTGCTCGTGATCGTGATCGAAACCGAAAACAAGAATCGATCACGAGCAGGAGCACGAGCACGAGCACGAGCACGATTACGAGGAGGGCGTCACGATCCCCGTCTCCTGCACCTTATCGGAATGCTTAGTGAGTTCCTCGCGAAATACCTTCGTCAATCCCGCGTCGTGCAGAATATTCATGTCGGTATTGTGCTTGCGGGTGTCGTCATTCTCCCACGATTCATTCCACCAGCAGAAACCGATCACGGCCGGCCATCGGCCCGAGAATAAATCTTCCAGCGCATTTTTTGCCCACTCCCCGGCATCGACCTTTCGATGGTGCAGCGCGCAGCCAAATTCCGCGATCACGATCGGTTTTCCGGGAGCGATCTTCGTCAGCCGCGGGTAGGCCGTGCCCATCTTGAACCTGAAACTTTCCGTTCCATCCACGGCGCGCGGCGTAAGCGGACCGTACGCGCTGAGCGCGACCCAGTCGCAATAAGCATCACCGGGATAATAATTCTCGAACCGGTTCCATTTCGCTTCCGGGGTATCGAACCAGTTCACGTGCCAGATCCATTGGAGATTGGCCGCTCCCTCGTCGCGCATGAGATCGACGATGTGGCGATAAGCCGCCACGTAGCGCCCCGGCCCCTCGGTCGCGCCGCCGTTCCATTTTCCATTCCAGGAAAACCAGCTTCCGTTCGGCTCGGTGCCCCATTCGACCAGGATCGGTGAGCCGAAGGCCCGGGCTTCTCGCGCCCACGCCTTCAAATCGTCATCGAACTTGCCGGCCAGAATGTTTGCCAGGCTGAAGGTTTTCTCGGCGTGTTCCTGTTCCAAATCAGAGCGCAACATCAGACGCACGTACGGAATCTTCCCGAGTCCACGGATCCACTCGCACGTGACGGAGGGGAATCTCCTCGATTCCGCCCAGTTATTGGAAAAGAGCACCCAGGCGGTTTTTGTCCCGAGCGTTTGCTCGAAACGCGTCACGTTCTCCACGGTGACGTCGTGCTCGGTCGGATCGTGTTCCGCGGCGGGCTCGTCGAAATAAAGCCCCTGATACAACTTTCCATCGGGCGGCGGCGCAATCCGGTCCGCACCGCGTGCCGGAGCGGAAAGGCAGAGGCCGACAGAAAGGAACAACACGCCTCGATGCATGACGCAAAGGATAGGCGATGGCGTCAAAACAACAGGCGGAATGCGTCTTCACGCATTCCGCCTGTCATTAATTCCGGATCTTTCGGACGGCGCTTAGTTGTTCTTCGCCGCGTCGCGGAGTTCGCGGATGCGATCGTGCGCGCTCTTCACATCGGTGTATTGTCGCGAAATCGTCTCGCGGATCGGCGAGGAAAGTTCCTTTTCTTCCATCGCCTTTTTGTATTCGGCCACCGCGGAATCTTCACCGCGCTCGCACTCGGCGAGAATGGCGTGGTCGTCCTGGCTGGTGATGGCGGATTTCAGATTGATCCAGGCCCGGTGCATCGCGCCCGCCGTGCTGCTGGTGTTTTCGGGGTTGTGCTCGCCCATGCTGATCGCTTCGTTCTGGAGCTCGCCCGCGAACTTCGACCGCTGGAGCGAATACTCACTGAAGAGTGTTTTCAGCTGCGAATCTTTCACTGCCTCGGCCGCCTGGCGAAAGCCTTCCTGACCGTCTTTCAGCGTTTCGATCAACCCATTGATCGTGGAGATAATTTCTTTTTGTTGACTCATATAATGTAAACGGATGTCGCGGGAAAAAGGGTGCGTTTATTTCCCGGAAAGTTTACGGCGACACCGTACCGGCGTAAGTTTCCCCATGAACATCAAAGTGCAGGGTAAGGATCTAACGAAAGAAGCGCCACGCGGTCCGCGGGTGCGCATCGGCGGTTACGCAATTTTAGCCCGGACCTACGACAAATGTTGCGCGCTGCTCGCGGGGAACATCGGGGAATACCATTTCGATTGCCCCCTCGATAACATGCTTTTCGGTTTCAAAGGCGTGACAGGAGATGATTTCAAAGCGGAAGTCGAGAAGGGCGCGAGTGACGAAGAGATGGCGCAATGGCTCGACACTCATGGCGAAAAGAAAACGCCGGAGGAAGTGAGAGCCTGGAGCGATGAAGTCGAAGCGATGAATCCCTTCAATAATCCGGAGAAGCGCGAATGGTTCGAGGAGCAGGTCAAGCCCCACGGGCTCAATGCCGCGAACACGACGCTTTTCGATTGGCTGGAAGTGGACGACAAGGCGAGCTACCAGGCCGCCGCGTAATAACACGCCAGGCTCTCGGGTAGGGATGGCGCGCTGCGCCGTCCGCACAACGTTTCCAACACAGACGGACGCCGCAGCGCGGCGTCCCGACCTAAAGCTCGAAGACGACGAGCGAGCTACGTGGTGGATCGAGCGACACACCAGCAGCGTCCCTACCAAGACCGCTCTGCCCGCGAGATTCGTTTTAGAGATGCCATGGGCATCTCTCTAAAACCGCAGCATCTCAATCGCTACCGGCAGATCGCGTGGCTCTTCGTCAAGTACGGCCGCTCCGATCTGGTCAAGGATACTGGACTCGAGGAGACGCTCGACGCCGAGCAACGCGTCTCACCGAAAGAAGCCGCCAAGGCCAGCGATCTCGCGGACGATCTGGAAAAACTTGGCCCGACCTTTATCAAGCTGGGGCAACTTCTTTCCACCCGGGTGGAGCTAATGCCACGCGCCTACCTCGAAGCGCTCGCGCGCTTGCAGGACAAGGTGGAGCCGTTCGCTTTCGATGAAGTCGAGAAAATCGTTTCGTCGGAACTGGGCGTGCGCATGTCGAAGGCGTTCGCGGAGTTCGACGTCACTCCGATCGCGGCGGCGTCACTCGGCCAGGTGCACCGCGCTCGTTTGCGCGATGGCCGGCAGGTCGCGGTCAAAGTCCAGCGGCCCGAAATCCGCGAGAAGATGCTGCAAGATCTCGACGCACTCGATGAAATCGCGGAGTTCCTCGATAAACACACCGCCGCGGGCAAACGCTACGAGTTTTGCCAGATGCTCGACCAGTTTCGCAAGAGCCTCCTGCGCGAGCTCGATTACCGGATGGAGGCCACGAACCTCACCACCATCGGCACCAACCTGAAAGAATTCGAACGCATCGTCGTCCCTGCGCCAATCATGGATTACAGCACCTCGCGCGTGCTCACGATGCAGTATGTGCACGGAAAAAAGATCACCGATCTGCATCCGCTCGGCCGAATGGAATTCGATGGGAACGCGCTCGCAGAAGAACTTTTTCACGCCTACCTCCAGCAAATTTTGGTCGACGGATTTTTCCACGCGGATCCGCATCCGGGCAATGTCTTTATCACGGAAGACTACCAAATCGCGCTGATCGACCTGGGGATGGTCGGGAAGATCATGCCGGGCTTGCAGGAACAACTTCTGCAATTGTTGCTCGCGATCGCGGAGGGACGCGGCGACGACGCAGCGGGGATTGCGATTAAGATTGGCGATCGAAAAGAGGATTTCGCGGAGAAGGAATTCACGCGGGCCATCGCGGAAATCGTAGGCAAACAACAGGGCGCAACCGTGGAGCAGATGCAGGTCGGGCGTCTCGTGCTCGAAGTTACGCAAGCCTCCGGCGAAAACGGCATTCGGGTCCCCGCCGAGCTGACCATGCTGGGGAAGACGCTGCTCAATCTCGATCAGGTCGGGCGCGCGATCGAGCCGACCTTCGACCCGAACGCTTCCATTCGGCGCAATGCCGCGCAGATCATGCAGCAACGCCTGATGAAGAGTCTTTCCCCCGGAAATCTTTTCAGCGGCGTGCTGGAGTTAAAGGATCTGGTCCAGCGCCTGCCCGCGCGCATCAACAAGATCCTCGACGCCATTGCGAACAACGAAATGAAAATCTCGGTCGACGCGATCGACGAGAAGACGCTCGTCCTCGGGTTTCAGAAAGTGGCGAACCGGATCACCGTGGGATTGATCATCGCGGCTCTGATCGTCGGCGCCGCCATGCTGATGCGCGTGGAAACGACGTTCCGGATCTGGGGTTATCCCGGCCTGGCGATTCTGCTCTTTCTCGCCGCAGCGGGCGGCGGAGTTATGCTGCTGATCAATATCCTGTTCTACGATAAGGGAGAGAAGTAGGTGGATCGAGCGCTCCACCTGGCGTTCACATCATGCCAATAGATCCGGGCGTTCGAATCGGCCATGTGCATCTCAAAGTGGCAGACTTGGAACGCGCGGTTGCTTTTTATTGCGGCGTCCTGGGGTTCCACGTGACGCAACGCTGGGGTGAGCAGGCCGCGTTCATTTCCGCGGGCGATTATCATCACCACATCGGACTCAACACCTGGGAAAGCCTCAACGGCTCCCCTCCTCCGCGCGGTACCACCGGGTTGTTTCATCACGCGATTCTTTATCCGACGCGCGCCGCGCTGGCTGATGCACTGCGACGCCTGATCGCGGCAAAAATTCCGCTCGACGGCGCGGCCGATCATGGCGTGAGCGAAGCGCTCTACTTGCGCGACCCGGACGAAAATGGAGTCGAGCTGTATTGGGATCGTCCGAAGGAATTGTGGCCGCACTCGCCTTCCGGCGAACTGGCCATGTTCTCGCGTCCGCTCGATCTCGACGACCTCCTGGGCGCGTAGTTCGGGAAGCTCCCCTACGGCTTAATGATAGGCGGGACGATATCCTCCGTCGGGCCTTCATCGACGCCACGCCGCAACCGGCTGTGGCGGACACTATATAGGAAATAAATCGCCAACCCGATGATCAGCCACGCGAAAAAACGGATCCACGTTTCGATGGGCAGGCTGAGCATAAGCGCCACGCAAAACAGGACGCCGAGGATCGGGAAAAGCGGGACCATCGGTACCCGGAACGGCCGGCGACGATTTGGATCGGTCCGGCGCAGCACAATCACACCGAGACAAACAAGAACGAAGGCGAAAAGGGTTCCGATATTCGTCAGATCCGAGAGCGACCCAATGTCGGTTACCATGGCGACCCCGCCGACGACAATTCCGGTCCAGATGGTGGTGACATGCGGAGTGCGAAAGCGGGGATGGATCCGCGCGAAATATTTCGGCAGCAGTCCGTCCCGTGCCATCGCCATGAAAATGCGCGGCTGGCCCAATTGAAAAACCAGAAGCACAGAGGTCAGACCTGCGAGCGCGCCCGCGCTGATCAAGGCCTGGGCCCAAGGCTTGCTCGCGAACGCGGTCGCGACCGCGGCGGAATCGCCCAGGTAAACCGTGTACTTCTTGATGCCTGTGAGCACGCCGGACATGAGGACGTAAAGCACGGTACAAATGGCCAGGCTCGCGATCATCCCGATGGGGAGATCCCGTTGCGGGTTGCGCGTTTCCTCGGCCGTGGTCGAGACGGCGTCGAAACCGATGAATGCGAAAAAGACGATCGCGGCTCCGCTCATCACGCCGCCGAAACCAGACGGCATGAAGGGATGCCAGTTGGTGGGACTCACCATGAAGGAACCAAGGGCGATGAAGAAAACAACCACCGCGACCTTAATGATCACGATCGTGGTATTGGCTCGTGCGCTTTCTCGAATTCCGTAAACCAAAAGCACCGTCACGAGAGCAACGATCACGAAGGCGGGGATGTTCAGGGCGAATGAGTGGCCGAAGATGGAAGGCAATGTCGTGGACGAGAAATTCTGGAGCGCTTCGCCCCCGTTCTTGATGAGATTATTGGCCGACTCCGTATCCGAAACCATCCAGAGGGGGAACTTCAGTCCGAAGAGGCTGCCACATAATTTCACAAAATAACCGGCCCAGCCCACCGCGACCGCCATGTTCCCGACGGCATATTCCAGGATCAAATCCCAGCCGATGATCCACGCGATGATCTCGCCGAGCGTGGCATACGAGTAGGTGTAGGCCGAACCCGAGACCGGAATCATCGCAGCGAGCTCCGCGTAACAAAGGGCCGCGAATCCACACGCGACTGCCGCCACCACGAATGAAATTACCACCGCCGGTCCCGCTCCCGGCCGTCCCAAGACCAGCTCGGAGTGCGTAAAGATCGAGTGAAGCCAATTCAGGACCGGCGTCTTCCAGATCGAGCCTGTGATGACCTCGCCGGCGGCTGCCGTTCCAGCCAGAGCAAAAATCCCCGCGCCGATGATCGCGCCGATCCCGAGACAGGTGACGTCGAAGGCTTTGAGCGAGCGTTTTAACAGGCGATCCGGATGTTCGGATTCGCGCATCAACAGCTCAGGGCTTTTCGTTTTAAACAGTTGCGACGCCACGTTTCCTCCTTGGTTTAATGTTGGGGTGCGAATCGTGGCACTCCCGCGCAAGCAGGGTCAATCCTAAGTTTTCGCGCTTTTTCTTTGCACGTCCTGCCTGGAGACGAGTCCGCGCACGCCGCGCCGAGACCTCGGCGACTATTGGCGCAAGACTAGCTCAAATCGAGGCGTGCCTGTCTTTAGCGGTGCGAATCTCATTGGCGGATTGCTCTTCGGATCGATCGGCTTCGTCGCGTTCGTTTATGGCAAACGGATGCATGTCTGGAAGCCGATGTTCTTGGGGCTCGCGCTGATGGCGTTTCCTTATTTCATCGAGAACGACATCGCGCTTTTCGCGATCGGTGCTCTCGGCACAGCCGCCCTGTTTTTGTTTCGGGATTAACAGCGCCTCCTGTAGCGGCGGTCTGTGACCGCCGACAGTCTCAGCGCTAGAACGAACTCGGCGATCACAGATCGCCGCTACAGGAGAGGCCTCGCTTGCTGAGCTGCCGCCCACCTGCTACATCGGCGGTATGGGTCGCCAATGGCTTCACGCCAAACGAGAAGTCGCCGGACTGAAAAAAGGTCAGCTCGTCGGAAAACTGGTCAAAGAAATCATGGTCGCCGCGAAACTCGGCGGCGCTGAGCCCGCGGGAAATCCGAGGCTCGCGGCGGTGGTCGATAAGGCGCGCAAAGCCAGCGTCACGCGCGATGTGATCGAGCGCGCGATCAAAAAAGGCGCTGGCATCGGCGACGATAAGCTCGTGATGGAGCACGTCGTCTTCGAAGGATACGCGCCGCACAAAGTGCCCGTCATCGTCGAGATCCTAACCGACAACAACAACCGCACCGCTCCGGAACTTCGCGTCCTGTTCAAGAAAGGCGGGCAACTCGGCGCGCCCGGCAGCAACAAATTTCTCTTCGACCACGTTGGCCTGGTCGAGGCGCATCATGCCGATGCCGGGGCGGACATAGAGGCGGCGGCGATTGAAGCCGGGGCGCAGAATGTCGAGCCGTTGTCGCACGCGGAAAACGACGATATCCCGGAGGGAACGGCGGGTGCGCGATTCATCACCGAGCGCACGGACCTGCATGCGGTCTCGCAGTGGCTTGCGGCCAATGGCTGGACGGTGGTAACGAGCGAGCTCGGTTACATCGCAAAAACCTTTCCGGAATTAACCGACGAACAACGCGCCCACGCCGGCGAATTTCTCCAGACTTTCGAAGACCACGATGACGTTCATCGGGTGTGGGCCGCGATCAAATGAACCGCGAACGAAGGCTCGTGATCTGATGCGCGAGGAAGTCTCGCAGGCAGTCGTAGGCGATTCCGTGGCGTCCGCGCTCGAGGAAAATCCGGGCGAACGCAAACGCCGCTTTGGTTGGCGGAGAAAACCGAAAAAGGAAGTAATCCCGCTGACGCATTGCGAGAATTGCGAAACGGAATTGCGCGGTCACTATTGCTCGAACTGCGGGCAGGCCGCGGTCAATTACCATCGGTCCTTCCGGCACGTCATCGTCGATGTGCTCGATTCGTTTCTTAATTGGGATTCCAAATTCATCCGGACCATTGGCCTCCTCCTGTGGCGGCCAGGCTGGCTCACCAACCAATTCGTGGACGGACGCCGCGTGCGTTTCCTCCATCCGCTTCGGCTCTATCTCCTGGTCAGCATCGCGTTTTTTCTCTGCGCGAAACTGATCCCGGTCGGCTCCGGCCAAACGACGAAGGTGGAAGATATGTCGCCCGAAACCCGCGCGCGTTTCGAGGAAAAGATGGAAAAGGTGCGAAAGAAACAGAGAGCAAACGCGTTTTTTCATATCACGTCCGACCAGGACGCGGAGACAAAGGCGCCCTACGTGGCCCCCGCCGCGGTTGCGCAGACGGAGGCCATGCCGGCCGCAGCGGACGCCGCGCTCGACGAGGTGGTCACGGAAGTAACCGCGCAGACGGGCGGAAAAAAGCAGGCCCCGCACCTGACCTTCGGCAAGAACAAGGATGGCGCGGCCAGGACTCCGTTCGAAAACTGGATGGAGAAGCGGATCATCGACCGGATCGGGGAAGGCGGGACCAAAGCCAAGCTCTTCATCGAAACGCTCCGGAGCAATCTCTCCACCATGATGCTCTTTTGTATTCCGGTTTTCGCGTTCGTCCTGAAGATCCTCTACCTCCGGCAGAAACGCTTTTACATCGAGCACCTGGTTTACGCGTTGAACATCCACGCGTTCTTTTATCTCGCAGTGTTGATCGTCGTTTTTATTTCCTGGGGATTAAATAAATGGATCCCGGGAACCCCTCAGGTGTTGCTGACCATCTCGCTCTGCTTCCTCGTGGCCGCGCAGGTCTTCCTCTCCATCCGTCGCGTCTACCGGCAGAGCTGGCTCATGACGACGGTGAAGTTCGTCGTGGGCGGATTCATCTACGTGTGCGTGATCGCAATGGCCATAGGGGCCACTGCGTTCGTCACGCTGATGCTGCCTGATTAGCGTTTACAACGAGAGCAGCTCTCGCGCACGGGCCAGCGCCTCGCCGATCTTCGCCGCATCTTTTCCCGCGCCTTGCGCTCCCTCGGGCCGGCCGCCGCCTTTGCCGCCAATGATGGGCGCTACTTCCTGGATCAGCTTATTCGCTTGAAATTGCGAGGTGAGTTCTTTTGGGACTGATGCGACCAATGCGACGCGATCGTCGATTACACCCGCTAAAAAGATCGGCCCGCTAAAATGAGATTTGAGCGCGTCGACGACGGCCTGAAGTATCTTGCTGTCGGCTTCGGGCACGGAAGCGACAATTGCTTTCTCCGTCCCGTGCGTAGCGCGAAGTTCCTTCGCCAACTCAAGCGCGCGATTTTTCACATCCGCGTCTGAAGCTTTCGCCTGCTGCTTCTGCCATTCGTGGACTTCGGCCTCGACCTTTTCAAGGTGGGTTGAGCGTTCGTCGATTTGTTGCAGCAATGCGGACGTCTCCGCGTTCTCCGCGAATGCCGGCAACGCTGCGATCCCACTCTTCTTCCGCGCCAGCCCTGCAAATTTTTCCTGCTGCCGCGCTGCTTCCTCCTTCGCCCAATTCTTCGCCGCCTCTCCTGCCACGGCTTCGATACGCCGAATCCCCGCCGCGATCGCTTCTTCCCTCACGATCCGAAACGAACCGATGTCACCGGTCGCGCGAACATGCGTTCCACCGCAAAGCTCCATCGAATAACCGTCGAGCCGCTCTGGTTCGCCGCCGATCTGCACAACGCGCACCACGTCGCCGTACTTGTCTCCGAAGAACTGCGTGATATCCGCGCGCTTCTTCGCCTCCGGGTATGGAATCTCCGTCCACGAGACCGGCGCGTTCTCCGCGACCTTCTCGTTTACCAGTTTCTCTACCTCACGCTTCTGCTGCGATGTGAGCGCCGCGCTCGAGAAATCGAAGGTCAATTTTTCCGGGCCGACATAACTTCCCTTCTGGACTGCGTCTCGCGAAACGACTTCGTGCAACGCCCAATGCAAGAGATGCGTCACCGTATGATGCCGCTCGATTGCATGCCGACGTGAGGCCTCGAACCTTACCGTCACATGCTCTCCGTTCCGCGGAGCGTCGTCACCCTCGATCAGGTGAATCCAGGCGCCGCCCGATTTCCTGGTATCGGAAATTTTCCAGCTTCGCGCGTCGCCCTGCATCTCCCCGGTGTCGCCAACCTGTCCACCCATCTCCGCGTAGCAAACCGAGTTATTGAGGACCACCGCGGTTTTTCCATTCGCCGGAGTAGCCGCGATCACATCCGCGCCTGTGTGATCATGATCGTACCCGAGAAAATTCGTCGTGGTTTCTCCGTCCAGTTTCGCAACCTCGATCGTGGTCTTCTTCTGAGCTGCGCGCGCGCGCGATCTCTGCTCGTCCATCAATCTTTCGAAGCCCGCAGTATCGACCGTAACCCCGCGTTCACGCGCCATGAGTTCGGTCAGATCGAGCGGAAAACCTTGTTCGTCATAAAGCCGAAAGGCGAACTCGCCGGAAATGCCAGATCCCCGCGCAACTTGGGACTCGAAGAGCGCTATACCTTTATCGAGTGTCTTGTTGAAACCCTCCTCCTCGCGACGCAGCGTTTCCTGAATCACCTCTTTCTTCACGCGCAACTCCAGAAAAACGCCGCTCATCGTCCGGACCAGGACGTCGACGAGTTTGTAGAAGAAGGGCTCATGAAATCCCAGGGTCCGTCCGTAACGAACGGCGCGCCGCAGAATCCGGCGGAGCACGTAGCCGCGACCTTCATTGCTCGGCTGGATGCCATCAGCGATGGCGAAACTCAGGGTGCGGATGTGATCGGCGATGACGCGAAAGGCGATGTCGATTTTCTCCTGCTCGGAATCGTTTGTAGGGCGGCCGCTCCGGCTGCCTTCTCCTTCTCCCGGCAAGCGAGGCGCTTGCCCTACAATCGGGAGGGTCGAACCATATTTCTTCCCGCTCAGTTTTTCGATCTCGTCGAAAATCGGGCGGAAAATGTCGGTCTCGTAATTGGATATCTGACGCGAGAAGTCCGTGAAATTTTTCGTCCCCTGAATCATCGAGGTGATCCGTTCGAAACCCATCCCGGTATCGACATGCCGGTGAGGAAGCGG
The DNA here is from genome assembly GCA_041167585.1 of Verrucomicrobiota bacterium. GTDB lineage: Bacteria > Verrucomicrobiota > Verrucomicrobiia > Chthoniobacterales > UBA10450 > AV80. Next base: position 42,073 of record JBEEHV010000007.1, read on the forward strand.
CGAGAACGTGCCGTCCGCGTCGGCGTTGAACTGGATGAAAACCAGATTCCAGATCTCGATGCAGCGCGGATCGCCCGCATTCACCAGGGAACCTTCGGTGTCGCCAGCCGGCGTCAGATCGATGTGAAGTTCGGAGCACGGGCCGCACGGGCCGGTCTCGCCCATCATCCAGAAATTGTCCTTCTTGTTCCCGTTGACGATGTGCACGGCGGGATCGAGTCCGGCCTTTTTAAAAATGTGCGCCCAATGATCGTGCGCTTCCTGGTCGAACTCGCTCGGCTCGTTCGGTCCCGGCTTGTAGACCGTCGCGTAAACTCGCGACGCCGGAAGTTTCCAGCGCTCGACCACCAGTTCCCAGGCCCACTCGATCGCTTCCTTTTTGAAATAATCGCCGAAGCCCCAGTTCCCGAGCATCTCGAAAAAGGTGTGGTGATACGTATCGAGCCCGACGTCGTCGAGATCGTTGTGTTTGCCGCCGGCGCGAATGCATTTCTGCGTATCGACGACGCGCGGGGGATTCCAGGCCGCCTTTTGTTGCCCGAGAAAAATCGGAACGAACTGGTTCATGCCGGCATTCGTGAAAAGCAGGTTCGGGGAGTCCGGCAAAAGGGAAGCGGACGGAACAATGGTGTGCTCCTTCTCGCGAAAGAAATCGAAAAAGGACTGGCGAATCTCGGCGGCGGTCATGCGGACAGAAAGTCAGGGAAACGACGCGGATTTCCAAATGGAATCTCAACGCGGAAAATCGGTTCGATTTGACGAACGATTTCCGGCTTCGACGCTCCTTTCATGCGCTCCGAAGCTGTCTTCGAAATCCAGCGGCTCTTTCCGCAAATTTACCTCGCCTGTCATGTCGATCACGTCCGGGCCGCGTCGACGCCCTGGGACCTTTCCTCCCATGATTCCTCCATCCTCGTGCACCTCGATCGCGAGAACCCGATTAGTCCACGATTGCTCGCCAGCCACCTGGGAGTAGCGGCTTCGACTCTTTCCGCATCCATCACCCGGCTCAGCCGCCTTGGATATTTGTCCAGCAAACCAGCAGCATCCGACAAGAGGCAACGGGAACTTCGGCTGACGGCCCGCGGGTCTGAGGCTATCGCTTCCACCTCGGTTCTGGACGCGAAACGCGTCGCCGAGCTTTTGACTCACCTTAATCCGACGGATCGCGGGGCGGCTGTGCGGGGACTTCAACTCCTGGCCCAGGCCGCGCGGCAAATGAAACAACCGACATGAAAATCGCTCTTATCTTTCTCGCCATCGTCTTCGGGCTGGTGTTCGTGGTTCTCGTCATCGGCGCCGCGCTCCCTAGAAATCATGTCGTCTCCCGGCACATCATTCTTCATCGGCCGCCCGGTGAAGTTTATGAGACGGTGCGGAATTTCGCGGCAGCCCCAGGTTGGCGCCCCGATCTGGAAAGGGTGGAGATGATCTCGACCGGTGACAATCAGGTCAGGTTTCGCGAACATGGAAAGCAGGGTGCGGTGACTTACGACCTCGTCGAGGACCGGCCCAATGAGAAAATCGTGACGCGCATGGCCGATCAGGATCTCGGGTATTCGGGCACCTGGACCTACGCGTTCGCAACTACCGAGGATGGCACCCGGCTGGAAATCACGGAAGCGGGAGACGTCTCGAACATTCTCTTCCGCTTCGTGTCACGCTTTGTCTTCGGACACACCGGGACGATCGACAGCTACCTCGTGGCCCTGGGGAAGAAATTCGGCGAAACCATTTCTCCCCAACCGTAAAAGCGCGGTCAGCCTTTAGTCCCGAATGTTCCGGTAGCGCAACGGCTGGTAACCGACCGCGGTCATCTGCGTCACGTCACGCTCGCAGACGATCGTTTTACTGTAGGGCGCCGCCTCGTAGAAAACCGCTCCCCTCTTCTCCGCGTCGAGCCACTTCACAAAGAGAAGGACGTGCCCATTCGGTTGATTCATGATGTCGCCCGGTTCCAGCGCGGCCGGCGACGAGAGCTTCTGGCAGATCGATGCGAACGAATTCGTCGAATGTCGCGTGGTCAATTTCCAGCAATGATTAATGAAACCGGAACAATCCACGCCGACCGTCTCGGAGCTGACTGCCTTGCCTCCGAGCCGGCGTTTTTCCGCTGTGTAAACATCACCAGCCGCCTTACCCGCCAGGATTCCGGCGGTGAAAGTTTTCGGACTGTCGTTCCCGCCCCACTTGTAAGCGACGCCAGTATTCTCCGTGCCCGGGACCCAGCATTCGCTCAATGGATTAGCGTAGCCGCCGTCGCGATCCGGAGTGTGAACTTCCACACCGTCCCTGTCCTTTCCGTGCCGCACATTCTTCGCCGAAGCTTGCCAGCGATGCTGGATGAAGGATTCGGCGATCCGCAGCGACTCCGCCCTGGTCACCGATGGCTCCGCGCCAAGGTCGGTGCAGAAACCCATGGCCACCATGAGGACGATCAGAGATTGTCGCCATGGGCTGAAATGATTTTGTTTAATCTGCCGCGAAATCATGACCGCGAATAAAGCGCGACATTTACGACGACGCGAGAACTACCCGCGCCGCCGGAAGCCGTCCGATAAGTTGCCGCAGACGCTACTTCTTGTCCTCGTCGAGCTTGGCTTTCACCGCAGTCTCGATCTCTGCGTAGAGCGCCGGGTCGTTCTTCAAGGCTTCCTTGCCCGCATCGCGGCCCTGCGCCAGTTGCGTCCCTTTGTAGCTGAGCCACGAGCCACGCTTCTCGATGATTTGCTTCTCCAGCGCGAGATCGAGCAGCGCGCCGGTCGAGGAAATGCCCTCGTTATACATGATGTCGAACTCCGCCTCGGTGAAGGGCGGCGCAACTTTGTTCTTCACGACTTTGACGCGAGTGCGGTTTCCCGTGACGACACCGTCCGTCTGTTTGATCGCGCCGATGCGGCGAATATCGATTCGCACACTGGCGTAAAATTTTAAGGCTTTGCCGCCCGGCGTTGTCTCCGGGTTGCCAAACATAACGCCAATCTTTTCCCGGATCTGGTTGGTGAAAATGCAGCACGTCCGCGCCTTCGAAATCAGCGAGGTTAATTTACGCATCGCGGCGCTCATCAAGCGCGCCTGCGCCCCTACGGTCGAGTCGCCGATCTCGCCCTCGAGTTCCTGTTTCGTAACCAGGGCCGCGACTGAATCCAGGACGATGACATCGAGCGCGTTTGAGCGCACCAGCGTCTCAACGATCCGAAGCGCTTCTTCGCCGGAGCTAGGCTGCGAGACGAGCAAGTCGTCCATGTTCACGCCGAGACGACGGGCATATTGCGGGTCGAGCGCGTGCTCGACATCGATAAAGGCAGCGAGGCCGCCGCGCTTTTGCGCCTGGGCGATGACGGTCAGCGTCAGAGTAGTTTTTCCGGATGATTCCGGACCATAAACCTCGACGACACGGCCGCGCGGAAATCCGCCGACGCCGAGCGCGCGGTCGATCAGGATGTTGCCGGTCGGAATGACATCGATGTCGACAATCGTCGCGTCACCGAGCCGCATAATCGCGCCGTCACCGTAATCCTTCGCGATTTGCTGGAGCGCGAGGTCGAGGTTTTTATTGCGCGCGGTCGTTACTTTATCTTCGGTAGATTTTTCTTCAGTTTTTGTAGCCATAGGAGGGACTTCCTAAGTACGTGCGCTCGCCCCGTTCGCCAAGTCGAAACTCGAATCTCCGAGAGAAAAACAACAGGCCGCAAACCTCCCGGCTTGCGGCCTGCGCTGCTAACCCAAACAATCGTTTAAGCGACGGCGATCTTCCGCGGCTTCACCTGCTCGGCCTTCGGCAGAATCAAGGTGACCACGCCCTGGTCGATCGTAGCGCTGATTTTGCCGGTATCGATCGAAGGATCGATCTCGAAGGAACGGCGGAAATTTTCCCGCCGCGATTCGCGATGGAGCAGCGTGCCCTCGGTTACCGAGGTGGCGCGCCGGCCGAGAATGGTCAGCTCATTATTCTCCACCCACATTTCGAGGTTCTCCTTATTCACGCCGGGCATTTCGACTTCGAGCGTGTAGCCATCGGCATTTTCGAAAACGGTCGCCGCCGGTGCGACGAACTGTTCTGTCGTCTGGCGCTCACCGTTACTGCTGCGATTTTCGTGAACTAAAGTATTCATAGTTTTCCTTTTGTTGGGAGTTGCTCAGTTAAGATTGATCTGGATTTGCTTTGGCTTCGCGTCCTCGGCTTTCGGGAGCGTCACCGTGAGAATGCCATCCTTGTAGGTGGCATTGACCTTGTTTACATCGACCCGCGTCGGAAGGGTCACGCTTCTGCGGAATTTTCCGACGAAGCGTTCAGTGCGCGCGACGCCATCGGCCATTTTCTCGTCTTTGCGCTCGCCGCTGATGATCAACAGGCCGTCCTGCAGCGAGATCTCGATCTCCTCCTTGCGCATGCCAGGGAGTTCGACGACGGCAACGATGTTGTCGTTGTTTTGATAGAGGTCGAGTGCGGGCGTCCAACCCGAAAACAGCTGCGGTTGCCGGCCGAGACCGGATAAGAAGGGCAGCTCCAGGAGAGTGTCGAGGTCGTTCCGAAGATTCGTCCAGCGATCAAGCGATGGCAGCATCGCGGAATTTGGTGTTTGGTAACGTATTAAGCTCATATGATTCCTTTCTTGAGTAGGTTGCGTTTGAAAAGCTGATCGTTCTTAAGCGAAAGAAATGCCACGGAGAGACGGGGAACGAGGTGAAACGTAAGTATCTCGATGTGAAATGTTTGATAAAATGTAGCCACAACAGGGCAACGAATATATGGCGCAACTTGGCGCAGTTACTCCACCTTTGGCGTAGCTAACCATGAGACAAAAATTCACGGATGAAGAGGCGATGCGGCTGGCCTTGCACGAGGCGCGAAAAGGTTTAGGGCGAACGAGCCCTAATCCGGCGGTCGGCGCTGTCCTTTTCATCAACGGCATCATTGCCGCCACCGGGCACCATCGGGGCGCCGGCTTGGCGCACGCGGAAATCGAGTGTCTTCGCCGATTCAAAAAGGCGATCCCTAAAAGGGCCGTGTTATTCGTAACCCTGGAGCCGTGTTCGACGGCCGGTCGAACCGGAGCCTGCACCAAGGCGATAGTCGAAGCTGGCGTGCGCAACATAGTGATCGGGGCGACCGACCCGAATCCGCAGCACGCGGGACGCGGCATCGAGATCTTACAGCAGGCAGGCCTCAATGTGCGCTCCGGCGTATTGGCTGACGAATGTTCAGCGCTCAACGAAGGCTACAACAAATGGATTACTATGAGACGTCCGTTCGTAGTGGCCAAATGCGGGATGAGTCTCGACGGGCGTTTATCGCCGCCATCCAGTGAGCCCCGCTGGATCACCAGCCCGGCGTCGCGCCGGCACGCGCAAAAGCTGCGCGCGGAAATGGATGCAATCCTGATCGGTGCCGGAACATTGCGCGCCGATAATCCCCGCCTTACGGTCCGCGGCATTCGAGGCGCGAAGCAACCGTGGCGTGTAGTCCTTTCCCGCTCCGGCTCGTTACCACGTCAGGCCCATCTTTTTTCGGACCGTTTTGCAGACCGCACGATTGTGTTCAAGGGAAACAACCTGGAAACTGTCCTGCGCAAGCTCGGAGAGAGGGAAATCACGAGTGTCCTCATTGAAGGCGGCGGTGAAATCCTCGGGCAGGCTCTGGATGGACGCTTGGTGGACAAAGTTCAGCTCTACCTGGGTCCGAGCTTCACCGGCGGCCCGCTTGCGTTCGCGGGCGACGGCGTTGAATCCACTCGGGATGCGCCGCGTCTGGATCGTGTGAGTGTTGAACGGATCGGTCAGGACGTCTGCATTAGGGGATACCCAACCGATCGAGCGATCACGTTCGAATAATTTTTAGCAACTTTGCGTCATTACTACTGTTCAATAGTCATTAACACAAAACGAGGTTTCACCATGAATTGGAAAAAGTTTCTCTTAATTGGTCTGGCGATTGGTTCATTCGCGTTCGTCGCGGCACCGCACGCCGAGGCTCGCGTTTCCATCGGGATCGGACTCGGTCTTCCGTTCGGCGTCGGATACTACGACTACGGTTATCCCGGTTACTATCCCTACGGTTACTACGGCGGTCCGCGCTATTATGCGCCGCCGGTGGTTTACGTGGGGCCCCGGTATTACTGGAGCCATGGTCGCCGTGTTTATTATTCCCCGCGGCGCCACCACTACTACAATCGCAATCGCTATTAAACTGTAGCCTGGCGCGACGGCCGCAACTGCAGTAGCCCAGAGGTTCCTCTTTAAAGGAGAACGCTGTCGTCCCACGACGTGTTGTCGTCGGACGCAAGGAGATCGTCCAGATCAGCGATCATTTCGTAATCCTGGGCGCTAACGAGGGCTGGCGCGTCTGACTGGGATTCAGGCGCCGGTGCGACTGGAGCCTGCGAACGCAGAAAAACAGCAAGGGCTAGCGCAATCGCCAGGCCGGTGGCGGGGATCAATCCGCGAAAACCGAACCAGCCTCTAGCCGCCTTCGCTCTCGCAGGTTGGCGGACTTCGCGTATGACGTTGCGAGCGAAGAAGGGCGAGACTTTCGGCTCGGCGGCATGGCCGAGGAGGTCCCAAAGCTTTTTGTCATCGTCCCGGTCCATTCGTGAGATTGAACTCCTCGGGCGTCCGAAAGTTGCGGTGACCGGGAACCGCCGGCGGACTTAGGTTTCCGCGGCTTCCAAGAAGCCTTCCAACTGCCGGATGCGCGTCGGGTGCCGCATCTTGCGCAAGGCTTTCGCTTCGATCTGGCGGATGCGTTCCCGGGTTACCCGAAATTGGCGGCCCACTTCTTCCAGCGTCCGGCTGTATCCGTCCACCAGTCCGAAACGCTGTTCCAACACCTGCCGCTCCCGCTCAGTCAACGTTTCGAGCACGTCCTTGATCTTCTCTTTCAAGAGGACAATCGCGGTCATGTCACTGGGATTTTCCGCGCCCTTGTCCTCGATGAAATCGCCAAAATTTGTTTCTTCGCTTTCGCCGACGGGCGACTGGAGTGAGATCGGCTGCTGCGCCATCTTCAAGACCGCGCGCACGCGATCCACGGGCAACAGGATTTCCTCAGCCACTTCCTCCGGCGTCGGCTCGCGTCCGTATTCCTGGACGAGCTGCTTCTGCACGCGCATCAGCTTGTTGATCGTCTCGATCATGTGGACCGGGATGCGAATGGTCCGCGCCTGGTCTGCGATCGAGCGGGTGATCGCCTGGCGGATCCACCAAGTCGCGTAGGTCGAAAATTTATAGCCGCGCCGGTACTCGAATTTCTCGACCGCTTTCATCAGCCCCATGTTCCCTTCCTGGATCAGGTCGAGGAACGAAAGGCCGCGGTTCGTATATTTCTTCGCGATGGAAATAACGAGCCGCAGATTGGCTTCGACCATCTCCGTCTTGGCCCGAAGCGCCTTGTGCAGCCAGCTCTTCAACGCCCGATATTGCTCGGTGTATTCCTCGAGCGAAAGCCAGAGAGAGCTTTCCAGATCGCGCGATTTGATGCCGAGCGGCGAGCGGGCGGCGTTACCCCCCGGATGCTTGCTTATCTCGCCCTGGAGCAGCGTGAGCACTTGATATTGCTCGTCTGCGAGGTGCACGAATTCCTCCGTCACCTTTTGTTTGAAATAAAACTTCGGGTAAAGCTTCTGGAGCGAAGCGACCGCTTTCTGGAAAGACTTCATCTTCTTCGCGTCCTTCCGTCCCGACCCATGGAGAATCTGAGAATACTGCTGCCGAATTGAGATGCCCAGTTTCTCCACCTGTTTGCAGAGGCGCGGCAACAGTTTCATGTAGCGTTCCCGGCTCTCGATCTTCTTGTCGAGAATGACGCGGTCGAAACGCTCCCCTCCTTCGGTCAATTTGCCGGCGAGATCGAGATGGGCTTGCGCGATGAAACCAAAACGGTTGATCAGGCGCTGGACCATGATCTCTGCTTCTTCGATCCGCTTGGAAATCTCCACCTCCTGCTCGCGCGTCAGCAATGGGACCTGGCCCATTTGCTTGAGATACATGCGCACCGGGTCGTCGAGGATATCGAGCTTCGTCTCGGGTTTCTCTTCCTCCTCTTCTTCGGGATCTTTCTTCCCGTCTTTGTAGCGATCGACCTCGGAAGCTTCGATGATATCGATCTCCATCCGGCGCAGGCGGGTCAGAATCGCATCGAGTTCATCCGCATCGGTCACCTCGGCCGGAAGCGCCTCGTTCAGATCGTCAAAAGTGAGGTAGCCCTGCTCTTTGGCGAGTTTGATCAGCTCACGGATGCGGGTCTGAACATCGCCCGGAGTCGAAGGCGCGAGCAGGTCGGACGAATCGGGAACCTCCGCCCCGTTCAACCCTTTCCGTGACTGCGCTGGCGTGGCGCCACGCTTCTTCTTAGGAGCCTGCGAACTTTTTCCGGACGCTGCCTTGCCCGATTTCTTGCCTCCGCCCTTTTTCGTCTTCGCCGCCGTGGCCTTTACGGAATGCTTCGCCTTGGCTGGCGTTTTAGGCCGGGGACGGGCTCGTTCTGTTTTTTTCGGATTCTTAGGCAAAACTTGGTGCTGTTGAGGAATGCTGCGTTTTCAGCCGGCTCACGCTCGACCTCCTGCCCCCTCAGCGACAGTCAGTTGTCGAGCACGCGGGCAGACGAAAACTCGGAAAGTTCGCGGAGTTGATCCGTGAGGTCAACAATTTGTTTCTGCAAATTGACCGCCTCTCCGGTGGTTAATCGAGGCAGTTTCATTCGGCCTTCCGCGATCTGCAATTGCCGGCGCAGAATTGCCTGGCGAAGACCGTTCCACCACCCCGCCGCTACCTCCAGCCCATTCGGCGGCATCTTCTGGATGAGCCAGGAAGCGACCAGCGCCTCGTCCCCGGTCGAGAGGCACGCCATGAAAGCATTGATCGAAGCCGGATCATCAGGACGCAGATCGCTTTCCAGGATCCGAACCAGAATTTCCGCGTCGGGCGTGAGCGCCAGCATCTCACGCCAGTTCTGGTTCTGGATGAATTCGCGCGCTTCCGGATCCCGCAACGCGAGCAAGCAAAGCATGCCCACCTCATGGCGAGGCGGCGGAGTGGAGACCGGGCCCGGCGCATCGTCGGTCGAAATGCGTTCGCGCCGCGGTTTCGTCAGCAGCCGCTCGAAGTCGGATCGGGCCACGCCGAGACGGGCGCTTACCTTATTCGCCACTTCGCCGCGCATAAGCGGGTCCTGCACGCGGCCAACGGTCTCCGCCAGCTTGCGGGCCAATTGCATTTTCGCACCTAACGAGTCTAGATCGGTCGCGGCCGATTCGTGCTCGATCCAGGAATCGAAAAAATCTCGCGCGCCCGCCACCAGCTTTTCAAATTCGTCTTTGCCTTTGTTCCGGATCATCGAGTCGGGATCTTCGCCTGCCGGCATTTCCGCGACCCGGACAATGAGATTATTTTGCAGAAGCGCATCCAGCGATCGCTCCGCCGCTTTCTGGCCCGCAGTGTCGGCGTCGAAACAAAGAATTACTTCGCCGACAAATCGTTTCAAAATCCGCGCCTGGTTCTCGGTGAAAGCTGTGCCCTGCGGCGCGACGACATTCGTAATGCCAGCCTCGAACACCGTGATCAGATCGAGCTGCCCCTCGCAGACGATAGCCGAGTTCGCTTCGATCAAGCCACGCTTGGTTTTATGAAGGCCGAAAAGCACATTTCCTTTTCTGAAAAGTGGCGTCTCAGGAGAGTTGAGATACTTCGCGCCCTCGGCCTCCTTTTCCAGAACGCGACCGCTGAAGGCAATCACTTCACCGACGTCGTTGTGGATCGGAAACATGAGACGGCCTCGAAAACGGTCGTAAGCTTCGCCCTCCGGTCGATCTTCATCACGGGGCTTGATCAACCCACTTTGCAAAATCTGTGGGCGCCGGTAGCCCCGCTCCAGCGCCCAGTTCAGGCACGCGTCCCAGCTCTCCGGCGCGAAGCCGAGCTGCCAGTCATTCGCGATCCGGCGATCGATCCCCCGTTTTTTTAAATACTCGCGCCCGGCCGCTCCGATTTTCGACTTCACCAAATTCTCGTGAAACCATTCCGCGGCCTCCGCATGGAGCTGGAGCAAGGTGCGCCGCGTCTCGTGCTGGCGATCGTCCTCGCCACCCGAGCCCCGCTCTTCGATCACCGGTATCCCCGCGCGCGCCGCGAGCTTCCGCACCGCTGCCGGAAAATCGAGGTGCTCGTAATCCATCACGAAACGAAAGACGCTTCCCCCGACGCCGCAGCCGAAGCAATGGAACGTTTGCCGCTGCGGGCTCACCGTGAACGACGGGGTTTTCTCCTGATGAAACGGGCAGAGCGCCTTGAAGTTCGTCCCCGCGCGCTTCAGCGGAAAATACGAGCCGATCACTTCCACGATGTCGTTCGCGGCGGCGACCTGCTCGATGTTTTGTGAAGGGATCGTTCCCATGCGCACTTACTTTTCGCTCGTTTGCGGGCGGGAGCGATGTCAAATTATGCCAGACACGAAATGCTTCCAACAGTTGTGGCGTGAAGTGAGGTTCCTTCGATGAAAATTTTTCTGCGCATTCTGCTCATGGTCTGTGGCCTGGCCCTGCTCCCGCGGTTGATGGAAGCGGGCCCGATCATTCACAAGGGCGACACTGTGGTCGTTCCCCTGCGCGGGGAAATTTCGCCCACCCTGTTTTTGTTTCTCCGCCGGGCCGTCAAGGTGGCCGAAAGCGCGGAAGCAGGCGCGATCGTTTTTGAAATGGACACGTACGGCGGGCGACTCGACAGCGCCGCGGACATTACCAACGTCCTGAATCACGCCACCATCCCGACCTACACCTTCATCAATTCCAACGCAGGCTCCGCGGGGGCGCTTATTGCCCTGGCTACGCCGCATATCTACATGTCACCGGTGAGCGCCATCGGGGCGGCCGCGCCCGTCCTCTCCACCGGGGAAGATCTGCCGACCACGGCCCGCGACAAAACGATCTCGTATTGGTCCGCGCTCATTCGCAGCTCCGCTATGCGCAACGGTCACAATCCCGACCTCGGCGAAGCTTTTATGAGCAAAGAAAAGGAAGTGAGAATCGGCGAACGCGTGGTGCATTCCAAAGGTTCTCTCCTCACGTTGACGGCCCAGGAAGCCACCGAGAAGATCGGCGGGAAGCCCGTGCTGGCGGACGGCATCGCCGATTCTGTGGCGGACCTGGCGAAAAAAGCTGGGCTGAAGGGCCCGCTGGTTGCGCTCGATCCCAGCGGGTTTGAGCGACTCGCATTCTGGATCACTCAGCTTGCACCGTTGCTTCTGCTGCTCGGGATCATCTGCGCCTACCTCGAGTTCAAAATACCCGGCGCGAGCCTACCCGGAGTTATTGCCGCATTCTGTTTCGCGCTTTTCTTCCTCGGCCATTATCTCGCGGGCCTGGCGGGCTGGGAAGTCGCAGCGCTCTTCGCGCTCGGCCTCGTGCTCGTCCTGATCGAGATTATGTTTTTCGCGCACTCCACCATCGTGGTCGGAGTCGTGGGCGTTTTCCTCATGCTGGGATCACTGCTCTGGGCGATGATCGACCGCTATCCCGGCCAAACCTTTTTGCCCACGGGCGAAATGATCGCGGTACCATTGCGCAATCTTTTCCTGGCCATGATCGCCGCCGCGGTAGTGATCATGATTCTGGCGCGCTATCTCCCGCGCACAAGCATTTACCGGCGGTTTGCTCTCCTCACTACGAATCCTCCTGGACCTTCCCTGGCCGGTGCGCCTCGGGAATTCGCCATGCCGCTGGCGCTAGCGGCGGGGATGGAAGGTGCCGCGCTCACGACGCTGCGTCCCAGCGGCAAGGCGCGCTTCGCCGGTCACGTGGTGGATGTCGTGACTGAGGGCGAATTCATCCCGGCGGACACACCCGTCATGGTGATTCAAACGGATGGGATGCGCGTCATCGTAAAACAAGCGAACGTTCCCACGATCAGCGAAGAATCATCGGCCCCAGGACGTGCGTGATAAAGTCCGAGGAAAGATGGGCGAGCATTGCCGCCTCAATCCCGCGTTTCCAGGCCAGGTAACCGAAGGCTAACGCTGAGAGCCCGGTCGGCAGAAAAACTGCCGTCAAAACGATCGGCGTGAGCGGCATCAGGCTTTTTGCGACCGGAAGATGGCCGAGCCCGTAGATAAGGGCGACGATGATATTGGCCGTCCAAAAAATCCGCTCTCGCGGCCGCGTGGATTGGACCCGACCGATTTTCTTAAGCAGCCACAGGAACAGGCTCAGTAAAAAGAACCGCATCAGCAACTCGACATTGATGGCGCCGTAAAAGCAGATCAAAAATCGTTTCCAATCCGGCAAAGCCGATTCCGCGCGCAACGGCCACGCCGGAATCATGGGCGCGAAGACCAGAAAATAGAGAAAGAAAACCAGCACTCCCAACGCGATTCCCCACAGCAGCGGAATTCGCAGCCATCCGGAGGGAAGAGGAGCGCTCCCCCGGTAAAGCCAGTTTTGGAGAAGGGGCGCCTCGATCCCCGTGTGGCGGGCCAGGAGGAGTCCGAGCGCAACAATGCCCCCAAAAACAATTGTGCTTTGCATCAACTGAACGGTGACCAGGATCGGCAGCGGCATCGGCAGCGGACCGCGCGCGATCAAATCACGATAGAGCGCGTAAACGTACGGCAGTGCGGCGGCAAACCCAGCGAGACAGCAGAGGACCAGCACCCAGAAAATTTTCCAGGGATAACCGGTCGAGTCGGCCCGGCGCGATGGCATCGTTTCCATATTGCGGCAGCCGTCTGCCCGGCGTTATAACTCAACTGGTTGCCGCGGAGTGCAAATGCCGATGTTCGGAATCCACCATTTCGTTTTATTTATCACAACCGGGATTCTCCTCAATCTCACCCCGGGCCCGGACACGCTTTACATTCTCGGACGCAGCATTGCGCAGGGACGCCGCGCGGGTGTCGCCTCGGCCCTGGGGATTTCTGTCGGCAGTATCTTTCACACGTCGGCCGCGGCGTTGGGACTCTCGGCGTTTCTCGCTACTTCCGCGTGGGCGTTCGCCTTCGTTAAGCTCGCCGGTGGCGCCTACCTGATTTTTCTCGGCCTTCGCGCATTGCTCGAGCGCCAGCCCGAACTAACGATGCCCGCGCACTTCCGGCACCGCGGGGCCGGCGCCGCTTTCCGCCAGGGCGTCCTGACAAATATCCTCAACCCGAAAGTCGCACTTTTCTTCCTCGCGTTCCTTCCGCAGTTCATCGAGGCCACGACGCCCTCGAAGATGCCGGCCTTTCTGATCCTCGGCCTCACCTTCGTCACCACGGGAACGATCTGGTGCCTGCTGTTGGCGTGGTTCGCTGCGGCGTTCAGCGAGCGGATGCGCGCGAACGCGACGGTCGCAGCCATGCTCAATCGAGCCGTCGGGTCGCTCTTCGTTTTTCTTGGGCTGCGGCTCGCGTTCGCTGGTCGAAGATAAGCCAGCTCCCTACCCGCCCGCGACGACTCGCACGAATTCGATCTGGTCCCCTTCGGCCAACGAGCGCTGCGTCCATTCACGCTGGTGCAGCGCCGTCGCGTTATGCTCGATCAGCACGGCTTTGGGATGCAGACCATAGTGCGCGGCGAGCTCGGCGATATTGGTGGCGCCGTTTGTCTCCGCCCGCTCGCCGTTGATCCACACGATCATGACGCAAGCAGCGCGGGATCCCAATCCTTCCAGACCGGTTCGAATCCCTGCCGGCGCAGAACCGCCGCGACTTCGCCGGGCGATCGCTGGTCGCTGATTTCGAACTGGCCCGTGGCGACCGCGTCTTCCCCATTTTGAAATTCCGGCGCGACAATCCGGCCCCGCACCGTCCGGTGCAATTCACTCGCGCCCTGGCCCGTGTAGCCGCCGGGCTCGGTGTGGCTGCCGGCACTCATCATGGTCACGCCTAACGACACCAGGACATCTCGCAACGCCGCCCGCTCCCGCGTGCTCAGCACAATTCCCACTTGGGGAAAAGTAATGCGAAAGGCGCAGATCAACTGGGCCAGCTCGCGGTCCGTCATCGAAAAAGCCGGATGAAATTCGCCCGCGGCCGGACGTAATCTCGGCAGGCTAACAGTGATTTGCGCCTGCCAGCAGCGCTTGAGCAAATATTCCGCGTGGGCGGCCAGCCCCACCGCTTCCTCCTGCCACCGCGTCAGGCCAAAAAGCGCGCCGATGCCGATGCGCCGAAACCCCGCCTCGTAACCTCGTTCCGCACAATCGAGGCGCCAGTCAAAATCGCGCTTTGGCCCGGAGGTGTGCATTTCGGCATAGACTTCGCGGTTGTAGGTTTCCTGATACACCACCAACCCCTCCGCGCCCGCCTCCACAATTGGAACGTAATCCGCCGTCTCCATCGGCCCGACCTCGATCGAGATCGAGGAAAAATCCGGCGCCAGGGCTCGGACGCAATCCGCCAGATAACTTTGGCTGATGAATTTCGGATGCTCTCCCGCGACAAGCAAAACCTGCCGGAATCCCTCCTCGGCCAGATAACGCCCTTCCGCGACCACCTGTTCGAGACCCAGGGTCACGCGCAGGATCGGATTGTCCCGCGAAAATCCGCAATAGCTGCAGTTATTGATGCATTCGTTGGAGAGATAGAGCGGCGCGAACAAGCGCATGGTCCGCCCGAAGTTCTGCAGCGTGAGCGCACGCGATTCCTGCGCCAGTGCCTCCAACGCTGCGTCGGATTTGGGCGAAATCAGATCTTCGAAGCGGCGGAGAAGCCGAGACTTCTGCAGCGGCAAATTGTCCAGGAGTGGAGCAAACGACATCGGATTATTTTCGTTCGCGCTTTCTGTTTCGCAATCGGCAGTGCGCTGCCTCTAAAAACAAAAACGCCGGGAACACATTCAGTGTTCCCGGCGTCTTGTTGAATTATACGGCGTTGCTTAGAACGCGAAGTTCAGACCGGTGCGGGCCATCCCGAAGTTGTTCTGCGCACCGGAAACGACGTTCCAGCTGAAGTCGTTCGTGATACCAATATGCGGGGTGAACCGAATCTCGAGTCCAGCGCCAAGCTGGCCGATCGACTTGGTCTTCTCCGTTGGGTACTCATGCCGAACGAAGCCAAACGGCTGGGTCGGAGCAAGCAAGAATTCGTGATCCTGGCCACCGCCGAAGATCCCACCGCCGCCGAGCCAAAAGTAAGGCGCGAAACGGCTGCAGGCGATCGGGAAACGCAAAGTGAACGTTCCCATGATCGAACCGACCAGACGCTCGTCCTGACCGATGCGTTCACGAGTGAAACCATTTTCAATGATGTCATGCGAGCTCGGGCGGACGAGGAAACCTTCCACGCCGAAACCGAAATAGCGGTGCACGAAATATTTCGCGTCGATCGCGCCACCCCAGGCGTGGTCGGCTACGAGATAACGATCGTCGCGCCATTCGTTGCCAGTCATGGCATAAACGCCCGAAACACCAAGGTTAAATTCTTTGTCTGCGTACCATTCGGGGCACGGCGGCGGGGTGACGGATTTCGATTCCTTGGAATACGTTTCCGTTCCAGCGATGGCGGCTGAGCTCAAGGCAACCACTGCGCACAAGCTGAGGGCTAGTTTCTTCATTTTTGTTGTCTCCTGTTTGTTGGTTAAGTCTGCGGCGACAGTGTACCACCGTGCGCCTTCCTGCAAGAACGTTCTTGGGGCTTCTTTTGGATGTGCGCGGATTGTGGCATGCACCAAAACCAATTGCAAGCCAGTAGGCGTTATTTTTTACGCCCGGTCAAGGTTTCAATTCCGCCTGCGTATTGGCATCCGTGATGGTGAATTTCTCGTGGTGATACGCCGGATCACCCCGGAACATGAGCCGACCGGCGTAACGCCGCTCCAACTCGACCAAAAACTCCTCGTCCTCCTCCTTTAGGCGCTTCAGCACGTCGGGGTTCAAAATCACCCGGAAATCGTGCACGCTGTCCTGATACTTCCGCATGACCGTGTTGAGGGTGCGGTGCAGCTCCACGCTGGTGGTCATGGAGGTCTTCACCACCCCGCGGCCCGTGCAGTACGGGCAATTCTCGTAAATCGAATCGCTCAGGCTTTCCTGCGCGCGCTGCCGCGTCATCTCCATCAGGCCAAGAGCGGAAAGGGGCAGAACGTGGGTCTTGGCCTTGTCCCGCTTCAGGCGCTCCCGCATCAGGGTGTACACCATTTGCTGATCTTTCCGGCTCTTCATGTCGATGAAGTCGCCGATGATCAGGCCGCCCACGTTGCGCAGGCGCAATTGCCGCGCGATCTCGTCCGCGGCCTCGAGATTGGTTTGCAGAATCGTCTTTTCGACGTCGCGGCCCCCTTTGTTCCGCCCGGTGTTTACGTCGATCGCCACCAGCGCTTCCGTCTCGTCGATCACGATATAGCCGCCGCATTTCAGCCAGACCTGGCGATGGAACGCGTCGTCGATCTGCTTTTGGATCCCGAACGTTTCAAAGATTGGGGCCGCGCCATCGTAGAATTGGATCCGACTGCGGGCGCGCCGCGAAATCTGCCCCACCATTTCGTTCATCCGGTCGATGGCCACTCGGTCGTCGCAGATCACCTCATCGATCTCGTCTGTGAGAAAATCGCGGACCGTCCGGTCGACCAGATCCGGTTCTTCGAAAACACGGCAGGGGGCGGGCTCGGTCTGGATGAGTTGCTCGACCTTCGCCCATTGCTCGACCAGGAAACTCAAATCCCGGACGAAATATCGCGCGCGCTGGCCCTCTCCCACGGTGCGGATGATGACCCCAACCCCTTCGGGAATCTCCAGCTCGCGAAGGATTTTCCGCAGGCGTTCGCGCTCCTTCGGGTCCTCGATTTTTCGCGAGATGCCACTGCGATCGCTGTGCGGCATGAAGACCAGATAACGCCCGGCGAAGCTCAAGTTCGTCGTGACCCGGGGGCCCTTGGTTCCGATCGGGCCTTTGGTCACCTGCACGATCACTTCCGAGCCGACGGGATAAATGCTCGGGATATCCTTCGCGGTGATCCGCTTTTTCGGGCGGCGATCTTTCGGACGGTCAATTTCCTCGATGCCGCTGTCGAGCGCGGCCGGGATGGCGTCCCAGAAATGGAGGAAGGCGTTTTTCTCGAAGCCGATGTCCACAAACATCGCCTTCAACCCCATCTCTATGTTTCTGACTTTGCCCTTATAGACGCTGCCAACAATGTTCCGCGAGCTGTTGCGCTCGACGTTATATTCCTCGAGCCGGCCGTTTTCGAGGAGGGCCACCCGGCGCTCCAGTTTTTCGACGCTGATAATCAGCTTGTTGCCGGTCTTCGGCGCGAGGCCCAAAATACGTTTCACCTTTTCTATCATAAGCGGGGAGAGTGTTTGCGATCATGTGCTGAAGCGGGCCGTTGTGGTTTGCTCTCAGGTTTCGATCAAGAGGTTTATCTGCGGCCCGGCGGACGACGCACGGGCAGTGGAGTGGCTGCCGGTGCCGGCTTGGGCTTGACACCGAAAAGTCTTTCAAAAAAGTTGGGTTTGCGAGGCGGCGGCGTTGGGGCTGGCGGGGGACGAACCAACTTCTTTTGGCCGGCGACTTTGCCATTGGCGTCGGCTTCCAGTTCCACATCCGGATTCGCAGGAGTGCTGGCCATGTCCGAATTCGTCGAACCATCGAGGTTCTCTTCGTCACCACCCGCAAGCTTGGGGTCGGCGTCCTTGAAATCAACAGCAGCGATCATCTGAAATGGATTCGCCTTGTGGGCCGGCGCGAGCCAGGCCAGTTGCGGATCGTAAGTGCCTTGCTCCATCGCGAGGGCGCGGGAAAGGATGCGCGTGGCGATGGGCGCCGCCACCGAACCGCCATGCTCTCCGCCCTGGACCATGACCGCGATCGCGTATTTCGGAGAATCGTAAGGCGCAAAGCAGGCGAACCACGCGATTGTATCCTTCTTGCCTTCAGTCATCGCCTGCGCAGTCCCGGTCTTGCCCGCGACCTGCACACCAGCCAGCCGCGCCCGGCCGCCTGTGCCGCCATCTTCATTCACGACTTTCCACAGACCACGGCGGGCCAGCTCGATTTGTTCCCGTTTCAAATCGAAGCGCAGATCGCGATGGACTTTCGGCGCGGGCGAAACGACCGGCACGCCCTTGTCGGTCAAGATCGGTTTCCCGTCGGCGTCGGTGATGCTCTGGACGAGCTTGGGATAATAGGAAACCCCACCATTCGCGAGCGTGGAGTACACCATCGCCAGCTGGAGCGGCGTGACCAAATCGTAGCCCTGGCCGATGGAAACATTCGCCGTGTAGGCCGAAGACCAGCGCTCCCGCGGATAATGGATCCGCATCCAATCCGGCCCAGGCAAGACGCCGGGAGATTCGCTCGTGATTTCAATGCCGGAAGTTTTGCCCAAACCTAACGCGTCTCCGGTTTCATCAATCGCCTCAATCCCGGCCGCATTGCCGAATTGATAGAAGAATGAGTTGCACGACACCTTGATTGCATCGGAAACGCCGAGTGTCCCGTGGCTGCCACCCTTCTCGCCAATCCAGCAATGGAAAAAGTGATCGCCATAGCTGACGCCGCCGCCGCAATTATAATGCTGGCTGGCCAGGCCTTTTCGGAGGCCAGCCAGTGTCGTGACCAGTTTAAAAGTGGAGCCCGGCGGAAACGCACTGACCGCGCGGTTGACCAACGGATTCGCTTCATCCTTCCGCAGCGCTTCCCAGTCTTTGGCCTTAATGCTCGGGATGAAAGTATTCGGATCGAATGACGGCACGGAGGCCATGGCGAGGATGTTTCCGTTATTTGGATCCACCACCACGGCGGCTCCGCGTCCCACCGATCGCAACGCATCTTCCGCGATCATCTGAATGCGCGCGTCGATGGTCAGGTTCACGTTCGCCCCCTGTCGAGGAGCCTCTTCGCGCAAGACCCCTTCGATCTGGCCCTTCGCGTTCCGGCGCATGTAACGAACGCCCGGTTTCCCTCTCAGGAATTCATCCATCGATTTCTCGACGTTCGACTTCCCTTCCACGTCCGACTGATAAAAGGTGTACTTCTTCGCCTCCTCCTTGTTCGTGTCGTCGGGCGCCCCCACATAACCGAGCATGTGCGCCGCCAGGGCACCGTAAACGTACGAGCGCACCGGTTTGATCGAAATATCCACGCCGGGCAGGCCGACATCGTGTTCCGAGAACTTCGCCATCGTCTCGAAATCGATGTCTTTGATGTAGGAAAACGGCACTTCGGTGTTGGTGCGGAAATGCCTTTGCAGCTGCGTCGCGTTGTAATCCCGGGCCAGGTCGAGATCGTCCAGGCGCGGCGCCACCGCGGTATTCACGATCCGAATAATGTCGGGTTCCTTCAGATCTTTCGGCATCCCGTTGATCGTGCTGCGATACTCCGTTAGAGGTGGCGGCCCCATTTTTTCGCGATAACCCTTCACCATTTCCGGCAGATAAAAATCCACTTCGTAGCTGGCGCGGTTTTGCACCAGCGTGACACCGTTGCGATCGCGAATCTCACCGCGCACGGACGGGATGCGCACCGTCACCTCCGAGCTGCCCCTGATCTTGGCCGTCCATTCCGGCCCGTGCGCCACTTGCACCAGCCAGAGCTTGCCGAGCAGCGCCGCCAGCCCCAGGAGCATGAGCAGCGCCAGAAATTGGAGACGCCAGATGGGATTTACGCGGCGACGGTTCATTCGTAAGGCTCCGCTTCAGGAAGATAAGGATTGGCCGTGATCCGGCCTAACGAGTGCAACATCCAGAAGGCGAGCGGCGCCATGATCATGGCGATTACGCCCGGCCCGCCGATTTGCCACCATGCTTCGCGCGTAAAGACCAGGGAACCGCGCCGGAAAGCAATCATGAGATATTGGGAAAGCAAAATCGCGGACGTGCACAGCCCGCTCATTATGCAGTGCACCTCCCAGCGTCCCCGGACAAACAAAGGCCTCAGGCCATGCATAATGGCCGCCAGCACGGCGTAAAGGAGTATTGACCATCCGATCGAAATTTCAACTCGCGCGCCAATGGCCTGCACCGTCACGAGGTCCAGGAGAAGCCCGGCGAAAAAAGCCTGGGCCAGCACCAGCGGAAAAGGCAGGGCCATCGCGCTGTAGAAAACAATCAACGGCACGAGATAGATCCGCGCGTTGTACATCCACTCCAGCGGCGGAATAAAAAACTCAGCGACCTGCGCCAGAAACGTCAGAACAAGGAGAACGACGAAGAAGATCATTTCCGTCCCGTCACCACGAATACGTCCTCAAGATGCGACAAATCCACCGCGGGCACGATCCGCGCCTGACCATCCAGTTCACGCACGCGAAAACTTTGCACCTTCCCGATCAACAAACCCGACGGAAAAACCCCTCCCACGCCCGAGGTGTAAACATTCCGGTCCGGTGGGATGTTCGCCTGCTTCGAAAGAAAATTCAGATCGAGCATAGGCGTGACCGATCCCGTCACCCGTTCTCCCTGCACGATCCCCTGCTCACGCGTGCCCTCGATCGAAGCCGCGACCCGGCAATTTTCGTCCGAAAGCAAAATGACGATTGTGATGTTGTCGCCCACAGTCGTCGTCTTGCCGACGACGCCGGCATCCGTCACCACCGGCATGTCGGGCTCGATCCGGTCGTTTTTCCCGCGATTGATCGTGGCCGTCCGCCACCAGGTGGAAGAATCGCGCGCGACGATTTCCGCAGGCACAAGCCGGAAGACCGAACGCTCTTTGTAATCGAGCGCGCGCCGGAGCCGATTCACCTCGTTTTCGACGTCCCGAAGTGCCTGGTTCGTTGCCTTGAGCGAACGATTTTCTACTTTGAGCGAAGTGTTATCGCGCTCCAGTTCCTCCAATGTTTGCAACCCGCTTCGGACCGACGTGATCTGCTTTTGCAGGCCCGAGCCGGATTTCAGAAACGGCGAGATCAACGAATAAAATCCCGCCTGGATTTTCCGCGTGCTGTCTGCGCCGAAGCTGAGGAAATACGCCAGGATCGCCGCGAAAATGCCCAGCGCGATAATGCTCGAGCGGTTCATCTCGATTGCGGATTGCGGATTGCGGAAACCGGAAAGGAAGAAAAAGCACTCACTGCGAGCTCGCTATCCTTTCCGCAATCCGGTTTCCGAAATCCGAAATTGTTACCGCCAATTGCGATCGGTTGAGGCCACCTGACGCAAAAATTTAAGTTCATTGAGGCATTTGCCGGTTCCTTCCGCCACGGCGCTCAGCGGATCTTCAGCCACGTGGACAGGCAATCCGGTCTCTTCACTCAAAAGTTTATCGAACCCGCGCAGCAACGCGCCGCCACCCGCCAGGACCAGGCCGCGATCCACCAGATCGGCCGATAATTCCGGCGGGCAACGCTCCAGCGTGATCCGCACCGAATCGACAATGGTCGAGATTGGTTCGAGCAACGCCTCCCGCACTTCCTGCGACGTAATCATGAGGGTCTTGGGCAATCCGGCCACGAGGTCGCGGCCCTTCACTTCCACGCTGGTCTCTTTCTCGCTGGGATAAGCCGACCCGATTTTGATTTTGATCTCTTCCGCGGTGCGCTCGCCAATCATCAGATTGTAGGCGCGCTTCATGTATTGCACGATCGCCTCGTCCAGCTCGTCGCCCGCGACGCGGACGCTGCGGCTGAAGACAATTCCCGAAAGCGAAATGAGCGCCACTTCTGTCGTGCCGCCGCCAATGTCGATGATCATGTTCCCCGCCGGATCCTGCACCGGCAACCCGACGCCGATGGCCGCGGCCATTGGTTCTTCGATCAAGTAAACTTCCCGCGCGCCGGCGTGCGTAGCCGACTCCCGCACCGCGCGTTTTTCCACTTCGGTGATGCCCGATGGCACCGCAATGACGACGCGCGGCCTCGCGCGAACTCTACGTCCATGCACTTTCGTGATGAAATGCCGCAGCATCGCTTCCGTCACTTCGAAGTCCGCGATCACGCCATCTTTCAACGGCCGCACCGCGACGATATTTGAAGGCGTGCGACCGAGCATGCGCTTCGCTTCGTCGCCCACCGCCAGCACTTTATTCGTGCCCGCCTGCACCGCGACGACGGATGGCTCGCGCAAAACGATGCCCTGGTCCTTGACGTAGACGAGCGTGTTAGCCGTGCCGAGATCGATACCGATGTCGCTGGATAACCAGCCGAAGAGTCCGTTGAACATTGAATTTTTAGCCTTTAGAAATTAGTCGCTGAAACGCTGTCCAGTCTGTCGGAAGCGCCTCCTCCTTCGATCTTAACAGCACCATGTGTGCGAGCGCGATAACGACCAGCCGAGACCGCTAGTATTTAGAAATGGACGCTCCCCGCGTCAAGGGAAAGCTCAAGACCTGTTGGAGTGGTAGAGCAATGGGGTCACGGAAAACGGCGATTCGACATTGCTTCATTACTCCACTACTCCATTACTCCATGGCCCGAGTCCTCGTCGCTCCATCCATCCTCGCCGCCGACTTCTCCCATCTCGAAACCGAAATCCATGGCGCCGAGGAAGCCGGCGCGGATTGGCTCCATCTCGACATCATGGACGGTCACTTCGTCGACAACATTTCCTTTGGCCCAGCGCTCGTCGCGACGGTCCGCAAACACACCCAGCTCCCGCTCGACGTCCACCTCATGATCGAGCACCCCGATCATTACCTGCCGCGATTCCTCGAGGCGGGCGCGAATTCCATCACGGTGCATGTCGAACCGGAAGCGAAACACGACATCGCGAAAACATTGGAAGCGATTCGCGCAGGCGGCTGCGGCGTTGGATTATCTTTGAATCCGGCGACGCCCTTCGAAGTCGTCGAGCCTTATTTGCGGCGGATTGATTTACTGCTGGTGATGACGGTGCATCCAGGTTTTGGCGGTCAGGCGTTCCGGCCCGAGATGATGGAAAAAGTAAAACGCGCGAGAGATTGGCGCGACGGGCAGAAGAGTGCACTGCACATCGAAGTGGATGGCGGCATCAAGGCCGAGACCGCGAAGTTATCGATCGCGAACGGCGCTGATGTTTTGGTCGCCGGCACGGCGATTTTCCGCACGGAAGATTACCGTGAAGCGATAGCGAAACTTCGCGGCGATTGACGCGTAGACCCGTTATGTTCCCCCGAAAGAATGCATGTCATCCCGAGCCGCGCAGACGGCGAGGGACCCCTCAGTCGAAGTGAAGACCTTCTATGTATATCTAATGACCAATCGCAGTCGGGTCGTGATCTACACCGGCGTGACGAACAGCCTTGAGCGCCGGATCTGGTTCCATCGGAACAGTACCGCGAAGAGTTTTACGAAAGCCAACAACGTCGATCGGCTCGTGTATTACGAGCAGTTCAACGAAGCGCGGGATGCCATCTCGCGCGAGAAGGAAATCAAAGGTTGGCGGCGGCAGAAGAAGATCGATCTCGTTCAGACGCTGAATCCGAAATGGCGAGATCTCCGCTTGGAAATGTTCGGCACCGACAGCGGGGAAGTGAGAAGACCTCGCCGGTGCGATTGACGGCTGGATGCCGCTTGAAAGTCCCCCGTTCGACTGCGGGGTCCCTCGCCGTCTGCGCGGCTCGGGATGACATGCATTTTTTCGCGCCCCTAGGAGCTTGATCCGCCCAAGCTTTCCCCAATCCCTACGTCAGCACCACCGGCGCTTCGTCCATCACCGCGGGCGCGCTTTGCAATTCCGTCTCGGCCATCACTTCATCGGTCTGCGTCACCCGCACCACTTCTTCGATCGTCGTTTTGCCCTGGGCCACCCGGCGCCAGCCGTCGTGACGCAGCGTCTCCATGCCTTCCGCGATCGCGCATTGCTTTAGCTCGCCGCCGTCGCGCTTTTGCATGATCAACTTCTTCAACGGCTCCGTCACGACACAGATCTCGTAAATTGCCAGCCGGCCAAGATAACCCGTTTGCCGGCAATTATCACACCCCGCGCCGCGCTGGAACCGCGTCCCGAGCTCGGGCGGAATTCCGATCTCCGTCAGATATTCCTTCGGATAATCCACCGGCGCCGCGCAATGCGGACAGATCGTGCGCACAAGCCGTTGCGCAATAAACGATTTCACCACGGACGCGAGCAGGAAAGGCTCAACATCCATGTCGAGCAATCGCGTGATGCCGCCAACCGCGTCGTTCGTGTGGAGCGTGCTGAAAACAAGGTGCCCCGTCATCGCCGCGCGAATCGAGATGTCCGCCGTTTCAACGTCGCGAATTTCTCCCACCATCACCACATTCGGGTCCTGCCGCAGAATGTGACGGAGACCTTTCGCGAACGTCAGATCGATCTCCGGTTTCACATCGATCTGCGATACGCCCGGCAAACGGTACTCCACCGGCTCCTCAATCGTAATGATGCGGCGCTGGATAGAATTGATGCTGCTGAGGAAACAATACAGCGACGTGGATTTCCCCGAGCCAGTCGGCCCGGTCACAAGGATGATGCCGTTGGGCTGCGCGAGCAGCGACTTCATGATCCGGGTCTGCTCCGGGCTAAGATCGAGCCGCTCGAAGCCGAACGCCTGTTGTTGATCCCGGCTGAGCAAACGCAAGCTGATCGATTCGCCGTTCACGGTCGGGATGGTAGAAACGCGGACGTCGATGTTCTGCTCGTGCGCCTGCAAATTAATCCGGCCGTCCTGCGGCAACCGCCGCTCCGCGATGTCCATGTGCGCCATGACTTTCAGGCGCGAAATGATAGCCGATTGCAGCACCCGCAATTGCGGCGGCACCGCGACTTCGTGCAGGATGCCGTCGATCCGATAACGGATGCGGAGATCGTTCTCGAGCGGTTCCACATGGATGTCCGTCGCGCGCTCCAGGATCGCTTCGCGAATGATCTGGTTCACGAATTTCACCACCGACGCTTCCGGATCGTCCGCATTCAGGTCCGTGCTCAGTTCGACGTCCTGCGAGCTTTCGTAGGAGCGATTCGACTTTAGGATTTCGTCGAAAGTTTCCGCGCCGACGCCGTAGACGGTTTTCATGGCGCGCAGGATTTGCGCGCGCGGCACCAGGACCCATTCGGCCGGGCCTTTCAGAAGCTGGGAAGCGAGCTGGCGTCCCACGGAGTTAAATAAATCGTAGGTCGCGAGCACAACCGTTTTGTCCTTCATCTCGATCGGCAGGATGTGATGTTGGAAAACGAAGCGGCTCGGCAATAGCCCGAGCGTCGAGCGCTCGATTTTCTTGGCGTCGATCGAGATGACCGGGACCTGGAAAAAATTTCCGATCGCTTCCAGAAATTTCTGCTCGTCTACCTTGCCGGAATCGAGGACCTGGTTCGTCCACGACCCGCCATTTAGGTTCGCCGCCAATTCCTTTGCTTCTTCCGGAGTCGGCACTCCGCTGGCGAGAAGGAGATTTACGAGCGATTGGCTGACGGCGGCGTTCATGATCGTATCTTAAGTGAGAGAGCAGAAGTTGTCATCAGAAGGCGCGATACACTGAGCGGGTTGTCATCCCGAGGCGCGCAGACGCCGAGGGACCCCGCAGTCGTAGGGAAAACCTTCCTGAAGCTTCGGATTCCGCGCGCGGATCAGACACCATGCTGTTCTGCCTTGGGTAACGTAAGAGCAACTGTGGGGTCCCTCGCCGTCTGCGCGGCTCGGGATGACAAGCAAGATTTCGGACGCTCCCCTACTTCATCCCCGGGAGATCGGGCGGCGGCAGCTCGAGTTGTTTCCCGTCGTAACTCTTGGGACAATCGGGGCAGTCATCCTCGTCGATCTCGGGCCCGAGATGCGTTTTGTCCGAGTTCTTCTGACGCAGCCGATAGAGGTCGAGTTTGGTCAAAGCGACTTCGGGCCGCATCAGGATAATCAACTCGCGGCGGTCCTTCGTCTTTCCCGTGGAACGAAATAACCCCCCGATGAGTGGGATCTTGCTGAGAATCGGAACGCCTTTTTCGGAGCGGCCTTTCGTATCCAGGATCAATCCTCCTAACACAATCGTCGCGCAATTCGGCGCTGAGACGGTGGTCTTGATGTAACGCGTGGCGATGTTCGGAATCTGGTTGTTATCGACCTGGGTGAAGCCATCGACGTTGTCGACCTTCTGCAAAATATCGAGCGTCACTTCCTTTTCCGAATTGATCAGCGGCACCACTTCGAGTTGAAGCGCGACCTTCTTGAACTGGATGTTGGACTGTTGGGCCAGGCCGGTATTGACGATGCCGCTTGTTCCAACTGCTGACTGAATCGTGTTCACGGGGACCGGGATTTCGGTGCCGGAGGCGATGATAGCCTTCTTATTGTTGCTTGTGAAAATGGTCGGCCGCGAAATCGTTCGAAAACGTCCGGTCGTCTGAAGCGCGTGCACCACCGCTGCCAGCGAATTGCCGGCGGCGAGATAAACATTGGCGCCTCCGGCAGCCTTCGTCGCGAGTTGCGTGAAGCTCAGCAGGTTAGAGGGATCGAAAATGTTTCCGCCCGTAGTGGTTGTCGTCCCGGTAGTGGAATTAGTGGTGGTCGTGCTACCGCCCGGAAACGGCGGAATTCCTGTGAAATTAGTGGTGCCCGCAACATTACTGTGGGTCCGCGCGAACATATCGACACCAAATTCTTCATCATTCTGCAATCGCAGTTCGCCGATGACTGTGCTCAGCGCGACCTGCGGCGCTTTCACATCCATCTGGTCCAGGATCTTCCCGACCTTCACCACCACCTCGCGATTTCCGAGAACGATGATCGAATTCGACCGCTGGTCCGCGATAATCTTGGCGTTGCCGATCGTCACCGCCTTCGGCGTGGTATCGACCGCCGTGGTCGATAGTTCCTCTGAGAAACTTTGGCTGCCGCCCCCCGAATCAGGAGCGCTTGAGGAGGTGGAAGCGGTCCGGCGCTGCGAGTTCTGCTGCTGGGGCGCAGCATTAGGATTTGCGGCGGTGTCCGCCGCACCCTGTTTGTCGGTGCCGGGTTCGGTTAATGCCTGGACCAGCACCGGCAACACATCCGCGGCAGAGATATAACGAAGCGGTCGCGTCACCGGCTTGGCGAACTCGACGTTTGCGTCGAATTCCGCGATCAGCTTCCGGATGAACGGCATGTTGATCGGACGCGTGATGACGTGAATCCGGTTCGTGCGCACATCCGCCGAAATCTTGATCTTGCCCACGACGATCGAGTCTTCCGAGAGCGCGGTCAGCGCGCCGAGATCGCCTTCGGGATTGCTGATCGGCGCCGGCACATTCGGCACCGCAGGACGCACCGGACGCACTCCAGTGACTCCCGGTTGTTGCGTCGTCTGGCCCGGCTGCTGCGTTCCTTTTTCGAAGACTTCCTTCAGCATGTCCACGACCTTGCTCGCGTCGGCCCGGTTCAGTTTGATGAATTCGCTCACCACTTCCGCAGGCGGGATGTCCACCTGCTCAATGATGTGAACGAGACTCCGGATTACGCTCGAGTTTTCCGTGACGAGAATGCTGGAGGATTTCGGCAGCGCGAGAAACGATGTGTAGGTCTGCGGCGGGGAGAGATACTGGCCGAGCACCTGTTGCAGCTCGATCGGATCGGCGTAGCGAAGTTTGAAGAGAAAGCTGATGACGTGATCGCCGCTCGGGATGTCGGCTTCGTCGGAAATAATCGGCACGCCCGCGCCGCGCGGATTCTTCCCGGTGCCGATGACCTTGACGATGTCGCCCTCGGCGGGAACGAGCGAGTAGCCGTTCATGAGCAAATTGATCTCGATGATCTTGATGGCTTCGTCGCGCGGGACGGCCTTGCTCAGGAAGATGTTGACCTTGCCCTGGACGAAATTGTCCATGACCAGCTTCTTGTTCGTGAGGGTAGAATAAAGGTGGAGCACATCGGCGACGTCACTGTTGGGATATTGCAGCAGCACCGTCTTGTCCGCGGTCACGGCTGCGGTGTTCGACGATGGAAGAGTGGACGCAGGGGGCGGAGCCGACTCCTCAGACGCAGGTGGGGGAGGAGCGTTCGGTTGCAGCGGCTGCTGCGGGGTCAAGGGCTGCTGTTGGGTGGCGGGCGGCTGTGAGGTCGCGGGCGGCTGAGTGGTGGTCGTAGTCGTGGTTGTCGTCGTCGCAGCCGGAGCCTGGGGGGCCGGCGTGATCACGGTAGATCCAGTAGTGCCGAGCGGACGCACTGAGGTGGAAGGGGGAGCCGCCTGCCGAGAACTTGGCGCGGGTTGGGCACCGGTCATGCCGTTCGCGCCTGGAGCGGTCGATGGTGCGATGGTCGACGCCGGCGGCGTCGAGTAAAGAGGCAGGGGCGGCGCTATCTGGCTAAAGCCGGACTTCACCGCTGCGAAAGACAGCGCCGCGATGC
This sequence comes from Verrucomicrobiota bacterium, assembly GCA_041167585.1. GTDB lineage: Bacteria > Verrucomicrobiota > Verrucomicrobiia > Chthoniobacterales > UBA10450 > AV80. The sequence continues at coordinate 70,226 of JBEEHV010000007.1, forward strand.
ATAAGGGCCGTAGCACGGGTTTTATGTAATTGGTCGGGAGCGCGGGGTCAACACAGTTCACCGAGTGGCGAGGGACGAGTGGCATGTGACGAGTCGCCGACGAGGCATGGCCGGTTTTGCTTGTCACTGGGCGCTCGTCACATGTCACTTCTCCAAATGAGAACGCCGCCGCCGCCGAAATTTGTCTATGCGATCATTCTATTTGCCAGCTTGTCTGCTAATTTTCTCATCGCGACCCTGGCCGCAGCCGCGTCGGGCTCAATTGACGACGCCGAAATCCGGGCCGTGATGTCGGCGCAAGTATCCGCCTGGAACCGCGGCGACATCGATGGATTCATGGAAGGCTACAACAAATCGAACGCCACTGAGTTCGTCTCCGGGGACAAACTCACGCGCGGCTGGCAAACCGTGCGCGATCGTTACCGCAAAAAATATGACAGCCGGGAGAAGATGGGGACGCTGACTTTTTCCGAGCTCAAAATCACGCCGCTGGGAGCCGACGCCGCCCTCGTGCTTGGACGCTGGAGACTGGTCCGCAAAACCGATAAGCCGCATGGAATCTTCACCTTGCTCTTTCGCAGAACTCCGATCGGCTGGCGCATCGTGCACGATCATACTTCGTGACGCGAGATGCGGGGTAGGTCACGCGCCGAGCGCTTCCAGCAGCTTCCCGTGAATTCCGTCGAAGCCGCCATTACTAAAGACGACCACGACATCCGGCGTCTTCAGCAGCGGGACGAGCCGCTCAATAATGTGCGCCACGTCCGGTTCGTAGAACGCGGGCCGGCCTGACTCCGCGATTGCCGCCACAACCGCTTCAGGATTGAGCCGCTGCTCCTTGGGGATTTGATCGAGCCGCGCGACCTGGGAAATGAAAACGCCGTCCGCCAGCTTGAGCGCTTCGGGCAGCTCCTGTTGAAAAATCGCGCGCCGCGTCGTGTTCGAGCGCGGCTCGAAGATCGCCCACAAACGGCTCCCAGGATAACGGTGGCGTAACGCCCGCAATGTCTCCCGGACCGCTGTCGGATGATGCCCGAAATCGTCGATCACTTTCACGCCGCGCGCTTCCCCGCGCACCTCCTGGCGCCGCGCGATCCCCTGGAAGCTCTTGAGTGCTTTCCGAATTTCTTCCAGCGAAACACCGTAAAAGCGCGCCGCAGAAATCGCCATGGCTGCGTTGCGCACATTGAATTCGCCGGCCAGCGGAATTTCGAACCTGTCGCCGCCTAACGAGAATTCGGACCCATTGGTCGTGTAGGTCACATCGGAAATTCTCCGCGCGCAATTCGTCGAGAACCCCACCTCCTCAATCTGCGCCTGCAACGGCTGCTTCACGATATCGAGGCAATTCGCATCATCGCCATTCAACAGGACCATGCCGTTTTGGGGCACGATGTTGAGCAGCCGCCGGAAGCTGAGCTTGATCTCGTCGAGGTTGTTGAAGATGTCCGCGTGATCGAACTCAATGTTGTTCACGATCACCAGCTCCGGCAGGTAGTGCACGAACTTCGAGCGCTTGTCGAAGAATGCGGAATCGTATTCGTCCCCTTCGATGACGCAAAACTTCGAGTCGTGCAGGCGCGCGCCCTGCCCGAGATTTTTCGGGATGCCGCCGATGACGTAGGCCGGATCCAGCTTCGCCGAGGTCATGATCCAGGCCAGCAGCGCGGTCGTGGTGGTTTTGCCGTGCGTGCCGGTGACGACGAGGTTGTGCCGGCCGCGCAGGAAAAACTGCTTCAGGACTTCTGGCAGCGAAAGATAATAGAGCTTCCGGTTCAGGACCGCTTCCACTTCCGGATTCCCCCGCGTCATGGCGTTTCCGATCACGATAACGTCGGCCGCGTCCGGGATATTCTCCGCGCGGAAGCCGCCGAAGAGCGCGATGCCCTTGCTCTCGAGGAAGGTCGACATCGGCGGGTAAACGTTGTCGTCTGAGCCGGTGACGGTAAACCCGCGTTCGCGCAATGCGGCCGCGACCGCTCCCATGGCGGTACCGCAAATGCCGAGAAAATGGAAATGACGGGGCGTTTCGCTCACGTCGGTTCCTTTACGATGCCGGTCCGCGTTTGGCTACTGAACATGCATTCCCTCTCTTCTCGTGCTCGTGCTCGTGCTCGTGATCGTGATCGTGATCGTGATCGTGATCGACGATTCCCCAATTCGAGCACGAGCACGAGCACGAGCACGATTACGAAATTAGTGAGACCTCAATGCGCCCACCACCCCCTTGCGAACTGAGTGGCAAACAGGCCATAAAACATCAGAGAAGAAACAGTCACGCCGTAATGGACCCAATCCCGCCGGCCCCATTGCCCTAACAGCATGAACAAGGGAAAAAGCGTCAGCAAATACCGCGGGGAACAGAGTGTGAAGGTATCGCAGTAGATCAGCACCCAGCTTATCGCCATGTAAATGGTGTAGCAGGGCCGCAGACGAAAGGCCGCCCCCACCAATCCCCCAGTGCCGAGGGCAAAGGCCACCAGAAGTGAGCCGTGTTGCATGACCCGCTCGATCGGCTCGTTAGTCCAGACCTTGGCCAGGTCCCACTGGAGCGCTTCGAGCGGCGACGACAAGGCGCGATACCAGTGTTCGCGCTGAAATTGCAAAAACTTCAGCGGGTCTCCGAAGTAGTGATAGTTCAAATAGAGATAAGCCACGAAGCCGAGTGGGATTAGACCCAGGAGCGCGCAATCCCAGCGGACCTCCCGCCATTTGAATTTCTTCTGCTGAAAATATTCGAACGCCAGGGGCAGCATGACGGCGAGACCCGACAGTCGGCTGCCTGTAGACAGCATCCCCAGTAGCGCACACGGCAGCCAGCGACCCTGTCTTCCGTAGTAGAAGGCGCCCAAAGTCAAAAAAAGAAAAAGGCTTTCCGAATAGGCGACGTGAAAAAAGTACGCCGTCGGGAAGATCGATAAATAAAAGACCGCGCCTCGAGCTGCTCGACGACCCAATTCTTTTTCGGTCAGGAGAAAACAAAAACAAAACGCGCCCGCCGCGCAGAGATTCGAGACGACAAGGCCCGCCGCATGCCAGTCGGGGATGAGTAAGTGGGCGAAATAAATCGAGTAAGGAAAGAGCGGCAGGAAAACGATCATGAACCGTTGTTCGCCGCTGGCCTCCCCGCCGTAACCCGATTCCGCTACGTTGAGATAATGAATTGCGTCCCATCGGTTCCAGATTCCCCAAAAGCCTTCCGGCGGGAGGTGGTTCTCGATGACGAGATAAGCGCAGAAACCAAAGGCGAAGGTTATCGCCGTGGAGCAAAGCGCGATGGTCAGGGGATACCGCAGCACTCGTAACTGACGCCAGAGCGATCGCAGCTCGGACATTCTACTCGTGCTCATGCTCGTGCTCATTCCCCTCGGGATGATCCCGCTACTCTCTTGAAAACCGAGTCGATTACGATCACGAGCAGGAGCATGAGCACGAGGAAGAAGCAGCTTACCAGTTACGGTCGTTTAGCCGGAGGATCATTTCGGCGCAAGACGGTGAACTTGGTGTCGATGCTCACAAACTCCACTCCAGCATTTTTCAAATCGAGACCGGGCGCAGCGGAAATCACAGCCGCAACGCTGTAGTCGCGAAAGGCCACTGGACAATTGCGTTGAAAGCTTTCCAGCTCCATGTCCCGCAAGGCCGCATACTTTGGGCGAAGCGTTTCCAGAAGTCCGTTCATATACCTTTTCCCCGGCGGCAATGACTGGAAAGTGTCTGTCACAACCTTTGAACTTAGTCCCGGATAGTCGTAGGTCGTCTTGTTGAAAGCCGCGAAGCCGATATAGCCCAGCGTCTCCAGCACCACCGCGTCATTCGACGTCATCACGCCATCGAGATAGCGACCTACCTTCCACCGTACCCCCATTTCCACCTTACTCTGGATTCGCCGTTCTAGCGGGAAGGTAAATGGAATATGGACGGCATAGGCGAGGGCCAGGTAGAAACTCAGCGCAGCCGCGGCTTTTGGTAAAGCCAGCCATACTTGCTGTAGGCCAAGCATGACCAGGATGGCCCCGAGCGCCGTGATCGGCGGGAGATACCACATGAAGTAAGTCGGGATCTGCGCCTGGATCCGATAGGCCAGGAAAAGGATGACGAACAACCCAACGCCGATCAAAGGAGATTTCGCCCGTAACGCAACCCATAGCCCGCAGAGAAAGAAGACCAGATAGAGAAACGAAACCAGTTGAAGGAAGAAATCCGGGAACGGTGTCCTAAAGGTAAAGAAATACTGGGCGAACGGAGCGACCGAGGTCCATAACCCGGAGAGCGAAAGCCACAGTTGTGGCCAGCTCAGCCATCGGAGAATTCCACCGCCATAAAACGACTTGGCTACGATCGTATGCGGAATTGGGGACCCATAGTAGACGATGGTGAATAAGACCCAGGGTCCGAAGACGGCGGTAACCCGTACAACCCAGCGCCAGATGGCCCCGCGTTCCATGACCAGGATGGAAGAACCGACGATCGCTAACCAGAGTAGGTTTTCCGGCCGCGCGAGCATAGCCAGTCCGCACCAGATTCCCAGCTTGTTCCACTGCCTCGTCAGAAGGTAAAAGACGGTAGCTAGCAGAATGGCAGTCGCTACCTGGGTTTCCATTCCGCTCATGCCAAAGAAGATCTGGAGCTGATCAAAAGCGAGGTATGCGAGCAGAAAGATCTCGATGGTCCAATGGACCTTTAACCACTGAGCTATCCGGTGCGCGAACACCACCGCGCAGACCGCTCCCGCGAGGGCCGAGAGCCGCAGAAAAAGGAGACCCCTTCCAAAACCTTCTCCCGCCAGCGGGATAAGGACGCTCAGAGGAGAAGTGAAACTATGAACGCGTGGCTCGCTTAGATGATGCGTCAGGCCGTTCCCAAGCCAGGCATTGCGTGCCGGAGTCAGGGTAATTAGCGCGTCTTCCCAGATCCGGCCAGTGTATTTCCAAAAAACGAACCGCACGAGAACGGCCAGGACGACAGCTGTGATTAGAAGCGGTTCCTCCCTCCCCTTGCGAGCTAGCTTCTCGAAAAGCATAGTTAAGTTTGGCATCTAGAGCGTCATCGTGTCAGTCGGCCATGCTTGCCGCAATGAGAAATGCTAACGCTAATCAGGTGTCATCCCGAGCCGCGCAGACGGCGAGGGACCTCACAGTCGGTCATAATTCACACTGATCACCCTTCGCCCGGTCGGAGGTTAACGCCTCGTGGATCGCGAAAGCGTTCTTAGCGTGACGCAATCTGCGACTGTGGGGTCCCTCGCCGTCTGCGCGGCTCGGGATGACATGCTGTTACGCTCATCGACGACCCATTCGATCACGAGCACGAGCACGATTACGAAAAGACTCCAAGCCATCTCACCCTCACCCTGTCATTCTGAGCGAAGCGAAGAATGACACAGTATTGTAGGACGGTTTCTAGTGCGCCCACCAGCCGCGGACGAATTGGGTGACATTAAGAGCGTAAAACAAAAGGAAGAGCATGGTAGCCGAGTAGTGCAGCCATTCCCGTCTGCGCGCCTCCGCCATGAGCATGAACAGGGGAAAAAGTGTTAGCAGGTAGCGCGGCGAACAGAGCGTAAAGCTATCGCAGAAGATAAGGACCCAGCTCAAAGCCAGGTAGAGGGTGTAACAAAGCCGGAGTCGAAAGGCGGCCAGGATCAGCCCGGCCGTCCCAAAGACAAAGGCCGCCAGCTGCCAGCCATGTTGCATGACTCTTTCGATCACGGCCGTGTCGTGGGTTACCATGTACCAGTTGGCTTTCAGCGCCGGAAAAGGCCAGCGCAACCAGCGATGCCAGTGTTCGCGCTGGTATTGCAGAAACTTAAACGGGTCGCCGAAGTAGTGGTAGTTAAGATAAAGGTAGGCGACCACACCTAGCGGGATAAGAGCCAGAAGGGCAGCGTCCCACCGGATATTCCGCCATCGAAATTCTTTTTGCTGAAAGTATTCGAAGGCGAGCGGCAGCATCACTGCCAGCCCGGAGATACGGCTACTGGTCGCCAGCATCCCCATCAACGCACAAGGCAACCAGCGACTTTGTCTGGCATAATAGAAGGCCCCGATGGTCAGGAAAAGAAAGACGCTTTCCGAATAGGCGACGTGCAGGAAATAGGCGGTCGGGAAGATGGAGAAATAGAACACCGCCGCCTTTGCCGCATGCCGTCCATACTCCTTTTGGGTAAGGAGAAAGCAGTAGCAGAATGCACCGGCCGCACAGAGGTTCGATACGATTACGGCCGCGACATGCCAGTTCCGGACCAGGAAGTAGGAGAGATGGATGCTCAGCGGGTAGAGGGGGAGAAACACGATCATGTAGCGCTGTTCCCCCGAGCCCTCCCCCGCGTAGCCATGCTCCGCCACGTTAAGGTAATGCCAGGCGTCCCACCGATTCCAGATTCCCAGCCAGCCTTCCGGCGGGATCTTGTTTTGGATCACGAGATAAGCGCAAAAGCCGAAGGCAAAAGTGAGGATCGTGGAGAGTAACGCCAGCATGAGCGGATAACGGACATGCGCGAGGGGCCGGAATCGCCGCAGAAACGCTTCCAGAGCCAGGTAATCGAAAGTGTCGACCGGAGGAGACTCTTCGTTAGGTCTGGCGTTTTCTTCCGGGTTAACAGGCAGGCTCATTTCTTTTTGAAAACTTCGACGGCATTCCAGGCCGGGTCGGGCGGCTGTTTTTCATATTCAAGCGCGCGCTCCAGATAAAGCCGGGAAAGTGAATCGCCCGGATGGAATTCGCGAAACTGGGAGAAAAGAATCCTGGCCTGCGCGAAGTCCCGCTCACGGAATTTCCGAAGTCCGCTTTCGTAGGTTTCGAGCTGTTCCAGAAACTGGCGGTCCAGCTCTTCCTTTTTCGCGCCGATCAGCGCGAAGATTTCCACCGGCTTGCTTTTCCCTTTCACCTGGACCAGCGCCACGCTGCGGAGATGAAATTCATCGCGAATCAATTCGCCCGCGCTGGCTCCGACCAGAATATCGACGCCGTAGGTTCGCGTGAGCGACTCCAGGCGAGAGGCCAGATTTACGGCATCGCCAATCACCGTCGGGTCGGCTTTTTCCTGCGAACCAATGTTGCCTCCGAGCACGTCGCCCTGGTTGATTCCCATGCCCATCGCAAACGGCGCGATCCCCTCAGCCTTCCATTTCTCGTTCAGGGCCCGCAGTTCGCGGCGCATGGCCAGCGCGGCCCGCGCGCAAGATTTCGCGTCTTCCGCCACGCCCCGGCTGCTCACGTTCCCCCACACCGCCATCACCGCATCGCCGATGAATTTATCGAGGGTGCCGCCGTGTTCGAAGACCGCTGCCGTCATACGGCTCAGGTATTCGTTGAGTTGTTTCACGAGCGCTTCGGGGTCCGCGCTCTCGGTCATCGCGGTAAAGCCAACAATATCGGAAAACAAAATCGTGGCCGGAAGCCGGACCCCCCGCAGGCTGCTGTAGAAGCTGTCGGGATTATCGAGAATTTCTTTTACCAGGTTCTTGGAAACGTATCGTTCGAGCGTCCGGCGGGTCCGCAGTTTCTCCAGGCGTTCCAGGACATACTCGAAACCTAACGAGAGGAAGCCGCCCGAGAGAAACGCGATTAGCACCGGCACCACCACGACGAGCAAGCCGGACCGGTCGTAGATAATCCGCGCGAGGGCGAGGTAAGCGATCGCGACCGCCAGGATCGATAAAAACGAGACGAGCGGCCGCCTAACAAGAGCAATCAACCCCCAGGCCAAAATTCCGGCAGCGCCCACCAGCACGAGATCGGTGGTCTCCGAAGTGTTACGGAGAAATTCGTGGTCCATCGCCGCGGCGATCGCTTGCAAATGCAAAACCGGACCGGGCGTGGCGGGGTCCATCGGCGTGGCTTTGAAATCCTGCAGGATCTGCGCGGAGGACCCGATGATAATGATTTTATCTTTGAAGAAAGCGCCATCCGCGTAATTGGCGTGCCATAATTTCGGATCGAAGATTTCGTAGAATGGATGCGGCGGGTAGGCATCCACCACGCTGAAACGTAACGGATGCAGCTCATGGTCGCGCGGAACATCCGCTCCGCGCCCGAGCTTCTGGAGAGCGCGCGCCGTGAACGATTCGAAAACTTCTTCGCCCGGAAAGGATTTCAGGCCCGCCAGCTCGCGCTCCGATCTCATGAAGTAAATCCCGCGCACCAGCCCGTCCACGGAGTCCGACCAGAAATTGACATAGCCGACGCGATCGTCCGCGAGCGGGGGAGGCGGAATGAGCGTCTCGGCCGGCAGAATAATCTGGTTGGCTCCGGCGGCGTCGATGTTCGCGGCCAGCACGACACGATCACGAAATCGCGCCAGGGCGTCGCTCAGAACCGGGTCGGAGGTACTCGGGAGATTGAAAACCAGATCGAACATGACCAGCCGCGCACCCGCGCCGAAGAGCCGGTAAAGCGTAAGCGCCCAGACTTCGCGCGACCAGCCGCGCTCGAAGGGGCGGTCCTTCATCAACTGCAACGCGCGATTGTCCGCGACCTCTTGCGTCGTTAAGGGCGGCAGTTCCAGCGTAGTTTGGTCGAGGCCGAGGAAAACAAACTCGGGATGGATCGCAGTCTTGCGCCCTTCCTTTTGAAGAAAGTTTTCGTAGTTCTGCTCCTGCCGCCAGATGGCCGAGACGAAAGGGAAGTCCGGAAAAAAATGGACCGCGATGATTGCGCCCGAGCAAAAGGCACAAATCGCCGCGACCACCCACCGCCGATGCCGACTGAGCCATTCCATTGCGCCGGATTTTAGGAGGGGCTCGCCCCGCGGCCAATGCAATTAATCGCGATCCTTCTTTCTGCTCCTGCTCCTGCTCGTGCTCGTGCTCGTGCTCGTGCTCGTGCTCGTGATCGTGATCGTGCTCGTGATCGAGTCGAACGATAACCAGATCGATCACGAGCAGGAGCACGAGTACGATTACGAAAAGAACAACGCAGAGAAAGCATTTGTGATTTAAGATGAGCCAGCTACGTTTCCGGCCCGCGAACGCCCGATGGCGCCGCGACGATCTGCCCACCTGATCCCGCCTGGCGGGATCTAATCAGCGAATGAGGTCGCGCAGATCCTAATAAAAGAAACAATTCGCTGAAAGAGGAGCCCGCCACGGCGGGTAAAACAAAATGCCAAGAGCCACTAACGCCCCCGCCAGCCGGGAGCGACGCAAACGCGTTCTCGATCAAGCCAAGGGTTACCGCGGCCGCCGTTCCAAACTTTTCCGTTACGCGAAAGACGCAACGATGAAGGGAAAGTATTGGGCTTATCGCGATCGTAAGACGCGCAAACGCACTTTCCGTTATCTTTGGATCCAGCGGCTGAACGCCGCCGTCCGCGCGCTCGGTCTCACTTACAGCCGGTTCGCCGAGGGCTTGAAAGCCGCGAACATCGGCCTCGATCGCAAGATCCTTTCCGATCTCGCCATTACCGACGAAGTCGCCTTCAAGGGAATCGTCGAGCAGGTGAAGGCCGCGCTCGAGAACAAAGCGAAAGCGAAGAAGGCGGCGTAGGTCCGTCTGCATTTGTAGGGCGAGCGCACCGCTTGCCACCGAACAACGGCAGGCGGAGCGCCTGCCCTACAATTCAGAATTGGACGTTCGACGCGGGACGTTCAACACTCGTCTTTCGATGTCTCACGAGCTGGAACAACTGCGCACCGCCGCGCTGACTGAGATCGCCGCCGCGACCGACGAGCAAACGCTCGAGGCCGCGCGCGTCCGTTATCTCGGCCGTGCCGGCAGCATCTCGGCCTGGGCCGATCGGATGAAGTCGCTCAGCAAAGAGGAGCGCCCGGTCGTGGGGAAACTCCTGAACGAAGCGCGCACCAGCGTCACGGCCGCGATCCAGGAAAACGTGGAGCGTCTCCGCGCGCAGAAGGAATCGAGCGACCTGGCGAACATCGACATCTCGCTGCCGGGAACCGCGGTAGAACTTGGCACGCTCCATCCCCTCACCCAGATGCTTGATCGCGGCATCGGCATTTTTCGCCGGATGGGTTTCGCGCTCGCCGAAGGTCCTGATGTCGAGACGGAATGGCATTGTTTCGACGCGCTCAACACTTCGCCCGATCACCCGGCGCGTAACGAGCAGGATACGTTTTTTTTGCCGGATGGCCGCGTGCTCCGCACTCACACTTCCACGGTCCAGATCCGCACGATGGAAAATGCGCCGCCGCCGATCCGCGTCATCGCTCCGGGCGCCGCTTATCGTCGTGATGAAGTGGACGCGACTCACAGCGCGCAATTTCACCAAATCGAAGGGCTTTATGTGGACGAGGGCGTCAGCGTCGCGGACTTGAAAGGAACGCTGGAATTTTTCCTGCGCGAACTTTTCGGCGCCGACTCGCAAGTTCGTTTCCGGCCGCATTATTTTCCGTTCACCGAGCCAAGCTTCGAGATCGACGTGAAATCGAAAGCGCTCAAAGGCGGCGAAAAATGGCTGGAAGTGTGCGGCTGCGGAATGGTGCATCCGGCCGTATTCGAGGAAGTGAACAAAGCGCGAAAAGATATGGCCTACGATCCCGAAAAATGGACCGGCTTCGCCTTTGGCCTCGGGATGGATCGCCTCGCCATGATTTTGTTCGGCGTACCCGACCTGCGCTTGTTCGCGGGAAACGACCTGCGGTTCCTGAAGCAATTTGCCTAATGAAGACGCGCTCCACCCCTATCAGCGTGTCATCCCGAGGCGCGCAGACGGGATCGCGACCCGGGAGGAGCGTTGATCCCGCAAGCGGTCTCACGCTTCCGCGAAGCAATGCGCGGAACCGTCAACGTGCGCGTGGCCGTGGCTTGCGTAACGCAAATTTCCAACTGGGAGGTCCCTCGGCGCGCTGCGCCAGCCTCGGGATGACAGCAGCGTCACCGCAATGAAATTCTCCGTTAACTGGCTGCGTGAATTTGTTGAGTTGCCTGCCAGCGTCGAAGAGCTGGCGGAGCTTCTCACCCTGGCCGGAATCGAGATTGAGGGAATCGAAAAGCGCGGCGCGAATTTCGACAACGTCGTCGTCGCGCAAATCAACGCTTCCGCCCAACACCCGAATGCGGACCGCCTCAGTGTTTGCCAGGTCGATGACGGCAGCGGACAGCCGCGCCAGATCGTTTGCGGCGCGAAGAATTACAAAGTCGGCGACAAGGTTCCGCTCGCGTTGCCGGGCGCAGTGCTCGCGGGCGACTTGAAAATCAAGCCGAGCAAACTGCGCGGCGTCGAATCGCAAGGAATGCTTTGCAGTCCGAGCGAGCTCGGGCTTTCGCAGGACAGCGACGGATTGCTGATTCTTTCACCTGACGCAAAGATCGGGGATCCGATCGCCTCGCTCTTTCCCGAAGACACGATCCTCGACGTCGAGATCACGCCGAACCGCGGCGATCTCCTGAGCCATTTCGGTTTGGCGCGCGAAATTTCTGCGCTCACTGGAGCCGCGACGCCCTCGTCGCGGATTGGGAAGGATGACGCGGAGGAGGCGGCACGAGGGCCTGCCGGCTCCATCAAAATCTCCGCGCCGGAGGCCTGCCCCTTCTATTCCGCGCGGCGGATCGAGAACATCAAGGTCGGTCCAAGCCCGGACTGGTTGCGCGCGAAGCTGGAGTCGGTCGGCCTGCGCTCGATCAACAACATGGTCGACATCACGAATTTCGTGATGCTGGAAATCGGCCAGCCGTTGCATGCGTTCGATGCCGATAAACTGACGGGTCCGATTAACGTTCGGCTCGCAGAGAAAGGAGAAACGTTTCTCGCCCTTGATGGGAAAACTTACTCGTTAGGCGAACGCGACCTGGTCATTGCGGACGATGCTCGCGCCGTCGGTATCGCCGGAGTGATGGGCGGGGAAGACACCGGCGTGACGGAATCGACCACGACCCTCCTTCTCGAAAGTGCCTTCTTCCAGCCCGGAACTGTCCGGCGCACGGCGCGAACGCTGAACCTTCCCAGCGATGCGAGTTACCGCTTCGAACGGCGGGTCGATCCCGGGATGATTTTGTCTGCTTCCCAACGCGCCACCGAGCTGATCCACGAAATCGCCGGCGGAAATCCCGCGCCGGACGTGGCAACGGCAGGCGCTCTGCCTGAATCGTCCGCGGATGTTGTGATGCGCTACCAACGCTGCGACGCGCTTATCGGCGTGCCGGTCCCGAAAGAACGCGCCGATCAAATTCTAGAACGATTCGGCCTGGAGAAAGCTCGCGATGGGGCAGATGAAACTTCCTGGCACGTTCCGAGTTACCGTTTCGATCTTCAGCGCGAGGCAGATTTGATCGAAGAAGTGGTGCGCGTTTGGGGAATCGAGAACGTGGCGGCACGATCTCGCAGCCGTTTCACTCCGAGCAGCGAGGCGGACAAGTCGCATGATTTGCAAATGTTTTTGCGAACATCGCTGGCAGCACGCGGATATTCCGAGGCGCGGACTTCCAAATTAATTCCACGAACCGCCCTGGTTTTCGATCCGCAGGCTGTTCAGCTCAAAAATCCGCTGAGCGAAGATCATGTGGCATTACGGTCGACCCTTTTGCCCGGTTTGATTGGGGTCTTGGAACGAAACATTAGAGAAGGGGCTCAACGGGTCAGGATTTTTGAACTCAGCAAAGTTTTCCTTCCTCCCAACGCTGATGAACAACATCGCTTGGGGATCCTGACCTGGATCGGGGCCGGTCCATCCGGTGCGCGAACAACTGATTCGGAGGAATTGTTCCTCGATCTCAAAGAGGTCATCGCGTCCCTGCTGCGCGACCCTAGCGACAAAAAACCCTCCGAGAGGCGTTTGACCTTTCGGCGCTCCGCCCATCCCGATCTCGTGCTCGCGGCGCAAATATTTTGGAGCGACGCGCCGGTGGGTTTTGTGGGTCAACTCGATTCACGACACGCGCGGCAATTGGAGACGGAAATGCCCATTTGCGTCGCGGAGCTCGACTTCACGTCGTTTGAAAATGGCGAAGCCAGCGACGAAACCAGACAATCGGTCGATCGAAAAGCCGCGCTAAAAGGAGTTCCTGCGACTGCTTTACTTGGCCGAATTGCATTTTCAGAACTCGCACGATATCCGGCGATCAGGCGCGACATTGCGATGATCGTGCCCAATGAAGTAACGCACGAGAAAATCCTGCAGGCGATTTGGGATTCCAACGAACCGTTACTGGAGAAGGTGGATTTTTTTGATCGTTACAGTGGTCCGGAAGCGGAACAGCGGTTCGGCCCTGGAAAAAAGTCGATGGCATATGCGTTGACATATCGCGACAAAACTCGCACACTGACGAACGACGAAATCACCGTGGTCCACGCGAAAATTCGCGAGCGGTTGCAGCGGGAATTGGGAGTGGAACTACGGGAATAGTTCTTTGAAAGCGTTGGGAGTTTTTGATTGAGGGTTGGGATGGAAACCAGAGTTTTTCGCTCAACTCTCAACCGAGAACTTTCAACCATTTTACCCTGCGGTGTTCGAGATTACTGGTGTGATTCCCGAACCGATATTTCATTGACCAGGAGGCTTGGCTGCATGGGGAGATGACATGCCTTAATTGGAAGTCAGATGCTCATGTGGCGGTCGTCCGCCCGTTACCGAAAGGGAACGGGATATCCGCCTAAACGGCATTTGCGGGGTAATACTTTAGAAAGCCCGGGCTGCGAAAGCAGTCCGGGCTTTTTTCGTGCTCTTGATCCTGATGGTGCTCGTGCTCGTGCTCGTGCTCGAAGAAGCAAAAGATCGATCACGAGCAGGAGCACGAGCACGATTACGAAATCGGCTTTCGCCCGCGACGAAAGATGCTAACTGTCCGGCCAGCATGCGCGCAATTCTCGCCCTCGAAGACGGTCGGATTTTCGAAGGCGAATCGTTTGGCGCCACCGGCTCGCGCGTCGGTGAGGTTTGTTTCAACACTTCGATGACCGGTTACCAGGAGGTTCTGACCGATCCTTCCTACCGCGGCCAGATCGTGGCCATGACCTATCCGTTGATCGGCAATTACGGCACCAATGAGCTCGACCAGGAGAGCCGCGAGCCGCATGTGCGAGGATTCGTGATCGAAGAGTTGAGCGAGATCCCGAGCAATTGGCGTTCGGAATCATCGCTCGAAGATTATTTGCGGCACTGGGATATCCCGGGTGTTCAAGGGATCGATACGCGCGCCTTGACGAGGCATTTGCGCGAACGCGGCACCATGAAAGCCTGCCTGACGACGGAAGCGCTTTCCGAAAAAGAAGCAGTCGCGCAGGCCGTGGCGGGCGAAGGCGTGATCGGGATGGATTATGTGCGCGAAGTCAGCACCTCCAAGTCGTACCAATGGGATCCGGACGATCGGCGGAGCACGACCTGGACGGTGGCGAGTGGGAACGCTGATGAAGTGATCCGCGAGCCGTTGCCTCCGGCGCAGCATCGCATCGTGGCCTACGATTACGGCATCAAGGAAAACATTTTGCGAAGCCTGCGCCAGAATGGTTTCGCCGTCACCGTGGTGCCAGCTACGACGACGTCGGATGAAGTGCTGGCTTTAAATCCGGACGGCGTTTTTCTTTCGAACGGTCCAGGCGATCCGTCAGTCCTCCATTATGCGCACGAGTCGCTCCGCGGTTTGATGGGGAAAAAACCGATTTTCGGAATTTGTCTGGGACACCAGGTCCTCGGTTTCGCCGTGGGCGGCAAAACCTTCAAACTGAAATTCGGGCATCGCGGCGGTAATCAGCCGGTGAAAGACCTGCGCACGGGCAAGGTGGCGATCACTTCGCAGAACCATGGCTTCGCGGTGGACGCGGATTCGTTGCCGGCGGAAATGGAAGTCACACACATCAATCTGAACGATGGGACGGTCGAGGGAATGCGTCACCGCGAACTGCCGGTCTTCAGCGTGCAATATCATCCTGAAGCGGCACCGGGCCCGCATGACGCGAGTTATTTCTTCTCCCAGTTCTCCCAGCTGATCGAGGGCGCCTAGGTCGATCGAGCGCTCCGTCGCTCGATCAGGGGAATCCCGGCAAACATCGCGCGCGGAGCGCACCATCCACCTAGCGCAGCCGCAAGGCAGCGATCTCGCGGAGCATTCGCAGACTGTCGCGAGCGAAATCAACCTTGCTCCCGTCGTAATGATTCCAGCGCACGGGAATTTCTCGCAGCCGAAGGTGCGCTTTCCGCGCGAGATAAAGCAGCTCGACGTCGAAGCCGAAGCCGTCGGTTTTCGCTGCCTCAAGAACGGGCCGGAAAACATCGAGGCGAAAGGCCTTGAATCCGCATTGCGTATCCCAAAAAGGAAGACCGGTCGCCGCCCGGACGATGAGATTAAAAACGCGGCCGCCTTGTTCGCGCCGCCACGGCTGCCGATGCCCGATCAAGCGCCGGTCGAGCGCGCGCGAACCAAAAGCGACATCCACCTCACCGGCCGCGATCGGCTCAATCAATTTCGGCGTTTCGTCGATCGGCGTGGAGAAATCCGCGTCGGAAAACAATCCTATCGGTTTGGTTCCGGCCAGCAATCCTTCGCGGACCGCCGCGCCTTTGCCGCGATTGGGCGAGTGCCGGATCAGCCGCGTCGCGATCGTGTCCGCGGTGGAAAAAACTTCGCTCACGATTTCAGAAGTGCTGTCGGTCGAACCATCGTCCACCACGATCAATTCGCTTTCGGGGCTCCTGCTTTGGAGATAACGAAGCCCCTCGCGCAAAGTGTGGCCGATCCGCTGTGCTTCGTTGAAGGCGGGAATGACGAGCGAGAAAGGTGGGAGATCGTTTACTCGATTTTGCAAATCCCATTACTCATGGCGCAGAGAGCGCTAACGCACGAGCTTTTTAGGCAACGTGTTTCAGAGCAACGCTGCGGACGCGGCTCCAGAGGCCGAGGCTGCACACGGACTAGAGCTTTTTCTCCTTTGCACGCCTGCGAAGTGGGGCAACTTCCCCGTGACCATGGCCGAACCAACCAGAACGGACGGCGATTCCAGCGGAACGATTCAGACCAATCCCGTTTTGGTGGTGCAGGGCATCGGCGCCAGGGGCCGCAATCTCCTGCGCGAAGTCGGGAGCATGTTCTGGTTCATCGTCCACACGTTTACCGAGACGATGGAGAACGTGCAGCGAGGCCGCGCCCCGTTTCGCGCTTCGAGTTTCTTTCGGCATACCGAGCGCGCCGGCGTAGGCTCGGTGCCGCTCGTGGTCATGGTCTCGTTTTTTCTCGGGCTGACCATGGCGCTTTTGACCGGGTATCAACTGGAGCGCTTCAGCATGGAACGCCTGATACCGGGCCTCGTCTCCATCGCGTTTACGCGTGAGCTGGGACCGCTCCTCACTGGGATCATGCTTGCGGCGCGGATTGGGGCAGCCTACACGGCCGAGCTCGGCACGATGAAAGTCTCGGAGGAAGTCGAGGCGATCGAAGCCATGGGCATCAGCCCGCTACGCTTCCTGGTCGCGCCTCGCCTGCTCGCGCTCTTTGCGCTGATGCCCTGCCTCTCCGTGATCTCGTGCATCGCGGCGGTGTTCGCGACTTTTCTGATTTCGAAAGCGTACTTCAATATCGCGTGGATTTATTTCACCGATCTGGTCGTGCACAGCCTGCTGATCAAGGACATCGTGACCGGGGTCATCAAGAGTTTGCTCTTCGGGCTGCTCATCGGCGCGATCGCGTGTCATCGCGGACTGAGCGTCAAAGGTGGCGCGGCCGGCGTTGGCACTTCCACCACCTCCAGCGTCGTGACGGCTATCACCGTGGTGATCGGCTTCGATACGCTCTTTAACATCGTTTACACCGTGTTCTCGCCCACATGACGGAAGAAGAAGCTCCCACGCCGCCCGTCGTCGAGCTCCGCGATGTGCACCTCGAGTTCGACGACAAGAAAGTTCTCCAAGGCGTCTCGCTCGAGGTCCAGCCGCTGGATCGCCTTGTCATCATGGGCCAGAGCGGCAGCGGCAAAAGCACCATCCTGCGTTTGATTCTCGGTATCCTGACGCCGACGAAGGGCTCGGTCTTTTTCAAACACTTTGAGATTTCGCGGCTGCGGCGCCGCAAACTTCAGCAAATGCGTTCGAACATCGGCATGGTTTACCAATACTCAGCCCTGCTGAGCTCGCGCAGCGTTCGCGACAATGTCGCCCTGCCCCTGGAGGAATTGACCACCAAGGACCGGGGCGAGATCGATGAGATCGTCGACCAGAAGCTGGAGCTCGTCGGCATGGTCGATTCGAAATACGCGATGCCTTCCGAGCTGAGCGGCGGCATGAAAAAACGCATCAGCCTCGCGCGGGCGCTGGTGATGGATCCCGAGCTCATTCTTTTTGACGAACCTTCGGCCGGCCTCGACCCGGTCATCAGCTCGGTCATCGACGAATTGATCATAAGTCTGACCGAGAAATCGAACGTGACTTCGGTTATCGTTACGCACGAGATGGACAGTGCCTTCCGGGTCGGCACGAAAATGGCGATGCTGTATCAGGGAAAAATAATTGAGGCGGGCGAGCCGGAGGAGTTCAAACAATCGGAGAATCCAGTCGTGGCGCAGTTCTTGAGTGGCAGCACCGAAGGACCGATTCTGGAAGGAAGCCAAGATGCAATTGAAGCGAAATGAAATCCTGACCGGCCTGTTGGTGCTGGTGACCGTGGCCGTTCTCACCGGCATCCTAATCCTGCTGGGCGCGCCCGGTCTCTTCAAACCGCTGGTGACCTACCGGATTTATCTCGATAACGCGGCCGGGATCAAGCTGGGCGCGCCGGTGCTCCTGGCGGGGCGGAAAATTGGCCAGGTCGAAAAACTGTATTCACCAGTCTCGCGCGAGGACGCCATGCGCGCCGAGGCCGCGGCAGAAGCGCTCCGCACGCCGGATCCTAATGCGACGCCCACGCCGACGCCGAAGCCGAATGCGACGCCGCTTCCGCCCGAGACCAAGCCGAAATATGAAGCACGCATCGATGTGCGGGTCGATAAGGACGCCGGCGTTTACAAGGACGCCAAGGCCCGGCTCATCACGCTCGGCTTGCTGGGCGAGACAGCGATCGATTTTACGCAGGGGAACGAGAGCTCTGGCCGCGCCAATGATGGCGAAACGTTCGCGGGCGACCGCGTGCCGGACTTCGGCGAATCGATCTCAAAAATGCTCGATATCGTCAAGCCGGTCGCACTCGAAGCCACCGGCACTTTGCGAGAACTGCAAACGACCGCGCAGAACCTGAGCAAGATCACCGACGAATATTCGCAGTTGAACATGGCGCTCGCTCAGATGCGGACTTTTGCGGAGAACCTCACCAACATGACGGCGCGGGACAGCTCGATCTCACTCGCGCTGAAGAACGTCGAGAAAATCAGCGCCGACCTGGCCAGCAACGACAACATTCAGACCACGCTCCAGAATTTTCGCGAATTATCCGAGAAGTTAAAAGGAATCATCGCCGATCTCAGTCATCTCGGACCGGATCTGAAAGAGAGCGCGGAGAACGTCAAAGAGTTGACCGCGACGGTGAAGACGCAGCCATGGCGCTTGATCTGGCCGAGCACGAAGAAATATCCCGAAGACCAGAATCCACCGGGCGATACGCCCCCAAAGAAAGCTCCGAAAACGCAACGACGCTCGTCCCCCACTCCGCCGCCGCGCACAAGGTAGGGACACCGCGGTGCGCTGTCCGCAGACCTCGCAACGGCGCCCCGACCAATTACTTCTTCAATTTCGCGAGCTTTTCCTGAAGGAACGACATCACGGCGGCTTCCTCGGCCCGCAGGTCGTCGAGTTGTTTTGAGAGGGCCTCCTCGGTCTTTTGCCGGAGTCCTTCGATCATGTCGCCATCGAGATAAGCCTCCAGCACGACAGGATGAACATAGCATTTCCGGCAGACGGTCGGAGTGTTGCCCAGGACTTTGGCCACGGCGGCGATTGCATCCTTGATGTTTTTCTTCGCCTGCGCTTCGCTCTCGACCGGCCCCTGGGCATTAAGCGCCATTGCCGTCAGGACCGTGCCCGCCCACGTCCGAAAATCCTTCGCGGTGAATTCTTCACCGGTGACCTCGCCGAGATAATCGTTCACATCCTGCGATGTCACGTTTCGCACTTCACCGGCTTCGTCCTGATACTGAAAAATGTCCTGGCCGGGCAGGTCCTGGAGTTTGCGAATGATTTTAGCCAGGCGCCGGTCGCTGACATCGATTTCGTGTTTCACGCCGCTCTTGCCCTTGAAGCTGAAGCGGAGTTTTGCGCCCTTCACGTCGACATGGCGGTTCCGCATGGTGGTCAGGCCAAACGACTGGTTTTCCCGGGCGTATTCTTCGTTCCCGATGCGAATGAAGGTGCGTCCGAGCAAGTGCACGACCGTGGCCAGGACCTTGTTCCGCGGCAGATCGGGCAGCTCCATGTCCTTGCTCACCCGCCGGCGAATCTTCGGTAACGCCTGGCCGAACACGAGCATGCGATCGTATTTGTTCTCATCGCGCGCCTCCCGCCAGCGCTCGTGGTAGCGGTACTGTTTCCGGCCGCGGGAATCGCGAGCCGTGGCCTGGATATGTCCATTCGGCGAGGGGCAAATCCAAACGTCCTTGTAGGCGGGTGGAATGGCGATGCGCCGGATGCGGAGGATGCGGGTCTCGTCCCGGATCGGTTTGCCCTCGGTGTCGAAGTATTCGAAATCGTCGCCTTTGGGTTTCCGCGTATAACCCGGCTGATCGTCGTTCACGTAACGCAAGCCCGCCTCCTCCGCCACTTCGACCGGATCGAGAGCGACTTCTATCTCTGAAGCTTTCTTCTTTTTCGTCCGCATTTTTGGAGCCGAGATCGCCACGTAAGCAATACGTGCGAGGTGCAGTGGAAGGCCGCAATTGATTCGGGCGCACGAGCAATAGCGTAACGAAGCAGCTGCATGTCATCCCGAGCCGCGCAGACGGCGAGGGACCTCGCAGTCGGTCAACAATCACGCTAACCAGAAACAGCGGGATCGACGGTCGCGCCTGCGCGCGTCGCGAAAGCGGGACCTGCGTGCCGTTTCGTACGACTGTGGGGTCCCTCGCCGTCTGCGCGGCTCGGGATGACAACGCATCGGCTACGCACCGTAGCTCTTCGTAAATTTCTTGCGCGATTCGGTCTCGCCGGCTGGAGTCTCCGGCGCGGCAGGTTTTTCGCCGGAAGCAGATGATGGCTCTGCCGCGGGCGTTTCGGCTTCGGGCGCAGATTGCACGGGCGCCGCGGCCGGCTTTTCACCCCGCGTCTCCTGTGACACCTCCACAAAGGCCATCTGCAAATTCGAAAGCGTGTTCCGCAGCACCGCCGATTCCTCGTTCGACAGATTACCTCGCGTCTTCTCCTGGATCATCGCGAGCTGGTCGATGAACATCCTGGCCAGCTCCAGATTGACTTCGCTCTGCCCGGTTTGCGGATTCGGGATCTGCCCGAGAAAGAGCGCGGCGTTTTGCGCCTGCATCATGACGAACTCAATGAAGCGCTGCGACATCTCTCCTGACTGCGTGTTGGTTTGGACTTCGGCCATGGTCGGAAATTAATCGATCACGAGCAGGAGCACGAGCACGATTACGATTTCCTTCCCCTCGTGCTCGTGCTCGTACTCATGCTCGTGATCGGTCCTCTGTCGGCGGCCGCACCAGCGCGAGCACATACGGCTGGTTCTGAAAATATTTTGCGGCGACGCGCTTCACATCCTCGATCGTGACCGCCTCCACATCGCGTTCGAGCGTTCGGTAATGGTCGAACCCGAGCCCGTAGAGTTCATCCAGTGCCGCCATGTAACCGAAGGAATCGTTGCTTTGATTCGCGATTTGCTGTTGCCCGATCAGTTTCTTTTTCGCGCGCGTCAGCTCTTCGCTGGTCAGGCCTTCGTAGGCCAACTTGTTGATCTCATCGAGCAACTCCGTCTGCACTCTCTCGATTTTTTGCGGATCGGTCCCGAGATAGAAAAGGAAGAGGCCGGGCACCAAACCCTGCATCTGGCTCGAGCCGACATAATAGGCCAGGCCCATTTGCTCGCGGATGCGCACGAAAAACCGCGAACCCAGATCGCTGCTGGCTTCATCGATCAACTCCAGCGCGTAACGATCTGGACTGAAAATATCCACGCCCCGATAACCCACCATGATCACGCCCTGCGCCTTGTCCTTCAGGCTTTCGACCGTGGAGTTGTTCAGCAACGGAGGAGCAGGCGGCGGATTCGTTAGTGCGAGCTGACCCGGGTTCAGACCGGCCAGCGCCTCCTCGAAAATCTGTTTCACTTCCACGGCGGTCACGTTGCCGAAGATCGAAATGACCCCGTTGCGGCCGACCAGATAGCGATCCCGGAACTCCAGGAGATCTTTCCGGGCCAGCCGCGTGACCGATTCGGCTGAACCCTTGCCGCGAAGTGCATAAGGATGGCCCGGGAAGAGCGTCTCGCGCAGAATATTGCGCGCCACCGTGGTGAGATGTTCCTCGTCTTCCTTGATCCCGGCGAGCTGGACTTCTCTTTCGCGCACCACCGCCGCCTCGGGCATGGTGGCATTGAGCAGGACATCGGCGAGCAGCTCAGCGCCCAATTTCAAATCGGGCTGCGTCACATCGAGCGAGATGCTGAAGCTGTTATTGCCGGCATCGCTTCCGATGCTGCCGCCGACGGCTTCGATCGTGTCCGCGATCTGCTCGGCGGTGCGCGTCTTCGTTCCTTTCAGCAACACCTTCGCCATCAAACGGGTGATGCCATTTGTCTGTGTCGTTTCGGCGAGGAGACCGCCGCGAAATACGGCCGTCATCGAGACGAGCGGCAGCCGCGGGTCTTCCCGAACCAGGAGCCGCATTCCATTGCTCAGCTCAATCTTCTGAATCTCGCCCGCGGAAACGGGATTAACGCTGGGAGTCTTCGCCGCGAGATCGCTCTTAGGATTAAGCGAGACAATGGTGAGATTGTCGGTCGTTAGATATTTTTCCGCGACGCGGCGAATGTCTTCCGGCGCGATTTTTTGGACGGCGGCGAGGTAGTCGCGAGTAAAGTTCAGGTTCCGGGTCAGGAACCAATTCGAACCCAAATCCGAGGCCTGACCGCGCATGGTGGTGAGCGACCCGAGGTGATGGCTAAGGGAAATTTTCTTGGCCTTTGCCAGCTCATCCGCGGTCACGCCCTGCCGCTTGATGTCATCGATGATCTGGAGCACCAGCTCCTGCGTCGCTTCTCGTTTCTCCGGCTCGACCGTCGCATCGATGCCGAGCAATCCCGGGTCTCCCGGCGTGTAGGAAAAGGCCGAGACTCCGAAGGCCAGCCCTGCTTCCTCGCGCACGCGACGATAGAGGCGTGAGCTGCGCCCGTCCCCGAGGATGGTCGACAGAAGATCGAGGGCGGGAACGTCCGGGTGCGTGATCTCGGGAATGTGCCACGCGAGGGATAACCGGGTCAGCTCCGTCTCAAATTCCTCGTGGACTACTCGCTGTCCGAGTTGCGCTGGTTCGCTCGGGAGGTAAACCGGCTGGAGCGATTTCGCCGGATACGCCTCGAAGAAAGTCGCGAGTTGCTGGTAAACCAGATCCGCGTCTACATCTCCCACCACGATGAAGGTGAGATTGTTCGGCACGTACCGCGTCCGGTAGTACCGCAGCACATCCTCCTGCGTGAGCTGGTTGAAAATATCCAGCTTCCCGATCACCGGCAGCCGGTAGGGATGGCGCTGATAGGCGGTTGCGAAAAGTAACTGGCCCGCCATGCGATCGGGGTCGTCCATGCCCATGGCAAACTCGCGCCGGATCACTTCCTGTTCCTTCGCGTACTCGGTTTCGGGCAGCGTCGAATTCATCATCGCGTCGGACAAAACATCGAGCGCGACGCTTGTCCCTTCCTTCGGCACATCGATCCAGTAAACCGTCCGGTCGAACGAAGTGTAGGCATTAATGTAACCGCCTACGTCCTGGATTTTTTGCGCGATCGCACTCGAGGGCCGCGTCTTCGTTCCCTTGAAAAGCATGTGCTCCAGAATGTGCGACAACCCCGCGCCGAGATGCGCGTTCTCGTCGACGCTCCCGGTGCCGCACCACGCCTGGACGCTGGCGACGGGCGCGCTCCGGTCTTCCTGCACGATGATGGTCAGGCCGTTCGGCAGAACGCGCTTCACTGCCGAGCTGGGTGGGAACGTAATGCCGGCGCCGTTCTCGGGCGGAGCGGCTTTGAGATGGGCGGTGAACATTCAGGAGTAGCGCAGCGCCAGCTTCGGCGCCGCAGAATTCATGAGAGTTTCGGCGCGGGCACGCTGGGCCGCGGCTCGGACGTGGAACGCTTTTCCGGCTCGAACGGTTTCACGAACGCCTCGTTGAAATCAAAAACGTTTTTGAAATCGTTGATCGAATCTTCCTCGGTCTTCCCGAAGATTCCGGCGCCGATGAGATTGAAAACCATATGGCCCACGTCCTCGGTGGACCGGATGCCCCAATACCCGAGGACGGTCATCACCATCGGCCCGAACTCTTTCATCGCGTACTGGCGGACGCCTTCGAGCAGCTCGGGTCCGGCGACATGTCGGACCGACGCGCCCTTGGTTTTTTTCTGCTGCTTCGTCGTGTAATCGAGCGCGTCTCGCAAGAACACGTAGGCATCGCGCTGGTAGCGCGGATCGCTGGCCACGATCGAATCCAGAGCTTCGGCGAATCCTATTTTTTGCATGATTAAAGCGCCCGTGGAACGAGCGCCGCCTATGATACGCGCCAACGCACAGCCGAGCAACTCTGGCGAGGCAAAGGCAGGAGCCTCCGGCCAAACTTATTCGCCCCAGATCGCGAACTCGCCGCCGCCGGGCGGCTCAAAATGAAAGCGCCGGCCGCCGGGGAATTCGAAAATCGCGCGCGTGATTTTTCCGCCGAGACGCGAGACTTCGCTGCACATCTTTTCCAGTTCCGGATGATGAAAGACGATGAGCGGTGAGCCGGCGGCTACACTGGCGGTCGTTTCGGAAGAGAAGAAGCCGCCGGTGGTGCGGCCATCATCGAAGGCGCAATAATCGGGGCCGTAATCCTGGAAGGACCAGCCGAAGAGTTGGGTGAAGAAATTCTTCGTTGCTGCGAGATCGCTCGAAGGCATTTCGATGTAATCAATCGTGTTCGGAAGAGATTGGTGCATGGCGAATCAATTCTGAAACTGGGTCTCGAGCGCGTCGAGATAAAGTGAGATAGGATCGCGCCGGAGCCGGGGCCGCTGCTCGGCCAGCTCCGCCGCACGCAGGTAATCGTCGAAAGCGCCGCTCGGCCCGCGCGGCTTCGTCACCTCGAACCAATTCATGTAATCGTCGATCTCGCGCATCCGCGCGGCCAAGGTCTGCCGCGACGAAGCCAGGCGGGCCAGGCGCTCGCCGATCCGATTCGTTTTTCCGCGCGCGAGCCGGGCCGTGACGTCGGCGTATTCCAAAATAATCGGCTGATAAATCGGACTAGAGCGCGCGGCGAGAATGCTCAGTTCCCGGGTCAGCATGATGAGGAGAGGCTTGGCGAAACGTTGTCGAATGAAAGCGGCGAACTGGTCGAGCCGATACCATTTTTCGGAACCGGCCGTGGTAACTTTCAGGTGAAGCAATTGTTCCAGGGAACGCTCGGTTTCCTCCGCGCTCAATAATTGATAAGACCGGCCTGCCGCTAACCGGGCGACGCCCGCGGTCCAGGCCTTCTCCGCGCTTTCCTCGGTCGCGAACAGTTCGGGAAAGTGCGATCGGAGATCCGACATCGCATCGTTCGATGCAGAAGCGAGACTGGCGATGAAACGCGCCAGGCGATGCCGTCCATCGGGCCCGCGGGTGAGCAGCTCCACCAGCGCGAGCGAATAGGCGCGGTAAAGCGAACGGCCGGGCGTGTCGAGCAGATCCGGGCGTTGCCGCAAAAATTCCGCAAGCGGAAGCAACCTCTTCGCGCGCACCGGAGCATCCAAAAGACCGGGCAGCTCGGATGATTCCACCGGTTGGGAGAGGACACCATCGAGGAGCCAGTCGGGCGGCGGCACGTAGGCCGTGCCTGCGGGAATATTCGTTTGGCCGCGGTACATCATTTCCAAAAGAATGGCGCGAAGAAGCTCACGCCGGATCCGCGGCTGAGTCACATCCGAGACGATCGTCAGATCGAGCTGGAGCTTCAGCCCGCCACCGGTTTGGCTGAAATTCAGGGCGGTCCGAGGCGCGTCCGGCAGGTTCGCCTGGGGAAATTCGAGATTAATCACGATCGGGGTGGTCCAGCCGTCCCGCTGATCGATGAGCTGGAGCAGGTCGCGTTTGATATCTTCGGCAAGGTCGCAGATCGCACCACGCAATCGGAGCTCCGGACCGTAGACGATGAATTGCCGCGAAGTGCTGACGCTGTGCTGCGGCAATGCGCGGACGAGCGCAGGCTCAAGAACGATGAGACTGCAGAGGGCGATCAGGCCGGCGCGAGAAGCGGAAATCATTCGGCTAAGGCCCGGCAGATTCGCAGGGACGTCCGTAGAACGCGAGCCTGAAAGCGAGAGGGGCCCGCGACCCGGCAGACGTCCCTGTTATTGCGGCGGAGTGATCACCACCGTCTGCGGGCGAAATTCGATCGCGGACATTTTTGTGACCAGCTTTTTCTCGCGTTCGAGGGCGGTCAAGAGGTCTCCGAAAAGAAAGGGCTCGGCTAGTTTCATAAGGGCCGGGTGGATGGGCATGCGCCCGATCGCTCCGCCATTGCTCAGACTTTGAAAATTCCCGCCCTGCAAGATCGCGACCTGGGAAGTGCTCGTGTAGAACGAGTAGCCGAAAAGCGACCGCGCTACCGTGATCCGGAATTTATTCTCTTCGAAATTGACCACGGCGCGTTCGAACTGCATGAGCTTGCTCAGGACCGCCTGTTTATTCTTCAACGTCCCCTCGAGATACGCGTTTACCTGCGCTTCGGTGTAGCTCAAAGGCGCGGCGCCGTGACGCTGAGTGGCTTCCTCGAGATCGAAACTGATTTGCGGCGGCAGCTCGGGGCTCTTCACCCGCGGGGGAACGTCGGCCGGCAGCACCATCTGGATCACCGCGGCCAGCGCGCAGGCCCCGAGAACCAGCTTGCTGATCCTAAAAAACATCAGCCGAATTTTGGCGCGCTGCGGATCGAACATCGCACGCACCCGGCGATGCGTCTCCGTGGCGTCTTCGCCCTTGGGCGCTACTTTCGCCAACGCGGAGCGATCAAGGCGTGCGCCGCAATCGTGGCAGTAGATGCGTTCCGGCTCGTTGTCGCGCCGGCATTCGGGACAAACTAACTTTATCATTCGGTGCTCTGCTTCTTCGGTTTCTCTTGCTGCGGTTTGGCGGGCGTCATCGTGGGCGCGGTCGCTCCGCTGCCGCTTTCTTTCGCGCCGGTAGATTTATCGCTGCCGGCCGCGGGAGCGGCCGCAGGAGCCTCTTTCTTCGCGCCTTCCGTGTAGTTGTTACTGCGGTAATCGGTGATGTAAAAGCCGGAGCCTTTGAAGATAAGCCCGGCCCCGGTCCCGATCAGGCGCTTCACCTTGCCGTGACCCCATTTTTTCTGCCGGCAAAGTTCCTTGGTGCACTCTTTGAGCGGCTCGGAGCGCATCGATTGGAAAGTCTCGAAGGTCTTACCGCACTTCTCGCAGGAATATTCGTAGGTGGGCATGGAGCGCTCTTCCCGAAGGCG
Source organism: Verrucomicrobiota bacterium (assembly GCA_041167585.1). Lineage (GTDB taxonomy): Bacteria > Verrucomicrobiota > Verrucomicrobiia > Chthoniobacterales > UBA10450 > AV80. Next base: position 96,754 of record JBEEHV010000007.1, read on the forward strand.
GCGAATGGTCGCAATTCTCTCTCATAAAAAGCAGAATACAAGCCAGCACACCAGCTGCTCCAAACTGTCCGTGGACCCTCGGTCACCTTGACTTTTCACTGCTCGGGCGTTAGAGGCGTCGTTCCAAATTTTTCGCTTATGTCACACATTTTTTTCCGTTCGCTGACCATCGGTCTCACCGGTTCGCTCGCCCTTTTGCTCGGTGCGTGCGATGGCGACGATCCGAGGCAGGCCGCGCAATCGCAATATCTCGGCGGCGTTTACGGCAACGGTCCGGTCTCGTCCAACGCTCCGCAGGATTCCGTTTCCTATTGGGACGGCGATGGGGTTCCTGGGAAACCTTCGATCAAAATCAAGCTCGCCGAACAAAAGGCTTATTTTTACAAGGGCGGGCAATTGGTCGGAATCTCCCAGCTCTCCACCGGGCGGGAAGGCCTGAGCACCCCGAGCGGATCTTTTTCCATCATCCAAAAAGACCAGGCCCACGTCTCCAGCCAATATGGTGACTACGTGGACTCCGCGGGCAACGTCGTGGTGCCGAATGTAGATGTCGGAAAAGATCCGAAACCGCCGGGCACGCATTTCAAGGGCGCCCCGATGCCGTATTTCATGCGCATAGTCGGCGGGGTAGGCATGCACGCCGGTTATCTGCCGGGCTATCCGGCTTCCCACGGCTGCATCCGGATGCCCGAATTCATGGCGGAAAACTTCTTCCGGTCCGTCTCCACCGGGACGCCGGTCTCGATCAGCCATTAAGGCCGATTTGAGCGGCTGCGGCTCTCGGCTTGCATTTCAGCATTCCGGCGACATGATCGTCTTCCCGCCGCGCCATGATCATTATTACCCAGCCAAATGCCACCGAGGAACAAATAGAGCGCGTGGTGGCGCGGGTTCGTGAGTTTGGCCTGGGCGCCCAGATCAGTCGCGGCGCTTCCCGCGTCATTATCGGCGTGATCGGCGCGGAAGATCGCATTCGCGAAAAACCGCTGGCAGCCATGCCGGGCGTAGAAGCGATCGTTCCGCTCGAGAAACCGTACAAGCTCGCCTCCTTCGAATTCCGCGGAACGGCCTCGCCTGTCTCGGTGGGGGAAGTAAAGATTGGCGGCGAAGAAAACGTAGCTTTGATTTGCGGGCCCTGCGCCGTGGAAAGCCAGGAACAAATTTCCTCGATTGCCCGCACGGTGAGAGAATTGGGCGCAACCATTCTCCGCGGCGGCGCCTTCAAACCGCGCACTTCGCCCTACAGTTTCCAGGGTTTACGCGAGGATGGCCTCCGTTTTCTGGCGGAAGCGCGACGGGAGACCGGCCTGCCGGTTATCACCGAAATCATGGACGCGCGCGACCTGGCCATGGTCGAGAAATACGCTGACTGCCTCCAGATCGGCACGCGAAACATGCAGAACTTTTCCCTGCTGAAGGAAGTGGGCCGCAGTCATCTGCCGGTCCTGCTCAAGCGCGGCTTCAGTGCCACGATCAGCGACCTGATCATGAGCGCCGAATACATTTTGAGTGAGGGCAACATGAACGTTCTGCTCTGCGAACGCGGCATTCGCACGTTCGAACACGCGACGCGTTACACGCTCGACCTCAATGCCGTCCCGATCCTGAAATCAAAAACGCATTTGCCGGTCGTAGTGGATCCGACGCACGGAATCGGCCTGCGCGACTTTGTGCCGCAGATGGCGCTGGCGGCTGTGGCGGCGGGCGCCGATGCGGTCATGATCGAAGTGCACGACTCGCCCCAGCTCGCCAAGAGCGACGGCGAACAAGCGATCCTGCCGGAAGTTTTCGCGGACCTGGTCCCCCGCCTCCGCGCCGTCGCGGAAGCCGTCGGACGTCGGATGTAATTCTTTTCGCTGCGCCCCATGCGTGTCATCCCGAGCCGCGCAGACGGCGAGGGACCCCGCAGTCGAAGAAAACAATCACGCAAGTTTGCTTCCGCGATCCACGACGCGTGCACCTTCGAACATGCGCCAGCCTGATTTGCGTGAATTAAGAGCGACCGTGAGGTCCCTCGGCGTCTGCGCGCCTCGGGATAACGGCGTGCGCGCCTTCGCACGCTCACGATGGTTTGAAGTTCACTCCGATCCGGCGAAACATGGCCGGTGGAAGATTCTTCGAGTGCTCCCCTGCCTTCCGTCGTAACGGGAGCGGAATCGATCTCGCAAAAATTCCGCGCGATCGCGAAAGACGCGCGGCCCATCGCATTTTCCCATGTGGCGGAATCGGCCCAGGCATTTCTCGTGGCCGCGATTGCCGGAGAAATCCGAAAAACCTTTTGGGTCCTTTGTCCAAACGTCCGGTCCCAGGAATTGCTTTACGAGAGTCTGCTGAACTGGCAACCCAACGCGCTCTTCCTGCCAGAGGCAGAATTCGCAGCGGTCGAAAATATCCTGCCCGATCCTGAGATCGCGGCGGAACGGCTGGCTCTTCTCCACCGGGTCCAGCGCGAAAAAGGTCCGCACGTCATCGTCGCGACCCGCGCGGCCCTGGACCAGGCGGCGCCAGAGCCGACCGGATTGAACTCGGCCGTCCTCGCGCTCCGGCGAGGAAAACGCGAATCGATGGAGCGGACGATTGAAGCGCTTGGCGCGGCGGGTTACGAACGCGCCGCGCAGGTGACGACGCGCGGCCAGTTTGCGGTGCGCGGTGGAATTCTTGATGTCTTCTCGTGGCAAGCCCAGCGACCCGTGCGCGCGGAATTTTTCGGAGACGAGGTCGAATCGCTGCGTGAGTTCGACATCGACACCCAGATCTCCATCGGGAACCTGCAAAACATCGAGATCCTGCTCGGCGCGGCGGAAGAGCAGACTGGAGCCGTGCGCGATTACATCGCGTCCGATCATCTGCGCATTGAGATAGAGCCGGAAGAAGCGAGCGACGCCGGTGTTGTGATCGGCGAAGGCTGGCTCGGCGGCGACCAGGCCGAAGACTTCGGCGGCGCGTTCGATGAATGCGACATCGGGGACTTCGCGGTGGGCGACTTCATGCTGGTGGAAGCGAAGCGCGCGCAGTTCTCCGCGCGCCTGCGGGACTGGGGCGCGGCCGGATTCAGAATCGTCATTTACTTCCAGACGGAAGGCGAAATCGAGCGGTTCCGCGAGATCATGGGCGACGCCGTGAAAGACGCCGAGCTCGTCGAAGGGACATTGCCGCGCGGTTTCGTTTTTCCCGACGGACAGCTGGTCGTTCTCTCCGGCGCGGAATTATTTGGGCGTTACACCGCCCACGGACGGCGGCGCCTGCAACGCGCCGAGCGACTAACCCGCAACCGGGCCCAGATCGATTTCAGCGAGCTGAACGAAGGGGATCTCGTCATCCATCTCGAGCACGGGGTGGGACGATTTCTCGGGTTAATGAAATTGCCCGGGGTTCCCACCCACGGAAGCGGATCGACGCCGGATTTTGCCGCCGGCATCGCGGGCTCTACAGGGAAAGAGAAAGGCGAGACGCAGGAGGTCCTCGCGCTGGAGTTCGCGAACGACTCGCGGCTCTACGTTCCGCTCGAACAAGCGTATCTGGTTTCGCGTTACGTCGGCGTCGGGAAAAAATCGCCGCCGCTCAGTTCGCTCGCCGACGCGAAGTGGGCGCGCGCGAAGAAAAACGCGGTCGCTTCCATCTTCGATTACGCGGGAAAAATGCTTGCGGTCCAGGCGGAGCGCGAGACGCAACTAGGCCATGCTTTCGGGCCGGACACGAAGTGGCAAAACGAGTTCGAAAATTCCTTTCCGTTCCGCGAAACGCCGGACCAGCTCACCGCGATCTCCGCGACCAAGCGCGACATGGAGATGCCGCGCTCGATGGATCGCCTGATCTGCGGTGACGTCGGTTTCGGCAAAACGGAGGTGGCCATCCGCGCTGCGTTCAAGGCGGTGATGGAAGGCAAACAAGTGGTCGTTCTCGCGCCCACCACCGTGCTCGCGCAGCAGCATTTCGAAACCTTCCGCCAACGCATGCTCGATTACCCGGTCCGAGTGGAGATGCTCAGCCGTTTCCGGTCCCAGGCCGAACAGCGCAACGTATTGCGACTCCTGCGCGAGGGCGGAGTGGATATCGTCATCGGCACGCATCGGGTGATTTCCGGCGACGTCGTGTTCAAGGATCTCGGCCTGGTTGTGATCGACGAAGAGCAACGTTTCGGCGTGCTCCACAAGGAAAAATTCAAGGAGCTCTTCAAGCTGGTGGACGTGCTCACCCTTTCCGCGACACCCATCCCGCGCACCCTTTATCTTTCGCTCGTGGGCGTGAAAGACATGTCCACGATTGAGACCCCACCGTTGAACCGGCTGCCGGTTGAGACGGTCGTGTGCGGCTACGACGAACGGATCATTCGCGACGCGATCAACCGCGAGCTCGACCGGCAGGGCCAGGTTTACTTCCTCCACAACCGCGTGCAATCGATCCAGAAAGTGCGCGACCGCATCACGGAGCTTTGTCCAAAGGCGCGGGTCGAGTTTGGCCACGGCCAGATGGAGGCCGACGAACTGGAATCCGTCATGGCCCGCTTCGTGGCCGGGCGAATCGACGTGCTCGTCTGCACCACCATCATCGAGAGCGGGCTCGATATCCCGAACGCGAACACGATCGTGATCGATCGGGCCGACCGCTTCGGGCTGGCCGATCTTTACCAGTTGCGAGGCCGGGTGGGCCGGGCCGAGCACAAGGCTTACGCCTACCTGCTCCTGCCACGTGAGATGATGACGGTGGGAGCCGCGCGCAAACGCATCAACGCGATCAAACAATACAGCTCGCTCGGGGCCGGTTTCCGCATCGCCATGCGCGACCTGGAAATCCGCGGCGCCGGCAGCATCCTGGGCACGGCCCAGAGCGGACACATCATGGCGGTCGGGTTCGATCTTTACTGCCAGCTGCTCAAACAGGCGGTGGCGCAATTAAAGGGCGAAAAATCCCGCGCCCGCCTCGAAGTCGAGTTGCGTTTCGATTTCGTCGCGACGAACGAAGCCGAGTTTGTGAAGCTCGGCCCCGAGGCCCGCGTGCCGGCCTTCATCCCGACCAATTACGTGGCCGACCCGGCTCTGCGCATCCAGGCCTACCGCCACCTGGCGGAAATTAGCACGCGCGAGCAGTGGGACCGCCTGCGCAAGGATTGGCGGGACCGCTTCGGGAAGTTCCCCCCCGCGGTTGACAATTTGCTCGTCCTCACCGAAATCAAGCTCGCTGCGGCCAAGGCTGGCGTCACTCGAGTCGAAGTGCGCGAAGACAAGTTAATGCTCACCCGGCGTGGAGATTTTCTGCTTGTCGGAGGCAAATTCCCTCGCATAAGTACCGATAGAATCGACCGCCAACTCGCCGAAGTTTTGGAACTAACCAGGAAGATTTAAACGATGATTCGTCCCTTTTGCCTCGCTGCGCTGGCCGCATCCACGATCATGCTTTCCCCGCTCTGTCGCGGGGCACTCGCCGCTGAAACTCAGCAGGTGGACGGCATTGCCGCGATCGTGAACGGAGATATCATCACCTACTCGCAAGTGCGGGGAGTTTCCGGGCCGCGGGAGCGACTATTGCGATCCCAGTTCACCGGCGACGAGTTGGCCAAGCAAATCAAGGCCGCCCGGGAGCTTGCCTTGAAGGATTTGATCGATCGCCAATTGATCGTGCAAGCGTTCCAAAAGGAAAAGTTCGAGATTCCCGACCATTTCGTGGAACAGCGGGTGAATGATATTATCCGCGAGAATTTTGGCGGCGACCGCAACACTTTTATCAAGACGCTCCAGGCCCAGAATTACACGCTGACGCAGTTCAAGAAAGATGAGACCGACAAAATCATCGTCTCGGCCATGCGCGGTAAAAACGTGAAGCGCATGACCATGATTCCACCGGCGAAGATTGCGGAATACTATCAGCAGCATAAGGCGGAATTCACGGCCAAAGAACAGGTCAAGCTTCGCCTGATCATGATCCCGACCCACGCGGCGGAAGGGAATGAGGCGGCGCAGAAGGCGATCGCGGAGGAAATCCTGGGCAAGCTGGCGGATGGCGCGCCTTTCGATCGCATGGCGCAAATTTATTCCGAGGACAGCACGCGCGATCAAGGCGGCGATTGGGGCTGGGTCGACCGCAAGACCCTGGCGCCGCCCCTGGAAAAGGTGGCGTTCAATCTGCCGCCCGGACGGACCAGCCACGTGATCGAGCTGGGCCCGAATTTTTACATTATCAAAGTCGAAGAGAAGCGCGGGGGCGAGACTCCCTCGCTGGCTAAGATGCGACCGGAGATCGAAAAGAAGTTGCTGCAGGAAGATGCACAGCGGCAGCAGGAAATCTGGATGGCGGGCCTGCGGCAGAAGGCTTATATCCGGACGTTCTAATCTGGGCTTCTGCTTCACCTGCACTTACACATTAACTTTCACTTACACTTTGCCGACCTCGAAGAGGTGTAAGTGAAAGTTAACGTGTAGGTGCAAGTAACAGGCGATCCACCTTGCGGGTGATCGCGCCGTTGATGACAATGCGCGATGCGGTATCGCATTGGCATCACCCTGGGGGATCCCGCCGGGATCGGGCCGGAGATCGTCCAGGCTGCGCTAGCCTCGGGATCGTTGCCCCAGATCGCGGACTACTCTGTGATCGGTCCAACAGTTGACTGCTCGTTAGGCCAACCCACCTCTGAAACAGCGCGCGCGGCGCTTGCTGCCCTCGAGGAAGGCGCGGCCGCGGCGCAACGCGGCGAGATCCACGCCATCGTCACGGGCCCCATTCACAAGGCGCGGATGTACGACATCGGTTTCAAGTTCCCGGGACAAACAGAATTTTTCGCGGACCGCTGCGGCGTGAAGAATTTCGCGATGCTGCTGACGGGTGGAACACTAACCGTCGCGCTGGTCACGACTCATCTGCCACTTCGTGAAGTTGCGACTACCTTGGACAGAAACGAAATCGTCCGCGTCGGTTTTCTGTTGAAGGATTTTTTGCATCGCCGGGGCATCCCCGAGCCGCGAATTGCGGTCGCCGGCTTGAATCCCCATGCGGGCGAATCCGGTGCACTCGGCCGCGAAGAAATTGAGACGATTGCCCCAGCCATCGCCGAACTGAATGCGCAGTCGTCCAACTTTACCGGTCCGCTGTCCGCCGACACCGTGTTTCATCACGCCGCTAAAGGCGATTGGGATGGAGTGCTCTGCATGTATCACGATCAGGGTCTGGTCCCATTGAAGCTCCATGCATTTCACGAGGGAGTGAATGTCACGCTCGGGCTGCCCTATCCACGGACGAGCCCGGACCACGGCACCGCCTTCGAAATCGCGGGCAAGGGCACGGCGCGGCCCGACAGCATGATCGCCGCAATAAAGCTTGCGGTTGAACTCGCGGAATCGAAATCGGCCATGCCCGCATGAACAGTCCCCGCAACTCCCATCTCGCCCTGCTCCTTATCGTGACCGCGGTCTTGTGTTGGTCGGGCTGGCGTCCCCACGATCGTTTCACCTGGTGGCTGGAAGTCGCACCCGGCCTGGCCGGGCTCGCCATCCTGTTTGCGACCTATCGCCGATTCGAACTGACGACGCTCTGTTACATCCTGATCGCTCTTCACATTTGCGTCCTTTGCGTGGGCGGGCATTACACCTATGCCCGCGTCCCGCTCTTCGACTGGCTTCGGACCTTCTTCGGCTGGCATCGCAATCACTACGATCGCCTCGGTCATTTCATGCAGGGCTTCGTGCCTGCAATCATCACCCGCGAAGTGTTGATCCGCCTCGGGGTGGTGACGCGAAAAAAATGGCTCCCATTTCTGGTGGTTTGCGTTTGCCTGGCCATCAGTGCGTTTTACGAACTGACGGAATGGTGGACGGCGCTCATCAGTGGAAGCGCCGCCAACGATTTCCTCGGGAGCCAGGGTGATGCCTGGGACACCCAGGCCGACATGTGCCTCGCACTCATCGGCGCCATTTGCGCGCTCCTGTTCCTTTCCGCCGTGCACGATCGCGCCCTGCGCAAATTCTCTGCGCTGAAAGGAGCGACCGGGTGAAAAAATATCTCACCGTCTTCAACCTCGGGCTCCAGAACACTTTTGTTTACCGCTGGAATTATTTTCTGCGCGCCGTGTTCGGGTTGATCCCGCTCATGGGGACCGTCTTCCTCTGGCGTGCGGTTTTTCGCGAACCCGGCGGCGGCATGCACGGCTACAACTACGGCTCGATGATCTTTTATTATTTGCTCACGATCGTCGTCTCGAACCTGGTCACTCCCACGGAGGACGAATGGCAAATCGCGTCCGACATTCGCGAGGGCCAGATCAACTCGTACCTGACCAAGCCGGTTAATTACCTCGCCTACCGGTTCAGCATTTTCTTGAGCGGCCGCCTGGTTTTCACCGCGGTGACGATCCCGCCGATCCTGGCGATTCTTTATTACTTCCGGGGCTTTCTCTCGTTCCCGTCGAGTCCGCTTACTTATGTTTGCACGCTGCTTTCGCTCATCATGGCGGGGTTGATCCAGTTTTTCATCACCTACAGCCTGGCCATGATGGCGTTCTGGATCCTCGAGATTTCCACGATCGTTTTCATCGTTTACTCGTTCGAATATTTCCTCGGCGGCCAAATGTTCCCGGTCGACATCATGCCGGCCGCCATCCAGGCGGTGATGAAATGGCTGCCGTTTTATTACGAGCTCTTTTGTCCGATCGCGATTTTCATGGAACGCCTGCGCGGAGCCGAGATGGGACAGGCGCTCGCGATCGAAGCGGGCTGGGTTTTTCTAACGTGGTCCGCCGCGAACCTGATGTGGAAGCGCGGGCTCGGACATTATCAAGCGGTCGGCGGCTGAGCGGTCGGCAGACCGGCTTCCTTCCACGCGCGCATTCCACCGGCGAGCGAGCGCACATTTTCATAGCCCATTTTTTTCAGACTCTCCGCCACGAGGGCGGAACGGCTCCCGCCGCCGCAATAACAAATGATCGGCTTCTTCAGATCGGGAACCTGCTCTTCGATCTCCAGCTCGATCACGCCGCGGCTGAGGTTCGTGGCTCCCCGCGCATGGCCCTCGCGCCAATCGCTCTCTTCGCGGACATCGATCAACAGCGCCTCGCCGCTTTCCATTTCTCTCCGAGCGTCAGCCGGTGAGATCTCGGTGATCTGCTGCCTGGCCTGTGCGACCAGTTTCTGAAAACGATTTGGTTCTCCCATACGCGAGCCTCCGGCTGACCGAGCAAAGGTCAACCGCCTCGGACAACACTTCGGCCCTGGCCCTCTCGCACGTTTCGCGACAAATTCCGCCGATGCCTTTGCGAGTAAGAGTTCCGATCGCTTTTTTCTGCGTCCTGCTCGCGTTTCAATGCTCCGCTCCGAAAGTTTCGGCAAAAGACCTCGGCTGGCAGCCCGAGAAGACCTGGGTCTTTGTTGTCGGAGTGCTGCATTGGAAACACACCGACATGTTCGGTTCCTTCCCAGTCAAGAATCGGCGGGATGCCGCCCTGGTGGATTTCTTCCAGCAAGGCGGAGTGCCGAAAACGCAGATCGTTTATCTTCAGGACAAACAAGCGACGCAGTCCCAGATCGACATCGCCTTTAGTGCGGCGCTGAAGAAGATGCGCCCGGACGATTTGCTGATCGTTTACTACTGCGGGCACGGATCAAAGTCGGAGGACGGCAATGATGTTTACCTCGCGTCCTACGATGCCGGCGATGATGATGTGGAGGGCTGGTCGATCAATTCGATCCCACCGAAGATCAAGTCCGAGAGCAAATGCGCGCGCGTCCTCTGGCTGCTGGATTGCTGCTACTCGGGGCAGGCCGCGCTGGCGTTAACGAAACAGAAAGCACAACCCGCTTACGCGTGTGTCACCTCCTCCTCCGCGAGTGAAAGTTCCACCGAGCACTGGACGTTCTCGGACGCGCTCCTCGACAGCCTTCGCGGGCTGGCGTTCGTCGATCTCAATCACGACGGCTCCATCACGCTCGCGGAATTCGCTGCGCACCTAAGCAAGGATATGAGCCTGGCCGAAGAGCAGCTCTCGACGTTCGCGACTACGGAGGGGTTCGGGCCGGAGTTGGTCCTGGCGCACGCCGAGCCGCTGGCCAATCCAAGAATCGGTGAACGCGCCCAGGCCCGGGACGAACAGGGAGACTGGTATGCCGCGAGGATTATCGAGGCCCGGGACGAGAAACTCAAAGTCCACTTCATCGGTTACGAGAACGATGAAGATGTCTGGGTGGATCCCGATGATCTACGACCGATCAGGCCGGTCCAATATGCCAAGGGCACGCAGGTGGAGGTGCGCTGGAAGAAGAAGTGGTATCCGGCCACCATCCTGCAGGTGAAGGACGGGATTCACCAGATTCACTACACCGATTACGAAGCGAAATGGGACGAGTGGGTCCCTTCCAAGCGCATCCGCAATCCCAAATCGTAGCCTTACTCGTAGCGCAACGCGTCGATCGGATCGAGCCGAGCGGCTTTGCGCGCGGGATAAAATCCAAAGAAAACGCCGACCGCGGTGCTGACGAGAAACGCCACAACGACGGAAGTAGGTGAGATGAGGGAGGGCCAGTTTTTCACGGCCGCGAGAGTTTTCGCCGCCGCGATGCCGAGAATAATCCCCACGATTCCGCCCACGGAACTGAGCGCGATGGCTTCGATCAGGAACTGAGTGAGGATATCGCGGCCGTGCGCGCCGACGGCCATGCGCGTGCCGATCTCGCGCGTTCGCTCCGTCACGCTGACCAGCATGATGTTCATAATGCCGATGCCGCCCACCAGGAGCGACACGCCCGCGATCGCGCCGAGCAAACCGGTCATCACATCCGCCGTGGCGGTCGCCGCCGTCGCAATTTCTTCCTGGGTCCGGACGGTGAAATCGTCATCCTTTCCGGAGCGAATGTTATGACGCTGCCGGAGCAGCTCGATGATCTGCTGCTGTGCCGGCACGAGATCGCGCGGGCTGGCGACTTGCGCGTTGATATTACGCAGCGTCGTTCCCCCGCCCTGCACCCGCTTCATGGCGCTGGTGTAGGGCATGATCACGATGTCGTCCTGGTCCGTTCCCTGTGAGCTCAGTCCTTTCGGCGTCAGCACGCCCGTGATCTGAAACGGAACGTTCTTGATTCGTAAAACCTGGCCGACGACGTCGTCGCTGCCAAAAATCTGTTTCGCTATGGTTCGGCCGACGACGCAGACCTTGTTCGCGCTCCGCACATCCTGGCTCGTGAACGACGCGCCATCCGCGAGGGCCCATTGGCGCAAATCGAAATAATCGGCCGACTCGCCGTAAATCCGCGTAGACCAGTTTTGATTTCCCGACGCGACCTGCGCATTGGAAACGACTTCCTCGCTCACCAGGGTCACGGTTGGGATCTCGCGACGAATAGCTTCCGCATCCTCGATTTTCAACGTGCCCGCTCCGCCCCAGCCGCTGCGGATGCCACCCGCGGTCGAGCTGCCGGAAAAAATCAAAATCACGTTTTCGCCGAGCCCGGCAATCTGCGCTTCCACCTGCGCTTTCGCGCCGTTGCCGATGCTCACCATCGCGATAACGGCACCGACGCCGATGATGATGCCGAGCGCCGTTAACGCAGAACGCAATTTGTTCCGGCGCAGAGCGCGCAACGCGATCTTGAGCGTGGAAGCGATTCTCATGTTCCGAGGACCGGCTCGGCCACTTCTGGAGGCAGGTCGTTGAGTTTCTCCAATTCCGCCGCGGCATTCAGGCGCCGCGTGACGGCGCGATCGCTCACGATCCGCCCATCGCGCATGACCACGTTGCGGCGGGCGTAGGACGCGATGTCCAGCTCGTGCGTGACCATGATGATGGTAATACCTTTTTCGTTCAGGTCCTGAAAGATGCCCATCACCTCAACGCTCGTGCGACTGTCCAAGTTGCCGGTCGGTTCATCGGCGAGCAAAACTTCGGGGTCGTTGATCAGCGCGCGCGCGACTGCTACGCGCTGTTGTTGACCACCGGAAAGCTGGCTCGGATGATGGTCGCCGCGTCCCGTTAACCCGACGGCCTCGAGCACGCGTTCCGCCTTGTCGCGCAATTGCAAGCCGGTCAGGCGCTGCGTTCCGTAGAGCAACGGCAGCTCGACATTTTCGAGAGCGGAAGTGCGCGCGAGCAGATTGAAATTTTGGAAAACGAATCCCAGTTTCTTATTGCGAACATCGGCCAGCTGATCGCGGTTCAGAGAGGAAACGTCCTCGCCATCCAGGAAATAATGACCGGCCGTAGGGCGATCGAGACAGCCGAGGATATTCATCAAGGTTGATTTACCCGAGCCGCTCGATCCCATCAGCGCGACAAATTCGCCCCGCGCGATTTCCATCGAGACGCCGCGCACGGCGTGCACCTCGACCTCGCCGGTTCGATAGGTTTTTTGCACCTCGTCGAGGCGGACCGCAATCGATGCTGAAGGCTCGGCCATGAACGCCTAGAAACGCCGTGGACCGCCACCACCGCTGAAAGGATTCGTTGCCGGCGTTGCGGCGGCGTTGCTGTCGGTCGATCCAGTGACGACGCGGTCGCCCTCCTTCAATCCCTCCACGACTTCGGTCGCAATCCCGTCGCTGATCCCTGTCTTGATCGAGACCTTCGACGGCTTGGAAGAGTCCGACGTTAAAACGTAAACGCTGCGCTCGATCCGGCGTTCACTGCGATTCCCGGGCGGTCTGTCGCCAGGAGGACGGGAACCCGGCTCGCGTTTCGGCGCAGGCGTGGAGCTTTCATCGGGCATGCGGAAACGCAGGGCGCCATTCGGAATCTTCAAGGCATCATCGCGGTGGGCCGAAACGATGGAAACATTCGCGGTCATTCCCGGCTTCAGTTTCAGATCCGAATTGGTTACGCCGATGACCGTGTCGTACGTGACCACGTTTTGCACGGTGATTGGGGCGTTACGAACCTGGACAACTTTGCCGTGAAACGTGCGCGTCGGGAAGGCATCGACCGTAAAGTCCACGTCCTGGTCGATGGCCACGCCGCCCACATCCGCTTCGGCGACGTTGGCGTCGATCTGCATCTTGGCCAAGTCGTTGGCGATGGTGAAAATAACCGGCGCCTGCAGACTCGCCGCCACCGTTTGGCCCACGTCCACGTTTCGCGAGATGACAATGCCATCGATCGGTGAAGTGATCGTGCAATGATCCAGATCGGCCTTGGTTTTCTCCAACGCGCCTTGCTTGATTTTCACGTTCGCTTCGGCCTGATGCAGAGTCGCCGTGGACTGATCGAGATCGGATTGCGCCGAATTTTGCTTCGCCACCAGGGCCTGGGTCCGCGCGGCGTTCAACCGCGCGAGCTCGAGCGCCGCCTGCGCATTGGCCAGGTCGCCTTCGGCCTGGTTGACGCTGGCCTGGAAGACGACCGGATCGATTTGGGCGATGACCTGCCCCGCCTTCACGATCGAATTAAAATCAGCAAAGAGTTTCTGGATGTTGCCCGAAACCTGGCTTCCGACCTGCACGTTCTGGACGGGATTCAGGGTCCCGGTCGCCGTGACGGCCTGCGTAATTGGGCCACGGGCGACAGCTACGGTTTGAAAACTCTGCCCCCCGCTCTTGTGCCATTTGCTGTAGAGCAGACCCGCGACAATCAGAACGACGATGCCAACAATAAGCAGAAGAGGTCGTTTCAACATTTGGTCTGGAACACGATGATCGCGGTTGAAGTTAATACAACCGCCCGGTCCAGGCGAAGTTGCGGCAGAGGATTATCTTCGATTCATCTGTCACGTGAATACTTGCATGTCATCCCGAGCCGCGCAGACGGCGAGGGACCACCCAGTCGGTCTTAATTCAAACACATCAGGCTGGCGCATGTTCGGGGCTCACGCCTCGTGGATCGCGAAAGCGCTATTAGCGTGATGTTGTCTGCGACTGTGAGGTCCCTCGCCGTCTGCGCGGCTCGGGATGACCACGTTTTCGCGCCCGAATATTCATGCTTGTTAGGTGAAGCGCGTGATCCACCTGTTGACTAAACGCGCGCCTTGTCAGAGAGCATTCAGGCGTGCGCCGTTATTTCGAGATTTGGGGGATCATGCTGCGCAATTCGCTCATTCGCGAACTGAGCTTCAAGGCGAATTTCATCCTTTGGATGATCGTGGAGGTCCTCTGGTTCTGCGGCCAGATCGTTTTCTTCGGCATTATCTTCGGCCAGGTGGATAAGATCGTTGACTGGTCGAAGTGGGAAGTCGTCCTGCTCCTCGGCACGCACCAAATGATTGCGCAATTATTCCAGGCGTTTTTCTTCGTTAACATCTCCGCCATCCCCGAGCTGGTCCGCACCGGAAAACTGGACTCGCTCCTCGTCCTGCCGATCGACAGCCAGTTCGCCGTCTCCACGAAACAATTCGGTCTCGACAGCGTCCTGAATGCGCTGCTCGGCGGCGTAGTCGTCATCGTCGCGCTCGTGCAACTGCACGTGACCCCGAACGTGCTCACGATTTTCCTTTACGTTCTGGCGCTGGGGTTCGGCGTGGCGGTGCACTATTCGATCATGCTCACCCTGGCCGCTGTCAGTTTTTGGATCGTCCGGGCGCAGGGGCTCGTCTACGGCTACTTTAATTTTCTCCACATCGCGCGCTATCCGGACGTCATTTTCCCGAAAGCCTTCCAATTCATCTTCGGCTGGATCATCCCGGTAGTGATCGTGGCCAATATTCCGGCGCGGCTCCTGATCAAGTCGCTCGGCCAGCCGGGCTGGCTGATGTTGCACCTGGTTTTGGCGGGATCTATCGCGTTTTGGCTGTCGCGGATGTTCTGGCGTTTCGCTCTTCGGCATTATTCCAGCGCGAGTTCTTAGGGGCTGCGGGCGGGCCAGAGATCGCTCGTTTTTCACGGGTAAATCTCCCCTTGCGCCCCCGGTCAAATGCCCTTAATTAAGCCTCCGCTCGCGCCCGGCTATCCAAGGGCGATACCTGAAACTATGGCTAGCTCCCCGAAAAATAAGGCTTCGAAAAAATCTGCCAAACCTAAAGCGGCAATGAAAAAGGCTTCGTCACCGAAGTCCTCGACGCCTCGTGCCAAGACGCCTAAGAAAGCCGCGAAGGCCTCGAAGAAGGCTGCACCCGCGGTGAAGAAGCCAGCCGCCAAGGCCGCGCCTGCCGGCCGGACGATGAAGGCTAACGGAGCGCAACGAAGCGGCCGGACGGATCTGATGACAACCACGATTTTGCCGGGCAAAAATAACAAGGAACGGCGGCTTGATCCGTTCACCCGCGGCCAGAAAGACAAGCTGCTCCAACTGCGCGACGCGATGGTCGATTCGATGGCAGGTGTGGCGAAAGATAATCTTCGTTCCCGAGCCGAAGGCAGCGAGGCTTCCGCCTTTGGCATGCACCAGGCCGATGCCGGCAGCGATGCCTATGATCGCGACTTTGCTCTTAGTTTGCTTTCCCAGGAGCAGGATGCCCTTTACGAAATCGATCAGGCGCTGAAGCGGATCGAGCTTGGCACTTACGGGACTTGCGAGATGTCGGGGAAACCAATCTCGCATGCGCGGCTCGAGGCGATCCCGTTCGCGCGCTTCACGGTGGAATGTCAGTCGCAATTGGAGAAACAGAACAAGGCTTCACGCGTCCGCCAATCGGTCACGTCACTCTTCGGTTTGACCGATGAAGAGGGCGCCGAGGGCGAGGAAGAAGAAGCCAAGACCGACGACAGCAAGGATTAGTTTATGGCGCAGGAAATTATCACTCTCGAATGCACGGAAGCCAAAGCGGCAGGCGTCCCGGCGTCGCGCTACATGAGCACGCGAAACAAGAAAAGCCCGCGCACCCCGAATCGGCTCGAGAAAAAGAAATACAACCCTTTCATGAAGCGGCATACCCTTCATCGCGAAACGAGGTAATTCGTCATGCAACCCAAGACCGCCAAACGCCGTTCAGCTTTCCGCCGCGCCAACCGCACGATGCCGCGGCGCCGCATCGACATCGCCACGGAAGCGATCGATTACAAGAACCCCGATCTCCTGAAGAAGTTCGTGACCGAGAGCGGCAAGATCTTGCCCCGTCGCGTTACCGGGATGCCGGCTCACATGCACCGCAGGATTACGCGCGAAATCAAGCGCAGCCGTTCGGCGCTCTTGATGAAGTAGTGCAGCCGCGGTCGCTGACCGCGCGGCTGGGGTCATCGATCCCGGCTACACTTGCCCCAGCAGCACTTCGGAGATCTTCGCCATTTCGGCGTCGGTGTTATAAAAATGCGGACTAATACGCAACCAGCTTCGATCGCCGCGATCGAAGCGAAGCGACACAACGATATCTTGTTTCGAAAGCACTTCGAAAAAGCGGTCGGCCGGAACTTTAGGATGGTGGAAGGTCAAAATGCCCGCGCGGTGTTTCGCCTTCTGTGGGCTCAGGAATTCGAATCCCGCCGGCGCGATCTCGCGCGCGAGGCTCTCCGTTAGCGCGAGAATCTTCGCGGAAACCTCCGCCGCCCCTGCCTCCAAAAGCAGCGTCGCCGCCGCCCCCAACCCGGCGATCGCGGCGTGGTAGTACGCACCGGGCTCGAATTTCTGCCCGCCCTCGGCGTAGGCGATTTCTCGTTGCGCGATAAAATTGCGCGATTGCACGTTCCAGCCGCCTACCGCCACCGGGCGCAGTAAATCGCGCCGGCTTTCCTTTACGTAAAGGATTCCCGCGCCCGATGGACCGAGCATCCATTTCTGCGCGCCCGCGCTCAAGAAATCGATTCGTTCCAGTGCCGCAGGGAACGCGCCGAGCGTCTGGATCGCATCGACCGAAAACAAAACTCCGCGCTCCGCGCAGAGCGCCCCGATCGCTTCCAGATCGATTCGGTAACCGCTGCAGAAATTCGCGCTCGCCAGCGCCACGAGCTTTGTCCGCTTCGTGAGAGCGCGCTCGACTATCTCCGGAGTGATCTCGCCCAGGCCCACCGCTTCGAGCAGGATCACTTTTACCCCGCGTCGTTCGAGAGCCAGCCACGGGTAAACATTTGCCGGGTAATCATCGAGATAGCAGACGACTTCGTCGCCCTCGACCCAATCGAGGCCGTTCGCGATCGCGTTCAGCCCACTCGAAGTGGGCCCCGTGAAAGAAATCTCATCGACTCCCGCGCCGATGAACCGCGCCACCGACTTCCTCGTTTCAGCGATATGCTCCAACTCCACGTCATATTGCCGGGCATCGCTCGAAGCGCGTTCGATCGAGTCCCGCATCGCGTCGGCTACCCGGCGCGGCAGCGGTGCGTCCGCCGCGTGAG
Source organism: Verrucomicrobiota bacterium (assembly GCA_041167585.1). Lineage (GTDB taxonomy): Bacteria > Verrucomicrobiota > Verrucomicrobiia > Chthoniobacterales > UBA10450 > AV80. The sequence continues at coordinate 113,917 of JBEEHV010000007.1, forward strand.
CGCAATAAATTTTGCGCGCGCAAATCGGGAACTCACGCCGCCGGAATTCCTCGTCGGCGTCCAGCGAAGCGATCAGACCTTCTTCTGCGTTCGCTCGCCCTGTTCGATGAGTTTCCAAAATTCGCGCGCGTTGCCCAGTTGATCGTCTTCCGCCATCGGCAGCTTGCTGCGGAAGAGGAAGTCTCGAAACGTGTTCTTGTGCAGGACGCGGTGGACCGTGATTCCTTCCGGGCGCCGCTCAAAATAAATCCGGTAATCTTTCGCCCGGTAGCGGTGCAGCTTTTTGCCTTCACGCTCGATCACGCCGAAACGGCTGGTGTCGAGATTATCGAGGTCTTCGGGCAGGATCTGGAATTCCGCGAGCAGATCGAGCTGCAACGTTTTCGGCAGCGCCGCCATCTCCGCCGCGCTCAGTTCGTTGAAGATGATCTGAAACATTGCTGCTCACAGATACACGCGGTGCACCCGTTGGCCAATCCGGGTGACGATATCCCACGAAATAGTACCGGCGCGATCCGCCAATTCTGTCGCGGAAATTTCCTCCGCGCCCTGACGGCCAAGCAGGACCACTTCATCGCCGACCGTCGCCTCCTCGAGATGTGAAACGTCGATCACCATCAAATCCATCGTGACTCGTCCGAGCAGCGGGCAACGCCGGCCACGCACCAAAACCGATGCGTCGCGATTCGAAAGGTGACGCGGATAGCCGTCCGCATAACCGGCCGAGAGCGTGGCCACTTTCATGTTCGAGGGCGTGATAAAGGTCCTGCCGTAACTGATGGAGCTGCCTTTCGCCACATCGCGGATAAGCGCGATCCGCGTCTTCCAGGTCAGGACCGGTTTGAGTATTTTTTGAAACTCCGGCAGCGGCGAGATTCCATGCAGGATGATGCCGGCCCGCACGATCTCGAAAGTCGATTCGCCAAACGCGAGCACGCCCGCGCTCTGCAAGACATGGGCTTTATAATCACCGGGAACCTCAGCGCGCAGTTGTTTTACGATTTTCTCGAATCGCAAAAGCTGGGCGTGGGTGTAATCCGTGTCCTCGTTCGAAACCGGCAGGTGGGTGGAGATGCTGTGAATCTTTGTGTTCGGCAAGGCTGCAACTTTTTTGAAAACCGCGACCGCGTCACTTTCCGGAACACCCATTCGCCCCATGCCGGTGTCCAACTTGAGATTGATCGCAACCTTTCCTCCTCCAGTCAGGCGATCAAAATCCTGCGCTTCTTCCAAAGTGGAGACAGAAGGAATGAAGCCGCGCTCCACGATGGCGGATCGTTCCTCCGGAATCGCTGGACCAAGAATGATGATGGGATGAGCAAGCGAATTCCGCAGGGTGAGCGCCTCCTCCAGGTTCGCGACACCGAACAATTGCGCGGCGTCGGCCAGGGTTTCAGCTACGCCGACCATCCCGTGCCCGTAGCCGTTGGCTTTCACCACCGCGAGCATTTCGGCTGAGCCAATGCGTTCGCGCACGATGGCGGCGTTGTGCCGCAACGCGCTTCGATCGATCTCAGCCCAGCAACGATAACTTTTTTCGACGCTCATTTATTTATGGCCGGTATTCGCATCATTTTCGGCACGGTGATGTGCGGCTCGCGAAGGTAAATCGGTTCGAGCGATAGGGAATTGGGTATTTCTGCGGTTTGATCCCGCGCGAGTTCCACCAGGCGTCGAGCGGACGGAAACCTCGTTTGCACCTGCGGAAATTGCGGCAGCGGAGCGGAGGTGTAAACCGCCACGCCTGCTGCCAGGATCTTCCGCTCCAGTTCGGCAGCGTGAAAAAGCGAAGGTCCTTCGGTTAATCTTCCATTCTCCACACTCGCGAAGAAGAAGGACTGCCGCCGCGCATCGCCCACCACGCAATATTTTCTTTCCGCGGGATCGATCGCGCAGATGGAAGGAATGCCGAACAGTTTCGTCGCAGAAGCCGCGCGGAGACCCACGGCCGTCGCAATCGCGATGCGGACTCCCGCATAAGAGCCGGGACCGAGTCCAACCACGATCGCGTCGGGTGCGCCAAATTCCCGCGAGCAGTGCCGCAAATTTTCGAAGAACAAACCGGAATGCTTTCGATCGTTGGCAAAGGCGCGATAGAACGGTTCGTGATCGTCCTCGAGCCACGCGATGCTCCCCTGCCCGCTGGATAATTCCAGCGAAAGAATTTTCATTGCGGCTTTCCTTCCCGAATCTCGCGGCTGTTTTCACCCATCAGCCCGAACGAAACCCACTTCGCCTCCTTCGGAATGAGATCGGGATAGCGGTCGGCCCATTCGATCAACGAGACGCCGTCGCCGAAAACGTACTCGTCGAAGCCGAGGCGCAGCACGGCGTCCCGTTGATCGAGCCGGTAGAAATCGAAATGGTAAACTGGCAGACGACCGTCCTCGTACTCATGGACGAGAACAAAGGTGGGGCTCGTCACTTCCGCGCTGCTCCCCAAGCCGGCCACAAAGCCTTTGACGAATTGCGTCTTGCCCGCGCCCAGGTCTCCTACCAGCGCAATCACGTCACCGGATCGGGCGCTCTCCGCGTAATCGCGCCCGGCCGCGATCGTCTCCTCCGCGCTATTGGAAATGCGCATAACCCTTCGGGAATGCCGAATGCCGAATCCCGAATGCCGAATTTAATTTGCCGATGCGAGTGAGCGCGACGTTGGGAAATTTTTTCCGCCAACGCTTCGCGAGCGATCCTGCAACCGAGGACGGAATGGCAAAGAGCAGTTCGTAGTCTTCACCGTCGGAAATCGCCTGCTGAATGGTGCAGCCGCGGTTCAAGGGCAATGCGCTCTCATTGATTTCAAAACCAACCCCGCTCGCGCGAGCAAGTCGCGGAAGGTCGGCCCCGAGACCGTCGCTCAGGTCCATCATGGCGTGAATCGGAAAGTGTTCGGTGAGCCAGCGCGATTCCTTGATCCGCGGCAGGAACTTCAAATGCCTTCCGCGAAGCGATCCGCCCAATCGGCCCGTCACAAATAGTTCATCCTTAGCTTTTCCGCCGCTGCGAGAAACCCACCGGTTTTTTTCGACGAAACCCGTGAGGCTGACGGAAATCACGGCCGGACCTTTTATTTTGCTTGTTTCGCCACCCACAATCGCGACCTCGAAGAGGCGTGCCGCTTTCTCCAGTCCGCGATAAATGTGCTTCACCCACGCGACGGTTTTGTCCGCGGGAAGAACGATCGTGACCAGCGCGAACTGCGGCAGGCCGGACATGGCGGCAAAATCACTCAAGGGCCGCGCCATCGCCTTCCATCCGATCGCGGCCGGCGCGGTGGCTGTGGTGAAATGGATTCCTTCGACAACGCAATCGGTCTTGAGCAGTTGAAGCGAGTTCCAACCCGGAGCCGCGACCACGGCACAGTCGTCGCCGGAGGCGACCAGCACCGAATCCGTGAGGCGCAGTTTCGGCAGGAGCTGCTCGAGCAGTCCGTCTTCACCGAGCTCTCTCAGCTTCATTGGGGAAACGTGTCGGGAAAGGCCAGGGCAACCAGGGCGAGCGAATTAAAGAGCGCGTGCATCGTCATGGAAACCAGAAGCGAGCCGGTCCATTCGTAGGCGATGGTGAAACAGATTCCCAGAACGAAGAGCGGCGCGAAGGAGGGCAGATGCGCGTGCACGGCAGCGAATAGGAGAGCACTGACCAACGCCCCGAGGCCGGCGCCGAAGTATTGCTTCATCACGCCATACAAAAAAAATCGGAAGAAAAATTCTTCGGCAATTGGGGCGATCGCCACCGCCAGCAGGATGATCAGGACCCGTTGATCGAGCGTGCTGGAGGAGTTGAAGAGCTCGACGATTCCCTGTTTATCCGAAACGCCGCGCAGGAGGCTCTGGGTTACCGCCGAGGCCACCAGAACCAGCGGGTAGGCCGCGAGCAACAACACTGCGCCTGTCGCCACCGCCCGCCCAAATCCGATCTTCGCGAAGCCGGCCAAGGAGGTAAGGTTTAGCCCGCGCAGGCGGAGAAAAGCCGCGATAAAAAACGCCAGCCCGATCGTGAAAAGCGCGCTCACCAGTAGATCCCGGTTATGCATCGAAGTGACTTTGCGGGAGGCCACCGCGGAAGCCACGACGCCTAGCAGAAACCAGCCCGCCAGAAGCACGGCCAGAACCACCTCGGGCAAACCGAAATGTCGGATCGGAATGGCCTCGGTTTCCGGGCCGCGCGCGCGAATCTGCCGGACGAGGGAAATGTAAATGAAGACCGCTCCAATGAGGAATAGCCCATAAACCACTGTGGCCAGCGCGGAAAGAAAGCCGTCGACGGCCATGGTCTGAGGCTACCCCTTAGGGAGCATAGAAGCTTGGGAGAAAATAAGCGCGACCCGTTTCGAGTTGCGGGACGAGCTGCTTCGGCAGCGTTAGTTCGATCTTCGAGTCGCGGGCGCTGCTGAAGGCGCGGAAAAGACGGCCGAAAGAAAAGGGCGGCCCGTACTTTACGATCGTGGCGTCGGAAGCTTTTCCGAGGTCGCGCGCTTTCGCGAAGGCATCCTCGATCTGCCCCAGCCCGTCGATCAATTTACTATCGAACGCGTCCTGGCCCGACAGGATGCGACCATCCGCGACCGTATTGCGTAAAGTGTCGGCGGGCACGTTGCGTTCCTTGGCCACGATGCTGAGGAATTTCTCGTACGTTTTCATGACAAAGCTCTGGACGTATTCGCGCTCTTCCGGGGTGACGGCCCGGGCGCCGTTGAGCATGTCCTTGAACTTGCCGCTTTTGAACACGACCGAGGCGAGGCCAATCTTGTTGAAGAGCTGTTCGTAATTCAGCGTTTGGATGATTACACCGATGCTGCCCGTGATCGTGGTCTCATTCGCCATCAAATAACTCCCACCGCAGGCGATGTAATAGCCGCCCGAGGCTGCGAGGGAATCCATGTAAACGATCACAGGTTTTTTCGCCCGAGTCTTGACAGCCCAATTGTAAATGACATCCGAGGCCGTGACTTCACCCCCGGGCGAATCGATCTCCAGCACCACCGCGCGGACGTTGTCGTCGTCCCGCGCCTGTTGGAGCGCGAGGCGCATATCGTCCACCATGGAGTCGCCTACGTTCCCAGGCAGTGAGGAACTAATCAGTCCACGGAGCGTGATCACCGCAATCTTGTCGTCGCTGCCTTTGCGCCCTTTTTGCACGATCGTTTCGCGAAACGAGGGCGTCGGCTCTTCCCGGCGCGTATTCCCACCGAGGCGGCTAAAAGCAGCCACGATCAGGATGAAATTGACCAGCATGCTGACGCACAGCGCGACGAACAACGCGATGCTCAGACAGCCAAATTTGCGATCGGACATGACCGGGGAAAGTTGCGGAGAACCGCGAGGGGCACAAGGGAATTCCCCCCAGCGCAACCGACGGGGGAATGGAGTGATGGAGTATTGGAGTAATCGGTGAGCAGCCTGTTCGTTCGCTCCATTACTCCACGCTCCACTGGCCCAGAAGGTGCTTTCTGGAAATTATGAACAACATCGGCCATCTGCCGCGTAGTGAAAAAGCAAGCCGCCCGGCGACGTCGAAGGCGCGCCGTGGTCGTCCGCGCAAAGTTGATGCTCCGGCCGGCGCTGTGCGCGAGCCCGCTGCCGTCGGTACTCTCACTCGCACCAAAAGCCTGCTCCTCGCAGCCTTGCGCGTGTGGGAATTGAAGCATCGCATCAGCGAGTAGTTCCCTCTGAAGGCGGCGCGCCCTCGCGCCGGAGGCAGAGCGCGTCGTCTTATACCTAACGGCCTCAGGCCAGGCCGTCTCCAAGCAAGAGCGCTCCACTATCGGGCCGATAAGACTGGATTTCTCCTCGGGCGCGGCGGAATAATTCTTTCCTGCGCTCATAGCTCAGCCGGATAGAGCATCGGATTTCTAATCCGACGGTCGGAGGTTCGAGTCCTCCTGGGCGCGCTGATATTAATGGGTAACGCGCGAGCGCTTTCACCTCTGCAGGCGGAAGGCGTCCGTCGTCGGCATGCAAACGGTGCTCGACAACAGCACTCAAAATTCCTACCACGAAGAGTCTGTGATTCCCTAACCGGCCTGCGTTTTATGAAGAACTTTCTTTTCCTCTTTTCCACCGCGCTCTGGGCCGCGATGGCCCCGCCGGCGGCCGGAGGATTGGCCGGCTACATTTATGAAGCGGATCATTCCACCGGCACCGTTTTTCAATTCAAACCGACAGGCGAAAAAATCCCCTTCCGAACCGGCCTGACCAACGTACGCGGCCTGGCCTTTGATCACGCCGGAAATCTTTTTGTCGGGCAGGACGACAGGATTCTCAAGATCACGGCAGGTGGCGCACTGACCGTCTTCGCGTCTGACCTCCATGGACCGAACTTCCTCACCGCTGACCGCGCCGGAAATCTTTATGCCTCCGACCGCGACGGCAACGTGCTGCGCTTCACGCCGGCCGGAGTGAAAAGCAATTTTGTTTCCGGCCTGGATAAACCGACGGGTCTGGCTTTCGACGCATTCGGCGATCTCTTCGTCGCCGACAATGGCGCCAATTCGATTTACAAAATCACTTCGGCAGGGGTGAAAAGCACTTTCGCAACCGGATTGAACAAACCCCAGGGGTTGGCCTTCGATCGCTTCGGCAATCTCTATGTCGCCAACCCGGGAACGAGCACCGTGGAGGGGTTCAATAGCATCGGGGCGAGATTCACCACCGTTTACAATGTCGCGTCACCGAACAGCATTGCCTTCGACAGTAAGGGCGAGTTTTTCGTTTCGGATGACTGCAGCGGCACCGGGACCAAGTCGATCTACAAATTCACGCCGGGCATTCTGACCGGCTCACCCTTTGCCACCGGGCTTGGTTGCCCGCTCCAGATCGCGATCGAGCCCGCGCGGGATCCGTTGCTCAACATCTCGACCCGGGCGCGAGTCGACACCGGCCTTAATCAAGAATTGATTGGCGGCTTCATTATTACGGGAACAGATCCGAAGACCGTGGTCATCCGCGCCATCGGGCCTTCTCTTTCGAAAATCCAGTTTCCGATCCTGGAGCCCCTCGCCGATCCCACGCTCGAGTTGCACCATCCGGACGGCACGACCACGAGCAATGACAACTGGACGGATTCCCAAAAAGCGGAAATTCAATCAGCCGGTCTGGCTCCGAAAGACAATCGCGAATCTGCGATCCTGATTACCCTCCCCCCGGGCGACTACACCGCCGTCGTTCGCGGAAAGCCAGACGCGCCCAGCGGCGTCGCCGTGGTGGAAGTTTACGATCTCGACGTAGCTGCGAACTCGACTCTGGCTAACATCAGTTCGCGCGCTTTCGTCCAAAAGAGCGAGAACGTCATGATCGGAGGCATCATCATCGGGGGCGGAAACGGAATGGGGAAAGTGATCGTACGCGCGCTCGGGCCTTCGCTCGCTGATGCGGGCATCACGAATTATTTGGCGGATCCGACACTCGATTTACGCAATGCGGACGGAACCCTCGTCATTTTAAACGACGACTGGGCGGAGACCCAGGGCGTCGAAATTTACCAGACAGGCCTTGCTCCTCCCGCGAGCCTGGAATCAGCGATCGTAGCCACGCTGCCATCGGGCAATTACACGGCCACCGTCCGCGGATTCAAAGAGGGCGTCGGCGTTGGCCTAATCGAAGTTTACAATTTGAGGTAACGAAAAGCGCTGTGCTGCGGCTTTCGCCCGCCACAAACGCTAATCACTTCTTCCACTTCCGCTCGTGATCGAGCAGCCACTTCTTGCGCCAAAGGCCGCCGCCGTAACCGCAGAGTGATCCGTCCGCGCGGATCACGCGATGACACGGGATGATGATCGACAGCATGTTTGTGCCATTGGCGCGGCCCACCGCGCGGCGTGCGCCAGGGATGCCGAGGCGGTCCGCCATCCAGGAGTAAGAGCGCGTTTCCGCCACGGGAATGGACCGCAACACATCCCAGGCGCGCATTTGAAAATCTGACCCAACCGGCGCGAGCGGGATATCGAACTCGAGGCTTTCGCCGGCGAAGTACCCCGCGAGCTGCTTCCGGATCGCATCGAGATAGCGGTGTTCGCCGGGGACGACGTTCGTCTTCAGGCGTTGCCGCAAAATTGTCAGTTCGCGTTCCAACGCGCGACGATCGGCGAACTCGAGCAGACGCAAGCCTTCGTCATCCGCTACTGCCAGCATGGCCCCGAGCGGAGTTTCGATTCGTTCGGCAAACATGCAGGCGCGCGATTTCGCCGCAGTCGGCGGATCGCCAAAGATGCGAGAAAATGCTTCGCGAAAGCCGCTGGCCGATTCGAAACCGCTCCCATCTTGCGCTTCATCCACCCGTCCGCCTTTGCGCACCTCGCGCAAGGCGAGTCCCATCCGTCGCGCGCGGTGGTAGGCTTGAAAGGTCATTCCATAATGGCGCTTGAATTGACGGCGCGCGGTCGAGGGATCGATCGAGAGCGCGGAGAGCTCCTTGTCGGTCAACCGTCCGCCCGGAGCGCGTTCCACTTCCGCCCGCAACTGTTCGATCAACTTCGGCGGGCGTTCGCCCGGATCCATGGGACGGCATCGCAAACAGGGCCGGTAGCCGCCATGTAGCGCTTCGCTCGGCGTCGGGAAAAATTCGACGTTCGTCCGCGCCGGCTTTTTCGCCGAACAAGTCGGGCGGCAAAAAATGCCGGTCGTGCGCACACCGACGAAGAAGATTCCTTCGAAGCTGGAGTCGCGATTAACGAGCGCGCGATACATCGTGTCGGACGGGGGCAGAAGTTCCATCGCTTTCATATCCGTTCCACCTCCATCGTGTAGCAACCGTGGCTGACGCTGCGGACGTGAACGAAAGCAGTTTCAGGCTTTTGCAGGAACCTTTCAATCACAGCTTCGGGTCCTTCGCCGTTCACTACTTTGGCGTCGATGATGTCATGCTGCGAATTGTAGGCGCGGACAACGCGGCCCTCTCGAAAATCCGACGGAAATTCGTCCGTCGCGGCGTAGCGTTCGCAGGGTTCCGCGTGGACGAAGATCGGACCAATTTCCGAATAAGGCCGGCCAGGCGCGATGGCGGCGAACGGAAACAAAATCAGACGCTCGCCGGGTTGGGCCCAGCGAAGGCAATGCCGGCAAGGATAACCGTTTGGTGAGTCGGCCGTGACGACGCGGTGGTCTGGCGCGCCTATCTCTATCTTGCCGCGGGCGGCATCGGCAATTTCAGTGCGAATCGGAACGATTCGGAACATCGAAGTTTTCATGACCGGAGGTTACGCGCGGCGCCGCGAGTCCCGCATCCACGTAATTCAGGCGTTGAATTCTGAGAGGTTCCTTCCCATCGAAGGAGTGGCGGTTTACAAACCGCCGTCAGGGTTTTTGGGGGCGGTTTGGAAAGCGCCCCTCCTTGATGTCGCCCGGCTCATTCACACTTTGATAAAGCTCAGCACTCGCCGCAGGAACTTGGAAGACCAAAAGCTTTCCGCTCTCCACAAGATTCCGGCTCACCCGTTGCAGTGAAAAATCCGTTCCCGCTAACGCCGCGGAAAAATCACCGGCCGCTTCCTTCGGATAAATCGCCGCCAGCGGTTCCGCTCTCTCGCCAATCATGGGCAGCACGCCGCAACCGATCGCGGCCCGGTCCCAAAGCTTGACCATTTGTTCACTGGTCATGAACGGCATATCGACGGCCAGAGCCAGGAGATGAGTTGTCCGCATAACCGCCAAAGCTTTCGTTAGGCCGCTCAGTGGGCCGCGCGATGGCGGGTCATCGAGAAGCGGTTCGACGTCGTCCGGCAACCACGAAGGCAATGTTCGCGCCGAGATGAGTATCCTTTCCGGGCTGACCCTGCGGAGAATTCCGAGCTGCCGTTTCCACAACGGCTGCCCTTCGAACTCGATCGTCGCCTTGTCGCGGCCCATCCGGCGCGATTCACCCCCGATCAGCAGCATGGCCGTGAGCGTGATCATTTCTACCTTTTGTCATTCTGAGCGAAGTTTTGCAGAAGCAAAACGAAGTCGAAGAAGCTCTACCTCTTCTTCAAAGCCAACGCCGCGCTCCAGTGAGGATTAGAGATCCTTCGACAGGCTCAGGATGACAGGGTCGGCTTCGCCTCGCCGCAGGGCCCGTTCGTGCGATGATCTGTCATGGAAGGAATCGGAGCCGGCAGCATTGTCCGCCGGAAAGACGATGGCAGTCACGAGTGGGTGACGGACGAGGTGGCGATCGAGGAACCGCTCGAAATCCGGATTGGCTCGCAGGCCATTGCCGTGACCATGCGGACACCGGGAAACGACGACGAACTTGCGGCCGGTTTTCTTCTTTCGGAGGGAATTGTGCGCGCGCGCGCCGATCTCCGCGCGATCGCGACCTGCGTGCTGCCGGCGTCTCTCGGAAACGTGATCAACATCGATCTCGCGCCAAACGTAAAGTTCGCACCGGCCGCGACGCAGCGTTTCGGTACGATTTCCACCAGCTGCGGCCTCTGTGGAAAAACGAGCATCGAATTCATCCGGCAACAATTTCCCCCGATCGATTCCTCAGTGCAGGTTCGAATTGAGGAAAGAACGCTTCTTGAATTGCCCGGGCGCCTGCGCAGCGCTCAAGGAAATTTTTCCCGCACCGGTGGAATCCACGCCGCCGCCATCTTCGATCTCGAGGGCCAGTTGATTGTGTTGCGCGAGGACATTGGCCGGCATAACGCGGTCGACAAAGCGATCGGCCGCGCGTTTTTCGATGATCTGCTTCCGTTGCGGAATCACGTCCTGATGGTGAGCGGGCGTTCCTCGCTCGAGATCGTGCAGAAAGCGCTCGCGGCCGGGATACCAATCGTTGCGGCGGTTTCCGCGCCTTCATCGCTGGCGATAAACTTCGCACGCGAAAGCGGCCAGACGCTCATCGGATTTCTGCGTCCGCCCACGTTGAACATTTACTCGCACATCGAACGGATTGCGTTTGACGGGTAGGGACGTCGCGCCGCGATGTCCGGACGCCGCAGCGCGGCGTCCCTACCAGCGGTGAAACGCTGGATGACCTTCCTTTACCGCTACAAAAGTCCCGCGGCAGGTGGCGCAAACTTTGCCGCCGCCAGTCAGCGTGCCTTCCACCGTCGCGCGGTCGCCGGTTGATTCGATGACTTTGGCCGAGAGGAAAACGGGGCCGTCTGTCGGCGTGGGGCGCAAGAGCTTGATCGCGTAGTCCGCGGTCACGGTGCAGGGCGTCCGATCCGCGCTGGACTTGTTCATCAGATAAAAGGCAGCGGTCCAATTGCAGTGACAATCGAGCAGCGCGCCGATGATGCCGCCATTCAGGACTCCTGGAAACGCTTCATAACGCGTCTCGGGCTGCCATTCTGCCACCACTTCCTCGCCCTGCACGAAGCTGCGGATATAGAGCCCATCCGGGTTGGCGGGCCCACAACCGAAACACGCGTTCTTCGGCGCGTATTTCTCCTGGAGCGATTGTGATGCAGTGCCGGCGTCCGCGGCACGAGGGCGTGCCGCCTCCATTGGAGCCGGCCGACCGGAATCCGGGGTGTTTGCCATCGCTCGTTAGGCGCCGTTGGCCGCCGAGCCCGGATACGGCCGCAGCGCCGGGCCAGTGTAGAGTGAGCGCGGACGGATCAGGCGATTGTGGTCGTGTTGCTCGATCACGTGCGCGGCCCAACCCGCCACGCGGGAGACGGCAAAGATCGGCGTGTTCAGCTCCGGCGGGAATTTGAACATGGTGAACACCGGCGCCGCGTAGAGATCGACGTTGGCGCAAAGATGTTTTTCGCGCTCCATCGTTTTCTCCAGGTTTTCGCAGATCGGGACCCACTGTTCCTTGCCCAGGCGCTTCCCAAGATCGCGCGCGATCTCGCGCATGATCGGCACCCGCGAATCGCCTTCTTTGTAAACGCGATGACCAAAGCCCATGATCTTTTTCTTTTGCGCCAGCGCGTCCATCATCCATTTCTCCGCGCGATCAGCCGTGCCGATTTCGTCCAGCATCTTCATCGATTCCTCGTTCGCTCCGCCGTGGAGCGGACCCTTCAATGTGCCGCAGGCGGAGGTCACCGCGGCATACATGTCCGCCAGGGTGGAGGCGGTCACGCGCGCCGCGAAGGTGGAAGCGTTGAACTCGTGATCCGCGTAAAGGATGTAAATGGTATCGAGCATCCGGATTTGCCAGGTTTGCGGCACGGATCCGGTGAGCTTGTAGAAAAAATTGCCGGCGTGGGTGAGGTCGGGCTTATCGGCAATGAGGTCCTGTCCCTGCGAAATTCGCCAGCCGTCGGTGATCAGGCTCGAGACGCGCGCGATGAGGCGGATGGCCTTGCGCACGTTCGCTGCATGCGAGTGATCGTTCAGATCGGGATCGAAAGGCGCCAGCATCGAGACACCCGTGCGCAGCATATCCATCGGATGCGTGTTCTTCGGCATGAGCCGGAGCATTTCCAAAACCGGTTCCGGCAAAGCGCGCTCGGCCGCAAGCGCTTTTGAAAACGCGGCGAGTTGTTCCATGCTTGGCAGCTCGCCGTTGAGCAGGAGATAGGCGACCTCTTCGAAGTTCGCTTTGCTCGCCATCTCGTGAATGTCGTAGCCGCGATACATCAAGCCGGCGTTTGGATCGACCCAGCAAATTTCGGTTTCTCCCGCGACCACGCCGGCGAGGCCGGGGCTGTAAGCTGGTTTGGTTTCTGTGCTCATATCGTTCTCCTTCTACTTTGTCGGATCGTACTCCAGCAGGTCGTAAAGTTCCTGACGCGTTTGCATGCGGTCGAGCCAGCTTTCCTGCGTGCCGGTCTTCTTCAAGTCGCGCAGCATCTGGCCCGCTGCAAACATGGAAACGCGAAAGGCCGTTTGCGGATAGATGATCATGCGGTAGCCGAGCTCGCTCAATTCCTCGAGCGACAAGAGCGGGCTCTTGCCGAATTCGGTCATGTTGGCGAGGAGCGGCGCGTTAACTTCCCGGGCGAAATCGCGGAACTCTTCCTTGCCTTGCAGCGCTTCGGGGAAAATCGCGTCCGCGCCGGCGGCGAGATAACTTTGCGCGCGTTCCACGGCTTTCGCGAAACTCTCCACCGCGCGGGCGTCCGTGCGCGCGATCAAGAGAAAATCAGGGTCGCGCCGCGCCGCCGCAGCCGCGCGAATCTTTTCGTTCATGTCTTCCGTTTCGACGAGAGTCTTGCCCGCGAGATGGCCGCACCGTTTTGGAAATTCCTGATCTTCGATATGGCAGCCGGCCAGTCCCGCTCGCTCGAATTCCTCGATCGTCCGTGCCGCGTTCTCTGCGCCGCCGAAACCGGTATCGGCGTCGACAATCGCCGGAATTTTCACGGCGCGCGCCACGTAGCCCGCGAGCTGCGCCACCTCGGTTAATGTCAGCAAACCGATGTCGGGTACGCCGGCAGTCGCATTACACAGACCGGCGCCACTAATGTAAACCGCCGGGAAACCCGCGCGCTCCACCATCCGCCCCATGGACGCATTGAACACGCCGGGCATCGCGACACAGCCGTTCGCGATTAATTGGCGAAGCTGACCGGAAGGAGAAGAAGCGCTCATAGCCTTGGCAGGGACGCCGCGCTGCGGCGTCCGCGCGATACGGCTCGCAAACGTTTCGGACGGCGCAGCGCGCCGTCCCTACCAATAGTCGGGCGACTCATGACGGTTCTGGCATCTCGAGTGACTTCATCAGTTCGGAGACGTCGTTCGCCTCATCCAATTTCCAACCCAGCTCCACAACGCGATCGGCGCCTTCCTTGGTGATTTTCGGCGCCGCGAGATTCAAAAACTTTCCTTCGAGCTCGGAATCCTTTAGCCGGTTCTTCGCGTTGCCTAACGGATAATCGACGCGCTTGGTCAGGGTTCGGCCGTCGGCCAGGTTTACGTGGACAATGTTCGCCACGGCCTCGGCATACAAGGCGGTGAGCTCATCATTCCGCTCCACTTTCACGCCTTGGAGGAAGGACACGATCCGGGTTTCGGTGAATCGCTCCGGCGCGAACTGCTTGTCCGTCACCTCGCCATCGATCAACGCCACCGCCGTGATATACGGCAAACTGTGATCCGCGGTCTCGCGTTGCTGCGGGTGCCACTTCTCCGGCTCGCTCCCGATGATATCGACCGAGGCGTCATGACTTTCGATCACGACCGTTTTGATCTGGGAAAGATCCTCGATCTGATTTCGCAAATGCAACGCCGCTTCGATCGCGCTCTGGCTGTGGTATTCCGCCGGCCAATATTTGATGCTCGTCTTAAGGATCATTGAGGCGGGGCCTTCGCCGGGCATCGCTTCGGAGGTCTTGGTGAAAATCGTGCTGAGATTGCCTAACGAGACGCCAAGTTGTTTTTCGAACCCCATCTGTCCTTCGAAAATCGGAGCCGGCCCGGTCATGCCTGCGCGCGCCAGCAAGGCGGAATAAACGCCGTGCCGCGCCGCATTCGCGAACGCGACGCCCTTCCAGTGGGACAGCTCCCCTACCCGCGCTTGCCGCATTCCCATCCCGGCCACGCCGGCAATGTTGACCGCGTGCCGTGTCCGCTCCGGATCCAGCCGCATCAATTTCGCGCAGGCGAGCGCGGTCGAAAACGCACCATAGGTCGGATGATCCCAGCCCCGCGCGCGAATGCTCGCGGCGTCGCAAAGACGGCATTGCACTTCATAGGCGATCGCGGCCGCGGTGATAATTTCTTTTCCGGTCGCGCCGACGCTTTCGCCGATCGCCAGCACCGCCGCAAAGTTATCGCTCGGATGCGCCGGTTCCTTGGAAAGATAGGTGTCGTTGTAATCGAAATAACGAATGCAACAGCCGTTGGCGAAAGCGGCCCAGTCCGGCGGCGCCTTCTGTTTCGTCCCGATGATCGTCGCGCCGTGCTTCGCGCTGAAATCGGAAGCGACCGCGCGCGCAATCGTGCACGGCTCTTCATTCCAGGCCCCGAGCGCGCAGCCGAGTGAGTCGATCACCCGTCGTTTTACCTCGTGGACGACATTGCTGGAGAGATCTCCGAATTCGAGGGAACAGGCGAAGTTGGCGAGTTGATGGGCGAGTGTCGTAGTCATGCGAAAAAGTGAAGCTGCAATCTGGCGACGAATCGGGATGGAGCAAGCTCTGGGGAGAGCGCATGCGCTGCCCAGAACTGTTGCTGCCGCGTCCCCGCTTGACATCGCCCACCGCGGCAAGCGACAACCAGCGCCGGATGAACTCACTTAAACGCCGTTTTGCCGGGGCTCCGGAGGGAACCGCCGCGCTCTTCTTCATTCAGATCTTTTCGACCCTCGGCTTCGCCGTCCTCTTTTCGACGCTGGTTCTCTACGCCAAGAACCATCTCCAGTTCTCCGCGAAATCGGCCACCATGTTGATGGGCGTGTTCGGCGCCTTCAACTACGGACTGCATCTTTTCGGCGGCTACCTAGGCGGGCGCTTTCTCTCGAACCGAAAACTGTTCGTCGGGAGCATGGCGCTGCAGGTCGTTGGTTGCGGCTGCATCGCGAGCGGCACACTCCCACTATTCTACGTCGGCCTCGCCCTTTTCCTCACTGGGAGCGGCCTCAACGTCACCTGCATCAACATGATGCTGACCCAGCGCTTCACCTCGGACGATCCGCGGCGCGAGGGAGCCTTCCTCTGGAATTACGCCGGCATGAATGTCGGCTTTTTCGTCGGGTTCACCGTCGCCGGTTATTTCCAGGCGACCGAGAGCTACTCGAACCTGTTCATCTTCGCCACGCTCGGCAACTTCGTCGCCATTGTTCTCGCCACGGTCATGTGGAAGACGCTGGCCGACCGCAATACCCCGCTGCTCGAAGTCACGCCAAAGGAGTTCCAATTGCGTCAGCTCGCCGGGCTCGCCATTCTCATCGGCCTCGTCCCCGTCGTCTGGTTCATGCTCCAGCGGCCCGGCAGCACCGGCATTATCCTCAAGGCGATCAGCGGCGCGGTCGCCGTCACGCTGATCTTCCTCACGCTTCGCCATCCGGATCGCCGCGAGCGGCGCAATATGACGGCGTTCCTGATTCTCGCCCTCGGTTCGCTGATGTTCTGGTCGCTCTATCAGATGGCGCCGAGCGGCCTGATGCTGTTTGCGGTCAACAACGTGAACCTGATGGTCGGCCCCGTGCAGATACAGCCGCAGTGGATTCAAAATATCAACACCGTCTGCATCGTGCTCGGCGCGCCGTTGATGGCGTCGCTCTTTATTCGGATGCGCGCGCGTGGGTGGAAAATCGACATCCCGAAGCAGTTTGCGGCCTCGTTGCTTTTGATGGCGGTCGCTTTTCTGATTCTCCCGCTCGGGATCAAACTAGCCGGCGGCGACGGCAAAAGTCCGTTTGCGTGGCTCTTTGTGAGCTACGTCCTACAGAGCATCGGTGAGCTGCTCATCATGCCGGTAGGATACGCCATGATCGGCAAGCTCGCGCCGAAACAATATCAAGGCGTGATGATGGGCAGCTGGATGCTCGTGACCGGCCTCGCTTCACTCTTTGCTGGTGACTTCTCTGGCATGATCCCCGAGCCGACCGGCACGAACGCTGTCGCCACCAACCCCGACTACGCGATGCTCTTCGCCAAGCTCGGTGCCGGCAGCCTCGTGGTCGGCATCGCGCTCGCAGTGCTCATTCCGTTCTTGCGCACGCTGATCACCGACAAAGCCGAGACAACTCCCGCCGGAGCGGCAACTCCTGCCGGTCCCGCTCCTGCGGCGGCGTAAGATCGTAAAATCTCCTGGTCTCCTAGCCGGTAATTCGCGACTTCCACTTTCGCGGATGTCGGCGTCCATGCATGATTGCGACGACACTGATAAAGTCTGGAAAGGCGCGATAAATGACCAGATAAGGAAATTTGTGGAGCAGGCCCAAACGCGCGCTCCGATAAACGACCGGAAAAATATCTGGCTGCTGACTGAGCAACTCAAAACACGCATCCGTTGCGCGCATGAATTCCGCGCCGAGCCCAGCGCAACGCCGCTCGTACCAGAGCGCGGCCTCAACGATGTCAGCCTCCGCCTCGTCGCGGACGATGACGCGCAGACTCACAAACTCGCCAGGATGCGCTCTCGCGCGATGTGCCAGGGGGTGCCACTTTCCGGCTGGGCGTCGAGCGCATCCAATCGCCGGTCGAGTTCCGCAATCTGTTCTGCGGAGAGATCGATCGCCGGCGATTCATCGGCGATGCTGTCCCAGAGTTCCTTCACCAGTTGGATGCGCTCGGGGATGGGCAGCTGCCGGAGTTCCTGGATCGACGCCTTCATGGCTGCAAAGTTTACAGCCTCCGCTAAGCCCCATCAAGATGTTATCCCAAGGAGGCGCACGCGCCGGATCAAAATGCCTGGTCGCTGCCGCGAGAAGCGAATAATCCGTGTCGAGAGTTAGCTCCGACCCTTCGGATCGCGTCATCGATCTTCACGAAGAACAAATGAGGAAGGCTGGGTTGCGGCAAGATCTGAGTGACTACCTTTGACCTGTGAAAACAAAGGTCCTTTTACGCGATATCGAACCGGGCGACCTGCCCCTCTTTTTTGAACATCAGCGAGATCCCGTGGCCGTGGCGATGGTTGTATTCCGTTCGCGTGAACGAGGTGAGTTCGACGAGCATTGGGCAAAAATCCTGGCGAACGAGGACGGGCTGACAAAGACCATCGTAGCCGATGGGCAGGTAGCGGGATACATCACCAGTTTCCTGCGCGACGGGGAGCGCGAGATCGGCTATTGGATCGACCGCACACTTTGGGGACGAGGCATCGCTAGCGCAGCGCTTGCTGCGTTTCTTTCTCTGGAACAGAGGCGGCCGCTCTACGCCGGAGTCGCCAAACACAACATCGCCTCGATGCGCGTTCTCCAGAAATGCGGCTTCATCTTACCTGAAAACTCGCTCGATCAGCAATCCGACGCTGCCGGCGAATCGCATATTACTCTCATGCTCACGGAGCGTCGGAATTCATCCGTGCCGATCCGTGAAATCCGTGGTTAGATTTCGGTCCGCATGAACAAAGTTTATTCCGATGCCAAGGCTGCGCTTGAGGGGCTGCTTCACGACGATATGACGATTGCTGCCGGCGGCTTCGGGCTTTGTGGGATTCCGGAGAATCTGATCGCGGCGCTTCATGATAGCGGAGTGAAGGGATTGACGATCGTCGGCAACAACGCGGGCGTGGACGGGTTCGGCATGGGAGTCCTTCTCCCGGCGCGGCAAGTGAAGAAGGTCATGGCTTCGTACGTGGGCGAGAACAAGGAATTCGAGCGGCAGGTCCTCAGCGGTGAGCTGGATCTCGAGCTCATCCCACAGGGGACGCTGGCCGAACGGTTGCGCGCGGGCGGCGCGGGAATTCCGGGGTTCTACACGCGGACTGGATTTGGCACGAAGCTCGCCGAGGGCAAGGAGACGAAAACTTTCGACGGCAAAGAGTTCGTCCTCGAGCCTGGAATCACCGCGGAGGTTTCACTCGTAAAGGCATGGAAGGGCGACAAGTCCGGGAACCTGATATTTCGGAAGACGTCGCGGAATTTTAACCCGATGATCGCGACCTGCGGTAAGATTTGCGTCGCCGAGGTCGAAGAGCTGGTTGAAGTCGGCGACCTCGACCCGGATCAGGTCCATACCCCGGGCATTTTTGTCGACCGCATCATTCAGGGAACCAATTACGAGAAACGGATCGAGTTCCGAACTGTCCAGGGCGCGGCCGTCGCGAAGGCGGGATCAACCGTGCGCGACCTGCTCGCGAAACGCGCCGCGCAGGAGCTGCGCGAAGGTTACTACGTCAATCTCGGCATCGGCATCCCGACGCTGGTGGCGAACTACATTCCGCAAGGCATGCACGTGACCTTGCAATCCGAAAATGGGTTGTTAGGCATCGGGCCGTTCCCCCAGCCGGGCGAAGAGGACGCGGACCTGATCAACGCCGGCAAGCAGACCATTACAGCGATGCCCGGCTCGGCGTTTTTCTCGAGCGCGGATTCGTTCACGATGATCCGCGGCGGCCACATCGACCTCGCGATTCTCGGCGCCTTTGAAGTCACCGACTCGGGCGACATCGCGAATTGGATGATTCCCGGCAAAATGATCAAAGGCCCAGGTGGCGCGATGGACCTCGTGGCCGGCGTGAAACGCGTGGTGGCCGTGATGGAGCACACTTCCAAGGACGGCAGCCCGAAGATTCTGAAGGAATGCACGCTCCCGATCACAGGCCTGAGAGTCGTGAACCTCATCATCACGGACCTGTGTGTGTTCGAGGTAAAGAAGGGCGGCGGGCTTGTGCTGACGGAGCTGCACCCCGGCGTGACCGAGGACGACATCCGCGCCAAGACCGGTGCGCCCTTTGAAGTGGCGCTGAAGAGCTGATTCGCCGTTTGGCTGAAGGCGTGTCGAACGCCGGGAATTTGTCCAATGCGTCCACCGCCGCGCAAGCACGCCTCCGAATACGGTGTCATCACCCTTCGTTTTCGAAAACGAAGCCGCACGCTGACCTACGCCCAGAAGGGCGGAAACCAAAGCACGTCCGATTGTAATGGCGTAAGCCTGGATGCGCACATTCACGCGCTCTATGGATTCGCCCTGCAACGGCCCGGCAACAACGTCCTCATGATCGGGTGCGGTGGCGGCACCCTGGGCAGCATGCTGGCGCGCGCCGGCAGGCGGGTTTCGATTGTCGAAATCGACCCCGTCTCGTTCACGGTGGCGAAGCGATATTTCGGACTGCCCCGGAAGGTTGAGTGTCATGTGGGCGACGGCCTGGCGTTCATGCAAAAGACGCGAAGGCGTTATGATATCCTGATTGTGGATGCCTTCGTCGGGGAGAACATTCCCGCCCACCTGAAGGCCGCGGCATTTTTCGAAGCGGTCGTCGGTTGTCTGCGAAAAGAGGGCATCGCAATGGTCAACGTTTGCCTGGCACGGAGGTCGGATCCGACGGCCGACAGGATCGCGGCGGGATTCAAAGAACAAGGTTTGCCGGTTCGTCTGTTCGATAGCCCGGGCGGGGAGCGCAACGCGATCGTTCTCGCGGGAGCGGTGGGCGAACTGCGTCGCCCGAAATTGCTGATTCCCCCTCAAGCTGGCGCGAAGATCACCGGCGATGAACTTCGGGCCATGCGCTTCCGGCGCAGACGCGCGATCAAGCGCTGAGGAATTCTAAACTCAGGTCGGTCGGGGCACTGACGCCCCTCCTACATTACGTGAGCGCTCGCGCGGACAGAGGAGCACTAGAACTGCCGCGATTGTCCAGCACGCGATCATGAAGATAAAGCCGCTGCGGAACGAGCCTGTTCGCTGACTTAGCTCGCCGAAAATTTTGGGGCCGAAAAATCCGCCGATGCTGGCGGTGCAATTGATGAAGCCTACCGCCGCCGCCGCTGCGGACGCGGAGAGAAACGAACTCGGCAGCGCCCAGAACGACGGCAAATAGGCGATCGTACCGAAGACGACGAGCGAGAACACCACCACCAGCATCGCGTTCGAAGGCGGGAGAAAGAACCATGCACCCAGCGCTGCAGCAGAGGTCAATTGAGGGATCGCAAAATGCCAGCGGCGCTCACGGGTCCGATCGGAGTTCCAGCCGAGCACAAGCATTCCCACCAGACCAGCGAGAAACGGTATCGCGCCGATCCAACCCACGCGCTCGGTACTCCAGCCGGTAAGACGTTGCAGCATGGTCGGCATCCAAAACCAAAACGCGTAGCCACCGCTGTAACAGAAGAACAGTCCGACGGTCAGCAGCACTACCCGCCGATCGCCGATCGCCTGCCAGACTGTCACGCGCTCCTGGTCCGCCTTCGCTTGTCGTTCTTCGGCGAGGCGAGCGGCAAGCCAATCGCGTTCGTTGGTGGGCAACCATCGGGCCTCGTTAGGTCGGTCGGGCAGCACGAAGAGCGTAGCGATTCCGAGCAAAATTGCCGGCACGCCTTCCAGCAAAAAGAGCCACCGCCATCCGGTAATTCCAAGCCAATGAATGCCCAGGATTTTGGCCGCAACAGGCCCGCCAAGAATATAGGCGATCGGTATGGCGGACATGAACCGCGCCAGCGCCTTGGCCCGGTCCTGGTAGATGAACCAATGCGAAAGATAGACGATGACGCCGGGAAAGAATCCGGCCTCGGCTGCGCCCAAAAGAAAGCGCGCGCCGTAGAGTTCCATCGGACTGCGCACAAAACCGGTCAGCGTCGTCAGCGCGCCCCACGTAATCAGGGTGATTGCGAGGAGGAGCCTGGCGCTCCAGCGTTCCACCAGCAATGCGCCTGGAATTTGGAGCGCGAAATAGCCGATGAAGAAAATTCCGCTAGCTGTGCCAAAGACCGAATCGGTCAGGCCGAGGTCGCCTTTCATCCCGAGGGTCGCGTAAGCGATGTTCGTGCGGTCGAGATAGTTCGCGACGTAGAGGAGAAAAAGAAAGGGCAGGAGCCGCGTTGCGATTCGGGAGCGCGCCCTTGCTCCCACGTCTGTTTCCAGTGAAGCCATGAAGTCTGCGCAGAATAATGCCCGGTCCTGCGGCTCACAACGCGAATCCCTATTCGCGGATTATGGCGATTGGCTTTTCGGAATCCTGCACAATCTTGTTAATCCTGCCCTCCCCTTCTCTTTATGATGACACTCGAACATCCTCTCGACGACGAATCGCGCGCGTTCCTCAGCATCCTGGAAAAGTTCAACCGGACCGAGGTCGCACCTCACGCGGACCAGTGGGATCACGACGAACAACTTCCGCGAGAGATTTTCACCAAGGCCGGCAAGATTGGTTTGATGGGAATGGTCGCGCCCCGGGAATACGGCGGACGCGGCTTGAGCTATGTGACCGCGGCACTCGCGGTCAAGGAATTGGGCAAGGTCTGCGCCTCGCTCGCAATGGACATCGCGGCGCACAACGCGCTCTCCGTCGGGCAGATCATCCTGTTCGGAACCGAGGAGCAGAAGACTAAATATGTTCCGCGCCTAACGAGTGGTGAATGGATCGGCGGCTGGGGGTTGACGGAGCCCAACGCCGGCAGCGACACGGGCGGCATCGAGACCAAAGCGGAGGCGCACGAAGATCACTGGCACATCAACGGGATGAAACACTTCATCACCAGCGGTCGCGTGGCGGATTTACTCATCGTCATCGCCACCACGGGCAGAACCGACGCGGGCAAGAACGAGATCAGCGCGTTCATCATGATGAAGGACCAGGTCACGCCGGTGCGGAAAATTCACACCTACGGCATGCGCGCGAGCGAGACTTCCGAATTGCGCTTTACAAATTCGAAGGCGGAAATTTTGGGCGAGCGTGGTCGCGGCCGAGAACAGGCGTTGACCGTTCTCGATCGTGGCCGCATCAGCATCGCCGCGCTGGCGGTCGGCATCGCGGAAGCGGCGTTCGATCGCGCCAATTCCTACGCGAACGAACGCAAGCAGTTCGGACATCCGATCGGAAACTTCCAGGCCATCCAATGGATGCTGGTCGATTCCGCCATGGAACTGGAAGCGTCGGAAGTGATGACGATGCACGCCGCGCATCTCCAGGACCAGGGCAAGAACACGACGAAAGAATCCGCCATGGCGAAACTTTTCGCGTCTGAATCAGCGGTAAAGATTTGCGATCGCTCCATGCAAATCCACGGCGGCTACGGTTACAGCCGGGATCTCCCGATCGAGCGGTATCTGCGCGACGCGAAACTTTGCACCATTGGCGAAGGCACTTCCGAAGTGCAGCGCCTGGTCATAGCCCGGCACGTCTTGAAAGAAGCGAAGCCGCTCAAGCTCGCGCACCGCGAACCACGCGAACCTAACAAGTAACTCACCGGCAAAAAAGATCGCGCTGCGCGCTCGCCCGAGTCATATTTTCCTCATGAGCACGCTCACCTTTTCCGTCGTTGTCCGGCGCA
The DNA here is from genome assembly GCA_041167585.1 of Verrucomicrobiota bacterium. Taxonomy (GTDB): domain Bacteria; phylum Verrucomicrobiota; class Verrucomicrobiia; order Chthoniobacterales; family UBA10450; genus AV80. The sequence continues at coordinate 136,675 of JBEEHV010000007.1, forward strand.
TTAGTCTCACCGCGTTGTTCATGCTGGCTACGTGTCTGGCCGCCTATGCGGCCGACTCGGCCAATTGGACCGGAGAATATACCGACAAGAATTTTCTCGGTGGCTCGGCCGTCTTCCAGCTGGGCATCGCACAATCCGGCGGCGGATGGCAGGTCACCTTTGACGCCGCCCACAAAGACGCGCATGGCGCCGCGCCGGAAGCAGAAGGCCCCGGCAAGATTTCCGGCAATACCCTGGAGTTCAAATGGACCGATACGTTCTCGAACTCCGGCACGGGCACGATCACGCGCGCTGGCGATGACATCGTTGTCTCGCTGAAACCAACCAAGGTTGTGGAACCCCGTTGTCTTGTTTTCTACAAACAAAACATGCGCCTGAAGCGCGCTTCGAAGAAATAATCGCCTTACACCATCGGGCGGAAGCGCCCGACCACTTCCTGGAGGCAACCGCTGATCTGGCCTAACGAACAGACTTCCGCGGCCTCGAGCAAGGCGGGGAAGCAGTTCTCTTCGGTCTCGGCAACGGCGGCGAGTTTCGCTAGCGCCCTCTCGGCTTTGGCGGCGTTCTTCCTCTTGAATTCCTTCAGGCGATCGACCTGCAACTGCTGCTTCGCACGCGGGGTGCGAGCGAGTTCGAATTCCGGCATTTTTTCTTCGGCGTTCCGATACTTGTTCAGGGCTATGATCGGACGGGTCCCGTCGTAGATCTGCTGTTCGTAACGATGCGCGGCTGTCTGAATCTGGCTGCGTTGATACCGATTCTCGACCGCTCCCATGACGCCGCCGAGGCGTTCAATCTCGCGGAACTCTTCCAGAATCGCCGCTTCCACGGCGCGCTCCACCGCCTTCATCCCAGGCGAGCCGCTCAGCATGTTCATGGTGTGTTTGAAGATGCCGGACTCATCGAGCAGGATCGCCTGCCCGTGCGCCGCCAGCCGAATCCATTCTTCGCTCGGGGTCGTGAACGGTTCGTCCGCGCTGTTCGAATGGCAGGAGTTGGTGCCGTTCATGTAGGAAAGCATCAGCTCGGCGGCTGTGCGCGTGAGGTTGTTCTTGAATTCCGCCGCCACCAGCGAGCGACCGCTCGTTTGCGTGTGCACCTTGAACATCTGCGCTTTGTGCCCGGCGCCGAACGCGTCCCGCATCCCGATCGCCCAGATGCGCCGCGAGACGCGGGTGAGCGCGATGTATTCCACGTCCAGACCGCAATCGAGAAAGAAGGAAAGGCGCGGGCCGAATTCATCCACCGGAATGCCGCGCGCCGCCATCATTTCGGCGTAGGCAAAGCCGTTCGAAAGGGTGTAAGCGGCCTGCTGCACCGGAGTCGATCCCGCTTCGCCGATGTGATAGCCGCTGATGGAAACCGGATACCAGCGCGGCATTTCGCGCGTAGTAAATTCCATCATGTCGGTCAGGAAACGAAGCGACGCTTCGACCGGGAAGATAGTTTCGTTTTGGGCCTGAACTTCCTTGAAGATATCGGCCTGAATCGTCCCGCGCAGTTTGGGCACGATATCGGAACCGAAGCGCTTTTTCGCGGCGGCAATATACATCGCCATGATGATCGGGGCCGGGCCGCTGATCGTCATCGAAGCGGAAAAATCGGGCGAGCCGAGATCGAACCCATCGTAAAGCCGCACCATGTCCTCGACCGTGTCGACGGCAACGCCGCCCTCGCCGATCTTACCGAGAATACCGGGAGCATCGCTGTCGATGCCGTAAAGCGTCGGCCCGTCGAAAGCGGTGCTGAGACGCTTCGAGCGCTGGTGCGCACCGAGGAAATGGAATCGCTCGTTCGTGTCTTCCGCCAGCATCAAGCCGGAGAAGAGACGCGTCGGCTCTTCCGCGACCTGCGGCTTCGCGCCGTTCGTTGCGCCGTTCTTACTCCCGTTGCCCTTCGAGTTTTTGTGCCCGTTTTTCTCGTAGGCGCCGAGCTCGACGGCCGGAGTTTGCAGTGGTTCGAGATACATTTCCCGATAGGCGCCGTTCAGGAATGGGAATTCACCCGGCAATCCGTCGCCTAACAAGTAGCGCGTGATGTTACCCGCTTCGTCGATCTCAGGCAGAGCAAGTCGCGGCAACTTTAAACCAGTCGGCGCGCTTCCGATCGGAATCTTCGCTTTGATCTCGTTCCAGCGATCCACCATCTGCTGGCCGAATTTCTTGTCTGTGCGCGCGCGCTTGACCTCGTCTTCGACAAACTTGTTGTACTTCTCGACCGCCTCGACCACGTTTCCTAGCTTGCTCATTTGCGCTCGCCCTTTTTTGAAGTTTTCGACGTTGGCTCCGTTAACAGATCGCAGAGTTGATCAACCCCCGCATCGCGATGCCGCTTTGCCACGGTGGCCAGCACCCGCTGTCCCCGTTTGTTCTGCTCCACCCGCCGGCCGATCTCGCTCATCGCTGTCTTCGCGCGGTCCTGATCGCTCTTGTTCACGACAATAATATCCGCCAGGTCGAGCATGACAATTTTCTGCAGTTGCAGGCGCGCGCCGTAATCGGGGTTCATCACGAGCACGGTCTGGTCGACCAACTTGCTCTGAAACGGCATCGCTTCCTGGCCGGTGCCGACGGTTTCGATGATCACGTAGTCGAAGCCGCTCTGGGCCAAAAGTTGCAGGCAATCTTCCGTCGCGGGCGACAAACCGCCGGCCTGGCCGCGCGTAGCCATGCTGCGCATAAAAACGCGATCGTCCTGTGAATTGATCATGGTGGCGCGATCGCCCAGGAGCGCGCCTTCGCCGACCACGCTCGGGTCGTGCGATAGAATTGCGATCCGCGCTTTCGGCTCGCGCTGCAGAAGACGCAGAATCAACTCATCGATCAGCGTCGTTTTGCCGGCGCCGCCTGGACCCGTGAAACCAAACACGCGGGTGCCGGATGACTTCTTCACTTTGCTTTGCGCGCTCTTCTTCGGCCGCTTTCCGTTCGCGTAACTGTCTTCGATCGCAGTCAGCTTTCGCGCCAGTTTCATTTCGGCGGACTTGCCGGCGGCGCGCTTGCTCGCTTTGCCGTAATGATCGCGGACCCATTGCGTCATCTCCTCCAACGACGTTCCGGCGAAAAAAATCTTATCCACGCCACGCCGCTGCATCACCCGCTGATCGTCATGGGTGATGGTTCCCCCGCCTCCACCAAAGACTTTAATGTCGCCCGCCCCGCGCTTCTTCAATTGCCGGACGACTTCGACAAAGAACTCAACGTGGCCGCCGTTGTAGCTCGAAATCCCGAGTGCCTTCACGTCCTCCTGGATGGCCGCGCGCACCATGTCCGCCGCGTAGCGATGATACCCGAGATAAACCACTTCTATCCCGTGCCGGATGAACTCGAGATTGATGGTATTGATGGCGCTGTCGTGCCCGTCGCAAATTGGAACAGCAGTGAGAACTCGGATCGGAGCGGCCATGGAGTCTGAAATCTTAGCGGCAATCGCTTGTCGAGCAACGCCGTTTCGGCCTAACGTCCGCGCATGAACGGATCGCTTCTGCAATGACGAGCGAGAGATCACGGGCCGGTTCGGCGATTGCTTTGGCTACTGTGACCGCCGGAATCCTGGATATCAGCTCGGCGTTCATTCTCTCCTATCAAAAAGGCGTCGGTCCAATCGGAGTTTTGCACGGAGTGGCGGCAGGTTTGATCGGCCGTGAATCGGCGATTAAGGGGGGTCTCGCAACCGCAGCCCTCGGACTCGCGATCCATTTTTTTATCGCCCTGGTGGTGGCTACTGTATTCTACGGGGCGAGCCGCAAAGTTGTGTTCGTCACCCGCCACGCCGTCGTTTCGGGACTACTTTACGGAGTGGCCGTTTACGGTTTCATGTATTGGATCGTTATGCCACTCGCCTACCCTGTCGTGCATCCTTCCCTTTCGCGAGACCTGACCGCCGTGTGCGTCCATATGTTCTTAATCGGACTGCCGATCGCGCTCATCGTGCGCCGATATTCAACCGCTCAATCCTCAAATACCTTTTCTCACCCATGACTGATCCTCTCGACTTCACTGGCAAAACAGTCCTCGTTACCGGCAGCTCCCGCGGCCTCGGCGCGGAAATGATCAAGGCATTCGGGGCGCGCGGTGCCCAATGCGTGGTGAATTACATCGCCGATCCGGATGGGACCAATAAGACGGATGCGACGAATGTGGCGAAGGAGTTGAAAGAGCCGCTCGTGATCGAATGTGACGTGACGCAGCCGGAGCAGGTGGAAGCCATGATGAAGACGATCGGCGAGAAATTCGGCGGGCTCGATATCCTGATCAACAATTCCGGAATCATCCGCGACCGCACGATCAAGAAACTGACGCTGGAAGATTTCGAGAGCGTGGTGCGGGTGAATCTCGCCGGCACTTTCAACGTCACGCAAAAGGCCGCGGCCGTCCTGCGCAAGGACGGGCGGATCGTGAATCTGTCGTCGGTCAGCGGACAGATGGGCCTTTTCGGCCAGGCGAATTATTCCTCGAGCAAGGCCGCGATCATCGCGCTGACGAAGGTTTCCGCGCGGGAGTTTGCCCGGCAGAACATCACGGTGAACGCCATCGCGCCCGGCTTCATCGATGTCGGCATGAGCAAAGGGATGCCGGACGAAGTGACCGCGAACTTTATCAAGCAGATCCCTCTGGGCAGGCTGGGTGACGCTGAAAACATCGTCGATGCGGCGCTGTTCCTCTGCTCGCCGATGGCCAGCTACATCACCGGCCACGTCCTGAACGTGAACGGCGGTTTCTACCTGGGGTAATTGGCAGCGACGGCGACGCGCCGCGTTTATTCCGTGGTCGTCTTGATGTTGATCTTCTTGATCGTTATCTCTTTGGCGTTTTGCGGCGCGGCCCGTTTCCCGTCCTTCGGCGGGCCCAGAGGAACAATCGTGACCGTCAGATTATTTGGATCGTAGGCGGCGGATTTTTTCGCGCTGGCGAGATTGTCGGTGATATCGAAAACTTCAGTCCGCTCACTCCCATCATTTCCGTGATGCCCGTCGGGCGATTCAAAGAAGGCCAGGGTCCCGACATAGAGCGGAGTGTCGGCCGCCACCTTGTGATCCGCCTTCGGCAGGTTGAGATACACTTTATAGAGGTGCTTGGGCGGCTCGGTGAATTCAATTCCCTCCAGGCTAAGGAGGACGCGTTTCTTTACTGCTTTCGGATTGGCTGATCGCGCCAGCATATTGTGCTCCGGCGCGACCGTTTCCGCCTTCACCTTCACGGTCTGCGGCTGGGCCGTGATCGTGATGGGTTTGTCGGGCGGAGCCGAGGCTACAAGAACGTGCGGCTTCTCCGGTTCGGGTTCTGAAGGGGTGGCGCTTTCACTCACAACGGGCGGATTCCCGGCGGCGTTTTTTGGTTGGGCATGCGGCGCAGGGGTGCTCGCCAGCTGGACTTGAAGAGTGGTGCGATCATAGGTGTAACCGAGCTTCTTCGTGTCGAACATATCGGCCACCTTATGGGTGACGGTTTGTCCATTTACTCCTGGGAAGGTAAACGATTCCGTCGTGAACGCACCGGTGGGAGGGTTGGTATGCGGCCCGTTCTTGAGCCAGACCTCCCAGATCCGATCGATGTTGCAATGGTGCACCCAGAAGATCGGATCTTCCGCCGCGGTCCGGGGATCGCCCATGAGGCCGCCGATATCCACGTGAACGGTGTTGTGCGGGTTTTGTTCCATGCGACCGCGCTTCGCAAAAGGTCCGCTGACCGTGCCTCCGGGGACAGAGGCGCCGCCGAAGCCTCCTCCCACGATGGTGCCGACAAAGGAAGTGGCGCCGAAAGTTTTCTTCAAATCGGCGGCCTCAAATCCCACTTCGTTGCTGCCCCGGTTCGGTTCGAAGAGAGAGCTGGTGGTTTTACGGAACGCAGCCGGAATCTTGCGCTGGCCGGCGTCGAGATAATCCCAATACGGAAGGCGGAAGGTCGGGTCGTTGATTGCGGCCTGAAGCTGGTGCTCGAGCTCGAGAAGATAGGCGCGATGCCACGCGACAAACCACCAGTGCGCGTGGCGGCACTGATTCCATTGCGGATCCGAGCCCCCGATCACGCCATGGATGTTGGCCCAATAAGCCCAGCTGGTTTTGTCTGTCGCCGGCCGGGCTTTCATGGCCTTCACGGCGTCGGAGAACTTCTTGAGCTTGGTGGCGTTGGCCGCGAAAACCTGGAAGCGCTCGCGCGGGAAGATCGCCGGAGAGGCCGTGGGGGACGGAGTAGGAGATTGGGCGAGGGTGGGCAAGGCGTTCAAAAACAAAAGGGCGAGGAGAGACAGTGCTGTTTTCATGGGTGCATTAGTGCGGTTGGGTTCGTCAGGAAAGAATACGGCGCGAGCGGGAGTCATTCACGCAAGCAGGAGGAAGAGCCCTGCGTCCCCGGGGGTGGGCGATCATAGCGCGACGATTACGGCATCCACCACGCCTTGCTGTCAAGCATTTCGCTCGCAGCAAAAGCGAAAGCGGTCGATCATCTCGGGCTTCTCGATGGCAACAAATCTCGCGACCCCCGCCGTGCGTTTCTTCTCGATCATGATCGTGAGCGCACTCGCGATGCTGCACAGCACCCGCGCCATCGCGGCCCGCCCGGCCATCTCTGAAGATCGCGAGCTGAAGGAGATCGATCTTACCGGCTGGAATTGCCGCGACACGCCGGAAGGCACCGCTAAGACTCCTGAGGGCGGCGAGCGCAACCGTCTCAAGAATCGCGCTCCAACCGACCTCAAGGGCATGGACCTCAAGGCGCTGGATACGGCGTCGTTCCTGCAACATGTGGCCGCGTTCGAGGCGCACGCGAAGAACATGCGCCGAAAAGATTTGAATGCCGACCAGCGACGGCAACTCGATCCGCTGGAAAAACAGATCGTCTCATTCACGGGTTACCTCGTGCTCGCGTATCCCGGTCCCCCGGAATCCACGAATTGCGCGAGCACGGATTTTCACGACTGGCACCTCGAGCTCTTCGAGAAACCGCAGGACCATGCACCGCAAATCGGCGACCCGACGCCGATTATTTGCGAGATCACGCCCCGCACCCAAAGCGCCATCTATCGCGACAACGTTCGCATCCAGGCTCTGGCCGCTTTCGTTCGCGCACCGGATCTGACCATCGAACCGACGGGTCATCCCGCGCGGAAGGTCCGCGTGACCGGGTACCTATTGTGGGACGACGAACACAACGGCGCGGCCGACGTGGGCACCACTATCCGCACTTTTGGCGCGAACAAATATCATCAACCCTGGCGTTCGACCGCGTGGGAAATCCATCCCGCGATAAAAATCGAAGCGATTGACGGCTCTGCGGTATCGCCACCGACGATACCCACTCCCACTCCGCCGGCTCCGGTTCCCTCGGCGAAAACCAACCCTGCCCTGCCGCCCGCTGCACCTCAGCAACAGCAATTCATCACTCTCCTTCAACCCGTGCGGCTGAAGGTTCCCTATGGCGAGGCACTCGTCCCGCGCGGAACGAAGTTGCCGGTCGTGTCGCATGACGCGAAGAGCGTGATCGTGCGCTACCTCGACAACTCCTACCCCATCCCGATCGAGTACACCGACTTTCGGTAAGTCGCCCCGCTTGGCATCGCCAGGACCTTTCCCAAAACTTTCCGAGACCTGTCATGTTGAGCGAAGCGAAACATCTCTAACTATTTCCCCGGCCACCACTTTCCGAAATGGTCAGAGATTCTTCGCGTCGCTCAGAATGACAGGGTTTGGAGCGATCGAGTAGGTCCTACTCGATCGCGTGGACGATGTAGGTGCCGGCTTGTTTATCGTCTTCCAGCTTCAGGAGGCCGCGCTTTTGGGCCTCGAGGAGCATTTCGTTAAAGGCACGAAAACCGTGCGCCCGCTCATTGAAGCCCGGGTTCTGGCGCTTGATCGCCTGCTTTACGAGCGAACCGCGGATCGGGTAGTCCTCGCCGCGCTCCGCCCGCAACGCTTCCAAAGTCTTCGCCAGGAGATCGAGGGCGCCATCGACCGAAGGTCCTGAGCCGCGCTCGTTCTCGGGTTCCGGCTTCACCTTCCGGCGAGCGGGGGCGACATTCCCGCTTCTTTTGGGTTGCTCGGCCCGCACCAGATCGTCGTAATAAATAAACTCGTCGCAGTTGTTGATGAAAAGATCGGAAGTCGATTTCTTGACGCCGATCCCGATCACAGTCTTCGCGTTCTCGCGCAGTTTGCTGACCAAAGGAGAAAAGTCGGAATCGCCGCTGACGATGACGAAAGTATCGACGTGGCTTTTGGTGTAACAAAGGTCGAGCGCGTCCACCACCATGCGGATGTCCGCCGAATTCTTCCCCGATTGGCGCACGTGCGGGATCTCGATCAATTCGAACGCGGCCTCGTGCAATCCCCGCTTGAAGGCCTTGTAACGGTCGAAATCGCAGTAGGCCTTTTTGACCACGATGTGACCCTTGAGCAGCAGACGCTCCAGCACCTTGCGGATATCGAAGGCGGGAAACTGCGCTTCGAGCGCGCCGATGGCGATGTTTTCCAGGTCGAGAAACACCGCCATCGTGGCATCGGAATCGGGAGCGCTCATGGGAGCAATGAGGTTAGTGTGCGCCGGGTCAGGATGGCAAGCGGGGCCGCGCCCGAGGAACCATAAAGCCCGAGGTCGCCGGTACGGGAGCTGCTGGAATTACGAGGCATGCAACTCACCCACAAACCTCTGCGCCCCACAGTCCTACCCGCGTTCAAGGCCCAGAAGCCCGAGCCGAAAGCGGCCACGCCCGAACGGTTCGCGATGACGAGTTATGTCGTCGACGAGATAAACGCCTACGTTGCCATCAGAGATATTGCGCTCGCTGAAGCCGAGAAGATCACGACCTCAGTGAACCTGGAACGCGTTCGGATTGCGAATGAATTTGTCGAAAATTGCTTGAAGCCCGCGCGGTCGCCCTATGACTCGCAACATCTGCCAGCCGCCGATACGGTTCGCGAGCGCATGCGTTGCGAGGCCGTGAAAATTCGCCTTGCTCTCATCCAGTCGCACCTGAACGCGATGTCCCGCGATCACGCGCACGCGGCGTAATTTCGAGGGCTATTCCCGGCCCCAGATCATCGCGACGGAAGTCGTGAGACTGCCGCCCATGTTGAAGGTGAGGAATTTTTTCACGCCGTCGATCTGACGCGCAGTCGCCTGCTCGGTCAGTTGCTGGTAAGCGTCGAAGACCTGGCGGACGCCAGTCGCGCCGACCGGATGGCCATCACCAATCAGGCCGCCACCGGTGTTAACCGGAATTTCCCAGCCAATCTTTCCGCTGACGTGTTCGCCCCGCACTTGCGGTAACGCCGTCGCTCCGCTCTTCGCCAGCTCCGCGCCTTTGCCGGGCTCGGCCAATCCGAGAATCTCGTATGCGACGATCTCCGTGATGGAGAAGCAATCGTGCACCTCCACGCCCTGCATATCCCGCGGCTTGAGGTTCGCCATGCCGAAGGCTTTTTCAGCAGCTTTGCGCGCGGTTGAGAACGTCGGGGCGTCTTTCTTTTCCAGCGCGAGGTAATCGGTCGTGCTGCCGAAACCAAGCAATCGGGGCAGCTTCGATTTATCGCGGCCGATGCGGTCGAGGTATTTGCCGGAAACAAGAACCAGCGCGGCACCGCCATCGGTGATCTGCGAGCAATCCGAAACGCGCAGCGGCGGCGCGACGCTAGGATTTTTTTCTGAGACTTGCGACGCGTCGTTGTAAGTCAGGTTCGCGTCGCGCATCTGCGCCATCGGGTTCAGGCGCGCATGCGCATAATTTTTGTAGGCGACCGACGCGAGGTCGTCCGCGGTGGCGCCATATTTGTCGATGTAGATCTGCGCGATCCGGCCGAACAATTTCGGGAACATGAAGTCGCCATACTCCGGCTTTTCGATGTGATAATCCGCTGCCGCGCCGAGAACGTCCGAGCCGTCGAGAGAAGACATCGTCTTCTGCTGTTCCGCGCCCACGACGAGGACGGCGTCGTGAAATCCGCCCATGACCCATTGCGCCCCGAGCAGAACGGAGAGCGAACCGGAAGCGCACGCCGCTTCGGTATGCATGGTTGGAATGCCATGCAGTTTCGGATCGATCTCCGGCACGAACGCGCCAAGGTGGAGCTGCTTGGTAAACTGCCCCGCGTTAAAATTCCCCACCGCCGCCGCCTCGATTTCCGCCGGATCGATCTTAGCGTCGTCGAGCGCTTTCCGGCCGGATTCCGTGATCAGATCGCGGATCGTTTTCCCTTCCTTTTTCAGGTTGCGCTTAAAATCGGTTCGGCCGCCGCCAAGAATGTAAACAGGTTCCATAATCGATTGTACTTGAAGGGTTCCAACAAAGGCTTGCCCTTGGCGTCGAAACATTGCGCGAAAAACTCCAAGCACCAAATTCCAAATCCCAAAGAAGCTCCAAGTTTCAAGCTCCAAAAGCTCTTTCTCCGCTCGCCGTTGGAGCTTGAGATTTGGTGTTTCTCTGGAGCTTGGTGCTTGGATTTTGGAGCTTCCGCGCTAATCTTTCCCCGCAATGGAGCCCGAACGATGACACAGCCACAACCCTACGTCCCCACCGCACGCGAGCAGAAGTTTCTCGAGGGCGTCGAAGAAGGCCGCTACGAGCGGGAAATCATTAGTGGGCTCGCCCCTTTCTTCCACGAGAAGGCGCCGGCAGACATGCTCAACTTCTACTCCAAGGACGAGGTGGCACGCCTGCAAGCGCTCAAGGGCACCGATCGTGATGTTGAAGCGCGGATGCCCGTGAAGATCACGCGCCATTATTATGAGCTGGCCAGGACCAGCGCGGCGATTCAGCGCATCGTCAAGGCCGACCCCGCCGAGACATTGGATCTGGCGGGCTCGGAGGATCCCGGCCACCAGATGGACTACAGCCCCGTCGAGGGACTGCTGCACAAGTACGAGATGGGCCTCATGTACGTCATTTCGACCTGCTCGGCACATTGCCGCTTCTGCTACCGCGAAGAATTGATCGCGCGCAAGCAGATCAAGCGAAAGGACGGCACCATTGCAAAGAAAGGTCTCGCGATGATCCCCGAGATCATCCCCTACATCAAGCAGCACAACGCGGCCGTGGAAGCGAATGGCGGCGTGCATCCCGAAAGCGGACGCGAGAAGCTGCGCGAGATCTTGATGTCGGGCGGCGACGCAATGGTGCTGAACAATTCAAAGATCGCGGCGTGGCTGGGCGCTCTCGCCGAAGCCGGCGTCGAGTCGATCCGCATCGGCACCAAGGATATGGCGTTCTATCCCCAGCGTTTCGACCGCACCTTCCTCTCGATGCTCGATCGCTTCCACGAGACCTACCCGGAGGTCGGCCTGCACATGATGCTGCACTTCGAGCACCCAGACGAGTTCCTCGCCAAGGATGCGGAAGGCAACTACATCGAGGACGCCCAGGGCTTCAAGCAATGGGTCCCCGCGACGGGCGAAGGTATGCGTGGCCTGGCCTCGCGCGGCTGGCTCACGGTGCAGAACCAGGCGCCGATCATGCGGGGCATCAACGATGACGCGGACGCTCTCCGCATTCTGCAGCGCGAGTTCAAGCGCGCCGGCGGCGAGAACCACTACTTCTTCTGCGGGCGCGACATCATCGCCTACAAGGCGTTCAACGTTCCGATCGAGACCGCGTGGAATATTCTCAACACCTCGCAAAAGGGATTGTCGGGCGTCGAGACCCACGCGCGCCTTTCCATCACACATTACAAAGGCAAGACCGAAGTGGCGGCGGTCACCAACGAGGCGATCCCGGGACTCGCAGGCAGCGAGAATGGCGTCTTGATCTTCAAGATTCTTCGGAACGCCGGCAGCGCCCCCGACCGCGGCAAGGTCTGCATCGTCGGGCGCAACCCCGAGGCGCTCTGGTTCGACGACTACGAGGACCGCGTTCTGTTCGACGAGGCCGGCTTGTATGACTACGCGCGGGTGGCGGCTCCCGGGCAGGCGCCGCGCCGCGCCACGACTGCCGGACAGGCGCCGAGTCTCGGCGCTCTTCAAGCCGCTCTTGTAGGCGCCGAATGATCGACAAGCGGGTGGCGAGCGCGGCCGAGGCCGTCTCGGATATTTTCGATGGCGCTACCATCATGTTCGGTGGTTTCGGCGAAGCGGGCAGTCCAATCGAGCTCATCCACGCGCTGATCGACCAGGGCGCCACGAATCTGACGATGATCAGCAACAACTGCGGCAGCGGCGAGGTCGGCCTCGCGGCGCTGCTCAAGGCGGGCCGCGTTTCCAAGGTCATCTGTTCGTTTCCGCGCACCGCCAACTCGACCGTCTTCCCCGAGCTCTACCGAAGCGGGCGCACGAAATTGGAATTGGTTCCTCAGGGAACGCTCGCGGAGCGCATCCGCGCCGGCGGAGCTGGAATCCCGGCGTTCTACACCCCGTCCGCGGTGGGAACGCCGCTGGCGGAAGGCAAGGAATCCCGGGAATTCGGCGGCAGAAAGTATCTGCTTGAGCACGGCATCCGCGCGGACTTCTCGTTCATCAAGGGACGGGTCGCCGACACCCACGGCAACATCCTTTACAACAAGACGGCGCGAAACTTCAACCCGCTGATGGCGATGGCGGCCAAGGTCACGATCGTCCAGGTCGCCGAGGTCGTGGAACCGGGCGAGCTGGACCCCGAGTCGATCGTCACGCCCGGCATCTTCGTGGATCGCGTCGTCGCCATCGCTAACCCCGCCCACGAATCGGAACTCGTCGCGGCAGGAGCGTCCTACCCATGACGAAGTCGACAGTGATCGGGCGAACGCGCGAGGAGATGGCGCAGCGCCTGGCGCAGGACATTCCCGACGGCTCCTATGTGAATCTGGGCATTGGCATTCCGGAGCTGGTCGCCAAGTTCGTGCCGGCGGGCCGCTCGTTCATTTACCACACAGAAAATGGCCTGCTCGGCATGGGCCCCGCCCCCAAGCCCGGCGAAGGCGATCCCGAGCTGCTCAATGCGGGCAAACAGCGCGTAACGGCGCTGCCGGGCGCCGCCTACTTTCATCACGCGGATAGCTTCGCCATGATCCGCGGCGGCCACCTGGATCTTTGCGTGCTCGGCGCGCTCCAGGTCGCGCAGAATGGCGATCTGGCCAACTGGTCCACGGGCGAACCCGACGCCATCCCCGCAGTCGGCGGCGCCATGGACCTGGTCGCGGGAGTAAAATCGATCTTCGTCATCACCCAGCATTGCACCAGGGAAGGCGAGGCGAAACTCGTGCAAAAGTGCACCTTTCCGCTGACGGGATTGGCCGTCGTGAACCGCATCTACACCGATCTCGCCGTGATCGAAGTCACGCCGAACGGATTTCGGCTCGTCGAACTGAGCCCCGGCATCGATTTTGATTACGTGCAGGAGCGCACCGCTGCGCCTCTGCTTCGCAACCCGGAATCGATCGAAGCAGGCGGCGCAGAAAAATGATCTCGCGCAGAGACGCCGAGGCGCAGAGTTTGTATGGAAATGAAAGAAAATGAAATTGGAACGACGCTGCTCGAAGCGGCTATCCATATTCATCGGGAGCTTGGGCCGGGGCTCCTGGAGGCGGTTTACGAAGTCATTTTGGCCCGTGAGTTGTCCGACCGTGGGTTAAGCGTGCAGCGGCAGGTCCCGGTGCCGATCGTCTTCAAAGGGCTCAGATTTGACGAGGGCTTTCGCGCCGACATCATCATCGAGAATAAGGTGCTTTTGGAACTCAAATCGGTCGAGCGAATCGTGCCGGCACACAAGAAACAGGTGCAGACCTACCTGCGTTTGACCGGACTGAAGCTAGGATACCTCTTGAACTTCGGTGAAGCTGTTCTCAAGAGCGGTATTACACGCTGCGTCAATGGACTGGAAGAACATAACCCTCTGCGCCTCGGCGTCTCTGCGCGAGAATTGCCCACTTAAAACAGCGAGGAACCAAGCGAACTGACATGACTACGCAAACCGACCTCTCGCGCAGCGCCGCCCTCTACGAGCGGGCCCTCAAAGTCCTTCCCGGCGGCGTCAGCCGCAACGCGATCCTGCGGGCGGGTCACCCGACCTACGTCGAGTGCGGCAAGGGCTGCCGCGTGACCGACCTCGAGGGCGTCACGCGCATCGACTTCTCCAACAACATGGCGTCCCTGATCCACGGCCACGCCTGCCCCGAGATCATCCATGCGGTGACGGAGCAGATGACCCGCGGCACCGCGTTCATGATGGGAACCGAGATCGAGGTGCGCTATGC
>JBEEHV010000008.1:0-296701 GCA_041167585.1 Verrucomicrobiota bacterium
CAACGACCGTCGACGAGTTTATGCCGGTGGTGTAGGTGTCGGGAAAAGCGAGGGGCGAGATCGTCACCGAGCCCGCGATGTCCGTCGTGTTGCCTGGGGTTGGATTCGTGAACTGGACGCCGGTAGCAGCGTCCGCCCCCACGTTCGAGATGACGGTGGAGTAGGTGATCGTATCGCCTTCCCGCGCGCGCCCATCCGGATACACGGGGAACGCATCGGTCTGCGTCGCCTTTATGTCGGGAGCCGCCGACAGATTTCCGCCGGTTACGAGCAAGGCTGCGAAGAGGAGGCCCGAAAAAGAGCGAACGGCCGCCAGCATTCCGGCGGTAAGGGGGAGATGAGGTGAGAGAGGTTTCAAGGGGGCGATCGATCAGCAGTTGCGATGCCGTCAGGCATCAAGTCGGCATGGTTTTTAAAGAAAAGGCGGAATGACGTCGAGATTTATTTCAGGGTTTTAGAAATTTTTTCAGGCCTGCGATTTCAACTCGGGAGTTTGGAAAGCCTCCTCAATCAAAACAGCGTCTTGGTAAGCCCGGCGCCATTGTGCGTTTTCCGAAAGTGAAGGTTCGATCCAGCCGCGCGCGTCCTTCTTCATCTGCTTCCCGAGCAGGACATGGAACCAGACGCCGCCGTCGCAATACGATTGGCCGAAGATCTCGCGCACCCGATCGAATTCCGCGATCACGCTTTTGCTGCCCAAGCCAAGCGCCGCTTTGATCGAGCTCGAAACGAGAGGGGTCGCTACCGCGCTTTTCACTTCGTCCGCTCCGGCCAGGGCGGTGAACGACGGAACGCTCCGAACGAAGGCGGCAGCAATCGGGTAAGCCGCCTTCGGATGCGCAACCGACTTGACGAGCTGCGCTTTCCATCGGGCGAAAGTTTCGCTTTCGGGCACTTCCGCCGCGCGCGCCTCTCCCGTCCCACGCAGCGCCACTTCCAAGGCGACCGGCGTCTTCGCCGGGGGATTGATCAACTTTAGCTCGCCGGCCTCCAGCGCGCCGAAGGGATCGTCCAAAACTTTTCCGATCGGATCGTAGGAGATGGCGTCGTGGGCAAAAACTATCTTCTCCTTCGCGCTTAACGCGGCGATTCGGGCCGCGAACTCTTCCGGCGAAAGATTCTCGATCACATCGGCGCTGCCGAGCGATGTGAAAGAAAGCGCGTTCCCTTTGCTAAAAATGTTTTTGAAGGGCGCGCCGGGCAACGCGTTGGCCAGCCGGACGAAATCGGTCACCTGCACGAGCACCTGCAGGCCGCAGCCGCTATCGGGCCGCATCCGGCCCAGAACGGACGCGCCGATGATGCGCGCGACGGAGCTGTAGCTCGCTACAAAATCGAGCAGCCGCAATTCCTCGGCATTGAAGGAGAGCACGGCGGGACCTTTCTCCGCGGAGAAGGCAAAGAGCCCGCGGGGAAGGAGACTGCCGCACACCAGCAAGGACCCGGCGCGAAGAAAAGAACGGCGATTCGAATACATTTAATGTGAGCGGAGCCTGACCGCCCCTGCCGCGCGGCTTAGTTCGACCATACTTCGGCGAGGCGAGTCAAGAACCTTTTAACAAAGCAAGGCACGCGCCCGCGGTGCGTTGAACTCGTTCACCGAAAAAGCTTTGCGTCCTTTGTGACCTTTGTGAGAGAACTCCCCATGCTTGATCTCGCCACAGTCCGCTGTGAACAATTCACTGCGTGCTTGAACCAGGATTTTGAAATTGTCGCGGCGGCGGGACCGGTGACTCTCCAACTTTCCGAGGCGCGCCTGACCGGAACGCATCATGTCGCGGATACGCGCGAGCCGTTTTCGTTGGTTTTCCGCGGGCCGGCGGAGCTCCGGCTGCCACAGGGCATTTACCCGATAAAACACGCGCAGCTCGGCGAGATGGAAATCTTTCTCGTTCAGATCGCCGCCGATAAAACCAGCAGCAGCTTTGAAGCAGTGTTTAATTGATGTTGTCATCCTGAGCGAAGTCGAAGGATCTAAACCATCCTCCCCCCGTGAGCACCGCGGACAACGACTATTGGGTTTACATCGTCAGCAACAACACGCGTTCAACGCTCTACATTGGCGTCACGAGCGAGCTACAAGTCCGGGTCTGGCAGCATCGAAATGGCGAAAGACCATCTAGCTTCGCGCACCGGTATCAATGCGGCCACTTGGTATACTTTGAGCATTACCGAGAAATTCGCGATGCGATCGCGCGGGAGAAACAACTGAAAGGCTGGCGACGCGAGAAGAAGAACACGCTCATCTCGAAGCTGAATCCTCGTTGGGATGATCTCGCTGCGGACTGGTCTTCATAAGCGTTCTCTCGGATTGTCATCCTGAGCCAGCCTGCCCGGAGCGGAGTCGAAGGGAAGGATCTCTAATTCTTTCCGCTCACTGCCGACACAACTAAAGGGAGATTAGTTAGAGATCCTTCGACAAGCTCAGGATGACAATGGAAAAGGAGGACGCCACTCCATGAGGAGATACACCGGCTGCTCCTCGATCCTCTGGAACCCGAGCCGCTCATAGAGCCGCAGTGCGGGATTGTACTTCTCGACATGAATGGTGAGCGGTTTGCCCGCCTCCTTCGCTTCTTCTTGTAATTCTCGCAGCAGGTTGGTCCCGAGCCCGGCGCCGCGGTGTTCGGGCAACAGCGCGATGTCCACGATCAGCATCTCTTTGCCCGACCGCCACACCAGCAACCGTCCGGCCGCCACGCCGCTGCGCTCGATAATATCAAACGAGGCGTCGCCGTAATGCTTCTGGTAATGCGCGCTCTGCGCGGTGAACTGCATCCGGCAGAAAGCGACCTTTTGTTCCTCGCTCCAATTCGTCAGGGCCAGCTCATCCGCCCGCGTGCTGGCAAAGAGTCGCAATAAAAACGGTTCGTCCTCCGGCGTGATCGGCCGCAAGCGCAGTGATAACTTAGCCGGCATGGTCCGACCAAACTCGTCACACGTCACTCGCCTGCCAAGTCGAAGCTTGGCGAAATTTGCCTGCCACGCCGTGGCCCTAGCGAAGGCGGGCCACTCTCTTTAAGTTCTCGGCGGAAAGACGCCCTGCAACGCGATGCAGAAATTCAGCACCAGGAATGGCATCATGTTGTTATGCGGCAGACTGCTTCCGGCTGGAGCGATTCCTTGCGCGGCCATGTTGACCAAGGGCGAACTTGTTGCTGTAAACAAGTTTCCGCTCGCGGGGCGATCCAAAGTATTACCCGTGGGCGAAACTACGCTCCCCAAGGGCAAATTTTGCGCTCCCGCCAAGTGGTTGTGCGCCGCCATCTCACTCTGCAGGAGTGTGATGTTCGACGCCCCGCCCACCTGACCCAGAAAGTACTCAGACAAGCCTTTTCCGGGCTGATTCCCGCCCACATGGATGGGGACGCAGCCTTGGATGTTAGGCAAGGCGAAGGTGGATTTGCCATCGCCTCCGTAGAACGTGCCCAGAAGCGAGAAGAGCGCGGTGTTTTGGGAAAGCGGCAGGAGCTGCCCATTGCACTGGGCCCAGCCAGTCGGGGCGAAATTGCAGCCGAAAATCCTGATCTCTGCGACAAATGGTGATGACATAAATTTATCTCTCCTTAGGTCTGAGTGGGGAAGATCCCGAACAGTGAAATGATGAAGTTGATGCAGGAGTACGGCTGCAGATTTTCGTGCGGCTGGCTGCCACCGGCCGGTCCTATCATCTGAGGATTGAGAGTTACCGACGGCGCACCCGCTCGATAAAACTTGGCTGCAGCCTGGCCCGTCAGATTATCTTGAGGGCTATTCGTCACCGGAATGTCGTTCGTGGCTAACATGGGGTGGTTATGCGACGCGATTTGCTGGACGGAAAGTGTGACGCTCTCCACGCCAGCCATTTCGCCCTGCGTATAGGTTGTGCCTTTCGGTCCGGTGCCCGCGTGGAGGGGGACGCGACCGCGCAGGTCCGGTATACCAAACGTTTCCTCACCATCGCCGCCGTAGGTCGTGCCGAGCAACGTGAAGAGCGCATCGTTTTCCGAGATGGCCATGAGCTGGCCATCGCAAAAGGCCCATCCGGCCGGGGCGAAACTGCCCCCGAACATCCTGATTTCACCAATATAGGGTTGTGACATAAATAATTTCCTTAGTTACGTGACGGGAAAACTCCCTGAAGGGCGATGCAAAAAAGCAGCACCAGGTACGGCTGCCGGTTCTCGTGGGGTTGGCTGCCACCGGTGTTGCTCACCTCGGTCGCCGCCAACGCGGTTAGGTTATTCGGGGCGCCGTAACCATTGTTGATAGTTCCCAGTAGAGTGTTGCTGGCAGGGGTATTTGTGTCGGCCGCGGAACTCGTCGCGTTGAGCGAGTGGATATGCGTTGGCATCTCCGCGAGCGCAATAGTGTGGCTTTCCTCGCCGCCAGCTTGCCCCAGGACATTAAACTCGCCGCCGATGTGAACGGGCACCTGGCCTCGCAGGTTCGGTAGCGCAAAGGTGGTTTGGCCGTTGCCTCCGTAAGTCGTGCCCAGGAGAGAGAAGAGCGCCTGGTTCTGGTTGATCGGCAGGGACTGTCCGTTGCACTGGGCCCAGCCCTTCGGTGCAAAGTTGAAGGCCACGATCTTGATCTCGCTCATGTAGGGTGTGCCCATAGTGTAGTAAGTCCGGTTGAGGTTAGCGCCGCTTCAGGGTGAGTTATCGCTTGTGTTCGTTACTCTTTCTTCTGTTTCGCGATGTTTCAGCCAGAAACATTTCCTGCTCCGCGCGCCGGGGCAGCGTCCATGGGGGGCGCCGGATTCGTTGTTAGCTATCGCGCCAAAAGCTGTCCAGTATATTTTCAAAAAATTTTCACGCGCCCATACTCACAAAGGGTACGAACCTCACTAACTCACCGGAACCTCGGATGAAACGGTGCAGGGCTCCTCATTTCGGACGTAACGACCGGAGCACAAAAAAGGGCGGCCTGAAAGCCGCCCCTCCTTGATCCTTATATCGGGTCGATCACGAGCAGGAGCACGATCACGAGCAGGATTGGAAGACCTACATGATGCCTTTGACGCTGTTCAGAATTTCACCCAGCACCTTGGCATGCTTCGTCGTTCCAGCTGGCGAGGCCCAGTAGGTGATGAGCAAGGCTTTTTCCTTCGTTACCGCGAGAATGGTCAGGCTTACGATGGCGTCGCCTTCCTTGTCCTTCCCCTGCCAGGTGATATCGACTCCGTCCATGCCGTTGATCTTTCCCTCGCTGACCTTTTGCGTCTTGGCATCGATGGTAACGCCTTGTTCCTTCAGGAAAGCGACCGCTTCCTCGATCGATTTGTCCATGCCCTTGGCATCGGTGGCTTCCACCGCGAAATAGACTTCGTCGTCGGCCGATTGCGATTCCACGCCCTTGTCGATTTCCTTCGACTTCCAGTCATCGGGAATTGTGATCGAAGCGAAAGAGCCTTCATCCGGCACCTTGAAGGTCTTTCCGAAAGCCGGTGAGAGCAGAACAAAAGCGAACAGAGCCGCAAGAGAGAGCGTTTTCATGGCCGGTTCTCTACACGCGACCGCGCAATTTGTAAAACTACGGGCCAAACCGGAGCTCGATCCGGCATCTGAATTTGAAGGCTCGCCGTTAGTCCACCGGGGCGATCGACTTAAGGACTGCGTTCATGTCCTTGCCGTGCGCCTCGTCGATCGCCTTGGTCGAGGCGCCGACGATGGAAAAATATTTGCCGGAAGTAACCGAAAAGACGACGGCGTTCAAAGACATTTCGGTGCCGTCAACCTTGCCCGACGCTTCCCTCGCGGTCAGCCATATCTTTCCCATGTCCGCCGTATGTTTCTCTTCCATCTTGTAGTCTGCGCACTTCATCGCGTCGCACATCGATTGCAGGACTTTGGGCACGAGCGCCTCGGCATCCGCCGCGTTCTTTACTCCGGGCGACGCGACGACCCCAAACTTAAATCCATCCGGTGCGGTAAAGTAGATCCGGCCATCGGGCCCGTTCTCGCTCGTCCAGCCATCCGGCACCTCGAAAGTAATGGCCGGATCTTTCTCGGGGAATTCGACCTTTTTGGCCTGGAGCGAAAGAGAGGCGCTCACCAAAAGGCCGCCGGTGACGATGCAAGTAACCACCAACCGTGTCATGGATGTTTTCATATATTTTGATTCCGATAGAGGGAACGATGGCTCCCAGCTCAAGAGGCCTATCGACTTCCAAAAGTAATGTAAAGACTCTTCCTTGAAGAGTTGGGAGCGAACGTCTGACTCGGTTTGCCGGCCGTGACTGCCCGGCCTACGGTCGCAGGCTGGCCGGGATATGTAGCTTCGCCAGATCGTCGGGTTCGAATCCAGTCCCGATGGTCAGCCCGCGCCAGGTGCCTTTCTCGCGTTTCAGAAACGCTATGGCCGCATCGGTCTGGCCGTCTTTGGGAGTTACCAGAACGCGCGCAAAATCGCCGTCGACTTTCTCCACCTCGATTTTCACGTTCCCTACGACGTACGACTCCGCTGCGAGATATTTTTTCGTGCCGGCGATGATCGCCTCGTTATCTCCACCCGCCAGGAGGGAGCTGGCAAAAACAGCAGAGGCCGCCACTATAGCCAGCGCAAGAGTCCACGGAAAACGTCTCGATAATTTCATGAGGTTCATCCTTTCGCGTCGCGCGCCATTTCACAAGACTCAAATGCGCGCGGCTACGCGCCCGCCGCGCGTTTTTTGAGAGCAAGGCAAAATAGCCTTGTCACGGCCTGGGCGGGTGGCCACGCTTCGATGCCATGGAAGAAACCAGGAAATCGAAAAAGGGACTTGTTGTCGGCATCATCGTTTTACTGCTCTTCGCCGCCGCTTACGTCTTTGTTCTTTCCGCTTTCAAGAAAGAGGGGGAAAACCGCGCGGCCGTCCTGTCGCCGAGTGAAAAAATCGGCAACGATCGCATCGAAGCTTCCGGCCGGATCGTGACCGCCGATCCAGTAAAGGGCGACATTTCAATCCGCCTTAGTTTCACGCCCCACGGCTCACTTCTTTCCCCGGACGGAGTCACCTTAAGCCGCGACCTGGTCTTCGACGTGAGCAGCGCCACCGGCAAGCACGCTTACGAATTCAAGAAAGGGAAACGGATGGATCCAGTGGAGGTCATCGTCGAGATCTACGAGGGCGAGCCGATGGAGTATCCTTTCGACAAGCATGAGGCTCAACTGAGCTTCTACTTCGAACCAGCGGGCGCGCCAGCCGCGGAAGGGGATAATTCGATCCCGGTGGCGATCCAACTCTCCGGCTCGGTCAGCGGATTGAGGATAGACACGGACTACGCCAAGGAGCACAAGGACGATCACGCCGTCATCGACATCAGCCTGTGCCGGGCACCGACGGCCATTTTCTTCTCGGTCTTCATCATGACAGCGATGTGGGCGCTGGCCTTGGGCGTGATCTTTCTCGTCTTCCGCGTGGTCGCCGGTCACCGGAAGATTGAGGTCAGCATGTTCTCGTTCCTGGGCGCGCTTCTCTTTGCCTTCCCGGCGCTGCGCAACAGCCAGCCGGGAACGCCGCCGATCGGGACCTTGAGCGATTTCCTGGCGTTCTTCTGGGCGGAAGTGATTGTCGCCCTGTCGTTGCTGGCGGTGGTGGTAACGTGGCTGGTCCGCGGAGCCGGAGGAGACAACCAAAAGTAACAATCGCGCTCGAGCTGACTCGTTAGGCCGGACGCCGCGTGCCATTTCCGGCATTCTGAGTTGAACCTTAGACGCTGAACGTTGAACATTGGGCATTCGGTTGGCCGAAGGCCGCCGCTTTGCCATGCCTTCCACGCCGCGCCTTATCGCGTTCTACCTTCCGCAGTTTCATCCCATTCCGGAAAACGACGCGTGGTGGGGAAAGGGTTTCACGGAATGGACCAACGTGGCCAGGGCGCGTCCGCTTTTTGCCGGTCACCATCAGCCGCATCTCCCGGCGGACCTCGGCTTCTACGACTTACGGCTGCCTGAAGCGCGCCAAGCCCAGGCCGACCTCGCGCGCCAGTACGGGATCCACGGCTTCTGCTATCACCATTACTGGTTCAACGGCAGGCGCATTCTGGAGCGGCCTTTCGCTGAAGTCCTGGCGAGCGGTCAGCCCGATTTTCCGTTCTGTCTTTCCTGGGCGAACGAAAACTGGACCCGGACCTGGGACGGCCTCGACCAACAGGTCCTGCTCGGCCAGAATTACACGGAAGCCGACGACCGCGAACACATCCGCTGGCTCTGCCAGGCCTTCCGCGATGAACGCTACATTCGGATCGACGGGAAACCGCTCTTTCTCGTCTATCGCGCCATGTCCCTTCCCGACGTCCGGCGCACGACCGAGATCTGGCGGGAAGAGGCCGCGCGTCTCGGCGCCGGCGAATTATTTCTGGCCCGGGTTGAAAGCAACTTTGCCGGCGAACGCGGTGATCCACGGTTGCTCGGGTTCGATGCCGCCGTGGAATTCCAACCGGATGCGCTCACGCTTTTGAAACTGAAAGGCGAATCGCATCTGAGCGCGGAACTCCCGGCAGATCGAAGATGGCACGCGCGCGGGGACGAATTGTGGTTCTCCTATCCGGAGGTAGTCGACGCGATGTTGGCGCGGCCACCCGTGGATTATCCCCGGTTTCCTGGAGTCTCGCCCGGCTGGGATAACACGCCGAGGCGAGGCGATGGAGCCGCCGGCATCCGGGACGCGACGCCGGCCGAATACGAACGTTGGCTCGAGCGCGTCGTGGAAAATTGCCGGAAAGCCGGAAAGGATCACGACTTCATCTTCATCAATGCCTGGAATGAATGGGCCGAAGGCTGTCATCTCGAGCCTTGCCAGCGCTGGGGCCACGCCTGGCTCGAGGCGACCGCGAGAGCGATTGGACATCCCGTGGCCGGGTGACCGGCTTGACTAATTTGAGGCACCCGTTATCAACTCGCGTAAGTTCAGCGCGCGGCCGAACTTTCCCGATCATGATCCTTTTCCCAAACATCCGGCGATGAAAGTGGTGATTCTCTGCGGTGGAAAAGGAACGCGGTTGCGGGACGAAACGGAGTTTCGCCCGAAGCCAATGCTGCCGATCGGCGATCGTCCGATCCTCTGGCACATCATGAAGACGTATGCGCATCACGGCTTCAAGGAGTTCATCCTGTGCCTTGGTTACAAGGGCGAGATGATCAAGGAATACTTTCGCAATTATCTTTGGAATACCTGCGATACGACCCTTCACCTCGGGCCTGAGCCGGAGCCGAAATTTCATACTCGGCACAACGAAGAAGACTGGCAGGTCACCCTGGCCGATACCGGCGAGGATTCCATGACCGGCGACCGGGTTTACCGAATTAAACCTTACCTCGGAGATAACGACACCTTTCTCCTCACTTACGGCGACGGCGTCGGCAGCATCGATATTCCGGCCTCGATTTACTTTCATCGCGCCAGCAACAAGATCTGCACGCTTACCGCGGTGCATCCGCCGGGCCGGTTTGGCGAGTTAAGTATGAAGGAGGGGGTCGTGACCGGGTTCAATGAGAAGCCGCAGACGGAAAGCGGCTATATTAATGGCGGTTACATGGTTTGCAGCTCCTCGCTCTTCGACTACCTGAAGGACGATCCGGCGGTCATGCTGGAACAGGAGCCTCTTCGCAAGATCGCCGCGGAAGGCAAGATGGGGGCTTATAAGCACGAAGGCTTCTGGCAACCCATGGATACTTTCCAGGAATTCACCTTGCTGAACAAGCTCTGGCAGGAAGGGCGCGCGCCTTGGAAGGTTTGGTAGGGTAAATGTTCGGCGGCGTTTTCGAGAATAAGAAGGTATGGCTCTCGGGACATACCGGATTCAAGGGCTCGTGGCTCGCGACCTGGCTGCTGCAACTAGGCGCGCGCGTTCATGGCTTTGCCCTTGAGCCACCAACGGAGCCGAGCTTGTTCGAGCAACTCGGTCTTTCGTCCCAGCTTCATCAGCACGAGATCGGCGACATCCGCGACCTGGCTGCCGTGGAGAAATCCATCCGCTCCACCGGGCCTGATTTTATTTTCCATCTCGCGGCGCAACCGATCGTTAGGTTCTCCTACCAGGAACCGGTCGAAACTTATCAGACTAACGTGATGGGCACGGTCCATGTCCTCGAAGTTCTTCGGAGTTACCAGCAACCCTGCGCGGCCATTTTTGTTACGACTGACAAATGTTACCTGAACCAGGAACGCCATTACGCCTATCGGGAAGAAGACCCGCTCGGTGGCCACGATCCTTATAGCTCGAGCAAGGCCGCGGCTGAGATCGCCATCGCGGCCTATCGCAGCTCCTACTTCGGTCCTGCCGGAAATTCGTCGGTGAATATTGCCAGCGCGCGGGCTGGGAATGTAATCGGTGGCGGCGACTGGGCGCCCGACCGCATCGTGCCCGATGCCATCCGCTCGTTAGGCCGCGGTGAAGCGGTCGCGGTGCGGAATAAGCGCGCGACGCGGCCGTGGCAACATGTGTTGGAACCATTGAGCGGCTACCTTTGGCTGGCGGCGGTGCTGGCCCAGCCTTCGCTCCGCGAACGGAGTGCAGCCTCGGAGTTCACGGGGCCGTTTAACTTTGGACCGGAATTGGAATCCGCCCGAACGGTCGAAGAGTTGATGGAGCAGATCCTCCTGACTGCTCCGGGTAAATGGGTGGACCGCCCTGAATCCGGCGCGGTCCACGAAGCCGGGCTGCTCAGCCTCGCCATCGAGAAAGCGCGCCATCTCCTGGGCTGGCAACCGGCGTGGAACTTCGAGGAAGCGGTCGCGGAAACGGTGCGCTGGTATAATGCCGTCGCGAAAGGCGCCGATGCGCCCGCCTTCACCCGCGACCAAATCGAGGCCTATTCCGCCAAAGCGCGCACGGCCGGGATGGCATGGGCGTCTCATCCCGGCTAGGTTCGGCTTTCAGAGATGAAAACCGCCGCCGAACTGAAAGCCGAAATTCTCGCACTCACCCGCGAATTTTCAGCCCTCACCCATGAGGCTAATCGGCCCGGTTACGAAGGCGCGGGCGCCCAGCGCAAATTTGTCGCGGGCGAGACTACCATTCCGTACGCCGGCCGGGTCTTTACCGAGGATGAAGTGGAAGCGGCCGTTTCTTCCACGCTCGACTTCTGGCTCACGCTGGGCCAGGAAGGCGAAGGATTTGAAGAGGAGTTGAAAGCGTTCCTCGGGGTCAAGCGCTCGATCCTGGTCAACTCCGGTTCATCCGCGAACCTGCTCGCGCTTTCCGCTCTCACCAGCCATAAGCTCGGAGACCGCCGGATTCGTCCTGGCGATGAAGTCATCACCTGCGCCGCGGGCTTTCCCACAACGGTCGCGCCGATCATCCAGAATGGCGCGGTGCCGGTCTTTCTCGATAACGATCCGCTGACGTTGAATGCGCGGCTGGATCGGCTGGAGGAAGCATTCGTGCCGGGAAAAACGAAAGCCGTCATGATGGCGCACACCCTGGGAAATCCGTTCGATCTCGCAACGATCACGGACTTCTGCCGGCGCCATGAACTCTTTCTGGTCGAAGACAACTGCGACGCGCTCGGTGCCACCTACACCACCGCGGGAGCCGAGGCGCAGCCGCGGCTCACCGGCACCTTCGGCGATCTCTCCACCCAATCATTCTATCCGCCGCATCACCTGACTCTCGGCGAAGGCGGCGCGGTCAACATCGTGGGCCGGATGTTCTTGCGCGTGTTGATCGAAAGCTTCCGCGATTGGGGCCGCGATTGCTGGTGTGCCAGCGGCATGGCGAACACCTGCAACAAGCGCTTCGAGTGGCAGCTCGGCGAACTGCCTTTCGGCTACGACCATAAATATATTTACTCGCACCTCGGCTATAACTTGAAGCCGCTCGATATCCAGGCCGCGATTGGCCGCCAGCAAATCAAGAAGCTGCCCGCCTTTATCGAGGCGCGCCGCGCGAATTGGGAATATCTCCGCCTCGGTCTGGCCGGGCTCGAGGAATTCTTTGATTTCCATTTGCCGACGCACGCCAAGGCCTGGACGCCGGCCGGCTTCGAGTGGCAGGACGAAACGGGCCCTCGTTGTGCGCCTTCGTGGTTTGGTTTTATGATGCTGGTCAAACCAGGCGCGCCTTTCACGCGGACAGAATTCGCGCAGCACTTGGAAGAGCGCCGGATCGGAAACCGCATGCTCTTCGGAGGAAATCTCCTGCGCCAGCCCGCCTTCGTGCAATTGCGTTCGGACAATCCCGCAGCCGTTCGCGTGGTCGGCGAAATGAACGGCGCCGATCGGATCATGAACGAATCCATCTTCGTCGGCGTTTATCCCGGGCTGACGGGAGCCATGCTGGATTACATCGTGGAAACAACCCGGGCATTTTGCCAGAAGGCGTGACCGTGGCTGCTCCGGCCCAGAATCCGCTCGCCGCGGACCTGGATCACATCCTCCTCCAGACCGAGGGACTCTGGGAATCATTGCGCGGCCAGAACATTTTCGTTACGGGCGGCACCGGGTTCTTCGGCCGGTGGCTGCTCGAGAGTTTCGCGCACGCGAATGACTCGTTAGGCCTGAAGGCGAACATGGTCGTGCTTAGTCGCGATCCGGAAGCGTTCGTCGCAAAGGCTCCGCATCTGGGCAGCTCATCCGCGATCACTTTCGTACGAGGCAACGTCCTCACTTTGACGGCCGCCGAGATGCGCTCGCAACTGGGAGCGAAATCGTCCGGCCAGTTTGCGTTTGTCATTCATGCCGCCACGGAATCGACCGGCAACATGAATGCCGAAAATCCGTTGCTCATGATCGAGACGATCGAGCAGGGGACCCGGGCCGCCTTGGAGTTCGCGCTCGCGACGGGCGCCAGGCGTTTTCTCCTGACCAGCTCGGGCGCCGTCTACGGCCGTCAGCCCAGTGAAATGACCCACGTGCCCGAGTCTTACCCGGGCGGACCTGACCCGCTCGATTCTCGCTCTGCCTACGGCGAAGCGAAGCGAATGGCGGAGCTACTTTGCGCGAGCTACTACAAACAGCACGACCTCGAACCGCTGATTGCGCGCGGCTTTGCCTTCGTCGGCCCTTTCCTTCCGTTGGACGCTCACTTCGCTATTGGGAATTTCATTCGTGATGCTCTGCGCGGCGGGCCCATTCAGGTAAATGGCGACGGCACTCCTTGCCGCTCCTACCTTTACGCGGCGGACCTCGCGATCTGGTTGTGGACGATTCTGCTCAAGGGCCAACCCGGCCGTGCTTACAATGTCGGTTCCGAAGACGCTCGCCCCATCTCTGATCTCGCCCGCCTCGTGGCCCAAGTCTGCGGCGGCGGGACCGTTCAAGTGAAAGAACGGCCTGACCCCGCCAAACCTGTCCAGCGTTACGTCCCTTCCTGCCGTCGCGCGATGGAAGAGCTGGGACTTCGCCCGTGGATCGAGCTTTCCGAAGCGATCAGGCGGACGGCCGCCTTCGCGAAAAACTAGATCACGCGATCGTTCCCGCCGTCGATGGGGATCTGCGCGCCCGTGGTTTTGGCGAACACCGGTCCGCATAGTTCGGCGGCCAGCTCCCCGACGTCGCTGCTGCGAACTTCTGTTTTCAGCACATTGTTCCGTTTGTAATCTTCAACCGATAAACCGTAGCTCTTTGCTCGGGCTGCGAGGATTTCGTCATTCCAGATGCCGGTGTCGAAAACGGCATTGGGATGGAGCGTGTTCACCCGAATGCCGTCGCTGCCCCATTCCAGGGCGGCGACTCGGGCGAGCTGGGTTAGCGCTGCCTTGGAAGCGGAGTAAGCAGCTGCGCCGGGGCCCGGAGCGGCTACGTTTTTCGATCCGATGACAACCACGCGTCCGCCGTTCGGCGCCAACGAAAGGAATGGATGGCACTCGCGCATCAGAGAAAAGTTGGCGTCAAGATTCACGTCGAACACGCGGCGCCATTCATCAGTTGGCAACGCGGCGATCGGCTGACCCGCCGGAAAGATTCCGGCGTTGAGGATGAGCATGTCCAATCCGCCAAAGGCGCGAACGCCGCTTTCCAGCGCGCCGGCGACGGCATCCTTCGAAGTGATGTCACATTGCAGTCCGAGAAAACCGGGACGCGGCTCGACGCAGTCGGTGACTGCCGGATCCAGGTCGAGCCCGATCACGGCCGCCCCGCGTTTCAGCAATGCTTCTACACAAGCTTTGCCTATTCCGGAAGCTGCGCCCGTGACCAGCGCGATTTCGCCAGCGAAAACCAGCGGCTTGCCCGCGCGACGCAACTTCGCCTGTTCCAAATCCCAGTATTCAAACTCGAAGAGCTCTTCCTCCGTGAGCGCGCGATAACCACCCAGCGCTTCGGCCTGCGAGATCACGTCGATGGTATGCGAATAAAGATCGCGCACGATCGCGGCCTCTTTCGCCGAACGTCCGACGCAACACAGGCCAAGCTCGGAGTCGAGAATCACTCGTGGCGCGGGATCGAGCATCGTCTTGGGCTCTTTGGCGCGCGGAGCATTGCGCGCAAAATATTCGCGGTAGTTTTTCGCGAATGCGTCCACGTCGCGCCCCAGCAGAGGAAGCCGCTTGGTCCGCAGAATGTGATCGGGCGTGGCGGGCCCTCGCTGCGATATTTCACGCACGTTGCCGGCACGCGCGAAGGCCAGCGCTCTAGCATCCGAAGAGGTGGAGACGATTACCGGAAACCCGGCGTTCTGCGCGATATCGTAACGCAGAGCCGCCAACATAGGCCCTATGCGACCCATAGGATCTATTTCCGGCACCGGAAGCTCCCACGCATTGCGCCGCTGCAAATACTTCTCCGCCCGATCCACCAGCGCGATCATCCGCGCGTAAGATTCTTCGGCGGTCGCTCCGAAAGAAAAGATTCCGTGCTGGAGCAAAACCAAGCCGATGGTCGAGGGGTTGGCTTCGGCTTCGAATATCCGCGCGCAAGCTTTGGCCAGGTCGAAGCCCGGCATCACGTACGGGACGATTACGACATCGTCCCCGTAGATTTCACGGATGCGCTCTTCCCCATCAGAAGTGTTCGTGACCGCGACCACCGCGTCAGCATGCGTGTGGTCGACGAATTTGTGCGGGAGGATCGCGTGCAGAATCGTTTCGACCGATGGCGCCGGCGCACCAGCGCGCGTCACCTGGGTCGCGAGCTCGTTCACCATTTGCGGGTCGGATAACGCGTCGAGCTGCGCTAGCTTCAGCAGGGGCGGCAGGCGCACGGGCGCGAAGCCAGCCGCCTCGATCGTCTCCAAATCCCAGCCGCTCCCTTTGATGTAGAGAATTTCCTCGTCTTCCCCGACGGCATTTTTTTCGCGCACCTTCACCGAAGTGTTGCCGCCGCCATGGAGCACCAGCGTACTCTCCCGGCCTAACAAGCGCGAGCTATAGACGCGCAATTCCAAATCGGTCTTGCACTTGCTCGCTTCTCCCGGGTTCCAAAGATTCTTCATCGCGCTCCGTTGCATTCAACAGATGCCCTCCCAATTTCCAATCTCAAACATTGGAGCCGGTGCGCCTCCGCGCCGGGATTATCCGCGCGTTCGCTGGTTGTCCTGCGCTCAGAGGCGCATAAGATGCCTTCGCATGAGACCCGCGCATGCGTCCAAGTCCATATGACCAGTCACCTCTCGCGATTAACCGAGCGCTATCCCGCGCTGGCTTCCTGCGCGAGCGACATCGAGGCCGCTTTCAAGCTCCTGCACAATCTCTTTTCGTCCGGGAATAAATTGCTCATCTGCGGAAATGGCGGGAGCGCCGCGGACAGCGAACACATGGTCGGCGAGTTGATGAAGGGCTTCATGAAGCCGAGAAAAATCTCCGCCGAGGCTGCGGCAAAAATAGAGAAAGCCGGCGGAGCTGAGGGCGCGGCTATTGCCGCCCGGCTCCAGGGCGCGCTTCCAGCGATTGCGCTGACGTCCCAGGTTTCACTCAACACCGCAGTCGCGAACGACACGCACGCCGAGATGATTTTCGCGCAACAAGTTTATGGCCTCGGCCGCAAAGGCGACGCCGTGCTCGGCATAAGCACGTCGGGCAATTCACGCAACGTGATCAACGCGTTCATCGTGGCTCGGGCGCTGGAAATGAAAACGGTCGCGCTGACGGGCCGGAGCGGCGGTCTCCTGCCACCGTTCGCGGATATCATTATTCGCGTACCCGCGGACAACGTCCTGGAAATTCAGGAACTGCACCTGCCCGTTTACCACACCTTGTGCGTCGAGCTGGAAGACCGATTCTTCCCGGCGTAAACGTCCTCTCTGCCGCAAACTGAGCTCCATGGATGCAGCGAACAACGGCACTCAATTTAGGATAATTTTATGACCATGCGGCTCGCCGATTATGTCCTCCAAAAAGTGAGTGAGGCTGGAGTAAGACACGTCTTCCTTCTTACCGGGGGCATGGCGATGCACCTGAACGATGCTCTCGGACTTCGGAAGGAAATCCGTTTCGTCTGCAATCTGCACGAGCAAGCCTGCGCCATCGCCGCGGAAGCGTACGCGAAATACGATAACCGGCTGGGCGCCCTCATGGTGACCGTCGGCCCCGGCGCCACCAACGCCATCACCGGCGTGGCCGGAGGCTGGCTCGATTCCTCGCCCATGCTCGTGATTTCGGGACAGGTCAAGCGCGCCGATCTCAAGGGCGAATCCGGCGTTCGCAACCGCGGCGTTCAGGAAATCGACATCGTGCCGATGGTCCGCTCGATCACGAAATATGCCGTGACCATCACCGAGCCATCGACGGTGCGCTTCCACCTCGAAAAGGCGATTCACCTCGCCTTCTCGGGACGGCCCGGTCCTGTCTGGATCGATATCCCGCTCGATGTCCAGGCCTCCCAGATCGAACCGGAAACACTCTCCGGTTTTACCCCCGAGGAGACTTCCACTGTTCGTCCAGAAATCGGGGAGATCGTGGCGCGCGCAATCGACATGCTGAATAGCTCCGAACGTCCTTTCCTGCTCTTCGGCAATGGCGTCCGGATCGCAGGCGCGGAAGCCGAATTGCGGGAAACGATCGAGCTGCTCGGGTTGCCCTTTGGAGTGACCTGGCCCGCGATGGATTTAATTCCGGACGAACATCCGCTGCTGGTCGGGCGGCCGGGACCGATGGCGCCGCGCGGCGCAAACTTCGCGCTGCAAAATTCCGATTTGCTTCTCGCGATCGGCGCCCGCCTGGATCTGGTCGCCACCGCTTTTGCTCCCGACAAACTGGCGCGCGCGGCGCGCAAGATCATGGTCGAGATCGATCCGAAGGAGCTCGAGAAACTGGCCGGGATCATCGACCTGCCCGCGTGCTTCGATGCGCGTGAATTTCTCAGGGAGCTGCTCCGCCAAAGATCCAAGATCAAAACGAAACCGCGCGCCGATTGGCTCCGCCGTTGCGCCGAATGGAAAACCAAATACCCGCTGGTCCTGCCGCCGCATCGGCAAGCGTCGGACCGGGTGAGCATGTTTTATTTTACCGAAGTCCTCTGCGAAGAGCTGGCGGCGACGGACGTGATTGTGCCGGCCAGCTCAGGCAACGCGATCGAGACGTTGTTGCTCGCATTCAAGGTGAAACGCGGACAGCGAATTTTTATTACCACCGCGCTGGGCCCGATGGGGTTTGGTTTGCCGGCCAGCATCGGCGCGTGCATCGCGAGCAATCGCCGCACGATCTGTGTGGATGGCGATGGCGGCATCCAGATGAACATCCAGGAACTGGAAACCGTGAAGCGTCTGCAACTGCCGCTCAAAATTTTCGTGATCAACAACGACGGTTACGGCTCCATCGTGGCCTCCCAAAAGATTTACTTCGGGCGCCTGGTCGGAGCCGACGCGACCAGCGGATTGACCCTGCCCGACATCACCAAGGTCGCCGCGGCCTACGGTTTACCGGTGACTCGCATCACGAATCAAAAAAATCTCCGCCAGGACATCCGCGACTTCATTTCTCAGGATGGTCCCGGTCTCTGCGAAGTCCTGGCGATCGCGGATGAGCCGCGGCAACCGCGCGTTTCGTCCATGCAGAAACCTGATGGCACCATGGTTTCCAAACCGCTCGAAGACATGTTCCCGTTCCTCGAGCGCGCGGAATTTCTCGAGAACATGATCGTCCCTCCAGTGCCTGACTAATTTCATGGCGCGACGATTTTTGTTCGTCGGTCTGGGTGGAGTCGGGCAGCGGCATCTGCGAAATTTGCGAACGCTGCTGGGCGAGGAGGCAGAGTTTCTCGCGTATCGACAACGGCGTAATGCGCCGGTGTTGACGAACGAAATGGCGGTGGAGAAGGGAAGCGATCTCGAATCCAAGTATGGACTCCGCGTTTTTGCCGATCTGGACGAGGCGCTGGCCGAGCGACCGGAAGCCGTCATCATTTCCAATCCTACCAGTCTCCATTTAACGGTGGCGCGCGCCGCCGCGGAGGCCGGCTGTCATCTCTTCATCGAAAAACCGCTCGCGCACGAAATGACGGGCGTGGCGGAGCTGCTCGATCTGATCGATCGCAAAAAACTGGTAACGCTTGTCGGTTACCAGTGGCGCTTTCACCCGGCCCTCCTCGCGCTGCACGACCTTTTGCAGGCAGAGACCATCGGCCGTGTGATCGCGGTGCGGGCGAGGTTCGGCGAACATCTTCCGAACTGGCATCCGTATGAAGATTACCGGCAGAGTTATGCGGCCCGGCGCGAGTTGGGAGGCGGCGTGTTGCTCACCCAAATTCACGACTTCGATTATCTCGGCTGGCTCTTCGGCTGGCCGTATCGAGTTTTTTGTGTCGGCGGCAAATTGAGCAATCTCGAGATTGATGTGGAAGACACCGCCAGCACGCTCATGGAATGCACCGTGGCCGGGCGGACCGTGCCGATCCATCTCCAGCAGGATTATCTGACCAACCCGGGTGAGCGCGGTTGCGAGGTGGTGGGTGAGAGCGGAAAAATCTCGGTGAATCTAATCGATGCCGTTTTGCAGGTCTGGACGGCGGATGGTAAACTCGCGACCCAGCAACGATTCGACATGATCGACCGTAACAAAATGTTTCTCGACCAACTCGCGCATTTCCTCGCCTGCCTCGACGGCTCGGAAAAATCCCGGGTGCCGGCGCGCGAAGGCGCTCGAAGTTTGCAGATCGCGCTGGCCGCTCGTGAATCCATGGTCAGCGGAAAGATCGTCGCTTGCGCAGTAGCATGAGCGAGCGCGACCTGGCCCGCCGGCTCTTTTCACTTCAGGATCGCGTCGCAGTTATCACCGGCGGCGCCGGCCTGCTGGGGGTGAAACATGCGGAGATCATCGCTTCGGCGGGCGGTATTCCGGTCCTGGTGGATCTGGCCGGTTCTCGAGCGGAGGAGCGCGCAAAACAAATCGCCCAGGATTTTGGCGGACCTGCATGGGGTCTTGGCGCAGACATCACCAAGGCGGAACAGATCAGCGCGGTCTTGGCCCAGATCCTCGAACGTCACGGGCGGGTCGATATTTTAATCAACAACGCCGCGCGCGACCCGAAGGTATCAGGCGACGCAACCGGTTCGCTTTCGCGCGTGGAAGATTTCCCCATGGACCAATGGGACGCCGATCTCGAAGTTGGTTTGAAAGGCGCATTTCTTTGCTCGCAAATTTTCGGAGGCGAAATGGCCCGGCGCGGCAAAGGCGTAATCGTAAACATCGGGTCCGAGTACGGCGTGAACGGGCCGGACCAGCGTTTATACCGCCAACCGGGAGTGGCCGAAGAAGCACAGCCCGTGAAACCGATCACTTACACGATCGTGAAGAGCGGCCTCATCGGCCTGAATCGATACTTCGCGCTCTATTGGGCATCCCGGGGCGTCCGCGTGAATGCCGTGTCGCTCGGAGGTGTCCGGCAGGATCAGTCCGAGGAATTCCAACGGCGCTACATCGAGCAGGTGCCGCTCGGTCGCATGGCGGAAGCAGAGGATTATCAGGGCGCCATCCTTTACCTTTGCTCGGACGCCTCCGCCTTTCTGACGGGCGCGAATCTCGTGATCGACGGAGGCAAAAGCTGCTGGTGAGTTCGCCGGATCCGCGGGAACGAGAGCTCGCCCAAATCCTCGAACGCGATCCAGTTGAAGTGCGTCGCTGGGAATCTTCTCTCTTCGATCAGCTCACGGGCGAGAAACGGGAGAGGTTGGTCCTGTGCGGGGCGGGGGGCCTGGGACGGAAGATTCTGGCCGGGCTCCGTTTTGCTGGCATCGAACCGCTTTGTTTCGCCGATAACAATCCGGCGCTGGCGGGAAAGACGGTCGAAGGTGTTCGCGTGCTTTCAGCGGTGGAAGCGGCGAAAGAGTTTGGTCACGAAGCCGCTTTCGTGGTGACCGTCTGGGGCGCGCATTCCCGAGACCGCCTCGCGGACCGTAAATCACAGTGGAGCGCGCTCGGCTGCGAGACCGTCGTTTCCTTTATGCCGCTGTTCTGGAAGTTCCCCGAAACGTATCTGCCTCATTACTCGTGCGACTTGCCCCACAAGGTTTTTGAGAGCGCGGACCGCGTGAGGAAAGCGGGTGGACTCTGGGCCGACGATCGGTCACGCGCGGAGTTCAACGCCCAGCTGCGCTGGCGGACGGAACTCGACTTTGAGGGATTGCCTGCGCCAGTCGGCGGCCCGGCCTATTTCCCGAAAGATGTCGTTAGGCTGCGAACAGACGAGCGGTTGGTCGATTGTGGCGCCTTCGATGGCGACACCTTCCGCGATTTTCTCAGCACTTCGGCAGGCCGGTTCGAAAGCTATTGGGCCTTGGAACCGGATCCGGCCAATTTCGCAAAACTTCGGACCGTCGTCGAAACGCTGGGCGGTTCGGTCGCCGAGCGGACCAGAATTTTTCCAGTCGCTGCGAGCAATCGCCGGGAAACATTGCGCTTCACCGCCGGCGCCACTGCTTCGTCCACGCTGGATCCGAGCGGGGACCTGGAAGTGCAGGGCGAACGACTCGATGCCTTGCTCGCCGCAATGCGTCCGACCTTTATCAAAATGGATATCGAAGGTGCCGAGCCAGCGGCCTTGGAAGGCTGCGGCGAAGTTTTACCTGCTTCGCGACCGATTGTTGCCGTAAGCGCTTATCATCTGCAGGAGCATCTTTGGGAGTTACCACTCTACCTCGCGCAACGTCTCTCCGATTACAGTTTTTTCCTGCGCCCGCACGATCTCGAGGGATGGGACCTCGTTCTCTATGCGATTCCGGCAGAGCGGGTGGTCGCCGCAACTGAAACCCAGCCGGGTTGACGATTTCTGTTTTTAGCTCCAGAGGAACCACCTCGTGACCAAGCCGCTTCCATTCCCGTCCCGACCCTGTCCGGTCTGCGAAGGCACGACCTCGAAACTGCTTTTTGAGCAACGCTTCGGCATGCTTTCGGAAGGCAGCCTGCTGGCCGGCTACGATGTCGTGGTCTGTTCGCAGTGCGGCTGCGCTTTCGCCGATCGCATCCCGGAGCAATCCGTCTTCGACGAGCATTACGCGAGCATGTCCAAATATGAATATGCTCACCGGGGCGGAGAAGAATCTCCTTTCGACGCCGCCCGTTTCGATGTCATCGCAAACTATCTCTCCGCACAAATCGGCGACCGCGAGACGCGCGTGCTGGATGTGGGCTGCGCGACCGGTGGATTGCTGGACCGATTGCGGCGGCTCGGCTACGCGAATCTCACCGGCCTCGATCCCTCCCCGGGGTGCGCTCGCCTGGCGAAACAGGTTTACGACCTTCCGGTGCAGGTAGGCACAGCCTTCGAAAACGATCTTCCAAAGCGCAGTTACGATCTCGTTATTGTCGTGGGCGTGCTGGAACACATCCGCGATGTCGCGGCGGCCGTCGCGAAACTGGACGAACTGGTTTCACCCAGAGGCATGATTTTCGCCGAGGTGCCCGATGCCACTGCTTTTTCGGAATGGCCCGACGCCCCTTATCAGGAATTCAGCATCGAGCACGTAAACTTTTTCGGTCCCCGTTCGCTCGAAAACCTGATGAAAAAAGCGGGATACGAGCTGATCAAAATGGATCGGCCTCCGCGGCAATTCACGCGGACAACCGTCATGCCAAGCGCCGCCGGCCTCTTCCGGAGAACGGGAGACCGCACCCTCCCTATTTCCCCTGAGACGGAAAGCGAGCGGGGATTGCGCCTGTACATCGACCAGTCGGTCCAGGAAGAGAAACGGGTCTCTGAAAAAATTGATGACCTAGTTCGGACACGGCAGGAGATCGCGGTTTGGGGCGTGGGCACTCACACCTTGCACCTGATGGAATCGACCAGTCTGGCTCAGGCGAACATCACCGTGTTTGTCGACGTTAATTCCAAATACCACGGAACCGAGCTCTTCGGCCGGAAGGTTATTTCTCCGGCCGCCATGGCCGCTCATCCCGAACCCATTTTGGTCTCATCGCGCGCCTTTCAATCCGACATTGTGAACCTGATCAAAACCGACGCGCGGCTCGACAACCCCTTGATCCTTCTCTACCCCGAAGGAGTGTAACGAGAGAGCGTTCCTCTTCTCCGGCCATTTCTCAGCTCAATGATCATCGAACGAAACCTCACCGGCTTCATGGTTTACTGCGAAGAAACCATCGGTGAGGCGCTCAAGAAAATCAGCAAAAACGCGGGGCGCATTGTCTTTTCGGTCAATGAAAAGGGAATGCTGGAAGGTGTTCTGACCAACGGCGATTTCCGGCGCTGGCTGGCCAATAGTCCCGACTTCGATATCACCCGCCCCGTTTCCCGCATCTCGAACAAGAACTACAAATGGGCCTATCTCGACGACGAACCGGATCGGATTTCCGCGGCGATGGGCGACCACACCTGCCTCCCACTCCTCGATCGGAACGATCACCTGGTCGCGATCGCCCAACGTTCCGCCGCTGAAGTCATCAAGATCGACGGGCGCGTCATCGCCGATGACGCCCCTACTTTCGTGATCGCCGAGATCGGGCTCAATCATAACGGGAGCCTTGCTCTGGCCAAAGAGTTGATCGATCTGGCCGCCGCGGCCGGCGCCGACTCCGCGAAATTCCAAATGCGCGATCTGAAGACGCTCTATCGGAATGCGCCGAAGGTGGCGGCGTCAGCCGAAGATCTGGGAACGCAGTACACTCTGGGGTTACTCGAACGCTTTGAGTTAAAGCCCGAGCAAATGTTCGAGGCGTTCGATCACTGCAAATCGCGCAACCTCGTCCCGACCTGCACGCCGTGGGATTTCGAAAGCCTGAAGCGGCTACAGGAGTATGGCATGGAAGCCTACAAGGTCGCCTCCGCCGACCTGACTAATCACGACCTCCTGGCCGCCCTGGCCGAAACCAACAAGGTTCTCATTTGCTCCACCGGAATGTCGATGGAGCAGGAAATTATTCAGGCCGTGGATCTCCTTCGAGAACGGCGCGCCCCCTACGTCCTGATGCATTGTAACTCGACTTATCCGGCCCCCTTCAAGGACGTCAACCTGCGCTATCTCCACCGCCTCAAGGAAATCGGCCGGTGCGTCGTGGGCTATTCGGGTCATGAGCGCGGCCACAGCATTGCCCTGGCCGCGGTTGCTTGCGGAGCGCGGGTGATCGAGAAGCATTTCACGGTCGATAAGACGATGGAGGGGAACGATCATAAGGTCAGCCTTCTCCCCGAGGAAATGACTGAGATGATCAAGAGTATCCGGCAGATCGAGACCGCTCTCGGTTCAGCGGCGGAACGAAAGATGACTCAAGGCGAGATGATGAATCGGAATAACCTCGCGAAAAGCCTTATCATCAACCAGGACCTATCCCCGGGCGAAACCATTACCGCCGAGATGGTGATCGTGCG
Organism: Verrucomicrobiota bacterium; assembly: GCA_041167585.1. Taxonomy (GTDB): domain Bacteria; phylum Verrucomicrobiota; class Verrucomicrobiia; order Chthoniobacterales; family UBA10450; genus AV80. Next base: position 23,657 of record JBEEHV010000008.1, read on the forward strand.
CAGCCCCGGCCGCGGAATTCAGCCCAATCGCAAAGGCGATCTCATCGGCCGGAAAGCGAAGCGAGCCTTCACTGAGGGCGATTTCTTTTTCGAGAGCGATCTGGAGGATGAACACGTTCGGGCCCGCGATTATCACTTCAAGCGGCCATGGGGAGTGGCGGTGCGATACCATGACTATCGGAAGATCATGGCGAAATCGAATCTCGACTTCCTGGAGTTCCATCTGAGCTACAAGGATGTGGACGAAAACGTTCACGATCATTTACAGGAGAAACTCGATTTCGATCTGGTCGTGCATAGCCCGGACTTATTCGAGGGGGATCATCTGCTGAACCTTTGTTCCGAAGACGCCGAATACCGCAAACGTTCACTGAAGGAGTTACAGCGGGTGATTGATCTGACCAGGTCGATGCGCGACTTCTTCACCAAGGTAGCGCCGCGCACGATCCTGATCGCGAGCATAGGCGGCTTTTCGAAGGAAGCTCCCTTGGGACGCAAGGAAATCGAGCGCTCGTATGCGATCGCCGGGGAAAGCCTTGCGCAACTAAAGACTGACGGCGTTGAAGTCCTGCCTCAAACCTTGCCTCCGTTCCCGTGGTATTTTGGGGGCCAGCTTTTCGCCAATTGTTTTGTTCAACCTGATGACACCGTGGAATTCAGCAAGACTTACGGTTACCGGCTCTGTTTCGATCTTTGCCATTCCAAGCTGGCTTGTAACCACCTCGCTACCTCCTTCCTCGATTATGTGGAGAAGGTCGGCCCTTATTCCGGTCACCTTCATGTCGCCGATGCCGGCGGCGTCGATGGCGAGGGGTTGCAGATTGGTGAAGGCGATATGGACTTTTCCGCGATCGCCCAGGTCCTGGATCGCACCTGTCCGAAGGCTAGTTGGATCCCGGAGATCTGGCAGGGACATAAGAATGAGGGTGAAGGGTTCTGGCTCGCCGCCAGCAGACTGGAAGGCTTGTTCTAGCTAATACCTCGCCGTGAAACTGATCAGTATTGTCTCAGGCTGCTATAACGAAGCGGAGAACATCGAGGAGTTCGTCTCCCGCGTGCGCGCCGCGGCGGAAAGACTTACGGAATACACCTACGAGATCATTGTCATTGATAATGCTTCGACTGATGGAACTCAGGCTATCCTGGCGCGGCTGGCCGCGTCCGAGCCCCGCCTCAAAGTGATCTTTAACGCCCGTAACTTCGGCGCCGTCCGATCTGGGTATCACGCGTTATTGCAGGCCAAAGGCGATGCGGTTGTCGCGATGGCTTCGGACCTACAGGATCCGCCGGATCTTATCCCAGACTTCGTGGCGAAGTGGGAAGCGGGCTACAAGGTCGTGCTCGCAGTCAAGACCGGGTCGAAGGAAGCCCGTCTCTTCTATCTTCTTCGCACAGCCTACTACGCCACTGTTAAACGTCTGGCGGATATCGAGATCACTCCTCACAGCACTGGCTTCGGGCTCTACGACCGGAAAGTCCTCGATGTTCTTCGCCAGTTGAATGATCCCTACCCCTACTTCCGCGGGCTGATCTCGGACATAGGCTTCGAAAGCGCCAAAGTTCCTTTTACCCAGCCCCAACGCAAACGAGGCATCACTAAGAATAACTTCTACAGCCTTTATGACCTGGCCATGCTCGGCCTGACCAGTCACTCCAAGGTCCCGTTGCGTCTGGCCGCGATGCTCGGATTCGCCATGTCGCTTTGCAGCTTCCTGGTCGCCATCGTCTACTTCGTCTACAAGCTTTTTAACTGGTATAGCTTCCCAGTCGGTCAGGCGCCCGTGGTGATCGGCCTGTTTCTTTTTTCTTCCGTGCAGCTCTTTTTCATCGGCATCGTGGGCGAATACATTGGGGCAATCCACACCCAGGTCCTGAACCGCCCGCTCGTGGTGGAAAAGGAGCGTATTAACTTCTGATCTCGCGCCGGCTTTCATTCCTTATTCGCTGCGTCTTCTCGGCGGCGCTCATCGGCTTTGTCGTGCGCAAGGTGGATTGGGGCGCCCTGGGGGCAGTGCTCACTCGGCTGCACTTTGGCTGGGCTCTCGCGGGCTGGACCTTCACCGCGCTGATCTTCGTGGGCATGACGCTGCGCTGGCAGATCTTTCTCCGGCAGCAGGGTATCTTTCTTTCGTTCGGCACGGTGTTTTCGTTGACCTGGGCGGGCCAATTCTTTAACTCGATCCTGCCCGGGAGTACCGGCGGGGACGTGGTCAAGATCTACCAGCTCTGCCGGCTCGCACCCGATCGCAAGGCCGCCGCCACCGCGACCGTCTTCGTCGACCGTCTAACTGCCTTACTTGCATTGCTCGCGCTGGCCGGCATCTCCTTTGCCCTGGACCCAACTCCATTACGCATTCTTTCCGCGGGATCGATCTCTCCCGTAATGCTTCTAGGCGGATTGGTCGTGGGGGTGATTCTTATGGCCGCAGTTTTCTGGCTGATGTTCCGCCTGTTCCGCTCCACCCGGCTGGCGGGTCGCGTAATGAGAACGCTGGCCGCGGTGAAGGAGAACCTCTCTCTCAACCGGGGATTCCTTGCTGCCATCCTTCTGGCCTTCGCGATCCATTTGGCTAACTTCACTGGCATTTATCTCTTCGCGCGCGCGCTTGGCATTTCAATCACCTATCCGCAAATGCTGTTGATGATGCCAATAGTTCTTTTCCTGATCATGTTACCGATCACAATCAACGGCCATGGCCTGCGCGAGTTACTCCTCATCGGTTACTTCACCGAGATGGGTGTTACCCTTACTGGATCGTCGAGCAGTGGAGTGCGGGAGATTGCTCTTGCCTTGTCACTCCTGATGGTCACCAACGATCTGCTCTGGAGTATACCCGGTGGAATTTGGTATCTGGTGCGCTTCAAAACGATGGCCCAGCCTTCGGATCCGGCGGCAAATTCCACCGGAGAATAGGATGCGGTTGCGTTCCCAATGATAGCGCAAAACGATTTTAAGCGGCAATGGCAGTTAGTGGGCCCCTCCACGCTGGCAGCAGTGGAACGGGTTGGCGCGAGCGGTTGGTATCTGCTTGGTGGGGAAGTCGCACAGTTTGAAGAAGCACTTGCGCATAAATGGGGCCTGGGTCACGCCGTCGGCGTCGGTAACGGGATGGATGCAATTGAGATCGGATTGCGCTGCCTCGGTCTCAAACCCGGCGAGAAGGTCTTAACTACTCCGCTCTCCGCCTTCGCCACGACCCTTGCCATCATTCGAGCAGGCGGCATTCCAGTCTTCGTCGACGTCGATGAATTGGGCGGGCTCGACCTCCACCAATGTCGGGCCCTGTTACAGAAGGATCGTTCGATCCGCTTCCTGGTCCCCGTTCACCTCTACGGCTTTCCGCTAAACCTCCAGGAGCTATATGACCTCAAGGAGGACTTCTCGCTTTTGATCGTGGAAGATTGCGCCCAATCGATCGGCGCAACTGACCACGGGCTCCGCGCTGGGACTGTAGGACAAATCGCCGCGACGAGCTTTTATCCGACCAAGAACCTTGGAGCCATGGGAGATGGCGGCGCGCTCCTTACCAACAGTGATGCAATTGCAACGCAAGCCAAAGCTTTGCGGAATTATGGCCAGTCGGCTCATTACCTTCACTCCGAACTGGGCCTCAATAGCCGGTTAGATGAACTCCAGGCTGCGATCCTCCACGACGCTCTTCTTCCACATCTAGATACCTGGGCAAAAGCACGCTCGCGCATCGCGCAGGCTTACCTTGATCAAATCAAGCATCCCTTGATCGCGTTACCGGCGCCCCGGACCGGTTCGATTCCGGTCTGGCACATTTTTCCGGTCAAGGTCTCCGCAGGGAAGCGAGATGCTTTGCGGGAAAGTCTTCACCGCCAGGAAATCCAGGGAGCCGTGCATTATCCGCGAATCATTCCCGAACAGCCGGCCTTTATTGACTACGGCCGGGGCGAGGTAGCTTTCGATGGAACTAACGCGAGGCGTTTCGCTTCCTCCGAGCTCTCATTGCCTATTCATCCCTTTCTTACCGACCAGGAAGTAACCGCTGTCATCGAAGCGTGTAATAGCTGGCAGCCCGATAAGAATCTGTTGCCAGACAAATCGATTCACTAAAGAATCAGATGGCACCCATGAGATCTGAGTTTGAAGGAGTCAAAGTGCTCATCACCGGTGGGGTCGGCTTTATCGGCTCTAACGTCGCGCGCCGCCTCGTTCACCTCGGAGCTGAAATCACCCTGGTGGACAGCCTTATTCCGGACTACGGCGGCAATCTCTTCAACATCGGCGACGTGCGCGACAAGCTGCACGTGAATATTTCCGATGTTCGCGACAGCCATAGTTTGCGCTACCTGGTCCAGGACAAGGATTACCTTTTCAACCTTGCGGGACAGACCAGCCATCTCGATTCCATGCTGAATCCGATGCCAGACCTGGAGATCAACTGCCACGCTCAACTATCGATCCTCGAAGCGTGCCGCGTGGCGAACCCAAAGATCAGGATTGTCTTTGCCAGCACCCGCCAAATCTACGGCCGGCCCGAGGGCCTTCCCGTTTCCGAGACTCATCCCTTGCGTCCGGTTGACGTAAACGGGATCAACAAGATGGCGGCCGAAAAATACCATCTCTTATATAGCGACATCTACGGGATCAGGACTACCGCGCTTCGCTTGACTAACACGATCGGACCGGGCATGCGCGTCAAGGATGCAAGGCAGACCTTTGTCGGCCTCTGGGTTCGGCAATTGATCGAAGGGAAGAGTTTCGATGTCTGGGGAGGGCGCCAGCTCCGGGATTTTACCGATGTCGAAGATGCGGTCGACGCCTTTCTCATGTCGGCGGTGAGTCCGGCGACGGTCGGCCAGGTCTACAATCTCGGCAGCAGCGAGATCGTCACCCTGGAGAACCTGGCCAAACTCATGGTGGAAGTGAATGGGGGCGGCACGTATGCGATCCGCGATTTTCCGGCCGATCGGCGTGCCATCGATATCGGCGATTATTACGCGGACTTCTCGAAGATTACTTCAGCCCTGGGCTGGATGCCGAAACGCACGCTGCGCGAAACCATTCAATCAACCCTGAGCTACTACCGGGATAACATCGCGAGCTATGTTTGAAGAGCCGCCCACTGCTTGTCCCACTTAAAGTCTTTAAGCGCAGTCATCACGCGGTCCTGGTCTGCCTGGGTAAGTTCGTTATAAAAGGGTAAGCGCAAGAGCCGGTCGCTTACCTCTTCAGTGACCGGGCAATCTCCTTCTTTCCCGCCGAATCCCCGGCCCATGTCCGAGAGATGGAGCGGTAGATAATGAAAAACGCTGTTTATCTCGCGGGCACTCAAATGCGCGATCAAAGACTGGCGCTCGGCCAGCGAGGGCAAGAGCAGGTAAAACATGTGATACGCCTGTTCGCAGTGCGACGGGACCGCCGGTAGCTGCACCCGTCGATCGTCCGCCCAATCCGCCAGTTCGCTCTGGTAATATTCCCAGATCCCTTTGCGCTTCGACTGGATAAATTCGCGTTGTTCGAATTGCGCGTAAAGAAAAGCTGCCAGGATATCCGAAGGTAGATAACTGGAGCCGATGTCCACCCACGTATACTTGTCCACCTCGCCTCGAAAGAACCGGCTGCGATGAGTGCCTTTTTCCCGGATGATCTCAGCCCGCTCGACATAGCTAGGATCGTTGATTAACAACGCGCCACCTTCGCCACAGGTAAAGTTCTTGGTCTCGTGAAAGCTTTGTGTGGCCATGGAAGCAAACGTTCCCAGATACCGGCCCTTATATTTCCCGAACAATCCGTGCGCGTTGTCCTCGACCACGGGGAGGCTATGGCGGGCGGCTATTTCCAGGATGGCGTCCATTTCACACCCCACACCCGCGTAGTGAACGACTACTATCCCTTTGGTCCGAGGTGTTATGAGACTTTCGAGCTGCGTTTCATCCAGGTTCAAGGTATCGCTTCTTATGTCTGCGAAGACCGGGCGCGCACCGCGCAAGACAAAAGCATTAGCGACCGAGACGAAGGTAAAGGCAGGAATAATGACCTCATCCCCCGGCTTCAGATCGAGAAGCATAGCGGTCATCTCAAGCGCGTGTGAGCAGGAGGTGGTTAACAGCGCTTTGCTAACGCCCAGCTGCTCTTCGAGGAAAGCGTGGCACTTTTTTGTGAACGGTCCGTCTCCGGAAAATTTTCGTCCGGCAAGGGCCTGGCGCACGAGCTCAAGTTCTTTCTCCGAAGAGTATGGTCGATTGAAGGGAAGATACATGGCCAGCGTTAGTCTCGGTCCCTGGTTTCTGGCGATTTCAGCGTGATGAGGTTTCGGCGGCGTTGTCTTGTCTCACGCACCAGCAGGTTTCTGGTGGTACGCGATGAGATCGGCGAAGGCACGGACCGGCAGGCCCGCGCCTCTGGTGAATTCGCATACGCTGTAATGTTCGCTGAAACAGTTCGCGGACGAGAGCTGGTTTCGGGAAATGGAATCCTCCGGCCAGGCATCCCGGTTTTTTAGAAATTTCCTCGAAGCGACGTCTACCTCGTGCTTTGCGCCGTGCCGATAAAGATCGGCATTCACCAGGTAACAACTCCCCACCGAATCGAGATAGTAAACTGGTCCCGGTTGATCAAAGTAGGGCTGCTCAAACCGCGCCCATCGGCCGTTCTCGACAAATCCGGCCACGTCATAGAACCGGCCCGGACCGAAGCCAAACTTGTTCGAAAGCGGTTCCCGAACATCACCTTGCATCAGGACAATAGGGGCAGCGATCCCGCCCTCCGCACGGCTGATCAACTCTTCAATTAATTGCGGCGAGTATTCCACAATGTCGGCGTCGACCCAGAAGATCCAGCGCTCGTCCTTGAGGTGCCGATCCACCATGTCTTGACGGATCGAGGCCATGGCCTGCTGCCGGTCGGGATGCGGAACGCCTCGCGGAGGCGAGACGCCCTCATCATCCAACACGATCCGGCAACCGCGCATGCCGCAAAGAGTTTGCTCGGCCAGCTCCCTGGCTCGCGTGAGCACTGCCTGGTCGAGCTGGGGATTCACCGGGATAAGAACGAGCACGGAACCGGATTGGCTCGGCGGCCAGGAATCCAACGTCAACGCGCTCTGCGCTGAAATACTGGGGGAAGGGCGCTCACGGTTTTTCTCCCATTGCGCGGCCGTGATCTGCTCCCCCTGGATGAACCGCTGGAACGCGGCGACAAACTCATTCTCCAGCTCATCCCGCATGCAAGCGATGTCCCCCCTGAGACATTTGTTACGCTTGTTCCGCCCGAAACGGTGGTAACAACCCAGACAGGGAAGCGCCTGATCGCTATAAAAACCTGCCTTGTCCAGGTTCCAAAGCACGTGCGACGGGGCGGTGGCTCCCAGCCAAATAAACGTCTTCTTATCCAGCAGCTGGCCTAGTTCTGAAATCCAGTTATCACACGAAACCACCAGATCGCATGCTGTGATCGCTTCCATTACCTCCAGCCCGGAGGCCAGCCCGACAGGGACAACTTTCAGCCCGCTCAAACCTGGATAACTCTCTACCTCGAACGTGCCAAGGTCGGTAAAGATGTCTACCTCCCAGCCTTCTCTGGACAAAAGCTGCTGGAGGCGGCGAAAGGAGTCCGGTCCTGGTTGTCGGCCTTCGAAGAGTGGCTCGGTCCGCGGGACAAACAGAAAGGCTTTAGCTGCGCCTTTGGGTGTTTGTTGTTTCTTCTGCTGAACGAGCGAAGACAAATGGGCGCGAGCCGCTGCCACATTCGGTCGGCAGCCAACGCGGGCGGCGATTGCTGCCATCGAAGGTTCATCCTGGGTAGAAGAATCGATCTCGTAGCTGCGCAGGTAATCCGTTTCCCGGAAGCTTTGCCATGAAGGGATGAGCCGAAGGTTCGGGTGTCGAAAAAGTGGCGCAAGCTGCTCATGCACGCCGGCCAGGTCGATGATGACGCCGGGATGTTCCGAGAGCAGGCCGAAGATGGCCGGAAGGCTGGCGCATTGCACTTTGCGATCCAGGCTAATGAAGCGGACCGCGATTCGATTAGAGAGCTCGCACGTCTCCAGATAGCGCTTCCAACGCGCGAAGAACGTAGCCCGATTCCGGTTCAAGACGTTTTCCATCGCGTATCGAGGAAGTAGCTGGGAGCTGGAATAACGTTCGTGTTCTTGGGACAGCTCGATCAGGTCCAGACGCAGTCCAAGCTGGCGGAAACGCAGGCAAAGGTCGGTGTCCTCAAAGTAAACGTAGTCGAATCCCTCCGAGAAGAGGCCATACCTGCGGGCCAGGTCGGAGCGGATGGCCAGGACGGATCCATCCACAAAGTCAAAGTCTCGCTCTCCGGGAGCGAGGGGAACTCCATATCCCTCCGGGTTCAAACGAGAGGCTGTAGCCGTGGGTCCTATGATGGCTGCTCCGGACTCGCGGAAGCGGTCGACCAACCGAACCAGCCAGTCTGCATCCACCACCCGGACGTCGCTGTTCATCATGAGGAACAGATCGCATTTCGCGTGGCCGAAAACTAAATTGTGCCCGGCCCCGAACCCAACATTAAAGCCGTTCTCGACCAGGTGAACCTGGCTCCTGTTATCCGGGAGCAACTTATCAACGAGCGCCTGGATCTCATCCCGCAGTCTTTCCGTGGGCTTGTAGTTAAAAGCGAGGTAAAGGTCGACCTCGAGATTGTCACTCACATTACCTAACTGAATTTGAGGAAGGATACTCCGAAGGAACGAGGGGATTATGTCTTCCCGATGGTAGAACAAGACGGAGATCGCTACCTTAAGCGATGCCGGCAGCGGAGGGACGGCGATAGGTTCCACAACGGGAGGATCGGGAAACGAGAGAGTGGGCTCGGAATTTTGGGCGACCTCTTGTGGAGCAGGGGCGGCTAATGCGAGCGACGTGGCATTTAACCAGGCGTAGCCATACTTCTCATCCGGCTCCAGATGGCATCCTTCCGCCCATTCATTCCACGCATTGATGAAGAGCAGGCGGTGGTCTGCCTTCGGTCGGTTGCGGACGAACTCAACCGAGGCGGATAACCATTCAAAGTATGCTTCGGGACAGGAGTTGAGCCAGATCGTCGACTTAGATAACTGCCGCGCCGTGTTATCCCAGGAAGGCATCACGCCGGGATAGGCCAGCCATCCGGGCGGGACATGCTTTAGCTCTTCTAAAAATTTTCGCCGGATCTCGGAGTAGTCATAAATGTAACCGCGGAAGGAAGGGTGAACTCCCTTAACCAGCGGAGTGACCGGAGTTGCGTGGCTGTGGGGCGGAAATTGCACCACGGCGTCAAAGCCATAAAGCTCCAGTTTGAACTCACTGAAACTCCGCACCATGGCCAGGTGCAACTCACCGTGGCCGCGTTTGCGGAAGTAGGTTCGCCAGCGGTCGATCGTGGCGGCGGGATCTGGGAAGAGCGATGCGCGATACACCAGGAGCAGCGGCTTCCCCTCGACGCGAATGTAATTTTTCCTAAGCAGGATTGGCTCGATCCGCTGAATAAATGCGAGGTCATCTTCCGGCGAATGATTCTGGGAAATCAGAATGGAGTTTTCCTGGCCATCCCATCGCCGCGTCCAGTTTTCATTCGCCCAGCAGAGGCAGAAGGGGAAATCGGGTTGGCCCATCTCCACCATGCGCCGGACGGGCAGGTCGAGCAGCACCTTGCCGGCGAACCAATAGTAATAGAAGCAGAACCCAAAGATGCCATGGCTCCTGGCCAGGTCTGCCTGCCTTTGCATAACGTCGCCGTCGCTCAGGTCGTAGTAGCCGAGGGCTGAGGGCACATGCGGTTGGTAATGACCTTCCAGGTTCGGCGTGCCCCGGCGGACGCTGGTCCATTCGGTAAATCCCTCGCCCCACCAGGTATCGTTTTCCGGCGTCTGATGGAACTGAGGGAGGTAGAAGGCAATGGCTTTAACCGCTCGTTCTGTCGCGGTGACCGGAGCTTGATCTTCCCGGGGAATTTCAAAGGTCGGCCTGTAATTTTCAAAGTTGATCCCCTCGGCGGAGGTCAGCCTGGAGAAGGAGCGGCCTTCCACGATGTAATCGGTCAAAGGCTCTCGCCCTGCTTCTCGGACATCGGGATAAGCCCGGAGGTAAAAATCCGGATCGAATTGCCGGTTCGGCCTCAAACCCTGCTTCCAGCCCACGGCCAGATAATGCCGCAACGGGTTCTCGCATTGGGCGCCGCCATTTGGAAGTTGGTCGCAGTAGAACCTCGCATCGAACATAGGGTGAGGCGAACGACGCTCCCTGGCGCCGTCGATCACATAGTGCAGCAGCGGATTGAGTCCGGCCGCGGCGACGTCGTCATATTGCGCCAAATACCAACCGGAGGAAAAAAGCGGATGCGGATCTCTGCCTTCCCTGCCGCCGTATCTCAGATAGTGCTCGAGAGGATTCTGCCCGCTTCCAGCGAGGTCAGGATTGTTTTTCAGATACCACTGCGCATCGAATAAAGGATGCGGGCTTAAACCCTTGGCCGCTCCCCGGCTGAGATAATCCTCCAAGGCGCATAACCCTCCTTCGGCTATCTCGGGGTTTGCCGACAAATACCATTCCACGTCGAAAAGCGGGTGCGGGCTAAGGCCAAACTTCGCACCCCAGTTCAAATAGTGAACCAGAGGGTTGAGGCCAGCGACTTCAGGGTTCTGCTCCAGATACCAGGCGGACCGGAAAAGCGGATGAGGATCGCGCCCTTCCAGCGCACCCACCTTCAGATAGTGCTCCAAAGGGTTTACCCCCGCTTCCAACACGTCGGGGTTTTGCTCCAGATAGAACAACGAGTTGAATAACGGATTCGGATTGCGGCCGGCCGTTACCCCCGATTGGATGTAGTCCTGCAGGGGATTAACTCCAGAATCCAATGCCTGGGCGTTTTGCTGCTTATACCAGTCGGACAAAAATAGCGGATTCGGGTTGCGCCCCTCGCGCGCGCCGAAAGCGACATAATGCAGCGAAGGCTCCAACCCGGCGGCGACGATGTCGGGGTTTTGCTCCAGATACCATTCCGGGTCGAAGAGACCGGCGATGATCCGGGAAACCCGAATGGCGTACGCCTTGTCCAGCTCGGGTAGCTTCGGAATAAAAGGAAGGGGCACGGCCCGTTCCGCCACCGAGCCATGGTTGCTCTCTCTCATGCCGGGCGCGACAAAGCCTCCTCGCCGACAAAACCAGGTTTCCGTTGAGTGCCTCTCTTAGACGAAGGAAAGGCCTTCTGTCGACCTGCCGCAGGCCGATGGCCGATGAGCATTTTCATCGCTATTCGATAGCGTGTGGTTCTGCCAAGGGCAAACGCGTTCTCCACCTTGCTCCGCCGGAAAAAGCGCTTCATAGCCCTGTTCGCGCCAGGCCGGACAGTGACTATCTCAGTCAGACCCAGTTGGGCCTTGAACCAACGGATCTCTGACGCCCTCCCCAGCCTGCCGTTTGCGTTTGGCCCAGCTCGCGACTGTTTCATCGCGGGTGCAAACGCCCTCCCGGATCAGTTCCTCGGCGCGCTCGGGCGAGACAAATTGGTTCTCGAAGTCTTCCCGTAAGCGGCCCTCGCGCTGCAAACGAATCCAGCGGCGCCAGTGCCAGCCCCACCACGATTCCAAATGGTCGTTCCCGGCGAAAAACGCTTCAGTATTAGCAATTTTTGCCTGAAATTTGTCATATCCCCGGATGGGATAATGAAGGATGCGCAAGTCCGGCAACTGAACAGTTTTCCCCCACGCCATGGTCGCATAATGATTCCCTTGCCCGTACTCGGCCAGCGCCGCCGTCCGAATAAGGGTTCGGGGAGGATGCCGGATGAAGATGTAGGGGGCCGGGATATCTCCTGAAACCTGCTGTTCGTAGGTTTCGATCACCGGCTGATCTATGCGAAGGGTTCGCGTTTCTGTGGCCGGTCTCCCCGGCTGCGAGTTCGATCCCGTCATGTTAAAGCACGGAACGTTGATCGCGGTGATGTCGTTCTCGGCCGCGCGATCAAGGATGGCCTTCAGATTGTCACTCACTGGACAAAGAAACTCGTCGACATCGCTCATGAGAATCCAATCCGGGCTGTGCCCTTCCAGCGCCTTTTTCAGCAACCTTTCCCCAGGTGTGCAATTCAAAATGCTCTTTTCGGTGAGGGAAAACCATTCCAGTTGTCCTCTCTTGGAGAAAGAGTTCAGGATCTCGTTGCTGTTATCGGACGAGCCCAGGTCACCAGCCACAATGAAATCGATTCCCAGCCCGAGGTGCCATTCCAGATAGTCTTCCAGTATGTCACCCTGGTCATACGGATGAGTAAGTAACAAAATCTTATGGTTGGCCATGAGAGCGCCCAATATGCGCCGGTTCATCCTTGCTGACAATGTTCAGCCCGCGACTGCGGTAAGGGGGATCCGCTCGATAATATCTCTTCCGAACGAGCTCGGGTAACGCGATTGCTTTTGTCCGGCGCCCCTCGACAGAAGAGCGATGCGGTGAAACATTCGGGGCCATGCGATTAACCGAAATTTCGATGCAGATCGGAGCTCCGCACGAGAATACAAAGCCGACGTGGATGTACGATTTGTATGATCGATATTTTGCGGAACTGCAGACCCACCCGGTCAAACTTCTGGAACTTGGAGTCCACTCGGGCGAATCGACCAAGGTATTCGCCTCCTATTTCAAGAATGGGAAAATCATCGGCACTGACATCGAAGACAGAAGCGTGGACTTTTCCGGTTATCCGAACGTGACCTTCGCCCTTGCTGACCAGCGTAATGCCGAGCAGCTGAATGAGATTTGCGCGACCCACGCGCCGGACGGGCTTGATATCATCATCGACGACGCCTCGCATTACGGCTCGTGGAGTCTTGAATCCTATTCAATCCTGTATCCGCAGCTGAAACCGGGTGGCCTCTACATCATAGAGGATTGGGCTACCGGCTACTGGGATGACTGGCCTGATGGCAGCCGGTTCCAGCAATTCACCCCGGAAATCACAGACGGCCAGATTCCCAAACGTCTCCCGAGCCATGATTTCGGAATGGTTGGCCTGATTAAGTTCTTCGTAGATGAAGTCTGCTCGCATGGGATTCGCCCCACGCGTGACGCGGCCCTGACCAGACCGAGAAAATTGGAATCGATGAGTGTCCATCCTGAGTTTGTGGTCCTGAAGAAAGCATCGGCGCTGGGCCCTGCCCCGATTTGAACCGTAGCTTCTGGCGGACCGTTTTGTAGCGATACTCAACCTAAAGAGAGTTGCCACGTAGCGACAAAAGCTATAAAGGGAGGTTATGCCGAAGCCATTATTTCGGGTAAAGCGCTACGCTCATCCCAAGTATAAATTTCTCGTGCGAGGGAAGGTGCAGGGGAAATGGAAGCGTCGCTATTTTTTGACGGAGCGTGAAGCCATCAATTTTGCTCAGCAGCAAAACGCCAGTGCTCAGAAAAAAAACGGCGCGGTCTCCCCCTCGCCAAGTGTGGGCTCCGCTCGGTCGGCCATGCCGGGGCGCGCCGCACAGCCGCTCTCGGACACTGATTTCACTAAAGTCGTGACTCCGACTTATCTGGGTCCCCGCATCCAGCGATACTTGGGGGATTCATGGAGCATGCATCTGCCCTTTGCCTACGAGTTGATGCGGGAGGTGGCGCCGAAAGTATTCGTCGAACTGGGAGTCAAAGAAGGGGAGTCGTATTTTACCTTTTGCCAGTCCGCTGCTGAAAACAACGTCAACGTCCGATGCTATGGAGTCGATTCCTGGCGGGGCGATCTGCAAACGGGCGAGCTCAATCCAGACATCCAGCGCGAGGTGGCGGAATACAACTGGCAATACTCGAGCTTCTCGGAGTTGAAACCGATGCTTTTTGCGGAAGCGCTGGACGATTTTGCCGACGGCACGATCGATCTGCTCCACATCGATGGATCGCACATCTATGAGGATGTTAAGACGGACTTCACGACCTGGCTGCCCAAGTTGACCCCAAACGGTATTGTCCTCTTTCACGATGTGATTCTGCGAGATCGCGGTTTTGGGGTTTGGAAGTTATGGGACGAGATCGCGCGCGAAGATAACTCGTTTCTGTTCGAATTCGGCTACGGCCTCGGCGTTTGGAAGAACCAGGCTACCGCTAAAACCGATTCGCCCTTCATTCGGCAGTTTCTTGGCGCGAGCCAGACAGAAAGGCGTGCGCTCAATTCCTTTTATGCGAACTCGGGGGCCGCGCTCGCGCTCTGGCAGCGGGTGCAGAAACAGGCGGCCGCGGAAAGTGAAGCCGCGAGGTTCAAAGCCGAAAACGAAGAAAGAACGAAACAGGTCTTTCACTTCCAGCGTGAGGCCGAAGAAAAGTCAAAGCATGGTGCCCTGCTCCAACGCGAGTTGGATGAGAGGACCAGGCAGGTTTCCCATTTTCAGCGGGAGGCCGACGAGAAATCGAAACACGCCGCTCAACTCCAACGCGAGCTGGAGGAGAGAACCAGGCAAGTTACCCATTTCCAACAGGAGTCCGAAGAGCAATCGAAGCACGCGACTCAACTACAACGCGAGTTAGAGAAGAGAACGGAGCAAGTTACCCATTTTCAGCACGAGGCCGAAGACCAATCCAAGCACTCCGCTCAACTTCAACGCGAGTTGGAGGAGAGAACTAAACAAGTTGCCCATTTTCAACGGGAGGCCGAAGACCAATCAAAGCAGGCTGCTCGACTGCAACGCGAGTTAGAGAAGAGAACCGAGCAAGTTACCCATTTCCAGCGCGAGGCCGAAGACCAATCAAAGCACGCCGCGCAACTCGGACGCGAGTTAGAGGAGAGAACCAAACAAGTCACCGTCTTTCAGCGCGAGGCCGAAGAGAAAACGAAGCACGCTACTCAGCTTCAGCGCGACCTTGAGGAGAGAACGAAGCAGGTCTTGCACTTCCAGCGTGACGCGCAAGAGCAAGCGAAACACATAGGAATTTTACAGCAAGACAACGAGGAGAGGAAAAAGCAGGTCGTTCATTTCCAGGCCGAGGCTGCGGAAAAAGCGCACCGCGTCGCGGAACTAAAGCTTGAGAGCGAAGAGCAGCAACGCCAGCTGGTAGCACTGCGCCAGGAAGTAGAGGAAAAGTCCAGCCTGCTGGCCGGGGCTCAATCCGAAAACAAAATCACATCCAAACGGCTTCTGGTCCTGCAACGGCGAAGTGAGTTAAAAACTCAGCGCGTCACGGAGTTAAAGGAACAGCTCCGCAGACAATCGCGACAGTTAGGCGAGCTCGAGGGAATGGCCTCGGAGTTAGCGCAGCTTCAACGAACCATCGAAGAGAAATCCGAACAGATCGTTAAGCTTCAGGCCGAGAAGGAACAGGCTGCGCACAATCTGGAGCGACTCGAAGGGCAAAGCCAGCACGCCTCCGAGCAACTGAAGCGTAGTGCCCGTGAGCTAACCGATGCGCGTTGGGAATTACTCACGCTACGCGCCGATCTCGTGGGACGAATCGAGTTGGCCGAAGCTTCCAAGGAACCCGTGCTCCAACTGCAAGACCAGCTTGAGGCAACCGGGAGCGAGCGGGAGCAACTGCGCGGAATGAATATGGCGCTTCTCCAAGATCTAGAACGAGAGCGCTCAAGTATGGCTGCGCTACGGGAAGAATTAGCTGCGGCTGCCCAGGAAGCTTCCCAAAAGGAGGCACATTGGGTGGATAGATTGGCTGCTTCCGTTCACGAAGCTTCTCAAAAGGAAGCGCATTGGACCGAAAGACTGGCTGCCTCCGGACAGCGCATCCAGGAGCTGCAGGGGCAGTTAGCCCTGGCCCAGGAGCACTCGAGGAGGATGCAAGCGAAGGCCGATTCCGTCAAAAATCGCTTTGCTGCTTTGCTCGAACAATTCCGCTCGACCCAGGGGTTACTGGCGTCGACTCGCGAGCACCTGAAGATAGCTGCGGAGGACCTCCGCACCCAACGTGCACAGATGTCCCTGCTCCGGCAGAATGTGGCCCACCGTCTCATCCTTCCATTCGGCAAATCCCAGCGGCAGATTCAAGAGCTCACACGCGAACTCTAGGCGGTATGTCAGAATCTCCATTGTATCGCGCTAAGATAGAGGCGCCTTTCCCGGTGTATGCCACCAACGGGGGCATGGAGCTCACTGGTTGGTGCTTCGATGAGGCGTCGATCGACCCGCCTCACGCGAGACTGTTGGTGGCGGACCAGATTTATCCTTGTGAATCTGGACTGCCTCGACCGGATCTAGCTCCCGACTTCCCCGGCTGGCCACAGGCGGCCACCTCGGGCTTTCGCTTTCGCGGATGGGTTCCGCTGGGTTACCACCAGGCGCATCTCGAGTTTAGCCGCGATGGGGAAGATTGGCGCCGGGTAAAGTCGGTGCCTTATTGCTCCGAGCTCGGACCACTCCTGGGGGGACTTGATTCGCCGGCAGGAGATAGCACTGAAGAAGGCTTCACTCAGATCTCGGGTTGGGCTTTGCACCCTCAGGATCTGATCGAAGAGATCTACCTTCAAATTGGGGGAGTTACCGTGAAGTGCGATTACGGTGGCGCTCGTCCCGACGTGGCACAGGCGTTTCCAAATCTTCGGGAATCCGAGCGATCCGGTTTCAGTTGCCGCGTCGAGCTTAGGGCGGGGCGCGTTACCTTTCAGATGAAAGCCCGGTTGCGTTCGGGTTTCGTAGTGATCCATCCGTCCCGTAAGACCTTTTTGGTAAAAAGCGAAAGGGCGCGCACCGTCCTCCGACTGCTCGATCAGGAACGCGCCTCTGTCCTTAACTTCCCGACGCCGGAGAAGCCGAAGGTCTCAATCATCATTCCTGTATTCAACCAACTGGCGGTGACGCTGGGCTGCCTGAAATCAATTTACGACCATACCCTTGGATCAGACCATGAAGTAATCGTCGTCGACGACCTGTCCGACGAAACGACCAGTAGTTGCCTCCAGCGCGTGGAAGGTCTTCGAGTACTCCGGAACGCCACCAATCTGGGTTTTCTCCATAGCAGCAACGCGGGCGCAGCGGCCGCGCGTGGAGAGTATCTGCTTTTTCTCAACAACGACACCGAGGTCACGCCGGGCTGGCTGGAAGCGCTTCTGAAAGTTTTTGAGCTTCGGGCCGACGCAGGACTGGTGGGGGCAAAGCTTCTCTTCCCGGATGGGCGGCTCCAGGAAGCTGGCGGCATCATGTGGCGGGATGCCTCTGGTGTTAACTACGGGAAATGGGATAACGCAGACAAGCCGGAATACAATTACCTTCGCGAGGTAGATTACTGCTCTGGTGCTTGCGTGGTCCTGAAGAAGTCGCTCTTCGAGCGCCTGGGTCGCTTTGATCCTATTTACGCTCCTGCCTATTACGAAGATACCGACCTTGCCTTCAAGGTAAGGAAAGCCGGCCTGAAGGTATATTACCAACCCTTCTCGGCCGTAATCCATCACGAGGGAATAAGCTCCGGCACAAGTCTTGAAAGCGGAGTTAAGAGTTATCAGGTAATCAACCAAACGAAGTTTCGCGAGAAATGGGCGAACACTCTCTCGCGCCACCTTGAAAGTAACGCGACCCACCTTCAGGGCGCCCAGGCGCGCGGGGCAAAGTTACGTGCGCTGGTTGTAGATGCGCGAGTTCTTTGCCCAGACCAGGACGCAGGCTCGCTTAGGATGCTGAATATACTGCTAATCCTCCAGGAGCTCGGATATCAGGTTACGTTCATCCCCCATAACCAGGTAAGTGTTTCTCCCTACACGCAAAGGATGCAGGAACTAGGGATCGAATACCTGCACCGCCCTTTCTTTTCGGGATTTGATCCCTTCTTCCGGGAGCGCGGACGCGAGTTCGATGTGGTCCTGATCTCTCGCGCCGAGGTAACAGACGCGATCCTTCCGTTGTGTCGAAAATATATACCCGATACGCCCGTGATCTTCGACACGGTTGACCTGCATTTCCTGCGAGGACAGCGCGAGGCCCAGTTAACGAAAGATGAAGGAAAGCGCAAGCGCGCAGCCGAAATGGAAAAACTCGAGCTTGGACTGGGCGAGGCCTGCGACGCGATGGTGGTCGTCAGTACGGAAGAAACCCGAATTCTGAAGAAGAAGCTTCCGCGAGGTCGCGTCGCGCTTATCTCAATGATTCACGATATCCAGCCCGTCATCGCGCCGTATGATTCGCGCCGCGACTGCCTTTTCGTCGGAGGATTCGAGCATACGCCAAACGTAGATGCCATGCTTTGGTTCGCTTCCGAGATCATGCCGCGAGTGGTCGAGAAATTACCGGACGTGCGACTGCACATTATCGGAAGCAAGATGCCCGATAATATCCGGTTTCTCGCCAGCGCCAATATTGTCACGCATGGCTACGTCGAGCGGATAGAAACATTCCTGGAATCCTGTTTAGTCTCCGTCGCCCCGCTTCGTTTTGGCGCCGGCGTCAAAGGCAAGATTACCCAAAGCCTGAGCTGGGGCCTTCCCGTCGTCGCAACTTCGGTCGGGGCGGAGGGGATGCACCTGACTCACGGCGAGAACGTTCTCGTCGCCGATCAGGCCGAAGCTTTTGCGAAACAGATCATCCAGTTGCATCGCGACCCGGAACGATGGGCACGGCTATCGGAGAACGGACTAAAAACCATTCAAAAATATTTCTCGTTCGAGGCGGCGAAGGCGAACCTGCAACAGTTGCTCGTAGACCTGGGCCTGCCCGTGAGCGCCAGCAAGCAGCCTGCTCCGACAACAGCGAAAGGGATCGTCCCGCGCCCGAAGTAGTTGTTGCGCACAGTGGCAACCTGCGTTCTTTAACTCAATCATGCACACAAGCACTCGAGCGAGATTATTTGCCAGAATAAAGGCGGCTGCCGCTATCGGCCTTATCTTCGGCGCGCTTTCCTTAACGGGATGCGGCCATTCCGATTCGGATTCCAACGCCACCGCCAACACGTCCCCTGCCTCCCCGGAAACGAATGCGGCGGGCGTTTTTCTGCGCGCGAATCCAAACCCGGTGCCCGCAGGGACCGGCTCGGGGACGACCACGATTAGTTGGCAAACGGCGGATGGTGTGGTGGGAGAAGTTTACGTATGGGATGGCAGCGCCGAGAGGCTCTTCGCCCGGGGGGATAAGGGATCCTCCGTTGCGTCCTGGATCGGAACCGGGTCGACCGAGTTTCGCTTGTACAATCCGAAGGATCGCAGCAAGGTTCTCGCCCGCCTTATTGTAAACAGGCCGGCGGCCTCGGATGCGACGTCACCAGCTTCGTCGTCGTCTCCCCGCCCTTAAACGACTGTCTCGGACCGCGGTGACGCGAGCCGCTTCACGCTCGATCCACTCCTTCCTCAGCGTTTAAGGAAATGTCTAGCTAACAACTACGTTGGCGGACGGATGATTCGCACCGGTGAGTCGCGCTCAAGTTCCGCCCTTCTATCAAAGCAAAAGCGCGAGCCCTTTCGAGGAATTAACCGTAGATTTGGTGGCCTCCTTGTAGAGCTTGCACCCTTGAGGCTTAGGAAGTCGCCCGCTCAGCGCCGCGTCGACAATAATCATCACTTTTGATTTCTTGCATATCCGTTCACCGACGTTAGAGACAGAAATCTCGCATGGATAATTCCTCCAAGTCCAAATCATTCACGCGCACAGAGGCGGCGCTTCTTTTTCTCCTCGGCGGACTAATCCTGTGGCTGGCGATCGAAGCCTGGTTCGATCTGCTTCAGTTTCGAGTGTTCGCCGGCGATGACATGGACACCTTTAGCAGGAACCAAACGCTCACCGCGCCTCCTATCGAATCGGTGGCCCGCATGTATCACAAGTTTCGGCCGGTAGCGGCCGCGATAATCTTCGCCGTCGCAAAGTGGACGAAGTGCGATTTCCGAGAGGTAGCGTCGATCAGCGTGGCTATCCACGCCGCGAACGCCATGCTCTTTTTCTCCCTGCTCTATCGAGCAATCAAGCTTCCGCTCGCGCTTAGTGCCGGCATAACCGTGATCGCGATCTTCAACAGATTCACGACTTACCTGCTCATGCAGGACCAGGCGATCATGGAAGGCGTGGGTGTTGCGGTCCTCATTCTCCTGCTGCACGCTTCGTTATCGTTCCTGGATGAGCCGAAGATGAGAGGGGCTCTCTTACTTTCAATCTTGTTCGCCACACTGGTCTACATCCACGAACGCTACCTCGTCCTCGCTGTGCCTCTGGCCCTTCTCGGTGCCGGCAGTTTTAAGATCAATCGTAAAGCTAGTTGTACCGTGGTCGCTGGGGCTTTCGTTGCCGGCCTCTCCTATCTGGGCATAAAGAAGCTTTACTATGGCGCGCCTATTATGGTGGGCGCGGGGACTTCTACCATCGATTTGGGAAGCTCTCAGATTTTAACCTTTGTCTGGCAGGGCGCTTTGAACCTGATTGGCATCAACCGCGGACCGGCCTACCTGTCGTTGGAAGATTTCCGCGATTCGACTTCCTGGATTCAATGCGTTTCGGTGGGTGCAGCCCTCTTCTCCTGCGGGCTCCTTGTTGGAACGGTCTGGACCATCGCGCGTTCCCCCGCGGGAAAGGAAAAAAACTCGCGGTTCATCCAGCTGGGATTTTATCTTTTAACAACTGCGGTCCTGCTCCTTGCCGCTAGCGTCACGTTTCGCCAGGAATTCCGCTGGGTCTACCCGGCCTTCCTGGTGTTCTTATGTGCCCTTGGTTATGGACTACGGATCGCGGGCACTGCGCGAAGGTGGTTTTATCCGGCGCTTATCGCTTTGGTGTTGCTGTCCCTCTGCCGTGAAATGTATCTCGTCCGGCGCCTTTCGCGGTTCTATTCCTTTGAGTCTTACCAAATCGCCAACAACCTTGTCGCCACCCTGCGTAACGTAGGCGGAGTGGAGAACCAGGACTCGATTCTGATCCGCGGCGACGTCCCCAGTAAGGAATGGATCTTCATGGATGGCGTCTTTTCTCGATTCTATCATCTTCCTTCTTTGGAATTTCTCCCGGCAAAGGCCCCGATCGAACAAACGGATTCGTCGCGTCTTGTGCTCGACTACGACGGCGTCGACAGGACCTTCAAGGTGACCAACGACCAGATCACACCGACTGACCCTTCCCACCGGATGGAGTATTCCTTGCTCGAGCGTTTACCAGAGGCGTCCACGCCAAACGATCGATGGTCCACTCCCACTAAAACGCCGATTTTCGTCACCGCCAAGAATGGGGTCCGCTGCGTGGCTGTTGTCGCGCCTGTCGACTTGCGAATATCCGCGCCTAAAGCCGCCAACGTTCTTTACGTTTGCCTGTCTCATATGTATGCCATGGGGGACGGGGCTGATGTTGAAATCGCGGCGATCACCCCCGGCGGCACCACTCAATTGCTGTCCCGCAACGTCCCTCCCCTGGCTAACGACGATGCGGTGGTTTGGCGGAAGTACGAATTCACCTTGCCTGCGGACACGCAACAGGTTGAATTGCATGTATTCTCCAAAACTGATCCGACGGCCGATTGGATTGCGGTGCGCGACTTTTCTGTAAATTAAAGACTGCCGCACGCTCGGCCGCCGGTGATGGCCCGCCGTGAAGATATTCCCTGAATGACCGACCAAGCGCTGAATCGAATGGACGAGATAGACTACTCCATTGTCATACCGGTCTACTTCAATGAAGGGTGCCTGATCCCATTGATGCAGGCGCTTAAGGCTACTGTTCTTGATGCGAACCCTCGCTACCGCGGTGAAGTCATTTTCGTCGATGATGGATCGGGAGACGGCTCTCTGGCTGAACTGCAGCAGATACAGCGAGAGTCTCCGACCCTGGTAACTATCATCAAGTTGACTAGGAACTTCGGCCAGGGCGGCGCGTTGATGGCCGGCTATAATCAGACCAAGGGAAAGTGTATCGTAACAATGTCAGCTGATGGGCAGGAACCTCCGGAGCTAGTGAATGACATGCTTAAGGCGTTCTTCGAAGAAAAGAACGAGGTCGTTATTTGTGCTCGGGAGAGCCGGGACGAATCACGTTATCGCATCATCACTTCCCGCGTTTATTTTTATATGATGCGCAAACTCGCGTTCAGGGATATGCCCAAAGGCGGGTTCGATTTCTGGCTTTTCAGCCAGAGAGCCCTCAAGGCCCTTATCCGGAACGCGGACCCTCACCTTTCCTTTCAAGGACAGGTTTTGTGGATGGGCTTCAAAACGAAATTCATTTCGTATCGCAGGCGGGCACGACTGGCCGGTGTGTCACGAATGACTTTCACGAGAAAGCTGACGGGCTTTCTCGATGGGTTAATCGGTTACTCGTTCGCTCCGATCCGGATCATGTCCCTTGCTGGATGCATCTTTTCGCTTCTGGGTTTTGCTTATGCCGGCCTCATTGTAGTCGGCAGCATCCTGTTTGGAAACCCCGTTAAAGGTTGGGCGCCTTTGATGATCATGGTCCTCGTTATGGGCGGATTTCAAATGATCATGCTCGGACTTATCGGCGAATACCTTTGGCGCACCTTGACGCAAGTGCGGCGGCGAGATATGTACCTGATCGACGCGGTCTATGAGGCAAAAGCTCAGGAGCCTGAATAGTTGAGGCGTTTTTCGATTCGATGACTGCCAAACCACCGTTAACCGAATATCCCATTTACGAGGATGAGGATGATGCCGCAGTTATGGAGATGGAGCGGCGTTTGTGGTGGATAGCCGGCCGCAAAAATATCCTGCGAAGAATTCTAGATCGAGCCGTGGCGACAAGGCCGGTCCGACGCATTCTCGACATCGGCTGTGGCAGCGGTAACAACTTCGATCTGCTCGCTCCGTATGGTCAGGTAATCGGTTGCGACTCTTCGCCGGTACAGGTCCGCCGGGCCCGATCGCGAGGCATTGCCGCGGAAGTTTTCGTAACCGAAGGAGACCTCTTTGAGCAGCCTTTCGGCGAACCATTCCAACTAACCTGCCTCTTCGACGTCATGGAACACATGGACGATGACGCCGGATTTCTCGCTCGCCTTAACAACCGGGTCGAAACTGGCCACCTACTTCTGGTAAGCGTGCCCTCCTGCCCTGCCATTTACGGACCTCACGATCGCCTTTTGGAACACTTCCGCCGCTACAAGCTGAAGGACTTGGAAAAGTTACTGGCTTCGCGCGGGTTCCGAGTCATTTGGAGCAATCACTTTGTTACCATTCTCTTCCCATTTATCGCGCTGTTACGCCTGATCGAGAAATGGCGCGACAAGGTCGGGAAACCTCAGGAGAAAGTAAACATCGGGAATATGCCGGGCTGGGTGAATCCTATCCTGAGAGGCATCCTGGCTTTTGAGGCTGCGATCGCGAATAAGGTCCCGCTCCCTTTCGGACTGTGGGCAATCGTTCTGGCGGAGAAGACTGAGAAGTTTGTTGAGTCTCCTGCCAGGACCTAGTAGCTACACCTGGCAGGCCGTCATTTCCGCGGAGGCAGAAGAGGTGATGGGCCGCCCGCCCTTTTTTGTCAGGCCGAAGCCGTGCCGGAATGCACGTGCGTCTCGCGGAGATCGAGAACAATGCTCCACTTGCCGGCTTCGGACTGCCAGTCGAGCGGACGGTGTTCGTCTACTTTGGATACCCCGTGGGGGATATCGTATCGAAATAGAATAAGGTCCCCGATATCGTGATACGCCCCTGCTTCCACCCGCCCGAAAGGTGAGAGAAAGTAAGTGCCTCCTGTGCCTACGTCCGTATCGAGTTTTGAAGCGCTGAGGACCAGGCCGACCCGTTGCGGTTCAAGCGGGTGAATGTGCTCCTCAAGGAAGCCTCCTCCCGCTGGATAGTGAAGAGTTTTTAGACGTAATCCGGTCAAGGAAAGATCGAAGTGCGTCCCAGCCACTTCGTTCTCCACCTCCAACATGGCCTGGGCCACCAGGTTCGCCGGTTCGCGAAGCGACGGTTCAAGCTGATCGATGGTGTTCAGGCCATACTGGTGAAAAATATGAGGCAGGGCCGAGCGGATCACTCCATCGTCCACCCTGTGGTAATTTTCCGAAGGAGTCGAGCTGGGGGACTTACCTTCGGGGTAAGGTGGATAGGTCCGCGACCATTCGATGAGCGCCCGGCGAAACCGCAGCATCAAATCTGAGCTAAAGGCCCCTTTCAGAATCACGACCCGTCCTTCCATCACCTTCTCTCTGATGTAGGAGAATGGCTGGGCGGGCTGAACTCTGTTATCCTTATAACTGGCCTGGATCAACTCAGGAGCTACTAAGTCCGAACCGCGCGCTTGAACATCGCCTGCCGTATTACTCATTGTAAGACTTGGTTAATTTTTTCGTTCGTTTTCTACGCCCCGATTTCCGAAACAGCATAGCCAAAGCCCGAGCGCCCGAATCCGTTGCCGTTGTAGAAGAGGTAGCGCTTGTCCTGGTAGTCCACGATGTAGGGATAAGCGGTCATCTCTGAGTCCCACCCGGTTCCGGATAAGTCCAGCCCCGCCTCGTCGTCCTTCCTCTCCCACGTCAGGTTATCCACGGACTCAGCGTAGCCGGTGTGATAGCTCTTGTTCTTATTGGTGCGGTATTCATCGATGTTTCGATAGCTGTACCACATCTTGTAAATCCCGTTCTCGTGGACAACGACCGGCCTCCCAATCGCCTCCGATTCGTGCCGGTAGGAGATGAGAACCCTGTTCTCGCGAATCCAGTCGATCCCATTCTTCGACTCGGCGTACTTGATCAGGTATTGAGGTTCGGTCACGCCATCAACAATCTTCCATTCCGTGCAGCCGCAATACCACATTTTCCAAATACCATCTTCGATGATCACATGCGGCGTGACCACCAAATGAGGCTCATCCTTGGTTCGGTCCAGGATGGGTCCTTCAAACGCCCGCCGAAAAGTTACTCCTCCGTCTTCACTCAGGGCCAGCCCAATACAATTGCGATAGCGAATCGTGGTGCTGGTATTCCAGCCGCAATAATAAAGGTATTTGATCCCACCGTGGGTCACGACACTGGAGGGCATGACCCCGCAGTCGTCAAAGCACCCCAGTTTCCCGAACTCCAGAATCGGCCGGTCATGGTCGTACAGGATCTCCTTGGGATTGTCCGCGTTCACTTCGATGAATGAAGTAAGCGAGCGATTCAACTTGTCCCGGGTGCTGTAATAAATCCGGATGCGACCATTCGGGAGCAAGTCGGGCGAAGGGATCTGCGCATGGCTTTGGCTCCATGGGCGCGTTCCATCCACGGCGAAGATCAACCCCTTCTTGATAAAACGATTGGCGGGGCCCTGGCTCCGGCCCGAATCGATGTTGGGTTTTGCTATTGTGTTTTCCAAAATCAGTTACTCCAAGTGCAGCGAAAGTGGGTGCGTGTTCAATCGAGCATCCGGAAAAGGTTCAATCTCCCCTCTCGCAAACAACAAAAATGCTCGAACACAAATCCGGGTAGACCATCCCAAGCTTGTAACAGCCCTCAAGATATTCTTTCGAAATAACGTTGGCTGCCAGGGCATCGTCGAACTGAGATCCAGCCAGCGGCTTGAAGAAGACTCCTCCCCGATAAATGACTTTCAGCCCACCTGACACCGCTTCATGTTCGAGCGTGTCCAGCGAATAGGTTTTCCGGTGGCCATGCAGTGCTTCCGATTCAAGCACGGCGCTGTTGAAAGGGATCAGCCCCATTTTCACCGCGATCTGGCGGGAGGGCGCATTGGCATTTGGAACCACCAGGAATAACCTACCCTGTTCGGATAACCAACTGTTGATCCGGTTGAGAACGAGGACGGGTTCGTCGAGATGCTCCAGCGTGTGCATCAGGAAGACCGAGTCGTAAACGGGCTCGAGCTTTACCTCTTCGAATGTGGAATGAATGAAGGCGACGTCCGGCTCGAGCCGCGGCTTGCAGTAGTCGATCAATTCATCAGACGCCTCAACCACCGTGACGTCCGAAAAGTGTTTCCGGATTGTTTTGGTAAATTCACCCTGATAGCAACCCAGCTCCAGCGCCTTGCCCTTCACTAGAAAGGGCTGGAAGGATTGCATCATGTAATCCCTCAGCATGTAATCGAAGTTATAGGCGTACTTTCGAGTGTTGTCCTTATACTCCAGGTTGTAATCCCTCGTCATCTTTGAGTTATCCCTGGTCTTTTTTATAGAACCTGGTCGCAGGCGGCTGGTACCACTCTTCCAGGGTGGCTGGCACCCTGGCGTTGAATCCGACAATCTGCCGGAAGAGTTCCGAATAGGAGCCGGCGTTTTCGTAGCCGAGATGCCGCGGATAATCGAACTGTTGCTTCATGAACGGCTGGGAATAGATAAGGCTCAGGGAGCGCCGCGGCTGGTCTGTTTTGTTCTCCCCAGCGGCGTGCCAGATATTGGCATCCCAAAGGACAATGCTCCCGCTCTTGGCGACGCATCGATCGGCCTTGGCGAAGAATTCTTCATCGCTCGGCTTCTCCTTCTTCAGGTGGGAGCCGCTATAGAGATAGGTAGCTCCGTTATCGAGCGTGAAGTCATCCAGGGTAACGATGATATTAAGGAGAAACTTGATTTCCTCCGTGTAAGTCCTCACGTCGCGATGCACGAGGCTGGCGTAATTGAACTGCTTTTTCATGTTCATATTACCGCCGTAAGTGTTCAGAATGTAGTTACCGCCGAAGAAGGATCTGATGTATTCATCGAGGTAGGCGCGCTTCAATAGCTCAAGAAAACTTTTGCCATCGGCCAGGAGGTGATGGGCTGTGCCACCGGTGTTGGAGTCCACCCCGTTTTTTACCTGGATGGCTCTTCGATTCTCATAGGCCTGGTCCAGGTCGGATTTCAATTCGTTCACCAGCTCCTGGTCGACCACGTCATGAAACAGGAACCACCCGGTCTTTTTCATTTCGGCGTCAAACTCTGCCACGGTAGTTGTCGGTGTTGTGCTCATGATCTTTTTTGGGTTCTTGGGTCGGTTTTTGCAGTTTGGCTGAAAACCATTCCGCTCGCGGCGAGGCGTTGATGCACTTCAGGTCCGCGGGAAATGGTCTCTCTGATGATTTGGCAAATCTTGGCAATGTCGTCCGGGTCTACGGCCGTACCCGTGGGGAGGGTCATCACGCTCCGGGTCAGACGTTCGGTCTCGGGCAAGCGAAGGCCGGCGTCCGGATGAGCGGAGCGATATGGTTCCATCCGATGACAACCGGGATAAAAGTAACGGCGCGCAATAATATTTTCGGCATGAAGCACCTGGACCAGCTCGTCGCGAGTTATTCCAGTTTTGGCTTCGTCGATTTCCAGCACGATGTATTGGTAATTGTGTTTTTCGGGCTCGGAGAAAGTAATCAGCCGTAACCCAGAAACATCCTTCAGACCGGCTTGGTAGCCCGCGTAGTTCTGCTGATTCGTCTGGATGAACTCGACTAAACTTTCCATCGAAGTCAAGCCCATCGCGGCAGAAACCTCGCTCATCTTGCCATTCGTTCCGATGTAAATAACCTGATCGTAGCCGGCGAATCCAAAATTCTTCATCAGGCGGATCTTCGCCGCCAGCTCGTCATCATTCGTCGTAACCGCACCGCCTTCAAAGGTGTTGAAGAACTTGGTGGCGTGGAAACTGAAAACCTCGGCGCGACCAAAGCCGCCAATCATTCGACCTTCATAAGAGCAGGCGAACGCGTGCGCCGCGTCGAAAAGCAATTGGAGATGCCGGCGCTCGGCGATTTCGGTAAGAGCATCTATGTCGCAAGCGCGCCCCCAGACGTGGACCCCGATAATGCCGGTCGTCCGCGGAGTGATCAATTCTTCGACGCGCCGCGGGTCGATGTTATGCGTGGCCGGATCGATGTCGCAAAACACTGGCGTGATCTGCTGCCATTGGAGGGCGTGAGCGGTAGCGACAAAAGTAAAGGATGGCACGATGACCTCTCCGGTGAGGCCGACGGCCCGGATCGCGATCTCGAGCGCGATAGTAGCGTTGCACATGGCAATGCAGTGCTTCACGCCCATAAGGTCGGCGACGCGCTGCTCCAACTCGCGCTCGTATGGTCCCATGTTTGAGAACCAACGCGTGTCGAGCACGTCATTCAGCCGCTTCATGAGCTGATCGCGGACTCCGATATTCGGGCGGCCCACGTGGAGCATTTCCGAAAAGACGGGCGCGCCGCCGAAGATAGCGAACTCGTCCAAGGATGGCTTGATCATAACGTCTGTGGTCCGCTTACTCGGTCCGTTCCTGCAAACTCAATACTGTTCGGCCGCCAACTTCAATCAAATCCGCTGCGAGACGCCGCTAGGCTCTTCCTTCTTTCCGAGCGGTACAAAGGTAATAGAACTGGTAAATCTGGTGAACCTTCACGTCGCCCAGGCTGGGCGGCATCAACTCGACCGGACAGTGGTGGATGGCATTATGACTCGACAGCACCCGCTGAAAATAGAATTTCTCAATCCAGGAGGCGCCGGGATATAACTGCTCGTCTAGAAAGAGGACCAGGCCCCCGGGTTTTGTCACGCGGGCCATTTCTTCCAGCGCTTGCCTGGGCTCGGTAT
The DNA here is from genome assembly GCA_041167585.1 of Verrucomicrobiota bacterium. Classification (GTDB taxonomy): domain Bacteria; phylum Verrucomicrobiota; class Verrucomicrobiia; order Chthoniobacterales; family UBA10450; genus AV80. The sequence goes on from JBEEHV010000008.1 coordinate 52,003, forward strand.
AGCCGTTTAAGGCTCCGTAGTTAAGGACGACATCGAACCGTTCCGATTCGAACGGCAGCTGGGTGGCGGAACCAAGCACAAGATCGACCAGGACTTTCTGGCTGGCCATAAACTGAAGGCCTTGTCGCAGCATCGTTTCTGAAAGATCCAACCCCGTGAACTCGGCCTTTAGTTTCATCCAACCGTGGCGATACAAGGAGTTACAAGTCCCCGTTGAAATATCCAGGACCTGAAGGGTCTCCTTCCGTTGGAGCAGCTCGTCGACGAGCTTCTTGTGAACCTCCAGGAAGGACTCCTCGGCCTTGAAGCGAGCTAACGTCAGGGAGATCTTAACCGGGACAGCTACCAGGAAGAGGTAAAGAAGGTATTTGTGCTTGAGCAGAAATAGTAAGATGCCGGCAAACAGGATCAATGCCGTTGCGTCGAGAAGGGAAATTGGGTGCCAGCGGTGGGCCAGAAAGAAATAGGCCACATGGCCGGCAAGAGCCAGCATCGCGGCAACAATCGCTCCATAGGCCACCCATCCGCGCCAGTAGCCAAGCCGGGCGGGCAGGGCTAGGAACGGCATGACGTATTGGTAAAAACGCCCCAGGAATCCATTGTAGAAAATATCACGGAGGACCCGGTCCCGTTGCCCGATATTCTCTTCCAGAAGAAGTTTGGGCATGCCAGCCACGACCGGGTAGTTTTGACCGCACTGGTCGCAGTGCCAGTAAGTGGTATAGGTGCGAAAGCGACTTTGATCGCACACCAGGCACTTATAGTTAGAAAGGTTCATGTATGTATGGCCTGCGAGGAGCAGCGATAGCCGGCTAATAAGTGACTAACGAAAGCCAAACTACTTTCCCCTGGTTCCGGCCGGCGCGTCAGCCTTTTGACTTATGCGAAAGGCTTCGGATTTCGTCGCTTCGGAAAGGAGCGGGCTGGGCCGCGCTGGCTTTGTAGACCTCAAACGCATTCGTGTCTTTCAGGATGGTAACGCCCATACCGACCAGAGTCTCGCGCGCGATAATAGTTTCATCCCGGACCGTGGCGTTCACACCGAGGAAGGCGAACTCCTCTACGGTGCAACAACCTGAAATAACAACGTGGGAGGTAATCATAACATGGTCCTTTATGACTGTGCTATGGCCGATGTGATTGCCGCTCCACAGCACAACATCACTCCCGATCTTAACAAAAGGCTGGATGGTATTGTCCTCCAGGATAAAGCAGTTGTCGCCACACTCGAAGCCGGGAAAGGTCGTGGCTTTTGAACTGACATAGCTGATTAATTCGTAGCCCCGCTTCTTGGCGTCCTCATACTTCTCGGCGCGGGCGTGATTCATCCTTTTGAAGCTCATCGGGATGAACATTTTGAATTCCGCGGGAGGATAATGCCGCTCCACCTCGTCAAACGGGACGACCGGCAGGCCCTGGTAGGTATCGCTGCTGAGGTAATCCCGATCCAGCGTGAAGGCCACCACTTCGTGCGACGAATCGTGCGTTAGGAAAAAATGGGCCAGTTCCGCCCATTGGCTCACCCCGAAAATCACAACTTTGGCCATCCCGGAAATTACGGTGCGGCATCCCGGTCGCAAGCTCCAATTGTCGCTGATTTTGAAGATGGTTAGGCAAATTCGCCGACGCGATACGAGGGAAAATAGCGATTCTGGGGCGAGGGATTCCTCGCGGCCGAGAGCTCCCGATACTTCGCTTCGTTGAAAACCCGGCCGCACAGGTAGGCCATTCGAGTGGTGTTCGTCCATCCGCGCTTAAAACGCGTCAACCCGTCATCGGCGTTGTTGGCGGCACCAGCGCCGGCGCCCAGATCAAGCCATCGCAGCCCTGCCGCCGCGAAATACTCAATGGCCTTCCAGAAGAGAGCGAACGAGGCCCGCAGCCGATAGCCTTCCTCGCTATACGCAGCGAGATGGTAATAACCGACGTCAGCGCGGGTATACCACAGACTGATTCCGACGGTTTGGCCGCCTTGCAACGCACGAAAGGCCACGATGCCGGGGACCCGCAGCTGCTGGGCAAACGAGGAGTGGGAAAACCGTGCGATCCCGGTAATGGCGTGCCGGTCGATCAGGTTCGCATAAAGCTGCGTCCACTCTTCCAGCAAGGTTTCGGGGAGGGTAACCTGCTCGACCTCGATCTCTCGCATTGCCTTGCGCGCGTTCCGCTGATGGTGAGAATCGACAAAATCCTTTAACGGCTGACGCAGGTCGACCACAAAATGTTCCTTAAAGGGCATGAGCAGGTCTTGGAACGTCCCGCGAAGGCTTTCTTCGCTGAAATCTCCAAATGGATCGGCCACCAGAACGAGGCTGACCAGGTCGTCCCCGAGATTCTCGAAGTCACTATTAAGGGAGGACCAATCCCGGCAGGAAAAAATCGGATAACAGCCCATGGCGTCGCGGGCGTCGTCCTCGCCGGGAATCGATCGCTCCAGAACCCATCCCCCACTATGAGCCAAAGGGCGGGGACGACCGAATTCCGAGAGTGAGAGCGCGTAGGCCGGATGGGCGTATCCACTTTCCATTTGCGTTTCCGATGCCAGTGTCATCTCCAGTTGCCCTCGCCAAGGCAAAAGAATCGCGTGGTCGGACGACGACACAAGACAAACTTGGACTAGATCGATGAACGAAGTCTTTATCTGGGTTGCCACCCATCCAGGTTGGTATTATCTGGTCGCGCTCGGGGCGCTCTTCTTCTTCCTCACGCTTGCGCTCCGGATACCTCAACCTGCCGACAAACCTCGGTTTGAGGTGGCTTTTCTTGCCTCCGTCCTGCTGAGCCTTTTCGCCTGGCGTTGGCCATCTTATCTCGCGCCTTCGCCCTTAAACCCGGATGAAGCCACCTGGGCTGCGGGGGCCATCAAGGCCATGGTCGATTTCGCGCCGTGGCATGGCTCTAATACGGGAACGAGTGGTCCGCTCAATATCTATGTTCTGATGCTTCCGACTTTATTCGGCGCTCCGATTACTTTCGCTTCGAGTCGGATCATTGCCACATGCCTGTTAGGCGCGGCGATGTTCGCCCTCTACTACGCGGTGAAATGGACGCAGGGTTCGAACGTAGCCCGGCTCTCTCTTGTGCCTCCCGTCGTCTTCATTTCCGTGGTGACGGCTCGGGATTTCGTCAGCTATTCGAGCGAACACTTCGCTGTTTGTCTGATGACAATTGCCCTTGCTGCCAGCGCATATCTGGCAAAGGAAGGAGGTTCGCTCTCATCCTATGTCAGCGTCGGCGGGGTGGCTGGCCTTAGCCTCGGCAGCGCCTTCTTCACGAAGTTACAGGCGGCGCCAGTTGCCCTGCTCATCTCAATCTTTGCGGCGGCCGCTATCCTGTCGCTTCGGGCGCGCTCCAAAAAGGCGGCCCGTTACGTGGCCCTGACCACAGCCGCAGCATTTTGTCTCGTCCCCGCGGTTATCCTCCTGTCCCTGTGGCGGACAGGCGAATTGGACGATGCTTATTTTTCCTACATCCTCACGAACCTTGATTATGTGGCCAGGGGGCCGCAAGAAATACGATTCGACTCTCTCCTCGCCTACTCACCGATTTACGACACTTTTCTGGCCGGTTCGCTCCTGATTATTTTGGTCGGGGCGATCGCACTGAGCCGGAGGAGGGGTATCACCCGGGCAAACCTATCCGTGGCGCTCGCTTCTCTCCTCCTCCTGGTGACCTCGGTATATGTCATCATCAAGCCGCACCGCGAATTTCCGCACTACCTGCTGTTCTCCATTGTTCCGCTGAGTTTCGGCGTCGCCACGGCTCTCGGTCTTACCCGTGACGTTGGTTTCTGGAGACGGGAGCGGCACATCGCCCTTCTGTTTTCAGTCTTGTTCGTTGTGCCGGGGCTGACCATGGCTCTGCCGTCTGGAAGCCGGTTCCTCCGCGAGCTTTCTTATAATGTGAGCCATCGCCAAAGCGCGGTAGCAGTGGCCATCTCACGCTATGTGCACCCGGGAGAGCCGATGGCGGTGTGGGGTTGGGCTTCGGAATACCACGTTCAGACAGGTACCTACCCGGCCACCCATGAGCTGGAGACAGAAGGTTTGATTCGCGCCGGGCCCTATAATGACCGCTTCCGGCCGCGATTCCTCTCGGACATCAAGAAAAACAAGCCGGTCGTTTTCGTGGATGCGGTTTCGCCGAGTGAGTTCTGGGCCAAGCACCGCGACTCACAGGGCCATGAGATTTTTCCGGAACTGGCCAACTATATTAGAGACAACTACGTGCTGAAGGAGGAGGTCGCCGGCGTTCGCATCTACGTCCCAAAAGGAAGCGAAGTCTACGAGACGCGGCGGCAGGAATCGAGCTTGGCGGCGCCCGGTGGGCCGGGCTAGCGTTCTGATCTCGCTGTGAACGTGCCGCTTTTAGCCGATTTGCCGATTAAGATTTTCGCCGATTGCGCCGATCTTGCGGCCATTACCTCGCTCTACGCCGAGCCGTTCATAAAAGGCTTAACCACTAATCCAACCTTAATGCGAAAGGTGGGCATCGAGGACTACGAATCTTTTGCACGCGAGGTCCTGGAGGTCGTGAAAGAGAAGCCGATCTCGTTCGAGGTTTTTTCCGACGAGTTTGCCGAAATGCGCCGGCAAGCCCTCAAAATTCGCGATTGGCAGGACAACGTCTACGTCAAGATCCCGATCACGAACACCAGGGGCGAGTCCGCGCTATCACTTATCGAAGAACTCAGTGCCGAGGGCGTGAAGCTAAATATCACAGCCATTTTGACACGAGCTCAGGTTCAAGGCGTGGCCGGGAAGCTTCATCGCGACGTTCCCTGTGTGGTTTCGGTCTTCGCGGGGCGCGTCGCTGATACAGGACTGGATCCGGTGCCGCTGATGAAGGACTCGCTGCAGCTGCTTCGCGATTTGCCTCACGCAGAGCTTCTTTGGGCCAGCGTCCGGGAAGTGCTCAATATCTTTCAAGCGGCCAAATGCGGCTGCGCCATCGTCACGGTGCCTCACGACATCCTTCAGAAAGCAGGCCAGCTCGGCGGGATGGATCTAACCGAGCTATCGCTCGAAACCGTCCGGATGTTCCATCGGGACGCGGTGGCCGCGCGCTACCGGCTATGAACCGTTCTTGAGCACTTGCGTTTCGCGCTTGCAATATCTTATTTATAGGTGTTTACGCAATACATTGCGTCCGTGAACCACCCGGCCCGGCCTCTGCATTATTCAAGGCCACCCAAAGTCCGGCGCATGCCGGTTCAAAGCTCGGGGACCATTCCACTGAGCCCCTCGAAGTCTACGGTCACGGGGTTGGCGAAGCCTGCGCAAAAAAGGATTGACACCTTTCAACCGACTTCAATACCATCCCACTCTTCACTCAGTTCATAACCTAAACAGAATAAAGACCCCAATGACATCATCTATTATCAAATTCTTATCGACTGCGGCTTTCGTAGTCGGCTTCTCCACGTTGGCGAATGCCCAAGCCACCCGCACCTGGGTGTCCGGCGTCGGTGACGATGTGAATCCATGCAGTCGCACCGCGCCTTGCAAGACTTTCGCCGGCGCGATCTCCAAGACGGCCACCGGCGGCGAAATCAGCGTTCTCGACCCGGGCGGCTTTGGTACCCTTACGATCACCAAATCGATCACGGTCAACGGTGACGGCACACTGGCAGGCGTTCTTTCCGCCAGCGCCCCACAGGCCTTCCTGGTTAACATCACCACGAACCTGACGACCGATAAAGTCGTCATCCGCAACGTCTCCATCAACGGAGCTGGCACCGGGACTGACGGAGTCCGCATCATCGATGGCACTGAGGTAATCCTCGATAACGTGACCATCAGCGGTCTCACTGATGCGGGCGTCGACTGCGCTCAGTCCCAGTCGAGCAGCCTGTTCCTGCATGATGTCCGAATCTCGAAAGCCTTCGTCGGCGTCCGGACACAGAGCACGGTTGGCACCGTCGCTGGCGCCTTTAGAAATGTCGCCATCAACGGGATGACAAGTCACGGTGTGGAGTGCGTGAACAACACCTCCATGGTGATCCGCAACTTGGAAACGACCAAAAACGGTGGCTCCGGCGTCCGTTCCTCAGGGGCAGGAGTCGACGTCAGTGTCCTGGACAGTACTGCCTCAGGTAACAACATTGGCTTTGATGGTGCCGCCGGAATCATCCGCATCACAAACTGCGGCATGTTCTACAACAACACGAACCTGGCCGGTTCGGTGGCCACGGGCGGCAACAATAAATCCGCTTCGAACACCACGCAGAACGTGCCCATCGCCAACGGCATGGTCACAAACTAACGCACCCAAGCGCGTTAAAATTCTACTCCCGCCCCGGCTTTCGTTGGGGCGGGAGTTTTTTTTGCCGCTATGCTTAGTCGCGCAAGGCAGTCATGAACGTTTTGTCCAAGCCATTTCGGCTCGCCTTGATTGCGAGCCTGCTTTGCCTGTTCTTTCTTTTACCGGCGATCCTGGATCGGCCCACCTATGAGCCGGCCCTATCCGTCGATCACTGGTTGCCCGGCGACGATTTTTTCCAATGGCACGCGCCGCCGCACGCGGATTTTCCCGCCTCCATTCTGCATTCTCACGAGCCCCGCTTTTGGTACAACTACTCGCCCGGGACCGGATCCACTATCGGTCGGTTGGAAACCAAACCATTCGTTCTGGAGCAGGCGGAGCTCATCATCCCGACCTTCGGCTTTCCCAACGCCAAGGGCGCCGGCGCCTACGTGGAATCGATGGCCGATGGCCGGCGCTTCCCGGTCAACCCAGGTGCGACCCACCAGGAATGGCAGGCGAGCGAACACAAGCTCCCCGATTCGTTCGTGCATACTCCCGTGCGCCTCGTTGCCTACTCGGACGATCATACGGCGATCGGGGTGGGCACGCCGTACTACCGGGTCAGCCGCGCGCTGCCGGGTCTGGCCTTTTCCCAGTTATTCGGCGCCGGCCTTTTCTCTATCGGCTATCTCTTGCTCTTACTTTTGCCAGCCTTCCAGGTAGTGGATCGGCTATTCAAAGCCAGTCTGGCCGAGACCTGGCTCACTGCCTTTGTCCTGGCCGCGCTTGGGACGCTGGCCTTATTCTTTTGTTGTCATTACTGGCCCGTCACCGCTCGGGCGCTCGCGCGGGTCTGGCTCGTGGCGGGATTATTGGTGGCGGCATGGAGGCTTCGCCCGGGGACCATCTGGGCTTGGCGGCCCGGTTATTCGTGCCTGCTGGTGGCACTCGGCCTGACTTTGTTCCAAGCCTGCTTCGTCTTCGCTTTTCGGACCAGCTCGCCGCTCTACACCGCCAATTATCTATTCTATCCGGCTAGTTGGAGCACGGATAATCAGATCCCTGTTTATGTTACCCAGTACATGGCCGACGGCATTCCTCTCACCGAATTGCCAATTGCCCCATGGAAGATTTCCGACCGGACACCTCTGCTCTCCTGCTTACTCTTCCCGGCCGCCACGCTTCTCCGGCATTTTCCTCATCAGATAACGTTCGGCGCGGGAAGAGTGCTTCTCCAGATGTGTGGGTTTGCCTTCCAGAACCTCTGGGCTCTGCCGGTCTGGCTTGTGCTCCGGCGCCTTCGTCTCGGACAAAAAGAAAGACTGGTCGCCCTGCTTCTCCTCGCCGCGACTCCATTCCTGTTCTACAACACCATTTATATCTGGCCGAAACTCCTGGCTGCCATTTTCTGCCTCATTCAATATCTCTATCTCGCGGACGCGCTGGTAGAGCTAGGCTGGTCCCGCCGTCGTCTCGGCTTACTTGCTCTTTCCGGCGCGGCCGCTGGTCTGGCGCTCATGTCCCACGGCGCGGCGGCCCTCGCTGTCGTTGGTATTTACCTGGTCGCTTTCTTGCAGGTGCCCTGGCGGCAGTGGGGCTGCGTTCCCGTCTCCGGAGTCTGTTCCGCTTTGGTTATTGCGCCGTGGATTTTTTGGACCAGAGCAGTCGCGCCGACTGAGAATCCACTTCCAAGATTTCTGCTTACGGCTGACTTTGGTTTCGCCCTGCAGGCTCCTTCCGGCATCCTCGAGTCAACTATCCGGATGTATCGAACCATGCCCTTTTCCGCCTGGCTGCGAGCGAAGTGGGTTGCTCTGCAAACTCTGGCTGGCTCGGATACCTCGATCGCGCAAATGTCGCTCGCCCCGTTTCGAGAACCGTTCGCAGGATTCGAAAGCATCCGCGCCTACCAATTCTTTTTCCTGCTCCCATCGCTGGGATTGCTTCTGGTCCCCTTAGTCTGGCTCCTCCTGGCTCCGCGGCGCGAGAAGGAAAATCCCGCGGCGCGCCTGGTGCGAGGTCTGGCCTGGGCCGCCGGGGCCACGCTGCTCCTTCAATTCCTTATCATGATGGCGCCGCACCTCCTGCATCATTACCCTTACTTTCTTCCTCTCGCGTTGCACTTGCTTGCGGTCGTCGCGATCACGACCAGGCCATCGAAAATCCTGCGTCTTATCGCCTGTGCGAATTATCTTCTCTTCGTTTTCGCCTGGATAGGTCTCATCTTGTTCCGAACGCCTGTCCGCAGTCCCGGCGCGATCATTCTGTCGTTGCTACTCTTGGCCGCAGCGACCGTCACCATCGGATCATGGGCGGTGCGCCCCTCACTTCAATCTGAGTCGCGGTAAAAGCTCGTCCAGTATCCGGTCCACCGATTCGGCCGCGCTTTGCTCGTGCGTATGCACGACGACATCAGGCTCCTCCGGTGGCTCGTAGGGAGCATCGATCCCGGTAAAGCCCTTGAGCTGTCCCGCCCGCGCCTTTTGATAGAGCCCTTTGGGATCGCGCTCTTCGCACACCGCCAGGGGCGCGTCCACAAAGACCTCTACAAACTCCGCGCCCGCCTGCAGAGCAATCTCCCGCGCCAGTCTTCGATCGAGCCGGTAAGGCGAAATGAAAGAAGTAATCACCACGGTTCCGGCGTCGGCCATTAACCTGGCCACCTCGCCCACGCGACGAATGTTTTCCGCGCGATCCTCCGGCGCGAATCCGAGGTTCGAATTCAAGCCATGGCGCAAGTTGTCGCCATCGAGGACGTATGTGTTCATCGCGCGTTGAAAGAGCTCGTTCTCGAGCGCGCGGGCGATGGTCGACTTACCGGCGCCGGACAGGCCAGTCAGCCAAACCACCGCGCCCCTATGTCCATTCCGCGCCGCTCGCCGCTCCGCCGTTATCTCGCTTTCGCTCCAGAAAATATTCTCGCTCTTGATCTGCTTGCGGCTGGTATAAACGGCCCCGAAAATAATACCTCCGCCTACTAACTCGTTTCCATCGACCAGAACCAGACGGCCCAGGGTGGGAATGCGCTCGTGATTGTCATAAACCAGCGGCGCGCGGGTCTGGAGCGTGATTTCCGCGACTCCGTTGGCCTTTAATTCGGAGGACTCCGGGGCCGATCCATCGAGTGTCGCCGCATCGACCACTTTATCGATCCCCACTACCTGGCACTCAACCTCCTGGGTAACCAACTTGAGCCGATACCGTGCGCCTATCGCCAGCGATTCGCGCCCGATCCAAAAAACTTTCGCGTGCACGCGATTTGATTCCGCCGGCCCGTCTGTTTCATGGGAAGCGATATTCCCGCGCTCGATGAAGATATGATCGCTGAGCGTTATCCCAATCGAGTCGCCAGCGCGCGCCGCCCTCGCCGGGGTTGTTCCCCATCGTTCGATGGTAGCTATTCGTGCAGTCTTGTTATGAGGAGCGAAAATAAGCTGATCGCCTACCTTCAGTGTTCCTGACTCTATCCTGCCGGCGAACACCCGGCGATTATCCATCCGATAAACATCCTGGATCGGAAACCGCAAGGGCAGCTCGCTGGACGACTGCGCTCCTTCAAGCTGGTCGAGCGCCTCGAGCAGGTCATTACCTTTGAACCATGGCATTGCGCCTTTGCCGGGACTGACCACGTTTTCTCCGCTCCGAGCCGAGACCGGGATGAAGGCGAATGCCGTTATTCCCAGTCCTTCGAGGAAGGCAGCATACTCCTTTTCAATCTGTCGGAATCGTTCCTCCGAGAAACCGATCAGGTCCATCTTATTCACGGCCACTATCACCTGGCGCATCCCGAGCAGCTGCAGCAGTTGTCCATGTCGGCGGCTTTGCTCGCGCACTCCCTCGTCTGCTGCAATCACCACTACCGCGGCGTCGGCGTTCGCCGCCCCCGTGATCATGTTCTTGATAAACTCCAGGTGCCCGGGAGCATCGATTATGACATAGTCACGGCGCCGGCTGCGAAACTGAATCTGCGTGGTGTCGATAGTAATGTTCTGCTCTTGCTCCTCAGAAAGGGCGTCGAGAACAAACGCGTATTCAAAGGTCCGCCTTGCTGCGAGGCATGCCTCGCGAATGGATTTCACCTTTCCCTCGGGTAACGAATCGGTCTCGACCAGTATCCGACCTATCAAGGTGGACTTGCCATGGTCGACATGACCCACAAACACAATCTTGAGCCGGGCTGTTTCTTCGTTCATGCCTGGCCGCTCCTCACATGAACCCCTGCGTCCTGAGCTTTTGCATGGCGTGAGGCTCATGATGATCCTGAGCGCGTCCCGCTCTTTCGCTCGTGCGAGTCTTTTCTAACTCGCTAATGATCTCTTCGATCGTGCTCGCGTCACTGTCGATCGGATGGGTTATGGGATGACAACCTAACGACCGGAATCGTTTCCCGCCCCGGGCGAAATAGAGATTTGGGATGGGAATTTTCTCGCGCTGAAGGTAACGCCAGATATCGACCTCAGTCCAATCGAGTAACGGCTGCACTCGCATATGTTCTCCTGGGACCTTCCCGGTTACGAATTGGCCCCAGAATTGTGGAGGCTGATCCTTGTATTTCCAACCTGAATCGGCATCGCGCGGCGAGAAGTAACGCTCCTTCGCCCGCGTGGCATCTTCGTCGCGCCGGATGCCCGTGATTAGCGCATCCCAACCATGCTCGGCGATTGCTTGTTTCAACGCTACCGTTTTTAGCTCATGGGTTACGGTGACCGGATCGTGCGTTTCATAACCTATCCCCCTGTCCCTGGCGTCCTGGTTTACCTTAACGATCAACTTGAAGTCGTAGCGGGTCTGAGCCCATTCCCGGAACTCCAGCATTTCCGGGAACTCGTAAGTGGTGTCGATGTGTAAAAGCGGAAACGGGATCCTGCCCAGGAACGCCTTTAGAGCCAGCCAAAGAAGCACGTTCGAATCCTTTCCCATCGACCAGGGCATGGCCATGTTCTTGAAGGCGTGGTTCGCCTCGCGCAGGATGAAGATGCTATGGTTCTCAAGGGTGTCGAGGTGGGAGCTATCGCCGGTCATCACTACTACCTGGCCAAACGCGCCTTGTAACCCTCTAGGCTAAAGAAGGAGAGTTGTGACTGCACAGATGCTATAGGCGGCGCGCCGAGCACTGAGCTCAACTGGCCCTCCAGGCCGGCGCCCCCGTCGGGGTATAACCTCCGATCAACATAGATTCCGGCGAAGCCGGCTTCCGCAAGTTTCTGAACCATCTCCCGAGCGGGCAGCATTTGAGTAGCTCGTGTCCAAAGGTCGCTCCGCTCGTTGATCATCGCCCCGTAGCTCCACCGCAATTGCCGGCTATGCAGGTAGCCTCTGGCCAGGTCATACTCGGCGGCCTCAGGAAACGTCAGGTAGGGCAGCTGGAAGATCATGGCGCGCGGGGGCACCTTGCTTTCGATCTTTCGGATAAACTCGGCGTCGGACCGAAAGGCGGTAGTTAGTTTGCGATACTCTGGAACGTACGAGTCCGAGGTTTGGTCGTAAAGCCCGAGCGCCGTCAACAGTGCCATCCCGCCACCATAGAAGAGCTTTGACGATTGACCGACCACGCGGGCGCCGATAATGCGATCGATTAGCAGCACAACCGCAAGGATTGCGAAGAACGCGATGTATACGCTGATGCGATTGTAGGATCTGATTTGCGACGAAATCAGCAACGAAAACAGAGAACCAAACCCACCTATCGTCGCCAGTAGCGTTGCGGCCAGACTCAGGAGTGCTGCCAGACTAAGCACGCGCCGGTCGTCGCGATTCAGTTGGTCGAAGCTCGCGCCCATCATTCGAAGCGCCGCCCACGCCAGAAGCGCAAGGAATCCGAGCGAGCCAATCAATCCCAGAGTGGCCGCGTCGTTTTCGTTCACGAGCGGCGAGTTCCAGTAGTAACTGTTCTTAAGCTGGGCCAATGACCCCAGGCGGTGCCCTGAGACGGGGAGCAACAGCTGGCTGATCTTTAAGGCGTAGGTCTCTGCGTCACCCGACGCGCGCACCGTTGGATTCCCGTGCCGGTAAATAAGATGCGGTAAAATGCAAAGAAAGATGGTTACTGCGATCAATCCTGTAAGAAGGAGGGCACTAACGAGTGGCGCCAGACGGCGCTGCGCGGCTGCTACCGCAATCCCCGCCATCATCATCAGGAAACAGGCAAAGAATGCGTAGTAAACCCCCGATGAGCCAACGACGAGACAAATCACTACCATGCCGATCGAACGTCGGCCGGGCCAGGCCGGGCGCGGCCACTTTCGCTCCCCTTCCTTAAGCAAAGGCGGGTTGTCCGAAGTGACTCGGAACATCAGCAACGCCACGAGCGGAACGAAATAATAGGCGCCGAGAAACAGATGCTCTTCTCCTCGCATGAAATGATAAGGCAGGAAGGTGTAAAGGAAGCTACCTAACAAAGCGGCGGGATAACCTGTTTTGAACTGTCGTAGGACATACAGGGTGCAAATAAAGGCGGCCGGATAGCTCAGGAGATAAAATAGATTCATCACCAAGCCGAAGCGGTGGGTGGTCAGTCCTAATAGCTTGATGATCAGGTAAACGAAGATATCGGGTTGCGGGACATTGAAGTACTCCGAGCCGAAAGGCATCCCAAGGTATTGGTTCGAGAAAATCCACGGGTTCTCCAGCACGGATTTGATCGCGACTCCGATCACCAACTCGTCTCTGATCCCGTAGGCAAACGGAACGCCCAAATCTGCTCTCCAGAGCTGAAGGAACCACCAGGTCAGCGCGCAGCAAACCAGTGTTCCTCCCAGATAAACGCCTAATTCAGTTCGAAAACGCGGCGCCCTTGGTTTCACTCGTAGGATAAAAGCGGAAGCAGTTTTTCGAAAGAAAAGCCGGCAATCGGGCTCGAACCGATGACCTGCTGATTACAAATCAGCTGCTCTACCAACTGAGCTATGCCGGCATTTACGAGGGAAAATAGCGGATTTCGTCCTGGGCGCAAAGGGACCGAACAATTTCTCTGCTCCCGATGGTTCTGTTTTCAAATAATTCCTCATACGATTGTTTGCCCGCCATCGGCTACGAGGGCGTGGCCGACAACGAACCCCGCGCCATCGGAACAGAGCCAAAGGACGGTATTAGCGATTTCTTCCGGTCGACCCATTCTCCCGATCGGCTCCTCTGAGACTACCTGCGCGCGACCTTCCGGTGTGCCGCCGGTAAAGCGCCCCATCATCGGAGTATCGATGTAGCCGGGGCAAACCGCGTTCACACGGATGTTCTGCGCTGCGTAATCGAGTGCTGCTGCACGCGTCAACCCGATGACTGCATGCTTCGCGGCGGTGTAGGCGGGGCTCCCTTTGATACCGATCACGCCCGCTCCAGATGATGTGTTCACGATCGCGCCGCCGCCGCTCTTCAGCATCAACGGGATCTCGTGCTTCATGCAGAGGAAGACTCCCCGCAGATCGATGTCGATGATGCGGTTCCACTCCTCCTCGTCGTAGTCGGCGGTCGGTGCGGGCTTCTTCGGCTCGATCCCGGCGTTGTTAAAGGCGAAGTCGAGGCGGCCGAACGCTTCTGCGGTCTTTTGCAAAGCCGCCTTCACATCATCGCCGCGCGTCACGTCGCACCGCACGGCGAGCGCGCGACCGCCTTCTTGTTCAATCAGGCGTGCGGTTTCCTGGTTCGCCTGCTCACCGACGTCTGCGACTACTACGCTGGCGCCGGCGCGTGCGAATGCTAACGCCGCCGCTCGGCCGATCCCGCTCGCTCCTCCGGTGACAAATGCCACCTTCCCTTCAAAATTAAAACTGTTGTTCATAAGTATTCCTCCGGTTTCGCCGCACTACCTAACGAGTCGCTGCAGGTGCGTCGCGCCCGACCATGGCCAGCTGCTGCGGCGCGTAGCGTTCGCCCTCGATTTGGATTTGTGACGCAGCGTCTTGGATCTGGCGCAGATCTGCGTCCGAAAGGCTGATCTCAGCCTTTCCGATATTCTCCTCCAGCCGGTGAAGCTTGGTCGTCCCGGGGATTGGCACGATGTACGGCCGCTGCGCGAGCAGCCAGCCGAGCGCGATCTGTGCAGGCGTCGCACCTTTCGCACTCGCGACGCGCTTCAATAGATCGACCAGCGCCTGGTTCTTCTCCATCGCTTCAGGCGAGAAGCGCGGGATCGTCTTGCGGAAGTCACCTTCGCTCAGCTTCGTCTCCTTCGACATTGCGCCAGTCAGGAAGCCTTTGCCGAGCGGACTGTAGGGAACGAACCCGATCCCTAGCTCGTCGCAAACGTCGAGAATTCCGTTCGTCTCCGGTCCACGCGTCCAGAGCGAGTATTCGTTTTGCAGCGCAGTCACGGGCTGCACCGCATGCGCGCGACGCACCGTCTCCGCGCCCGGCTCCGATAGCCCGAAGTGCTTCACCTTGCCGGCGACGATCAGTTCTTTCACCGCCCCCGCCACATCTTCGATCGGCACACTCGGATCGACTCGGTGCTGATAGAACAGATCGATGCTCTCCACGCCCAGCCGCTTGAGCGAAGCATCACAAACTTCCCTGATGTGCTCGGGCCGGCTATCGAGGCCACGGTTCTCACGCGTCTGCGGATCAATCGCGAACCCGAACTTCGTCGCGATCACCACCTGATCGCGCACCGGCCGCAACGCCTCGCCCACCATCTCCTCATTCGTGAACGGCCCGTAAACCTCCGCCGTATCGAAAAACGTGACGCCGCGTTCCACCGCCGCGCGGATCAACCCAATACCCTCCTCCTTCGTTAGCTTGCTGCCGTAGCTAAAGTTCAGCCCCATGCAGCCGAACCCGATCGCCGAGACTTCCAAACCCTGTCCAAGTGCGCGCTTCTTCATGACAGAGAATCGCCCCTCCTGACGCAAGCCGCTCTCGCGTTATTGCGCCGACTGTTGCGTTCTTGCGGGAAAGTGGCGATTAGCCCCGCCGCGCGATAGCGCGTTCGAGCTTGCATACCGTCGACTTCTCAGAGCGACGGGCTACGTTGCGATCGACAGAACCTGCCGTCGGTCCATCCGTAACATCGTAATGCCGCAACAGAGCAAGAGATCAACGCTACCCAAGGACGGGAAACGAAAGCGTTCAACAAACGCCGCGGACAGAGTCCGAAGGTATAACGATTTCCTTGTCGAAGCGCTCGATGAATACTGCGAGCACAATCATCCGAATTGGCGCGCTGAGAGGTTACTGCAGTTCTTAGAATTGAGCGTCGGCGTTCTTCGAGATCACATCGAGTCGCCAAAGGCACAACACATAACGTGGGAATCGCCGTGGGTGACGTGGAACTTCCCCGTCCTGTGGGACTGGATCGCTTGGAAACGGCGCGACAGAGTAGGTGCAGGGTTCGCCTATGGAACGCTTACCGAGGCAAACACCGCTCGGCGTACGGTCGCACTTCAAGCTATCGCGAGCATCCTGACAAATTTCACCTTTTATCAGACACTGCAGGATTTCACCAAAGGCGCTGGATTCGAGAGGACGCGGGACGACTATAAGCCCATCCTGGCTCCTGAAGCAGCTCAGCTGTTGCAGCGGGTGAGAGGTCGACGTGCGAAGTTACAAGTGCTGGAAGCTTTGTTTCGTCCGTTTTCGATGGGCGCTGTGCCAATCGAAGTCGCTGACGACGAATTGCGCGAAGGCAAAAAGCTGTCTAAAGCCATCCTTAAGCGGCTGGAGGCGGCCAACAAGTCTATCGATCTACCGTCCATCGATTTGACGGCAACGCTCGACGACACGCATCGCGCCGACATCTCGCTGATCTTTCAGATTCATCCGCTGGTCGTCGAGACGCAGCGCCGCAAGGCGTATTATCCGATGACCGTTGGGTTCGTCATCGTGCCAAGTGAAACCGGGGCTGTAGAAGATCTCGGTGCGCTTCTGTCGGAACCCTGGCTTAATCCGGACAACTGGAGTTCGGACGATCAAGACGCCTTGTGGAAAACGGTGTTGGGTGAGCTGAAGCGTTTGCAGGAAAGCTTCGCGTCAGAGCAAGGGGAAGTTCAAACCGACGCAGTAGTGACGATCAATGCTGCTGTCAGAATCCCTGCTGGCGCGTCACATCCACAGATATCGCAGGAAGCTGTCGAACAGATGCTGAAAACGTTTCAGGCAAGTGGGGACGTGATCGAATTGAGCTACCAGATCAGTCCGCAGACGCCGCAACTGTCGACGAGCGCCCGTCTTGGGTTCGTCGAGTTGCTTGGCAAGGTGGAGCACGCTGCAAGCGCAGATCAGAAAGGCCGCGCGCTCGAACAACTCGTCGAAACACTCCTCGCAAGTGTCCCGGGCTTTGAGGTCAAGCAGCGTATTCGTACGGAAACCGAAGAAGTAGATTTGGTAGTTCTCCAGCGAGGCGACGAGCCGCGTTGGAAAAGAGACGCACCACTGCTTCTTATCGAGTGCAAGAACTGGTCTTCCAGATGTGGCAAGAATGAACTCGTGCAGTTCAAGGAGAAACTTGCAAATCGACGTGGCAGAAGCACCCTCGGTTTTATTGTGTCGTGGAATGGGTTTGCAGAAACGGTGACAAAGGAGCTTCTCCGTGGGTCTCGCGAAGACATGTTAATTGTACCGCTTACCGGCGACCAAATCAGAGAAGCCGCTCATGCAGGTACGATTCTGCCGACTCTACAAGCGGCGTGGGATAATGCGGTGATGACCTGAATGTCTTGAAGTCACTCCCCGCGGTACGCTGCGGTTGCCCTACTACAAAGCGCTCCGAAACTCCGTCGGTGTAACACCCACCACCTTCCGAAAGACCTGCGCGAAGTGGCTCGGGTTCTTGTAGCCGACGTCGAGGCCGATCTCGATCAGGCTGCGCTTGGTCTCGCGCATGAGTTGCTGGGCGCGCGTGATCCGTTCGCGTGTGACGAACTGCAGCGGCGACATGCCGGTGGTCTGTTTGAAGACGCGCGAGAAGTGAAACGGGCTGAGCTCCGCCAGTTCGGCTAACAACTCGAGCAAGATGTCGTCGGCCAGGTGTTCGTGCACGTAGTCCTCCACCTTGCGCAACTGGCGCACGGGCAGGCCGCCGCGGAAGTCGGCTTTCTCCGCTGCGGCGGTGGTGTATTTCTCGGCCAGGCAGCTCGCGATCAATCTCGTCAGGTGCGCGACGCGCGACGATTTTGCCGGGACGCGTTCAGCCAGCATCTCGGCGCAGGCGAAACAAAGGTGGGAGAGCGCTTCGTCGCGCCCGAAGAAGTCGATCACCTCGATGCTCTCGGATTTACCCGGATGCGCCGCTTCGACCGCGGCAAGGTAGACATCGACCGCGATGTGGATGCTGATGGTGTCGAGCTCCTGGCCGGGCGGCGAACTGAAGCGCACCTCGTACGGCACCTTCGACCGCGTAACGAAAATGTCGCCGCGCCGGAGCTGGTGCGTGATCCAGTTTTGACCCAGATCGCGTTCGCGGAACTCAGCTGCGCCAGCGATCTGGCAGACGATGAGCGGCTCCGGAGTGGCCGGAACGAGGAAGCGATCGACGACGCGCGGGTGCTTGTAGCGCCGCGCAAACAACCCCGCCCAGCGCAGCGCCATGCTGTCGGCTACGAGATCGGCGGTCAGATGGCGCGGATAGGCTGCAGCCGTCGTTTGCGCCGGCCCATTCACAAGATGGAACCCGGCACGTGGACCGAATCGAACGACGCGCGAGCAGCGCCCGGGCTACAAACGGGAGCGTGCATCCACCGTGAGCGGCTCGGCCGTCTCCAGGTTCTTGATCACGGTGCTCAGGTAAACGGACTCCGGATAAAACGCCTTATATTTGGTGATCTCCGCCCGGTTCATCACCCGGAAGCCGTAACGTTCGAACATTCTCTCGCCCCGGCGGCCCTCGAACGTGGCGATCTGGCCGAAAACCTGCCGTTCGCCGCATCGATACAGATAACTCAGATAGGCGCTCATCAACGAGCGTGTGGTCGACATCTTGCGCGCTTCCGGCAGCAGGTTGATGTGAAAATGCGGCGTTCTCCGCGGGGCGGCCGGCACTTCACGCCAGCCATGGCTCAGGACCCAGCGAACAAACAGACGCGAGCGTTCGTTGTAGCGGCCATACCGCAGCATCGCCCGAAAACCGAGCACGAGGTTTTGCTGAAAAGAATAAAGCTGATTGAACAACGGCCGGCGCGACCCGAGCAGATAACCGCAAAGCTCGCCATCCCGTTCGAGCACGAACGATGACTCCGGCTCGTGATCCGTGTAATAGGTAGTGAGAAAATCCGCGAAGAGTTCGCGATCCTCGTAGACGGGATCAATAGGCGAACCGAGGAAGCCCGTTTGGCAGCACAGGTCGCGCACCGCCCCCCGATCGCTCGGGCGGTAACTGCGGATCACAAGTGCCTGTTTGTCTTTCATGGCCTAAACCTGGCGTACTCTGCGCAAACCTCGCGGTAAATGCAAAGGAGTCCGTCAAAGACCCGGGGCCAGGCATGCCGCTCCGCCGCCACGGCCGCCGCGGTGGCGCCCATATTTTTCAAGTCCTGTCCGCTGATTTTTTCGATCGCATCGGCCAGGGCTTCCGCGCTGTTCTCCCGCGCCCAAGCCTCTTGTTCGTGAAAAATGATCCGATCCATGTACGAGCCACGGATGCCGACCACGGGCGTACCACAAGCCTGGCTCTCGAGCGCAACGAGTCCGAAAGTTTCCTGCACGCCCGGGTGAACGAACAAATCGGCAGCGCGATAGAAGCGGGAAAGTTCGATTGAATCGGTGCAATACTGGATCCACTTCACATGGCCGTTTCTGGCCTGGAGTTGGCGCAAGGAGCCGCGCTGAGGGCCATCGCCTATGACGAGGAGGGCAAAGTCATTCGGCCGGCGCGCGGTCAACAGCTCGAACGCTGCGAACAAGGTTGAGGTATTTTTCTCGGGGGCGAGCCGTCCAATATAGAGGAGAAGCTTTCGGTTCGGGTCGATCCCGAGTGAGCTGCGCGTCTCGGCGGAGTCATCGGGAGTGGGCGAGAAAATCCCCGCGTTCATGCCAAGATTAACCGCGCGAACGTTGCGCACACCCCACTCTTCCAGCACCCGCGCCAGCTGCGGCGAAGGCACGAGCGTCGCCTCATAGCGATTGTAAAGGGTCCGGACGTATTTTTGTCCGGCTCCGAGCAGCACTCTGGCGGGACCGCGCAGATAGGCTTCCGGGAAATGCGAATGGTAAAATCCTACGACCGGGATGCTGAGCACGCGGCCGGCGGAGGCCGCTTTCCAGCCGACCTGATAAGGGTCGCCCGATTCGATGATGTCCGGGCGCTCCTTTTCCAGGATCTCGCCCACGGCTCGCAGGTTAAGAAGAGCACGATAGCGAGCTGAGCGGGAGACGAGAGGCGAACGGATCGTGTAGATCCGCGAGCGCTCGGCGGCGATCACCTCCGTCTTTTCGCCGGGGATAATGAGGACGTGTTCGTTCTCTGCCGGGCAGGTCTGGAGGTAACTGATCTTTTCGTGGACGTAGCGCTTCACGCCGCCGCTGAGCGGCGAATAGAATTGGGTGACGTCGCAGAGCTTCAAAATCCTAACCTGTCATTCTGAGCGAAGCGCAGCGGAGTCGAAGAATCTCTGACATTTCAGGTCGTCGTCAGCGCAGAAATCGACAGAGATGCTTCGACTTCGCTCAGCATGACAACAAAGGAGGGCGCGTCCCCTATTTCTCCAGCCCGCTCAGATACTTCTCCGCTTCGAGCGCGGCCGCGCAGCCGGATCCCGCAGCGGTCACGGCCTGCTTGTAAACGCGATCAGCCACGTCGCCCGCGATGAAGACGCCGGGATGCTTACTCTCAGCCAGATGCCTGACCAGAAGATAACCGTCCGGGTCGGTCTCGAGTTTTCCCTCGAACGCTTTCGTATTCGGATCGTGCCCGATCGCCACAAACACGCACGCCACCGGCAGCTCAGTCTCCTGGTGCGTTTCGGTGTTCCGCAACATCACCGCTGCCATTTCACCCTTTTCGTCCGGGACATATTTCGTCACCACCGTGTTCCAGATCGGCTCGATCTTTTCACACGCGAGCACGCGATCGGCCATGATCTTTGAGGCCCGCAGCTTGTCGCGGCGATGGATGAGATAAACCTTCGACGCGAATTTGGTCAGGAAAAGCGCTTCCTCTGCCGCGGAATCTCCTCCGCCGATCACACAGACGGGGACGTTTCGATAAAATGCGCCGTCACAGGTCGCGCACGAGGTCAACCCATGACCGACCAGCTTCTCTTCGTTTTCGAGCCCGAGCCAGCGCGCCGCCGCGCCACTGGCCACGATGAGCGCGCGCGTCTCGAGCCATTTGTCGTCATCGACTTTGATCCGGATCCGGTCGTCGAGGCCTTCGAAGTCCGTCACCTCCGAGTAGGAAAAACGCGCGCCGAATTTTTCGGCCTGGGCGTGCATGTTGATGATCAACTGCGGACCATCGATGCCGTCGGGAAAGCCGGGAAAATTCTCGACCAGCGTGGTGGTGGAAAGTTGACCGCCCGGCTGACGGCCTTCCAGCACCAGCGGATTTAGATTTCCCCGCGCAGCGTAGATCGCCGCCGTCAATCCCGCGCATCCGCTGCCGACAATAATCAGTTTCTCCATGCAGCGTGAAGCTAGCATGGAGAATGCAGGATCGAAAACCGCCGCGCTGGAGCAACGGCGCGCGGTCGTCGGCTTGCGCGCGCGCGCCTCGACAGAGGGAGACGGCTACAGCAGCTTTGCGCGATGCCTGAACTCGCCGAAGTCGAATTCTTTCGCAGGCAATGGGAACCCGGCCTTGCCCGCAAGATCAGCGCGGTGCAGTTGCATCCGCGGAAAAGAATCTTTCGCGGTTGCGATCCGCGCAAGATCGTGGAGCACTTAACCGGACGCCGGTTGCTGCGCTCGTTCGCGCGCGGGAAGCAGATGCTCTTCGAATTCTCGGGCGGAAATTGGATCGGGATTCATCTGGGCATGACGGGGAAGCTGCGCGTGGAGTCCGCGAATTTCCGTCCGGAGAAGCACGATCATCTCGTTCTGAGACAGGCGCGGCAGACGCTCGTTTTCCGCGACGCCCGACTCTTTGGTCGCGTCCGGTTCCACCACGGAAAAGTGGAACCAGCATGGTGGAAGACAGGCGGTCCCGAGATCAGCTCGGCAAAGTTTGACCGCACGTTTCTGAATGTATTTCTCGATCGGCACGGACGCGCGCCAATCAAAGCTGTCATCCTGATGCAGAACGGATTTTCCGGGATCGGCAATTGGATGGCCGACGAAATCCTGTGGCGCGCGAAGATTGTGCCATTTGCCTTGGCCGGCTCATTGTCCACCGCGCAGCGTGCGCGTTTGCTCAAGGAAACGCGTTTTGTCTCCAGCGAGTCGCTGCGCATCATCGGCCCCGATTTCTCCGATCCGCCGGCTGATTGGCTCATACATCAAAAATGGAAACGCGAGGGCATTTGTCCGCGTCACAAAACGCCACTCCGTAAGGCGATGATTGGCGGAAGAACAACCGCGTGGTGTCCGCGGTGCCAGAAATGAGACGGCCCGCAGCGCCGTGGCTACACGATGTGAACCCATGATTTCGACGATTGCTATGCCCTTGTCACCACCTGCTTGTAACCCAGGGGGAGCATGGCGACTAATCCTGCGGTGCGCGACGGGCGGGGTTCATTTGCCAGGATAAATCACGAGGTCGACGTCGGACGCTAAGGGAAGAATGATTGTTCGCGGGTCGCTTTCCTTGAGGGCGTTTGAATGCAGAGCCGCCCGCCAAAAAGAGGATGAAACTGTAGGCACAGGTGGACCCGGTTTGCCGGCCTTGATGATACGCTCCTCACCGAACTGAAGCGGCCAATCTTCGCGGACCCACCATTGGATTCCGCGCCGCTCCAGATAAACCGCTAAACGCTCTGCCTGGGCGTTGACCTGCGCGTCAAAGTTCAGAAACTTCGGCTGCGACGGATCGAGTGCGAGCCCCCGCTCCACCGATGTCGAAAAAAGACGCTGCTGATCATCGGCCGGAGTTCCGCGGAAACGGCGATGTTCGTGGGTGAACGCCGCGACTGCGCCCAATGTGAGGGTGATTAGGCCAAGGAGGCGAATCCGCTTGGCATATGGCCGCGTGGTAGAATTTAGCCGCTCCTGCCCGAGAGAAAGGCGATCAGTAATCCAGACCGCCGCGGCTACCGAGACGACCAACAACCAGGCATAGTAGATGGCAAAGTTGAAAAACGAATTGTAGTCGTACAACGGTCCTTCCTGGATGCATCCCCAGAGTAGGGATAGTCCGGTGCTCGCTATGAGCATCAGATAGATTCGCCGCATGAACTTGGCGCTTTGTCTATATTCCGAACTTATCCTGGCCGCTTCGGTTCTTTTCAATATCACGAATAAGATAATCGAACCGAGCCACAAGCCGTAGGCGCGCCAGTGCAGCAGGAAGAATGAGATCAACCCCGGGGTATCGAACGTTTCGAAAGTGGGAACCGGCCAACGACTTGGATAGCCGGCGTAAGCGCCGAAGTGCAGGAAATAGAGCAACGACTGCAGAGGTCCTTTCCCCTCACCATAGCTCGTGCCGAGATGTTCGAGGATCCGTTCCAGATTATTTGGGTGCGCCGTAAACAAATCGACGGCAATCGGCAACAGAAAGAGAACGATCGTTGCCGCAGCAAGATAGTGTTGGAGGGGAAAAATGTTCCAAGGTCGCCGCTCGGCTAGACGTGACTCTCGCCACAAGGAACCGTAAGCGAGCAGTGCCAGCGGCCCCACGAACAACGGCATGGCAACGTGTCCGTGGACGAGGAAACAAGCAGCCAGCGCCATCAAGGGAATATCTTTGCCATTCCCTGCGGCCACAGACGCGGCGCTGATTAGAAAACAAAGGAAGGGAAAGACGAGGAGACAGGGCGGCCATGGGGACAGCAGCCCCAAATAGCCGGGCACGAATTCAAAATACTTACCTACGGCGGCGAAGTGCCAGGCGGCAAAGAGCAACGCCAGGCCGACAAACCACGGAGATGCGTTACCCATCCGCGCCGCA
The DNA here is from genome assembly GCA_041167585.1 of Verrucomicrobiota bacterium. Classification (GTDB taxonomy): domain Bacteria; phylum Verrucomicrobiota; class Verrucomicrobiia; order Chthoniobacterales; family UBA10450; genus AV80. Next base: position 75,218 of record JBEEHV010000008.1, read on the forward strand.
ATTAATGTCAGGGTGGCGCTAAAGAAAAATGCGCTTAAGGCGTACAGCGCTATTAACTGTCCATTGAACGGGGTGGGAACACAGTGGGTGGTATCAAAGAAGAGTATTTCGCCAAAGCCAAAAACATAGAAAAATGCCGGACCGGGGTGATGAAATCCAAAACGGCAATAGTTGCCCAGGGTTTCGCGGAATTGCTTCGCCTTTAGAACCTGCAGGGAATTAGCCGCATAATCGTCCGCCTCATAAAAGCGGCTCTGAAACAGCAATTCAGAGTTATTGAGCAGAAGCGCGGCAAAAATCACCGCCGTTAGGATCGAAGTCCGGCACCACCACCGCCGCTGCCGAACATCGATTGGATTCGGGGCGACAACTGTTGAGCCAGCCATCGCGGTCCGTGACATGGAAGCTGCGGCCTACGCCCCCACGTGCACCACGATCTTGTGAAAGCCGGTCGTGCCTGATTTGAAGGGGCGATCTTCGTCCAGTTCCTGCACTTCGCCTTCGCCGTCGGTGGCACGAACGACCAGGGTGTAATCATCCACTCCCTCTGGATGCCAGTCGTAACTCCAGAGCGCCCAGGTCAATTTCGTTCCCGGATAATCGATCTTCGCGTCCTGCCAGTTTTCGCCGTCGTCGAAACTGACTTCGACGCGCTTGATCCCGCGATCGCCGCCGAACGCGACCCCACTCACGCGAATTCCTTTGCTGGCCGCCTCGGCATTGAAGGTCTGTTCGTGGTCCGGCTGATCGAAACGTGAACGCGTCGGAACGATGAAGTCGGGGCCCCAACCTTGCGCTTCGTAAAAGCCTTTCGCGTTCGCGTCGGCTACCTCGATGCGCGTGATCCACTTCACGTGTTTCTCGCCGAAGTAGCCGGGGACGATGACGCGCGCGGGAAATCCGTGCCGGTGCGGCAAGGCTTCGCCGTTCATTTCGTAAACAACGAGCGTGGTCGGATCCATCGCTTTCTCGAGCGGGAAAGTGTCGGTGTAGTTGTCGACGCCGTGCAAACGCACTTTGGCCGCGCCGGCCAGCGGCGTCGCCGCGTTGAGAAGGGTGCTCATCGGCACGCCTTTCCAAACGGCGTTGCTCATGAGGCCGGCGTCGAGCCCGTTGCTGATGCACATCAAAGTCGTTTCCTGCGTGACCGACGGCAGCGCCTTCAACCGGTCGAGCCGGTAGGTCTGCTTGTTTTGAACGCGCCCGGTGACCTCGAGCCGCCAGAGCGATGCGTTCACCACGGGATCGACCACGTTCTTGGTCACGCAATAGAATTGGTCGTTAGGCGTGATCGCCTGGACGATGCGGCCTTTGTACTGCGTGCCGTCGTAACTGAAGGTGGCGATCCGGAAGAGTTTGCGGAGAAGGCCGGCGCCTCCGCCCGCAATCAAAAGGCCGAAGCCGCCGACGAGCAGCGCCCGCCGGCCGAGGCTGGGAGTGAATTCCGGATCGTCGACCTGTGGAGCGGGTCTGGTGAGGAATCGAAAACTGAGCACGAGCGTCCGCTCGAAACAGAGAAACGCTGTGACGAGGCCGACCAGCGTAACCGCCGTCGCTCGCACGATCGGGAGCCCGAAATAATGGGTGCCGAGGACGGGCCACAAGAGAGCTCCAACGGCAAGGAGCGGAAGTAAAATGAAAATTGCAGCGGTAACCAGAAATCCGCGAGGACCGCGTTTCCGCTCGGCCAGACCGTAAAATATTCCGCCGATCGCACCGACCACGATCTGCCCGAAGATGACGGAGCCGACGCCCAGCTGCTTCATGTGGTTGTAGCCGCCGACGCGGCCCATGAGGGAAAGAAATTGGTCCGCTGGGATGAAGACAGAAAGTCGATCGCCAAAGATCGCGAGCGGAGTTGCGACGCCGAAAAGCCAGGCGAGCAAGAGCATGACGATCGTCATGACCAGGCCGGCGAGCGCCCCTGAAAGTAATCCCGCTCCAATGGCTCGAGCGCGCGTCATGGCGTGAGGTTACAAAATATCCCGAAGCACGGAATACAAATCGGCAATGGAGACGGCCTGCCCTCAGGCCGTTGGGAGAAATCGTCGCCTCGCCTCTAACGGCCTGGGGGCAGGCCGTCTCCATTGCGTTCGGCCGCGACTCGAAACAGGGTGGCAATAATCCGAATCCCCGCGACGAAAGTGCCGCGCAGCGTCCCGGAGACTTTCGATTCGCCTCCAGTGCGGCAGCGATGACTCACCGGCACTTCGAGAATCCGCAGCCCGGCACGCGCGGCGCGCATCTGCATCTCGAGATTCCAGCCGTAGGTCTCTTCCTTCATCCCGAGCCGCTCGAGCGCATCGCGCCGGATGGCGCGGAACGGACACATGTCGGTATATCGCACTCCGTAAAGGATCCGGAGAAGAGCGCCCGCGACACGGCCGGCAAAGACCTGCTGAAAATTCATGCTGCCCGGTTCGCGTTTTCCGCGGGTGCGCGAACCAATGACGAAATCCTGTTTTCCCTCGGCAATTGGTTGGACGAGGAGTTCCATCAGTTCCGGACAGTCGCTGCCATCGCCGTCGAGAAAAACGACGACGTCGCATTCTGGCGGGAGCGCGCTAATCCCGGCAGCGCATGCGCGTCCATAACCAGGCGTGGGTTCCGATACCACTCTGGCAGCCGCGGCGCGCGCGCGTTCCGCGGTGCGATCGGTACTGCCGTTATCGACCACGATGACTTCGCCGGGGAGCCCAGTCGCCCGGCAATCGCGCACCACGGCCGCAATCGGTTCCTCTTCGTTCAACGCGGGAATGATCACCGAAATGCGCGGCTGGATTTTTTCGATCATCCGAGAACGACCCGCGCGAGCGTGAAATAGAAAGCGAGCGCGAAAAAATCCGTCGCCGCCAGAGTCACCGGACCAGCCGCGATTTTGGGATCGAGTTTCAGGCCGTGCAAAATTGAAGGCACGCTGAAACCAAACAGACACGCTGTGACCAACGAGACCGCGATGCTGATCCCCACGACGGCCGCGCCTTTCACATCGTGACGCCAAATCCAAACGATGGCGCTTACGAGCGTCCCGCAGGCCAGGGCGAGCAGCACGGCAGCGGCAAGTTCTCGCCGCAGGTTCTCGAAAAACCAGCGGCGCGTTGGCGTGCTGACTCGCAACGCCTGGATGGTCAGAGTCATCGACTGCATGCTCACACTTTCATTGAGGCCGAGCACCATGGTGAGAAAAAAAGCCACGACGACACTGCCGGCCAGCGTCGCTTCAAACGCGCCCGCGAGTACGGCGCATGCGGTGCCGGCCGCAACGGTGGCAAGGAGCCAGGGAAAGCGATAACGAAAAACACGCCACGGTGAAGCGCCGCGAATTTGCGCCAGGCGAACACCCAATGCTTCGAATACGTCGTCGCCGAGATTAGCGACGGTGGGCCGTTCCTCCTCGCGCTCCCCCATTCCGAGCATCTCTTCGGCGAAAAGGCTCACGTCCACTACGCCCACGACCCGGCGCGCAAGGTCCACGACTGGAAACGCGAAAAATTTATAGAGCACGAAAAATTCGCACGCTTCCAAAACGGTCGCGCTCGCGGGGATGGCCACGACGCGGCGCACCATTATCTCCTCGAGCCGCGTCTCGAGGGGCGCGGTGAGTAATCGTCGAGTCGGCAGCACTCCGACCAGGCGTTGATCGGCATCGGTGGCAAAAAATAAATGACGCGTTCGCCCACACCTTCGCGCCGGATGCGATCCAGCGCGTCGGCCACACTCATGCCGGCGTCGAGCAGCGGGAAATCTTTGCGCGCGTGATCGGCGATCGATGAATTGAAATCCGGCAGGCTAACGGCCTCGCTCATCTCCCACTTTTACGCGATGAACGATGCCTTTGCTTCGAAGAATATCCGCGGCTTCGCTGAAGTAATCGCGGACGTCGGCCTGTTGCCGAATCCAGTCCAGATATCGCGCGATGCCGTCGGCCAGATCGACCTGCGGCGCGTACCCCGCCGCGCGAATGCGATCGGTGCCGCTGCTGAGGTGCCGCATTTCGCCGGGACGAAATTCACCGTTCGCTTCCGGCTCGATCCGGATCCCCAACGCGTCGGATATTAGCTCTGCGACTTTGCGAATGCTCACCCCGCGCCCGCTCCCGACGTTGACGGGAAGGCCGTCGAGCTGGTCGCTTTCCGCGGCGAGAAGATTGGCGCGCGCAATATCTTCCACGAACGAAAAATCGCGGGTCTGCTCGCCATCTTCGTAGAGGACCGGGGGAAGATCGTTGAGCAGCCGGGTGCAGAAGATCGCGATCACGCCGGTGTAGGGATTGAAGATCGATTGGCGCGGCCCATACGTGCAGGAGTAACGCAACGCGACGGTCGGTATCCCGATTTGTTTGCCCCAGAGCAGCGTCAATTTTTCCTGGTCGACTTTTGTCAGGCCATACACGGTCTCGCCTCCGACCGGCGCGCCTTCGGGCGTGGGCGCGCTTTCCGTGACTGCCTGACAAATCGGGCAGTGCACCGACCAATCCCCCGTTTGCAATTGCTCGATCGGCCGGACCGCGGGAAAAACGAGGCCGTGTTCCGGGCAAGTCGCCGCACCTTCGCTGTAAACCGCCTGCGAAGAAGCGACGATAACTTTTCGGATCGGCAGGTTTTGCTCGCGAATTATTTCGAGCATTTGCGCGGTGCCGAAGCTGTTGACCTCCACATACTTCGCGATCTCCGGCATGTATCCGCCGTAGGCCGCCTGGTGAAACACGACGTCGATCCCTTGCAGCGCCGAGGCCATCGTCTCGCGGTTCCGCACATCTCCCTCGACGAACTCCACTTCGTTTGCGATCCAGGCTGGCCTGCCTTTGCGGTGAGTTTGTGGTTCGAGGTTGTCGAGGACGCGAACGGTCCAGCCTTCCCTCCGCAATAAATCGGAGACGTGCGATCCGATCAGGCCAGCGCCACCAGTGACGAGTGCGCGTTTTTGATGCGTAGACATGGCGCTAGGACTCGTTAGGCCAGATACGATCGCGGCCCTCGCTTTTTAAAAGTTCTTCCAGGAAACCCCTGGTCGCCGGAGCCGGATATGCGCTGGCCGCGCTTCCGTTCGCGGCGAAGAACTCATGGCAAAGCCGGCGCAGCGTCGCTCGATCATCCACGTCGTACCAAGTCGACAAAAGATGTACTTCCAGACCAATCTCCTTCGCCCGCGCGATCGTCTGAGGCAGAACACGCTCCGTGCTCCAATCGATGTTCTCGAAAAGCTGCCGGTAAAGTTTGTTGAGCCCGATCAGATAATAGCCGCCGTCATCGGATGGACCGAGCACGACACTGTTTTCGTTTTCCGAAAGGACGCGTGCGGCTTCGCCGAAAGCCTCTTGCGGAACCGTTGGACTGTCGGAGTCGATCAGGCAAACCGAATCGAACCCGAGCGACAACAGGTCTTCGGTCGCGAAGCTGAGTCGCTCCCCGAAGGCGTCCCCGCGTTGAGGAACGAGTTCGAAATCTTCCGGCAAGATCCCAGCATACGCGGCCTCTTCGCCGACTGGCGTGTAAACGGCGATCCCGCGAGCGCGTCCCTCTCCCGTGGCGCTGGAAATAGCGGCACAGGTATCCCTCAGAAAACAGATGTTGAGCGCCGCCGCTTCCTCTGGTGTGAGCGGCGGGGTCAACCGGGTTTTCACTTTGCCTGCCCGTGGCGCCTTGGTCATCACCGCGAGCGCGCAAAGACCCTTTGGTATTTGATGGGGCTTACCTGGATCGAGGACGCGGTGAACGGCATTCATGGAGCCGTGCTGTCTGCTTTCGAACGCAGGTCGCGTCAACCCTTTTCACAGAGCGCGTACTGATACCGCCCCTCTCGCCACGTCTTCATTTTCTTCCACGGCTGCGTGGCAAAGAGCCGGTTCATCTGCCGCGGCGAAAGCACTTTGGCCCGGCTGGGCTCGCGATACCCATTTCGGAAACGTGTGATCCCGGCCAACAACCACATGGTGTAAAGCGGAATCGACGCCCAGAAAGCGTAGCGCGGTTCGGCGACGAAACAGCGGCCGCCGGGACGCAGCACGCGATACATCTCGGCTACCGCGCGATCCCGATCGGGCAAAACCGTGAAGAGCCGGGATGCTATCACCACGTCGAACTCGTTGTCGTTGTGCGACAGCTTGAGGACGTTGTCGCGCTGAAATTTGCAATTATTGAGATTTAACGACTGTGCTTTTTCGCGGGCCCATTTGAGCTGGCTCGGCGAACGGTCCACCCCGAGGACGTTGATCTCGCGAAACCGCTCCGCGAATTCGCACGAATAAAATCCAGGGCCGCAGCCAAGCTCGAGGAGCTTTTCGCCGGGCCGCGGCTTTCCATCCGGCCAGAGCGCTCGCAGCATCCTTTTGGTGTCGTCGCGAAAAAGTCTTTCCCGGCAGAAAATGTAGAGCCAGGCGAAGTGTTCGAAGAGACTGTCGGTGGAGCCGTCGTGTTTTTCGTTGTCTTTGGGCGCTTCGAAGGCGTTTGACCCTCCGGGAGCGCCCGGGGAAAACGCCGTGTCGGATACGACCGTGGCGGTGGGGTCAGGCAGAGTTCTTAACACGGTCTTAATTATTTGATCTTTAACGAGCCCACAATCCTTCATCTTATCGCTGCGAACAACCCTGCTGGACTCGTGCTTTTACCTCTGAGGTCGCCCTGCCGACTTCCTGTTGATAACACCGCGAGCCAGTCGCCACAAATAAGACGAGCGTTGAACCAGACGAGAACTGTTGGGGCTTATTCGATCTTGTTGGCTTCTTGTTAAGCGCGAGTTTAACAAAAGAGATCCGTTTATGTGCCGGGCCAAGCATCACGAATCCTGATGGGTCTGCTCGATGAACTGCAAGACCGCGTTCTGTGCGGAGATGGCGCGATGGGAACCGTGTTGCTCGATGCGGACAATCCGCTGGATCGCTGTTTGGAGGAACTAAACCTGAGCGAACCGAAACGGATCGAACAAATCCATCAGCAATATATCTCGGCCGGTGCGCGGGTGATTGAGACAAATACCTTCGGCGCCAATGCCGCGAGACTGGACAGATTCGGATTGGAACAACGGGTCACGGAAATAAACCGCGCCGCGGCCCAGCTCGCGGTGAAGACTGCTCGAGGCAGGAATGTTTATGTCGCGGGCAGCGTAGGTCCGCTTGGCATTAATGCCGGGGAAGCGGCATCCCGCGGGATCGATCGCGGTCTCTGTTTCCGGGAACAAATCACCGCGCTTTTAGAGGGCGGCGTGGATCTGATTTTCTTCGAAACTTTCATGGACTTTGACGAAATGGAAATTGCGTTTCAGGCTCGGAAACAGGTCGATGATGGACTCACGATTTGTTCGTTTGCCTGCGCCCCGGAGGGCCGTCTCTCCTCGGGCATGCTCCTGGTCGACGCGTTCGCAAAGATTCGTGCACTAGGGGCGGAAATGGTGGGCGTGAACTGCCTGAACGGTCCGGACGAGATGGTGCAATTACTCCGGGGGGTCTCCGCAGAAAAGTCGCTCGCTGTTTATCCAAGCGCAGGCCAGCCCCGCTTTCACCAAGGCCGTTTCGTCTACGACATTTCGCCGGAAAATTTCGCGCAAACGGCGCGCCGGTTGGTGGCCGAAGGTGCGGGGTTGATTGGCGGTTGTTGCGGGACGAGCCCGGTTCACATCGCGGCGATGGCAGCCGCGATCGCGGACTCGTGACGAGTGGTCGGCCAACTTAGTTTCGAGGTGAAATCGAAACGGCGCAAACCGAGAGCTAACTCAATTTGCGCGAGACGTTTGAAGCGATGAGTGTCTGGCGATGGTCCAGATCCGGCGTGCAATAATCATTCAGCTGAGCGGATTGATTCTCGTCGCGATCGCGCTGTTTTTCTTGTCTCGGATTTTTCCGGTCATCGACACGCTGGCGACAATCCAACAGCATGTCATGCATTGGGGCGCGTGGAGCGCGATCTTTTATCCGGTGCTGTATGCCTGCTGTAACGTCCTGCTCTTGCCGGGCGGGGTGCTCAGCATAGGCGCCGGTTTTTTCTTTGGATTGTGGTGGGGGTTTCTCATCGCTCTTGTCGGTAACGTCACGGGCGCGGCGATAGCTTTTTTCATCAGCCGTTGGATTGGGCGGCAATGGTTGAGAAGAAAGCTGATGCGAAATTCAACGCTGGTCGCCCTGGAGCCTGCGGTCGAGCGCGAAGGGTGGAAAATTATTTTGCTCAGTCAGCTGCATCCGCTATTCCCCACGAGTTTACTGAATTATCTTTATGGCCTGACGCGGGTTCGATTTCGGACCTGCATGCTTTGGGTCGCAATAGGACAGGCGCCCGGGCTGTTTCTGTATTCATACCTGGGCACGCTTGGTCAGCTGGGATTAAACTTAGCTCGTGGGAAGACCCATCCTCACGGTGTGGAATATCTCGTCTGGCTCGGTGGATTTGCGAGCGCAGCGGTTGTTCTGGTTTTGCTTGGCCGTATCGCCCTTCGGCTTCTCCAGCAAGCGCAGGTTCAGGCGAAATCTGAAAACGACTATTTAGAACACGCTCCCATTCAGCCGGTTAATCAAGAATCATAAGATTATATGGATCAGAATCTTAAGAATATTGCGTTTGAGGCACGGTTACGGGCCTATGCGCCGTATTCCAAATTTTTGGTGGGAGCCGCGCTCCTGGCCGAATCGGGGCAAGTGTTCCCAGGCTGCAACGTCGAAAACGTTTCCTTTGGGTTAACGATGTGTGCGGAACGTGTCTGTGTTGGATTGGCGCTCGGAAGGGGAGAAAACAAGTTTGAATCCGTTACCATCGTCGCCGACTCGACCATTCCTATCGTTCCGTGTGGAGCATGTCGCCAGGTGCTGGCAGAATTTTCCCCAAGGATGAGGGTCATTAGTTGGACGACATCCGGTCTAAGGGCGGAGTTTGGATTGGAGGAATTGTTTCCCCTCCCCCGCCAAGGCATCCTCGAGTAGTTCCACATGGAACCGCTACTGAGAGTCTATGACGTTATCGTGGTAGGCGGGGGCCATGCCGGGGTGGAGGCGGCATTATCCGCGGTCCGCTTGGGCTGCTCCACGCTGCTCCTGACGCAGAACCTCGATACGATCGGGCAGATGTCATGCAATCCCGCAATTGGGGGTTCAGCAAAAGGCCAGATCGTTCGCGAAATTGACGCTCTGGGCGGGGCAATGGGCACCAACGCCGATGCTACCGGAATTCAGTTTAGAATGCTGAATCGGGCGAAGGGCCCGAGCGTGAGAGCGCCACGGGCTCAATGTGACAAGAAGGCGTATCAGTTCCGCTTGAAGGCTGTCTTAGAGAGAACTCCGGGGCTCGACTTAAAGCAGGCCAGCGTCTCAAGGGTTTGTGTCGACCGCCAGTCGAGAGTAACCGGCGTCGAGACCGACCTGGGTGTTTCCATCGCGGGCCGAGGCATTGTCATCACCTCCGGAACGTTCTTACGCGGCCTTCTTCACGTCGGTCAAAATTCCAAGCCCGGGGGAAGAATGGCGGATACGGCTTCTGGCCTGAGCGAATCACTCAAAGAGCTGGGTTTCCAAGTCGGTCGATTTAAAACCGGTACCCCCTGCCGGATCAACGGGCGATCGATAGCATTTGAGCAGTGCGAGCAACAATCCGGGGACGACCCTCCGCCCAGATTTAGCTTCCTTCCGGTCGCTGTCGCGAGCAAGGGCGACATTTTCACCTTAAACCCGGACCCGTTCCATGTGGAACAATTGCCGTGTTGGATAACTCACACCACCGCAGAAACGCATGAAATAATACGACAGAATCTTGACCGATCCCCCCTTTATTCGGGGCAAATCGAGGGAACTGGTCCGCGTTATTGCCCATCAATCGAAGACAAAGTGGTTAAGTTCGCTGGCAGGACGTCCCATCAAATCTTTCTCGAGCCGGAGGGGCGCCAGACCGAGGAATTTTACGTCAACGGCTTGTCGACAAGTCTTCCCTACGATGTGCAGATCCGATTTATCCGAACCATTCCGGGCTTGGAGCAGGCTGAGTTAATGAGGCCAGGTTATGCTGTCGAATACGATTATTTTCCTCCCACTCAGCTCCACGCCACCCTGGAGACGAAATTGGTGGAAGGGCTCTATTTCGCCGGACAGGTGAACGGCACGTCCGGTTATGAAGAGGCAGCCGCCCAAGGTCTCGTTGCGGGTGCGAATGCGGCATTGAAGGCCTGCGGCCGGCCACCCCTCTTGCTTCCACGGCAGGAATCATACATAGGGGTTATGATCGACGATCTAACGAGCAACGGCGCGGACGAGCCCTACCGGATGTTCACGAGCCGAGCCGAAGATCGTCTGTCTTTGCGTCAAGATAATGCGGATCAGCGGCTCACTCAAAAAGCCTTTGAAATCGGTCTCGTCAACGCGGAGAGGCACTCAATTCTGTCGGAAAAAATGAGCCTTCTCGAGACTTTGCGGAACGCGGCAGACAGAGTGAGGGTCAACGACAAAAAGCTGGGCGTTCTCATGAAAATGCCTGAATTCCGACTCGAGTTGCTTCCAAAAGAAGTTCAAAAATTAGCTTCCGCTGAGCTGTGGGATTTACTGGAGACCGAGCTGAAGTACGAGGGCTACGTTCTGCGCCAGAGCGGGCAAAACCGAAGGTTGTCACGCGGAATGAAACGTTCGATTCCAACCAACCTCGATTATGAAAAAATTGGCGGGTTACGTCGGGAGACTCGGCAGAAACTGTCGGCCGTGAGACCCGACACTATTGACGACGCGCGCCGAATCAGCGGCATTACCCCCGTTGACCTATCTATAATTTCCATATGGCTAGCAAAGAACGATTTACGCACAGAATATCGACCATCGGAGGCATAGCTATTTTGTAGCTATTTTTCACCGTGTGGATTCTTATTCTCGCTATTGCCTGCCTTGGCTATTTGTTTGGATCGTTCCCGCCCGGTTACTTTGCTGGGAGGATCAGCGGGGTAGATATCCGATCTGCCGGCAGCGGCAATATCGGCGCCACCAACGTATTGCGCGTGCTGGGGAAACGGTGGGGATACGCGGTCTTTTTAGCGGATGCATTTAAGGGCTTCGCCGCGGTGAGACTGACTTTATTTATCGCTCATCGGGTGCCCTCCGCCCAGCCTTACGCCGAGTATCTGGCCATCCTCGCCGCAGTGTGCGCCGTAATTGGCCACTCGTTCCCGGTTTGGCTGCGCTTCAAAGGCGGGAAAGGAGTCGCAACGTCGGCGGGCGCACTTTTTGGGTTGATGCCACTCGCTGTCGTGATCGTGTTTCTTATTTGGCTCATCGTTTTTGAAACGACCCGCTACGTATCGGTCGCGTCCGTCATCGCTGCATCATCGCTGCCTATCGTGGTCGCATTATTTATCCGATGGAAAATGATTGAGAGTTTCGGGTTCCTGTATTTATCGACGGCGATGACGCTTTTGGTGATTTGGAGGCACCGCTCGAATTTTTCTCGTCTTCGGAGTGGAACGGAACAACGCTTCACCCGCAAATGAATATTCGGCGTACGGCAATAGTGGGAGCGGGAGGCTGGGGCCTCGCCCTGGCGGTCTTGTGGTCGAGGCAGGATAACGAAATCATTCTTTGGGGTAACGATGCGGCCAGGGCGGAGAAGCTGAGGGAGACGCGCGAAAACCCGGACTACCTCGCCGGGGTCAAACTGCCGCCGTCGATTCGGGTCACCAGCGAAATCGCCGACTGCGCCGACGCGGACTTGATTGTGTTCGTTACGCCGTCAATCGCTTTGCGAACCGTGGCGCAACGACTTCGCGCGTCGCACTCAAATTCAAAAACGGTTTTCCTAAGCTGCACGAAAGGGATCGAGCATGGAACCGGCATGCGGATGAGTCAGATTCTAGGAGAGATTTTTCCGGGAAATACCATTGCGGTCCTATCCGGGCCGAATCTCGCGGCGGAAGTGTCGCGCGACCTGCCGACGGCGACTGTGCTCGGTTGTCCGATTCCGGAATGCGCCGAGGAATTGCAGAGACATTTGGGGAGTGAGCGATTCCGCATTTATTCGAGTGACGAAATAATCGGGATCGAACTGGGGGGCGCGCTAAAAAACGTTTTCGCGATTCCGGCCGGGGTGAGTGACGGGTTCGGTCTGGGCGACAACTCGAAGTCGGCGTTGGTGACCCGTTCGCTGGCGGAACTTCTGCGCCTTGGCACGGCGATGGGCGGGAATGCGCGAACGTTTTATGGTTTGAGCGGCGCCGGTGATTTGATCGCGACCTGCTTCAGCCAGCACAGCCGCAACCGTCGTGTCGGAGAAAAGCTGGGGCGGGGAGAAACCCTGGAGCAGATTCTCGCGGGAACCCACATGGTTGCGGAAGGCATTCCCACTACAAAGAGCGCATTCGAATGCGCGCGCCGGTTGAACATCGAGACGCCCATCATCGACCAGATTTATTCCGTCCTGTATGAAGGCAAGCGGCCGGACCAGGCGATGCAGGAACTTCTCGGGCGAGACCAAAAAGCGGAACGCGCGTGAGAGCTTCTCACCCGCAAATTCTCCCCACAACAAGACTGCGGCCGGGGACAGCCGCCCCTACAGCGGCAGAGATCAGCGCCGAGCGAAAGCGGCGATCACATCCGGATAGAGAGTACGCTCGGCTACTTGGATGCGAGCGTGCAACGAGTCCGGCGTGTCGTTAGGCAAAACTGGCACCTCGCGTTGCGCGATGATCTCGCCGCTGTCGATGCCCGCATCGACGTAGTGCACGGAGCACCCTGTCACTTTTTCGCCTGCCGCCAGCGCCTGGCTCCACGATTCGATTCCCGGATATTTGGGAAGAAGCGATGGATGAATATTGATAATGCGGCGTGGGAACGCTTCGAGCATGGGCGCCTTCAGCACGCGCATGAAACCGGCGAGGACAACAAGTTCAACGCCGGAGCCTTCCAGCATTCGCGCCAACTCGGCTTCGGCAACGGGCTCCAGTTTCGTTCGAAATTTTCCGGGCGGAAGATAAGCGTTGGGCACGCCGAATTCGCGCGCGATATCCAGAATTCCCGCATCGAGAACATCGGAAACTACCAGGCGCGCTTCGGCGGCCAGGGAGCCGGCGCGGATTCGCTCGAGGATCGCGCGACAATTACTTCCCTTGCCGGATCCCAGAATACCGAGCGCAAGTTTACGCATCTGAAAGCCTGCCCATTCTTTCGATCAACTCGGAGGTCGAATGCCCTGACTCGAACGGGACGATGCGAATTTCGGCGCCTGCCTCTTGCAACACGGCACGCTCTTCCGGATCCAGGGTCTCGATCATGTAGTCGCCGCCTTTGACGTAGATGCTCGGGCGCACCTTCTCGAGAAGAGAAGTGGCACGAACCTCGGGGAAAACGACCACGTAATCCACACAATCGAGTGCCGCGAGAATTTCGGCCCGGTCTCTTTCGCTATTCAACGGACGGCCTTCCCCTTTTAGCACGCGCACGGAGTCGTCGCCGTTAATCGCTACCGCCAAAGCGTCTCCGAGTGCGCGCGCCGCCTGGAGATATCGGACGTGTCCGACATGCAGGAGATCGAAACAACCATTGGTGAGCACCAATTTTTTCTTTGGAACTTGCGCGCGAAAAGTTTTCGCGACCAGCGCGAGCTGATCGGCGGTGACAATTTTGCTTTTCATGTTTCGCCTACGACAAATTGAAGCGCGCGCGGCAGGACCTCAAACACGGCCGGTTCGTTGCCGACCAGTTCGCCGTCGACGTTGAACCACATTCCCGGTTTTGAGTTCACGGTGATTTTTGCAGCCCGCCGATAAATGATGGAGTCGCTGGTGAGATGGTTACCCATCAGAATTTGTGGCGCGAGCAGAGCCAGATCAGTGACGGGGCGCTCCGGGATTAGAACAAGATCCAGCAGCCCATCATCAGGTTCGGCCTCCGGCGCAATGGGAATTCCGCCCGCAACAAACCGCCCGTTTCCGACAATGACATTGTACAAACTTTCCGAGAGCGTCTCTCTGTCGTCCAAAGCAATTCTGGTGAGATAGGCGCGGAGTTCGGGCAGGGCGGCCGCAGCACTGCGAATGTAAGCCAGCGGTCCCCAGGTGCTCTTCAATTCCGGCGTGAGTTTTTCATTTACCAGACCGCTGAAGCCTCCGGCGGAAACGTTCACGAAATAACGAACACGATCGCTTGTGACCCGAACGAGATCGATCGCGCGTGTCTGTCCGGCTCTGATCAACTCGAGGCATTGCTCGAAATCGTCCGGGAGCTTGAGCGTACGAGCGAAATCATTTCCGGTCCCAAGAGGAATCAACCCGATCCGGACTTGAGCGGCACTCTCGCCGATTCCGTTTACGACTTCATTCAGGGTGCCATCGCCGCCGGCGGCAACGATCATCTCGCAGCCCTTCTTCAGCGCCGTCCGCGCGAATCGGACTGCGGACCCGCGCTTGGAAGTCACTTTGAGGGTGGTGTCAGGCAACGAACGCAGCCGCTCGATCAGTGGATCGATCCCTTTAGCCGAGCCGGCGCGGGGATTAAGAATTAAACACGTCTTCGGCACGACCGGTCAGGGTAGAAGGAAGTTACGAATCTTCCAGTTCAATGGTCGGACGCGAGTTTTCTCCGGAGCTGAATCAGCCGGATCAGACACAGCGCACTCATTACACAAATGTAATAAAAAAAATAGAACCGCGCAGAACCGACCGACCTTTTGCGCGCGATGTTTAATTAGCCCACGTCACCGCACCCTCGCGTCGGACCCGGCCCAGTCACTCACACCACCACCAACTTCGCTTATGATTATTCCACGCGCTTTTGCCCACTCCTCACTTGGTCGCTGTTTGGTTTTTGTAACGAGCTTGATGCTCGGCCTTGCGCCGTTGCCGGCGGCGACTCCTGCATCAGGCACGCTGCAACCCACGCCCGGCACGAAACTCGACTGGGATGGGTTTCCGGCAACATTGCCAGCAGGCGGACTCGCGGGTGAGCAAGCGTGCGTTGACGGCACGAATTGCGACGTCTTTACGATCCATGTCGGCGGCGCCAAGACTGATTGGGCGGGCAAATCCATCGTGATCAAGATCACATTCCCGCTGGGAGACGACGCAGATCTTTACATCCACAAAAATGCGAAGGATGGGCAGGCCGTGACTTCCGGACAAAATGGGGGCCCGACGGATGGCGACGGCGTGAGCGAAACCGCCTCGGTGAATCCAGCCACCAGCGGAGTCGGCGATTACGTGGTGCATGTCCTCTATTCGAGCTTTGTGCCAGGCGACAAATATCACGGAACGGCGACGGTCGTTTCCGCCAGCGGTCCTGATGCCGCCAAGACGCGGACGGCGACCTACATCACTGGTGGGATCACTTTTAGTCCAAACGCCGCCCTCAAATCGCCGGCTAATTTGACTGATGCCGAGCCGAGCAATCGAACAGATTTCCAGGGAAATTTCTACACGGGCGGCATCCGGGGATTCCCCGCGGGCGTCGATCTCTGGTATTTCGATCTGCGCCCCCAAGTCAACGGATCCCCGAATGCCACCTACGATCCGAACATGCGTTTGCCGATTTATCGCGGGCAACCTGATGGTTTCAGCCCGAACTCCGCAGCGGATTTAGGCGGAGATGGGGGAGGAGACATCGATCTGGCGGTTGGTTTCGCACTTCCTGCCGGGCAGACGAATCCAACCCTGGCATTCAGCAGCTTAATCGTGGCCAACCTCTCTACGGGTAAGAGCGTTGATCGGGCCCAGAGCTACAATAGGAATCCGGCGGGGAATCTTCCGGGTGGTCCGGCCGCGGACGATCGGCAATGGCACGAATTCCTCGGGGCTAATTCGGTCTACATGTTCTACCGGACGGCGCAACCGGCGATCTCACAGATCCAGCGTTCGGACGACGGAGGGTTTACCTACGGCCCCACCACCACGGCAGGGTCGATCGGACAAACGGGTAGCGTCGACGTTCATCAAGCCACTGGTGTTGTTTACGGCTCCGGGGCCAGCGGGCTGGTAGCGGTCGGCATTCCACCGGCGGCGGGGTTGCCGCCTGTCCAATATAATACCTATCAAGCGGCGAGCGACCCGAACGGCCTTGATCACAAATTCTTCGAAGTGAAAGTCGCTGACGACGGCACGCCCAACGGGACGGTTTACGTCTGTTACTCGAACGACACCGACATCTACGTCAAGCATTCCACCGATCAAGGTAAGACATGGGCCGACCCAGTGAAGGTCAACGGCGGTAACATAGACTCCAAGGTGAATATTTTCCCCTGGATGGAGACCGGCCCGACGCCTGGCTCGATAGGTGTCGTCTGGTACGGAACGTCTAATCCGGTCAATAATGATGCGGCGGAATGGAAGGTTTATTTCGCGCAGAGCTTCAATGCCAATACAACTGCGCCGACCTTCCGGGTGGCTGAAGTTACAGAACCGGAGCACGTGATCCACGCCTCGAACATTTCTGAGAACGGCCTGGATCCGACCGGGAGTGGAGTCAATCGCAACCTGCTCGATTACTTCCAAATGTCCTTCGATCCGACGGGAGCAGCCGTAGTGGCTTACGCCGACGACCATAATGATTTTTACGGCAACATGTTCAGCGCCCGGCAGGTTACGGGACCAAGCATTAAGACCGGTCAGCCATTGCCAGCGCCAGCGGAAGGTTCCGGGCTTGTGTTGCCAGCTACCACCAGCACCGTTTCCGCCGCCGACGCTTTCCCGCCGCGGCAACCTGGATTCAACGGAGAACAAGTTACCGATTTCAGCGAGGATGTGACTAACGCTGTCTTAACTCGCATTCATGCGCCAGATGCAGTGGATATCCAATCGATCAGGTACGACACATCCGGGACGGGTGATACCCTCGCCATAGCGGCTGCGATTAAGGTATCCGATCTAAGTAGTATCCCGGCCGCTGGTCAGTGGCGAGCTAGCTTCGCAGTGAACTCGCCGCATTCAGTGCTCAGCGCGGACGGGACCTATACTTATGGCGCCTCGGACCATGGAGATCAATTCTACCTGCAAGCATCCACCAGCGCCCAGGGCACCCAGACTTTCACTTATGGGAAGGCGGTTCGTGAGTCGTCGGGTAGCGTTACTTACACCAGCCTGGGTGCAGCCGATAAAGGTATGTTCAACCAGGACGACAACACGATCTCAATCCAGGTAGCGGTGAAGAAGCTTAACACAGTCCTCGCTACCGCGGGCCATCCTGGCATCGGCAACGGCACAGTTGTTACTGGCTTGCGTGGTCACAGCTCGAGTGCGGCTACCAGTGCCGCGCGAGGGGATGATACCCTGGGCGGAACCCAGTTTACCGTGCACGACTCGGCCTTCCCTGCCCCTGCTCCTTATCCGGAACCGACACCACTGCCTCTCGCTGCCGTTGCCCCGGGCGCGACGCCAGTGCCGACGCCGCCCGCGAGTAATCTCGCGAACATCGCGACCCGCGTGTCCGTAACTCCCGGCAACAACGGAGCAGCTGGGTTCATCAAGCGGACCAGTGCAACGAAACGCGTCCTCATCCGGGGGACGGGCCCGTCTCTCACTGGCCTTGTCCCCGGACCGCTCGCCGATCCGGCAATTGACATCCTCGATGCCAATAATGTCGTCATCGCGAGCAACGACAACTGGCGCGGACCGCAGGAGGCTGAGATCACCTCGACCGGTCTGGCTCCCAAGAGCGATAACGAAGCGGCTGTCATCCTGAACCTCAGGGGAACAGGTGCGACCAATAATTTCACCGCAGTTCTAAAAGGAGCAGCAGGATCGCAAGGAGTGGGCGTGATCGAGGTTTACGATCTCGATGCCACCTCGTTCGCGGATCTTGGCAACGTCTCCACCCGTGGCCTTGTTGGGACATTCGACAATGTTCTCATCGGCGGTCTTATTATTCGGGATAGCTCTCAGCGAAACCAGTCGCAGACAGTCGTGGTCCGCGGCATCGGGCCTTCGTTAACAAGCGCGGGGATCACGTTCCCGCTCCAAGATCCCTTGATTGAGCTACGCAACGCACAAGGAGTTCTGATCGAAGCGAACGACGACTGGGCCTCCGCTTCACAAGCCTCAACCATCCCCGCCGTGCTTAAGCCATCTAACTCGAAAGAATCCGCGATCAAGCAGACCCTCAGTCCTGGTAACTACACGGTAGTCCTGCGCGGCGTCGACAACGGAGTAGGTACGGGAGTCGTTGAAGCGTACAACCTTGGCAACCAGTAAGGGATCATCAATTTCGATAGTGGATCCACCTAACAAGTAGCTAAAACAACGCAGAGAGGCTCCATAATGAAAAAAACTACTTCCAATCAATCGGGTCTCTTTGTCTTGCGACTAGCTATAGCGTGCGCTCTCTGCGCCATCTCCGCGTTGTTTGTTTTTAAAGCCTTCGCGGCCAATCCGCCCGCGGGAACGATCACCCCGGCCGGACCTGGGTTCACGTGGACCGGGACGCCCACCGGGGTTCCGCCTACGGGCGGCGGCGAGGAGTCCTGCGAAGAGGGAACGAATTGCGACAGCTTCAAGCTGACCATATCCGGAACTCCGGCTGACTGGGCGGCTGCGGTAAAGGTGGTGCATGTCCAGATTAACTGGGCCACTCCCTCTACTGATTACGACTTGTATGTGCACAAAGGGACCCTGGCTGGACCTATCGTAGCCAACTCTGGCTCGGGCGGCTCCACCCAGGAGCAGGTAGATCTCGATCCGCGCCGGAGCAGTATCGGCACCGGAGATTTTGTCGTTCACGTCGTCTACTTCGCCGCGACTACGGCCGATCAGTATACCGGCCAGGTGAGCCTTAAGACCGCAGCTCCTCTACCGGCGCCCGCACCGGTGGCCAGTGGGGCGGCGCCGCGCTACGAAAATTTCACGCCTCCCGCGGCGGGCCCAAACACTCTGGGTCGTAGCGCTGGCGAGCCATCGATCGGCGTCGGGCTGCCCATCGCGGGCCATCCGGAAGGCCGCGCGATGTTTCAGTCGGATGTGCAGACACTACGCGTCACCTTCAATACGGCCTGCGCGGCTGTGCGTGCCTTGTGGGAGAACAAGCCCGCGCCTACTTCACAGCAAGATTTCGATCCTATCCTTTTCACTGACTTCCAGACCGGCCGCACCATTGTGCATCTCTTATCCTTCGCCGCAAATGTCATCGTCGGCGAGTCTTCTGTTACCGATAGTCCGCCGTCGCCCTCCAACGACGGCGATGTTTGGGTTCCTAGTAACGGGGCGGGCATCGCATCGGGCGTAGACCATCAAACAGTAGGGATGGGTCCATACCACACGCCATTAACTGGCACTCCGGCGAATCCGCACGCCGTCTACTATTGTTCGCAAGCATTGGTGGAGGCTAACTGCGCGCGGAGTGATGACGGCGGTATTACTTACGGGCCGTCAGTGGTGGTGTATACGAGTCAGTGCGGCACCCTCCATGGCCATGTAAAAGTAGCTCCGGATGGGACAGTCTACCTCCCGAACCGGGGCTGCGGCAGCGAAGAGGCGGTGGTGGCTTCCGAAGACAACGGGCTCACCTGGGAAGTGCGCAAAATCCCGGCGAGCGCGGCGGGCGGGAGCGACCCATCAGTCGGTATCGGTAGTGGAGGCAGAGTATACTTCGGCTATGCGGACGGGGATACCACAGCGGCTATCAGCACGTCGAACGACAAAGGTAAGACCTGGAGCGCCCCGCTGGATGTCGGCGCCGTTTTTGGCATTAACAATGTTGTTTTCCCCGCAGTTGTTGCAGGGGACAACAATCGGGCGGCCTTTGCGTTCCTTGGCACTCCGACCACTGGTGGTTTGACTGCGCCGAAGTTCACCGGGATCTGGCATCTTTACGTGGCCTCGACCTTTGATGGCGGACTTACCTGGTCAACCGTGGACGCGACACCTAACGATCCAGTGCAACGCGGCTGTATCTGGCTTGGCGGCGGCGCGAACATCTGCCGGAACCTCCTGGATTTCATGGATGTGCAAATGGATCACGAAGGTCGTGTCTTGGTGGGATACGCTGATGGATGCGCCGGCGGAGAGTGCGTGCTCGCTCCACCGACTGCGACGGGTAACTCCTATACCGCCCTTGCCAGCATCATGCGGCAAACGGGTGGGCGCAGGCTCTTGGCGGCCTTCGATCCGCCCGGTACGGCGGTTATACCCGGCACTCCATTTCTCAGCGCGAAACGTCACGGTGGCGTGGTGCGTCTATCCTGGTCGGAGGCCGACGATGGCGGTTCGGCGATTACCAGCTATAGCGTGCTTCGCTCAACTTCACCCGGGACGGAGGCGCTTCTTACTACAGTGCCAGCCACTCAGCAGACCTATGTCGACGCGACCGCTACCGATCCTGGCACCACCTATTATTACAAGATAGTCGCGACGAACACGCAGGGTTCGTCATGCGGCAACAATGAGGTCGCCGCGAGGTTCCGAGGTAGTTCGTGGGCGCCTACCGGGTTTCTGGTGGCAAGTGACCCGACGGCGGAAACTGGTCCACCGGCGGCGAACCCGGATCTGGACATCCAATCGCTTTCCCTGTCTGAGCCCGGCACAGGTCCAAACGCGGGTAAGCTGGTCTTTAACCTTAAGATGACAGACCTTAGTGTTATTCCTCCTAATCGACGCTGGAGAATCATCTGGAACTCGCCTGCGTCGCCCGGCGGCCAATTCTATGTAGGGATGTCCTCGGACAGTACAGGCGCTGTCTCCTTTGAATACGGGACGGTCGCCACCCCTGTAATCGGGCTGGTCCTGGGCGACCCGCAAACGACAACAGTCGGGGCGCCGGACGCGGGCAGCTTTACTCCGGCTGGACTAATCACAATCGCGGTCTCCAGAAACAAGATCGGCAATGTGCAAACAGGTGATTTGCTCGGTGGAATATCCGTCCGGACGTATGCCGATAGCACGAACAAAGTGCGCTCGACCAATGCGATCGATACCACGGCCAATGCCGATGCGAACGACGCAACGGCAAATGCGGCGACCTATGTGATCGCCGGTCCGCAAACCGCTCGCCTCCAAAATATCTCGACGCGCGCTCAGGTCGGACCGGGCGAGAGGGCGTTGTTTGGCGGGTTCATTATCACAGGGAGCGAACCGAAAAAAGTGGTCGTGCGCGGGCGCGGCCCATCGCTCATCGGGTTGCCTGGGATCTCGGACCCGATTCACGATCCAATCCTGGAGCTTTATAACAGCACGCCTCTTAATGGGCCTATCGCCACGAACGATGATTGGCAGACGAGTCAGAGCACGGAGATTATCGGCTCGGGTCTCGCACCGACTAGCTCACTCGACGCCGTGATAGTTCAGACCCTCGCGCCAGGCACCTACACCGCCATTGTCCGGGACAAGGATTCCAGCGCTCCACGGGTGGGAATTGTGGAGGTCTTTGACGCGGCGCCGGCTTCGAATTCGCAACTGGGGAACCTAAGCTCGCGCGGGTTCGTGGGAACTGCAGATAATGTTCTTATCGGCGGCGTGATCGTTGGGCCGGCGAGTATCGGTAACACGAACGTTGTCGTGCGAGCCCTAGGACCATCGTTAACGGGCTATGGAGTTTCAGGGGTGCTGCCAGACCCGACCGTGAAGCTCATCGATCAGAACGGAGTGCAAATTGCCTCTAATGATGACTGGCGATCGAACGAGGGCGCGATCATGACCCAGGCTCCGACGCTGGCCCCGACCAGGAACGAAGAATCAGCATTTGTCATCTCCCTGGCGCCCGGCCAGTACACCGCAATCGTGGAAGGCAAAAATGCCACCGGTGTGGCGACGGTGGATGTGTACAACCTTTCTTCGCCCTGAGTCGCGGCAATAACAAACCAACCTTCCGTAGGAACAAGTCACCTAGCCCGTCATCGCCATAGAGGCGTAATTGAAGAAACCCATTATGCAAAAAGTAACCACGCGGTATTACCCCTCCGGATTGCAACCCCTGTTGTCGGCAGCGCGGAGCCTGGGCTTGTCTCTGGTTACTCTGCTTATCCTGGGGTTATCAGCCAAGGCTGCGACGCCTACCGAAGCAACCTTGAGCCCCGGGAGTACGTCTCCGGCAACGTTCACCGGAAATGCAGTCGGCGGCCCGGCGGTCACCACGGAAACGTTATGTCAGGACGGAATTAACTGTGACGTGTTTACAATCCATCTCACGGGGAAGGCTTCGGATTACGCCGGGAAACAGCTTCAGATCAAAATCACCTTCCTGCCGGCGAGCGACTACGACATGTATGTGCATAAGGATTCGGTGGCAGGTAAAGTCGTATTTCCCGCCGGGAATGGTTCACAGCCCAACACGAGCGAAGAGGTTGCCATCAACCCGGCAACTTCAGGCGCGGGCGACTACGTGGTGCATGTGGTTTACGCCACGGCTGTTCCGACCGACCAATACCATGGAACAGCTACCATCACGGGGGCGTCTACTTCAGCTACTCCTCCGCCAATGCGAACGGCCACCTACATCGACGGTGGCATTACCTTTAGTAACAACTTCCAGCTGAAAGCGCCGGCTACCCTGCGCGACGGCGAACCCAGCAACCGGACTGATTTTCTAGGTAACGCTTATGTAGGCGCAATCCGTGGAGTCCCAGCCGGCGTGGATCTTTGGGCGTTCGATCTCAAGCCCGGCAGTCCTAGCTATGATCCGAATATGCGGGTTCCGTTTTATCGCGGTCAACCCGATGCGATCAATCCGGCCGCCACGGAAGCGGACCTGGGCGGGGACGGAGGTGGCGACATCGACCTGGCCGTTTCCTTCGGTCTTCCGACGGGACAAGCTAATCCTACCATCGCTTTCACCAGCCTGGCTCTGGCGAATGTATCGACCGGCGTTTCCCTCGACCGCGGGTTCAGCTTCATGCGCAACCCTGCGGGCAATGGCACGGGCGGCGTGCCCGTGGACGATCGTGAGTGGCAGGAATTCCTGGGAACTAACACCGTTTACTTATGGTATCGGACTCTTGCACCCGCCGTTACTCAGGTCCAGCGCTCGGATGACGGCGGCTTCTCTTATGGTCCCGCAGTTACTGCGGGGACTACTACTCAGGTAGGTAATCTGGACGTCCATCAGGCTACTGGGGTGGTCTATGCGGGGACGAGCCAGGGAACGGTCGCGGTCGGGGTTCCCGCCGGACCGGGACTTCCGCCCACCTCTTACACCGTAACGAATGTCGCCTCCGATCCGAACGGCGTGGCCCACTTGTTTTTCGTCACCAAAGTCGCTGACGATGGAACGCCAAACGGAACTGCTTACGTCTGTTACTCGAACGATACCCAGATTCTAATGAAACATTCGACGGACCGCGGGGTAACCTGGAGTAACGCCGTCCAGGTGAATAAGCCGGGAACTACGGTGAGCAATGTTTTTCCCTGGATGGAGACGGGCCCGCTTCCGGGGTCAGTGGGAGTAGTTTGGTACGGAGCGCCTGGTCCCAATGATGATACGGCCGAATGGAAGGTTTATTATGCTTACTCAGCTAATGCTTCTTCCAACACGCCTACTTTCCAGATCGCCCAGGTAACCGAACCGGAACACGTCATTCATGCTGCTAACATTTCCGAAGGTGGCCTGACCGGCGCGAACAACAGAAACCTGATCGATTACTTCCAAGTATCGTTCGATCCGAATGGCGCGGCGGTGATCGCCTATACCGACGATCATAATGACTACGACGGTCACACTTATGTAGCTCATCAACTCAGCGGACCTAGCGTCAAAGGAGGCACCGTCACCACTGCGCCGGAGGGAAACGCGCTTTACTTGCCGCCCGGAACCGGACAAGTGGATCCCGCCGATGCCTTCCCGCCCCGGGTTCCCGGTTTGAACGGCGAACAGGTCACGGACTACGGCTTGGATCTCCAGGAAGGCACGACGCCGCGCATTCACGCGACCGACGCCTCAGATGTCCTGGCAGTGCGCTACGATACGTCTGGCACCGGTGCTTCCCTTGCGATTGCCGCCTCCATGAAGGTATCTGATCTCACGGTGATCCCCGGGCAGACCACATGGCAGATGAGTTTCTCGGTTAACACGCCGCACTCGGTTTTGAGTTCTACGGGCACATACTCGTATGGCGCCAGCGATCACGGCGATCAATTCTTCCTCGAAGCCGACACCGACGTGAACGGGGCGCAGACCTACTCCTACGGAACTGCGGTTCGGGCGAATGACGG
Organism: Verrucomicrobiota bacterium; assembly: GCA_041167585.1. Taxonomy (GTDB): domain Bacteria; phylum Verrucomicrobiota; class Verrucomicrobiia; order Chthoniobacterales; family UBA10450; genus AV80. Next base: position 99,284 of record JBEEHV010000008.1, read on the forward strand.
CAAGATGCTTTACACCATCAAGGGGACTGCGGATTCCGGCGAATTCAACGTCTCGGATAACACGGTTTCGGTGCAGGTAAGTGTGGCAAAATTGAACGCCATCCTTTCGGCCGCCAGCCGTCCGTTGATTACGAACGGCACGGTCGTGGCCGGATTACGATCGCGATCCTACACTGTCGAAGTAGTGCCTCCTGTCAGTGGCCAGGCTTCACGCCAAGGCCGTCGTGATATTGCACGTGGTGGAACTCAGTTCGTGGTGCATGACTCTGCCTTTGCGCCGCCCCCGCCCGCACCCGCCCCAACGCCATTCCCCAGTCCTTCGCCGCAACCTTCGGGCACACCGCCTACCATCGTGCTCGGGAATATTTCGACCCGCGTCTCAGTTAAGACAGCAAACGCCGTAGGCATCGGCGGATTTATTGTACGAACGGCGACCCCAAAACGGCTGCTGATTCGCGGCACTGGCCCTTCCCTTGCACCGTTTGTCGGGGCGGGCGTTCTGGCCGACCCAACCTTGGAGATCAAAAACACATCCGGGACCGTTATCGCCAGCAACGATGATTGGCGCACTGGTCGCCAGGCCGCAATCAGCGCCAGCGGTCTCGCGCCCGCGAACGATAAGGAAGCCGCGGTGATCGTTAATCTGCCGGGCGGGAACTACACGGCCACCTTGCAGGGGAAGGGCGGGGGTCAGGGTATCGGCGTGGTCGAGATTTTCGACATCGGCGCCGAAGCCCAGTCAGACTTGGGTAACATTGCCACGCGCGGTTTGGCCGGCACCGGCGAGGAAGTGCTCATCGGCGGATTTATTGTCCGCGACACCTCGTTCCGGAATCAGTCCCAACGGATCCTGATCCGCGGAATCGGGCCCTCCATCCCCACCAGCCAAGTGCCGAATCCTTTGCAGGATCCATTCCTGGAGTTGCATGATGCCCAGGGCACGATCCTCGCCTTCAATGATGATTGGCAATCGCAGGCGAGTGCGGATGTGACGGCAATTATGCAGTCAACCATTGCTCCGACAAATTCGAAGGAGTCCGCGATTCTTAAAACACTTGCTCCGGGCGCTTACACTGCCGTCATGCGTGGCGCCACGGGGGAAACCGGCATTGGTCTGGTCGAGGTCTACAACCTGGGCAATCAGTAAATCCGGGAGCAGCGGGTTGCCCTGCGGCCCGAGGGCGGGCCCTTCCAGAGCGGCAATCACACAACCCAACTCTGTTCTGGAGCACTCAGGCCGGACATTCGCCGTGGCTTAAATCGTCTCGGCTATCGCCGCAGCGAAATTTGTGTATCGTCGCGATATGGACGGTGACGATGCGGTCAATCTCGTAGAGGAGGAAGCAGCGCTGGCAAAGGACGAGGAAGCAGGCGCTTCCTTCGTTCTATCCAGCCGCCCGCTCGTGCCTGCGGAATCGCGCTCGGTAAGCGCCAGCCGCGAGCGTAATTACGACGATCTCGGCGAACTGCCGCGTTCCTATGGGCGTCCCGTTCTCTTTGGAATAGCGCGAGATCCTCACACTCTTTTCGCTTATTGGGAAATTGATTGGCCGGAAGTTTTCGGCAACAACCCGCCGGCCGATCGCAAAGTGCATCTCCTCGTTTTATCCGAGGATGGCAGCGAAGAAACCCGCGTCGCGGTGGAACCGATGGCGGGGAGTCATTCCATAGCCGTGACGCAAGCGCGCAGTTCCTATCGGATCGAGCTCGGATATCACGAGCCCGCGTCGGTCTGGAATTCCGTGGCGACCTCCGATCCGATCGAGACGCCGCCCGATGACGTTTCGCCAAGCGCTTCCATCGACGTGGCGACCGTGCCCTTTCATCTGAGCTTCCAACGGTTGGTCGATACTTTTCGCGCCTCGAAGTACGATGGCGAAGCGCTGGTGGAAATTGTCGGACGCCTGCAGGAACGGGCCGATGATCCGGCGGAATCGGCCTTAGCCGCCGATGACCGGGAACTTCTGCGCGCCATCGATTGGACCCTGTCCGAGACGCACTCAATCGAGCGCTCGCGCCTGCGACAATCCGAAGATCCTTTTGCCACGCGCCAGCGGATTGAATCGATCCTTGGCTTCGGCGCTTCGAGCCCGGGCAACGGGTTTGGTGGCAGCAGCCGCGGCTAACCGCCGCCGAGGTAGGCGCTCTTCACGCGCTCGTTCACGCGCAAGGCGCTCGATTGATCGTGCAGGATGATCCGGCCCGTCTCGAGCACGTAGCCGTAGCTGGAAACTTCGAGAGCAAGGTTCGCGTTTTGTTCCACCAATAGAATGGTGATGCCTAAAGACTTGTTGATCTCGACGATCTTCTGAAAAATTGTCTTCACCAGAATTGGCGCGATGCCGAGGGAAGGTTCATCGAGCATGAGGCAGCGTGGTTTGCTCATGAGCGCGCGTCCGATCGCCAGCATTTGTTGTTCGCCGCCCGAGAGCGTGCCGGCCACTTGTTTCAGCCTTTCCTTCAGGCGTGGAAACATGGCGAAGATGAAATCGAAGTCCGCGCCGAATTGTTTACGGTCCTTCCGCAGGTAACCGCCCATCAAAAGATTTTCGTGCACGGTCAGGTTCGCGAAGACCATCCGGCCTTCGGGCACGTGCGAAATACCGCGGGCCACAATGCGATGCGGTCGCTTGTTTGCGATTTCTTCGCCCTCGTATTGGATGCTGCCGCTCTGGGCTTTCAGGAGCCCCGAGATCGCGCGTAACGTGGTCGATTTCCCCGCGCCATTCGCGCCGATCAGCGTCACAATATCGCCTTTCTCCACGCGTAACGAGACATCATGCAGCGCCGTGATCGAGCCGTAGGAAACCGTCAGATCTTTTAGTTCCAGCATTTTAAATTCACTTGCACCTACACTTTAACTTTCACTTACACTCGACCCGTAGTCGGTCGGCTCCTCGAAGATCCGATCCGGCGCGACCGACTTGATAAGCCCAACGAGCATTGAGACGATCGGCCTCAACAGCATCTTACCGTCAATGATTTCATTCGCCGGTAGAACTCTTTTCGCGACCAGCACATCTAGAGATGCGGCGCACTCCAGCGCAGAGCCGCGCGCCGAATCATAATACCGGCAGCGATCCGGCGGTGTGAATTTGCCGGTTCCCTCCGCGATATTCAACGGAATGGAAGTGGAGCTGCGGTCGAGCTGGTTGTGGACGGCCATCGATTTTGGAACGCGTTCCAGGATTGTGGTAGCCCATCCCACGAACTCGAGGGTCTTGGCGTACACGTGGAGCTTTTCGTGGTCGAAGAGTTGATTAGGCGCAGTCATGGGAAGAGGGGGAAGTGTAAGTGAAAGTTAAAGTGTAGGTGCAGGTGGAGGACCCTTCGCTTCTTCTCCCAGGTACGCCTCGATCACCTCCGGATTTTTCCGAATATCGGCCGGCGTTCCCTCGGCGATTTTCTCGCCGTAATCGAGCACCGCCACACGCATGCAAATTCCCATCACCACCTTCATGTCGTGCTCTACCAGCAGGACGGCGATCTGATATTTCTCCTTCACGAACTGGATCAGCTCCATCAGCTCTTCCTTCTCGCGTGGATTCATCCCGGCCGCGGGCTCGTCCAAGAGCAAAAGTTTCGGGCGCGTGGCCAGCGCGCGCACGATCTCGAGCCGGCGTTGATCGCCATACGACAGGCTTTTGCACTCGACGTCGCGCTGATCTTCCAGCCCGAAGATTTTCAGAATGTCGATGACCTGGTCGCTGATCTCGCTCTCTTCCCGCCCAAACGAGCCGCCACGCCAGAGCGCGTGCGCTATGCCATGCTTCAAGTGCATCGTGAACGCGGCCCGCACGTTGTCGTAAACGCTGAGCGACGCGAAGAGGCGAATGTTTTGAAAGGTGCGCGCGACCCCGCGGGCCGCAATGGCGGATGCTTTCCGCCCCACCAGCGATTGTCCGCCGAACTGTATCGTCCCGGACGTCGGTTTATAGATGCCGGTGATGATATTGAAGACGGTTGTCTTCCCGGCGCCATTGGGTCCGATCAGCCCAACCAGATCGCGCGGGCCGATCTGCAGCGACAGCTTCGACAGCGCCGTCAGGCCGCCGAACTGCATCGTGCAATCGCGCAGCTCAAGAAGCGAGTCCATCGGCACGCACTGATTTTCGTTTAAACAAAAAGGCGGGTCGCCCGCTGATCCCGCCAAAAATTCCCTGGGGCCGCGTCAGCATTAGGATGATGAGCAGGAGCGAGTAAATCATCATCCGGTTTTTCAGGAGGTCGTCGACCAGGTGGGGCAACGAAACGCCGAAGATCTGCTGATAAAACTGCGGGATGAAACGGAGCGCTTCCGGGAGAAGAGAGAGAACAATCGCGGCCGCGATCACGCCGAAAGTGCTCCCCATTCCGCCGACGATCACCATCACGACCACTTCGATCGAGGTAATGAAGTTAAAGCGGTCCGGGTGGAGATATTGTTTGAAGTGCGAATACAAGCCGCCCGCGATCCCGGCGAAAAACGCGGCCAGGACGAAAGCGATCACTTTGTATTTCGTCGTGTTTACCCCGATCGATTCAGCCGCGACTTCATCGTCGCGCACGGCGAGGAACCCGCGGCCGTAGGCGGAATTGACCAGATTTGCTACGACATAAATCGTGAGCGCCGCAAAGAGGTAAGTCCAAAAAATCGTCGCATAACCGTATGCCACGCTGAAACCGCGAGAACCACCGACCACTTCGGTATTCTGGATGACAACGCGAATGATTTCGCCAAATCCGAGCGTGGCGATGGCAAGGTAATCGCCGCGCAACCGAAGCGTCGGGATGCCGATAAGCAGTCCCGCCAGCGCCGCGAGAAGCGCGCCGGCCAGTAACGCCCCGAGGAAAACAAGAGTGCCGGCAAGCCCGCCGCTAAGATCGAGCGACGGCCACCACGTGGGCGCTCCAACCGTCGTAATCCACGCCGAAAAATAAGCGCCGATGGCCATGAAACCAGCGTGCCCGATGGAGAACTGGCCCGTGTGTCCGTTCACCAGATTCAGGCTGACGGCCAGGATAATGTTGATGCCGATAGTGAGAACGATTTCCCGAATGTATTGATCCATCGGCACGAAGTACCAGACGAGGAAGCTGACCAGCACTCCGATCAGAAAATAGATCTTGGGCCTCATACCTTTTCCGAAGTGGTTTTGCCGAGCAATCCGGAGGGCTTGAAGAGGAGGATCACGATCAGGATCACGAACGCGACCGCGTCTTTGTAGCTTGGCGGGATGTGGAGCAGATCGCTGTAGCCCACGACCAGCGTTTCCGTAACGCCGAGAATCAATCCGCCCAGCGCGGCGCCCGGAATATTCCCGATGCCGCCGAGCACGGCAGCGACGAAAGCTTTGATGCCCGGCAATAACCCAACGAGTGGTGTGATGGCTGGATATTTCACCGCCCACAGAATTCCGGCCGCCGCCGCCAGCGCCGAACCCAATCCGAAGGTGAAGGAAATCACGACGCTGTTGTTAATGCCCATGAGCGACGCAGCGGTGGGGTTGAAGGAAAGCGCGCGCATCGCCGTGCCCAGCTTGGTCTTCAAGACGATAAAGGTGAGCGCGATTAACAAAACGAAGGTAACTGAAAACACGATCAACTCATTGCTCGTGATGCTCAGCGCGCCGGTGTGCATTTTGTAGCTCGGGATAATCGGTGCGAAAAAATGCGGGCCCGCGCCAAAGAATTGTTGCCCCCCGTATTCTAAAAAGAGCGACACCCCGATGGCTGTGATCAGGACCGTGAGTCGCGGACGATTGCGCAACGGCGCATAAGCCAGCCGTTCGATCACCATGCCGACGATCGCACAGACCGCCATGGAGATGAGAAGGACCGAGACGGCCAGGCCGAGCGATGGCCCTGCTTGGGTTTGTCCCGCCAGATATCGTCGCGCGTACAAACCGACATAAGCGCCGAGCATGAAGACATCGCCGTGCGCGAAATTAATAAAGCGCAGGACGCCATAGACCATCGTGTAACCCAGCGCGATCAGCGCGTAGATCGCACCCAGGGAAAGCCCATTGATCAGCTGCTGGAGAAACTGGTTCATGGACGATCCATGGGAGTCCGCGACGCCCTCTTCCTGTCATTCTGAGCGAAGTTTCGCAGAAGCGAAACGCAGTCGAAGCATCTCTCGCTCTTACCGGGAGCGACGCCGATCCGGCATGGAGTGAGAGATGCTTCGACTGCGCTCAGCATGACAAATAAGAGGTGAGGCTCGGAACCTCTCTTATGGCGCGATCGTTTCGACGTAATGAAATCCCTTGTCCTTGATCGTGAGCACCACGGCGGACTTATTCGCGTTGCGGTTTTCGTCGATGGTGATCTTGCCGGTCACGCCCTGGAAATCCTTGGTCGCGGCGAGCGCGTCACGCACTTTGGCGGGATCGGTGCTCCCGGCGCGCGTCATGGCATCGAGCAACACTTTCGCGGCGTCGTAGCCGAGCGCAGCCATGCCATCCGGCTCACGATTGTAGAGCGCCTTGAATTTCGCAATGAAATCCTGGATGACCGGCGATTTGTCTTCGGTCGAGAAATGGTTGGCGAAATAATTGCCTTCCATCGCGGCGCCGCCGATTTGGGTGAGGGTGGGTGAATCCCAGCCATCGCCGCCCATAATCGGGACGGTGATCCCAAGCTCGCGGGCCTGGAGCGCAATCAGCCCGACCTCGTTATAATAACCGGGAACGAAAATGGCCTCGGGGTTGGAGGACTTGATCGAGGTGAGCTGCGCTTTGAAATCCTGGTCGCCCGAGCTGTAGCTTTGTTCGGCCACGATCGTGCCGCCGTTCTTGCTGAAGTATTCCTTGAAGAACTGGGCCAGGCCGACGCTGTAATCCTGGCGCACGTCAGTCAAAACCGCGACGCGAGTTTTCTTGAGCGAATTGAGAGAAAACTTCGCCATGACCGTGCCTTGGAACGGATCGATGAAGCAAACGCGGAAGACATAATTCCCCACCTTGGTCACGTTCGGATTGGTCGAGCCGGGTGAGACCATTGGGATTTTATTTTGCTGCGCGATCGGACCGGCTTCGAGCGAACGCGAAGAAGCGATCTCGCCAATGAGTGCCACCACGTGGTCGCGCGAGATTAATTTCCGCACCGCAGTCGCGGCTTCGCCCGGCTTCGATTGATCATCCTCGGTAATGAGCTGGATCTTTTTGCCGAGGATTCCGCCGGCCTTGTTCGCGTCGTCGATCACCATCTGGGCGCCTTGATGCGAAGCGGTGCCGAAACTGGCAGTCGCTCCGGTCAGACAGGCGTATTCGCCGATCTTGATCGTGTCGCCGCTCGCGGAGCTGTCCGCATTCTGGCTCTTGTTGCATCCGGCGAACGCGAAGACGCCGCAAAGGGCCAGGCTGCCAAGTTTGAATATTGCGAAGCTAGAACGGCTAAGTCTGATCCGATTACTCATAAGAAAAATTCCTCTGTTCCGAATACCGGCTGCCATAAGGCTTATCAAGCCATTTCGCCCTCGGTGCGCAACGTGCTATCCTCCCGCGCGTGTTTATCGGCATCTCGATCTTCATTTCCCGAAAAAACCTCGCGGCGCTGGTCCTCCTCTTTCTCCTCGGCCTTCCGGCGCCGGCCCCAGCAAAACCGCCCAAATCCTCCGCCTCGATTCAGTATGAGGCCCTTCCCTTGCGCCGCTCAGCCCAGGATCACCTCCTGGTGCGCGCCGAGATCAACGGAAAGCCTGCGGTCATGGTCGTGGACACTGGCGCGCCGGTCAGCGCGATCGCCATGAATCGACGCGCGCATTTTGGAATGAAGTCCGTCACAAGCAAGTCTCGGATCCCGTCACGGCTCAGCATCAACGGAGCATTCAACGCGGTGGTCATCGCGCATACGGTCCGGCTCGGCGCGCTCAACCTGGTGGACGAACCCTTGGTCACGATCAATCTCGGCGGTCTCCGCGAGGATTCGGCGGCCGGGAGCGCGGCTGGGATGGATGGCATTATCGGCACGGATATTCTTACTCCCACCAAAGCGATCATCGATTGCGAGCGGATGCTCCTCATTCTCAAAGTGGACCCTCTCGCGTCCGGATCCGTTCCCGGACTTAATTACAGCGGTTATCGCCGCGTGAAGATGCACGAGAGCGACGGCTACAACCTTTACGTCGATGGTTCGGTGAACGGCCGGGCCGCGAAATTGATGGTGGATACCGGCGCGTTCGCCACCCTGCTGCATTCGCAATTCGTCCACAGCATGAAGATTCCACTGCGGAACACGGCTTTCCGCTCGTCGGGCGTGAATCTGAAGGAACGCGGGATCAAAATCGCGAACATCAGCCGGCTCTCGATCGGCCAAATGGAGATGCCAAGCAGTATGGTGGGCGTGATCAATCTCGAGGGATTAATCCACGGCGGATTACTGAACGCGTCGCCGCCGGTCGCGGGCTTGCTCGGATCGGAGATGCTCCAGCGTTACCACGCCATCATCGATTTCGGCACCAGTTCGCTCTATTTGAAAAACTGACGAGCAGGCGGGGCGCTACTCGAGATCGATCTCGCGCACTTTCTTCAGGGCCCGAATTATTTCGACCTGGTTCCGCAGTTTATCGGCCAGGCCGACCGACTTTGGAATCGCCTCGAGCAGGACAACTGGCGACGACATATCCGAGGTATTGATTTGGATATTTTCCACGCCGATCAGGCGCTCGCTGAATGGCTGCCGCACTTCGATGTCTTTCACGCGGTATAGTTCCAGGGTCTCGGTCACCTTGCTGAAAATGCCTTCGGTCATCTTGATCCGCTCGCTCGTGAGCTCGAAGACATTGTTTTTGGTTTGGAGATAACGCGCCAGCGCCAGGATTAGCGGGACGAAGAGCCAGACCAGTAAACCGCATAAAGCGGGAAGCCCGGCGATTCCCGGGCGATAATGAGTGAGCGCGATGAAGATCCCGATGCCGAGCAAACAAAAGATCCCGCACCAAATGAAGTACCCAAGATTTTTTAATTGCGAAGATGTCCCGCGCCAGATCGTTTCTTCTGCCATGGAGCAAGTCTTAACAAAGCGCCGCCGGAGCACAAGCCTGCGTGCGGCGGCAGACAATCGCAGCACCGGGGAAGCTCAGCCCGCGCGCTGGGCGCTATGATTACGCAAGCCTTTGTCCTCGGCGCCGGATTAGGAACGCGGCTGCGGCCGCTCACGGAAGATATTCCGAAGCCGCTCATTCCGATCTTCCAAAAGCCGCTCATCACTTTCGCGCTCGATCATCTTTGCGACTCCGGGATCGAGTCGTTCATCATCAACACGCACCATCTTGCTCCGCAGTTCGATCGCATTTTTTCGGGTGGGAGTTATGCGGGCCGGCCAGTCTCGCTCGTGCACGAGCCGGTGCTGCTCGGAACGGGCGGTGGAATCAAGAACGTCGAATCGTTGCTGCGCGACGAACCCTTCATCGTTTACAGCGGAGATCTCCTGACGGATTTCGATTTGGCGCCGCTGATCGAGGAACATTTCCGCGCCGGGAACGACGTCACCCTGGCCTTGCGCCGAACCAAGCTCGGCGCTGATGTCGCATGGCGCGACGGTCGCGTGATCGACATTGCCAACCGCTACGGCTATCCGGGCGAATATGATTTTCAGGGTGTATCGATCTGGAACCCGGAAGTTTTTCCAAGAATTCCCTCAGGCCGGAGCATTTCCTTTATCCCTATCGTGGTGGACTGGATCAGAGAAGGTGGCCGCATTGGCGGCGTTGTGCTCGAGGACCGCAAATGGTTCAACATCGGGTCGCGCGCCGAATACCTCGAAGCCCATCGCATCATCCAGGAAGAGAGCTGGAAGCCGCATTATATGAAGGCGGCAAATTGGCCGAAGCCCGTTGCGGCCGATGCCGTGATCGGACCGGGCGCGCAACTGTCCGGCGTTTATTCCATCGGCACGGGTTGCCGCATCGGCGCCGATGCGATAGTGGAAAACACGATTCTCTGGCCGGGCGCACAAATCGCTTCCCGTTCCCGACTCCGCAATTGTATTGTCCGCAGCCATCGCAACGCAGAAGGCGAACTCAGTGACCTCGACATCTAAAAGCGCGAAGACCGACCTGCTGTTGAAGCAGACGCGGATCCATTTTCCTCGGCTGGACGAAGGCGCGGTCAAGATCACGCCCATCGAAAAGGGCGGCTCGGACCGGAAGTTCTATCGAGTGAACTGTTCGCCGGAGCAGACGATCATCCTCGTCAAATACAACCTCGAGCGGGAGGAGAACCGACACTACGTCCGGATCGCGGAATTCCTGGCCGAGCACAAAATTCGCGCGCCCAAGATATATTTCCACGATCCCGGGGAAGGCCTGATTTGGATCGAAGATCTCGGGAAGGCCGATCTCTGGAGTTATCGCGAGGAAAGCTGGCTCGTGCGGCGCGCTTTCTATGAATCGGCACTCGATGAAATCGTGAAGCTGCATTGCCTGCCCGAAGAAACGAGCCATTCGATCCAGGAAAATCTTCCGGCCGCGTTTGATGCCGCGCTTTACAGCTGGGAGCAGAATTATTTCTTCGAGAATTGCCTCGGCCGGTATTTTGGCGTGGTGAAAAGCAGTCTTCTGGAGTTGACCGGGCTGCCGGTGCTGCACGAGATCGCGCAGCGTCTTGGGAATCGGCCACGTCTTCTCGTCCACCGCGATTTCCAATCGCAAAACATTATCGTCCGCAACGCGCAGGCGCATTTGATCGACTTCCAGGGAATGCGACCGGGACTGGCGGAATACGATTTAGCTTCGCTCCTTTTCGATCCCTACGTCTCCTTCTCGCGCTCGGAGTGCGTGGAGCTGCTGACGGCGTACGAAGAAAAACGTGCCGCGGCGCTTTTCCCGGTGTCGCCGCAATTTCCGGAAATATTTCGGCTCTGTGGAATTCAACGCCTGATGCAGGCGCTTGGTGCGTATGGATTTCTCGGCCTCGTCAGAGGGAACAAGGCTTTCCTCACGCACATTCCCGCGGCCATGAATTCTCTGCGTTCGCTCGTCAGCGAAATCGACGAGCTGGGGAAATTGCGCTCCCTGCTGGACGCTCTCCCGTGAGCGGGCGTTCCGGGACCGATCCGCTGGTCCGCGTCATCGCCTGGGCCGGGGTGATTGCCGCGAGCGCCTTGCCCACGATCGTTTGGCGCGAATCCGGACATGGCCGCGCGCCAGGACTGGTCTTGGCGCAGTGCATCATCCTCATCGCAGCCGCTGTTGCGGTGCAATTTTTTCCGAGACTGCGAATCCTAACGCGTTTTCTGCTCGCGCTCGCGGCCCTTCGCCTCGGTTGGTATTTCGCCGCGCCCTGGCTTGAAAGCACGGGTCTTTTCCGTCGGTGGTTCGAGACCGGAGATTGGAGCGTCCAATTACTGATCGCAAGGTCTTCAGTCGTTGCGGGCGCTTTGCTCATGAGCCTGACGCTGATCGGCAGCGGATTGACCCGGCGCGATTTATTTTTGGCGCGCGGGAATCTGGCTGCGCCGGCAGGACCGATCCCGTTCCTTGGTTTGCGAAAATCGATTCCGTGGACGGTCTTCGGTCCGGCGCTGCTTGTCGTCTTCGGGGTGGCACTGCCGCTTTTTCTGTACTTCACCGTGCATCCGGACTTCCGCGCGGGCGGACGCATCGTTCGCTTTCTGCCCTGGATCCTTTTGATTGCCGCGCTCAATGCCGCGAACGAAGAATTTCAATTCCGGAACGTTTTCCTCGGGCATCTCCGGAACATCGTGTCGCCCGCCGAGGCCGTGTTGCTAACGGCGGTCCTCTTCGGCATCGGACATTATTACGGTCAACCTTCGGGACCGATCGGGGTCTTGATGGCCGGATTCGCCGGATGGATCTGGGCTCGGAGCATGATAGAAACGCGCGGTTCAGCCTGGGCGTTCTTTATTCATTTCGTGCAGGATGTCGTCATCTATTGCTTTCTCGCCGCGGCGGTCGCGAAATGACGAACAAATCGCGTGGCGTTTGAATGGGGCGGGCCGGGGCTCGTCCAATTCTGCGTATGAAAAAATCAATCCTGGTTACAGCGCTCGTCCTCGCCGGGCTGACGGGCTCAGTTGTCTCAGCGAAAGCCTATGAGCGGCGCGAGGAACCGCGGGCACGAGAAGTAGCTCGGGATTACCGCGATTCGACCGACTACCGCCAGCTTCGCGCCGAGATCTACCAGTTGAACATCCTGTTTTCCCGCGTGAGCAACCAGTTACGTTACGGTTCTGGTCGTTATGTCCGCAGCGACTTTTCGCGTCTCCTGCGAGACCGCGATCGCTTGAATTACGAACTGCGGAGTGGCTCTTCCAGTCCTGGGCGAATCCACTCGCAGATCGATCGGCTCCGCGACGAACTGCGTGAGCTGGACGTGCGGTTGCGCGTCCATCGCTATTCCCACTGGCACTGAGCCTCGCGGATTGTCGCCCGCGCGCAATCGTGGTGAGATGGCGCGGTGGACGATGGAACCGAGGTGCTGATCGTGGGCGCTGGGCCCGTCGGCCTAGCGCTGGGACTCGAGCTGCAACGTTTCGGAATTCGCTTTCGGATCGTCGAGAAAAAGGCGGAGCGCTCGACGACCTCGAAGGCGCTTGGATTACAGCCGCGGTTGTCCGAGGTCTTCGCCATTCTCGGTGTCTCCGATGCGTTCTTCGCCCGGGGATTCGATGGCGTGCGGGCGCTGAATTTGCGGACGAGCGAGAAAAAACTGCTCACGATTGTGCTGCAACCTCCGCGCCGCCTGGCCGGACGCGATGCCTGCCAGCCGCGGATGATTGTCATTCCGCAAAGTGTAACCGAGGAGATTCTCGAGACCACGCTGTCCGAACGCGGCCATCTCGTGGAACGCCAGCGGGAACTGACCGGCTTCAGCCAAACGCCGGATGCGGTGAGCGCCGTGATCCATTCGGAGGGCGGCGGTGAGGAATCGATTGAGGCGAAATTCCTGGTGAGCTGCGAAGGTGCGCACAGCCTCGTGCGCAAGCTGGCCGGCTTTTCCTTTGCCGGGGCCACTATGCCGCTGCGCTTTTTACTAGCCGATGTCACGGTCGATTGGGATCTGCCGGCCAACGAAGTGCAGGCTTGGTTCCACCCCGATGGATCGTTCGCCGCCATTCCTTTTGGGGAACAGAAATGGCGCTTGATCGGCGAATGCGTGGACGATCCAAATAACGAAGCGCCGGAATTAACGCTCGAGCTATTACAAGAGCTGGCGATGGAGCGGACCGGGAAGAAGAACATTCGCGTTCGGAATCCAATCTGGCTGAGCGATTTTCGGATCAACGCGCGCATGGTCGATCGATTTCGGGACCGGCGAATCTTTGTCGCGGGTGACGCGGCTCATATTCACAGCCCCGCCGGAGGACAGGGGATCGCCACCGGCATTCAGGATGCAACCAATCTGGCGTGGAAGCTCGCGGCCGTTCTGCGCGATGGCGCGCCGGACTCGCTCCTCGATACTTTTGACGAGGAACGAAGGCCGATCGCGCGCGCCGTCCTCCAGCGCACGAGTATGGCTTCGAATGTTATCTTCGCCCTGAATCCGGTGGCCCGATTTTTTCGGGAGCGTCTCCTCGTGCCGATTCTGCGGACGGGGTTTGTGCAAAGGAGCTTGTTCGCAAAGCTTTCGCAGCTCGAAATGAATTACCGCGGCCGAAGTCTGTCGGCGCATTGCGATGGGATGTTTTCGCGGGTTCGCGTCCGGGCTGGCAATCGGACGCCGGATGTTATTTTTCAAAAATCCGGCGAGAAAATTTCGTTGTTCGAGTTGCTCGGAAGCGGCGGGTTCATCGCGCTGCTCGGTCCCGCAGAGAATAATCGCGAGATCGCGGGGGCGCTCGCGGCGCTGGGCATCCGGGCGTTCGTTATTTCGCGCGACGGCGCAACGCACGGGCCCGCCGAATCGCTTGAGGATCTTTACGGTGATTTCGCCAGTCTGTATGGAGCGCAGGGTCCTTTCGTCTACCTGCTTCGTCCCGATGGCCATGTCTCCCTCTTTCAACGGCGCGCGGAGGCAGCCGGGCTCGCCCAATATCTGGAGAAGATCCGGGCGACCGACGCGGTTAGGAAAGCTTTCGAATCGTAGACGCGGCTAACGCACAAACGGATTTGTTCGCCGCTCATCGCCGATTGTTGTCGGCGGACCATGGCCCGCGAGCACCGTCACGTTATCGCCAAGAGGGAATAACTTCGTTTTGATCCCGCGGAAGAGAAGATCTCCATCGCCACCGGGCAAATCCCAGCGGCCTACCCCGCCCGCGAACAAGACATCGCCGCCGATCAACAACGCCTCCTTCTCCAAAAGGAAACACAAACTTCCCGGACAATGGCCGGGCACTTCCAGAACCGCCATCTCCAGTCCCAGGAAATCACGCGCCGGGGTTGCGGTAATCAGGAAATCCGGCTCGACCGGCTCGATCTCCAGTTCGAACCCGACGCGACGGAAGAATTCGGGGTCGGAGATCATTGGCACGGTCTCCGCGTGGCAACCGATCTGACAATTGAACCGCTCCTTTATTTTCGCGACATCGGGGACGTGGTCGAAGTGCCCGTGGGTGAGCAGGAGCAGCTTCGGCGCGAGGCCTTGCGAGACGAGCCAGTCACAAGTCCCATCCGGCGCATCAAACAAAATAGTGCCTTCCGGCGCCTCGATCAGGTAACAGTTCGTTTCAAAAATCCCGCCGCAGAAAGTTTCGTAATGCATCGTCGCGCAGCCCGTTCGTTAACCCGGGATGCTAGCATTGAAAAATGAGCGCCGCACTTCTCGCGAGCGAGGGAACGAAAGCTGCATCACGAAACCGGCTCTGGGCCTTCTTTTGAATGTTCCGGTCCGCTCGTTGTCTCACCCTTACCAAATGCAGGCTCCGCACCCACTTACCTTGCGTTCAGCGTGAATTCTGCGATTTTCCGAAACCTTTTTCTCGAATGAAACCACTCTTCCGCCTGTCGTTTGCCCTGCCCGCAATTTTGCTCGCCTTCGTGGTGGCGGCCCAGCCGCTCCAGGCCAAATCCGATTCAGAACAGGTCGCGGTCTCCGTCGGCCGGCTTCTGGAGGAAGGTCATTACACCCACCAGCGGCTCGATGACGAGGTCTCGAAGAAATTCCTCCGCACCTACGTCGAGATGCTCGATTTCAGCCATCTCTTCTTCACCCAGCAAGACATCGACATGCTCAACGCCAAATACGGCACGGCTTTGGACGATGATGTTTTGCTCGGAAATCTTAAGCCGGCCTACGAAATCTACGATCTCTACACCAAGCGCGTGGATGCCCGCATCGCCAAGATCAAGGAGATGCTCAAGGAGCCGGTGGATTACAAGAACGACGCCACGATCGAGGTCAGTCGCCAGAAGTCGCCCTGGCCAAAAGACGAAGCGGACGCTGACGGAATCTGGCGTGGACGGATCGCGAGCGAGTTGCTTCAGGAACACCTGAGCGAACATCCGATCGAGCCAGGCCCGCAATTGATCACGCGCCGTTATGAGCGCCTATCCCGGACCGTCCACGAGCAGGACAAGGACGAACAGGTAAAACTATTCCTCGACGCGCTCTCGCAGGCCTACGACCCGCACTCCGAGTACCTGAGCAAATCGGACCTGAAGAATTTCAGCATCAACATGGGTCTGTCGCTGGTCGGGATCGGCGCCATGCTTCGGAGTGAAGATGGTTACGCGAAAATCGAAAGTCTCGTGGTCGGCGGACCTGCGCAGGTGGACGGCCGGTTAAAGGTTGGCGATCGCATCACCGCGGTGGCTCAGGGCAGCTCGGAGTTCAGCGACGTGCGCGACATGCGGCTCGACAAGGTGGTCGAGCAGATTCGAGGCAAGAAGGGGACCCACGTTCGGCTTCTCGTTATTCCAGCGGACTCCCCCGATCCCTCGAAGCGCAAGACGGTCGATCTGGTGCGCGACGAAATTAAACTAAAGGACCAGGAGGCCCGCGCCGACATCATCATCAAAAAGGACGCGAACGGCGAGCCGGTGAAGCTGGGTTGGATCACGCTCCCATCGTTTTACGCCGATATGGACAAGCATCAGAAGAGCACGACGCGGGACGTGCTTCTGTTGCTCAAGCGGCTGAAGAAAGAAAACATCAGCGGCCTGGTGGTGGATCTGCGCCGGAATGGCGGCGGCTCCCTCGAAGAAGCGATCGCGTTGACCGGCCTTTTTCTGAAGTCGGGCCCGGTCGTGCAAACGAAAGGTTCGAACGGAAACATCGTGGTCTCGAGCGATCCTGATCCGGGCATTGCTTATGCAGGTCCGCTCGTGGTGCTGACGAGCCGGCAAAGCGCCTCGGCCAGCGAAATTTTTGCGGCGGCGCTCCAGGATTATGGACGCGCGCTTATCGTCGGAGACAAGAGCACTTTCGGAAAAGGAACGGTGCAAACGATCCTGGAGATCGGCCGGTTCACGTCGCTTCTGGGCAATCGTTCGCAGGAAGATGGCGCTCTGAAGTTGACCATCCAGAAATTCTATCGCGTGGCGGGCGGATCGACCCAGCTGCATGGCGTGGAATCCGATATCGTCCTCCCGAGCCTGAGCGATCTGCCTGAGTTCGGCGAAGGCGCGCTGAAAAATTGCCTGCCTTACGACGAAGTACCGAAGGCGAAATTCACCAAGTGGAACGACAGCAGCCACCAGCTCTTTACCGATGAGTTGAAGCGCCGCTCCGAGGCCCGCGTCCAGGCGAACCAGGAATTTCGCTACGTCATGGAAGACATGGCCCGGCTGCGGAAGCGTCTGGATGAAAATCGCATCTCGCTGAACGAGGACATTCGCCGCACGGAGCTGAACGAAGACAAATTGCGCAAGGAGACGCGGTCGAAGGAACGTCTCGCGCGGGAAGTGGAAGACGTGAAGATATTCCGCCTTACCCTCGATACGGTCGACAAGCCGAACCTCCAGCTGATCACTAATCCGGGAAGAACCGCGGCTAACAAAAAGAAGGTTGCGCCGGAAGCGGCCCCGGATGCGGATACGGAGGGAACGGGCACTGATGACGGCACCAAGGATCCTGCGATCGATCCTGAACGCGACGAGGCTCTCAACATCCTGGGCGATCTCGTGGACCTGAGCCGCGGCCCGACCACCGCCAGCACGACGACGACCGCGCCCACAGCGCACTAAGACTGGGACTGCCGAGGAACGCCCCGTCGTGGGGGCCGACATCCTATACCGCGATCGGCGCCTTTATTGCGGGGTGCGGAGCGTAATCGACCAGGTTAAAATCTTCGAACTGGAAGTCGTGGATATTTTGTACCGCGGGGTTCAGGCGCATCCGCGGTAGTGGACGAAAATCGCGAGTGAGCTGCTCGTGCGCCTGGTCGAGATGATTTTGGTAAAGATGCAGGTCGCCGAAAGTGTGGATGAACTCTGCGGGCCTTAAATCGCAGACCTGCGCAACCATTAGGGTGAGCAGCGCGTAGGAAGCGATATTGAACGGCACGCCCAGGAAGAGATCGGCGCTGCGCTGGTAAAGCTGGCAGCTCAACTCGCCCTCCCGCACGTAGAACTGAAAAAGCACGTGACAGGGCGCGAGCGCCATCCGATCGAGCTCGGCGACGTTCCACGCGCTCACAATGAGCCGCCGGGAGTCGGGATTGGTTTTGATCTGATCGATCACGCGATCGATCTGATTGATGACCGCTCCATCCGCGCCGTGCCAGGCCGCCCATTGCGCTCCGTAGATCGGTCCGAGATCGCCGTTTCCGTCGGCCCATTCGTCCCAAATGGTGACGCCGTGTTCGTTGAGATAACGGACGTTCGTCTCGCCGCGGAGGAACCAGAGCAGCTCGTAAATGATCGACTTGAAATGCAGCTTCTTCGTGGTGAGCGCCGGAAAAGTTTCACGCAGATCGAAGCGCGCCTGCGCGCCGAAAACGGAGATGGTGCCCGTGCCGGTCCGATCCATCCGAGGCTGTCCGTGCTCGAGCACCAGCCGAAGCAGATCGTGATATTGGCGCATCCGCCTTCAGATAACCGTGACAATGAAGCGGATTCAATTCCTGATTTCGCGCACGGTGTGGCATCAGGAAGGGTCGCGCGCACGATTCTACTGGGATGATCGTGATCATGAATCAAGGCGCGGGAAAATCCGGTAACGGCAAAGAGTCCTCCGCGAGCCGGATCGCCGAGTTATTTGCCGCAATGGGCGAGGAGCCGCGGATAGTGCAGCCGAAGCAGGGCGAAAATATTTCCTCGCTGGCGCGCGCGGCGGCCCGGAGTGGCGAGACCACGATCGTCGCGGCCGGCGGTGATGGAACAATCAGCGGAGTAGCAGGGGAATTGATCGGAACGGACAAGATCCTCGGTGTCCTGCCGACCGGCACTTTGAATCACTTCGCGAAAGACCTGGGAATCCCGCTCGAACTGGAAGCGGCGGTGCGCAATGTGGTGCAGGGTCGCGTCCAGGAGGTGGACGCGGGCGAAGTGAATGGGAAAATCTTCCTCAACAACTCGAGCCTTGGCCTCTACCCTCACATCGTCTCCCGCCGCGAAGCGCAACAGCAGCGACTCTCGCGCGGAAAGTGGCCCGCCTTTTTTTGGGCCACGGTCCAGGCCTTGCGCCGGTTTCCGTTTCTCGACTTGCGGATCGCGATGGAGGGCCGGCAGATCAATCGCCGGACGGCTTTTCTGTTTGTCGGCAACAACGAATATGAGATCGCGGGATTCAAGCTCGGCTCGCGGGCATGTTTGAATGCCGGCAAGCTTGGGCTTTATGTCACGCGCCGGACTGGGCGGTTCGGGCTTTTCCGGCTCGCGTTCCACGCCCTTTTCGGCCGGGTCGATCAGGCGAAGGATTTCGATGTTTTCTGTGTGACGGAAGCGCGAATCGAAACCCGCAAACGCCGTTTGCTGGTCGCGCGCGACGGCGAGGTCGATCGGATGGAAGCGCCGCTCGAGTATCGAATCCGGCCGGGCGCCCTGCGCGTCCTGGTGCCTAACGACACGGTTTGATGCGCACGGTTGTTCACCTTTCCGATCTCCATTTCGGGCGAACCGACCCCGCGATCCTGGCGCCCCTGGTTAATTTCATTGGCGTGATCAAGCCGGACCTGGTCGCGGTCTCGGGCGATTTGACCCAGCGCGCGCGGACGGTGGAGTACATCGCCGCGCGGGAATTCCTCGCCTCGATTCGTTTCCCGCAAATCGTCGTGCCGGGGAACCACGATGTGCCATTGCACAACCTGTTTTCTCGATTTGCCCGATCGCTCCACGGCTACAGCCGTTATATCACCCCCGATCTCCAGCCAGTTTATGCCGACTCAGAGGTGGTTGCCGTGGGCGTGAACACCGCGCGCGCGTGGACGTGGAAAGATGGGCGGATCAATCGATTCCAATTGCAAAAGCTGCGCGCCACCATGCAAGAGGCACCCAAGCCCGCAACCAGGATCGTGGTTACCCATCACCCGTTCGATTTGCCGGCAGGTGCGGGAGGTCGTGTGGTCGGACGTTCGCGCCTGGCGATGACGACGCTGGCCGAATGCGGCGTCGATCTTCTGCTCGCCGGCCATTTCCATATCGCCGATACAACCCAAACCGCGAAGCGCTACGAGATGCCGGGCTACTCCGCCATCATTGTTTCGTCCGGCACGACCACGTCGACGCGCGGACGCGGCCAGCCCAATTCGTTCAACGTGATTCGAATCGAACCGACGAGCATTACCATTGAGCGCCGCGTTTGGCGGCGGGCCTCGGCCGCGTTCGAGATTTTGTCCGTCGAAGATTTCCATCGCTCGGACGCGGGGTGGGTTCGCGAATGACAACCGCGAAAGAACCGATTCCCCGTCGTTTCGCGCGGCAGATCCGTTTTCTCCAGGCGCGCCTTTCGCCAGAAGGTTACCTCGGATTGCATCTCACCATTGGGCTGCTCGTGATCCTGGCGACCGGTTGGTGGTTCGCGGATATCGCCGAAGATATGTCGCGAAATGCGGCGACCCGTCTGCTGGACGAGCGCGTTACCTCCTGGTTCGCCGAGCATGCGACTCCCGCGCTCACGCACGTCGCGCGTTGGGTGACATTCTTTGGTTCGGTTTCGTTTGTTGCGGGAGCGTCTGTGTGCGCCGCCATCTTCCTCGCCGTGCGCCGGTCGTGGTATCAGCTGCTGGCTTTGGTGCTGGCCTCGGGTTGCGGCAGCCTGCTCAACATTTTACTGAAGCATTTTTTCCATCGGCAACGGCCGGTCCTCGAGAATCCGCTCGTCACACTCGATAGCTTCGGTTTTCCCAGCGGCCACACGATGGGTTCGACGCTTTTCTACGGCATGCTGGCGATCTTGCTGGCGCAGTCGATTCGGACTTGGCGCTTACGTGTGTTGACCGGGATTCTCGCGGCCGTTTGGGTGGGCTTGATCGGGGTGAGCCGAATCTATCTCGGGGCGCATTATCTCACCGACGTGCTCGGGGCGATCGCCGTTGGTCTGGCGTGGCTGGCGTTCTGTTGGACGGGCGTGGAGACACTCCGCAGATGGCGAGGCCGGCCTCTGGGAATGCGTTGATCCATTTCACCTCACTTGCACCTGCACATTAACTTTCCCCTACACAAATCTGGGAACGAAGAGTGTAAGTGAAAGTTAATGTGTAAGTGCAAGTGAGAGCGTCAACCTTGAGGAACGGCTGTCTCGCATTCGTCGTGCAGCTCCTTCGGTTGAACCTTCCGGAAAATCATCCAGACGCCGGCGAGCACCAGGGCCCCGCCAGCAAGCGACCAGAGAGAAAATGTCTCGCCGCCGAGCAACCATCCGAACGCGACCGCGCCCGGCGGCGTGATCAGCGAGATCGTTTGCAGGTTCGTCACCGACATTCGCGGCAGCAACCAATAGAGAAGCAGGAAGGTGAGCGCGGACCCTGGCACCGCGAGATAAAAGAGGCAGAAGACGGCCGTCTTCGTCCAATGAAAGTGCAGCGGATTTCCATCGACCGCCCATCCAACCGCGAGCAAGGGCACTGTGCCGAAGATCATTTGCCAGGCGGCGATCATGGCCGGCGCGAGTTGGAGCGCGCGTTTCTTTAAGAGCACGTTCGAGAATGCCGCGCCCGCGGCCCCGAAGACGATCCCCACGCCGCCCCAAAAAGCGAGAAGCCCGCCGAAATCCAGCAGCCGCGAACAGATTACCGCGACGCCGCCGACCGCCAGCGCAGCGCCGGCTACCCGTTGCCATCGCAGCGGCTCGCCCGGCAAAATGTAATGAGCCAAGACCATCCCGAAGATTGGAATCGTCGCCTGCAAAACCGCAGACAAGCCGGAGGAGACGTAGAGCTCTGCCCAGAAGAGGAGGGCATAGTTCACCGCGAACATGAGCACGCCGGTGTAGGCCAGCAGCTTGAGATCGGCGCGCCGCGCCGGCAGCAGTCGCACGCGACCGACCGAGATCGCGAGAAGGACTGCGACCGCGATCAGGAACCGGAGCGCGACGAAGGAAATTGGCGGCAGATCACGCAGCCCAATCTTGATCGCAAGCCACGTCGAACTCCAGATCACGCACAGAGTCAAAAACGCTGCGGCGATGGCCCATTTCGTTCGCTGCTCCGTCATCGCATAGAAGCGCATCAGCAGCTTCGCGTTGCAACTGCTTTTGCCGCAGGCTACTCGGCGTTCGACGGTTCCGTGCCGGCCAAACTTTGAATGGCGTCGGCCAGCGTCTCGAAGGTAAAAGTGGAGATCTCCGGGCCGTAATGGAACTGCGAGAGAATATTGAGGCCGATGTCTTTCCGCGGATCGGGGATGACGCGGACGATCGTCCGCACTTGTTTCGCCGCCAGCGCGTCCGTGGTCTCAGCGACGCCTGGCGCGGCTGCGGCCTCCATTGATTCCAGCCAGCGGAAATCCGTGAGGGCCACAAATCCCGGCGCGATGTCCCGAAGCACCTCGCGCACTCGGATCGCCGTATCTTTCGCCTCAGCCGCCGTGACGCGGCCGGCCAGGCTGATTACGACGAGGCGTTTCGAGCGGTCGGTTTCAATGGTGAACATCTCTTTCAGCCACTGTTAATGGATAATGAGCAGGATCATGAGCAGGAGCAGGAGTTAGAGGGACGCCATGTCGATGACGAAGCGATACTTCACGTCGCTCTTCAGCATTCGCTCGTAGGCCTCGTTAATCTGGTCGATCCGGATCTTTTCGATGTCGCAAACGATCCCGCGCTCGGCGCAGAAATCGAGCATCTCCTGCGTCTCCTTGATTCCGCCGATGAGCGATCCGGCGAGCTGACGCCGGCGCAAGATCAAATTAAACGACTCCACGCCGGTCGGTTCAGGCGGCGCGCCTACAAGTGTCATTGTGCCGTCGCGTTTCATGAGACGGAGGTAGGCGTTGAGATCGTGCTTCGCGGACACCGTATCGATGATGAAATCGAACCTGGCGGTTTGCTTTTTCATCTCCTCTTCGTTTTTCGAAACCACGACTTCATGAGCGCCGAGCCGTTTCGCATCTTCGGTTTTCCCCGGCGAAGTGGTGAAGAGCGTCACCTCCGCACCGAAGGCATGACCGAACTTAACCGCCATGTGACCGAGCCCGCCCAGACCCACCACGCCGACGCGTTGACCTTGCTCGACCTTCCAATGCCGCATCGGCGAGAAAGTGGTAATGCCCGCGCACAAAAGCGGAGCAGCGGCGGCAAGATCGAGCTTCTCGGAGAGGCGCAGCACGAAATGGCGATCCACGACGATGCTTTTCGAATAGCCGCCGTAAGTCACCCCGCCCGTGTGTTTGTCTTTGCTGTTGTAGGTGAAAATGGCGCCGTTGTCGCAGAACTGCTCGAGATCGTCCCGGCAGTTTTCGCAGGTGCGACAGGAATCGACCATGCAACCGACCGCAGCGAGATCGCCTTCCTTGAAATCCTTCACCTCGGCTCCGACCTTGACGACGCGGCCCACGATCTCGTGACCGGGCACGCAGGGATAAGTGGTGCCGCCCCATTCGCCGCGCGCGGTGTGAAGATCGGAATGGCAAACGCCGCAAAATAGAATGTCGATCTGGACATCGTTCGGTGTCGGCTCGCGGCGCTCGAAAGAAAAAGGGGCGAGGGGCGAGGTCGCCGCGCCGGCGGCGTAAGCTTTGGTTGACGACATAGGATTAATTCGCGCCCGAGGGTAGATCGGACGCTTTTGATATCGTCGCGAACGCTTACCTTGGAAAGTGATCCTATCTTCCGTCCTCGATCTTTCGCCGGTCATTGAAGGCGGCGACGCTGCGCTTGGTTTCAAAAATAGCGCCGATCTCGCGCAGCACGCGGAAGAGTGGGGCTACCATCGCTACTGGCTGGCGGAGCATCACAATCTTCCCGGCATCGCAAGCGCCGCGACTGCGGTCGTGATCGGTCACGTGGCCGGCAAAACCAGGAGCATTCGAGTGGGGGCCGGCGGCATCATGCTTCCGAACCATGCGCCGCTCATCATTGCCGAACAATTCGGCACACTCGAATCGCTCTATCCCGGCCGCATCGATCTCGGCCTGGGTCGCGCGCCGGGGAGCGATCAACTCACGGCGCGCGCTCTTCGCCGTTTTCTCGGCAGCAGTGGCGACACATTTCCGCAGGACCTCCTCGAGCTGCAATCCTACTTTCATCCCGCCGCCCCCGGCCAGGCGGTGCAGGCGGTTCCCGGTGCGGGCCTGAACGTGCCGCTCTATCTTCTCGGTTCGAGCGATTTCAGCGCGCGGCTGGCCGCGGAGTTCGGACTCCCTTTTGCCTTCGCCTCGCATTTCGCACCCGAATATCTCCAGGTCGCACTGGAGATTTACCGGCGCGACTTCACGCCGTCGGCTGCACTGGACCGGCCCCACGTTATGATCGGCGTGGGCCTTTTCGCCGCTGACACGGATGCAGAAGCGCGCCGGCTCGCCACTTCCGCGCAGCAGATGTTCCTCAATCTAATTCGCGGTCGCCCGGGGAAACTGCCGCCGCCGGTTGATAGCATGGATCACCTCTGGAGTCCGGCCGAGCGTCGGGCAGTCGAACAACGGACGCGGTATGCGGCGGTAGGTTCGCCGGGAACGGTGCGACAGCGGATGGAAGAGTTGCTCGCCGAGACCGCAGCGGATGAGGTCATCGCCACCGCTCAGATTTTCGATCATGCGGCGCGGCTGCACTCATTCGAAATCGGCGCCCACGTTTTTCGGGAGATCAACGAAGCGGCAGCGAAGCGCGCGGCAGCCAATCGCGCCAAATAAGAAAGCGCGCTGGAGAATGCATGTCATCCCGAGCCGCGCAGACGGCGAGGGACCCCACAGTCGTAGTAAAGTCACGCTATAACGCTTTCGCGATTTGCGAGGCGTTGGTGTCGACCGTGCGAAGCGTGATCAGTGTGAGTTAAGACCGACTGTGGGATCCCTCGCCGTCTGCGCGGCTCGGGATGACACGCGTTCAACCCAAAACAAAAAAGGACGCGAAATCGGACCTACTTCGCTTGCGTCGTTAAGACCAGCTTGTCGCCCGAGAGCTTGATGCTCTTCACGTGTCTCCAGAAATTGCTCTCGGAGTCCTGGTCCCGGAACTTCTCTTCGAAACTTTCGTTGAGACCATCGTCCAGGGAATCCTTCCACCAGGTATTCGCGAGGTATTTGGTGGGAAATTGATGGCCGCCTGCTTCTGCCGACTTGAGGTCGACATGGAATCGACCGTCGGCATAGATAAGCCCGAAACGCGCCGTGCCGTTAAACCACCGCCCCCTCAGTTTCCGCCAGTGCAATCCATCAAGCGGCACGCTCAGCAGAATCGTCATAAGCGAATCGGCAATTTCGATCCGGGCCCGGCCGCGCAGCTCCTTGAAATCATCTTCCCTGGCCAGAAGAGCGTTGAGTTCCGGGCCGGTGAATTCGACCGTGGTTTCCTCGTTATTCGCCATGGCCTGCTTAACTCGGGCGCGTGAGCTTTCGGCGGATTGAAGCTGCGCTTCGGTCGGCGGTTCCAGCGGGACATCGGCCTGCTCGGAGAAGGTCAAATTCGTAACGACCTTGTGGTAGACATACCAGGCGGTCCCGACGAGAGCCGCGCAGAAGAAAAGCGCCAGGACGATGACCGTGAGGCAGCCCTTGGCGAAACATCCCATGCCCTGGCGCGGGATAATTATTTGCGGCGGCGGGGCGGGCGCGGGTGGCGGCGGGGTAGGCGGGAGTGGTGGCTGGTCGTTCACAGGAGCCGAGGTTTAGCGCGGCCTGCGCGCCGATACAAGCTTTCGCTTTGGCAGGAAACACGTCGATTGCTCACCGCCCTCGCATCTGCCATGTTTCGCGACTGGCGGCAAAATCAATTGCCGCCAAATTTTCGGTCGAGATTTATGGAACTACGCCTCGCACTTCTTCTCGTCGCCGGCACGCTCGTCGCCGCCCCGGCGCTCCACGCCCAGGAATTAATGCCCTTCAACGTCGATGCGTTGATCGCTAAAAACGTCGAAGCCAAAGGCGGGATACAAGCGCTCCGGGCGGTGCAATCCATCCGGCTCCAGGGCAAAATGATCGTAAACCAGGGCCGCCTGGAATTGGTCTACACGCAGATCAAAAAACGCCCGGGCGCGGTGCGCGAAGAAACCAGTCTCCAGGGGATGACGCGGGTGGATTCGTATGATGGCACGGAAGGCTGGAAGATATCGCCTTTCGGCGGCCGGAAGGATCCGGAAAAAGTTTCCGTGGACGACGCGAAGTCGCTCGTGGAAGACGCGGACATCGATGGACCGCTGGTGGATTGGAAGGCGAAGGGGAGCACCGTCGAATATCTCGGCACCGAAGATGTGGAAGGGACGCAGGCCCACAAGCTCAAGGTGGTCCGGAAGAATGGTGACGTGAGTTACGTTTATCTCGATCCGGATCATTTCCTCGAGATCCGAATCATCACGCAGCGGATGGAGAACGGCTCGCGGGTCGAAATCGAAACCGACTTGGGCGATTACGAAAAAATCAACGGGGTTTTCTTTCCGTTTTCACTCGAGGGCGGCCCCAAGGGCTCGACCGACAAGCAAAAAATCATTTTCGAAAAGGCCGAGGCCAATGTCCCGATCGACGACGCGCTCTTCAAATTCCCAACGACTCCTTCCAAATAATACTCATGCGTTTCCTGAATCTTTTTCTCGTCCCGGCGTCTTGTCTGGCCAGCGCCGCCTTCGCCGCGGAGCAGGCGCCGTTTAACTCCTCCACCATCTCGGGTCTCGGAGCGCGCAATATCGGCTCGGCGACGATGAGCGGCCGCGTCTCTGCCGTGGCCGCCACGAGAGACCAGTCCGGGAAGCTCACGATTTTTGTCGGCGCGGCCAGCGGCGGCGTTTGGAAATCCGAAGACGCCGGCACGCGTTACAAGCCGGTTTTCGACGAACAGCCGGTTCAATCGATCGGCGCGATCGCGCTCGATCCGAAGAACCCGAAAAACGTCTGGGTCGGCTCCGGCGAAAGCTGGACGCGCAACAGCGTCTCGGTCGGCAATGGAATTTACAAATCCACCGACGGCGGTGAGACCTGGAACTTCCTGGGTCTGCCAAATTCCGAGCGCATCTCAAAGATCGTCGTTAGTCCCGCGAGCGGCGACACGGTTTATGCGGCGGTGCCCGGTGCGCTTTGGAGCGATTCCCCGGATCGCGGCCTCTACAAAACCACGGATGGCGGCAAGAACTGGAGCCTCATCCTCAAGGGCGGGAATCTTTCGACCGGCGCTTCGACCATCGCGATGGATCCGAACGATTCGAATGTTCTTTTCGCGGGCATGTGGGATTTCCGGCGCAAAGGCTGGACCTTCCGTTCCGGCGGCGACGGCCCGGAGAAACCATCCGCGAGCGGTCTTTTCCGTTCGCCGGACGGCGGGGCGACCTGGACCGAAATCACCGCCGAAGCGAACAAGGGCTTTCCGAAAAAACCTTATGGCCGTCTCGCGGTGGCTATCGCGCCTTCGAACTCCAAGCGCATTTATTGCTTTGTCGAATCCACTGATAGCGCGCTCTTCGTTTCGGATGATGGCGGGGCGACGTGGGACAAGCGGGACAAGAGCAACTGGATGGTCTGGCGCCCATTTTATTTTGCGAACCTGATCGTCGATCCGAAGAATCCCGATCGCCTCTTCAAGACAGACGGACCGCTGATCCTGAGCGAGGACGCCGGTAAAAGTTTCGCGGTCGTAGGCGGGTTCCAGGGAGCGCACGGCGATCTGCACGACGTCTGGATCGATCCGGCGAACACGCAGAATGTGGTGGCCGGAGATGATGGCGGAATTTGGTATTCCTACAACAGCGGGAGCAAATGGTGGAAGGGGGGAAACCTTCCCATCTCACAGTTCTATCACGTCAGCGTGGACGACAACGACCCGTTCCGTGTTTACGGAGGTTTGCAGGACAACAGTTCCTGGGTCGGCCAATCGCAATACCCAGGCGGCATCTCCAACGCGCAGTGGGAAAACATGTTCGGCGGCGACGGTTTCTGGATGTTCCCCGACCCGTCGGACCCGGATTATCTCTACGCCGAGTATCAGGGCGGCAACATCGGCCGGGTGAACCGGTACACGCATGAAGCGCGGAACATTCAGCCGAAGCCGAACTACAAGGAAAAGCTCCGCTGGAATTGGAATACGCCAATCGCCCTCTCACCGAACGAGAAGGGAACGATCTATATCGGCGCCCAATTTCTCTTTCGCTCGCGCGATCACGGCCAGACCTGGGACCGGATCTCGCCGGACCTGAGCACGAACGATCCGGAGAAACAAAAGCAGGAACAATCGGGCGGCGTGACGGTCGACAACTCAGCGGCCGAAATGCACACCACCATTTATTCCATCAGCGAGTCGCCCAAGGACAAGTCGTTGATCTGGGTAGGCACGGACGACGGGAATGTGCAGCTCACGCGTGACGGCGGCAAAACCTGGAGCAACGTCACCGACAAGATAGCGGGTCTCCCCAAGAATTCGTGGGTGAGCTGGGTTCAGGCCGGAAACTTCGACCCGGGCACGGCCTACGCGGCGTTCGACCGGCACACCTTTGGCGATTTCGCGCCCTATGTTTACCGCACCACCGACTTTGGCCAGACCTGGACGCCGCTTCTGACCGGACAGGACGTGAAAGGCGTGCGGGGCTACGCTCACGTCATCAAGGAAGATTTGGTGCAGAAGAACCTGCTCTTTCTCGGCACGGAGTTCGGTCTTTTCGTTTCGATCGACGGCGGGAAAGTTTGGGCGCAATTCAAAGGCAGCCGCTTTCCGGCGGTGGCCGTGCGCGATCTGGCGATCCATCCACGGGACCACGATCTTGTCCTGGCCACGCACGGTCGCGGCATCTGGATCGTAGACGACATCACACCCTGGCGCGCTCTTACCCCCGAGTTGCTCACGCAGGAAGCGGCCTTCGTCGCCGCGCGTCCGGTGCAACAACGTATCAATGCCAACGGGGGCTGGGCGGAAGGCGCTGCAGCTTTCAGCGGGGACAATCCGCCCGACGCGGCTGTGATTACATATTACCAGCGCACGCGCCATCTTTTCGGAAAGCTCAAGCTCGAAGTTCTGGACGCTTCAGGACGAGTGGTGGACAGCCTGCCCGCGAGCAAACGGCCGGGCTTGAATCGCGTGATCTGGAGCATGCAGGAGAAGCCGCCACGCGTTCCGCCGGCGGTCCAAATTGCCGGAGCCGGGCTTCAGGGGCCGAGGTTGTTGCCGGGTGATTACACCGTCCGCATGACCAAGGCGGGGAAGGTTTCCGAAACGAAACTGACCGTGGGATTGGATCGCCGTTCGAAGTTCACTGCCGCGGATCGGAAGGCGCAATACGATGCCGCGATGAAAGTGCATGCACTGTTCGGAGATGAGAGCGCGCTCATGGATCGCATCCTGTTTTTGCGGGGCGGTTTGAAGAAGAGTCAGGGCGCGGTCCCGGAAGGGGACGATCTGCGGAAGACGCTGGAGGAGTTCGACAAGAAGGTGGACGCCGTGCGCAAACAAATCGTGGCCACGACCGAGGGCGGCGCGATCACCGGGGAGGAACGCCTCCGCGAGCACACGGACCAGCTTTATGGCGCGATCCTGAGTTACGAAGGCAAGCCGGGTGATTACCAGGTTGCTAACATCGAGGCGCTTCGGCGCGAGTTGGATGATGCCGTGAAAGAGTTCGAGCTTCTGGTAACAAAAGATCTGCCGGCGTTAAATGACGCGCTCAAGGCGAAGGGCAAAGAAGCGATTCCGGCGCCTCCGGCCAAGGTGGCGATCAACGAGAGCCCAACCGGATCCGGCGTTGCCCTTCCGGCTGTTCTTCTCCGGTAGCGCGGACTAACGGAGTCGGCTGGATCCGTCTAGCGATCCTGGTCGGGCGGCGGCGGCACGACGATCACTTTGCGCGAAGGCAAGGCGAGCATCCATCTGCCGTCGGCGGTCACACCCACAAAACGGGCTCGCACGGATCCTTTAGGTAACTTCGGCATTCCCTCCTCGGAATCGGGCGCGCTTTTGGAAATGTAAACCGGCTGCTCTGCATCCTTCTTTTTCGCGACGCTCTCGGTCTTTTTCGTCCGTGGTTTGGCCGAAGCTTTCGGCTCGGTGTCTGCTTTTCGGACGGAACGCGACTCCGTTACGATGGCCTCATCTTCCACTTCTGGTGTCCGCGCATTAGGGGTAAAAGAATTTGCCTGCTGCTCCGATGCAATAGTCGTGCTGGCGGGGGCATCAGCCGGGCCTTCCTCCGGCGGCGCGGGCTCAGCGCGTCTAACCTCTGGCTCCAAGGGCAGAGCGCGCCGCACCTCGTGGCTGCGGGGCTTTGTTTTGGCAGCCACTCTCTCTTCGGCCTTCGACGATTCGGTTCTTGCCGTCGGAACAGGCTTAACCTCAGCAGCCGCGACAACAGGAGCCTGCGTCTCAGCAGGCGGAGTGGTCGTGTTGCTGGTCAAAACCGGCGCTTGCTGAACAGGCTCCGGATTGGACGCGGCCGGCTGCTGAAGAGGCTCGGGCGCGACCTGATTCGTGGAAGCGATTGCGGCGGTATCGTTCGCGGCCGGTACCGGAGCTTTGTTCATTTCCGAAGTTGTGGTCTGCGCTGGCTCATTTGCGACGGCAGGAATCTGCGGCGGGGGATTCGGTGGGACGACATTCACGTTGGCCGTGTTCACGGGCGGGGCCTGATTCGTGGAAGCGATTGCGGCGGAATCGTTCGCGGCCGGAACCGAAGCTTTGTTCGTTTCCGAAGTTGTGACCTGCGCCGGCTCATTAGTGACGGCAGGAACCTGCGGCGCGGGATTCGGTGGGACGACATTCACGCTGGCCGTGTTCACGGGCGGGGCCGGCTCGGTCGTTTCCGAAACGCCAATCGGAACTCCAATTGGTTCCTCCGCGCGGACGACTCGACGGTGTTTGAGATAACCCGGCAAGATCAAAGCCGTTAGCGTAGCAATCGTGAGCAGGACCGCCGCGAGGGCGAGCGCTTTTACGGGAAGTCGACGGCGGGCCGGCGATGCGCTCGGAACACGCGTGCTCGCAATGACCGGAACTCCAAACCGGCGGGCGGGCGTTGCGCGCGGGTCCACTTCAGCGAGGCACTCCTGAATCTCGCGATAAAAGGCGAGCGGATCGCTCGGACGCTCGCTTGGATTCGAGGAAAGCATTTGCGCGAGCAGGCGGCGGACAGGCTTGGGGACGCCGCTCAATTTCTCGGCCACATTCGGCGACGGCACGGCGATGGGGCCGATGACGGCAGGGAGCGGCGGCGCGCCCGTAAGCAGGTACCACATCGTGCAGCCCAGGGAATAAACTTCCGAACGGAAATCGACCGTGCCGTGCTGGAGTTGTTCGGGGCTGGCGTAAGGCGACGCTTTGTCATACGCCGCCACGGCTTCGCTGCCTCCGGAAAACTGTGGTGCCACGCCGACGAAGTGGAGCACCTTCACCAACGGCCATTCGCCGTCCGGAGTCTGCCCGGGGACAAGCACGAGGTTGGTCGGATTGATCGCGTGATGAACGATGCGTTGCAGGGCGGCGGCGCCGAGCGCGCTGACCACTTGCGAGGCGATGCGCAAGGCTGCGCCCACCGGCATAAGCCCATGCGTCTTGACCCATTCCTCCGCGAGAGTGCCATCGAAGTTTTCGGTGATGTAGAGGAGCTGGTCCTCCTCGATTCCGAAATCGTAGAGCGCGGGAATGTTTACGTGAGTCAGTTTTTTTGCCGCGGCGGCTTCGACCGCCAGCTGCTCGCGCACGGCCGGCTTCAGAGAACCCGCCGGGATTATCTCCACGACTATCTTTTTCCCCGAGGCGATCTCCTCGCCTTCATAAGCGAGCGGCATGTCGCGGAGTTCGCCTGTGGCTTCAATTTCCTGAGCCGAGACGCGATACTTACCGAGAAAGATTTTGTGTTCCATATAAGAGAGCGAGCAACGAACCCCCTTATGATTCGAAACCCAGGGCGGCAGCGGGTGTCGCGCCGAATAAATTAGACCCCCCTGGCGGGAAAAAATTCACTTCATTTTCTCTGCCGCCGGCCGGTCGCTCAGGAGAAAAGTCCGCGCAGCTCTGCGGCTGATGACAGCCGCCACTACATCAAAACGGCTCAAGGGCCTTTCACGCGCCCGATCAGCCATACGATCGCCAGAATAACCGCTACGACCCAGAGGAGGTGGAGCGCGACCGATGTGACCGTGATCGTGACTTTTGCAATCACCCAGACGATGACGAGGATGAGCGCGATAAAAATCAGTGCATGCTTCATACCGCTGATTCGCACCTGCCGCCCCCGTCGTGCGCCTTTTTCACCTTCACCTTGGATGCGGCCTGCCCTCAGGCCGTGTGAGGGAACACAGGCCGATCCCGCTCCCCCGGCGCGAGGGCGCGCCGGCTCCATGGAAATTCCGGATCTTGTTCTGCGCCGCTTGCCGGGTCACTCTCGAGCCATGTCGTTTATCACTCGCTTCGCTTCCGCGATACTGGCCTTGCTCGCGATTGCCGTTCTAAACGGCTGCGCGAACACTTCTGCCACCGTCGGAATTACCAGCAATGAAGCTCCCAAGTTCCAGGAGCTGGGTCGTTAGGCCATCTCGCATTTGCCGCCCCCGCTCGTCGCAGCTATCCTCCTTTTACCATGAACGATTCCGAAAAATCTCCTGCGACCGCGCCGCGCTCAATCTCACCTGAAGCGATCATCGGAATGGGTATCACGGTCGCGGAGCTCGGACTGTTGTGCCTCCTGCTCGGCTGGGCGCAATATATGCGCTCGGTGCCTTCTAGCGCATGGATGTGGGCCGCGCTCGGGGTCGTCCTTGTCGTCGTGGGCGGGCTCGCAGCTCTTTTTGCCTGGTCGAAGCAACGCCGCCGCAAAGAAGATTAACCGGGCGTCATTCGCGCTAGCGCTTCCCGCACCTCTTCATCGGTGGTTTGGGAGAAGTCCTCGTAGAACTGGCCTACGCCCTGGAAAAAATCCGGCCTGAGCGGACAGATCAATTCATCCACTTCCGCCGCGAATTCCCGGCACGTTTCCGGCGCGCCCACCGGAACTGCGACCACAATTTTCGCCACGCTTTGTTTCCTTAACGCCGCCGCGGCAGCGCGCATGGTGGCGCCGGTGGCAAGACCGTCGTCCACCAGAATGGCAACGCGGTTGCGCAAATCCGGAGCGGGCCGCGCCTGCCGGTAACGTGCTTCCCTGGCTTCCAACTCCAGCTTCTCCCGCGCTACGACCCGCTCGAGCAACGCTTCGGAATTCGGCAGGGCACGCATGACGTCGTCGTTCAAGACGATCACGTTTCCGGACGCGATCGCGCCCATGGCCAATTCCTCGTAACCTGGGACGCCCAGTTTGCGCACTACGAAAACATCGAGAGGCAGTTCCAGCCGCTGCGCCACTTCGCAGGCGACCGGCACTCCGCCGCGCGGCAGCCCCAGCACGATTGCATTCTTGCAGCCTTGAAAGTGGGTGAGCTTTTCCGCCAGCCGCCCTCCAGCATCCCTCCGATTGGAAAATTTCCTATCCATACGACCGATGTCGTCGCCGACTGCCGGAAAAAAATTAAGTGCGCGCGCTGATCAATCTTCGATTCGTCGGCGAAGAATCCGCCTGTGCAGCGGCGTCAGAATCGCGAGCGAAAAATAGATCCACCCGCTCCATCCGAGCTGGTTCGGAGGGAGAGTGAGCGCCAGCACGAGCGCAATGATCCCCACCAGGGCCGGAAGGCTCCAGCCCCGCATGTCGGCGCGCGTCAGGGCCCGTTCCCGTGCATTCAAGCGCAACCCCTCGCGCAGTTGCCAGGCGCGCAAATAAAGTAGAAGGATTTCAATTGCGAGCGCGGCGAAGCCGATCGCGTAAATGGCCAGGATCGCGCGCGCCTGGGTAACGTTGTGCATTCCCAAGCTCTGGCCAAACCGGCCGTCGCTCAGCACGTAGAACATCGAACCGAAGAGAGCCTTCAGCGGATAAATATAAATCAGGATCGTGACGAGAAGGACCCAGCTTATGAAGATCGAGACGCCATCCTCCAGGCCATAACGGCGACTCCACTTCCAATGGCCTCGCCAAAAAATTCCGAGCACGGCAATCCCCGCGATGAACGCCGGGACGTGTTTGAAAGCGGCGAGGAGCGTGTTGATGTCGTTCGGAACGTGTTCCGCGGCGATCACCATCATGGTGACCGCGAAGGCGAACGCCGCGTCGATGAAGGTCTCCAGCCGTGTCATCTCGAGCCCGCGAAGCCGGAAACCATCGAGTCGCGGCAGCGCGTCGAGATCCGCCGGAAGCCCCGACGTTATTTCCTCGTCTCTCTTGCTTGTGCTCAACTTATGCCTTGGCTTTCCTTCGCCAGACCAGCTCCGCCGCCACGATGTCTTCCACGGCGACGCCGACCGACTTGAAGAGTGTAATCTCTTGATCTGACTCCCGGCCAGCTTTGACGCCGGCGAGAACCTCGCCGATTTCGGCAAAAATCTTTCCAGCCGCGATAACGTCCCCGGATTCCTTCGATGCTGCTTCGCGTGACTCGACGTAGACGCGCGCCTGGC
Source organism: Verrucomicrobiota bacterium (assembly GCA_041167585.1). Taxonomy (GTDB): domain Bacteria; phylum Verrucomicrobiota; class Verrucomicrobiia; order Chthoniobacterales; family UBA10450; genus AV80. The sequence goes on from JBEEHV010000008.1 coordinate 133,156, forward strand.
GAAGAACGTCATCATCCAGTTCACGCCAGTTCGGTCGCGTCGCGCCCACGGCATTAATGTGCGCGCCGGGCGACAACCATTCACCCTTCAAGACCGGCGTCGTCGCCGCGGTAGCCACCACAATTACATCCGCGCCCCGCACCGCCTCCTCGGATGATGCCGCCGCGGTGATGTGAAACCGCCGCGCGAATTCGTTCGCGTTTCGCGGGCTCCAGACCCGCACCTCGCGAAAGCTTCGGACGATCCGCAAGGCTTCGAGATGGCTTCGCGCCTGCACGCCCGAACCGAGAATCGCCAGCACCGGAGTATCCTGGCGCGCCAACGCGTCCGTGGCCACGGCCGACACCGCCGCGGTGCGCATCTCGGTGATAAGCCGGCCGTCCATGGTCACGAGCGGCTCCCCGGTTTCGGGACGGAAGAGCAGAATCATCGCATGATGCGTCGGCACTCCGGAGTTGTTTGGATAAAACGTGACGAGCTTGGCTCCGAGCGCCCGTCCATAAGCGGGCATCACACCGAAAAATCCATGGTGCTCAGCGATGGGCAAAACCTGCCGCATCGGCTGCACGACTTTGCCCGCGGAAAGATCGCGCAACGCCTCCGCCATCGCCGGGATCAGTTCCTCCATCTGTAAGAGCGAACGAACCTCTTTTTCGTCGAGAAACATCAGGGCAGTTGTCGCCTACGACCTCGAAGCGCTCAACTCTTTCCACGGCGCGGCGGGAGAAATGGCGACTCGCTATATTAGCGCGGCCTGATAGACCCGTGAGATTATGACCACGACACGAATAATTCTGGCCGGCATTCTCGGTGGAATCGCGATGTTTCTCTGGAGCGCGTTCGCCCACATGGCTGTGCCCGCGCTGGGCGAGGCTGGCTTGAAGGAACTTCCCAGTCAGCAGCAGCAACCGATTTTGGCCGCACTGACCGCGGGCCTGGGCGACAAACCGGGCCTGTATCTTTTTCCCGGCTTGGGCGTGGGCGAAAATCCGACCAAACAACAGAAAACGGAAGCAATGACCCATCTGGACGAACGCCTGGCCAACAACCCCTCGGGCCTTCTCATGTATCATCCCACGGGCTCGCGGCCGCTCACCATGGGAAAATGGCTGACCATCGAATTCCTCAAGGAGGTTCTCGAAGTCATTCTCGCGGTCTTCCTCCTCGCGCAAACCCGCATCGTCTCGTTCGGCGGCCGCGTCGGCTTCATCCTCGTCGTGGGAATCGTGGCGGCGATCGCGACCAACCTCTCCTATTGGAACTGGTACGGGTTCCCCAGCGTCTACACGGCTGGCTACATGACCACGCAGATCATCGGCTTTCTCTGTGCCGGTCTCGCTGCCGCGTTCATGTTGCGCAAGAGCGGAATCCCGGTGACCTGATCGCAGAAGTCAGGCCGGAAAGATTTTTGTAACCGCCCCCCGTTCCGGCGGGTCATCAGTGCACGACCGGCCATCGCTGCCGGTTTTCACTTTTTAGCCGCATGAAAAAACTGATTGTCGTCCTTGTTCTCGTTTTTCTCGCGGCGGTCGCCGTCACGGTTGGTCGTCGGACGGATCTCAAAACGCTGATTCATGGTAAACCGCCGACCGCGACGCCCGGACCCGCCGACGCGAAAACGGCGACGGTTCACTTTGCCAGCGGCGTGACGGCGGACCAGCAGATCCTGGAATTCATGCAGGCCTTTACCGAATCGCTGCGAATTCACGATGGCACGTCCCTGAAGCCGCGGCTGTCGGATCGATACGCGATCGAAGACCTGCCGGAGGAACACAGCCCGGTAGATTTTTTCCTTCAAGCCATGGTTAAAGTGAAAGCACCGGACGAAATCGTTATCACTGCCATCGAGCGTGACGGCGACGTGCGGGTGGCGAAGATGGAATTTCGTTCGACCGAGCGCGGAACGAAAGAGCGAACCTTCAAATTCGATTCCAACGGCAAACTGCTCAGCGCCGATTTCTTCACGCTGAAACGTCAGCATGGCGGGTAAGCATCTCATGCTTCCTCAACCGGTCGCGGCGCACGAAACGGACATGATCAGACTCGAGGGCGCAACCAAGTCCTTCGCCATGCGGGGTGGCCAGAACTTTGAGGCGTTGCGTGGCATTTCGTTGCACGTGGCCCCGGGCGAATTCCTCACCGTTCTTGGAAAATCAGGCAGCGGCAAGTCGACTCTGCTCAATCTCATCGCCGGGATCGATCGTCCGACGACGGGAGCAATTCATGCGGCGGGCACGGATCTCACCCGGCTTGGGGAAAACAAAATGGCGCTCTGGCGGGGCTCTAACATCGGCGTGGTCTTTCAATTTTTTCAACTCCTCCCGACGCTGACCGTTGAGGAAAACATCATGCTGCCGATGGATTTTGTCGGCAAAGTTCCAGGGGCTGACCGCCGCACGCGGGCGCGAGAGCTGTTGGCCCTCGTCGGGTTGCGCGACCAGGCGGCGAAATTGCCGTCGGCCCTTTCCGGAGGGCAACAACAGCGCGCAGCCATCGCCCGTGCCCTCGCGAACGATCCGCCGATCGTGCTCGCCGACGAGCCCACCGGCAATCTCGACTCCGAGACGTCCGCCGCCGTGGCCGAACTTTTTCACGGCTTGATCCGCCAGGGCAAAACGCTCCTGATCGTGACCCATGACGAAAACCTGGCGAGCCGGGCGCACCGTGTGATCCAGTTGAAGGACGGCCTCGTCGTCTCGGACCGGAGCAATCATACCGCCGGCGGATGAAGACGCAGTGGCGGAAAATAGCCGGAGATTTCCGCGCGCACCGTCTCCAGATCGTTCTCATCGGGATCATTCTGGTTCTGGGCAGCGCGGGCGTGGTGGCAGCGCTGAATGCCCGCGCGATTCTGGCGCGAGAGATCGAGAAGAGTTATCAGCGCGCGAACGCGCCGGACATCATTCTCTGGTTCGACAAAGTGGAACCCCAAACCCTGGACCTGGTTCGGAGCCGGCCCGGTGTAGCGGAGGTCGAAGCGAGAGCGAGCGGTTTCACCCGCGTAGCCGGCAAAGCCGTTGAGTGGTTCTCGATGCGGCTAACCGTCCTGCGAGATTTTGGAAACCAGAAGGTGAATCTCGTTCACCAAGACGCCGGGAAATGGCCGGCGAGCGATGGCGGAATCCTGATCGAGCAATCTGGCAAGGCACTGCTTCAGGCAGCGGTTGGTGAACTGGTGCGCGTCCGGACTCCAGTTGGTGGCGTGGCTTCGATTCCGATCGCCGGATTCGTTCACGATCCCGCCGTGGCGCCGAGCACGCAGGACCGCGTCATCTATGGATATGTCACCCCGGCGACCGCGGCGTTGTTCGGACAAAATGCCGATCTCGATCAGCTCCTGGTGAGACTTCAGACGCGCGGAAGCATGAGCGATGTCGCCGAGTTTGCCGACGAATTGAGCGGATGGTTGAAGTCGAAGAATGTAGCGCCGCTGCGCGCCGACGCTTTGAACAACACGCATCCGCACGCCGCTCTGATGTCCGCGATGTTGCGTGTGCTCGAAGTCCTGGCCGCGATCGCTTTTGTCTGCAGCGCCGCGCTGGCCGCCTGCATGATTTCGCTCTGGATGAAACGCGAGGTCCGGCAGGTCGGCATCATGAAGACGCTGGGCGCGCGCTCCTCCCAGCTCGCCTGGCAATATCTTGCGCTCGTTGCTCCGCTGATTCTCCTGGCAGTCGCCCTGGCATTTCCGATCGGAACGGCGATCGGCCGCTGGGTCGTCCAATATCACCAGACGATGCTGAACATCGATGTCGCGGATTGGTCCGTGCCGCGTCCGCTGGTTTTCGCCGAACTCGCGTTCGCGCTTGGAATTCCATTTCTCGCAATGGCCGCGCCAATCGTGCGCGCTGCACGAATCAGCGTGCGCCAGGCCATTCAGGATCCGGGCATTGTTCCACCGAGTGGCCCAATCGTTTTCACTTCGCGGATAATCCGGATTCCCGGCAACCGGCGCTGGACCTTTGCGCTGCGCAACACCTTTCGCCGGCCGTGGCGGCTCGCTCTCACTTTGCTTGCGCTTTCGGCCGGCGGCGCGTTACTGCTCACCGCGCACCACAATTACGAAAGCCTGATGCGCGTGATCGACTCCGCCCTGGCCAGTCGCGGCCACGACATCGAAGTGCAACTGCAACGTCCGGCGCCGGCCGCGCAATTGGAAGCAGTGGCCCGCGCCGTTCCCGAGGTGGAGATGGCAGAAGCATTTCGACGCGCTGGCGTGAATCTCGTGGCGGATAATGAGTCGGCTACGGTTCGCGAAGGCCGCCGGATTCTCCTGTCCGGTTATCCTGAGGGCACTCGCCTGCTTACCTTACCGCTTAGCGAAGGGCGGTGGCCCGCGCCGGGGGAACTCGACGCCGTGGTGATCAATCGTCACGTCCAGACGGCGACTCCGGGTTTGTCGTTAGGCCGCGAAATCACCGTGAAATTTCGAGAGCGGCGCAGCAAGGTGCGCGTCGTTGGCATTGCGGAAGAAATCGGATCGCCTGTCATCTACGCCGCGCTCCCCGCTTTCGAAAACATAACCGCGCTCGGGGATGCCTCGGCGGTTCTGCGCGTGAAGATCAAAGGCGACCGGCAGCAACTTGTCGCTGCGGCGCTCGATCAGGCGCTTCTGGAGTCGCGGCTCACACCCAGCCTGATCAACACCAAGGCCGAATTCCGCACCTCACTCGAGGAACATTTCGCGGTGGTAACCGGCGTCATGAAAATGATCGCGCTCGCCTCCGCGCTCGTTGGTGCCATCAGCCTCATTGCCACCGTAAGTCTCGGCGTTCTGGAACGAGCCCGCGAGATCGGCGTTATTCGTGCGTTGGGCGCAAGGCCTCGCGCGGTAGTCGCGATCTTTTTGGTCGAAGGCGGCGCCGTCGCTCTACTGAGCGCGGTAATTTCCATCGCGGGCTCTCTTATCCTTGCGCGACTCCTTAACTGCATGGCTGAACGCCAGCTCCTGCATGTAGCCGTCCCGCTTTATGTTTCCCGGATAGGTCTCGCACTGCTCTTCTCCGGTTTCTTTCTGGTCATTCTCGGCGTCTGGCTTTCCGTCAGCCGCCTCTTGCGTCTATCCGTCCGCGAAGCCCTCGCTTACGAGTAGAGTTAACCATTCTTGCACTTACACTTTAACTTACACCTTCCTCTGCCCGCATATGTGTAAGTGAAAGTTAAAGTGTAAGTGCGAGTAGCTGCACGGCGCGAGCAGCCGCCCTACTTCTCCTTCAACTCCTTCAGCGCCTTCTCATACACCGCCCGGTTCGCTTTCTGACTCTCCGGGACATTCTGCAGAGCTGTCTCCCAGTTCTTGATCGCCTTCTCCTTGTCGCCCATCGCGGTGTAACCTCGGGCTAATCCCACGTAGGTATAAAATTTCTCGTCGGGGTGTTGCTTGAAGTTGAATTGGAAAACCTCCATCGCCTTCTCTTTCTTCCCGGCTCTCAATAATCCCATGGCATAGCGATGAAGGGCGACAGCTTCCGTCGTGGGCAGGCGCATGGCTTTGTCCATAATGGTGTTCGCCTCTGCCTCCCGGCCCATCGCGGTCAACACCGCCGCCTTGGTTTGCAGGGTCGAGAAATCTTCGCGGCCCGGCGGCGTGCCGCGGAACGGTTCCTTGATCGCCTTGTCCGCCCAAACCAGCGCTTCTTCCAGGTTCACCTTGTTGTCGGCGCAAAACTGCGCGGCATTCTGCCAATTCACATAGTTGAAACCCGGCCAACCCTGAAGGTCCGACCGGATCTTCGCAACGTAGATGTCGTTTACATTCGGCACGTCGATCTTGAACGAGATGCACTTGTTCTCCCACTGGAGTAACGCCGTCGCGGAGTTGGGCACGCGTTCCTCGAAGCTGTAGGTCAGGAATTCCGTGAAAGGCGCATCCTTGGGCGTGGCCGCCAGCCGGAGCACGTCGTTCTTCGGTTCGTACTGGTAGCTGCCCCATCCGCTCGCGTTACTCGAGAAAATCCAGTTCCAGGGTCCGGCCTTCTCTACGTCGAGGAACAAGCCGTAGGTCCCGGCCTTGAGATCCTTGCCATCTACTTTCACGTCATGGGAAAAAGTAATAGTGGTGGTCTCATTGGCGCCCGCGCGCCAGGGCATCGCCTTGGAAGGGCCAAACCCGTCATCGAAGAAACCGTACTGGACCACCTCGCCCCAGATATGCCCAGTCCGTTCGGCCCCTTTGAAATGGACGCGTGGGCTATGATAAGCGATCGAGATTTTCACCGGCCCGATCCACTGCGAAACTTCCGCTTTTTGGTTGTCGCCGTCCGGTGGCGTGGAAATCTCTGATAGCTCCTGGCCGAAAGCGGGGAAAGAGAGGAAAACGAGGCAGAGGAAGACGTAGCTCTTTTTCATTCAGATAAATTTATTAACGCCACGAAACCAGAATCGTTGCCGCGATCAGGCAGCCAAGAAGATGGTAGCTCGCGTCGATCATCCAGACCTTGGTCGATTTCTTTTCCCAGGTGTGGACGATCGTAAGGGTAGTAATGGAAAATCCCACGGCCAGGCCTGCGCCCAGTTTCAGCGCGGTCGTCAGGTCCGTAATTCCCATGCGGCGAATGAGACAAGCGATGGCGGCCGAGGCCACGAGGTTCGAGATAATATTTCCGAGCAACATTGCGGCGAACTCACGCTGGCCGGGTCCGGTTCCTTCACCGCCGCAATGTCGCATCTGCTCCGCCGCCCAGATCTTGCCGAACAGTAACGAATACCAAATGAAGCCCAGGACAAAGTAGGCCGCGCCCGCACAAAGAATAGCTAGCCAGTTCATGCACGGATCCTGTCACTCGCCCTTTCTTGCCACAAGCTAATACCGGCCCACGCGCCGGTGATGCTACAGCTCCGGCGCGATGACGCTCGCCGCCTGCTGGATGGGATGCACGAATCCGAGCTTGCCGGTTTCCTCCAGCGAGATCTCGCGCGAGCGGTGCTTGTCCATCTCGAACAGCCGCGCCTGTTGCGTAGCGAAGCTCGAGCTCAACACATTCATGTTGGCTTCGTCGTTCAGGCGGATCGATCGCAGATCCAGGTTTCCGGACCCGACCGAGACAAATGCGCCATCCACGATCATGAGTTTCACATGGACCATCGCCGGTTGATACTCGTAGATCTTGATGCCGGCCTTCAGTAGCTCAGGCCAATGCTTTCGCGAAGCCGCGCGCACGGCCTTTTGGTCGATATGCTCACCCGGCACGACGATCTCCACCTTCGCGCCGCGCCTGGCGGCTGAGATCAGCTCTTTCCGCATCAAATCATCGGGGAGAAAGTAAGCGTTCTCGATTAGCAGATTTTTTTTCGCCGACGCGATTGCGAGCAGGTACATCAAGTGGATGTCCATGTCCCCCTGGCGGGGCGAGCTTTTGAATGCCTGCGCGGTGTAAGGGCCGGTTGCGGCCAGTGGCGGAAAATATTCCGGCCCATGCAGGACTTCGCCCGTTGTCTTGAGCCAGTTGTCCATGAACACCGCCTGGAGCTGCGCGACGACCGGTCCGGTGACCTTGTAATGGTTATCGCGCCAATGTTCGGGCGATTCGCCGTCACCCAGCCACTCGTCAGCGATACCGACGCCACCGACGAATCCTACCTTGCCATCGATGACCAGCAGCTTGCGATGACTGCGGTTATTGTAACGGCGCGGATCGAGCCAGACGACCGAGTGATACTTCACCACTTTCGCGCCTGCGGCCCGCAAATTTCCGAGATTCTCGCTCCCCATCTTGCTCGTTCCCTGTGCGTCGAGAATTACATTCACTCTCACGCCCGCGCGGGCCCGCTCCGCCAGCGCGTCGGTAACTTGTTTCGCGATCTCGCCGTCCCAGAAAACGTAGGTCTCGAAATCGATCGACTTCCGCGCAGCGCGAATGGCGCTTAGCATGGCCGGAAAAATCTGACGGCCGTTCACCAGCGTCGTGATGTTATTGCCCGCGACGAAGTTTCCACCGAGCAGCGATCCCGTTGCCTGTCGGAACTCCGGCGACGCCGCGGAATAAAGCGGCGCCACTTCCTGTGTCACTTTCTTGCCTTCTCCCAGCGTGCATCCTTCGAGTAACAGCACTAAAGCGATGGCCACGGCCGGCACGAAACGGGAAACAGGAATTGATTTCATCGGGTTGATGCAGCGGGAGCCAGTCCCGAACCATCACTGCTTTTTTTCATCGAACTCGTGCAGCTTCGCCAGGAAATAGGCCGCCGACTCGGTGGTGGTGCCGTCCGCCAGGCGAATCTTGTATTTCTGATGCGTGAAGGAGGACTCGGAGGCGCAATATTTAACGAAGTCCTCCGCGGTCTTCACGCGGTCGCCCGCGTAGTTGAGCTTGGTTCGGAGATGCTTCGCGCCGGCTGCGCCGTCATAATCGCTTCCGTTGCGGATGAATTTCACTCCCTGCACGGTCTCTACTCCGTGGATGAGAAAATCGATGCGCGCCTGCTCGCGTGTATCCCTGGCCCACAACAGTGACGGCAGCAATACTATCGCCACCAGCAAGGTCGCTATCCGAAAATTCATCGGCGAAGATAACCGGTTTGCAGGACAATTCATCCGGCTTCAGTTCGCCTGCCTTCCAGCCTACTTTCGACTTTTGAACGCCGGCATTTTGTACGATAGGAGACAGTAATGAATGCGACCGCCCTGGACGACAGAACATCCGAGCTCCTAGCGAAGGTCCCGCAGGTCACGCTTCTCTTCTGGATCATCAAGATCCTGGCGACCACGCTCGGCGAAACGGGTGGTGATGCCGTCACCATGTCGTGGTTGGGCGAAACCACCGCCGAAGCGAAGGGGAGCGGCTATCTAATCGGAACGGCAATCTTCGGTGTGCTTTTTGTGGCGGCGGTTCTGGTGCAAATCAGGGCAAAAAAATTTCACCCGTCACTCTACTGGCTCACGATTGTCGCTACGACGACGGTCGGAACCACGCTGGCGGATTATTGCACCCGATCGCTCGGCATCGGCTACACCGGCGGTTCGACGATCCTGCTGGCCTGCGTGATCGCGTCGCTTCTCATTTGGCGTTGGTCGACCGGGAGCATCTCGATCGAAACGGTGAACACGCCGAAGGTCGAGGTCTTTTATTGGGTGACGATCATGTTCTCGCAGACCCTCGGGACCGCGCTGGGGGATTGGGTCGCCGACACCAATGAGATGGGTTTCCTGGGGGCGGCCGGAATTTTCGGTGGGTTGCTTCTCGTGACGGCGCTTCTCTATTATTTTACGAGCCTTTCCCGCGCCGTTTTATTTTGGGTGGCCTTCATTCTCACTCGCCCGCTCGGCGCCGTTGTGGGCGACCTCCTCGATAAGCCGCACGCGCAAGGAGGACTGGCTCTCAGCCGTTACACGGCCTCGTTCGCGCTGGTGGTCGTCATCGTGGCCTTGGTTCTGATTTTCCCGCAGAAACCGGCTTCGAAATCGCATTAGCAAACCGAAGCCCCAGTCAATACATCAACTGCACCCCGAGATAACCGATGGTCGCGAGCGGGTCGGGCGAACGAATCTCACGACCGAGCGAGACCAGCAGGGCTCGGGTCTTGGAAAGTTCATGACGGACGCCGATGCTCAAAGTCAATGCGTCGCTCGTGAAGTTCATTCGCGACGTGCCGTGAAACTCTGCCATTATCAGCGTCCGCTTTGAGGCATCCAGGCCGCCGACGATGCCATACAGCCATTCGCTGCGGCCAACGCTGCTGACATGCGGCCCGAATTCGATGTTGGCATGCCAGCGGCCGAACGCTTTGGACATTTGGATCGGGATTTGGAAGCGAGTGCCTCCGTCCGAAAGACCCCGGCGCGGAGATGAGTGCACGAGGCTGAAGATCACTCGTGGAAACATCGACATGTCGACGCCGTCGCCGTTTTGTTGTTGGTCGAGGAAACGCCATTTCACCGCGGCCTCGGTGCCGCCGAGGCCGCCGATCAGTCCGCGTCCTTCCTGTTTCAGGAGGACCGGCGCGGTCTGGAACGTGAGCTGAAGATGCTCGCCGACTCCGTAGTTCAAATCGATCGCGGGAAAGTCCGCTGTCGTTTCGCCCGGCCGATGTTCGAACGTGAGCGCGAGGTTGATCTCCCATTTTTTGTTCCCTGGCGTGCCGGGATCGTCGGTGATCATCGGTGGCCCACCCTGTGCCCGCGCTTCGTGCAGGGCGAAGGCGGACAACGCCAGCGCCACGAAAAGCGCGGCGCGCTTCAATTGGCCACTCCCCGGTCAAGCATCAGTTGGCCGGCCCGTAAACCAGCAGCTTGAAAGTGTTCGGCACGATCGTTGGCCGGCCGGGGGTTGCTCCCGGAGATGGGGAGGGCGCGGGTTGGAATTGGGCGGTCGGCAGGTAGATCCGGTGTGTGGCCGGATCCAGGGCCATCGTGCGCGCGCCACGTTCGGTCTTGAGAGTCTGAACCACGGTCAGCTTGTCCGGCGCTTCCTCTTTTGCAATGGTGGTCGTGCCCTCGCCGCAAGACGCAAACGCAAGCTGCGTCGCATCATCGAAAGCGGCGCCGTCCACGCCGGCACCGATGGGAACGGAAGCGACGATTTTGCCCGTTTCCGTGTCGAGCATTTCCATCACCTTATTATGACAAACGGCAAACAGCCGATGATGCGCCGCGTCGAGGGCAATGCCGGTGGGTTCTTCGCCCGGCGCGAGAGGCCAGCGCGCAACCACCTCGTGCTTCGCGGTATCGATCACCGCGACTTCGCTTTTGTCCTCGAGATTGACGTAAACGCGGCCCGCCGCTTTATCGAACGCGCCGAACTCGGGAGCGCCTCCGAGAGGAATCGTGCTCACGACCTTGCCCGCTTTGGCATCGACTACGGTTGCTGAATTGCCCTTGGCGTTGAACACGTAGACTTCGCCGCGAGTTGGATCGTAGACAAGCGCATCGGGGTTCTCTCCGCTGTCGAGCTTCGTCAGGGTCTTCAGCGTTTTCAGATCTACCACGCTGATTTTTGCTTCCTTGCCATTCGAGGAAAAGCCTTGCTCGAATTCGGGGGCCGCGACCAGCCCGTGGACGCCAGGCGTGTCGGTTATTTCTCCGACAACCACGCTCTTCGTTAAGTCGACTACGACTACCTTGGTCGCGTGCGAGACGTAAAGTCGATGTGCCGCTGAATCCACGGTGAGGATATCCCACCCTCCTTCGCCGCCGATCGGAATCTCCATGAGAAACTTGTAGGGCTCTTCCGCCCCGCGCATCGCATTCGGCAAAACCAGAGCACAGGCCAGGACCAGTAAAGTTTTCAGACGCATGACCCACTGCTATCACAGTTTCGGTAAAGCACATTGCAAATGCCGACCCCCGCCAGGAAAGTTCGCAACTTTGTCCGAGCCGCGGTGTTACGTCAGCACCGCATTTCTAATCCGCGCTCCCTCACGCATGGAACTCCTAATGACACTACTCAATGGCATGGCATTCGCGCTCCTCATTGCCGTCTCGTTAGGTGGCTTTGTTGCGTCGGTGGCCTGTGCGTTGGTCCTGTTTATTGGTCACCACAGCTAGGATAGGCGGCTTCCGATCACCTAGGGCTTTATTTATTGGCCGCCGCGGATGAACGTAACTCGACCTGCGGTGTCAGACTCCTCCAGAAATGAAGAAGGCAATCAACGCCGTGCGCCTCCTGCCCACTCTAATGTGTGCCTGGTGCAAGCGAGTAATGCGGCCCGGCGCCTCTAAAGTAAGCCACGGGATTTGCCACGCCTGTAACGTTCGCTGGTTTGGCAAGCTCCCAAGGTCGCCTCGCCTTCACGCCTAAGGTTCTTTTTCGCCGCGCTCTTCCGGCGAATGTAGGTTTCCACAATAGCCGTGCGACGCCGGCTTCGTCCGGTAACCAAAGTCCCCGTCTAATCGCGCTTGTGGCGCCACCCGGAATTTGCGATACACGCACGGGAGGTTGCCGAAGACGGCCATGGGGATCTGGCCCGACATGAAGATTTTCTTTCAGGAACTGAAGAAACGGCGCGTGTATCGCGTCGCTCTCGGGTATGGGGTGGTCGCTTCGGCCCTGGTTCAAGTCGGCGGGACCGTGCTCCCGATCTTTCATGCGGCGAGTTGGATCCAACAGGTCTTTGTCGCGGTGGTCGCATTTGGTTTCCCGGTCGCGTTAGTCGTGGCCTGGGACTTCGACTTGAAAGCCAGCGGCCTCGAAAGGACTCCCGATCTTGGCGGCCCTTCAGTGGCGAACAAGCGGCGCGTTTGGATCCTGGCGGCGGCCGGCTTGCTGATCGCATCCTTTGCCCTGGCCGGTTACTGGCTGTGGCACCCGTGGAAGACTGCGGCCCCGCCCGTGGGAGCCGGTCCAACGCTTCCCATTTCCGAGAAAAGCATCGCCGTTCTGCCTTTCGAGAATCTGAGTGACGAAAAGCAGAACGCTTACTTCGCCGATGGAATCCAGGATGAGATCCTGATGGATCTGGCCAAGGTCGCCGACCTGAAAGTGATCAGCCGCACGAGCGTAATGCAGTACAAGGATACGGTTAAGCGAAACCTGCGCGAGATCGCACAGCAACTCGGCGTTGCGCATGTCCTGGAGGGCAGCGTCCAGCGCGTCGGTAACCGCATCCGGGTTACGGCGCAGTTGATCGACGCCCGGACGGACACGCATCTCTGGGCTGACAGTTATGACCGTGACCTGGCGGATGTCTTTGCCATTCAGAGCGAGATAGCCAAGACGATCGCCGACCAGCTTCGCGCCAAGATCTCGCCCAGTGAAAAGGCCGCGATTGAGAAAGCCCCCACCAGGGACCTTGTTGCTTACGATCTCTACCTGCGCGCCCAGGCCCTCTTTGCTGACACGTCGGATCCCGTCCACGCTCGCGAAAAGCTACCCGAGGCGGCGCGGCTGCTCGAAGAAGCTGTGATCCGTGATCCCCAGTTTCTCTTTGCCTGGTGTTTGCTCTCGCGGGTCCATGGCGTGACCTACTTTAGAGGCTACGATCATACTCCGGCCCGTCTGGATCTGGCGAACGCGGCGGTGCGAACGGCTCTGCGTCTTCAGCCAGACGCAGGCGAAGCCCATCTGGCCCTGGCTAACTATTACTACCATGGCTTTCGCGATTACGGGCAGGCGCACAACGAACTCGCCATCGCTCGCCGCACCTTACCTAACAACGCCGAGGTCTTCCAATACACGGGATTCATCGACCGCAGGGAAGGCCATTGGGAAGAAGCCACGCGCAACCTGGAACGCGCCCTCGAGCTTGATCCGCGCAACTTCTTCATTCTCCATCAACTGGCTGAGACCTACCTGCCTCAACGTCGCTACACCGACGAAGCCCGGACCTATGACCGCGCCCTCCTGATCGTTCCGGGCGATCCGGTGAGCCGAATGCTTCGGGCGAGGATGTCGTTAGATTGGCGAGCCGACATTAAACCGGCTCAGACTACGCTAGCCGCCCTGATCGCCGAGAATCCGAGCGTCGCGCCTGCGGTGGACGTCCCTCTCTATGCATTGTGCGAACGAACTCCGGAGGCAGCTCTCCGCGCCCTCGCTAACTATCCGCGCGAGGGCTCGGTGAACAACGGAGTTATCTATCCCCATAGCTACTGGGAGGGCGCTGTAGCGCGCTGGCAGGGTGACACAACTAAAGCACAGCTAGCTTTTACCGCTGCACGCGAGGAAGTAGAAAAGATTGTGGAGAAGCAACCCGACTTCGCGGCCGCCCTTAGCTTGCTGGGAATGATCGATGCCGGTCTGGGACGGAAGGAGGAGGCGCTGCGGGAAGGGCGTCGCGGGTGCGAGTTATTGCCTGTCTCGAAGGACGCGCTCGACGGCATGTCGCTCGCCATTAATCTGGCGCAAATCTACGCCTGGACCGGAGAGAAGGATCTGGCCATGGAACAAATCGCAGCGGTCGAGCGCGCCCCTACTACCCTTAGCTATGGGCTTCTCAAGCTTCATCCTTTCTGGGACTCGCTCCGCGACGATTCGCGCTTCCAGAGTATTCTCAGTTCGCTGGCACCCAAGCCCTAGAAGCGAGAAATAGTCAGAGATCCTTCGCGTTCGCTCAGGATGAAGACCTTTTCGGATTATGAGATGGCTTGTAGATTATCCGTTTCTAATGCCCTCATTTCGTAACAGGAGGTAGACCCACTCCCGCGGCATATAGGATTGACTCACTGATTCCATCGATCCCAAGGTCCTGTTCGATAAGGGTGTCCTTCAGTGCTGCGGTGCAAAAAGGCGCCAGGCCCAACCACGTCGCTACCAGACAAAATGTCTGGCAGAGGTGGCCGGCGTCGAGAAGAGCCACGCGGTAAGCCCGGGGCTGACGGTACTTCCACATGGTGCGCGGGAAGACCGCGGTCATTAGGAATAACGCAGCGGCCTTTCTGGCGTAGCGTTGGCCCGCACAATACTGCCCCGCCTTCGCCGACGTCGCGGAGCTACTGATCCTCTCGAGGCGATGATGTGCTGGGTGGTAATGATACAGACCTGCTGGGAGACCTTTGACGCGTAACGCCATCAAGTAGACTTCGCCTGGGTGCCGCGCACCCCCCGACGGACTCGTCTTATGGATTAACTTACCGAATCTGGGCGACTCGATGTATCCGGTCACGCCCCAAACGAGTGAGAGAAGTTGCGAGACGGTATCCAAGTTTAGCTCCCTGCTCGAGAAGCGCCGATGAGTCTTCCTGGCCATAAGCACCCGGATAAACTCCGACTCGGGAAAAACGCGCGGTGGCAGTCGTGTTTTGCTGCCCTTAACGGTTTTGAAGATCGCCGGCTGCGATGTCTTCGGGAGGATATCCTTCCACTTACCCAAACTCCAATCGCTGCGGTCGAGGTAAAGCGCGTCCTTGGTCGAGAAATGAAAGCTGCCGGCAGGTAACCAGCTAGACCACGCCTTTGCTATGTTACTATCCTGCCTTGCTTCCGGTGAGCCTTTCGGAAGCAGCAGCCCATGCTTTAGTAACTGAGACAGAGCGGAACGAAGACTCCTCGGGGAATAGTCTGCGAAACGAATGATCGTCTCCTGGGAAGTTCGCCACGCGCTGAAAAAATCGAGAACCTCACAGGTAATCGGTTTGCCGGCGACAGTGAGCCGCCTGGCGAAATTATGAAAAAACAAACGGCCGTCCTGCCAATAGGCGAGCAGGCATCGCGCCCGCCGGAGCTGGCTCGCGCGTTCCCGCATCTAATCGGTTGATGCAGTTAGCTGCAGGAACAGCATCAAGATCGATCCCGCTTACTTATCAAAATGTGGATCGTCCGGGATGCATTGCCTCAGCTTTTCCAATTCCAGTCCGAGCTCCTTGTGCTTTTGGAGAACTTTTTTGACGCTGCTGGCCACACCGCTTGACGGCGCACTATTAGGCTTTTTCGCTGCAGGCTTTTTCTTGTTAGGCATAGGTTTTATTCCTTTGCTTGGAGTCCAGCGAGGCCACTGGGCATTCTGGCCTCCAAGGTTTCGCAGAATAGTCAGAGACCGACGCGGGTGTCACCCCTTTTCCGCCTCCCAACCCTCACGCTGGTTGAAGCGTTGGTTCGCTGTGGCGAACCGGCGGCGTACTCCCTGCCCCGGCCCGCCCGATTTGAGATCAGGCAATGTAAACAAGCGGAGGGGGACCACCCCCTCCGATTAATGATGTTCACGACCGTCACATGAATATGAATCCGCCGCGCCGCCTTCCGTCACCCCTATTTTCGCCCTCCGCGACAGGTCTCCTCCTTCTCGCCAGCCTCTGCCTCAGCGCCTTCCCGGCCTTCGCTCAGCAGCCAACCCCAACCGTCGCGCCGACCCCGTCGCCGAACTTCAGCCAGATCGTCGTCTTCGGCGACAGCCTCTCCGATACGGGAAACGTTCGCGCCCGCACCAACTCGAAAAGCGGCGGCACGGTCGATTTTCCCAGCGAGACTTTTAATTACAGCGACGGCCGGTTCACCAACAGCAGTGACACCGATCCCGCCTCAAATACTTTCGCAGGCGTCTGGCACGAACAGCTCGCCCGCACTTTCCTGAACCTTCCCGCCGCGACCTTTAGCCTGGGCGGCGGGACGAACTACGCTTTCGGCGGCGCGACGACAAAGAACGGCACGCACGAAGAGGTGGTCGTTTCCACGGACATCTTCGGGGATCTCACCATCACGATCGACGATATGGGCCGGCAGATGGACGACTACCTCGCCGGCCATGTGGTTGATCCGAACGCTCTCTACGTGGTCTGGGGCGGCGGCAACGATCTCTTCAATGACGATAGCGCCGCCAACGTCACCGCCACCGCGGCACGCGCCACCGCGCTGATGAGCCGCCTCGCGCGTGCTGGCGCCAGGTTCATCATGGTGCCGAACGTGCCGCCACTCGGAACCATCCCGGAATACTCCGGTAACTCAGCCAAAGCGACGTCGCTCAGTGCTGCCTCGGCGAATTACCGGCTCGAGCTCAGCGCGGACCTCACCGCCGGTCTCAGCGTTCTGGCCTCCGAGGGCATCAAGCCCGCAGTTTATCCCGTGGACGCCTGGACGAACACAGTCCGCATCCTCCATAAGCCGGCGGCATATGGGTTCACTAATATTAACGGCTCGGCGCAGGGCCAGTCCAACGTAAATCCAGACCAATATCTCTTCTGGGATCGCAAGCATCCCACCACGGCCGGCCATTATCAGACCGCGAAAGGCGCCCATGATGCGCTGATCCTTCCGTTCGTTCCCAATGCCAAAGCGGTTAACATCGCGACCCGCATTTTCGTGGATACCGATGAGCGCGTTGCCATCGCCGGATTTATCGTCTCGGGCAATATCTCAAAAAAAGTCCTTATCCGGGGCCTCGGCCCGTCGCTCGCGGCGAACAACGTTCCGAATTTACTCGCGGATCCGAACCTGGCCTTGTTCGACGAAGCCAGTAATCCCTTACAGTCCAACGACAACTGGAGGCAGTCGCCAGACGCGACCGCGATCATGAACACAGGCATACCGCCGAAGAACGATGCGGAATCCGCGATCATTGCCTCGCTCGCGCCCGGCCATTACACCGCCGTCCTTTCCGGCGTTAATGCCACCGCCGGTAATGGCCTGATCGAGGTTTATGATCTCGAAACCGGCACCAGCTCCACTTTTGGAAACGTCAGTACGCGCGGTTACGTCGGCGCCGGCGATAATGCCATGATCGGCGGCCTCATCATCGGCGACGGCGAGCTGCCCATCGTGGTGCTGCGCGCCATCGGACCTACCCTCATGAGTTCCGGCATCGGCGCTCCGTTGTTCGATCCGACGATCGAACTGCACGACGGAAACGGCACTATCATCGCTTTCAATGACAATTGGAAAGAGGGTCAGCCCCAGGCCGTGGTCGCGACTCAATTCGCTCCATCGGACGATCGCGAATCCGTTATTGTGGCCTTTCTCGCTCCGGGCAACTACACCGCCGTCGTCCGGGGCAAGGCCGACACGACGGGTGTCGCGTTGTTTGAGGCCTATCGAATCCCGTAAGCTCGCCGCGGCCATAATTCACTCGCGTTGGCCCGGCGTTCTCGCTAGAACCGCGCGTTTCCATGACTGTTCCTCGTTCGTTTACCGGTGGCGGCATTACCCTGCCGATGATGCGCGTTACTCCGCGCTATTTTTTCTACCTCTTTTTGTTTACCAGCAGCATCGTCACCGCCGCCGAGACCCCGAGAAAGGATGCGCGCGTCACCCAGGTGATTCGCGAGGTGAACGTGCTCGAGCCCGCTGCTCCTAAGCGTCCCGCGGTGTTGAACGAAAAACTGGGAGATGGAACGGCGGTGCGCACGGGCGGTGAGTCGCGGGCCGAGCTTACTTTTCTCGATCTCACGATCACGCGGCTCGGCGCGAACACGATCTATAGTTTTCGGAAAGCCGGGCGACAGGTGGAACTGAATGGAGGTTCCATCTTGCTCCGCGTGCCAAAAAATTCCGGCGGCGCAACCATCCTTTCGCCGGCCGTCACTGCTGGAGTTACCGGCACCACCTTGATCTTCGAATACGCCCGCGCCGGCGCCACTCGCATGACGCTCCTGGAAGGAACCGCGCGACTAACTTTGGTGGGTCATCCCGCTCAAACCCGAAATCTTCGTGCGGGGCAGACGCTGGAGGTTCCCGCTGGCGCAACGCGAATTCCAGAGCCGACAGAGGTCGATCTCGATCGTCTTATGAAAACATCGCCGTTGATTATCGGGTTCCGCCCTTTACCCAGCCGGGATTTGATCGGCGCCGCGATCAAGCAGCAGCAAGCGCGCGGTCTCAATAACAACAACCCAAACCAGCGCGGCCCCCAAAATCCATCCGATCCCCCCGCACCCGCACCCGCGCCGCCGCCGCAAGGGCCCGGCCCACGCTGAGTTATTTGTAGAGGCAGCCACGTCGGGTGCGGGGGGTCGCTCTCTGCAGGAGAGACACCTGCCACTACAGAAGAGCCGCCATGTCGGCTGCGCGGGTTCGCTTCCTGTAGAGCCGGGTGTCCCCACCCGCATTCTTAAGCTACCTTAACCTATCCCCCCATCCCCGCTTCAGCTCGCCGAAGAAGTTGCGCTCGCTCATTCCGGTTTTCCCGCCATGAATTGGTCGACGAGTTTTTGGAAGCGCGGCTCGCCCCGCAAGGCGTCACCTTGAACTCGATCTTCGCGAGCGGTTCCTGAGCATCGCCGAGCCCGGTCGGCTGCGTTACGGGTAGAGCCGCGCGTTCGATTGCCGACCGCGCCTACTCACCGCCGCCCTAGTGCCCCGGCCCCCGCAAGGGAAGCGGCTTCTGTAAATTGCATTTCCAGCAGGTGAACCACGACCAGTTCGGATCTACATAATTCTGCGCGCCGCAACTGATGCAGGTGTAAACGGATTGGGCACTTCTCCCGCCCGCTTCACCAGCATCGGCTCCCTTTTCCATGCCTCGTCCGGCCTTGCCGTCCGTTGTTGTTTCCATACTGTGCGCATTGTGCCCGCGCCGGTGAGATAAAGGCAAGTCTAAGCCGCGGATTCGCTATCGCTCTCCCGGTCCGCGTTCGCTATTGGTAGGTATGGAACCAAACGAAGCGCTCGGCATCGCCGCCCAGGTCGCCGTTACCCTCGCCGGTTTCGCCGGCGTGGTGGTCGTCTTCCGGCCCGACTCCCTTCACACTTGGTCGCGGCTCGACCGGACGCGGCTCCAGTTGCTCCTCCACAACTCCCTTTGCCCGCTGGCATATGCGCTCTTCGGGATGTTCCTGCTTACCATCAAACCGACGCCGCTCTGGATCTGGCGCGACTCCAGTCTGTTTGGATTGTTGTTCCAGTTGCCCGGCGGCATCATCGCTTTCCGAAACGCCCGGGTCTTAACGCCGGAGGAAAGAACGCATACGAGCAAGCCCTTGCTCTACACCATAGGCATCATGGGTGTCATAACCCAGCTTCTCCAGGTCTGGAACGTCGCGACTCTAAACCTGTTCTGGCCCTTCTTCCTAGCCATCGTCATGCACCTCATGGCCGGTATGCTCCAGTTCACCCGCATGGTTCTGTTGTTGCCGCAAAAAGAATAGGTCGTGTCGGTGGGACGAACCGCGAGTTACCGTTTCCTCTTCCACTTTGATTCGCCTTCTTCCTAAAGCTCCTGCTTCCGATGATGGAACTTGATTCGTCAGTATTGGAAGTGGACGGCTACAGGAGAATCTTAGTTGTAAGGGTAAGACCTATGGTTGATCCGGGACCTTGATGCTGTCCGTCTTTGAAATGTAGATGGCGCTCAAAGGGAGGAGGTTCGAAAACCGATTATATCCGCTCCTTAATCGCTGAGACCTTTTGCTTCCGTAGGCCCAAGAACTTTTCCGCAACGAGCCGGCGGCTCAGGGGTTTCCACTCCGAGCTCTCGATATGAACACAATTTCAAAAACGTTGCTGACTGTTTTTGTGATCACAGCGCTCACCAACCCCGCTCTCGCCAAGCATGATAAGAAGCCGGCCGGCATCCCAGTGAATTGGAAGGACGTGCCGGTGGCGGTGCAGGCGACGATTCAACGCGGCGCAGCGGGCGGCAAAGTAAGGGAGACAAGCAAGGAAATCGGGAATGGAATGACCTTCTATTGTGCGGAGGTTAAAGGAACCGACGGTCAGTGGACGAAAGTTTACGTCACGGAAGCCGGTGTGCTGATGAAAGTGGAACCGGACAAGGCGCGGAACAAGCGCAAGCACAAGCCGCTCTTCGGATAATCTCGTGTAGCGGCGGGTGTCCTCACCCGCAGAAAGTCCCCGCACTCTGCGGCTGATGACAGCCGCCACTACATCTCAATCCTCCAGGCGTGCGGATTATTTACCTGGCCGCAGGCCGTTTCTTCGCCGGCTTTTCCCGTTCGCGATACCAATCTTTCTCTTCTGCTTTTGTCATTTTCGTCGCGCCAGTGGATGACTCCGGGATGGCGAGGAGCGGACAGGGGGCCTGTCGCAAGACCCGCTCGCTATGGCTTCCGCGCAACGCGTCTAGGAAACCATTCCGTCCATCGGTTGACATCACGATCAGGTCCGTCTCCTCCTTTTGCGCGGTCTCGAGGATAACGTCGACCGCGTTCCCGCTCTTGCGTACTTGGCGCCAGCCCCAGCCGGCCACTCTCGGTGTCTCAACCGCAAGCTCCTTCTCTCCGACGTGCAACAAAATGACACGACCTTCCTCGCTCTTCAGCTGCCGGATCAGGCGCGCCGTGGCCAAGATGGCGGGGTAGGAGGAGGGAGTTTCCGCGACTGAAATCAGAATCCGACGTAGCGAGACCGACCCATCCTCCCCGAAACGAAGCTCCGCCCGGTCGCGGGAACAAAGAGAGTCATCTCGCCGGATTTCCGCGCGACCGGTTCGGCGACGGACCGGCGGAGCCAATCAAAACCGTGATGCTGCGTCGCGAGGACGATGAGATCGGCGCCATGCTCTTGCAGGTAGCTTAGCACTCCGGCGACTGGATCCGAACCGGTCCCGATGATCTTCGCGATATCGATCCCGAGGTGTTCGAGCGCTTCGGGTGGGCTATCGGCGGGGAGAATTCCCCAGCGCGCCAGCGTCTCCCGCACATGGGGAAATTCGGACCAATCGTGTCGCTCGTCTTCGGTTTCGTGGATGAGCGAAAGCTTTCCTTTCGCGATGAGAGCCGTTTTCAACGCGTAGGCAAACGCTTTGCGACTGGCCTCCGAGAAATCCGAAGGATGAACTACGTGGCGAATTACGGGCACGAGCTCGCCTGTCTTCATCGGGGTTATGACCATGTTTGTGAGACTAGCCTGGTGCTTTCGCGCTACCCATTTCCACGCCACCACGCTGCGATCACGCACGCGAGCGTACAAGTCGTCAGCGAATCGAGCACCTGACCGACCACGACCCACGGATGCAAATTCACAAATACCGCCGCCTCGATGGCGAGAGGCGCCGCTACCGCTATCCATATCACTGCGGCGAATCGGAACGCGCCGGGCAGGCCATCGGCAAACACTCCGCCCATTCGCGCCACCAGCAGAAACAGTGTCGCGATCGCAATGCACGCGAGGAAATGGATCGCCGAGGACATGGCATAGCTCCGATTATTCTCCGGTCGCCAGGTGTTCGGCGTGCGCTGTTGGAATCGATGGAAGACCAAACCCATCCAGATCCAACTGGTAAAGATTGAAATCACTCCAGCGACGGCGCCGGGCGCGAGAGCCATTTGCAGTGTCTTCATGACGCTGAGGTGCGAGCGCAAGCTTACCTTTCTCGCGTCGCCATTGTCACGTCTGTTCGATTCGCCGATCCCGGCTACAACTTAGACTCGCGCCTTCGAACCGAAGTTGTCCTTGGGAACGGACACTTTCTACTTTAAGGATTCCCAATGTCGCAGTCAGTGTCTCCGCCCTTCGAGCTCACCGTCGCCGTGCAGCCGGCGGATATCGACCAGCAGAGCCACGTCAACAACACCGTCTACCTTCGCTGGGTGCAAGACGTCGCCACCGCACACTGGAATGCGGCCGCTCCCGAGGCCATGCGCGACAGCATTGGTTGGGTGGTCTTACGCCACGAGATCGATTACAAAACACCGGCAGGTCTCGGCGACGAAATCGTGCTGCGAACCTGGGTAGGTCAGGCTACGCGAGTTACCTTCGAACGCTTCACCGAGATACGGAGACTCTCGATGGGCGGTCAGCAAGCAGAGGCCGGTAGGCAGACGCTCCTTGCGACCGCGAGGACACTTTGGGTCCCGATCAATCCGGAGACCGGAAAGCCCACCCGCGTCCCGTCCGAAGTTCGCTCGCGGTTCTCTGTGTAACGACCGCTGTGTCGCTTAGGACTCTAAGTCCTGAGCGCTGTCCGCTGCTGCGGTTCTACTTTTTCTTCTTACCATTCTTCGAGCCCGACGGCATCACGCTGGCCACAGTGCTGGCAATCGAACTGGCAATCTTTGCTACGACGCCTTTCTTGGGCGCGCGCTTCCTGGCGGTTTTTTTAGAGGCGGTCGTTTTCTTCGACTTGGTTTGCGCTTTTGGCGCGGGTTTGGAATTCGTTTTTTTCTTCGCAGCTTTTTTTGCCATCACCGATACTCCCACGCCTTCCCGATTTGGAAAATTCTAAATTCCGCCCGGGCTGCCGCACGGACGCGACCGATCACAGGATTCCATCGCTCCAGGTCAGAATCTCCGTTCTTATTCTTTCGGCATTCGTCCTTCGTCCTTCGTCATTCCTTTTGCCTTCCCTTGGCCCGGCTCGAAGGATAAACAGGGCGGTGTTGTTTTGCCTATGAGACGTGTTGCTGGCGCGATCGCCGCGATTCTTGCCTCACAGATTCCCGCTCCTCTTCAGGCGCAGGATGGCGTGATCGATCTGGCCGCGTTGGCGAACTACGCCAACCAGGGGCAACCAATCTACATCCGCAAGGACAACACCACTGCCGGGAATCAGATCTCGAACGCCGGCGCGACCTTGGGCCGTGTCCTCTTTTATGATAAGCGGCTTTCACGCAACAACTCCATCAGCTGCAGCTCCTGCCACCAGCAGGCGAACGGTTTCGGCGACCGCGCCTTGGCGAGCAGCGGCGTCGCCGGCACCACGGGCCGCCATGCCATGCGCCTGGCGAATGCGAAGTTCGGCACCGAGCCGCATTTCTTTTGGGACGAACGCGCCGCCACGCTCGAAAACCAAACCACGCAGCCGATCCAGAACGCCATCGAGATGGGATTCAGCGGCGCCGGCGGCGATCCCTCTTTTGCCGACCTCATCGCGAAGCTCTCTGCCATCCCGGAATATCCGGTCCTCTTCAACCTCGCTTTCGGCTCGCCCGCGATCGACGAGACCAAAATCCAAAACGCTCTCGCGCAGTTCGTTCGCAGCATCCAATCCTTCGATTCCAAGTACGACGCCGGCCGAGCGGCGACAGGAGATGCCCAGCCGTTTCCCAATTTCACCGCCAGCGAAAATAACGGGAAGCAACTTTTCCTCGGCGCGCCGGCCCAGGGCGGAGCCAATTGCGCCGTCTGCCATCGGCCGCCGGAGTTCGACATCGATCCGAACAGCCGCAACAACGGCGTCATCGCTGCGATCGGTGGCGGCCAGGATCTGACGAACACGCGTTCGCCCTCGCTCCGGAATCTAACCGGGCCCACCGGACTCTTGAACGGGCCGCTCATGCACAATGGCAACTTCACGTCCATTGCCCAGGTCATTAATCACTACGCGGCCATCCCCACCGATAACGCGAACCTCGATCCGCGCCTGCGGCGGCCCGGCGGCGGCGGGCAAATCTTGAACCTTACTCCGCAGCAGCGCCTCGACCTCGAAGCATTCCTTCTCACCATTTCCGGGACCGCTGTTTACACCGACCAGAGATGGTCGAATCCATTCAGCGCCGCCGGCACCATCACCCTGCTGAATGCCCCGGCCACACCCACTCCTCCACCCGCGCAGTCCGTCAACATCTCCACCCGACTCGGGGTTGGCACCGGCGACGGAGCGATGATCGGCGGCTTCATTATTCGGGGAAACAGTCCGAAGCCGGTTGTCATCCGGGGCCTTGGACCAACTATTAGCAGCACGGGTCTCACCGGTCTGCTCGAGGATCCCGTGCTCGAGCTGCGCGGAGCGAACGGCGCGGTGATCTTGAAAAACGACAATTGGAGAGACGATCAACGCAGCCAGATAGAAGGCACTGTATTCCAACCCGGGGACGACCGCGAATCGGTCATAATCGCTTCGCTGGCGCCGGCGGCGTATACCGCCATTCTCACCGGCAAAAACCAAAGCTCCGGCCTCGGCCTGATTGAGATCTACGATCGCGACCCTGCGGCGAATTCGGAACTGGCCAACATCAGCACCCGCGGTTTGGTTGGCTCGGAGAACAACGTCCTGATTGGTGGCTTCATTCTCGGCGGGAACGCGCCTCAACCGGGTAACACGCGCGTGGCCATCCGCGGCCTGGGACCATCTTTGAGTCAGTTCGGGTTAAGCAATCTGCTGGAGGATCCCACGCTTGAGCTGCATGACGCGAATGGCGCGATCCTGATCGCAAACGATAACTGGACCGACGATTCCACCTCCGCCGGGCTGTTGAGCGCGAACGGTCTCGCCCTCGCCGACCAGAAAGAAGCCGCCATTTTCACTTCTCTGCCGTCCGGTCAATTCACCGCCATCCTCTCCGGCAAAAACGGCAGCGCAGGCATCGGCCTCATCGAGATTTACAACCTCCGCTAAACGCTTCCGCTCGCGTTTTCTATATTTGCCTTTCTAATTTTCACTTTGCGATGTTTCGGCGCGCCTAGCGCCCTGCCGATAACCGAAAACCGGCGCGCCCAGCGCCCAATCCTCTCAGGCTCAAAACTCTCACTGCGCTGCCTTCCCGGAAAGGAAGTGGTCGCCACCCTGTTCGAGGCCGCCACGGCGGACCGGAACAATTCGGCATCACTTTCCTCTGGTCGTCCGACTCGAAATGGTGCGCCTTTTACCTGGGTTATCCCCGGACCGGTTACACCACCGTCTACCACCTGCATGGGAAAGAGTTTAAGGCCGCCAACAAACCCGAAGAGCTCAACCTGCCCACCAAAGGGTCGGTGCGGAACGAATACATTATCCCCAAGCGCTGGGTGAGCCCTGGCGCCCGGAAAGAGTTTTCCGCGGAGATTCCCCCGGCGACGACTACACCGTTTCCACGGCCCGCTTCGACGGCAACGGCAAATTTCAAATTCTGAAAAAAATCCGCTGACCAAAAATAGCGCTTCCACTCCTGGCTCGGCCCCCTCTGATGTCCGACGTCTGTCTCAGCTCTTTACGGTTACTTTGACCCAGTCAATGAATTCGGCCGAAGTTCTCCCACTTGGGCACGCCGTCGTCGCGAGGTTTTGAAATTCAGGCGGAACAGCCTGGATATCGTAATGTCGCAGGTAAAGAACATCTCTGATCACCCGCGGCTTCATGGGGTCAATAAGAGCAGGGACGATCACGCACCGACTTGTGACCGCCAGCTTCCATTCCCGGCGAAAGAAGCCGTCGATGTGACTTTCGGTTTGCTGCGATATTAGCGGAAGGAAAAGGCCGCACTGCTCCATCGCTTTCCGCGCTTGCGCCTCGCGAATCGGCGTGCTCTCGAAATGCGTGCACCAGACCGACAGTCCTGCCTCTTCCAATGCATCTGCAATTCGTCGCGCCGAATTCCGATTCTCGTAGGCGTGACTTATGTAGATCGTCCCCGGGGGGAGTTGGAGATCACATTCCGCCAGTGCGCTAGCTTCTTCGCCGGCCAATGGCGGAATCTTCTTCCGGCGTGCTTCTTCAAGCTTGTCGCTGTTTTCGCGCTCCCACGCTTCCAGAGCGGCGTGCACCTGGCCGACCAGTCGCGCCACGTCCGCGTGATAGTCCGCGCCCGTGCGTATCGTTACCGCGTTGCGAAAAGCCAGGGGTTCGAGCGACGCCGGCAGCCCGGATTTCTGGGGCATGTTGGCCCGACGTACCAGGACAGGGATAACTCGCGCGCCATCCACCGCCAGGGCGGTTTCTACTTCGATGCGAACATGATCCTCCGGGTCATCGAGCCGGCGCGCGCCTAAGCTATCGGTAGCTCCCAGCCAGTCCCGGCCGATGAAGACAAGCACCACATGACAATGTTGGAGAGCGTTGTGGACATAACTTCGAAAATCCACTCCCGGCGGAATCGTGTCGATATCCCGGAAGATGGCTTCCTTGGGGAAGGAACCTTCAAAGGAGTCGTAGATCCGATCGACCACCTCCTCCGAGTCGAGGCGCCGATAACACATGAAAATCGACTTCGAGGGCGGAGCGATGCTGGGACTGGACATGGCAGGAGCAAAATATCACGCCGGTGCTTCCTCTTCGGCCTGGCGCAGCAAAATGCTGCTGCCATCGGTGAAAATGCGATTGGAGCAAAACGGGTGGGTGGTTTTGAGTTCCTTCTGAGCATTCGTGTGCGCCCGACGCATGGTCCGCCAGCTCACGCCTGCCCCGATAAAGGCATCGACGAATCGCAGCTCCAACAGATCGCGAAAACTCAGAGAAACCCTGTTGTCGAGCGGCTTGATTTCGCCCTGCCAGACGGCTTCGGAATGCCGAATGGATCCGCTAGTGCGAAAATCATACCCCTTGATCCACCGTCGAATTTTCCCCGTGGAAATTCGCGTCAAGCGCGATGCTTCTGGTACAGTATAAAGGCCGGTATTTAGGAGATTGGATTCGGGAGCCTGCACCACGTCCCAATGAAGCGGTTCCCGCACCGACATGCAATCAGACACTTCTCTAACCGGTCTGATCAAGAGAAGAAAGGGTGGGATCTTGCCGTCCGTTCGCTCTTAGTCTGAAGAATCGGCCGACGGGTATTTGCGGGTGTTGAGCGGATCGGTTAAACAGGTGGTTGGATGAATCATCTGCGCAAACTTGGGCTCGCGTCGTTTCTCTTTCTTGGACTGGGCCTGCTCTGCGGCGCCATGCCGCCGTCGATCGTGGGCTCGAACCCGTCGATGGCTGCGACCCTGGCGCTGGTCTGTTACGGCATCGGGCTGGTCCTAGCCCTCGTCGCTTTCGTGCAATCGCGACGCGGCCAGAGTCTCGATGGCGTTACTAAATTCCTCGCGCGCGCGCCGCTCGGCCTTGTTGCCATCGGTGTCCTGGTATTTTTCCTTCGGGCGATGATCGGTGGGTAGATGCGGGTGAGACACCCGCAGCTACGCTGAGATGGCCCGGTGCGGTTGCCCTACAATTACTTCTTAGGCGGTTCGATTTTGGTGCCTTGGGAAACGATGAACTGCCAGGTGCCATTGCGTTTCGCAAACACGTCGAGCCAGCGATACTGGCCGCTAATGTCGTGTCCGTCGAAACTGCCTTTGTCGGTGCTGCGATAGGTCACGATCGCCATGTCGGCGTCCGCGGCGTGAACCTTCATGTCGTCGAGCTGGTTGGATTCGAGCTTGAGCTTGCCAGACTTCAGGTCGGCTACAAACTGGCTCTTGCCCTGAGTCGTGCCGTCTGGGTTAACCGCGAAGAAGGTGTCGGCCAGCATCTTGGCGGCAGTGTCGGCGTCGGATTTGGTCAGGGCCGCGCTCATGTCGTGTTCGATCTTGACGATCGCTTTCTCGACCTCGGGATCCGGTTTCGCCGCGTCATTGCCCTGGGCTAGGACCGCCGCTGGCAACGCCAGCGCAGACAAGATTGCTATCAGTTTGGAATAGTTCATCCGCGCAGGGTATCGGCCGGCCGCCGGCCTAACAAGTGCAAAAAATTGCGGGGCGGGCGCATCGCCTGCCGGGAATCGTCTTAACCGTAGAGGCAGCGCGAGTCGCCTGCGCCGGTTCGGAATCCTGCAGGTGAGAGACCTGCCGCTACAGCGGAAGCTGGGGAAAGCCCGTTATTTGTCCGGGTTTGTCGGAGGCGAAGTCGATGGAGTCGCGGACTCGCCCAAGGTGATGAAGGTGCCGAAGACGGCGTCCGCCCGGTCTTTGTTCGCAGCGACAAAGTCGGCGTTGGCCTTGACCGTTTTGTCCGTGGATTTCGCCAGATCTTCGCTCATCGCGACGGCCATGATCGTAAAGATAGCCTTGCCGAAATCTTCCGCCGTGATGCCGGCGGTCTTGAGGAGGGCAACCGTCTTCGGGCATTTGGCGGTAACGATGCTCCCCCAGGTCTCCGGCGAGATCGAAGGATCCTTGTTGATCGCGGTGAGCTCGGCTAACGCCTCCTTGTCGGCTCCGACGGCTTTGATGAACTTCTCCATCTTGTCCAAAAGGTCGGTGGTGAGCGGAATGGCGCCGGCGGCTTTGACCTGATCGGGCGGAGTTTCGGCACGCAGGTCCGGAGCAGCGGCGAAGCCGAGAACCAGGATGGCGAATGCGCCGGCCATCGAGACGAGCGCCCGGCGAGAGAGAAAGGAGATGATGTTACCTGAGGATGTCGTTTTCATTGTAGGTGGGAGTTAAGTTAGCTGCGGATACGATTTACTATTCGCGGTCCCAGATGTCGATCTCTGGTTTAAGTGGTTGCCGGCAGACTGTTTCTAGAAAACCGCAGCCATGCCGTCAACGCTTATTGCGGATGCGGGTTAGACAACTCTCGGGGACAGCGGCGTCTCTGAGTGATGACTTCCGTCCTCGACCGCACACTCATCGCCTCAATCGCCAGTACCATACCGATCTGAAGACGGGCAAAGTCCTCGAGACAGCGACGACGCGTGAGATCAGAGTAAATCCCGGTATCACCGAGGCATTCTTCGAACGGTCTGGAAGCGCCGCCGGAGTAGATTTGTAGGGCGGGCGCATCGCCTGCCGGAATGGCAACCGGCGCGGTTGCCCTACAATGCCAACGCATATCGGCTGCGCCGGTTCATCCCCCGTGCAGGTGAGACACCTGCCTCTACAGGAGGGAATCTT
This sequence comes from Verrucomicrobiota bacterium, assembly GCA_041167585.1. Taxonomy (GTDB): domain Bacteria; phylum Verrucomicrobiota; class Verrucomicrobiia; order Chthoniobacterales; family UBA10450; genus AV80. The sequence continues at coordinate 161,928 of JBEEHV010000008.1, forward strand.
GCAGGTGAGACACCTGCCTCTACAGAAGCGACAGAAGGGGATTGTGGCTATCGGCGCAAAGTGAGTTACTGCGGGGAAACAAAATGGATCGCATCGAAACGGACGGGCCGAGTCAGGCGACGAAGAAATTTCCCTGGATCATCTATTGGATTGTCCTGTTCCTGATCGTGGTGGTGGCACTCTCTCCAATCGGGTCGGTCGTGGTCGCTGGTTGGATCGCGAGTTCGCACGGATGCAGAGTGGATGAAGGGTCGGCCCATCCTTGTGTGATCGACGGGAAGGATTACGGCCAGACGCTCTACACGCTGGGCGTCCTGGGTTGGTTCATGCTCATTACAATCCCGGCAGGCGCGATTGCGTTCCTGGCGTGGCTGATAGTTCTGCTTCTCCACCAAAGAGCGTGGAAGAAAAGGAAGTGACGTGTCACAGGGGAATGATCAGCACCCTTTCCCCTCGTCACACGTCACCTTCTGATGACGCCTCCTACTTCAAGCTTCCTTTTTCGACATACCACTTCAGGTATTCGGCAACGAGGCGGCCGCGTTTGATCAGAGGATCGTCTCCGATCCATTCGCGCGCTTTCTCTACGGAATCGGTCGTGAGGATAAAGATTCCGCGCACGTTGCGGCCGGATTGATCCTCGGTCGGACCCGCTTTCAGGAGCTTCCCTTCCGCATGCAGCCGCCGCATGTTTGCCATGTGGCCCTCCTGGAGTTGATCGAGCTCGGGTTTCGCGACCTCAGGCGCATTAGGTGGTCGAACCAGCAAGACCAGCATGAAGGTGTCGAACTCCATCTTGTGCTCGGGTGAGGTCGAGGGCGTGGGCGAAGGCTGTTGGGCGATCGCGGTGAAGCTGAGCGTGGCGGCGAACAAAATCGCAAAGAGAAGACGAATGGTCATGGGGCGACCATGCGTTATCCACATTGTCATCTCAAGGTCTGGGTCAGACGACCGCCGCGTTAAAGAGCGCGTGAGGGCTACGCGAGGATGTTGGCGTTGGCAGCATTTCCTCCTATCCTTCGCTTCATGGAACAGAATATTCCCCATTCATTTCGTGGATCGAGACGCGACGGCGTCACCCGTCGCTCCTTTCTTGGCGTCACGCTCGGAGGTGGCGCGGCGATCCTAACCGGAGGAGCGAGTATGATCTTCAGCACTGCCGCGCGTGCGGCGAATGACGCAACCTTCAAGCTGGGTGGCGATCTTTCCGTAAAGCGCCTCGGCTTCGGCGCGATGCGACTCACCGGCGATGGCATCTGGGGTTGGCCAAAGGATCGGGCCGAAGCGATCAAAGTGCTCAAACGTGCGGTCGAGCTCGGCGTGAATTTGATCGACACGGCGGACGCTTACGGACCGGAAACGAGCGAGCTGCTCATCGCAGAAGCGCTCCATCCTTATCCGAAAGAACTCGTGATCGCGACCAAAGGCGGCCTGACCCGGCCCGGCCCTGGCCAGTGGGTGTCGAATGGCCGGCCCGAATATCTCACTCAATGCGTCGAGAAGAGCCTGAAGCGGCTCAAGGTGGAGCGGATCGATCTCTACCAGTTGCATCGAGTCGATTCCAAAGTGCCGATGGAAGACTCGCTGGGCGCGATCAAGAAAATGCAGGAGGCCGGGAAGATCCGGCATGTGGGATTGTCGGAGGTCGGCCCGGAGGAGATTTCGCGAGCGCGTAAAGTTCTTCCGATCGTGAGCATTCAGAACCGCTACAACGTCGCCGACCGGAAGTGGGACAACGCCCTGGCTTATTGTGAGAAGGAGGGGCTTGGCTTTATGCCGTGGTCGCCAGTGGGCGGCGGACGGTCGCTAAAAAGCGGGGCGCTGGAAACCGTGGCGAAGGCGCATGGCGTGAGCGTGTATCAGGTCGCCATCGCCTGGTTGCTCGCGCGTTCGCCGGTGATGCTGCCGATTCCGGGCACTTCGTCCGTCTCGCATCTCGAAGACAATATTGCCGCCGGGAAGCTGCAACTCACAGCGGCGGAGTTAACGACGTTGAGTAATGCCAGCTAAGTTCTTCGGCAAATATCGCGGAGTTGTGACCAGCAATGTCGATCCGGAGCGCAGGGGTCGGGTCAGGGTGCAGGTGCCGGACGTTTTCGGAGCGGACGGGAGTGGCTTTGCCTTGCCGTGTGTTCCCTGCAACCTCTCGAAAACTGTCGGCAGCTCTTTACCGAAGATTGGGGCGAGCGTGTGGATTGAGTTTGAACAAGGCGACGCGAACCGGCCGATCTGGACGGGTTGCTTCTATAGCAGCACCGACGTGACCCCGCCTGGTCTTAGAAACAAGTAAGCGAGCTAAAGCGTGGTGTCGGCCAGATTGGACTTATACTTGGTATTCGTCTGCCGGTCGTTCATCTCGATGTAGACGTAACTGGGCGGAATCACACCTTCCTCGAGCGCAAACCAAATCAGCCCTAGATCCTCCGGTTTGCCCAAGGCACAAAAGCCGTAGAGCCGCTTTCCGGTCGAATCGAAAAAATCCACCCAGGTGCGGGAAGAATTAGTGTTGTTGCCACATGGCGGAAGCGTGGGCGCCGGAGCGAACATTTCGGCGGGGTAGGCGGTCTTGTTGAACACATCGTAGCGATATCGAATCCAATTTTTCCCATTCGCGGTGTAAGGCGTCGTGTTCACGAGGTAGAGGACAGGATTAGGCAGCGGGGTCCTGAAGTTCGCCCTGGGGGCGACACTGGCCGCGGGTTGCTCCATCGGAATGGCCAGATCCTCCTTTGGAGGAATGAAAGGGGTGGGTTTTGGGCTCGGAGTGGTGGGCGGACTAGGCGCATCGGCCGGGGTGCGGGTCGCGGCCGGACTTGGGGCGTCCGCCGTGCTGTGGGTGGGGGAATCGGCCGGGGTGCGTTGAGGGTTGGGACTCGGTGTGGGAGTCACGGCGGTGGCCACCAGCGCGAGGGTCAAACCGGACAACAGCGTGGTAACTGTCATGGTCAGTTTCATGGGGTCCTTTCTTTGAGGGTGAAGAACGCGGCGATTTTAGCCGCCTCGAGTCGAGACTGCCCGGAAGGACTCCGAGGTGCAAGAATTCTTTGGCCAAATTCCCCTTCGACTGCGGCAGCAAGGCGTCGCTATCTGGAGACCCGGCAAGCGATAAAAAGTTCGGGTTTATCACGCGCAGAAGTTTACTCTCCTGCGTTTGCAAAAGTGGGCACCGGCTCGGGCACGGCGCAGTTTTCCCCTGACACTTCATTTCGCATCAACATGGCAAAAGCATCATCTGGAAACGGCGCAACCAGGCCGCGGGATCGCCTCAAGGTCCGCAGCTCAGGCGTGCACGGCCGCGGGGTTTATACCACAGCGCGTATCCGGAAAGGCGCGCGGATCATTGAATACACCGGGCGCCATCTCCCGTGGAAAGAAGCGGAAGATAAGCCGCCCCGAGACCCGGCCAATCCTTATCACACTTTCCTTTTTTCGCTCGATAACGGCGATGTGATCGACGCATCCGATGGCGGCAACGAGTCCCGGTGGATCAATCATTCGTGCGATCCAAATTGTGAGACGATCGAGGAAAGCGACCGGATTTTCGTGCACGCGTTGCGCGGGCTCGACCCGGGCGAGGAACTCTTCTACGATTATAAGATGGTTCCGTCCGAGCGCCGAACGCGGAAGCTTGAGCGAGAGTACGCCTGTTTGTGCCGCACCGACAAATGCCGGGGCACACTGCTCGAGCCTGTAAAGAAGCGTCGCCGGAAGTAGACCCGCGAGCGATTGCTCTCGCGGGTAAAGAATCTTCTCGAAACGGGCGCCGTTATTTTCCTAAGGTGATCCCGCACCTGCAAAGGAGACCAACCATGACGAACAGAATTGCATTCAAACTGGCCTTGCTCGCGATCAACGCGCTGGCGGCGATTTCATTGGACGCGAAACACGCGGCGGCGGCGGAGATCAGCGGAGTTAAGTTGCCCGATCAGGTCACGTTGGAAGGCAAGACGCTCAAGTTGAATGGCGCAGGTCTCCGGCAGGCGACCATTCTCAGGTTCAATGTATACGCCGCGGGCCTTTACCTCGAAAATTCGTCCAGCGATGGGGAGTCGATCGCGAACTCGGAACAGCTGAAGAGTATTGAGCTGGTCTTCATGCGGGACGTGAGCGCGAGCCAGATGGCGGAAGCTTTCCAGGAGGGGTTCGAGAAGAATTGCATTGCTGACTGCGGGAGGTTCAAGGGCGATATCGGCAAACTTCAAGGCCTGATGAAAGACCTGAAGAAGGGTGACAGCATGGCTTTCCACTTTTCATCTGGCGGAGTGACCGTAATGATTCGCGGGCAAAAGATGGGGACTGTGGGCGACAAGGCATTCGGCCAACAGCTCATTCGCTGCTGGATCGGAAAAAACCCGCCGAATGCGGGACTCAAAGACGGAATGTTAAGCGGAAAGAAGTAAGTAGGCCGGCGGCTACTTCGACTGTTTCCTGCCGGTCAGCTCGACGCGGGCTTTGGCCATGTCCTTCTTTTCTTTTGCCGTTAGCTTCGGCAAGTGAAGATGGAGGGACCGGAGTTTTTCGATGATGACGGATGAGACCACCAACTGGGTGAACCATTTGTGGTCGGCGGGAACGACGTGCCACGGTGCGGGCGCGCTTGAAGTCGAGCGAACCATCTCTTCAAAGGCTGTCATGTAACTGTCCCAAAGCTTGCGCTCGGCCATGTCGTCGATCTCGAACTTCCAGTTCTTCTCCTTATCGTCGATGCGATCCAGGATCCGGCTCCGCTGTTCTTCCGGCGAAAGGTGGAGAAAGAACTTGAGGATAACTGTTCCGTTGCGGCTGAGGTGACGCTCGAAGTCGTTGATACTCTCATAGCGCTCGCGCCATAGTTTTTTCGTGATCAGCTTCTTGGGCAGGTGCTGATTGTCCAAGTAATCCGGATGCACGCGCACCAACAGCACTTCTTCGTAATAGCTGCGGTTTAGAATTCCGATGTGCCCGGCTTCGGGCAACGCCTTTTGCGCGCGCCAGAGGAAGTCGTGGCCCAATTCCACGTCGCTCGGTTTTTTCCACGACATCACGGCACAGCTTTGAGGGTTCACGCCGGCAAGGACATGTTTGATGGTTGCGTCTTTCCCAGCCGCATCCATCGCCTGGAAGATCACGAGCAACGACCACTCGGCCTGGGCGTAGAGCTTTTCCTGGAGTTCGCAAAGCATCTTCGCATTTTCCTCCAGTGTCTCAGCCGCGGCCTCTTTCGACCCAAGCCCGCTCGTGTCGCCCGGGTCGATGTGCTTTAGACGAAATTTCTTTCCGTTTTTAATCCGGTACTTCGTCGAAAGATCTTCTTTGCCTCGTGCCATGCGCTGGTGACTACCTTCTAATCGCGCCGCGCTTAAGGCGTGCGTGCAGGGATCGCGTGCCACTCGACGGGCGCAACGAACTAAGCTGGCTGCTTAGTCTTATCGTCCGCGCAGATTTCCCGGGCCAGCCCGCGAGCTTCATCTTCAAGCGAGCCGACGCTGAAGTCCCGAGAGCTGCGGCGATCGCTGAGATATTCGCCTACGAAAGACTCCAGGCCTCCGCTGCGTTCGCATTGCGCGACGTGCACGAGCTGATGCAATAGCAGTTCCCTTTTCCCCCAGCTATCCGCGCGAATAAGGATCCCATGTCCAATGGCCACGCCGCGAGACGCGTCCGTGATGATCTGAGCGCGTTGCGCCGCATCGGCCAGCTCTTCGTCGTCCGGCAGCGGGATCCGGTCGACCACCAAGACTCGGACGCGGGACCAATTTTGGACCCTGCAGCGTTGCGCATCGGCGATCTGTCCAGAGGTAAGCGGTATGCCGTGTTTAAGGATCAGGGCCTCCTGCTCCTTCGCCCAGTTAAGGGCGAGGGGCGCCAGGCGCTCGAATTTTTCCTGAGTAATCATCTTGGCGGGGAGAGTCCTGACTACCTCATAGCAATTGGCATGCAAGCTCGACCCAGTTTGGCTTGCCAGCATCCTGGGAAACCGGCAGTTTCGCCCCGTCAACGATGCTTTTGCTCTTTATCATTTCGCTATTGTTGTCCCTGCCCAACCTCGTCATAGGTCTGGCCTTGCTGATCCTCGGTCACGCCACTTCAACGCGTCAGCCTCTCCAGATGATAAACGATTTTCTCTTCGGGGTGGCTTACGGTCCGCCCGTGGCGGCTTTGATCGTTATCCTGCTGCTCCTGGCCGGTTGCATCACAGAATCGCGTCCCTTCGCGGCAGTATTGGCCTTGGCTCTTAACGTTGGCGGTCTCGCGCTGGTGCTGGTCAGGGTAGGAGGCCCGAGTAACTTCGACCAGGCGTTCTTTTTCCTGCCAGTCGCCTTGGCACTAATCGGTTTCGGCTGGATTGCCTGCCGCGGCTTCAAGCGCGATCCGATCGCGCAGGCGTGATTACTTCTCGTGCGCGCCTGGACCTTCTGTCCGCGGCGCTAACGATCCTGGCCTTGACCGGTTCGTTGCGGGCAGCTCCGCGATACGAGCACGAGAACAAGATCCGCGCGCTGGTTGAGAAGGAGATCAATATCGATGGCCCAGGCGTAGCCGTTCTGGTTTCGAGGTATGGCACGCCGCTTCACCTGGCTGGCTACGGCCTGGCGAATGTTAAGGCCCGACTACCAATCACAGCTGACTCGCTCTTCGACCTGGCCTCAGTCTCGAAGCATATAACCGGTGTTGCGATTTTGACCCTCATCGAAAAAGGTGAACTCGAGCTAAGTAAACCGGTCGCGCATTATCTTAAGGACTTCGCGGTGCCAGCGAAGGGGCGTCCCGTCAGAGTGTCTGATTTGCTCTATCACATCTCAGGGCTGGCTGACTATACCGGTGAAGAATGGGACGGCAGCGATGAAGAATTCGCTTCCTTAACTACCGAGGCGCATCTGAAATGGATGAACGGAACCAAGCCACGCCGACCGCCGGGCGTGAAGTATGAATACAATAACTCGGAATACGCGTTACTAGCTCTGATCGTCGAACGGCTTGGCAATCAAACCTTCGCCCGGTTTGTGCATGACCACCTGTTTGCTCCGGCCGGGATGAAACACACAGTGGTGCTCGACGGCGCCGCCAGCCTCCCAAGCGAGACAGTGGTAGGCTATGAGTCCAATGACAAAGGTGAAATCAGTTTGTCGTCTTCGCCTACTGTTATCACCGGGGATGGGAGCGTTTATACTTCCCTGCGCGACCTGGCTTTGTGGGACAAGGCCTTGCGCGACCACACCATCATTAGCAGACAATCTCAGGAACTGGCCTGGAGCGGCGGCCGTTACGATAATGGTAGCGCGATCAAGGACGAAGATGGAGACGGTTACGGCTTCGGATGGGTGATTGAGAAAAAGCAGCATCTCGTTTCCCACAGTGGTAGCTGGGGCGGGACGGCGACCTACCTACTATTAGACTTGGATAAGGGCTATACCGTCGCTGTCTTAAGTAACGACGCGAGCTGCGGGGTAGCAGATCTGGCCGAGGAAATTTTCGCCTTGGTTCGCGCCGAATAGAAACGCCCGCGATGGTGCTCGGTAGCGCCTGGTCCCGCGGAGCAAGCGTTACGATGTTGATTTCGGATCGCCGACGAGATACACCCGTGAAATGCGCTGGCCGAAAATCGTCTTTTTGCTCGTTGTCGCTGGCTGCGCTTTTGGGGCTGAGGAAGAGGGAACGAACCGCACCGCAAAACCCGCCTTCACTTTTCAGGGAGTCGATTACTTCCACCGCTGGTCGAAGGGCACCCAGCATGAGTTCACCCCAGAAGGCCAGGAAGACACGGAGAAGTGGACTGACATGATAACAGTGAATGATTATCCAGACGTCGAGGATGGTGACAGCCTGGCGACGACCGCCAACGCAGTCCTCGAGAACTACAAGAATGCCAAGGCCAAGGTGATTAAGACCAACTCGGTCCCGCGAACACCTTCCCGGCCGGCGGAACATTTTATCGTGGTCTTGTTCAACCGACCAGCGTTCGCGGAGGTCGCGTTTGCCCGATTCAAGTTGCTGGATGGGAAAGGACACTCCTACGTTTGTTCCCATCGGGCTTACGGAGAGAAGGCCGGCGAACAGGCAAGCGCCTGGCTGAGCGCCAACGGATCGAAGATCGAGAAGGCCTTGATGGGATGGACTTCCATGCCGTCGTCGAAGTCGCTCCCGCAGGAGAAGCTGTAACTGAAGATCAGGAGGCGGCCAGGGCCGCATCCACCGTTGGAAATACTTTGAAGTATTGATCCAACCGCGCGCTCTCCAGGATCATCCGCACTGCTTCCTGCGGGCCCGCGAGCATAAAGACGCCCCCTTCGTGTTCGAGGCTTTGCATGGCGCCGATCAAGACGGCCAGCCCGGAGCTATCCACGTAGGGAACGCGCGACAGATCGACCACTAGCTTCGTGGGTTTCTCATCGATGAGCTCGCGCAGCGACGCGCGCATCTCAGGCGAAACGTGAAGATCGATCGCGCCTTCCGGTGAGAAGACATTTTTCGGTTGAGCTTTGGCCATTGGTCGAATCCGGGTGCGCGGGAACAATGCCACCGTCCCCGCTTCGGTCAATGCGTGCGAATGGCGTCGGTTTTGTTAACCGCAACGCAAAGCCTCATGCCAGTGCCGCCGCGACCGCGCAAGGAAAAACGTCATCGACGGCGCCTTCGATTCGAAGCGTAACGCCACGCTCCGAGTCGTGGTCGGTCGCGCCGCGATTGATGACGATGTAGGGGACACCGCGCTCCGCGGCCAGAAGTGGAAACGATGCGGCGGGATAAACCGACAACGTGGAACCCAGCGCCACGACGAGGTCGGCTTCGCTTGTAGCCTGGCCGGCGCGTTCGATTTCTTTCGGGTCAAGGCTTTGGCCGAAGCTGATGGTGGCTGGCTTCAAGAATCCGCCGCATTCGCACAAAGGCGGCCGTCGCTTGAGCCGGAAATATTCGAAATGCGGCTCCGGATCTCCACGCCAGTGACAGCTCTGACATTCCACTTCGGCGTTGGTCCCGTGGAGTTCGATCAGGCGCTCGGCGCTGGTGCCGGCCAGGCGGTGCAAGCCGTCGATGTTTTGGGTGACGACCGCGCAAACTTTTCCCGCGCGTTCCAATTGGACGATCGCGTGATGAACGGCGTTTGGTTTGGCGTCGCGAAACGCATCCCGCCCCTCCAGCTTGTAGTCCCAGTGCTCGATCCGCGCCGCTTCCGACGACATGAAATCCTGGTAGTAAACGGGCTGGCGTTTAGTCCAGATGCCTTGCGGCCCGCGGAAATCGGGAATACCGCTGCTCGTTGAGATACCCGCGCCGGTAAAGATCAAAGCCTTCCGCGAAGCGCGGAGGTAATCAGTAAGAGTCACAGCTCGACTGTCGGCGTGAGTGCTCCTGTTTGCACTGTAGGAATTCTCCCACTTGTCGGGTAGAGGAAATTTTTGTTCACTGAGTCCATGCCAAGCCCAGAAAGTATTATTCCTTCAACTCTGCCGCTGCATGCTCCATCCGCGACTGCGGCAGCAGCTGCGTTTAAGCCTGGAGTTCCAGAAGCGGAATTTCTCAAGCACTTCCCCGCTCCCTACAAAGTGCAGGCGGTAAATATTTACGACGCGAAAAGAAAGGCTGGGTCACGGACAGGACCTACTGGCAGTTTCTCGATCCTTTTCAGTATGTTTCGGCTGTTTGGGGAGCGATCGATATTTCCAAGGGGTTCTATACCGATTTCGCCAGTGTGCCGCCGAAGATACATTCCTTCATCGATGATGATTCACCGATCATTCTGTATCCGTCAGCGCCTCATGATTTCCTCTTCACCAAGCGGCCAAGCGACGGCACGCGCGGCTGGCTGCCGAATGGTAAGCAACTTACCCTGACCCAGGTAAATGAGGTCCTGACCGAAGCAATGGCTATTTGCGGCGCGAACAAGTTTACGCGAGACCTTGTTTTTGCCGCCGTAGAATTGGCAAACCAGGGGATTCGCGGGGAATTCGCCTAAGGGGTGCGCAAAAGCGAATCAGGAGAATAACTTCGGTAACACGTTCCCGGCGAAGTCGACCAGAAAGTGGCCGATCATGTTGGCCTTCAGGTCGCGGCGCCAGAGGTAGAAGCCGGCCAGGACACCTCCGAGGACCAAAGCGATGAGGATGTTCGACCAGCCACCGGTCCAGTGACCAATGGAGAAGATGGCAAGGGGAATGGCAGCGGCAAGCCAGCCGGCGAGTCCGAGGGTTTGCAACCGCTCAATCGCATAGCCGCGATAACAAATTTCCTCGACTACACCGGCTCTTATTACGATCAGGGTGATCAACCACAGCGGTAGCTTACTCAAAGCTTCACCGGCCTTTCCACCGGTGAAACCGGTGATTGCGATGATGAGGCCGGCGAGAAGAAAGCAGATAACGGCGATCAGGAATCCCCAGAGAATCGACTTTATCCAGCGAACGGTGCCCAGCCCAATCGAAGTCAACGGCAACCCTTCGCCATATCTCACGATAACGAGGAGGACCAGGGCGATGAGCCACATCCCGGCCTCTTTCAGGATCGCGGAGGTAAGCGAAGGAGTCGCCCAGATGTAATTGACCGCGTAGCGCACCAGCAACATCCCGAAGAGAGAGATGAACAGACCGATCCAGGTAAGGGCTCGAGTTCTCTGCGTGATGATCGGTGCGTCGTTCATGTCTCCGGGAATAGGATGCGGCGAAAGGGCCATTTGGATTCAACGGCGATCGCCGGCTTCTGACTTTGGGGTGATCCGAACCGCCAATGTTAAGGGCTCCGAGCCATGATCGGCGATCCCTAGCTTCTCCCCCGACGCAAAGGAGGGCGGATAATTTTTTCGCGGGAAACGCGCGTCAAACACATACCAGGCGCCGGGCGCACTTCGATGATAGAGCCACTGATAGAACACGTCGCGACACCTACCAGGACGAGGGCGAACTAACGTCTGTGCGGACAATGATTGCATGTCAGCGCTTGAACCGCTTTGATAACTGGAACGTGCGCACTCGACGCGACTTCCTTTCACTCGCGGGAAAAGGCCTGGGACTGGCCGCGCTTTCCTCCGCCACCGTCGCGTCGTTGCTCAGAAGCGTGGAAGCGGCCACCAAGGCCGTGGCGCATCTCACGCCGGAGGAGGCGGCCATGGATGAAGACTACTGGGCCGTCATTCAAAATTCTTTCAGCGTTACTCGCGGCATCATCAATCTGAACAACGGCGGAGTATCGCCCAGCCCGCGGATCGTGACGGAGGCGCTGGTGCGTTACACCTGGCAGCAGGAAGACGCCACCGCCTACACCATGTGGCAGATTCTCGAGCCCCAATCGGAGACCATTCGGACGGGTCTCGCCGAACTGTTTGGTTGCGATCGAGAAGAGATTGCGATTACGCGCAATGCCTCCGAGTCACTCGAGATTCTCCTGATGGGAATGGACTTCAAGTCTGGTGATGAAATTCTTACCACCACGCAGGATTACCCGCGCATGCTGACCACGCTGCGCCAGCGGGAGAAGCGCGAAGGCTTAAAGCTCAAGCTGATTCAGATTCCCATTCCGCCGAAGAACCTCGATGAGATCACTACCGCCTTTGCCAAAGGGATCACGGAGCGCACGCGCCTGATCCTCATGGCGCACCAGGTCAATATCACCGGACAGATTACTCCCGTGAAAGCAGTCTGCGACCTCGCGCGCGCCAAAGGAATTGAAACCATCGTGGACGGCGCCCATTCCTTCGCCCAGTTCGATTTTAAACAGAAGGATCTGGGTTGCGATTACTTCGGCACCAGCCTGCATAAGTGGCTCTATGCGCCTAAAGGCACCGGCCTGCTTTACGTGAAGCGGGATAAGATCGCGAAGATTTGGCCAATGATGGCAGCGGAATCCAAGCAGGCGACGGACATCCGCAAGTTCGAGGAGATAGGGACTCACTCAGCCGCGATAAGGCTGGCCATAGGTGAGGCAATGGTCTTTCACAACAGCATCGGCAGCAAACGCAAGGAAGCGCGCCTGCGTTATTTGTCGCGTTACTGGATGAATCGGCTGAAGGAGGTGCCGAAGGTTCGCTTCAACACGTCTTTCGATCCAGACCAGTCGTGTGCCATCGCAAATGTCCAGATTGAAGGAACCACTCCGGACGCGGTGGTGAAGTATCTTTTCGACAAACATCACATCTTCGTCACGCCTATTGTGCACGAAGAGTTCCAAGGCATTCGGATCACGCCCAATATCTATACTACGCTGGGTGAGCTGGACCGTTTTTGCGGAGAGATGGAGTTAATCGCGCGCAAAGGCTTGCCCTCTTAGCGGTCAGCAATCGCACGCCGTGAAAGTTCGTGCATTAGACATGGTGAGAGGCTTGGAGAGTATCTGCGCTTGCCTCACGCTTTTCTTCGCCGTGGCCTCAACCGGCAGGGCCATCGACCCAGCAACAAACAGAACTGTGATTTGTCTCGACCCAGGGCATCCCAGCGAGAACAACGACGGCATGGGCCTTGTAAATGGGCTACGCGAGGTGTCCGTGAATTGGGATGTCGCCGTGTTGCTAAAGCAGGAGCTAGAACGAGATGATTTTATCGTCTTGATGACCAAGCAATCGGAAAGGGAGTTCGTGAGTAACAAAGAGAGGGCCTTCGCGGCGAATAGCGCTCACGCTGATTTACTGCTGCGGTTGCACGCTGATGCCGGGCCAGGCAGCGGCTTTACCGTTTATTATCCGCGCAAACCCGGCACGGCGCACGGCGTGACGGGTCCTTCACCTGACGTGCTGACAACTTCTTCTGCCGCCGCGAAGTTATTTCATCGTGCTTTCGCAGCCGCGCTGGCGGGGAAACTGAAGGACAATGGCCTGCGGGGAGATGACGAAACGCTAATCGGGGGCCGGCAGGGTGCGCTAACTGGCTCTATCTTTAGCAAAGTGCCCACCATCCTGGTGGAAATGGTTTTTCTCACGAACGCCAGGGATGCGGAATGGATCCGGCAGGAAGGCAATAAGAAGGTCATGGCTCATTCTCTTGCCACAGCTATCAGAGCTATTCGGAACAAGTAGAACTAGAGATCGATCAGTTCGGAAAACTTCTTCAGGTCAAGGTTCCCGCCGGAAACGACGCAAACAAGCGGACCGTTCCCCGCTTTTCCGGTAAGCGCCGCGGCAAGCGGCAAAGCGCCTGCTCCTTCGGAAATGATGCGCGTCTTTTCCGCCATCAAGCGCATTGCTTTCCTGGTTTCCTCCAAAGTAACCACGATCGCGCCATCTACTACTGGCTTCATTCGGTCCCACATCCTCGGAAAGACACTGCGTCCGCCGGCGCCATCTACGAAGGATGTTTCCCAAGCCTTAAATTCTCTCGGACCTTGCTCCGTTAGGGAAAGTGCGAACGGCGCGGCTGTCTCCGGTTCCGCGCCCCATACCTTGATTTCGGGTCTCAGTGCCTTGATCGCGCTTCCAACCCCAGCAATGAGTCCGCCGCCGCCGATACTCGCAATGATAGCGACGATGTCAGGCGCGTCCTCCAGGATCTCGAGACCCATGGTAGCGTGGCCGGCGATGAAATCGTGATCGTCGAAAGGATGGATGAAAGTTCCTTCCGCTCCGGGGAACGAATGATCGTCCAGGGCCTTCCAGGCGACTTCGTGCGGCACCGGGATAAGTTTCGCTCCCAGGGCGCGCATGCGTTCGATCTTTGCGGTCGGTGCCGTCTCGATCACGACGACGGTGCACGGAACGCCGGCTTGTCTTGCGGCATAAGCGACGCCCTGCCCAGCATTGCCGGCGCTAATGGTCCACACGCCGCGCTTGCGATCAGTCTCGGATAGCATGGCGACCGCATTGGCCGCGCCGCGGAGTTTGTAGGCGTTGATCGGCTGAAGGTTCTCCAGCTTTAGCCGAATATCGGGATAACCCGGGCCTAACTCCAGGCGGACGAGCGGCGTGCGCAGGATAGTTCCCGCGATGCGTTTTCGCGCTTCCTGGATTTCACTTAGCGCTATGGGACGAACAGCGGGCAAGTTCATGGCATGACCGTAACTTGACTGGCTCACGCCGCCTTGGGGAGCACGGCCTTCTTGGTAAGTATTTCCCGCGCCGCGCGATTACCAGACTCGACCGCGCCATTCATGAAACCGGAAAACTCCCCACTGGTATGCTCGCCCGCAAAGATCAGGCGGCCGTCCAGCTCCGGCAACGGAGCGTTCCTGAGTAACGTGGTATACTGTCCTACTAACGGACAAGTGTAACTGCCGCGGGTAAACTTGTAGCCCGGCCAGTTCATCAGGGCGCGTTTGCCGTCAAGTTTATCGGCGATACCAGGGAAGACATAACTGAGTTCTTCTCGGAACTTGACGAAATGCTCTTCGCTTAATTGCTTCACTGCGGCAGCGCCTCCCAGGAAGTTGGTCAGGATCCCGCTCTCGCCTGTTTGGCCGCGACTGCTTTCCCAGGTGCATTGGAGTGGAAGGTCGGTGAAGATGCTTCCGTTGCTGGCTGCAGGCAAGCCAGCCGCCGGGTTACGCCACCAGCGTTCCGTGAAGCCATACATCACCTTTGAGTTATTGCCGTAGCCCAGGTGGGCGATGGCGTCTTGTTTCCTTTTGCTTAACCCGATAGCTTTCACCCCGTCCACCTCTCGAAGCATGGTAAAAGGAAGCGCGCAGATAACCCGCGTGAACCTGGCTTCCTTACTGGCGCCACCGGAATTGAAGGTGAGAGAGAGACCGGAACCCGCCTGTCGGATTTTCTCGAGACGCTCTCCCTGGTGAATCTCGACCTTTCCCTGGAGCGCTTTCACCAGCGCGTTCGGGAGCGAACTACTCCCGCCCTTTACTCGTTTAGATTCATCGCTGTCGCCGAAGATCTTAAAGCCCGCGCTGGTATCAGGCTTTAAGTAAACGATAAGGTTAAGCGCGGACTGGTCCTCAACGTCGCGACCATACTCAATGGTGTAAGCTACGCGCAGAAGGTCGATCACCCATTTTTCTACGCCCTTGCTGCTTTGAGTCAGATACTGCGCGAGGCTGATTTTGTCGAAGGCCTTCCCTTTCGCCGTGAAGTTCGCGTCCTTGTCCTGGATACCCTCGACGTCAGCGGCGAGCTTGCGCGCGAATGGTTCGAAGAGCGGGATGAGTTGCTCGTCGGTATGATGAGTGCGGCCGAAGTAGTAGAGGTCGACCCCTTTGTCGACGCCTTTCAGTTCCTGGATCTCCAGACCCAGTTCCTGGGCCAACGTGATCAGGTCTTGATGGTTGCTATCCACCAGCTCGCCACCCAGCTCGCAAAACATTGAGTCCTTGTTGAAGTCATACTTGGTCAGAACGCGGCCACCGGTCCGTTCGCTGGCCTCGAAGATTTCACAGGGAACGCCAGCCTGATTGAGCCGGTAGGCCGCGGTGAGACCGGCCAGGCCCGCGCCGATAATCGCGACCGCATCTTCCGACCTCGAGCGCGATGGCTCAGCTTCCCGCGCCCGCGCCGGCAGCGCGAATCCTCCCGCCGCCGTGACGATGCCAGCGGCTCCCAGTAGGCGCACGAAGTCGCGCCGCGAAACCCGCGACGCTTCGCGTGTCTCAAAGAAGAGCGCGCGCTTGTCGGGATTCTCATTCAGCCAGTGCGCCTGCCGCACGGCGTGGGTGAGTTTGCGGAAAAGAGGGGTGCGCCCGTGCGACATCCGCTAGTTACTCCAGATGGCGAACTGAAAGAACCCCGGCCCAAAAGGCCTGGTGAGCGAGCGCCATGTCTCGACGTCACTCATCGGACCTTCTTCGACGAAAGGCAGGAAGGCCGAGCCTTGAATCCACAGAATGAGGTCCAGCTTCGGTGGGGCGGCGACGAACTTATCGACGTTGATGCCCCGTTGCCCTCCGAGCCGCCAATGAGGAAGCAGCTTCTTTCCTCGCGCGATGGCTTCCAGTTCGTCCAGCACCTTGAACCACCCATCGATTTCCGCACGGGTCACGGTCGTTCCGCGCGGCCCTTTCTGATTCGGATTGGGCAGCCACTCATTTACATTATCTTTTTCCTCCAGGGCCCGCTGCCAGCAGATGCGACTCTCGGCGATCATCAGGAGGAACGAATCACGGAACCGTTTCGGACCTTCCACATCCACGGGCTCCAGGCGCATGTCGTGAATGGCCGCGATCAAGTCCGGCCACTTATCCCAGGAAGCTCCCGGGTCCTCGACCTTGGCTATGCCCGGGACGGGATCGGGGTTAAGGAAAATAATGTGCGCGCACTGGTTCCAGACCGGCATCCAATCGTAGGAGGTAAGCAAGTCGAGCACGCCGCTGAGAAAGTGAGTGTAACCTTTTAACCACGCCGCATCCGCGCGATCGAAGCGCACGATCACGGGTTCGGCGGGGTGGGACTCCATCCCAAGGATCCGTCCGAAAGCGGCCTGGAGTGTCTCTGTTTCGGGATTGATTTTCCCGTCCCCGCTAAAATCCGCGCAAACTTCGTTGAAGTTGAGCTGAACGCCGAAGTCTTCCTTGCCCGTGACCTGGCTCAACGTGGTGTTCGCGCGTTGCAAACCGGCCTTGAGTTCGCGGAAGAGCGAGGCCACGGCTTGAGGCGTGGCGACATTTCCTTTCCCCGCGGATTCATCTTGAATGACGGCGCGAAGAAAGGGCAACCCGGACATACGAAGGTTCGGGTGGATCGAAAGCTTATTGAACCCAACGCTAAAATCCCGAACCGACGCGAGCACCTGCGTGACGGCGAGAGAAAAACGCTCGGCATCCGTTTTGGGCTGAGCGAAGGCTGCGAGGCTCTTATCGATCTCGCCGCGTTTCAGTAGATCATTGAGGGAGGCGTCCGCCGCCATGAGGTTCGACACCGAGACCAATCCTATAGCCAGCAACGGCAGTAGCTTCATGGCTCCGAGTCTTCGGAGTGGGACCAATTCCGTCAAGACGAATGACGGGGACGAACGGCGAAGGAATCGAAGAGGGAAGTTACCGCGCTTTGCGTTCGTTGACGGAGACGATCTGGAGATCGTCGGCGCCTGTTTTTTCCAGAACGAGCGTTTTCCAGACCTTACCAGCGGAGTTGCGGGAAGCGCTCCGCAGTTCATAACGAAGGAGGAATCCAACCTGAATTCGATCTTGCCGCGGCGTTACCTCCAGCTCTCCCTCAAGGGAGAAGGCGCGCTCGGGCCAGTGGTTGTCGTAGCGTTGCAGGTCGCGGCGGATTCTGTCGCGAGTGACGTTGTGTTCGCCGAAGTAGTCCACGCGGTCGGCGAAGAATTCTGCTTCGGCGCCTACGCTCGGGTCGAGACCGGCGAGGACAAAGGCGGCCACGTAATCGCGAAGCCGCTCGCGATCGTAGCTGCGCGGGACTGTGGCCACGGTTCCGGGCGGAGTTGTTGCCTTCTTTCGCGGCGCAGTGGTTTTCGCCGGAGGAGGTGTCGGGGCTTCCGTTTTTGCGCGGGTCTGAGTCGAGCCGGCATCCTCCGCGGCCATGATTTTCTTGATCTGTTCCTGGTCGCTCTTTCTCAGATAGCGCCAGACATCTTCGCCGAATTTCGGTGTCGGAACCTGTGGGGCGGCGGCGGAAACGCCGAGCGCGTGGCTCGTTTGCGCATCGAGTTTACCGGTAATCTGAAGTCCATTCCGGATCTGGTAACGCGTCAGACCCGCGGCCGTGTCGCTGTTAAAGACGCCGTTCACTTCACCGGAATAAAAGCCGCCCTCCTTTAGCCGAGCCTGAACCGTCCGGACATTTTCGTCCGCCTGGAGTGAAGAAGCCGCGCTGAAAAGAAGGCAGAAAAGGAGGAATCGTTTCATCCTCTTGGCAATCGGATATCGCCAGGCGGTTGCTCTTCCGCGCCGCTATTATTTTCCGCCCTGCACGCTCAGTTCCCAGCGATAGCCATCCGGATCGTGAAACCAGAGACCCATATGCGGTGAGCCTGGAGCTTCGGGGCCGATCTCATCGCCCGGATCTTCGAGCTTCACCTTATGCTTCTTGAGATGCGCGAGTGCCTTTCGTAACGCCGCCATGTTCGGCAAATGAAATGACATGTGACCCAATGTGCGCGGTGAAGGCCTGCCTTTATGCAGGGCGATGGTGACGTTGTCGTTGCCAATCGCGACGCCGCCTTCAAACGCGAATTGCTTTTTCAATCCCAGCGCGCGCTCAAACCATCTTGCGCTCTTTTTCGGATCAGGCACCGCTAATCCGAAATGACCTACCGTGCCGACGGTGAACGGAATCTTCATGGCGATGAACTTAGGGCGTGCCAGGGAACTGCAAAGATTGCACCATCCGAACGCCCTCTTCTTATCGCCCGGAAATTGAGTCGAAAATAGGCGAGAGGTTGCGCTGGTTTTGAATTCTGTTTCGCGCACAATTCGAGAGTTCGATGACGGAGAAAACAAATCCCGGTAATGAAAGAATTTCGGCGCTCGACCCTTCCGCCGCCGAGATCCGCCGCTGGGGAGAATCGGCCGTGGCTGCGCTGGCGACGTATCTCGAATCAATTCGCGACCGACGCGTCTATCCACAGACGAGCTCGAAAAAAATTCGCGAGGAACTGGATGCCGCCTTGCCGGATGAAGGAGTGCCTTTCGAACAACTTC
Source organism: Verrucomicrobiota bacterium (assembly GCA_041167585.1). Classification (GTDB taxonomy): domain Bacteria; phylum Verrucomicrobiota; class Verrucomicrobiia; order Chthoniobacterales; family UBA10450; genus AV80. The sequence goes on from JBEEHV010000008.1 coordinate 180,429, forward strand.
TCGATACCTTCAACAATGTCCTCGTTCCCAACAGCCGGCACAACGGTCATCCCCGCATGTTCGGTTATGTGCAGGCGCCTGGGACTGCGGTGGCGGCCCTGGCCGATCTGCTCGCGTCGACTCTAAACGCGAACCTGACGGCGTGGCGTTCCGCCCCTGCCGCAGTCGAGCTCGAACGCCTCACCATCGATTGGATCAAGCAAATCATGGGCGTGGCTTCCGACGCGGCCGGCTTATTTGTCAGCGGCGGGTCGATGGCGAACCTGGCGGCGCTGGCTGCGGCTCGCCGGGAAAAAGCTCCGGCGGACCTGACCAATAAAGGCGCGCAATCTTTCCCGCGGGCGATGCGCATTTACGCCTCGGAAGAAACGCATCATTCCATCGCCAAGGCCGCGGGGCTGCTTGGGATCGGGCGGGACAACGTCCGCTTCATCGCTGTGGACGAGCGCTATAAAATCCGAATCGACGACCTGGTGTCGAAAATCGCGGAGGATCTGGAAGCCGGACATTTGCCCTTCTGCCTGGTGGCCAACGCCGGCACGGTAAATACCGGCGCGTTTGATCCGCTGGCGGAAATGAGTGAGGTCGCGCGACGTTTCAATCTCTGGCTGCACGTCGATGCCAGCTACGGCGGTTTCGCAGCCCTGGCCTCTTCCGTCAAGCACCTGTTCGCCGCTATGGCCGAAGCTGATTCCCTGTCGCTCGATCCGCACAAGTGGCTTTATCTTCCGGTCGATTGCGGGTGCGTCCTGTATCGCGATGGAGCGAAGGCGCGCGCCGCGTTCGCGCACGAAGCGGAATACACCCGCGTCATGGAACAGGCGGCCGACGAAGCTTTCGCCTTCTGGGATTACGGGCCCGAACTGTCCCGCCGTTTCCGCGCCCTCAAAGTCTGGATGATGTTGAAAACCGTGGGACTGCGCGAGCTGGGCGCCATGATTGAGAAGGACCTGGCCTGCGCCCGACACCTAGAAGATCTGGTGCGGGCCAGCGGCGATTTCGAGATGCTGGCGCCAGTCGAGCTCTCGATCTTCTGTTTTCGCTATGTTCCTCCGGCGGTGAAACTGGCGCTCGCGAATGCGGATGAAGCCAGCCGCACCCGGATCGCGGAGGAACTGGACGCGTTGAACGAGACTCTGCTGGTCGAGCTGCAGCGCGACGGCAGCTCGTACCTATCGAACGCACGAGTCGGTGGCCGTTTCAGTCTGCGGGGCTGCGTCATGAATTTCCGCACGACGCTTCGTGACATGGAGATCCTTCTCGAGGATTTGCGAAGGGTGGCGCGGACCCTCCACGACAAGTCCTCTCATAATCTAAAATGGTTGTCATCCTGAGCGAATGCGAAGGATCTCCGACTATTTCTCTCCAGGGAAAGCGCTGGGAATCAGAAATGATCAGAGATTCTTCGCTTCGGTCAGAATGACAGAATCATTTTGGAGATGGGGATAGACTTGAGTGAACATTCGACGCCGTCCCGGGCGCGCTTGACTAACGATTTTCGACCGATTGTAATCGGCGGATGCGAAGCCGAATCCTGGTGTTTCCTCTGGTAGCTCTCGTTGCCTGTTTAACCGCATCGGTGCCAGCAGCCGAGCCGAACGCCAAGTCGGCCGCCCGTCCAGCCCCGTTCAACGAAAAGGTTTATACCTTTCAGCAGATTGAGCAGGAGAAATCCAATTTGAAGGACCGCATCGTCCGGGTGGAGATCAGCAAGCTGCTCGGCGAGGGTGAGGACAAAGGGAGCGGGATGGTTCGCTTTATCGCGAAGGATTCTTCCAAGTCCACTACGCCTTACGGCCAGGTAGCCTTCCCACGTGAGGGCTTGGAGAAGACAGGACTGCAGAAGGAAGAGAAGGGGCCACTGATTATCTATTTCCAAGTGCACGTGGTGGCGCCAAACGCCGCTGCCGTCTGCGAGGCTGTCGGGACAAAATTTTCGCCTGATGCCAAAGGCGGCCGCTACGAGTGGTGATTTTCGGCCGTCCCCGGCAAGCCGCCGTTGCCAGACTGGTCACCTCGGCGATACTCCTTCGATCAGAGCGCTCTGATTAATAGAAAAAACCAACCCATATGAAATCACTCAAACTCAGCCTCATTGCGATCCTCTCCTCATTCGGTCTCACGGCTTACGCCGGTGATACCTACAAAGTGGATCCGGTTCATTCCTCGGTCATCTTCAGCATAAAGCATTTCGGGGTCACCGACTTTTATGGCGACTTCAAGGAGATCACCGGCACCGTCTCTTTCGACGCGGCGGACGCTTCGAAGAGCTCAGTCGAGCTGACCATGCCGGTAGCGAGCCTCGATACCCGAAACGACAAACGAGACCAGCATCTCAAGAGCCCCGACTTTTTTAACGCCGCCCAATTCCCGACGATCACTTTCAAGAGCACCAAGATCGAAGGCACGGGCGACACCTACAAGATCACGGGCGACCTGACCATCCATGGGGTCACCAAGCCGGTCACGGCGGAGTTCAAGAAAGGCGCGGAGAACAAGGGACAAAAGGGTGAGGTCCGGAGCGGCGGTGAAACGCGCTTCACCATCAAGCGCAGCGATTTCGACATGAAGTTCATGACCGGACCGCTGGGTGATGACGTGAACATTATCCTGAGCCTGGAAGGCGTTAAGCAATAACGACAAGGTAACTTCGCGGACCTGCTCAGGGCCCGATGTTTCTGCTCAAGCAGATTTTGCCCGCAGCCATCGCGGCGATGATGGTGGCTGGCGGTGTTTGCGGCCTGGCCCTTTTCTGGGGCAAGGAGCGTGCTCGAGGTGTGCTTGCGCCCGGGGCGATTGGTCTCGCTTATGTTGCCGGACACTTTTGGATCGCGGGCTGGGCGAAATTTCCGCCGGCCGATACCACTAATTGGCTGCCTTACTTTGCGCTCGCGGCCGCGATTGTGGGCGCGGCGTGTTCTCGCATTGCTTCATTGCCCGGTTGGGCGCGGTTGCTTCTGTTCGCGTTGCTTTCGGCGGGAGCGCTCAGGATCCTACTAAAGCCAAAATTTCAGTATGGCTGGTCTCCCGGCGAGGGCTGGCTCTGGGTGACCGGCCTAACCGGCGCCCTGGTGTTGCTTCTCTTGATCCTGGATGTGTTGGCACGGCGATCGGAGATAGCCTTCGAGGTCCCATTATTCCTTCTTGTGATCAGCGCAGGAACATTCGGCGCCCTGATGCTTTCAGGCAGCATGTTGTTAGGTCAATTTGCTTCGGTGCTGGCCGCTGCTGTTTTTGGCAGCCTGCTTTTTGCCGCGCGCAAGGTCGAGTTGGGCGGTGGAGTTGGGCCCGTCTTTTGTTTGCTCCTGGGAGCGTTGCTTGTCAGCGGCTATTTCTTTGCGTCGCTCCCGGCTGTGAGTGGGGTGTTGTTAGGCTTCGCCCCCGTCCTCGCCTTAACCCCGATCGGGAAACCAGGGAAACTTCTGGCTTTCGGAATCCGAGCCACGCTGGTGTCGGTTACAGTAATCGTGGCGCTCGCGGCGGCGTTTCGTGCCAGTCCGCCTTTGGATTACTGAGAGAAGAGAGGGGCAAGGGGAGCGATGGAGCGAGACTGGGAGGCCGAAACGGGGAGTTACCTGAAGGAGAGGTTCGCGGAACTATGGGCGGCGCTCGGCCAGCCCCTCCCAATTCCCGGCCTGCGAATCAGTCCACCTCCCGGTCTGATCGAATCCGAATACTTCCTTCGGGGACTGGAATCGGAGTTATTTTGGATTGATGAGTTTGGGCAGTTCCATAGCGAACTGCTGCCGGCGCCCCGCAGGGATGACGGCAGGGGGGTACAACTCTTTCAACATGAGCCGCAGCCGCGCTTGCTCCGGGAAGTCGTTTGCCAGCTCTCGACCGCTTCTGCGCTAATTCTGAAACGCGGATGGCTCAGGAGTCAGGTCGTGATGCTTTCAGGCGATGAGGAGCTTCGCCCGCCTGGTCACGGAATAGATCTTCTCGTTAGGTCCAGGCCGGATGAGATCCTCATTTGCGTGGAGGTAAAGCGTAGCGCAGCCGAACTCCAAAAGCTGATGACGGACATGGGAGCGTGTTGCAAGCGCGGACCGCATGCCCGAGACGAATGCGGATTTCCCCAGAACCATGCGAAATACGAGTTCTGCGCTCTTAACCAGCCGGCCTATTTTTGGGCGGTGGCGCCGGACGCGGACGTTTGTTTGAGGATGAATTACGATGGCGATGTGGTCGGATTGGAGCAGATCTCATCGCTGCCGCCACGGAGCATGATTGAGTAGGCTTTGGTCACATCAGCGTCTACCCAACGACCAAAAAAAGGTGTCGCAGGTCCCTCGGGTGAGGAGACCTGACGACACCAATTTCTTTTGCCGCTAATGCGGACGACGTCGCAGGAAGACCTGCGGTCCAAACTAACCTAGGCGCTAGGCGAAGGAGACGGGGACGGCGAAGCAGCCGGCTTGTCAGTATCGGCCTTTTTCTTGGTCGAGGTTTTCTTAGTCGTGGTGGTGTCCGACTTCTTCGTGGTCGCGTCTTTCTTAGTGGTCGCGGCCTTCTTAGTGGTCGACTTCTTCGTCGTCGCAGCGGATTCGGTGTTCGACGTGCTGGTCGTCATCGTTTCCTTTTTGTTGGCGCATGAGGTCATCAAGCCAACAGCGGCTAAAACGGCAACTGATGTGATAAGGGATTTTTTCATAGGTGTGGTTAACGGGCGTAGAATGTTCAGTCCGTCTCGAGACTGCAAGCAATTTATTTGACGGGTTGCGAGGGGGCGAAATCCCACTCTAGATTCCGGACACTGGAAGGACCGCGATCGTGATCAAAACGAAGTCAGTGCATTCCCCGATCGAGCCGGCGCTGGACGGCCTGCGCATCCTGGCGGCGCGAGGCCGGGGCCGTGGTTTGCCCAGTGATCGTTACGATGTTTGGATGGCGAACCTGGGCCCGAGCGAGCAACTCCGCGATCAAATCCTGGCTGGTGAGATTACCTGGTCGCAATACTCTGAGCGTTATCGCAAGGAATTGCGCGAGGAGGGGACGATCGATCTCCGTAATGAGAGGATCAAAAATCACGGGCAGAAATTTACCCTGCGCCTCCTCCAGCATTTGGCGAAGAGCCAAAACGTGACGCTGCTCTGCCATTGCGCCGAGGACGAGCCGCATTGCCACCGGCATTTGTTGAAGGCCCTGCTGGACGGAAAGGTGGCCTAGAGCATGTCATGCACTTTAGCTATCTCGGGCGAAAGCGCGCTGCGCTGTCCGAGACTTGTGGCTGAGTCCGCAGGAGCCGAACGATCCAGGCGCACCCGCACGCATTGGACGCCGCAGCGCGGCGTCCCTACCGTCGCAGATCGCAACTGGAGCGGGCCAAAGTGCATGACACGCTCTACGGGAGCGAGGAATGCAGAATGACGACGAAGACCAAGTCATCCCCGTGCCAAGTCTTCGGGGGTGAGGACAAGGCGTTCGACCCGGCGGCCGCTCACAATCCCTTCGACGATTTCGGCGACGTCGGCGACCGTGACGCGGCCATAAAAGAAATGATCGGGCTCGACCAGAATGCAGACACCGCTCGAGCACTGGTCGAGACAACTGGAGGAACAAACGCGCGCCCCGAGCTGGGCTGCCCCCCGCGCGGCTAGCTGTTCTTTTAATGCCGTGCGGACTTCCTCCGAACCCCGAGCGGTGCAACAGCCTTTTGGGTTCTCGTCAGGTCGCCGGTTAATGCAGACGAAGAGGTAGTGCTGGCGTTGCGGCATGGTCAAGCGTCGCACCGGCGTTTCAGCGGTCAATTGCCGTCCGTTATCGACTAGCGCCCGCGGGCCGTGGAATTCCTGAATCCAAGAAGGTCACGTCCCGCATCTCAAGGGAAAGGCCAGCAATGATTCAGGATTTCCGATTCGCTTTTCGTCAGCTCCTCAAAACTCCGGCGTTCACGATCATCGCTGTCCTCACCCTCGCGCTCGCGATCGGAGTGAACTCCGCGGTCTTCTCTCTCATCAACGGCGTGGTCCTGCGGCCAGTTGTAAAAGTACGACCGTCCGAGGTAGTGAATGTTTTCACGGCCCGGCAAAATGCGAACCGGGATTATCGGCAATTTTCGCACGCGGAATTTCAAGTCCTGCGGGAAAGCACCGATGTCTTTTCCGACGCCGCGGCGGTGAACTTCGCGCTGGCCGGCATCGGTCGCGACGAAGCGATGCGGCGCAGTTTCACGTTTCTCACCTCGGAGAATTTCTTCTCGCTCATGGGGGTAGAGCCCGCACTCGGCCGGTTCTACAATGCCGCGGAATGCCGGCCGAACGCAAACATTCCGGTCGTGGTGGTCAGCCACGGCTTCTGGAAGCGCATGGGCGGCCGTCCGGAATTCGTCGGCAGCACGTTGCAGGTGAATGGCCAGCCCTTCACGGTGATCGGGGTGAGCCCGGAAGGTTTCAGCGGAATCAGCGCGCTCATCGCGCCCGATGTCTGGCTGCCACTTGGCGTTTACTCACAGTTGAGCTCGGCCTTCAGTAACGTGACCGATCTCCAGGACCTGGCGCTGCCGAAAACTTATGCGCTCAATGTCGTGACCCGGTTGCACCCGGGCCTGACCATCGAAACCGCGAAATCGCGGCTGCCGGTCCTCGCGCAACGCCTCACCGCGATCCAGCCGCCCGATTCGCAAGGGGCGCGCGAGTTGCAGATCCAAACGCCCTCCCGTTTCAGCATCAGCACGTCACCGGAGGACGACGGGCCGGTCACCCTCATCGGCGCGCTGCTCATGGGGATGGCTGGCGCAGTTTTGCTCATCGCGAGTTTGAATCTTGCGAACATGCTGCTCGCCCGGGGCACTGCACGCGCGAAAGAAATTGCGCTCCGTCTCGCCCTGGGCGCGAGCCGGTGGCGCATCGTCCGCCAACTTTTGTGCGAAGGGTTTCTTCTCGCTCTGGCCGGCGGGACGTTCGGGTTGCTTCTGAGTATTTGGAGCAACGGAGCGCTGATCCGTTCGCTCGGCGGACTCTTCGCTTCGATGAGCTTCTCCATCGTGGTCGATATGAAGCCGGACGTGACGGTCCTCGCGATTACGTTCCTCTTCTGTCTTTTCGCGACGATGCTCTTTAGCCTCGGGCCTGCGCTCAAGGCATCGAACGCCGATCTCGTAAACGACCTGAAACAACAGGCGGGCGAGCCCGCGCACATCGGGCGGTTCAACCGTTTCTTTGCGCCGCGCCATCTCCTGGTGATGGCGCAGATCGCGCTCTCACTCATGCTGCTTTTCAGCGCCGGACTTTTCTTTCGCGGTGCGCTCGCCGCTGCCGGCGTTTCTTTGGGATTCGAGCCGGAAGGCGGCCTCGTCGCCGAAATGGACTTCTCGTTAGGCAAGACCAATGTCGTCCAGGCGAAGCGCCTCATGTTCGCGGCGATCGATCGCGCCCGCGCTTTGCCCGGGGTGCGGGCAGCGGCCCTCGGCACGATGGTGCCCTACGGAAATTTCACGAACTCGCGCCGCATCATGGCGGCGAATGAGGCGGCGGGGCCGAGGACCGATCCAAACGCACCCGATCCCGGAGCGGGCGGACTTTTCACCGCGATCACCCCCGGCTATTTCGATGCCATCGGCGTGCACATCCTGCGCGGCCGCGATTTCACCCAGACGGAAGCCGAGAACAAGGATTCGCCGCGCGTGGCCATCATCGACGAAAAGATGGCCACGAAATTATTTCCAAACGCCGATGCGATCGGTCAGCGCATTCGTTATACGAACGCGCCCTCTGACGGCTCGCCGGCGGAGATGGAAGTAGTCGGCATCGTGAACTGGCACCGGCACGAAGTGCAAAACGAGGGACCGCAGCGCCGCCTGTTCGTGCCGCTCGCGCAGGGATACAACGGCAACGTCTATTTCCATGTGCGGCTCGCCGCGACAGATCGGAAGGCAGTCGCCGCCATGATTCCGACCTTGCGCCAGGTGTTGCGCGAGGTGGACCCCAATCTTCCCATTCTCAAGATCACGCCGTTCACCGATTTCCTCGAAAAAAGCGTGGGACTTTGGATCGTTCGGCTTGGCGCGGTCCTGTTTGGGGTCTTCGGCGGAATCGCTTTGCTTCTCGCGGTGGTCGGGGTTTACGGAGTGAAATCGTATGCCGTGGCGCGGCGGACGCGTGAAATCGGGATTCGCATGGCGCTTGGTGCGCATCCGCGGGATGTGTTTTCGCTCATCATGAAACAAGGCGCGCTGCAAACCGGTTTCGCGCTCGGCATCGGCCTGCTCCTTGCGCTTGCCGCCGGTCGCTTGCTCACCCAGATTCTGTATCAAGTAAGTCCCGCCGATCCGGCCGCGCTTCTTGCTTCAAGCGTCATGCTCTCGGCCGCTGCTTTGCTCGCCTGTTATTTGCCAGCTCGCCGCGCCACGAAGGTCAGTCCGATGACTGCGCTACGGACGGAATGATAAAGTGGCAGCGGCCTTAGCGCCCCGGCCGCGACATCACCTAAGAACCCGAAAGCTGCGCCAGCTCGGCGTGAAGCTTGGTTTGGCGCTCGTTTAAGCTCTTGAGCCGCAGTTGCCAGCGGTGAAGCTGGATGCTGAGCTGGTTGATGTACCCGGTGATCTCAGTCCGCTGCGATTCGTTTTCTTTCAGTTGATGCTGGAGATCGGAAATTCGCACCGCGTTGTCCGCGGCCGTTTCAATGGTAACGGCCGGAACCTTGGTCGGTTTGCCGCATTTTTGACAATCGATCGTCATCCCAGCCGCGGCTGAATCGACCACGAACGAGGTCGAGCAATGGGCGCAGGCGAAAACAATATCCGGGCTGGCGGTTTCCATCATGCGCAGTTTTTAAGCAGGAGACATACCGCGCTTCGGGCCGAAAAACCCGGCGTTCGCGTGACCGCCAACCCTCGTCAGGGCGCCTTCTTCAGGCTCTCGACCACTTGATCGGTCAAATCGGGAAGTCCGCTGGCCGTGAGCAGGATCGGAAGTCCGTTCTGGCTTGTTCCGCTCGATTCAAAGACAAGGTTATATCCGCCGGCGCTCGCAATCTGCCGAAGCCTCGCGTCGAGTTTGGCGAGGATCGGCGCGAGCTTTTTCCCCCGCGCCTCCTCGAATTCCTTTTCCTTGGCCTGTCTTGCAGTCGCATCAGCGGTGGCCAACTCGGCTTGCGCGCTGTTTCGCAGCGCCACCATTTCGCTTTCTGCCTGTTGAACTTCCGGCATCGCTTTGAAGGCCCGAGCGGCATCGAACGTCGCTGCCCTCACCTCGGTGGAAGAAATCGGCGACACCGCCGCGGCAGATGAACTCGTCTGATTCAGGGTCGCGATGATGGAGGCAGAGAGATCGGGAATGCCGGAGATGAAGACGCATGGCAATCCATTCTGGCTCTTGCCGTTTTCGTCGAGGACGAGAGCGGGCCCGCCGCTCATGAGCGTGGCTCCGACGGCGTCGGTGATTTTCTTGGTGAGCCCATTGCGCAACTGAAGTGCTTGCTCCTGCAACTGCCTCTCGCGCTCCTTCCGGAAATCATTGATTTCGCTCTCCAGCTTTTTGAGCGTGCTGATCTTCGCGTCGCGCTGTTTCGCCTTTCGCGTCCGGGCGCCCGCGCTCAACCCAGCCAACTCGAGCTCTTGATTTAGCTTTTTAATTTCGTCCAGCCCCTTCAGGTAGACCGCAGCGCGATTATCGTACTCGGTCTTCGCCGCAGTTTTGGCGTCGTTGATCTTCGTCTCGGCGCGCTTTGTTTCGTGCAAAGACTTGAAGACCTGGTTCATGTCGACAGCCACGACTGCGATGTCACGCACGGCCGCGAAAGGAGCGCCCGGTTGGCCTGCCTCAAGCGCCGACGAGGCTGCGGCAGTCATGTCTCCACGGGGCGGGCTAAACACCGCGACCGGCACGCCGTTCAAGCTCATGCCGCTCTGGTCGATCACTATATTGGTGGTGCCGGCCATTTCCTTCACCAGCTTCGTCAGCTCGGCCACGATTCCTTCGCGCAATTGCACCATTTGGTCGGCGATCTCTTTTTCGCGCCTTGTCCGCCAGTCGTTGATCTCCCTCTCCATCGCCCTCGCGCGCGTAATCTTCGCGTCCCGCGCAGTGACGATGTCAGTTTTCGATGCGGCGCCGAGTTTACTTGATTCGAGCTTCTTGTTCAGCGCATTGATCTCGGCGAGCAGCCTCTTGTACTCTGCGGCCTTCTGGTCATATTCTGCTTTGGCCGCGGATCTTGTGGTGTTGATCCTCGCCTCGGCCTCTTTGGTTTTTGAGTAATCCTTGAAGAGCCGGTTCATGTCCACAAAGGCGAAACTGGGATCGCGACCGGAGGGTGCGGGCGTCGGCGCCAGCGCTGGAGTGGTGGAGGATGCCGGCGAAGGCGAGCTTGGTGGCGAAGTCGCCGCTTGCACTGATGGCGTCGGCACCGGGGACGAGCCCGGCTCGGTGGCTGATGGCGGCGAGGCAAAGCGCACCAAATGCCCGACCTCAACTTGGCCCGTGGCGTTCTCGATTTTCACCATGAGATTGCCGTGATTGATCCCAAGAGCGCTGCCGCTCGCCACCGAAATTTCGTCCTCGAGACCGGTGATCTTGAAAAAGAATTCGGCCCGCGCACCCGTCGGAGGCATGGCGCCGCCGTCGATCGTCACGGTGGCGAGATCGCCAGCGACCAGGCGGACGGTGCCGGTGATTGGCGCAGCGCGGAGTGAGCTAAGGATTACGAGAAACCCGGTCCAGAATAAGAGGGAGAGTTTCACGGCCATCGCTTTGTATTTCATCTCAAGATTGATTCGCCGCGACAACGAGACCGCCGAGCCGGTTGCGATTTTCATTTCATCGGGAACCTTCTGTCAGGTGAGGTTGCGTCGGTTGTTCATCGATCGAAACCAAAGCTTGCGATCGGGACCGAGCTCCAGGTCGCCCACGTACCCGAGCCTTGGCGATTGTCGGTGCTGATCTCCACTCGGGTGATGTTGTCGCCATCGATGCCGAAGTACCTCGGCTTTTTCGGAAGTCCGTGTATTTCGCCGGTGGAGCCGACGAGCTTTCCCTTCGCGTTGTAGGCCATCATTTTCCAGGTCGGCGTGGATGCGCCATTCGCAGTGCCGATGCGATAGAGCGCGAATCGCTTCACCGGCGGATCGAGCATCACACTGAAAGAAGTGACGTAGACGTCGCCGACCAGCATCACTTTCTTGCACGGGCGCGGCAAAATCATGTTCGGTTCGGCGGCGACAACGAGCGGTCTGCCCTTGCCTGGAACAAGACGCAGCCCCTGTGTTGCAAAGGCATCGGCGGCGAGAAGGCCGACGGGGGCCTCATCAAACGTGACGATCTGAGACGCCATCTGCCCAACAGGCGGCGGTTCCTCAGTGGTGGTCCCCCCCGTCCTTTTTCGGACTGGGAGTTGGGGTGGGGCTCAGCGGAGGAACCATGGCTGACGGCGTGATCGAGGGCCCCGCGGTGAGATCGGTTCGTTTCCGCGGATTGGCCGACGTGATCCGCACGAGCTGATCTTTCGCCACCTCGCCGGTGGCGTTATCGATTTGCACGTTGATCGACTCCGCGACGATTTCCACGACGTGACCCCTCGCCACCGAAATTTCGTCCTCGGTTCCCTGCAATTTGAAATAGATCGCAACCTTATCGCCGGGAGTCGGCACCAGGCCGGAGTCTGTCACGATGGTGGCGGATTTGTCCGTGGCGCTGCGGACGGTGCCGGTGATCTCAATCGCGCTCAACGAAGCCGGGAGCGCCAGGAGAAGAATGAAACGTAAACAGTTTTGCATCGTTGTGGCCTACTCCGGCAGGGCTAGTGCTTCTTCGATCGCTTCTTCGCTCGCGTCGGCTCCGGACTTGCGCGGCTCGTTAACTCCAGGACTGCTTTCACCTTTTGGATCAGATCCTGAAGGTTCCTGGTCGGATCCAGTTCCTGCGCTTTTTCATAATCGGCGACCGCCGCCGCGTAATCTTGCTTGTTGTGCGCAAAAGAACCACGCCAATAAAAGGCCCTCCCGTTTTTCGGGTTAAGCGCGATCGCCTTACTGAGTAACTCAATCGCCCCGGAGTCATCGCCGCTCTTGTGGCGTTCTAAAGCTTCATCGATCAAAGCCTCGTCCGGCGCGGGAGTGGGCGCTACGTACGGGGTGGATGCTGGGCCCGGAGTCGGCTTGGGCCGCGGAGGCTTGTTCGGACGCACGATCGGCGACGTGGCCCTGGAAAAAACCAACGCGCTTTTGCCGAATTCCTTCGGCGGCGCCTCTTCGTCCTTCGCGAAGTCTAACTTGAGGCGGCCATCGCGCTGCAATTCAAAGATTCCGCGAAGCCGGATGCCTTTCACTTCACCCTCCTGTAAGTCGGACAACTCGATGCCTTGAGGCTGCGTTGACGGATCGACGTGGTACTTGCCGCCCGTCGATTCGGCGAATTGCGCGTCCTCCGTGACCCAGAGGAGACTGCCGTCTTCTTTGAAGCTGAGCGAAACCGTAAAGCCTTCAGGCGCATTGGTGACCCAATCGCCAGTGATCGATGAACCCGTTACCTTGGAAAAGATGGTCGCCGAGTGCGTGAATCCGTTTTCCGGGTGCTCCTGTGCTCCCTGCGAAAGATCCATTTTAAACTTCGAATCCCCCTGAAATTCGAAGGGCGCACTGTGCGTTTGGCCTATCGGAACCGCCGGATGATCAAAGTCGAACATCTCCATGCGATTAGGCTTGGTCGTGTTATTCAGACGATACTTCCCGTGAACAGTCGTCTGGCTTCCGGCGTCCGACGACGCTTTCTTCTCTTCAATAGTCCATGTGAACGTCTGGTCGGCATTGAAGGTATAAGAGTATATGGTTCCATCTCGATAGTTGCCGACCCAATGGCCGACAATCGACGGTTCGGTCGTGGCGGCTGGTCCGGAGGGCGAGGATGTTGCCGCGGGCGACGCTCCCGAAGCTGGCGGCGCCCCTCCCGACCTGATTCGGGCGAGCTGATCTTTCTCGACGGTGCCTGTGGTTGTCTCGATCTTGACCTTGACCACTTTCGCGTCCACGGCCATGACCTTACCGCTGGCCACGGAGATTTCCTCATTCGCGCCCGGGAGCTTGAAGAAGATTTCGACGCTATCGCCCACGATGGGCAGCGTGTCGCCCTCGATCAGGACCGTGGTGCTGTCCTGGCTCGTGTCCCGCACCTTTCCCGTGATCTCGGCTGCGGATAAGGAATTCACTCCGAAGAGCGCCAGAAAAATTAGCCAACCGTATTTTCGCATTGTCATTGTAGTCTCCCTTTCGATTTACGCGCTTTCGTCTACTTCGTTCTAGTGGCGGTGAAGTTGATCGGCGCAGGCTGGAGGTTGCCGTCTTTAAGGGTGTTCTGGCACGTCCCGAAGAGTTGGTTGCCCGATACTTTCACCGTGCAGGTTCTATCCACATCCTTTTGGTGCTGTTCGAAGGTTAAAACTCCACCACTCACGGTAGTTAATGCTCCGCTGCCGCCAGTTTCGCCTATGCCGGCGTTGTCGCCTACCCGCCCGGAGAAATGCCATTGGCCCTTATCATCCCGCCAAATGCCGACCGTTACCTTCTTAGTCGTTTGCTGCGGATGTTCGTGTTTGTAGTCACTTAACTCGAAGGTTGTCACCTGAGCTTGGCCCTCGAACTGGCCAATTAGGTCCTTGTCCGCGCCAGGAATAAGTTGTTCTAGTTCGCTTGGAGTTGGTGATGCTCCTTTCTTGGCCAGCCCGCCGTAGCGCCGCACAGTCACGAGCTTGCTCGCGGGGAGTTTTGCGCCGGCCGGCGGGCTCTGCTCAAAGATCGTGTTTACTAACTCAGGCTTATCAGTTTTCTGCGTGTCATCGATTCCGCCGATACTTAACTGGACCGGCGCGAGAAGAGGGCCGGCCTGTTCCAGTGTTTTACCTATGAGGTCCGGCACCGCCTCAGTGGAATCGGCTTCGAACTTCTGGTAAACCGAAACGCTTACCGTCGAACCACGTTTCACTTTGATGTTCGCCGGCGGGGATTGCGCGGCAAATTTGAATTCCTTTTCCTTGCTCGGTGGCGTGCCCTTCGCGCTAAAAGCGCCGGTCAAACCCGCGTGCGCCAGGACGGCTTTCATCTCCGAGACACTGTCAAAGACAGACAGGTCAGGCACGACCACTTCGTCTGCGCCATCACCCTCAAACTTCTGATAGATGGACACGGTGACGATGGAGCCGCGTTTCACCTTCGTGTCCGCCACCGGCGATTGCGCGGCAAATTTGAATTCCTTTTCTTTGTTTGGTGGTTTTCCCGCCGCGCTAAACGCCCCAGTCAAACCGGCATGGGCAAGAGCAGCCTTCATTTCCGAGACATTGTCGAACGCAGAGAGATCCGGCACTCGCGCCTGATCGCTCTCGGCTGGTGGTGGGGGCGTTGGCTTCGGCGTGGAGGGGGCCTGTGTAACTGAGGCTGCTTTAGCCTTCGCCAGTTCAGCTTCCAAGGCCGCGCGCTTTTTCGTTGCGGCGTCGTAGTCTGCGCGAGCCTTCTTCTCGTAGACCTGGATCGGCCGACCCAATGGCTTTGACGTTTTCAGCGATGCTTCATACTCCGCTTTCGCCTGTTCGAACGTCTTTAGCTCCTTCTCCCACTTCGCCTTGGTCGCGGCTTCTTCGGCCGCGGCCTGGTCCAGACTCCTTTGTATCTCTGCAACTCGATCTGCCTGCCCCTGACTGCATACCGGCGCGATAACTGTCAGTAACGCAAATGTAACAAAGCAGGTTTTCAGTTTTTGCGGGCACCTAAGCACATTTTTGCGAGAGTCCCGGCGTGTCCAAAACCAGATGAATAATGCCTGCGGCAGTGGAAAAAGCGCGAGCCCAATCTCTGTTTTGAATGTGAGGGTGACGGCTGCGAGCACGATCATGCAGATACAATTTCGTTTGGCGAATGCGTTCACAGCCAGTTGTTTCCTTTGCGCGTTAGGGATGGACTTCATTTGCGCTGTAAAGTCGTGTTGCGTATTACTAACTTTCCCTGCCAGTCAGTAGAACGACTGGTGCCACGCAGCGTGTTACCAGTTAGTTCATAGGTAATCTCGGTCAGGCCATACTTGTGCCAGAGCTTAGTTACTCCGTCGGTCTCAAGCGGATATCCGCCGGAGCGTCCTTCTACCCAGATACTCAGAGAACCGTCGGGATCTTGGCGAATAAACATAGTGACCGGCGGGTCGTTCTCCCCGGTATAAAAGGATTTTCCATACCACGTGCCCACAAACGAGCCGTTGGCCGCGGTGGTTCCGTCCGCACCCTTCGCCGAACCGTAGCGCTTCACCTTGACGCTCGGCGGCTTGTTCGGATCGAACGTCGTTCCTGCCGCGGGTGTTTGTGCAAAAATAGTTAACGCCTTCTCCGGCGTCGGCGGCTTGTTGCCAATCTCGTCGCTGAGAATCTCCATCTTCGCGAGGAGGCGAGCTACCGCTTGTTCCAGCGTGAGGCCAATCAGATTGGGCATGCCGGAGGTTTTTGGGGTTGGAGAAATTACAGGCGACGGTGACGCAGTCGGAGTGGAGGTTGCAGTAGGAGTCGGCGTCGAAGGCGTAGGTGTAGGTGTAGGTGTAGGTGTAGGTGTAGGTGTAGGTGTAGGTGTAGGTGTAGGTGTAGGTGTAGGTGATGTTTTGGGTTCGTATTTTTGGTAGATTGAAACCGTCACGGGCGCGCCGCGCCTCCGCTTGCTTCCTCCTGGAGGGTCTTGGGCCCCGGAAGTCTTGAATTCGAGATCCTCGCTGGCGGGTTTTCCCCCTTTGGCATTGAACGCGGCGGAGAGGCCGGCGGCACTAAGTATCGCCTTTGCTTCCGCCACCGTCAGGCCGGCAGGGATCGACGGCACGATCACCTCGCCGTCCGCTTTAGGCGATGGGGTCGCCCTAGCCTTCGCCAGTTCAGCTTCCAAGGCTGCGCGCCTTTTGGATGCTGCGTCTTCTTCGGCCTTGGCTTTGTCGAGGCGTTTTTGTATCTCTGCAACTGGGCCGGCCGGGGGAGTTACCGGGAGCGCCTTGGCCTTCGCTAGTTCAGCTTCCAAGGCCGCGCGTTTCTTCGATGCTGCTTCGAAATCCGAGAACTTCGACTCTCCGGTGGTTAAGCCCGCCTGAGCCGCCTCTTCTTCGGCCCTGGCTTGGTCGAGACGTTTTTGTATCTCTGCAATTTGGCCGGCCTGCGCACTAACCGGGGGCGCCTTGGCCTTTGCCAGTTCAGCTTCCAAGGCCGCGCGCCTCTTCGATGCTGCTTCGAAATCTGAGAACTTCGACTCTCCGGTGGTTAAGCCCGCCTGAGCCGCCTCTTCTTCGGCCCTGGCTTGGTCGAGGCGTTTTTGTATCTCTGCAACCTGGCCAGCCTGACCCTGACTCCGTGCGGGCGCGATCAGTATCGCTAGCGCGAGGATAAGAAAGCAGCGTTTCAATATTTTCATGGCGGTAGGCCGTTAGATGTCATTATGAAGCTCCCCGGGTTTCTTTGTCCGTAAGGCTCGCAGCACGCTTCCGGTCGCGACCGAAATTTCTTCCGCGACGCCCGGTATCTTAAAAAAGAATTCCGCCCGCCTGTCGGCCGGTGGCATGACGTCGCCGTTCATCGCCACCGTGGCCACATTGCCGCTGACGGAACGGACCGTTCCGGTGAAGGTGGCGCCGTGTGACAACTTCACGGCCGCGAGCGCAAATAGCAGCATCGTCAGCTGCGGAAAGGATTTCATCGCCGCGTCGCGCTCCAAGTACCGGTCCCCTTGAAGCCTTGCTGTTGCCCGCTCCATCTCCCGCCGGCACTTGCTTTGCCAGAAGCGTCCAGTGAGAAGGTTCCACTGAAGGTATAACTGGAGTCGCCGTCCGCGCCGGAACCGCTGATGCTGGCTGAACCGCTGGCCGTAATCTGGCCCGTGCCGCTTCCCGGGCTGGTGATCGCGATTGTTCCTCCACTCACCGAGAACCGAACTTTGCCGCTGTCAGATCCGCTATAGCTGCCGACGTAAGTGCCATCGAACCGCTCGGGCCCTGTCCCCACCGTCGACTGCGCGGCGCCGTAACGCTTCACCCTTACGACCGTCGGTCGTGGCTTCTTGGGATCGAATGGGCCCGGTGGCGGCGTTTGGAAAAAGATAGTCCACGCGCGTTTTGGATCCGGAGGCTTGTCGCCGACTTCATCGCTGACGATTTCCATCTTCGCCGGAAGGCGGGCCACAGCTTGTTCCAGGGTCAATCCGGTCAGGTCCGGCATCGTGCCCAAGGCCGCCGTAGCGGATGGAGAAGGCGTGGGTGTTGGGGTAGGTGTAGGTGTAGGTGTAGGTGTAGGTGTAGGTGTAGGTGTAGGTGTAGGTGATGTTTTCGGTTCGTACTTTTGGTAGATCGAAACCGTCACGGTCGCGCCGCGCTTCTGCTTGCTTCCTCCCGGAATGTCTTGAGCCCCGGTAGTCTTGAATTCGAGATCCGAGCTGTCGGGTTTTCCGCCTTTGGCATTGAACCCGGCGGAGAGGCCGGCGGCAGTAAGTGTCGCCTTTGCTTCCGCCACCGTTATACCGGACGGGATCGACGGCACGATCACCTCGTCGCTTGCTTTGGGAGATGCGGTCGCCGTAGCTGTCGCTGTCGGGGTAGGACTCGCGGGCGTTGTCACCTTCTTTTGACTCAGGAAGATCTCCAGCTGATCGCCGCGTTTGGCTTTCGTATTCCCGAGCGGATTCTGTGTCACTACCACACCGGCGCCATCGGATGCAGGAGGTTTGTTGCTCGCGACGAGGATCGGCTTCAATCCAGCTTGCGTCGCGACAGCAACCATTTTCGATGGATCGGTGTAACCTTTCATTTCCGGGACCGTGATCTCATCAATGGGCGGAGTGGGTGAGGGCGAAGCCGCCGCGGCTGCCTCTTCACACGCCGCAGCCTTGCCCGCCAGGTCGCCCGCCGCGGAGAGCTCAATCATGCCGCCAGTAAGACGCGCATCGATCTCCTGCACGATGTCATCCATCGGTTGAACGGTGCAGATCGCGCTCTTGAGACTGGTAACAATGCTCTTCGCCTCTCCCGCAAGCTTCTCAAGCTCCGTGAGGATAGGTGTCATCACCTCGTCGAGCCTGCTGAGTTCCGGTGGGTTCGGAGTCAGGATACTTGTCAGCAACTGCTCGAGATCCGCCAGACGCGTCTTGAGCCCTGGCGGAAGGACCTTGTCGTATTTTTGAATCTCGAACTTCGTCTTGAGCTTGTTTAGCTCCTCGACCAGCGCGGCGCGCTTCCCTGGAACTGCCCGGTTAGCAGCGAAGGCATCGTTGAATTGGGAGTGCGCGCTGGCCGCGTCCTTCTTCGCGGCGGCCAGTTCCCCCTCAATCTTATCGAGCGCTTGTTGCAGTTGACCTTCAAGAGTGCGGCCGTCCTTCATTGTCTCAGCCATGCTCTTGAGCTTTCGATTCGCCTCCAACGCTTTCTTGGCCAACACGCCCGTCTCTCCGGCGACCTTGATCGCATCGTGTTGTTTCGTCTTGATGAGGGCGGCGTCTGCTTTTGACTTACAATTCGCCGCCAGCCCTATCGCTTCATCGAGCGTCTTCTTCAGGCTTTCCTCTTTCTTTTCGGTCTCGGCCTTGGCTGCCTTAATTTCTTCAACGAGCTTTTCAGCTTCCTTACATCGCTTCTCAACGGTCTTTGGGTCGAAGGCTTGCTGGGCCTTTTTTATCTCAGCCAGAATCGACTCCACCCGGCCCTTCACGGCTGGGAACTTTGCCACAAGCGCCTCCACTGCCTTCGCCTTACCCAGGTCCGCCGTTGCCTCATTCTTCAGTGCCGCGGCGCGTGCTTCCAGGCTGCCGAGCATCTTCTCCAGCTCGCTCCAGTCCTTGTTCAGTTGAACCGAATATCGATATGCCTGGGTGGAAGGCTTGCCCAGCAGATACGATGAGATAAGACTACTGTGCTCGACATAGCCGGGCTGTTGGACAACTACTTCAATACCCTTTCGCACCTCCAATGGGTCGTGCTGCGGAGTGTCCTTACAAGGGAATGTTACTTCACCTTTTTCGTCAGCAAGCCCACCGCCAAGTCGGGTCCCATTTGGGAAACGAAAGCCAACCCCCGCGCGATTTACCGGTTTTCCAAGAGGATCAGTCACTTCAACGATGATGCGGACGGTATCGCTTTCCAAAAGCAGCGGTTCGAGTGTAAAAGTAACCTGTCCATGGCCTGCTTCATAACGCCCTAGCTTGTTCAGAAATACGCTTTTGGTTTGCGGCTTGTATTTTGGGGCGGCGGCGCGCACTTCCTCGTTGACGTTGTAACTGCCGGTTAGGGTCACCCGCCCATTCTCATCGGTGGGCGAGGTGTAACGCCCCACCCCCACGTCTGCGCCGGGAAGCGGCTTGGCTTTGCTTTCCTTGTCTTCCTTGGCGAGAACCGTCACCTCGATCTTATCCTTGTTTTCTTCCTTCTTAGCCTTCAGCGTTAACTGAAACGGCTCGGTCTTACTTTCATCTTTGGGTTCAATAATTAGCTGGTCGTTGAGTTTCTGGTAGTATTGCTGCGAAATGCGAACGCTATAAGTGCCCGGTTCCTTGACTGTGAACTTGACGACCCCGCCACTGGTGTTGTCGCGCAGATAATCTGGCCCATCCAGGATGACTGTGGCATCGTTAACCGGATTGCCATCCGAGTCGTCGCTAACTGTGATTGTTAGCTCAGTGCCTTTTTCCCGTTGCAGAAATAACTCCACGGGTCCGAGTTCGGCCTGCGGCTTCGGACTTGTGATCTGTTGCTTCGCGCTGCCCCACAACTCCTTAGAAACAGTAACTTCATAGCCGGTGCTGCGCGGCACCATAACTGTCGCTTCGCCGCTGCCATTTGTCCGGCCGGTCCCTTGTTGTGAAGCCCCCATTACTTTAACCACGACTCCCGCGCCCTCCACCGGGGAATTCTTGTCCTTGCGCAGCACGCGCACCTTCACGGCCGTGGTCTCTTCCGCGGTCTCAGTTGCTTTCGCTTTGAGAAAGAATTGATCCAGGATCTGCGGCGGATACTTCTTTCCGTAATTGAGATCATGCCGGTCGCCCACTTTGTCCTCGCGCCCTACTTCGATTGAGAGCTTCAAGTCGTCGCCATCCTTGACCTTGATCTCGAAGCGTTTGATACCCTGCGCGTTCGTCTCGTCCCCGTAATCCGGCACGCGGGTGAGGAACTCCGAGCCAGTGATGCGTGTTTGATAGATGTTGACCCGGGCCATCCCGATCGGCGTCTTGCCGTCGTCTTCCTTCACTACCACGGTGAGGGGGATGATCTTGTCTGCCGCGAGCACCGGAACCTTTGGCAATATCCAAAGGGTCAGGAGCAAACCAACTATCGACAGACGCGTCCTGCGGAGATTGACTTTCACGAGGCGCGGCGATCTTCACATCCCAGGTCGATTCCGACAAGGAAAGAATCCTGGCTGAGAACCGACTTCGCCGGATTTCTCCAGCACCTCGATATTTTCCTTTCCCGGCAACACGTCGTTAGGTTATCGAAAGCAGGTGCAACGAAACAGGAAGAGCGGCCTTTGGCTACTGACTTTCCTGCTCGCGACTGAGCTCTTTGCTCAGGAAGGCGCGCACACCCCGGCAGCGGGCAGCTCAGAGCGGAAGGCGATCATGGACGCGATGCGCCTGGATTTTTATCCGGGCGACCGCGAAGCAGCCCACACCAATCCCAAGGGAGTTGTGTTCAAAGTCCTCTTTCTCAAGGTGCACGGCGATTGGGCCTGCACCCATGTCGATCCCGTCGACGCCACAGGGAAAGAGCTGGCCGAGTCGCGCTGGGGAGTACTTCGCCGCCGGTCCGGGCAATGGTCGGACGTAAAATATTTCGATGCTCTGCGCCCCTTCGCTTCCGAAGAAGCCGCCCAGGAGGCGCTCGAGATGACGCCCTCCACGATCGCGAAAGTGCGCGCTGCTTTTCCGGAAGCGCCCAACGATATCTTCCCGTAGAGCCATTCATTTCTTGGGAGACGGCAGTGGAAATATCCGGCACAGTTATCTCGTCGTCCGCCGCTCGCTAGGCGGTCGATTTCATTTCCAGATGCCGGCAAGTGCTCGCGCCGGTAAAGCCGTCTTGTCTGCCGCGAACACCGGAGCCTTTGCCGATATGCAAAGGCCCAGTAGCACACCTACTACTGACCGAGGCGTCTTGGTGATCCGGAAAGGGAACACAGTCTTATGGTAAAGGTTTTAGACTCACTTGCGCTTCTTTGCCTTGGGCGTCGTAGGCTTGTCCTGAGAATCGCGCAGAAACTTCACTTTCTCGCTGAGGTCCTTGGTGTCTTCAATACGTTGTTCGATGCTTTTTTTGTCGGACGGGTCCAAAGGCAAAGCGAGCGCTTTCTTCCAAAGCGCGATAGCAGTCTCGTAATCGGCGACAGATTTCTCGTAATCGCGCTTGTCTAAGAAGACGCCCCCGCGGCCGTAGTAAGCCGACGCATTCTTCGGATTGAGCTTAATCGCTTCGGTATACGCTTCGATCGCAGCGTCAAAATCCTTCGCCTCAGAGTATTGATCGCCCAGCGCAACTTTTTGCTCGTCCGGTGGGCGCGCATCGGGAGTTGGGGTGGGTGACGGCGCGGGTGCAGGCGTGTTCTCGGGGGTGGGCGATGCCGGAACCGGCGTTTCCTTCGTTTCCGGAGGGAGCAGGATCGGAGTGGTCGACCGCGTAAGAACCAGAATGTCTTCCGTGAATCCCTGAGGCACTTCTTCTTTTGGAGAAGACATGCGACCCATTTTCAGTCGTCCATCGGATTGGAGCTCGAAAGGGAAGCTCATGCTATTCTCCAGTTTTGCACCGTCGAATGTGGAAGAATCGGAAAGATAAATCCGAGCCGGCTTCGTGTCGTAACGCGCCTCGTATTTGGCCGTCGCAGTAAATCTTCGGCCTTCGGATGTTTGTTCAATCATGACGAAACTCCCGTCCTCCTTGAAGCGGATGACCAGGATTTTTGCGCCAGGGCCCGAGTCAGTAAAACTCCACTCGCCATAAAGCGCTGAGGTCGCCGTTAGTTGTTCGGACGGGCTTGATCCCACAGAAGGCGAACTGCCGGTCACTTTCGGCGCTGAGGACATGAACCGGACGACCTGGTTCTTCTCCACAGTTCCAGTCGTCTTCTCGATCGTGATCTTCACGGTCTTCGCTTCGACCGATGAGACCTTGCCATTCGCCACCGAGACCTCGACATCGCTTCCCGGAATTTTAAAGAAGATTTCCGCGCTATCGCCGATGCTGGGGACAGCGGCCCCGTCAATCGTCGCAGTGGCAGAACTTGCCGTAGCATCAATGATTGTCCCGGTTATGTCGGCAGCGGGCAGTCGGCCAACAATCAGAAGCGAAACGAGAGCGCCAATGAGCAAGGCGCGCGGAGCCAGGCAAACGAAAGTTCGACCGACCGGAATGCTCTCCTGAAGTTTCATTCGAATGTCCGAATTGCGTTTTTTGTAGGGATCGATTGCTGGTTTGGCAATTCAATTGGTCGCGGGGCGATCGCGACAGGAAAACGCAGTGCCTCGCCTGGAGGTGTGACACTGTGGCCCGAACGCAGATCGGGCCCGCGACCGTGAAATGATAAGAGCCGTTGCACACCAGCGACTTATACTGATCGGCTTTGCCGGAACATCGCCTGCTAAAAGGACGTCGAACCATTCTTGGTTCGGAAAGGATCTTTCTAACTATGGCTAAAGTTTTAGGTATCGACTTGGGCACGACCAACTCCTGCATGTCTGTCATGGAGGGCGGCGACCCGGCAGTTTTGGAAAATAGCGAAGGGGCGCGCACGACTCCTTCCATTGTCGCGTTCGCGAAGAACGGCGAGCGCCTCGTCGGCCAGGCCGCGAAACGTCAGGCGGTCACGAATCCGGCTAACACCGTTTTCTCGATCAAGCGTTTCATGGGCCGGAAGTTTGATGAAGTCCGTGAGGAAGAGCACCGCGTGCCTTACAAAATCGTCAAGGCAGCCAACGGCGACGCCCATGTGCAGGTGGAGGTTAACGGCGAGAAGAAGACTTTCTCTCCGCCGGAAATCTCGGCGATGATTCTCGCGAAGCTCAAATCCGACGCGGAAGCGAAGCTCGGCGAGAAGGTGACCCAGGCTGTCATTACCGTCCCAGCTTACTTCAACGACTCTCAGCGCAACGCGACCAAGGACGCCGGCAAGATCGCTGGTCTTGAAGTTCTCCGCATCATCAACGAACCAACCGCCGCTTCTCTCGCTTACGGGCTCGATAAGAAGAAGGACGAAAAGATTGCCGTCTATGACCTGGGTGGCGGCACCTTCGATATCTCTGTGCTGGAAATCGGCGACGGCGTTTTCGAAGTGAAGGCGACCAATGGTGACACTCACCTCGGTGGTGACGACTGGGATAACGTCCTGGTCGATTGGATCGTCGGCGAATTCAAGAAAGACAGCGGGCTTGACCTTTCGAAGCAGCCCGATGCGCTTCAGCGCATCAAGGAAGAAGCCGAGAAAGCCAAGATTGCTCTCTCTTCGGTCCAGGAATACGAGATCAACCTTCCTTTCGTTACCGCGGACGCCAGCGGACCGAAGCATATCCAGAAGAAACTTACTCGCGCCAAGCTCGAGCAGCTGACCGACGCGTTATTCCAGCGCACGATCGCGCCGGTAAAGGCCTGTTTGTCGGATGCGAAGCTCTCGGAGAAGGACATCAACGAGCTCGTGCTCGTCGGTGGCATGACTCGTATGCCCAAGGTCATCGAGACCGCGCGGCAGCTTATCGGCAAGGAACCTCACAAGGGAGTTAACCCCGATGAAGTCGTAGCTATCGGCGCGGCTATCCAGGGTGGTGTGCTCAAAGGCGACGTAAAGGACGTGCTTCTGCTCGATGTTACTCCGCTAACGCTTGCGATTGAAACCGCGGGTGGCGTAGCTACTCCGATGATCCCGCGTAACACGACGATCCCGACCCGCAAGTCTCAGATCTTCTCCACCTATAGCGACAACCAGCCGGGAGTGGAGATCAAGGTCCTGCAAGGTGAGCGTCCGCTATCGCGGGATAACAAGAACCTCGGCACCTTCCACCTCGACGGCATCCCGCCGGCGCCGCGTGGCACACCGCAGATCGAAGTTACTTTCGACATCGACGCGAACGGCATTCTCCATGTCTCCGCGAAAGACCTGGGCACGGGCAAGGAGCAGAAAATCTCCATCACCGGCAGCTCAGGCTTGAGCAAGGAAGAAGTTGAGAAGATGCAGCGCGACGCTGAAACCCACGCTGAAGAAGACAAGAAGGCGAAGGAAAGCATCGAGATCAAGAACAATGCCGACACCCTGGCTTACCAGAGTGAGAAGCAACTCAAGGATCTGGGCGACAAGGTTCCGGAAGACAAACGGAAGCAAGTTGAAGACGCAATCAAGGCTGTTCGTGAAGCGATCGAGAAGAACGACACGGACGCGATGAAACGGACCTACGACGACTTGCAGAACAAGTTCCAGGAAGTCAGCGCCGACCTTTACAAGCAAGCCGCCGCCAGCGCTGGCCCAGCGCCAGGGGCTGAGGCAGGCGCAGACGCCGGCCCCGGAGCAGCTCGTCCGCAGGAAGAAGGTCCTCGGAAAGACCAGGGCGATGTGGTCGACGCCGAGTTCGAAGTCGTGGACGAGAACAAGAAGAAATAACCCACAATCCAAACAATTTGCCAGCAGGAATCGGGAAGGCCTGGTAACTGCCGGCAGTAAACCCACAAAGTAGAAAGAGTAATTACACATGGCAATTAACGTAAGACCTCTCGGAGATCGCGTGCTCGTGCAGCCGATCGAAGAGAAAGAAACCAAAAAGGGCGGCATCATTATCCCCGATACCGCGAAAGAAAAACCGCAGGAGGGCAACGTCGTCGCTCTCGGCACCGGCAAAGTGAACGAAGAAGGCAAGAAGGTCGAGTTCACCGTCAAAAAAGGCGACAAGGTGCTTATCTCGAAATACGGCGGCACCGAAATCAAAGTGGACGGCGAGTCTTACTTGATCATGCGCGAGGACGATATCCTCGGCATTATCGGTTAATCCTGTCTCTCAACTCTTAACTAGAAACTACCAACTAACTTATGGCAGCTAAACAATTACAATTCGACGAGAACGCGCGGCATGCGCTTCTCCGCGGCATCGAGAAGCTCTCTCGCGCCGTGAAAGCGACCCTCGGACCGAGCGGTCGCAACGTCATCCTCGACAAGAAATTCGGCAGCCCGACCATCACCAAAGACGGTGTGACCGTGGCCAAGGAAATCGAGCTTGAAGATCCTTACGAAAACATGGGCGCCCAGCTCGTGCGCGAAGTCGCCTCCAAGACTTCCGACATCGCTGGCGACGGCACCACGACGGCGACCGTGCTCGCTGAGTCCATCTACAAAGAAGGTCTCCGCAACGTCACGGCCGGCGCGAACCCGACCTCGCTTCAGCGCGGCATCAACAAGGCTGTGGAAGCTATTGTGGCCGAGCTCGCGAAGATCTCGAAGAAGGTCAGCGACCGGACGGAAATCGCGCAGGTTGCGACCGTCTCCGCTAACTGGGACCGCACCATCGGCGAGATCATTGCCGATGCCATGGACAAAGTCGGCAAGGACGGAACCATCACGGTGGAAGAAGCCAAGTCAATCGAAACCAGCCTCGATGTCGTCGAAGGCATGCAGTTCGACAAGGGCTACCTCTCTCCTTACTTCGTCACCAACGCCGAAGCCATGGAAGTGGTCCTCGATAACCCTTACATCCTCATTCACGAGAAGAAAATCTCGAGCTTGAAGGACATGCTGCCGCTGCTTGAGAAAGTCGCGAAAGCTGGACGTCCGCTCCTCATTATCGCGGAAGACGTGGAAGGCGAAGCTCTCGCGACCCTGGTCGTGAACAAGCTCCGCGGCACGTTACAGGTAGCAGCCGTCAAGGCTCCGGGATTCGGCGATCGTCGCAAGGCGATGCTGGAAGATCTCGCAGTCCTCACCGGCGGCCAGTGCATCACCGAAGACCTCGGCATTAAACTCGAGAACGTAAAGCTCGAGGACTTAGGGCGTACCAAGCGCGTCACGATTGACAAGGAGAACACCACGATCGTGGAAGGCGAAGGCAAGCAGTCCGACATCCAGGGCCGCGTGGGCCAGATTCGCCGCCAGATCGAAGAGACCACTTCCGATTACGATCGGGAGAAGCTCCAGGAACGCCTCGCGAAACTCGCGGGTGGCGTGGCCGTGATCAACGTCGGTGCTGCGACCGAAACCGAGATGAAGGAAAAGAAAGCTCGCGTCGAGGACGCGTTGCATGCGACCCGCGCCGCGGTGGAAGAAGGCATCGTCCCCGGTGGCGGGGTGGCTCTCATTCGCGCGCAGCGTGCGCTCGATAAGCTGGAACTCGAAGGCGACGAGAAGGTCGGTGCCGCGATTATTCGCCGCGCCGTCGAAGCTCCGCTTCGCACTCTGGCCGATAACGCGGGCCAGGAAGGCGCGCTCATCGTGCAGGAAGTGAAGAAGCGCAAAGGTAACGAAGGTTACAACGTCGCGACCGGCAACTACGAAGACCTGGTGAAAGCCGGCGTCGTCGATCCGACAAAGGTCACACGCAGCGCGTTGCAGAACGCGGCGTCGATCTCAGGCCTGTTGCTCACCACCGAAGCAGTCATCACCGAAGCTCCTGAAAAGGACAAGGGCGGTGCCGGTGGCGGCATGCCTCCGGGCATGGGCGGCGGCATGGGCGGCGGAATGGATTATTAACCCCGAAGCGTTTCGGGGCTAAGCCGACCAGCTAGCTTCAAGCAATTAACGACAGCCGGACTCGCAAGGGTCCGGCTGTTTTGCTTTTTTTGAAGGCGCGGTGTCAGAACAAGCTCTCAAGGTCGGCAATATCTTGTGGACGGCCTACGGCGCGTTTGTTTTGGACCAGAAGCTCTTTGCTGAGAATGAACACGGGAAGGCCCGCGAGCTCAGCCGTTACTTTCTTTTTCAAAGCCTCGGTAGTGTCGACACCGGAGATTCCGGTAAGAAGGCCAATCCGATTTGGAGCGCGACCGAGTTGGATGATTTGATCCGGCGCCACGAAGTCCGATGCCTTGAACTCCGTTTCACCGAAACCAAATTCGCTTAAAACGGAGGCGAGCTTAGCGCCGTTCTCCGCCGTCGGTCTGATCAGGATATCGAGATCGCCGGTGTAACGGGGGCGGCCATGAAAAGCAAGGCTATGCGCACCAACAATGACGTACTCAACGTCGCGGGAGTTTAACAACTCGATAAACTCTCTCAAGTCTGCGCTCAGGCTCATGCTTGCTTAGTTGCAAAAGGATATCTAGCCGCTGCTGGCCGGAAAGCTTGCGATAAAACTCGCGGTCAGCTTTTTCGGCTTCGGCGAAGTCGCGGAACTTGGCGACCGTTTTCTCCATGCCATATCCTAGCATTTCTGGCTGGTCTTCCGAGCAAAAAAGCGCGGCGGCCTCATAAGATTTTGCTTCTGTTTCTTCTCGGGGTCTGACATACCCTCCGGCTTCCATGAATGACCAAGTCGCAGCGTTGATGTCCGAGGTTAAGGCCAAGAACCCTTCGGAACCGGAGTTTCACCAGGCGGTCTACGAAGTGGTCGAGTCGCTCTCGCTCGTTCTGGACCAGCATCCGGAGTATCGAAAGGCAAAGATCATCGAGCGGATCATCGAACCGGAGCGCGTCATTATCTTTCGCGTGCCATGGCAGGACGACCAGGGCGAGCTGCATGTGAACCGCGGGTTCCGCATTCAGATGAATAGCGCCATCGGACCTTACAAAGGTGGGTTACGGTTTCATCCATCGGTCAACCTCGGCATCCTGAAGTTTCTCGCATTCGAACAGGTTTTTAAGAACGCGCTGACAACCCTGCCCATGGGTGGAGGCAAAGGCGGCGCTGATTTCGATCCGAAGGGGAAAAGCGACAGCGAGGTGATGCGCTTTTGTCAGGCGTTCATGTGCGAGCTCTTCCGGCACATCGGGCCAGACACGGATGTGCCGGCGGGCGACATCGGCGTGGGCGCGCGGGAGATCGGATATCTCTTCGGGATGTATAAGAGATTGAAGAACGAGTTCACCGGCGTGATGACGGGCAAAGGTCTGACTTGGGGCGGTTCCGTTATTCGACCCGAGGCGACCGGTTACGGCGCCGTCTACTTCGCGGCGGAGATGCTTAAGACGCGCAAGGAGGAGCTAGCCGGTAAAACCTGTCTTGTGTCGGGAAGTGGTAACGTGGCGCAGTACACAGTGGATAAATTGATCTCGTTAGGTGCGAAGGCGGTCACCTTCTCCGATTCCGCCGGTTACATTTACGACGAGGCTGGGATCGACCGGGAGAAACTGGCCTTTGTCATGGACCTAAAGAACAACCGGCGCGGCCGGATCTCCGAATACACCGATAAGTTCAAGACCGCGACCTTCACGCCTACGGATGCAGCGCTTGAGCATAATCCGCTTTGGGATCACAAGGCGGAATGCGCGTTTCCGAGCGCGACCCAGAATGAGATCAACGCGAAGGATGCAGCCAACCTTCTGCGGAACGGCGTCTATGTAGTTTCCGAAGGTGCGAACATGCCGACGACCATTGACGGCGTGAATCAGTTTCTCGAGGCGAAGATCCTTTTCGGCCCGGGTAAGGCAGCCAATGCAGGTGGCGTAGCTACTTCGGGTCTTGAGATGGCGCAGAATAGCATGCGCATCTCATGGACTCGCGAAGAAGTAGACGCGCGCCTCTTCAACATCATGAAGACTATCCATGAAGTCTGCCATCGGACGGCGGAGAAGTATGGAACCCCGGGTAACTACGTCAACGGCGCGAACATCGCCGGCTTCCTCAAGGTCGCGAACGCGATGATGGATCAGGGACTGGTGTAGGTTGCGCGGATCCCAAACGGCGAGCTCTTACTCGGTTTTCTTCAATTTGGGTGTGGTTTGGGTCATCCACTTCTTCGCGGTTGCGTCATATGTGGCAGGTTGTTCGAGGACGATTTCGCCTTGGTCGATCGTAAAGATGGTGATCCGAAACAGCTTCTTCGTTGTCGCGCCATCGAACATCCAGGGAAACTCTTCCCGGGACATCGACACCGCGCGCGTATTCCCCTTCCACCGATTATCCGCGATCTTGGGCGTGTGATCGTCAATCAACAAGACTGGTTGTTTGTCCGTTATGTCTTCGACTCGCACTCGAGTCATCTGGATGGGTTGCTTGAGTAAGAACATGAATCCGTAGGCGAGTGCGGGGCCGGACCGAAGTCGGCTCGTGATCAAGCCGGCCGCTTCCATTTTCATGAATCTGTTTTCTCGCGGTCGTGGCGGGCCTGCGAGACAGGTCCCGACGACGACAAATAAAACAACAACCAATACTCCAAGCTTCACGTCCGCATTTCTACACAGAAACACCCTACAATTTCAAGCTCTACGGCTCAGTGGAGCTAAAACGGAGCGCATGATGAAGGCGCGCCGGTAGCTGCGGCAAGCTTCGCCGTTCGATTAGAAAAGTTATCACGCTGGCCAATTCCTTGAAGATGTAGTTCTTGTTCACAGCTCCTTGGAGATACTGTTCTCCACTGCTTCCGCCAGTGCCGATCCGGGTGCCGATCATGCGTCGAACCATCTGGAGATGACGGTAACGGAAGTTACCGAGTTGCTCGTCGATCTCGATCAACGTGTTGAGCAGAGCGAACGGGAGGCGAAAGAGAGGCTCGTCGCGGTAGAGCATGATGAAGAGTGCAGCCCGCAAAGAGGCCGGGGAGAAGTCACCTGCGCCAGTCTTAAAAAACGTTTCGTCAAACTTACCGAGCAGGTCTGGCCTTTCGTCGCGCTCGGAAAGACTCGCCTCGTAAAGTATTCGGTATTGATCCCAGAACTTACCCTCACTGTTCTCCGTTTTGCCCGCGCTATGGTCATCCCAGTGGGCCCAAAAGGAATCATGGAAAAATGGCATCCGGGCCAGCCACTGCTCGACCAGCTTGAGCAGAGTGGTAGTTTTCTCGGCTTCGACGATGACCTTGTAATCATCGGCGCTGAAGCCTCCCAACTCGGTGTGCTTGTAGTAGTCAGGCCGGAAACGGTTTTCCATCCGCAGGCCGAGCGTAGCCTCGATCTGGCGAAACTGCGTGCTTTGAAAACCTGAGGCGCCTTCGAGCGAGGAACGGAAGTCGAGGAAGTCCAGCGGCGTCATGGTTTCCAGGACGTCCACCTGATGGTTGAGTAACTTCCAGATCTCAACGATCCGCCTCAGGCGATGCACCACAACGTTCATGTCAGGGCCATTATCGTCGGCGGAGGGTTGCTGCAAGACCTCACAGCACGCTTGGAGCTCGTGCAGGATCTGCTTGAACCAAAGCTCGTAAGTCTGGTGGATAATGATGAAAAGCATTTCATCGTGCGCGTGCAGCTTGCCTTCGATCAGGCTAAGCGGGATCTGCAAATCCAGGAGCTTGTCCACCGCGAGATAACTGCCGTAGTAGGCCGGAGTCTTGGAACTATTGAACGGGCACTCCATCGGTGAATTGTCGTCACGGCGGTGACCACTGACAAGTGCTTTCGAGTCGCGGGATAGGGGAAAGGCTAGAAACCAGGATATCTCATGAATAACGCTGTCATTCTGAGCGAAGCGAAGCCGTAACGCAGCGCGCGAAGCGCGCGAGGCCGGGCTTTCCATCTCTGATCATTTTCGCTTTCCTGCCGTACCCAGCGGAGAAATGGTCAGAGATCCTTCGCCTTCGCTCAGGATGACAAGGCTTTTGGATTACGAGATGCTAGCAATCAAAATCGCTTCCCATATCCCGCATCCCGCATCGCGCATTCCGCCTCGTTTGCGAGAATGGCAGGACTGCGATTACCTTCGGGACCATGAGCGCTTACCCGAAGAGCCCGAAGGAAATGACGAGCGGGATGATGTATTTCCCGCGGATGCTGGACAAGATTCGGCTCCACGCCCGAGGCGAGCTTGGGGACGATTACCTGCGTAATCTGGGCAAATCGAGGGCAGCCGATGGAGCGTGCACGAACTTTCTCCGCGTGAAATACGACGACTTGCGAGCCCGCGTTCTGGCCGGCGGGACCGACGAAGAAATCCTGGAATGGTGCTACGAGAACGGGCGCCGGCTGAATAGCGGCGACTTAAGGGTCTGGAACGGATTTACCTCGAAGCTAGGCTGGAACGATTTCGCCACATCCATGCTGGAGCAGCAAAAGCAGGAATACGGAATCAGCGATCGCAGCGATATCGCAACCATCCCGGACTTGATCGACTTCGACGAAGGAC
Organism: Verrucomicrobiota bacterium; assembly: GCA_041167585.1. Taxonomy (GTDB): domain Bacteria; phylum Verrucomicrobiota; class Verrucomicrobiia; order Chthoniobacterales; family UBA10450; genus AV80. The sequence continues at coordinate 211,597 of JBEEHV010000008.1, forward strand.
GGAAGAGCTGAAGGGTGGACGGCTAGTTAAGGGAGCATTTGAACAGCGCGGACTTTAAGTATTGGGCTTTCATTAGCTACAGTCACGCCGATGCGAAGTGGGGCGACTGGCTGCATCAGGCTTTGGAGACTTACCGCGTCCCGTCGCGGCTGGTGCGCAGCGCCAAGCCTGAAGGCGCGGTGCCGAAACGGATCTTCCCCGTTTTTCGCGATCGCGAGGAACTAGCCAGCTCCTCGAGCCTCGGCGAAAACATCACGGGCGCGCTTCGCTTCTCGCGTGCTCTCGTAGTCATCTGTTCTCCGCGCTCCGCGGCTTCGAGATGGGTCAACGAAGAGGTGAAGCTTTACAAGAGCATGGACCGTGAGGATCGCGTCTTCTGCCTGATCGTCGATGGCGAACCTAACGCACCGGTAGATTCAGGCCTGCTGGAGTCCTTCCCTAAGGCGGTTCGCTTCCAGTTGGATCGCAACGGCGAAATCTCCGATGAGCCCGCCGAACCGATTGCAGCCGACGCGCGCGAAGGTAAGGATGGCAAACGCAACGCGCTCTTGAAGCTCATCGCCGGGATCATCGGCGTGCCTTATGACGAATTGCGTCAGCGCGAACGTCAGCGGCGGATCCGGCAGCGGATCCGTCTGGGACTTTCGGCGCTAGGTCTGCTGATCGCGGCCAGCTTAATCTACACGGCCGTAGCGGATGGCGGCTTGAACGTCCCGCTCGGGGAAGCGATTCGCACGATTCTGGACCGGCGCGAGCTGTCCTACTTTCGACGTGCCCACTCGGAGGCCGAAATCCGGCAGACCGCCGCCAGGCTGCGAGGCGAACTTCTGGGGGTCCTTCGCGAGCGACTTCGGGATAACTGGATTTCGGCTGCGCCCCCCAATGTTAGTCCTACCTCGGAAATCTGGGCCCATTCGCAAGCGCTCTTCGCCATCTACCGAATGCCTGATCATCGCGACGCCCAACGCCAGCTTCTTCCTTCTCTGGAAGTCCCCTTCGCGGCCACGCTGGAAATTAACGAGCCCCACCGGCGCTATCGCTGGATCGATCTCGATGGCGCGGAGTACGATAAGTCAACGCCCGTGCTTTGGATCGCCGCCACGCTGGGAGCGGTCCTCGCGACGCCCGATCTACTGGAAGCCAGCCAGCGCGAAACCGTGCTGCGCCATTACGAGTATGTGCAGGAAATCCTGAAGGAGTATCACCCCACCAACAGCGGCGGATGGAACATGCTTCCGTCGCAGAAGGACCCAAACAAGCATCATCTCTATACTACTACCCTGGCCTTACTTGCCTTGTTACAAGCTCATCAGGCGAACGTACCCTGGGAAGGCGGAGTCGAACGACGCGACCAGCTGATCAGGCAGACGGCGCAATGGCTGGTCGACCATTTCGACCCGAAAGGAGAGCCGCCCGGTTGGCGCGGCACCGGCGAGGATACTCTGGAGATCTATGATGGCTTAACCATCCAGATCTTTGCCGAGCTCCTGCAAACCCAGAAGGCGTTGCCGGATTTCTCGATTCCACCTGCGATGCTACAGGAGATCCCGCGGCAACTGGCGCTGTTTGCCGGGCGCGACCTTTCCTTCCCGGTGAACGGTGGGGAGTTTCTCGCTCAGTATACGCGCTTCGACGGAAAGGAAGGCGTCGGGCGAAGATTGATCAAGTATCTCTGGTATCCGTGGGTCATTGACGCTTCGGTGCGCTGGCTGGAGTTCGCCGACAAACAACACCTACCGAAAGAAGAACGCGTTCGCGTTCGCCGCGCCCTCGGACACCTGGTAGTTGACCTGGGAGATGAGGCCTTGAAGCGGGCACAGCGTGATTACACCTTCTTCGCTTCGGAAGACTTATACGGACTGACGGCAATCGATCCACCGAGCAAGTAAGACTAAGGATGATGAAACTATCGCTCGAAGGCGTTAGCAAACTTTACTCAGGCAAGGTCTGGGGCTTGAAGGACTTTACTCTCGATGTTGAGCCAGGCATCCTCGGTTTGCTCGGGCCGAACGGCGCCGGGAAATCAACCCTCATGCGGATCCTGGCCACGATCACCAAACCGACCAGCGGCAAGGTGACCTGGAGTGGCACGGACGTTGTCCGATCGCCGAACAGCCTTCGTCAGGTCCTGGGATACCTGCCGCAGGACTTCGGCGTTTATCCAAACCTCAATGCGGTGGAGTTCCTGGAATACCTGGCCGCGGCGAAAGGGCTGGATCGCAAAACCGCGCGGGCTCGGATCCAGGAGTTGCTGGAAGTAGTAAACCTGGTCGACGCCGGCAAGCGCCCCTTGGGTGGTTTTTCGGGCGGGATGAGACAACGCGTCGGCATCGCCCAGGCGCTTCTGAACGATCCTGAGCTTCTTATCGTGGACGAGCCCACGGCCGGGCTCGATCCGGAAGAGCGGGTCCGGTTTCGTAATCTGCTTTCGGAGTTATCCGGAGTGCGCATTGTCATTTTGTCTACCCATATTGTTTCCGATGTGGAGGCCTGCGCGACGAAGATTGCGCTCATTGCGCGCGGCCAGCTCGTCACCTGCGCTGCTCCGGAGGAGTTACTGCAATCGGTCGAAGGCAAGGTATGGGAAAGAATCGTTCGAAGTGCTGAGTTGCCGGCGCTACGGCAACAATACCTAACGAGTAGCACCATGCATAGAAGCGACGGTGTGCATTTGCGCATCGTAGCCGAGGAGGCTCCCGGCCACGATGCCGTTCCCGAGCCGCCGACCCTGGAAGATGCCTATCTTTACTGGATCTCCCGGGGCAAAGCCGAGGCAAAGTAAGCATGCGCACCCTCTATCATCTGGCGCGCGCCGATTTCCTCCAGCGCACGCGCAGCTACGGCTTTCTTATCACCCTCGGTCTCATGCTTTACGTCGCGTATATCTTCGTGCCGCCGAACCATTCCTCTTATGCCACGATGACGATCAGCGGGCATCGCGGCCTCTATAATTCCGCCTACCTCGGCAGCCTGATGGCGCTGTTGATTTCGCCCTGGCTCTCTCTCGCCGGTTTTTACCTGGTCAAGAACGCCGTGGCGCGGGACATCCAAACAGGCGTCGGCCAGATCCTGGCTGCGACTACTTTGACGAAAGCCCATTACACCGTAGGCAAAGCCATAAGTAACTTTGCGGTTCTCGCGGTGATGGTTGCGGTAATGGGAGTTGCTGCCGTAGCGATGCAGCTTGTTCGACAGGAAGACGCGAGCCTCCACCTGGGACAGATTTTCACCCCGCTGGTTGTCATCACCTTGCCACTGGCGGCGGTAGTGGGAAGCCTCGCGATCCTTTTCGAAGCTATTCCATGGCTGCGTGGCGGCTTGGGGAATGTTGTTTATTTCTTTGTCTGGATCGCGGCCCTTAGCACGCGTCTGGCCAGCGGCGGCGGTCTGCATTCCCAGGCGAACGACCTTTTTGGTCTGGGGATTATCATGCCTTCCCTGGGCACCGCGTGCGAAGCAGCCTTTCCGGGATCAACCCTGGGCAAGGCAAGCTTCAACATGGGGATTAACATCAAGACCGGTGGTCATTTTTGGGATCTCACCACCTTTCGTTGGGAAGGTTTGGCCTGGACACGGGAGATTATCATGGGACGGCTTTGGTGGCTGGGTCTTGCTTTGGGTCTGGCCTTGCTGGCTGCGGCCTTCTTTCGGCGCTTTGATCCTGCGCGCGAAGGTTCCAAACAGAGACCTAACAAGGCGGGACCGGTGCCGGAACCTCTCGTGGAGGAACGAGTTTCTCCCCAGACCCACAGCGCGACTCTCCATCCCCTGGCGAGGCCGCGCCGTTTTAGTTTCGTCTTTATGGTTCTGGCGGAGCTACGGCTAGCTCTTCACGGAGTCAGCCTCTGGTGGTATCTGGTCGCGGCCGGTCTGGTCGCGGCCGGTTTGTTTACACCGCTCTTTGTCTCGCGCGGCTTTCTCATCGCGGCGTGGATCTGGCCGCTCCTAATTTGGAGCGCAATGGGAACTCGCGAGAAACGTTTGCGAACCGATCAAATCGTTTTCTCAACCGCGCATCCTTTGCGCCGGCAACTCCCTGCCTGTTGGTTGGCGGGAGTTATCATAACGGCGATGATCGGTGGGGGCACTGGTGCGCGCCTGCTCATGGCGGGCGACCAGCTTGGATTGCTCGCCTGGACTGCTGGCGCGCTTTTTATTCCAACCATGGCGCTGGCTCTCGGAGTCTGGAGCGGCAGCAGCAAACTGTTTGAAGTGCTTTACCTTTTCCTCTGGTATCTCGGCCCGGCCAACCATCTGGGTTTTCTCGACTTCATGGGTGTGACTGGACCGCTTCTGCCGCCAGGAACGCCCCTGCTTTTCCTCTCGATCACAGCTGCGTTAAGTGTCATCGCTCTTGCGGGCCGAAGGCGACAGCTCACGAATTGAGCGAGCGATAGCTCGATCTGTTTTTCAGCTGCTCTCGGCCGTTTCGGGTGACCGTGTTGCGGCAATTCGCCCGAATTGCTTTGCCATTTATCGACCCATAAATAGCATCCATCACGTGCCGACTGAGGAAGGAGCAAACGTCCGCCGATACGAAACGCTTATCGTCACTCTGGTCGGCGTTTCCGCGCTCTTCGTCTCCGCTTACACCGCCTATGTCCAGCGCCAGCAAGTGCGCGCCGCCGTCTGGCCGATCCTTGAATACAGAACCAGTAACGACCCAAAGATCCGCTTCACCCTCGACAACAAAGGCGTCGGCCCCGCGATTATCCGCCACGTCGTCGTGCGCGTTGATGGCGAGCCGGTTCGCGATTGGAACGCTGCGCTCCAGAAATTGCTCGGGCCCGGAGAATATAAATTCACCCAGAGCACGATCAGCGGCCACGTCATGGCCGCCGGCGAATCGATGGACGTGATGGTCCCGCACGATTTTGACGGCGGCCCGCTCACCTCCGACAAGTCAGGCGCGCTTTGGGCCGGGCTGGACAAAGAGCGCGGCCGCGTTGCCATCGAAATCTGTTATAGCTCCACCCTGGGCGACTGCTGGATATTGCGCCGCGACGCCCACAGCAGATCCACCACCAGCGAAACTCGCTCCTGCCCCGATAACTCAGCCGCTTCCTTCCAGCAGTAGGGTGATGCCATCTGCCGGTGAGGCCCTCGCGCGCTCGAAGTAATCGAACGCCGTTTCACGGTAACAAGGTAAATCGAGCCCTCGCGCCGCTTTCCTCAGGGCCTGGCTATCGGCGCAAAAAGTGCTCCATTTCTTCTGGGAAAAAATCGCGGTCAACAGGGGGACATTGATCATGAGCAATTCAGTCGCAACTGGGAAAGTTGTCCAGATCCGGAAACAGGTTCAGTATGCCTGTCGAGTGTCAGGGCGTGGCCTTGTCCGCTTCGCCTTCATCCTTTCCTTAGTCCTGGGTCAGAGTTCGCTTAGTGCTGCTACCTTGCCCGCCGGCTTCACCGAGACGCAGGTCGGGACCAATCTGGGTGGCTCTCCCACGGCCATGGCCTTTGCTCCGGATGGCCGGCTCTTCCTTTGCCTGCAAACTGGGCAACTTCGCGTGATCAAGAATGGTGCGCTCCTGCCCACCCCCTTCGTGTCGCTCACGGTCGATTCCAACGGTGAACGCGGGCTGCTGGGAGTCACCTTCGACCCTGACTTTGCGACCAATCACTTTGTTTATCTTTACTACACCACCAGCGCCGCACCGATCCATAACCGCGTCAGCCGCTTTACCGCCAATGGAGACGTCGCGGTAGCGGGCAGTGAGCTGGCTATCCTCGATCTCGACAACCTAAGCAGCGCCACTAATCACAATGGTGGCGCGATCCATTTCGGGCCGGATGGCAAGCTTTACGTCGCCGTGGGTGAGAACGCGAACGGCGCGAACGCGCAATCCCTGGCAAACCGGCTGGGCAAAATGCTCCGCATCAACAGCGACGGCACAATCCCCGCCGATAATCCATCCACCTTTCCGGGAGTGACTGGCTCGCCCACGGGCGCGAACCGGGCCATCTGGGCCATGGGATTACGTAATCCCTACACCTTTACCTTCCAGCCCGGATCTGGCCGCATGTTTATCAATGATGTAGGCCAAAGCACCTGGGAAGAGATCGACGATGGCATAGTTGGTTCGAACTACGGCTGGCCTACCACCGAAGGTCCGACTACTAATCCTAACTTCAGATCGCCCTTATTCAGTTACGGCCACGGGACTAGTAGCACGACCGGATGCGCCATCATCGGAGGCGCTTTCTACAACCCGAGTGTCAACCAATTCCCGAGCAGCTATGTCGGGAAGTATTTCTTCGCCGACCTGTGTAGTGGCTGGATCCGTGTCATGGATCCGGCCAATAACACCGCGAGCGATTTCGCCAGTGGCATCAGTAGTCCCGTCTGCCTGGCCCTGGGTCCCGATGGTTGTCTCTACTACCTGGCCCAGGGAAATAGCGGACAAGTCTTCAAGATCAGCGCGATCCAGGCACAGGCCCTGAATATCTCGTCGCGGGCCAATGTTGGGATCGGCGACAATGTCATGATCGGCGGTTTCATCATCACGGGCAGCGCTGCCAAGAAAGTGCTTCTGCTCGGAATTGGTCCTTCTTCAAACGTCCCCGGTTTTCTGGCCGATCCTTTTCTCGAGCTGCATGGGCCGGGCGGCACGATTAGCTCCAACGATAACTGGAGAACGACGCAGGAAACCGACATCTCGAACACGGGTCTCGCGCCGGGGAGCAATTCGGAATCGGGCATTCTGATCACGCTGCAACCAGGTCAGTACACGGCCATTCTGAAAGGGCAGGGTGGCGGGACAGGGGTCGGCCTGGTGGAAGTGTTCGACCTGGACGCGGCCGCTGCTTCCAAGTTGGCGAACATTAGCACGCGCAGTTTCGTTCAAACATTTGATAACAGGTTGTTCGGCGGATTCATCCTGGGCAGTAATAACGGAGGCGGCAAATTAATCATCCGCGCGATTGGACCGTCACTCCTTCCCGGCATTCCCAATGCTTTGCCGGACCCGACCCTCGAGCTGCGCGATAGCAATGGCGCGCTCTTGCAAAGTAACGACAACTGGCAGGACGATACGGCGCAGGCCGCGCTCATTTCGAGTAGTGGCGTCGCCCCCACCAACCGGTTGGAATCTGCGATCGCGACCAGTCTTTTCCCGGGCCAGTACACAGCTATCGTAGCGGACAAGAACGGCGCGACCGGCATAGGCCTGGTCGAAGCCTACAACATACCTTGATTTCCCTGTAGCGGTGGTAGCTCCAGAAGAATTGGACAACTGCCGCGTGGGACTGCTATGAAGGCGGGCAGCCACCTTAACCCATGGATGAATTCAGCTACCTGTCAGTTCTTCTCTCGATCATTCTGGGTCTGGCCATTACCCAGATCCTGAAAGGATTTCGCGGGATGCTGCAAGCCCGCAAGCGGGTGAGGCTTTACTGGCCGGCGCTGGCCTGGTCCGGGCTCTTGCTCGTGATCTATGTCCAGACCTGGTGGGCGATGTTCGGGCTTCGCTCCCATCACGATTGGACCTTCGGCGCGTTCGCTATAGTCCTGCTCCAGACAATTGTGCTCTATATGCTCGCGGGTTTGGTGCTACCTGATTTTTTCGGGGAGAACGCGATAGACCTTAAGGACAATTACTACTCGCACCACGGCTGGTTCTTCGGACTAGCTGTCCTCGCGGGGTTGGTTAGCATCGGAAAAGATTTGGTGCTCGATGGCCGCATCACCGAGCCGCGCAATCTCGCCTTTCACCTAGTCTTTATCCTTACCTCCACCATCGCGGCCATAACCCGCCGGGAATGGTATCATAAGGTCGCGGTTCTGCTGAGCGCGGCGCTTTTTGGTCTCTACATCACTCTGCTGTTCGCGCGCTTGCAATGAGCGCCTTAAAGGAGGCCAACTCCGAGCCGTCCTTCGCGCGCCGGCTTGGACCATTCGACGCGACCATGATCGTGATGGGCGGCATCATCGGCGCGGGCATTTTCGTGAATCCGTCCGTAGTTGCGCAGCAGGTGCATACGCCGATGCTGGCGCTGGGCGCGTGGGTGATCGGCGGGGGGATCGCGCTCATCGGCGCATTCGTTTACGCGGAGCTAGCCGTGCTTAGGCCGCGGGTAGGCGGACAGTATGCCTACTTGCGCGATGCTTATCATCCTATAGTGGCATTCCTCTATGGTTGGACCTTGTTACTCGTGGTCCAGACGGGTGGCATGGCTGGTGCCGCAATTATCTTCGGGCGCTATTTCCGTGAGCTATCCGGCCTTGGGGTTTCGGAGCAAGTGGTCGCGGCCGGGGCTCTGGGAATTCTCACTCTGGTTAATTGTCTGGGTATCCGCACTGGGAGCAATGTCCAAACCGCCTTGATGTTGACCAAGCTTGGCGCAATCGCGCTGCTGATAGGAGTGGGCTGGATTTTGGTTAGTCCTGCGGCGGCCGACCTAACGACAAGTGTTGCGACGAACGCGAACGGAAACGAAGGCGCGTGGAAAGGGCTGGCGGCGGCCATGGTTCCCGTGCTTTTTGCGTATGGCGGGTGGCAGACAGCTACGTTTGTCAGTGGCGAAATGCGCGACCCGAGGCGGGACTTGCCACGCGGGCTCTTCATTGGGGTGGCGGGAGTTATTGTTGTTTATCTGTTGGTAACCTGGGTCTGCCTCCGCGCGCTGGGTGTGGCAGGGCTGGCTCACACCACCACGCCAGCATCCGAGGTGATGCGCCAGGCCCTGGGATCGCGCGGCGCGAAGATCATAGCCTGTGGGATCGCCATCTCAACCGTGGGCTTTCTCAGCCAAAGCATTCTAACTGCCCCGCGCGTTTATTATGCGATGGCGCGAGACGGCGTCTTCTTCAAAGCCGTGGGGCAATTGAATGCGCGAACACGGGTGCCGGTCATCGCCATCGTTTTGCAGGGTATCTGGGCCGCCGTCGTGGCCATGACGGGAAGGTATGAACAGATCCTCAACTATGTAGTAACAATCGATGTTCTCTTCTTTGGACTAACTGGCGCGTCGTTGCTTGTCTTCCGCGCGCGCGCCCGCCGTGCGGGAACGGAAGCGACCGAGGGCAACCTGGTGCGGGGGCCATGGCATCCTTTCACGACCTGGCTATTCGTCCTGACCTGTTGGGGCCTGGCCATCAGCACGCTGGTGCGGTTTCCGCAGAACGCCGGCATCGGCGTTGCCATCCTTGGCCTTGGCGCGCTGGTCTATCGTTTCTGGGCCACGCCGCGCGACGTCGGGATAACTCCTGGATAGGTGAAGGCGCTCTCCTTTACGGCCCGTATCTACAAGGTAGGGATCAATCCCTGCGTGGATGCACCTCCTGAGACCCACGCAGTTTTCCAACAGCGTGGCTTCATCCCGGTAGAGGGTTCGGTGAATGGCGAGAGTTACCGTGCGACGCTGGTTCCTTCGGGAGGCGGCCGGCATCGTCTCTACTTGAATGGAGAAATCCGGAAAGCCACTGGTACGGAGGTAGGCAGCGTCATCAAGGTTAAGCTGAACCTGGACAAAGCTTCGCGCGTCATAAGGACTCCCGCCGACTTTGCCGCCGCTTTGCGCGCAAAGGCTGGGGCCGCCGCCACCTTCCGTAAAGCAACGCCTTCGCGCCGCAGAGAGATCCTGCGTTGGATCATCGACGCGAAACGGCCAGAGACGCGACTGTCCCGGATCAAGCGCGCCGTCATGCAGCTTTCGCGCTCGTCTTTGAGGTAACCAGGCTGATAACCTTCGCTCATGAACATCAAACGTCTCTTATTCGCCATCATCGCAGGCTGGGTCGTAGTCTTCGCGACCGACTTTCTCATTCACGAGCTCTGGCTCGGACCGCTTTACCAGGCGACCAAGGCGCTCTGGCGTCCGGAAGCCGAAATGCACAGCCACATTTGCTGGATGTTCTTCGCGCAATTTCTGATCGTCACGACCTTCGTTCTGGTTTGGGCCAAAGGATTCGCCGGGAGAACTGTCGGAGCGGCGATCAGTTTTGGGTTGCTTATGGGTGTGTTTCAGCAGACCTGGGCCATCATTTTGTTTGTGGTGATGCCGTTACCAGCGGAGCTCGCGGTGAAATGGTTCCTCGCTGGACTGGTGCAGGCAGTGCTCCTGGGCGTTGTGACCTCGTTCGTCTATAAACAGGAGTTACCCTCTGCTCCTTAGAGGTAGGGACGCCGCGCCGCGGCGTCCGCGATTGGACGATGCGTTCGGTCGGCGCCGCGCGCCGACCCTACCGAAGAGAAAGAGAAAGCGATTAGACCTGCGGCAATTTGGCTTGCCTATTTCGACTGGTTTGGACAACGCTCCTAGTTTCCAAAGAACACAACCTATGAAAACCGTCCTACGTTTATTCCCCATCGGAACCATCGCGCTGCTTGCTTCAGCCAGTCTCAGTTTCGCGGACAGCAGCTCCCATAATCCAACCTGGTGGGACAAGTATACCTACCTGGCCAAGAACGGACCACTGGGAGAAGGCGGCGCCACTTCATCCGTGAATTCCGGCAGCAATGTGGATGTGTCCAACGAGTGCGGGCCGCAAAGCGAGACCTTCATCACGCTCAACACGCGCTCGCCGAAAATGCTCGCCGCCGGCTCGAATGAAATTTTTCGGCTGCCGATGCGCGGTTATTATTCCAGTAACGGTGGAGCAAGCTGGGGCGGGGTCGATTTACCGCTTCCACCACCTATTGGCACGAACGGGATCGATTTCGGTTCCGACCCGACGCTGACCTTCGACACGCGGGGCAATCTCTTCTACGGCTACATCATTGTTTTCTTTGGCAACGGTTCGGGCGTGAACGGCTCACAGATGGCCGTGGCCCGTTCGACCGATGGCGGGAAGAGTTACTCCTCGGTGGATTTTTTCGGGTTCGAAGGCGGCTCCGGTCACTTTAACGACAAACCGATGATCACCGCGGACACGAACATGAAGAGTCCTTATCGGGATAACGTTTACATTGCGTGGGATGCGGCCGCCGGTGGCTCGGTCGGTGGCGGTGTGCGCGTGGCTACCTCAAGCGATCATGGCGCATCCTTTACGATCGCTCGAGTGGATGATCCGAAAGGTCCGGGGAGATCCATCGGCGCTTCTCCTTCGGTGGGACCGAACGGTGAAGTCTATGTGGCGTGGAATGATTATGCGGCAAACGCCATCGTCTTCAACAGTTCTTCCGACGGCGGCAAGACCTGGGGGACGCCCCGCACCATCTCGACCAAGACGCTGGCCTTCGACATCGCTATTCCCGCGGAGTCCTTTCGCGGCGCGCTGGTTTATCCTTCGCTGGATGTCGATCGGTCGACTGGACCGCATCGGGGGCGAATCTACGCTTCCTGGATGGATCTGACTGCGGCAGGCACGACCGACATATTTATCTCCTACTCTGATAACGGCGGAACGAGCTGGTCAAACCGGACGCCGGTCGCGGACCAACTCTCCATCAAAGTCGATCGTTTTAATCACTGGATGTCCGTCGATCCCGTAACCGGCGACGTGAACGCGGCTTTCTATGATACGCGTAACGATAAAACAGGTTCCCGCTACATGACTGATTACTACCTGGCCCAATCGAAGGACGGCGCCCAGACCTGGACGGCGCCTGACATCCGCGTGAGTAACGTGAGCTCAAACGAGCATGATTGCGGTGGCCTTTATCCCTGCAGCGGGATCAACTACGGCAATCAGCAGGGAGACTACGAGGGACTCGTTTCCTTTGGGGGTGTTTCCTATCCGATCTGGACAGACAGCCGCCGCCAGCTCGACGCCATTTCGGGTTGCAGTCGCAATCTTGGGATGGAGGAAGTCTTCTCAGCTACGGTTAAGACGCCATAGTCTCCTGCCTTGGCAGGGACGCCGCGCCTCGACGTCACAAAAGAAAAAGCGGCGCCGACCTTTCGGTCGCGCGCCGCTCGTTTCTCCTCTGCGGTCGAAGTTACTTCTTCTTTGCGGCTTCCATTTCCTCCTTCGCCTTGCGCATGTCTTCGTGCGCCTTTTTCATCGCATCGAATTTTTCCTGTTGCGCGGGCGTGAGCAACGGGCGGATTTGCGCGCCGGTGCTTTCCATGACCGCCTTCATCTTTTCCATCGCTTCCTTGTGGATGGCTTCGATTTGCGGTTTGGCTTGGTCGATGATCGGCTGGACTTTCGCCTTCTGGTCATCGGTCAGGTTGAGGTCCTTGCTCAAATGTTCGAGCGGGTTTCCCATTTCGTGGTGCGGCCCGGGTCCCGGTCCATGATGATCATGTTTCGGTCCGTGCGGCCCGGGTTCCTGGGCCTGGAGATAAGCGAGACCGCTCAGCGAAATTGCGGAGGCGGCCATGAGTGTAATAAGTTTTCGTGTCATATTGTTTGGTTTGTTTCTTGTCTTTCAGCGCAACTAAAGCGCCTCTTTCAGGAATGGATGACCGGGCGTCTCGGATGGTGGTTACAAATTTATTCCAGGAATTTTCCAGGTCCGACACGGCCGGCGATTTTCTTGTAACCTCCCGTGGCCTGGCGCTGTCTTCCGCTGTGTGGACTGGTTTTTCTATACATGGCTGATGACGGAGTCTCTCGGGAGTTGGTGGCTGCGGCGCTGCGGCAGGACGATGATGCTGCGCGCGAGCTGGTGCGCCGCCTCTACCCGTTGGTGGCGAAACTGGTGCGGGCGCATCGGCCCACGCGAAGTGCCGAAGAGGATCTGTGCCAGATGATATTTATCAAGGTCATGCAGAAGCTGTCTCAATTTTCCGGGAAGGTCCCGCTCGAGCATTGGGTCTCGCGTATCGCCATCAACACCTGCATTAACCAGATCCAGGCGGAGAAAGCGCGGCCGGAATTGCGCGAAGCCGATTTGAGCGAGGAGCAGGCCGCCGTGGTCCGGAACCTCGCCGCCACGAGCGAGGAACTGGGGCCCGACCAAAGTTTTGCGTCGCGCCAATTGGTCGAACATCTTATGAATGCGCTCAAACCAGCCGAGCGACTCGTGATCGATCTTCTCTATTTGCAGCAGCGTTCCGTGGCGGAAATCCAGACGGTCACCGGCTGGAGTGGCGCCCTCGTCAAGGTCCGCGCGTTTCGGGCCCGGCAAAAAATGAAGAAACAAATGTCGATGCTCTCGACGCGGGAGGACGCATGAAGCCGCGCAACGCTGATCTCGATCGTCTTTTGCGTTCGGCCGCGAATGCCCTGGGAGAGCCCGCGCCGGAAGCACCTTTCGGTTTCGACACCCGCGTGCTTGCGCGCGCGCGTGGTGAAAATGGCCGGACGAGCGACGCGGCCGAGTGGGGACGCTTTCTGCGGCGCGTCGGCTTGACTGCGGTCGCGGTGCTGACCCTGGCGAGCGCTGGCGCGTACCAGCAATTCCGTGACAGCGAGCAACGCATCGCGCCTCAAAGCAACGAATATGCGATCGCGGACGCGGCCATCCAGACGGAGATCTCGCAATGAACAGCGCGCTGAAGTGGAAACTCGCGTTCGCTTTCCTGCTCGTGTTCGTCGCAGGGGTGATGTCGGGCGGGTTCCTGGGTGTCCATCATCTCCGAGGCCATTTCCTCGGGCCACCGCATTCCGGCGACATGAGCGGCCGGATGCGAGAGCACTTAAAGCGCGCACTGGATCTGACGCCGGAACAGGCGGCGAAAATCCTGCCGATTGCCGACGCTACTTCCGCCAAACTCGAAGCGATCCGGGTGGAGACCGCGCAGCGCGTTCGTGCCGTGATGGAGGAATCCGAGAGACAAATCTCGCCGGAATTGACGCCGGAGCAGCAAAAGAAACTCCAGGCTTTAAAGCAGGAACATCACCGGGTCTTGAAGATTCACGGATTCGATCCGCCCCCGCCGGACGGTCCTCCCCCTCCGCCCTAACGGCATCGTCGCAAACAAGCATCGCCATTTGCGGATCGGTGCGATAAAGCTTCGCGCTAGGTTTCGCGCGGAGATGAAGAACAAAAACAAAGCCCACCGAATCCTGTGGTACGAATGCGCAGGCTTCCTCGCCATCATTCTGCTCTCGTGGGTGGATGAATTATTCAGGTTGCCGCAGCGATTGTTCGGCGACGCGCAACGGCCTAACTGGCGGGAATCGGCGATCGAGTCGCTGGTCATTCTTTTCGTCTGGCTGGTCGTGTTTTTGTTTACGAGGAGGATCGTGGGCCGGCTCCATTATCTTGAGGGAATGGTCAGGATGTGCGCCTGGTGCCGGCGGCTCGACCAGAAAGGGAAATGGGTCGCCTTTGAGGAGTATATTGCGAGGGACATGCACACGACGGCGTCCCATGGCATGTGCCCCGAGTGCAAAGCCCGGATGCTGGGCCAAATTCCTGATGAGGTAAGATAAGATGATTCCAAATTACGACGACTTCCTAATTAAACGCTTCGAACAGCCGGATGCCGTCCGGACCTTCGAGAAAGGATATTTTGAGACGGTCAAGATCGGCTCGATGACGATCGGACGCGCGAGTTACGAGCCGGGCTGGAAGTGGTCGGAGCACGTAGGCCGGGCGAAAGGTGAGACCTCTTGCGACGTGGAACATATAGGTCTCGTCATTTCAGGCATCGCCGCCTGCCAGATGAATGATGGACGTTACTACGAAATGAAGCCGGGCGACCTGTTCTACATCGGGCCGGGCCACGATAGCTGGGTCGTGGGTAGCCAGCCGTATGTCTCGCTCCATTTCCTGGGTGCCGAGCATTACGCGGACTGATTATTCTGCTCCTGCTCCTGCTCATGATCATGCTCCTGATCCTGGGCTAAGGGGCAGCCATTCGGAAAGATCATGAGCAAGATCATGATCAGGAGCAGGAGGATTGTTTCTAGTCTGGCTACGGCAGACGGCATGGTGTTATAACCCTGCGGTCGCACCTTGAAAAACTTTCTCCGGCTCAACGCTAGCCTCCTTTACTGGGTTCTGGTCGCGCCATTCAAAGGGCAACTGTTCAAACTTTCGCCGATCGTCCGACAGATGGTCTTCATCGGTGTGCGCGCGACGCCGATGGTGGCGCTGACTGCTTTCAGTGTCGGGGTCACGCTCGCCATGCAGGCTGCGCACTCACTCCAGCAACTCGGTGCGGAAATCTACGTGCCCGATCTGGTCATGGTCACGCTCCTGCGGGAAATGGGTCCGGTCCTGATCGCTGTGATCGTGATCGGCCGGAGCGGCTCCGCTGTCGCTGCGGAACTGGGAACCATGAAAGTGTCCGAGGAAATCGAGGCGCTGGAAGTCATGGCGATCAATCCAATCAGCTACCTCATTGTGCCGCGCTTCCTCGCCATGCTCGTGATGCTGCCCGCCCTCACCATCCTCGGAAACTACATCGGCGTTTTGGGCGGCTGGGCCGTCTGCCATTTCGCGCTCGATTTCAACACCGCTGGCTTCGTCCTCCGTGCGCTCGAAAGCGCGGATACCTGGGATTTGTATTCCGGCATGATCAAGAGCGCGGTCTTCGCCTGGATCATTATCACGATCGCGTGCAACGCAGGCCTGCACGTCGAAGGCGGCGCGGAAGGGGTGGGACAGGCGACGACGTCGTCAGTGGTCCAGGCGCTTCTCGCGATGCTGGTGACGAATGCGCTCCTGACCGCAGTCTTTTTCTTCGGAGCATGAGTCCACAAACACAACCGGTCGTTGAAGTCACCGATCTCTTCCGAAAGTTCGGAAACCGCACGGTGCTCAACGGCGTCTCGCTCAAAGTCCATCGCGGCGAGACGCTGGTCATTATGGGTGGGAGCGGTTGCGGCAAAAGCACGCTCTTGCGCCACATCATCGGAGTGATGAAGCCGAGCGCGGGCTCGGTCAAAATCTTCGGCGACGAAATCACGACCAAGAACGATCGGGAAATCGGCGATGTCCGGCGGCGGTTCGGAATGTTGTTTCAGTCTGGTGCGCTGCTCGCCTCGCTCACCGTGGGCGAAAACGTGGCGCTCCCGCTTTTTCACCATACCGATATGTCGGCGGCGGAGGTGCAGGAAAGAGTGAGCTACAAACTCCAGATGGTGGGATTGAATGGTTTTGAGAACCTGAAACCCGCGGAGATAAGCGGCGGGATGAGGAAGCGCGTCGGGCTCGCGCGGGCGCTGGCCTTGGATCCCGAGCTTCTCTTCAGCGACGAGCCGACTTCGGGACTCGATCCGATCATGACCGCGGTGGTGGACAAACTAACCCTCGAGCTCACTAAAGGAGACGGAATGACAGCCGTCGTCGTTACTCACGACATGACGAGCGCGTTTCGCATCGCCACTCGCATGATCATGCTCGGCCGGGGCACCATCATCGCGCAGGGCACGCCGGACGAAATCCGCACCCACCCCGATCCTGAAGTGCAGCAATTCATCAACGGGGAGCCGGATGGCCCGATGCCGTTGAATCTTTCGAAAGACGATCACGCGCAGCATCCCCACGTCAAAGCTCGTCCCTTAGTCTCGGCTCGGCGCCGCTTCCACCACAAGATCCCATGAAACGAAATCTCTCCGATTACATCGTCGCCCTCTCCGTCATCGTTTGTAGCGTCATCCTGCTCGCGGCCCTGACCATGGCGCTTTCCGGATATCGCCTGAAGAAACCGGCGCGCACTTTGCAGATCGACTACGAGGACGTGACCGGCATCAAGCTCCACTCGGAGGTCCGTTACGCCGGCGCGCCCGCGGGGCGGGTGATTGCGATGCAGCACCTGAGCGGTGGCCAACGCGAATCCGCCGCGAACAAGAGAAACGCTGTGCGGGTCACGATCAACCTGGAGGAGAGCATTCCGCCGTTGCCCGCGGACGTGGTGGCGACACTTAGCTCCGATACGTTGCTCGCGCCCAAGTTCGTTGCTCTTTCCGCCGGCACGCCTGGAGGCGAGACCCTGGCGAACAACGCCATCATCGAAGGTCATCCCTCCTATGGGATCGAGCAGATCACGGCCGCCGCCGGTCCGCTCTTCGAGAATGCGAACAAGTTAATCGACAACCTCAACGGCACGGTCACGAATCTGAATGGCACGGTGACCGGCGTCCGAAAAGATCTCGGAGATTTCCTGCCGAAGTTTTCGCCCTTGCTCGATACCGCGAAGATGGATCTGGAAGAACTTCAGCGCATCATCAAAGGCCTCGACGCCGTGGAGACAAATGCCAATGGCATTTTCCAGACCGCCGGCAAATTTCTCAGCACGACCGACAAGCAGCTCCAGGATCAGATGAAAGAGCTCCATGTGATCCTGCTGAATCTGAAAGTAGTGAGCACGCACGCGAAGGCGATTACTGAGTCGTTAGGTGAAAAACCGAATCGACTTATCTTCAGCGGTAAGGCGAAGACACTGACTCCCGAAGCTGAGATCCTTAAGAGCAAGGACCCGGTGCCCGCGAGGAAGCCCTGACCTCCGGCAGCTCTTTCGCTCCTTTCGCATAGCGGCCTCGCCGTGCGCAGCGTAAGGGCCGCGCAATCGCAAACGTTATCGCTCACAAAATTACATCTGCCTCCCTCTTGCCCGGCGAATTCCATTCGTGAACCGATCGCCAACTCCGAGCGCTCTTCGTTGCCGGCGCAAATTCCTGCGCTTTTTTAAGAAAGGGTTTCGCGACGAGACGTACCTGGCCTGGGAACGCGATTACAAATGGGAAACGCACCAACGCTGGGAAGAGGCGTTGAATCGAAACGAATTCCGCCGCCTGCTCGGAAAAGGCGAGTATACGGAGATCGCGGCGCGCGCCGTGCGCACCGAACAGCGGTCGCGACACAGCATGATTTTTTCTTTCGAAAAGATGGCTCTGCGCGACGCGGTCAAATCTCCTGCCGGTGCGCGCATCTTTACCGAAGGTTTGTATGCCTTCCTCCACGGCGCCGGCAGTGACGAAGCGAGATTTGCCGGCTGGTGCGAGGCGGTCTCCTCTATGCCGCGCAAACAGACTCGCGTCCTGACCTGGCCCCTTGTAACCGTGTTTGGATTCATCGCCCAGCCCGAAAAGCACATCTTCCTCAAACCGAACGTAACCAAAATCGCGGCGCGCAATTACGGCTTCGATTTCCCCTATCAATCGAAGCCGAACTGGAACACCTATGCGACCCTGCTTCAGTTCGCCGAAACCATCAGAGATGATCTTCAGGACCTCCAGCCGCGTGACATGATCGACCTGCAATCGTTTATCTGGGTCCAGGGCTCCGACGAATACGCCTAGGGTAGCAACGCGCCAGCTTATATACGTCAACAACGGCTTGTCATCCTGAGCGTAGCGAAGGATCTCTGATTGTTTCTTACCGCCGCGCCACCTGGACCAGAAACGATCAGAGCTCTTCGCTGCGTTCAGAAAGACAGCCCAATAGGATGTAAGACTTTCCAGACCTAGTTGATCTTCACCAGCTCGATATCGAAGACCAGGTCGCCGAAGATCGGACCTTGTCCCTGGTAGGCGAGCGATTCTGGAATCCAGAAGCGCGTCTTCTCGCCTTCGACCATAAGCTGCACGCCTTCAGTCCAACCAGGTATCACTTTGTTCAGCGTAAACGTAATCGGCTTGCCGCTGGCGATCGAGCTATCGAACAGCTTTCCGTCCGTCGTCCAGCCAGAGTAATGCACCGTCACTGAGCTGGTCGCGGTCGGATGCGCCTTGCCGCTACCCGGTTTGAGGACCTGGTAACTAAGTCCGCTCGCGGTCTTCTTCGCCGCGGCTGGCGGCGTCCGAAAATCCGTCGGGGTCGCGGAAGGCGGTTCGGTAAACGAGACCAACTTTACGTCGAACACGAGCATGCCTTTGGGGCGGCCTTCTTTTCCCTTATAAGCCAGCTCCTCCGGAATCCAGAGCCGCCGCGTTTCACCGGTGACCATGAGTTGCACGCCTTCCGTCCAACCGGCGATCACCTTGTCGAGCGGGAAGGTGGCCTGCTTGCCTGTCGCGATCGAGCTATCGAACATTTTGCCGTCCGTCGTCCATCCCGTGTAATCCACCGTCACGCGATCCGTGCGGGAGGGATGCGTCTTGCCGGTGCCAGGTGTGATGACCTTCGAAGCGAGTCCCGACGCTGTTTTCTCTGCGTCGGCGGGTGCCTCAGCCACATCCGATGGGGCCGGAATAGTTTTGGTGACTTCCGCTGAGGCAAGTGCCGCGATAAGCAGGAACGCGAGTGCGATGATCTTGGTTGTCATTGGGTGTGGAACTAATAAATGAAAACGCCCGGATTCAAAGCTGGACTTCTCTAAACCTACTTTATCTTGCCGCGCAATTTGCCACTTGGTAAGTTGAAGGGCAGCCAGCCCCCTTGCCCCACAGTGCCAAGCAAATTAACTTTCCAGTTTCAGAGTGCTACCTTCGCCCGGCGCGACGGCAGCGTGCGATAAAGAATCCCGATGCGTTGGGTAATTGCTTTTGTCATTGCTGCTGCCGGCGCGGCAATCGCCGGACCACAAGGTGCGGTAATTGGCTTTGTGGTGGGTTGCCTTATTGCGGCTCTGCTCTTTAGAAATAAACGAAACAACGCAGCTTCGCCCGCTCAGAAAACACCAGTCTCGAAGACTCCAATAGCGCAAAAGACAATTGCAACTCCTTCGCGTTTTGCCAGCACGCAACACCGGCAACTAGCGCCTGTGCCCGCATCGGGGTTCGCTGTGTCCCTGTCGTTTCGCGAGGCACCACAGCCAGCGCCTCGGAGTAGCCGCGCCAAAGCGAAGCTCACTTGGTACGGTCCTGACGAGCCGTTGATTCATGCAGACATGCTCATCTCGGACGGGATGGTGTTTACAAGCGAACGAGCACTCCAATGGCCCGGTGAGCCGTCGGCGATCATCCTGTCACTTCAAGTTGGAGAGATGGCGGCGCACCCATCGCAGCAATTTGGCTACTATCCGAGTTATGACGGGATATCGCCCGCGCAGCGCCGCTGCTATTTGGAGTGGCTTGCGGCGGGTCGTAAAGATGCAGACCCATCGCAGCGATCACTCGGCTATTTGTTCATCTTTTTCTATGGACTCGAGCGCCGCATACTGATCGAGCGAGATCGCAATCCTGCCTTGATCGAGGAAATCATTCGCCTCCTCTACCATTACGGTCCAGCTCACAAATCGCGCTCCCTCCGAAGCTACTTTTTGCAGCTTCTACACTTTGCAGGCTGGCAACTCGGATCAGACGCATACCGAGCGCTGTGGCCGCGGCTACTTGCGTTCGATGAGGATCGACCCGATTCGGAGGGGCTGCGGTTCGTCCTGGCGAATCTTCATCAGCGTGGAGAGGTCCTCGATTGGATGGTCGCTTGCCGCATAGCACTGGCGGATCAGGAAAGCCGGAGGAGCACGGTCGTCGCGCGCGCACAGGAAAAGTTCTTTGCTCTTTTTGAACAAAGATTCAATGAGCAACTCGGTGGGCTCGTACTCGAAGCGGCCAAACAAGAGACGCTCGTTCAATATCGTCCCGCGAGCAGCGCCTTGGCGCAGATTAGGTACGAAAGCCGGAGCAAGAACACTCTTGAATTACGAATCCCAAATGTCGCGGGCCTGAATCGTCAGTTCAAATCTTTGCCGGTGATTTGGAATTCCTGTGTTGATGACCTCTCAGGGTATAGCCGCGCGATAAGGTCTTCGAAACCTGGACAATCCGCCGCGCTCGCGGCATGGCAGTCATTACCGCCAGAGCTTCGCAAGCTAGAAAATCACCCGCTCAAATCCGCATTTGAAGAGCTAATCGCTGACGCGCCGCGCGAAGGGAACTACCTATTCGTCCCAGTAGGGATGCTCGCAACGTTGGCGGGAGTTGCAGAGCGGGCAAAGCTCACCATGGCGCACAGTCGAGAAGTCGCGGAAATCACAGAGAGTCTTGGCTGGCATGTTGCACCGGATCCTCGCGTTACGGGTCTGCCATTAGCGTGGAATCAGGAGCTGGCCGTCTATCCCCTGGTCGCCGCTGGGCAAGGTGTCGAAGTAATCGCCGGCGTAGTCCGTTTGTTATACCTCGCGATCACGTTGGCGGCTGCTGACGGTGTGATCGAGGCGGAGGAACTCGACACGTTTTATCGCCTGATCGCATCTCAAATCACGGATGAAAACGGTTGGCATCCTGTTCGTGCTACTGAGGCTTCCTTGCGCCGGGACGCGAACGTCGCGCTGCGATCATTGCCGCAGATGTCAAAGCTGATCCCGGACGAAGCGCGAGAATTTGTCTTGCGGCTGATGGCCCATATCGCAGCAGCTGACGGAGAGGTCAGCCTCGACGAATTGAAAGTGCTTCGTCGCATCGCTCGCGCCTTCGGGCTCGACCCTGATTCCGCGGAGAAACTACTGCGCGATGATGAAGCGTTCGGCGAAGTGACGATTGCGGCAGGCGGACGCGATGCCAGCGGTGAGGCAATTCCGCCTCGCCCGGCGCGGACACAGGGCTTTGTTCTGAACCAGGAACGCATCAACGCGTTGACGCAGGAAACGGCGGAGGTGGTATCGTTGCTGTCAGCCGTTATGGCAGAACCCGAAGAAGCGCCATGTCCTCCATCTTCGCCGCCGCCGCCGCCGCCCGAGTCCGACGGAGTTGAGTGGCTGAAAGACCTGGCACCGCGCTATCACGCTGCGGTTCTGGCTTTGCTGCGCCACGACGAGATCACATCGCATGACTTCGAATGCATAGCCGCGGATCATCACCTAATGCCCGATGATCTGTTCAATACGGTCAATACTTGGGCGGACGAAACGCTCGGCGACTTCCTGTTGGAGCGCGGTGAAAACGTTCGTATCTTCCGTAATCTCGTGCCGGATCTTACGGCGCTTCCGATCGCCGCATGAATCCTCCGGTCAGCATAAAACGTCGCGAACGCGACGCAGTCCTCCAATCCTTGCAGGCGGGACTCGTGCCGAAGCAAGGGCTTCATCTAATCCAAGTTGGCCGCAAAGCTGAAGTCTCCGCCTTGCTCCAAGACCTTGATCGGGTTTGTGACGAAGGCGCGTCCTTCCGGATCGTGGTAGGCCGCTTCGGCAGCGGAAAGAGTTTCTTCCTTAACCTCGTCCGGAATCTCGCGTTTCAAAAAAAGCTCGTCGTCGCGCAGGCTGATTTCAGCATGGAGCGACGCCTTTACGCGAGCGGTGGACAGGCGCGGGCGTTGTACAGCGAGCTCATGCGCAACATGGCGACGAAAGCGCTACCTGAAGGCGGCGCGCTTTCCAGCGTGCTTTCCGCGTGGGTGTCGCAACTCCAGCATGAGGTAATGAGCGGCGGCGGCTCGACGACAGACGTGGAGAATCGGATAGGAGGAGATTTGCGAGACCTTCAGAACCACGTCGGCGGTTTCGAGTTTGCGGAAGTGGTGCGCGCTTTTTATCGCGGCTATCTCGACAAGAATGACGCGCTACAGGCCGCCGCGCTTAAATGGCTGCGCGGGGAATATACAACCAAGACTGAGGCGCGGGCTGACCTCGGTGTTCGTCGCATCGTCGACGACGATTCCTTCTACGACAGTCTCAAATTGATGGCCGCATTTGTTCGGAAAGCGGGATTCGGGGGCCTGCTTGTAAACCTTGACGAGATGGTCGTGCTTTCGCACCGGCTGCCGAACTCACGCGCGCGCCAAGCTAACTACGAGGCGCTGCTGACGTTGTTAAACGACTCATTCCAAGGTAACTCGCGCGGCCTCGGTTTCATCATGGCTGGAACCGACGAATGTCTTGAGGACAAGCGCCGCGGTCTTTTTAGTTATGAAGCGCTGCGGAGCCGGCTCGCTGAGAATACAATCGCGCGACAGACAGGCTTGGTCGATCTATCGGGTCCCGTTATTCGTCTCCAGCCGCTTACGCCGGAAGACCTCTTTGTTCTACTCAAGAACGTCGCGTTCGTGCATGCCGCAGGTGACCCGGCGAAGATCGTCGTTTCCGACCAAGGCATTGTCGCTACGTTGCGCGCGGCGAATGACAAGCTCGGAGCTGAATATTTCCGGACGCCTCGCGATATCGTGCGCTCATTTATTGGTCTCCTGAATCTTTTGGATCAGAACCCGGGAAAAACATGGCAGCATTTGCTCGGTGCGGATGTTTTCCAAAATCCGCAGGTGGCGATGTCGGCCGAGGAGGAGTTCGCGAACGGTGCAAAGCCAGCCAACGAAGAGCCGGATGACGATCTCACGGTTTTCAAGGTGTAGAGCGCATACTCCATGAGTTCGGCCTTCTCGGGGCTTCATCCGAAGATCCAGGAAGCTATCTGGAACCAGCATTGGGACGAGCTGCGTCCGTTGCAAGTGGATGCAATTCAGGCAGTGCTACAATCCGAGGATCACGTGATCCTTGCCGCGGCCACAGCGAGCGGGAAAACCGAAGCGGCCTTTCTACCAATACTCTCCAAGCTCGCCGAAACCGCCGCATACTCAGTGCAGGCTCTGTATATTAGTCCTCTAAAAGCGCTGATAAATGACCAGTTCAGGCGGCTCGAAGACTTATGCGCGTACGCGGACATTCCGGTTCATCGCTGGCACGGCGATGTCAGCGCTACGGATAAACGCCGCCTGAGAAAATCTCCGGGAGGCGTGCTGTTGATCACTCCCGAATCCCTGGAAAGCCAATTTATCAATTACGACCGGGACCTGCAGCGCATCTACAACTGTCTTCAGTTCGTTGTGATCGATGAGCTACATTCGTTTCTGAACAACGTGCGTGGAATTCATCTGCGCAGTTTGCTTGCGCGATTAACGATTGCTGCCGGGGTGACGCCACGTCGGTTTGGTCTATCGGCAACGATCGGTGATTTCGCTCCAGCCCAATCGTTCATCTGCTTGGACTCGCCCAGCTCGGTTCGGGTGATCGAAGATCGGACTCAACAAAAGGAACTGCGCGTTGGAGTCAAAGGATACGTCGAGGCTGCGAGCGCGGGAGTGAATGAGGACCCCGACGCGGCATCGACTTCCACTCTCACAGGGCTGGACGCCATCGCTTCGGACATTGCGCATCGCTTTCGAACGGAATCCAACCTCATCTTCTGCAACAGCCGGAGACAAACGGAACTCCTCGCCGACAAATTGCGTGGAATCGCTGAGCGCGAGCATTGGACGCGCAATCCGTTTCTCCTTCATCATGGCTCGCTCAGTCGCGAGTTACGCGAAGACGCTGAGCGCGAATTGAAGTCGGGCGAACCTGTCACAGCAATTTGCACGAGCACGCTCGAAATGGGGATCGATCTTGGTGCTGTACGTGTGATTGGCCAAGTCGGGCCAACTTGGAGCGTGTCTTCGCTCGTGCAACGGCTCGGCAGGTCCGGTCGGCGTGAAGGCGAGGCGCAGATCCTGCGCCTCTACACACTCGACGACGCTGTCACGCAAAATTCGTCATTGAGCGACCGACTATATCCCGAGCTGATCCGTGCTATCGCACTGTTGGAACTGCATCGAGAGCGCTGGCTCGAGCCGCCCGAGCACGATCGATTTCACTTTAGTACGTGCGTGCATCAGGTATTGAGCGTGCTGCGTCAGACAGGTGGCGCCACGGCCACTCGTTTGTATGATTCGCTCTGCGGGAGAGGTGCCTTCCGTCGCATCGCACAATCCCAGTTCGCAGCGTTACTGCGCGATCTAGCCACGAAAGAATTGATCGAGCAGGTGCCGACGGGAGAACTGATACTCGCTCCCGGCGGCGAGCGAATCGTAGAGAGTCGCGACTTCTACGCCGCCTTTGCGAGCCGGATTGAATATCGGGTCGAGAATGACGGACAGGCGATCGGAGTGTTACCGCAGGACAGCATTCCCGCGGAGGGAGAGTTTCTCTTGCTGGCCGGTAGACGGTGGCGCGTGAACCTAATCGATCATAACAGCAAGCGAGTCTTAGTTACTCCAGCTAAAGGCTGGAAGCCGCCACGCTTCGCCGGCGGTATCGGTGCACTGCATCCAGCGATCACCAAGCGGATGAAGCGTGTCCTAAGCGAAGAGACTAGCTATTCCTTCCTGAACGCGAACGCGAGCCATCTTCTCGGTAATGCCCGACAGAATTTCATTAATGCGCGTCTGGACGTTCAGGACACCGTCGTGGGATTCGGTGGAGTTGAATGGTTTCCTTGGCGTGGCAGTCGGGTCCTGCTGACCCTCGAACTTTGTGCGAAAGCCGACGGCTTGAAAACGGAGCGCGACGACATTTCAATACGCTACCAGCAAATCGCCCCGGGCGGTTTTGAAGCCCATTGCAGACGCATCGCATCGGGAGCATTCACACCGAAGCAGTTAGTAATGCTGGTGCCTGATCTGCAACGCGACCGGTTCGATGAGCATTTGCCGGAAACGCTTTTGCAGCAGGCCTTCATTGCAGAGGTTCTGGATCTCCCCGGGGGGCAAGAGGCGGCTAGCGCGCTGGTCGGGTCGATCTTGATCTGAGTTTTGTCCGGTCTTGGTCAAACCCAGATGAGAAAGAGGAGACGTTGGGATAATGCAGGGAAGTAATTCCCAAGAGGGCATCTAGACCAGGGCATCGGCCAATACTTCGGCCATGTGCTTGGGGTGAAGGGGCGTGAGGTGTTCGATCTGGTGGCGGCAGCTGGTACCAGAAGCGACGATGATGCTGTCGGTGGGTTGGGCTTCGATCTGTTGCACGAGCGGAGCGGCGACCTTGAGCGATAAGTCATACTTGGACTCGAGGGCACCGAAGGCTCCGGCCATGCCGCAGCAGCCGGTATCGAGCAAGGTGGCTTTGCGGCCGGGGAGACGTCCGGCCAGGCGAGACATGTAGCCGGGCTTGGTCAGCGCTTTAGCGTGGCAATGGGCGTGGATGGCGATTTGGGCGGGTTGGTTCTTGAATGGGAGAGCGTCAGGTTCGCGCTCCAGGAGGTCGTCCACGAATTGTTCGAAGAGGAAGCAGCGCTTGGCGATGCTGCCGGTGTCGGGAAGATTCAATTCGCGGTAATCTTCGACGAACATCGAGAAGCAGGATGGTTCGAGGAAAAGGATAGATGCGTCAGAGTTAGTCGTGCGAAGAAGATCGAGGTTGTGACGGCCCATCTCGGCCGCGGCTTCGAGGTTGCCCTGGCTGAAGGCGGGACGGCCGCAGCACTTGCGTCCTTTGACGAGTGAGACAGTGAAGCCGAGGGCTTCGAGGACTTTGACGGCGGCGATGCCGATGTGGGGCTCGTGGTAGCGGACAAAGGTGTCGTCCCAGAGGATGATTTCGCCGCGCTGCCCCGACCCGACGCCGCAGCGCGGCCTCCCTACCTTATGAAACCACTTATCGAAACGTTGGTTCGTGTAGTGGGGCAATGGTCGCTTGTCAGTTACTCCCAGGAACCGCGACATAAGGCGGCGGATGAACGGAGAGTCGAGAGCGGCGTTAGCTAGTCCCGGGGTCAGGCACCCCAGGCGACCTAACAAATCCACCGAGCTAAGCATTCGTTCGCGCAGAGGTAACCCATCGCGCTTATGGCGGGCGTGGGTTAGTTCGGCCTTAAGCAAGGCGAGGTTTACGTTGGAAGGACATTCGGTAGTGCAGGCTTTGCAGGAGAGACAGTTACTCAGCGCGGCGTCGAGCTCTTCGCCGCGCAAGGGATCGTCGTTGAAGCGCAGCTCCAGCGCGGCGCGAATGGCGTTGGCCCGGCCACGGGTGGACATGTACTCCTCGCCGGTCGCGAGGAAGGTGGGACACATGGTGGGCGCATCTTTGCGGCAACCGCCGCAGCCGTTGCATTGCTCGAGGTTACCGAGGAACGACTTGTCCTTGAAGGCAAAGGCGAGAACGGGCTCGAAAGGAAGAGTTAGGGTAACCTTGGAATCTACCCTCAGGTAGTTATCTACCTTGAAGCGACCGTCGCTGATGATCTTGCCAGGGTTGAACAAGTTCTTGGGATCAAAGGAGGCCTTTATCTGGCGCATGACGCCGAGTAACTCTGCGCCGACCTGCTCTTCCATGTATTCCGTGCGAGCCATACCGACTCCGTGTTCTGCGGCGAGCGAGCCTTTGAACTGCCGGACGAGAGCCGACACCTGATCGGCGACGAGGCGATATTTCCGGAGGTCGCCCGCAGTGTGCAGGTCGAGCACGGGACGGACATGGAGCAGGCCTGTAGCGGCGTGACCGTAGTAGCAGACTTCAAGGCCGAGCGGTTGCATGATGGAATCGAGGCCGGCCGCATACGCGGGCAGGTCCGCGGGCCGGACGGCGGCATCTTCGATGAAGGCAACTGGTTTAGCCGCGCCTTTGCGACCGGTCAGAAGGGAAAGGCCTGCTTTGCGCAGCGACCAGACCAAATTCATCTCAACTGGCTTCGTGCAGATGGTGGTGCGCAGGCCCAGTTTCCGCGCGGACAAAAGCGCGAGCCGCTCCGCGACGTCGTCGTAGAACTCGACGATGAGGATCGATTCGCACGGTTTGGTATCCAGCTCGAGAAGCTTTCTCGCCGCTTCGAAGTTCAGCTGGCCTTTCGTTTGATCGAACAAAGGACGGTCGATGTGTTCGATGGCGGAAGGCTTGAGCTCGAGCAACTCGACCGTAGCCTGCATCGCTTCCGCGACCGAAGCGAAGAAGACGAGGCCCAGGCCTTTCTCGGGCGGGAGCGGAACGATCTTTAACTCCGCGGAGAAGATGGCGGCGAGCGTTCCTTCGCTACCGCAAAGGATGTTGTTGAGGTTGCCCGGATCACTTAGCCAGCGGGCGAGGCCGTAGCCCGACCAGCGTTTCTCTAACCCCGGCGGCATCCAATCGCCGATCTCCTGGGCATGCGCGCCGATGAGATTCGCGACCAGTTCTCGTTGCGATGCCAGCGTGTCGTGAGCGGGGCCGATCTGCTGGATCGCGCCATCGGCCAGGACGAGTTCCTGTGAGATGACGTGATCGGCGGTGGTGCCGTAGACCGGAACGCGCGCCCCCGAGGAATCGTTCGCGATCATGCCGCCGATAGTGGCGCGGGAGCTGGTCGCGACGTCGGGGCCAAAACAAAAGCCGTGCGGTTTGAGGAAAGTGTTGAGCTGATCGAGGACGACGCCGGCGCCGGTGCGGACGGTGCGCGCTTCCAAATTCAGCTCGGTGATCTGGCGGTTGTAGCGGGAGAAATCGACGATGACGCCATCGCCGATCGCGCCGCCGGAGAGACCGCTGCCGGCGCCACGCGGTATGACAGGAACGCCGGCGTCGGCCGCGGCCATGATGACGGAGCTGGCTTGTCGCGCGCTGCGCGGAAACGCGACTGCGGCTGGCTCGATTTGGTAAAGCGACGCGTCGGTGGCGTAGAGTTGCCGCGTCAGATCATCGAAGGCGACCTCGCAATCCGCGGCGGCGAGCGTGGACCTTGGCAGCGACGTAATCACGGTACCGGAAGGTTACGCGTTCGGTCTGGAGCTACAACGCTGTTGATCTGGCTCGCGTCCATGGAACTTTCGTCACGAGTCGATGAGCGCGGAAAGCAAATTCCCGGAGGAACTCCTCTTAAACGAACCTGACCGCCGGTCTCGCTTGATCAGTGAGTTCTACCAGCAGTATGGCGAAAGCCGGCCGACCGGTTACTACGATTGGGGCCGTCAGCATGAGGAGGTGAAGACGGCGTTTTATCGAAAGAGCATCGCGGCAAATGGGCACGACGCGGGCAGCCTCGGAGTGGACATCGGCTGCCAGGGCGGAGTGCTGATCAACTTTGTCGGCCTGATCCAGTGGGTCGGCGTGGACATCGACGCGCTCGCACTGGAAGCCGCGCGCGCGGCGGGCGTGGCCTGTCACGAGATGGACTTCACCTCCGCCATCGGGTTCCGCGATGAAAGCTTCGATGTCGTGATGATGACCGAAGTGCTGGAGCATTTGCCCTACCCGTCCATCACGGTGCGGGAGGTGCATCGAATTTTGAAAAAGAAAACCGGCAGCCTTTATGTCGGCTCAGCACCGCTGGATTACCATCTGCACCGGCGCTGGAAAGTGCTGCGCGGCAAACGCCTTTCCGGCGAACAAACGCATGTGCATCACTTTTCTTTCAACGAGCTCGATCGTCTCCTGCGCTTCTATTTCGAGAAGGTGGATTACGTGCCACTCAGCGGCACGGCGGCGCGCCATCCGAAATGGAACCTGCCTTACAACTTGTTCGTGCGCGACATCGCATGGGCGGCATCGTCACCACGGGAAAAGGTCGGCACGTGGGAAGTGGTGGGGAAGGAGCTGCTCTAGCGCCTGGAGATGCTGACGTTTGGAGACGGCCTGCCCTCAGGCCGTGGGCGTGAACCCCAAACCGGGCCGAGGGCGGCCCGGCTCCAAGGCGCTTGAGCCGGCTCCAAAGATTTTTTATTCGGTGCGCAGGGCTTCGATGGGATTGACCATGCTGGCACGACGGGCTGGTAAATAGCAGGCGATGAAGGCAACAGCCGCGAGCGTGAAGAGCGAACCGACCAGCGCCGTCGCGTCGAGCGCGCCGACACCGTAAAGCAGGCTATTCAGCGCGCGGCTCGCCGCGAATGCGCCTACCAATCCCGCGAACAGGCCAATCGCGATGAGCGAAAGGCCCTGGCTGAGAACCAGCCGCACGACATCGGTCCGGCTGGCGCCGAGCGCGAATCGAATTCCCATTTCCCGGGTCCGCTGGGCGGTGCTCAGCGCCATCACGCCATAAACCCCCACGCTCGCCAAAACCAGCGCCAGCCCGGCAAATGCGCCGAGCAACGTCATGGTCAGTCGTCGAGTGGCAAGACTCGCCCCGATGTTTTCCTCCATGGTCGCGATCTGACCAATCGGCAAAGCCGGATCGATCGCCTGCACCTCGCGGCGAACCGCGCCGACCAGCGCCTTGGGATCGCCGCGCGGCACCCGCAGCATCAGCTTGTAACTGCTGGCCGGGTTTTGCTGGTCGGAGAAATACATGTGCACGAATCCTAGCTTTTCGACGTTGTTCTCGCCCGGCGCTTCGTTTCGCGTGCGTGCGACCACGCCGACGATGGTGAGGGGCGGCCCCTTCGGTTCCGCTGCCGGATCGGCGCCATCATCCTGACGCTGGTTGTCATCGATGTTCAGCCCGATTGGATCGCGGCCAGGGAAGTAACGCTCCGCTAAGGTCGTGTCGATAATGACCGATCGTGAGCGCTCCTTGTCCGCCGTTTCCTGCGGACCGAAGGCACGCCCGCGGATAATCGGCATCTTCATCACCTTGAAATAATCGGGAGAGACGATGTTGATCTCCGCCGATGGCTCTTTGCCCGGCTCAGATCTGGGTGTGCCGGTAATATGAAAATAGCTGTCCCACTCGCTGTCATCGAATGGGAGGTTTACTCCGACAGCGGCCGCCTCCACTCCGGGCAAGGCGCGGACGCGCTCGAGCAGCTGATTGTAAAAGCCGCGGATCTTATCGTCGTCGAAAACCCGGTTGCCCTTTTCATCGATCTTGTCGTAACCGGCCTTCGGCAGGTCGATCGAGGCGAGCAGGATGTTGTGCGGGTCGAAATTAAGCGGCTCATTCTGCGCGCGCCAAAAGCTCTTCAGGGTCAGGCCCGCGGTCGCGAGCAAGACGACGGCAAGCGCGACCTGGGTCACGACGAGAGTCGATCGAGCGCGTTGGCGGGCCGCACCGCCGCTCCCTCCACGTCCTCCCGATTCATGCAGGACCAGAGAAAGCTCCTCGGTGTTTGAGATGCGCCACGCCGGCCAGATCCCGGCAAGGATGCCTGCCGCGAGCGCGACGACGCCGGTGAACAGCAACGCCATCGTATCGATGCGCGTTTCCTGGAAGCGCGGGATATTCTGGGGAGAAAGTGCGACGATCATATCGAGACTCCAGACTGCGAGCATCACGCCCGCGCCAGCGCCGAGGACTGCCAGCAGAATGCTCTCGGTGAGAAGCTGCCGCGCCAGCGCCCAGCGGCTCGCGCCCAAAGCGGCTCGCACCGCCAGCTCCTTGAGACGCGCCAGCGCCCGGGCCAACTGAAGATTGGCCACATTCGCGCAGGCGATCAGGAGGACACAGGCGACGGCGCCCAGGAGCAAGCGAAGACTCTGCCGGTATTCGCCGACCGACGCGTCCAGCAAAAGCTGCATGGAGACGCGGCGGGTCGTATTGGTATCGGGGTATTGCTTCTCAAGAGCGACCGCGATGGTGTCGAGATCCGCCTTGGCCTGCGTCAACGGCACGCCGGCTTTGAGTCGCCCGAGAGAGCTGAAGCCGGGGTGATTCCCGCGGCGAATCACATTGTCATCTTTCCTCATATCAGCCAGTGGCACCCAGATCTGCGCCAGGCGCGGGAATTTAACTTTCTCCGGGAGAACGCCGACGATCTCCCGCGGCACGCCATCGACGAGGACTCGCTGGCCCAGCACGCTGGCCGATTTCGCGAACCGAGTCCGCCAGATCGTTTCGCCGATGAGGGCAACCGGCGCGCTGCCGGGCTGATCGTCTGCTTCCGTGAAATCGCGGCCAATGAGCGGTTTGAGGCCGAGGATCGAGAGCTAATTAAAGGTGACGCGCGCGCCATTCAACCGATCGGGCGCCGCGTCGCCGCCGGTTGTGACTGCGAAGTTCAGGGCTTCCCGCCTAACGAGTGCCAGATCGGTAAAGCTGTGCTGGCTAGCGCGCCAGTCGAGATAGTTCGGGTAACTGACCGCGCCATTCGGAAAAGTGGAGGTGCTTTCGCGGAGGAGAAGGAGACGGTCGGGTTCCGGGTAGGGCAGGGGGCGCAGCAGCACCGCATTAACCACGCTGAAGATGGCGGTATTCGCCCCGATGCCGAGCGCGAGCGCGAAGATCGCGATGACGGTGAACGCGGGCGCTTTCATTAACGATCGAAGCGCGTGACGGATTTCGTGGAGCAGAGTTTGCATGAGATCAGAAGTCAGAGGTCAGAAGTCGGAGGTCGGAAGTCGGAGAT
This sequence comes from Verrucomicrobiota bacterium, assembly GCA_041167585.1. Taxonomy (GTDB): domain Bacteria; phylum Verrucomicrobiota; class Verrucomicrobiia; order Chthoniobacterales; family UBA10450; genus AV80. The sequence continues at coordinate 243,261 of JBEEHV010000008.1, forward strand.
CGGAGGTCGGATTTTTCTTACTGGTCACAGGTCACTTTTCATTCTGCGCGCAGCGCAATGATCGGATCCACCCGCATGGCGCGGCGTGCCGGTAACCACGCGGCAATGAAGGCGACAACGGAAACAAGGAGCATGATGCCGACGAACGTGAACGGATCCGACGCGCCGACACCGAAGAGCAGGCTGTTCAATAAGCGGGTCGCGGCAAGAGCTCCGATCAGTCCGATCGCCAGACTGATTCCCACGATGGCCATGGCCTGACCCACCACGAGACGGAAAATGGAATTCCTGCCCGCACCGAGTGCGATCCGGATCCCGATTTCGCTCGTTCGTTGCGAAACGGAGTAGGCCATCACCCCGTAAATCCCGATCGCGGTGAGCAGCAGTGCGGTCGCGGCAAAGATCGAGAGCAGCATCGCGTTGAAGCGCGGCCGAGCCAGGGCGCGCGAGAGGTATTCATCAAACACGCGCACCCGGACCAAAGGAATATTGCGATCGACCGCGGCCAGTTCGGAACGCACCGCCGAAGTGATCGCGGCGGGATTCGAGACGCTCGTGCGCGCTACGATCGACATCGAATCCATCGGAATTTGCGAGGCGGAGAGATAAACTTCCGGCGTGAACTCCATGTTGAGGGTGCGGTGTTTCACATTGCCGACCACACCGATAATGGTCCGCATGAGCGCCTTCTCGTCGCCAATGCCCCAGCTAGGCTTGATATGCTTGCCGATCACATTTTGGCCGGGAAAAAATTTCTGCACGAATTGTTCGTTCACGATCACAACGGGCAGAGATTTGAATTGGTCGCTGGACTCGAACCCGCGTCCTTGCCGGACCGGAATTCCCATCGTCCTGAAATAATCGGGGCCGACAATGCGCATCGGGCTGTCGGGTTGTTGTCCTTCGGGCGCGGGATGTTCCTCGATGTCGAAAGAGCTGACGTTGTTGCTGCCACTCAACGGAAGCGGCCAGGTCGTGGTCACGGATTCGATGCCGGGAATGGCCCGCAGCCGCGGCATCAGTTGATCGAAAAACGAGATGATGTTTTCCGGCTTGGGATACGCCGCGGCGGGCAGCCCAATGCGCGCGGTGAACAGGCGTTCCGTGCGCATGCCGGTATCCACCCGGCCAAGGCGCATGAAGCTTTGGATCAACAGGCTGGCGCAAACGAGCAGGATCAAGGCGAGCGCCACCTCGGTCATGACGAGCGCATTGCGCACGCGATGTTTCCCCTCCACCCCGCCGGCGCCGCGCGTCCCGGATTTGAGCGCGGTGTTGAGATCGACGTGGGAAGCCTGCCATGCGGGGACGAGGCCGAAAATTATTCCGGTCGCGAGCGACAGAAGAAGGGTGAAACCGAGCACCACGGCATCCAATTGGATTGTGCTAACCCGGGGAATGTTTTGCGGCACCGCCGCCACGAGCGCGTCCGTTCCCCACTTCGCGATCAACAATCCGAGTAATCCGCCGAGGCCGGCCAGGAGCACGCTCTCGGTCAGCAATTGGCGAATAATGCGGGCGCGGCTGGCGCCGAGAGCCGCGCGTAGGGCGATCTCTTTGCCGCGGACCGACGCGCGCGCGAGCATGAGATTGGCGACATTCGCGTTGGCGATGAGCAGCAGGCAAACCACCGCGGCGAACAAAACGTATAGCGCGGTCCGCACATCTCCCACGATTTCGTCACGAAGCGGCTGCGATCCGGCACTCCAGTTTGTATTGGTCTCCGGATATTTTTTTTCCAGCGTTGCCGCGATGGTGCGCAACTCTGCATTCGCCTGGGCGAGAGAAATTCCTGGTTTGAGGCGCGCAATTCCGAGCAGGCTATGGCTGCCGCGCTGCTGCGTGTAGGGCGTGCTCCCATCGGGACTCGCCGCATCCTCGGCCAGCGTGATGTAGATCTCGATCGACTCGGTTTGGATCGGGAACTGCGATCCTTGCGGCATGATGCCGATCACCGTGTGCGGAACGCCATCCAGGATGAGAACGCGATCGAGCACATCTGGCGCGCTATTGAAATGGCTTTGCCAAAATGAGTAACTGAGCACTGCCTTGAAACCGCCGGGACCGCCGCCCGGTTGCTCGTCGGCGCGCACAAAACCGCGGCCCAGCATCGGTTTGAGGCCGAGGACGTCGAAAAATTCCCCGCTCACTTTTTGTCCCCGCACGCTTTGCGCGTCCTTTTCGTCCACCAGCGAGAGAGTGCGGTCGCGATACACCGCGATGCTCGAAAAACTGCGGTTCTGGTCGCGAAGATCGAAGAAATCCGGATAGCACATCGAAGATAGTTTGGGCGGCGACACGGTCTCGGTCCGATCGATGCCGCCGATGGCGACAAGTTCTTCGGGCGCGGGAAATGGAAGCGGCTTGAGGAGCACGGCATTGACCACGCTGAAGATGGCGGTGTTCGCGCCGATCCCGAGGGCGAGCGTAAGGACGGCGATGAGGGTGAAGCCGGGATGCTTGAGCAGTTGGCGCAGGCCGTAACGGATGTCGGTCATCATAAGAAAGCTCCAAATTCCAAGCACCAGGCTCCAGCGAAGCTCCAAACATCAAGCTCCAGGAACCGCGACCGGCGCCTGATAATCGGAGCTTGGTGTTTCTCGGGTGCTTCGAGATTGGTGCTTGGAGGTTTCATCTTCATTCCGCCCGCAAGGCGATGATGGGATCGACGCGAGTCGCGCGCCGCGCGGGAAGCCACGCGGCGACAAACGCAACGGCGGACACCAGCAGTACGATCGCGATGAACGTGAACGGATCCGACGCGCCGACACCGAAGAGCAGGCTGTTCAGTAACCGGGTCGCGGCCAGGGCGCCGACCAGCCCGATCGCCAAACTGATGGCCACGAGTATCATGGCCTGGCCCACGACGAGCCGGAAGATGGAGCCTTTGCCCGCGCCGAGCGCAATCCGAATTCCAATTTCACTGGTCCGTTGCGCGACTGAGTAGGCCATGACGCCGTAAATTCCAATCGCCGTGAGCAGCAGGGCCGTTCCGGCGAAAATCGAAAGCAACAGGGTGTTGAAGCGCGGCCGGGCGAGCGAACGCGAGACGTATTCGTCGAACACGCGCACGCTGGTCAGGGGAATGGTCGCATCGAGCGCGGCGAGTTCTTTCCGCAAGGAACTGGTCAGGATACTCGGGTTCGAGACATTGGTCCGGATGACGAGCGACGGGCCACTGAAGGGGATCTGCGTTCGGGGCAGATACATTTCGGGCGAGTCCTCATTCTTCAACGCGAGGTGCTTCACGTTCCCCACGACGCCCACGATTTCTCGCATCTTCTCGCCGTTATCGTCGGCGCTGAAGCCTGGCATGATCCGTTTGCCGATAACGTTCTGACCGGGAAAGAACTTGTTCGCGAAACGCTCGTTCACGATTACGACCGGCGCTGAGTCCATTTGTTCCCTCTCATCGAAGACCCGGCCCTGCCGGACGGGGATGCCCATCGTCTTGAAGTAATCCGTCCCGATGATGCGCACGGGCGCGCCGGGACGTTGCCCGTCCGGCAACGGATGTTCTTCGATATCGAACGACGTCACCATATTGCTCCCGCTCAACGGCAGCGGCACGATCATGCTGGCCGATTCGACGCCGGGCAGCGCGCGGATTCGCGCTTGGAATTGATCGAGGAACGCCGTGATGTTTTCGTTCTTCGGATAGGCGACCTCGGGCAACGAGATGCGTGCGGTGAGGAGGCGTTCCGTGCGCAACCCGGGCTGGACCTGGCCGAGCCGCGCGAAGCTCTGGATAAGAAGTCCGGCCGCGATCAACAACACGAGCGCGAGAGCGACCTCAGCCATGATGAGCGCGTTCCGGACCCGGCCCTTGCCTTCTCCGCCGCCACCTGTCCGCGTCCCGGACTTAAGTGAAGTGTTGAGATCGACATGCGAGGCCTGCCAGGCCGGCACGAGCCCGAAGATCACGCCGGTCGCGAGTGAGACGAGCAACGTGAATCCGAGCACGGACGCATCCATTTGGATCGTGCTGATGCGCGGAATATTTTGCGGCACCGTCTTGATCAGCGCTTCGGTTCCCCATTGCGCGATGAGCAGTCCGAACAGGCCGCCCAGGCCGGAAAGCAATAAACTCTCGGTCAACAATTGCCGGATGATGCGGGCGCGGCTGGCGCCCATGGCGGCGCGTAAAGCGATTTCCTTTCCCCGAGCCGAGGCGCGAGCGAGCAAAAGATTTGCGACATTGGCGTTGGCAATGAGCAGCACGCACAGGACCGCGCCAAACAGGACATAGAGCGCCGTGCGCACATCACCGATCATGTCCTCCCGCAACGGCCGGGCCGCGACGCCGAAGTTGGTGTTGGAATCGGGGTATTGCGCCGTCAGCCGTGCGGCAATCGCCGCGAGATCCGCCTGGGCCTGCGCGACAGTCACGCCCGGTTTCAACCGCGCGACGGCCTGGAGACTGTGGTTGCCGCGCTGTTCGGTTTGCGGTTTCGAGCCGTCCGGGTTGGACGCGTCTTCCGCAATCGTGACGTAAAGATCGATCGGCTCGGCCTGGATTGGAAATTGAAAGCCGGCCGGCATGACGCCGATGATAGTGTGCTGCCGCCGATCGAGCATGACCGTGCGCCCGAGCACGTTCGCATCGGCGCCGAAGTTTTTGTTCCAGAAGTTTTCGCTGATGATGACTTTGAATCCGCCCGGTCCTCCGCCTGCTTTTTCATCCTCACGGACGAAAGTGCGGCCGATCTTCGGCTTGATCCCGAGGACATCGAAGAACTCGGCAGTCGATTTCACGCCGCGAATGCTGGTCGCGCCTTCCGCACTCGTGAGCGCGAAACCGCGGTCGCGATAAACCGCGCTGCTTGCGAGGGTGCGATTCTGGTCGCGGAAATCGAAGTAATCCGGATAGGAGAGCGAGCCGAGATCGGTCTGCGTTCCTTTGAGCCGCGCGTCGGTCATTCCGAACGCGACCAACTGCTCCGGCTCCGGATACGGCAGGGGTTTTAAAAGAACCGCGTTGACCACGCTGAAGATGGCGGTGTTCGCGCCGATCCCGAGTGCGAGCGTGAGCACGGCGATGATGGTGAAGGCCGGATGTTTCCAGAGTTGGCGTATGCCGTAGCGTATGTCGTTGATCATAAAGTCGGAGGTCAGAAATCAGAGGTCAGAGGTCGGTTCATTCGGTTCTTAACGCTTCCATCGGGTTAACCTGGCTGGCGCGGCGGGCGGGAATCAACGCGGCGATGGCGGCGGTCGCGGCGAGCAAAAGGCAGGCGATGCCGTAGCTCACGAAATCGTGGCTGCTCACGCCGAACAGAGAAGCGTTCAGCACGCGCGACACGATGAGCGAGCCACCGAGGCCGGCCACCAGACCGATCGCCACCGCGCGCAGACCTTGCCCGAGAACCAGGCGAAGAACGGAACCGCGCGTCGCGCCGAGCGCCATGCGAATCCCGATTTCGCGCGTCCGTTGCGCGACACCGTAAGCAATGGCTCCGGACAATCCGGTCGCCGCGAGCACCAGTGCGACCGCTGAAAAAAATCCAAGGAGCCATCCGCGCAAACGCGATTGCCAGAGAGAGTTTTCGACTTCCTGGTCGAGCGAGACAAAATTGAAAACGCCGACATCGGGAAACGCTGAAGCCACTTCCCTTTGGATGGCGGGAACCAAACTCATCGGATCACCGCTTCGAGCCCGCACCAGAAAATGCGTCTGCTTCCAGGCCAGCTGGGAGGTGGGTTTATAGAGCTCGGGTCCGGCGTCGCGTTCCAGCGCCTGATGCCGGATATCGGTGACGACGCCGACTACGTTCATCCATCGTGGGCCTCCCTCGTCCTGCGGCGTGCCGAGCGTCAACCGTTTGCCGATCGGATCCTGGCCGGGCCAGAGTCTCTCCGCCAGACGCTGGCTCACGATGCAGACCTGCTGCGCGTCGCTGACGTCGCTCTTTTCAAATATTCGCCCGCGCAAAAGCGGAATGTGAAGAAGGTGAAAATAATCTGGACTGACGGTCTGGAAATTGGGACGTGGATTCGATCTCTGTTCCTCGTCGGTTTGCCCGTCAGCGGTGATTGCGAGGCGGTTCCACGGACGCTGCGGAACGAACGGCGGGCTATTGTTCGCGGCGACTGCTTCCACGCCGGGGATTCCGCTGAGCCGTTCCTCCAGGCGCGCAAAGCGATCCATCCGTTTCTGCGCGGGTTCGTCGCCGTTGTAGGTCGGATTCACTTCCATCATCAAAACCTGGCGCGCGTCGAAACCCGGATTGACCTCCCGCAGTCTCAACAAGCTGCGGAGGACCAGACTTGCGCCAATCAGAAGCACGATGGAAACGGCGACTTGCGCCGCAGTGAGGATTTCGCGGGAGCGAGACCCGGCACTTGTGCCCCCTGTCCTGCCACCGGCGCTTTTCAACGATTGCGAAATGCCAACGCGTGCCGCCTGCCATGCAGGCAGCGAACCGGCGAGCAGTGCGGTGAGGCAGGAAACCAGAACCGAAAAACCGAGCACTCTCGGATTTACATCGAGCCTGACCCAGAACGGCAGCTCGATCGGAATAGATGCGGCCACGACATCCACCAGCCAAAAGGCCAGGACCGCGCCGGCCCCGCTTCCCACGATCGCGAGCAATGCGCTCTCGGTCAGGACCTGCCGAGCCAGGCGCCAACGGCTGGCGCCGAGCGCTGCGCGCACGGAGAGTTCGCGTTCGCGCGTCGCCGCGCGTGCGAGCAGAAGCTGGCTCACGTTCGCGCACGCGATTAAAAGCACGCCGCCGCAGGAGGCCAGGAGGAGCAGCAGAGAAAAACGCACTTCACCCGTCCAGTGATCGCGCAAGGAGACCGCGGCCGCGCCGATCTCTTTGTTCGTCTTAGGATATTGCTGCTCGAGCTGGCGAGCGATCAGGGTCATCTCCGCCTGCGCCTGCTGCAGCGTTGCCTCCGGCTTCAGACGGCCGATTGCCTGATCAGCGCGCCATTCCCTGTTGTCGCTCATCGCGAAAACCGATGCCATCGGAACCCATAGATCGGTTTGTGATGGGAACCGGAAACCGCTTGGCATCACGCCAACAATTGTGCGCGGCGTGCCATCGAGACGAACATTCCGTCCGATCACCGCTGGATTGCCGCCGAAAGATTTTTTCCAAAGCCGTTCGCTGATCAGCATTACCTTCGGCGCGCCCTTGGCGTCGTCCGCCGCAGTCAAATTTCGGCCGAGGGCCGGCTCGACTCCAAGCAACGTGAAAAGATTCGCGGTGGTGAAGGTGGTCTTGAGTGTCTCCGTCGCGCCACCGGTCGCCTCGAGATTGCCATTCCAGCGCAGATTGAAAAATGCCATGTCGGAAAAACTGCGGCTCTGTTTTTGCCAATCCTGGAAGTCGAGATAGTTGACTCCGAGATCGCTGCCGGAACGCGTGCTCCGCGACTGGAGCATGACCAGCTTATCCGGATCGGAGAAAGGCAGGGGCCGGAGCAGGAAGGCGTAGATCACCGCGAACATCGCGGTGGTCGCGCCGATGCCGAGCGCGAGGGCGAAGATCGCCGTGGCGCTGAAGCTGGGCGATTTTATCAGCTGGCGGAAGGCGTAGCGGAGGTCGGAAATCATGGGAACGCTCCAAATTCCAAGCACCAAGCTCCAGAGAAACACCAAATTCCAATTACCAAACAGCAACCCGATTTGGAGCTTGGTGCTTGAAGCTTGATGCTTGTTCCTTTCGTATTCATTCGGTCCTCAGCGCTTCGATCGGGTTCACCTTCGTGGCGCGATGCGCCGGGAAAAAGCAGGCCACGAGCGCGACCGCGGCGAGCAGCAGGGTGATGGCGCCGAGCGTGAGCGGATCCTGCGCGCTGACATGGAACAGCATGGAGCCCATCGCTCGTGATGCCGCCAGCGTGGCGGCGAGGCCAATGATCAAGCCGAGCCCGATGAGTTTTCCGCCTTGCGTGAGAACGAGCCGGAGCACGTCGCGCTGTTGTGCGCCCAGCGCCATTCGAATGCCGAACTCGCCGGTGCGCTGCACGACGTTATACGCCATCACGCCGTAAATGCCGACCGCCGCGATGACGAGTGCGACCGCCGAAAAAACGGTGAGGAGCGTCATGGCAAAACGTTGCCGCGCGATACTCTCCGCCATGATTTCTTCCAGCGGGCGAATGGCGCCGATGGGCTGGTCCTTGTCGATCGCGTAAACGGTCGGACGCAACGCGCCGAGCAGCGCGGCGGGCGAGCCGTTCGTGCGCACGATCAGGTTGACGGACGAAAACGGAACCTGCGCGAAGGGCTCGTAGGATTGCGCGCTGGTGGCTTTGTCCACGCCGTATTGCTTGATGTCGCCTACGATGCCAACGATTTCGCGCCAGGCGTCGGGACCGTTGCTAATGTTGATCCGTTTTCCGATCGGGTCTTCGTTCGGGAAATGCTGGCGCGCCAGCGTTTCGTTGATGATGGCGACGCGCGGCGCTTTCGCATCATCCTGCGGAGTAAAGACGCGGCCACGGATCAGGCGAATGCCCATCGCGCGAAAATAATCCGGCGTGACCGCGTAATAATTGGTGTTCGGCAAATCGCTCGGCGCGATAGCGGGACGGCCCTCGATGTTGAAACCAAGAACGTAATCGCTAACCAGCGGCATGGAATGCGTAACCCCCGCCGCCTGCACTCCCGGCAGAGCTTTGACTCGTTCCAGCAGCGCGTCGGCAAAGGCATTTTGCTGCTCGGGCAGCGCATATTTTTTTCCCGGGAGCGACAGCCGCAGCAGCGTCGCGTTTTCCGGAATGAACCCCGGATCGACATGAGCGAGTTGCATGAAACTCCGCGCGAGCAGGCCTGCGCCGCCGAGAAGCACCAGCGCGAAAACCACCTCGATCACAACCAGCGCGCTCCGCAACCGGCCGCGCGCTCCTCCTTCCGTCGAACCACGCGTTCCCTGTTTCAGCGCTTCATTCACATCCGCGCGAGCAGCCAGCCACGCTGGCGCGATACCGAAGACGAGCCCGGTCAGGATGCTGAGCGCGAGGGAAAAAATCAGCACACCCTTGTCGAGATGAATCTCGCTGATGCGCGGCAAACTCGGCGGTGCCAGAGCGAGCAGCGCATCGAGCCCCCAGCGCGCGAGAAGGATGCCGGCGAGGCCACCGCAGACGGCGAGCACCACGCTCTCGGTCAGAAGTTGGCGGACCAGGCGCGCGCGTCCGGCGCCGAGCGCGGCGCGGATGGAAATCTCGCGATGACGCGCGGTGGCGCGCGCGAGCAAAAGGTTGGCGATGTTCGCGCAGGCGATGAGCAGCACGCAGCCGACCGCGCCGAGCAAGGTATACAGAACCGGGCGCACATCGCGCACGGTGTAGTCCTGCATCCGCATCATGAAAATGCCCCAGCCTTTGTTGGAATCCGGATATTGCTGCGCGAGCTGCGCCGCAAGCACTTCGAGTTCGGCCTTGGCTTGCTCCACCGTCACCCCCGGTTTCAACCGGCCGGCCACATTAATGTAATGGGCGCCGCGGGCATCGTTCTTGGTTTCGTCCGGCTTGAATGCCATCGGCATCCAGAGATCGACTTTACTCGTTAGGCCAAAGCCGACCGGTGCGACGCCGACCACGTTGTAGGGCTCGCCATTAAGCTGAATGGGACGCCCGACCACGTCGCGCACGCCGCCGAAAACGCGCTGCCAAAAAGCATAACTCAATACCACCACGTGGTTTTTGCCCTGGGCGTCCTCTTCCGGGAGCAACATGCGGCCCACGACTGGCTTCACGCCGTAAACGTCGAAATAGTGCGCGGTCGCTTTGACGCCGATGAGGCGCTGAGGTTCGCCTTCGCCGGTGAGATTGACGCCGGCACCGGAGTAGGCGGCCAGGAATTCGTAGGATTTGGTCTGCTTCTCCCAATCGAGATAATTCGGCGGCGAGACCGAGAATTCCGGGAACTCCGGCAGCTGCGTTTCGCGTATAACGACGATCCGGCCGGGATCGGGATAATCGAGCGGTTGCAAGAGCACCGTGTTGACGACCGAGAAGATCGCGGTGCAGGCGCCGATACCGAGCGCGAGCGTCAAGATTGCGACGGCGGTAAAGCTGGGAGCCTTTATTAACTGGCGAAGCGCGTAGCGAAAATCGGAGATCATTATTTTGGATTTTGGATTCTGGGATTGGGCAATCGATTTCTTATTTGTGGAGATTGATGTTTCCGGCGGAGGCGCGCAGCGTGACGAGCGGGCCTCCTCCATTGATGGGGCTCTTCAACCGGCCGGGATTGTCGATCTGATGTCCGTTGAGACTGAAATCGCTGGTCAACCGTCCGGCCGTGCAGGCCGCGTCGACGTTCACCGCGACGGATGCATCGAGGCGCAGATCGATGTTGCCGGCCTCGGCGGTGATCTTGGAATCTGCCCGCGGTTGCTTCGAAAGGTATGCCCTGACCGATCCGCCCTCGGCTCTCGCCTCAATCGAATCCTGGGCCTCTTCGATTGAGACGCTGCCGCCTTCTGCCGTCGCGAGCACGCGGCCAGGGACGACGCCCATCGTGGCGGAGCCTCCCTGGCTTCGAACTTCGACGTTCGCGCCGGCGTTGCCGATCCTCACGCTTCCGCCTTCGCTTCTGGCCGTGACCGCGCCATTGATATTGCCGAGCTTCAAGCTCCCGCCTTCCGTTCGCGCTTTAGCCCAACCCTCGAGATCGCCGACCGTGGCCCGGCCGCCCGTGCGCAGCTCGAGGTTGAACTTGCGCGGCATCTTGACCCGAAAATCGAGGCGCATTTTGCTGCGGTTCGTCCCTGCGCGGTCGTCCACCAACCGGACTGCGACCTTCACGGTGTTGCCCTCTTGCACCATCTCGACCGTAAGCTTTTGCCGAAGGTCATTAGCCTCTTCGGCTGATTGAACTTTAAACGTGCGGGTGAATTCCACATGAACGGTGTCCGAATCTCCCGTCTCGATTTCCACGTCTGCCAAATCGGCGTCGAAATTCAGCAGCCCGCCGGGCTTAACCGAAAACGACTGTTCCATTTCATCGCGAGTGCCAGGCGCGGCGGCAAACGCGACGGCCGCGACAAATAATAACGGGCAGATTAGTTTTTTCATTCGGCGCGGAGTGCTTGCATGGGATCGATGCGAGTCGCGCGGAGCGCGGGGACGAAGCAGGCCAGCGCGGCCACGCTGCAAATGAAGAGCGCGACGCCGGTATAAAGAAGGGGATCGCGCGGACTCACTTCAAAGAGCAGGCGCTGCATCAGCCGCGTCACAGCGAAAGAGAGCCCGAGGCCGACGACGAGGCCGAGCACCGCAAGACGCAATCCCTCTTTCATGACGAGACCAATGACGTCGCGGGCGGCGGCGCCGAGCGCGAAGCGAATTCCAAATTCGTTGGTCCGTTGCGCCACGCCGTAAGCGATGACGCTGTAGATGCCCATGCTGGCAAGGGCCAGCGCGAGCACCGCGAAACCGCCGAGCAGATACATCGAGAGACGCCGATCCGCGGACGCTTCGGCGAGAAGTTCCGTGTAGGACCGCACCTGATCGATCGGTAAACCGGGATCCAGCGAGTGGATCGCGGCGATGAGTTCAACGCGCAAACTCGCGGCCGGCCGGACACTGCGCACGACCATGCTCATGAATGCGCCATCCAGTTGCGCCGAGGGGTAATACATTTCCGCTCCGGGCGGCAGCGAGAGATTTTCCGCACGCACATCGCCCGACACGCCCACCACTTCGCGGGGAATCGAGGCAATGCCGGTGATGAGACGATGACCGATCGGACTCTCGCCGGGGAAAAGTTTCTTCGCCATCGATTCGTTGATGATGACGACTTCGGGCGAGCCGGGACGATCGCGCCAGTTGAAATCGCGACCCTGCTTGATCGGAATGCCGAGCGTTTCGAGAAATCCGGGCGCGATGGTGGAGCGAACGGCGATCATTCGATCGCTGACCGGCGGCAGCGGACGTCCTTCGACCGCGGCGGGCGATCGCGTGTTCCCGTTATCGGAAGCGGGAAGTAACGAACCGGCGGAAGCCATGGTCACGCCGGGCAGGGCCTTGAGTTTCTCGATCGCGTTTTGGAAGAACAAACTCTGGCGCTCGATGTCCGGATACGATCCGGGCGGCAAGCCGACGGCGAACGCGGTGACCCCTTCGGCGCGGAATCCGGGATCGACATTTTGCAATCGGCGAAAGCTGTCGATTAATAAAACGGCGCCGACGACGAGCACGAGGGAGAGCGCGACTTCGGCCACGAGCAGAATGGCGCGGAGCCGCCCAGCCTGCCGGCCAGTAGTGCCGCGCGAAGAATCTTTCAACGAATCGATCGGATCGCTGCGCGAAGCGTGCAACGCCGGGACGAGCCCGAGAATGAGACCGGTGAAAAGCGACAGGCCGACGGCGAATGCGAGCACCTGGAGATCGAGAGTGATTTCGAGCACGCGCGGGATGAAATTTTCCGCAACCTTCTTCAGCACATCCAGTCCCCAGACCGCGAGCAGAATGCCGAGGACTCCCGCGATGCTGGCTGTCAGAACGCTCTCCGCCAAAAATTGAAGCACGATGCGAGTGCGCGTGGCGCCGAGCGCAGTACGAATGGCGATTTCTTTCCGGCGCGCAGTGAAGCGAGCCAGCAGCAGATTCGCCACGTTCGCGCAAGCCACCAGGAGCACGCATCCGACCGCGGCAAAAAGCGTGAGCATCATCGGGCGTTGCGGGCCGACCAGGTCTTCATGGAACGCGACCACAGTCATACCGGCCTTTGCATCGACCTTCTCGGGATTCGCGGTCTGGTAGCGACGATCGATCAGGTGGAGTTGCTCATCCGCCTGCGGTCGGGTCATGCCGGATTTCATTCGGCCAATAGTGGTCAGGTAACCGGTGCCGCGCTGGATGATATCGGGCGGAAGTCCTTCCTGCTCGAAGACGCGCGGCAGCCAGACCTGGGTTTGCGCGTAAGGAAATTTTATCGTGGGCGGCATGACCCCGATGACGGTGAACGGCGTGCCGTCGAGCGTGATGGGCTGGCCAAGAATGTTCTGGTCGCCTCCAAAATGCTTTTGCCAAAAAGTGTGGCTCAGAAGGACGACGTTTGGACCGCCGGGGCGATCATCCTCCGGCGTGAAAGCGCGGCCGAGCAGCGGTTGAACACCGAGCGCGCGAAAGAAATTCTCCGTTACCCGAATGCCATTGAGATTTTCCGGGTCGCCCCGACCGGTGAGGGTAAATCCCGTGTTCGACTGCGCGGCAAATTCGGAAAAGCTCTGCTGTTGTTCGCGCCAGGCGGAATAGCGCGGCCAGGAGACGTTGGCCCGATCGAGTCCACGTTCCGGGAACGAACCCCATGCGCGGACGAGTTGGTCCGGTTGCGGGTAGGAGAGTGGACGCAGGAAGAGCGTATTGATGGCCGAGAACAGAACCGTGTTCGCGCCGATGCCGAGAGCGAGGGCCACGACCGCCAGAGCGGTGAAGCCAGGTTGCCGCAGAAGTTGTCGCAGAGCGTAACGAAAGTCTTTCATTGGTATTTTTAGGTTGGATTGCGTCGCCGGCGATGCTGCGAAACGTCAAATCTCATTCGGTGCGCAAGGCTTCGATCGGGTTCACTAGACTGGCGCGACGCGCGGGGATGAGACAGGCGAGCAGGGCTACGACCGCCAGCGTGGCGGAGGTTCCGGCCAGCAATGCGGGATTGTGCGCGGAGACCTCGTAGAGTTGTGCCGTCAACAATCGGCCGAGCGCGAGCGCGGCGGCCAGTCCTGCGATCAGGCCGATGACCACCGGCGTCATCCCTTGCCGGACCACCAGCCGCAGGACGTCGGCGGTCTGCGCGCCGAGCGCCATACGCACGCCGATTTCTCCCGTGCGCTGTTCCACTGTGTAAGCGACCGCCCCATATATTCCGACCATCGCCAGGACCAGCGCGATCGCGGCGAAAACTCCGAGCAACGTCATCATCATGCGCCGTTGGCCTAACGACTGGTCGATGATTTGATCCATGGTCTGGGGCTGAATAATCGGCAACGCGGAATCGATTCGGCTGAGCGTGTTCCGAACCATCCCTGCCGCCGCTTCCGGTTTCATCGCGGTCCGAACCGTGACGGCAAAGAACGGAAAGGCGCGCTGTGCCCAGGGCCGATAAAACTGGACGTCGTTCTGCCGGTCCAGGCGGATCGAGCGCACGTCGCCCACTACTCCGATGACTTCACACGGCAGCCCGGTGTTGTTGTCAGTCCCGAAAAAAATCCGTTTGCCGATGGGATCTTCGCCGCCCGGAAACATTTTCTGCGCGGTCGATTTGCTCAGGAGAACCACCAACGGCTTGTCCGCCCCGTCGCGCTCATCGATGTCGCGGCCGGCCAGGAGTGGAATGCCGAAGGTCTTGAGGAACCCGGGCGAAATGCTGCGGGTGAGACCGAGCGGACGCTGATTGATGGGCGGCGGATTCCCATCGATGCGCGCGTAGGGCGAACGCGACTGGTTACCGCCGAGCGGCACGCCATCACTCACCGCCGCGGCCTCGAGCCCCGGGGTATTTCTCAAGTCCTCCAAGAGGCGATCCGCGAAGCGCCCCTTTGATTCCGGGTCGGGATATTGTCCCGGCGGCAAGCCAATGAAACCGACCCATAACCGATCGGGTGTGAAGCCGGCGGGCTGCCGGCTCAGGCGAATGAAACTCGCGATGAGCAGCGCTGCGCCCGCCAGGAGCACGACGGAAAGCCCGACCTGGCCCGCGACCAGACCGCGACGAAAACGTTGCTGGCCGCGACTGCCCGTCATGGAGCGGCCGCCGTCTTTCAATCCATCCACCAGATCCGCGCGCGAGCTTTGCCAGGCGGGATACATGCCCATGGCGATGCCGGTCAGCAGCGAGACTCCGAGCGTGAACAGGAGAACGGGCGTGTTCAATTCCAGCGCGACGTCCACCGGCAGATTGGTGGAGAGCTTGGGAATGAGAGAAACGACCCAAAGAGCGAGACAGGTTCCGAGAACGCCGGCGAGCAGGCTGACGATGATGCTTTCAAAAACGAAAAGCCGGACGACGCCTTGACGCGAGGCGCCCAGCGCCATCCGCAAGGCAATCTCGCGGCGGCGGCCGGTGAACCTAACGAGTAGTAAATTCGCGACGTTGCTGCATGCGATCAGGAGCACGGCGCCCACTGCCGCGAGCAGGATCTGGAACGGGCGACGCAGTTCGCCGGTCGCATCTTCCGCGGCGGAAATGACCACGGGCGACCAGGTGTTGTCCGCATTATCCGGCCGCTGCTGGCGATAGCTCTGCTGCAGGACCTGGAGCGCGGCGCGCGCCTGCTCGCTGGTCACGCCCGGTTTCAGCCGGCCAACGACCCGCAGGAAACTGACACCTCGCATCAAGCGCTCCTGGGTGAGTCCCGGCAATTCGAACGGCTTCACCGTCAGGACCTCGAGATCGCGGCCGAACCACGCGGTCGGGAGATTTGGGAGAACGCCGACGATGGTGGTCGCGACACCGTTGAGCGTGATGTTGCGGCCGATCACCTGCGGATCGGAGTTGAGCCGCTTGCGCCAGAAATTCGTGCTGACCAGGGCAACGTCTGCCTTCATCTCTTCTTCGGCGCGAAAATTCCGGCCGAGGATCGGCTGGATCCCGAGCGTCTCCATGTAGTTGGCGGTCGTGTTCGCGCCATTGAGCTGAACCGGATCGCCGAGGCCCGTCAGGATAAAACCAGTGCCCGCGTCGGCCGCGAAGCTCGAGAAGACCTGTTGCCCGTCGCGATAATGCCAGAAGCGCGGGACCGACATGGGGAGTTGCTCCAGGTTCCGTTCCTTCGCTTCGGCCTGGAGAATAACGAGACGGTCCGGATCGGAGAACGGCAGGCCGCGCAGGAACAGATCGTGTATCAAGGTGAAGATCGCGGTGTTCATTCCGATGCCGAGCGCGAGCGTAATCACGGCGAGCAGGGTGAACGCGGGAGATTTGAGCAGCTGGCGAAACGCGAAGCGGAGATCGGTTATCATGGCGATTTAGATTTTGGGTTTTCGATTGAGAGAATTCATTCGGCGTGAAGGGCCACGATGGGATCGACCGCGCTGGCGCGGCGCGCGGGCAGCCAGCAGGCAATAAACGCGACGATGATGAGCGCCGCGGAAAGGGCCAGAAAAGTGATTGGGTCGCTCGCGCTGATCCCGTAAAGAAGTGACGCGATCAGTCTCGTTAGGCCGAGCGAGGCCGCGATGCCGAAGATGACGCCGGCAGCGACAAGCGTCATCCCCTGGCGCAGGATGAGGCGCAAGACATCGCTGCGTTGCGCACCGAGCGCGATGCGAATCCCGAGCTCACGCGTGCGTTGCGCGACCGAATAAGAAATCACGCCATACAAACCGATTGCCGCCAGCAGGAGGGCCGCTCCGGCAAAGATGCTGAGCAGCATCATGGTGAATCTTTTCTGGAGCAGCGTCCGCGCAATCATGTCGTTCATCGTGCGCGGATTTCCCAGCGGCACCGACTTGTTCACGTTCCAGACGGATTGCTGCACCGCCGGCAACAGGGTCAGCGGATTTTCCGGCGAGGTCCGGACGGCGATGTTGACCAGCGGCCACGTGCCCTGGCCGAGCGGCTGGTAAAGTTCGGGCCGCGGCGCCGTCTCGAGAGCGAGATGGCGGACATTGCCCACTACGCCGACGATCTGAAGCTTCTCTTCTTTCGGTCCGTAGTTCTCGATGAATTGGCCGATCGGATCTTCGCCTGGGAAGACGTCCTTGGCGGTTTGTTCGTTGATGATCGCGACGCGCGCCGAATCTTTCGTGTCATGCTCGGTGAAATCCCGGCCACGCACGAGCGGGATGCCCATGGTTTTAAAATAATCCGGAGTCGCGATGCGGATGTCGGCCTCGTCTTCCTTCGTGCTGCCGGGACGATTGAAAGTGCGCGAGCTGTTGCCGCCCGAAAATGGCAACCGGCTGATGGCCGCGACGCGCTCGACTCCCGGCACCGTGGCCACGCTTTGCACGACCTGGCGATAGAAGTTGACCTGCTGGTCCTCGTCGGCTTTGGCGGACGCGCCGATGCTAAAGATGAGGAGCCGGTCGGAATTGAAACCGGGCGCTACTTTGGTCAGGTTGGCGAAGCTCTTGATCATGAGCCCGGCACCAATCAAGAGGATGAGCGACAAGCCGACTTCGGTGGCGATCAGGAACGCGCGGCGACGGCTTCCGCCACCGGTGCTCCCGCGTTCGCCTTGTTTCAGCGATTCAGCCGGGTTCCCGGACGAAGAGGAAAGCGCGGGGACGAGCCCGAACAAAATTCCGGTGATGACCGACACGCCCAGGCTGAAAGCGAGGACGTTGCCGTTGAGGCCGATGTCTTTGAAACTGCGCAGGCCGGGAGGCGCCATCGCCATGAGCAGCGGAATGGCCCAGGCCGCGAGCAAGGCCCCAAGCCCTCCGCCGATGAGCGACAGCATCACGCTTTCGGTGAGCATTTGCCGGATCAAACGATATCGGCTCGCACCCATCGCGGCCCGGATGGAAATCTCGCGCGACCGAGTCGCGGCCCGCGCGAGCAGAAGGTTCGCCACGTTCGCGCACCCGATGAAAAGAAGAAACCCGACCGCCGCGAAGAGAAGCAACAAGACAGGCCGAAGCTTGCCGACGGCGTCATCATGCAGGGGCGTGATGCGAATGCCGGTATCCTTGTTGTCGTCCGAATATTGATTCTCGAGCCGGCGGCTGATCGCGTCCATTTCGCTCCGCGCCTTCTCGATCGTGACCCCGGGTTTCAACCGGCCAAAGACATCCAGGTAATTGCTGCCGCGGATCGGGCGCGGATCGACGTTTGGGCGAATTGAATTTGTCGGGATGCCGAAAGCGGATGGAATCCAAAGCTCGCCGTATCCGTCCGGCTGGAAATTCGGCGGCATCACGCCGACGACAGTGTGCGGCTCATCGTTGACTAAAATCTCACGGCCAATGATGCCGCGATCGGAGGCGTAACGGCGGGCCCACAATTCCGAGCTGAGAACGACGACATGGTTATGACCCGGCTGCTCGTCCGACGGTTGGAGCGCGCGGCCGAGAATCGGAGAGACCCCGAAGAGCGGGAACAAACTGGACGTGGTCATGGTGCCGCGGACCCGTTCTGGGCGGTCACCTTCCGAGAGGCTGGCCTGCTCGCCGCGCGAAGCGGCCATGTTCGAGAAGACGTCGTTCTGCGCGGCGTAATCGAGGTAATTCGCCGGGGCCGAAGCGCCGTGCGCCTCGCCCGTGCTGCGCGTGGTCGGATGCAGGATCATGATTTTTTCCGAATTGGGATACGACAGGGGCCGGAGCAGAACCCCGTCGATCACGCTGAAGATGGCGGTGGAGCTGGCGATGCCGAGCGCGAGCGTGACCAGCGCAGCGAAGGTGAAGCCGGGATTCTTGAGCAGCATCCGGAAGCCGTAGCGAAGATCGTAGAGGAGCGTGTTCATATTATTCAGAGCGCAGGGCGACGATCGGGTTTACGCGGCAGGCGCGGCGCGCCGGGAGCCACGCGGCCAGAATTGTCACGATCGAAAGGATGAGCCCGACGATCAGGTAGGTCTGTGCGTCCAAGGGCGAGACCCCGAAGAGGAAGCTGCGAATCACACTGGCGGAAGCAGCCACGCCAAGCGCGCCGACAATCATGCCGACACCAAACAGACGCAGACCGTGGCCCATGACCAATCCGCGGATGTGCGCCGGCCGTGCCCCAAGCGCGAGGCGCACAGCAATTTCACGCAGGCGACGAAAGGCGCTGTAAGCGAGCACGCCATACAAGCCGACCGCGGCGAGGAGCAACGCCAGTCCGGCGAAGATCGCGAGCAGAAATGTGAGCAGCCGATGCGTCGCCCATGTTTCCGCGACCCGTTCTTCCATGCTCCGCACATCGAAGACCGGCTGCGTTGGATCCAGGCGCGTGACGATATCGCGAATCGTTTTCTCGAGTCGCTTCACGTTGCCAGAGGTGCGGACCAGCAGAGTAAGATTCGTGCGGCCCACCTGTGCTTCCGGAAAGAAAAATGCGGGAGTCGGCGTGGCGTCGTCGTAGCCGCGGAATTTCAAGTGCGGCACGACACCAACAATCTCGTAAAGTCGCGCCCCGCCCTCCACGAGGTCCGACTCGGTGTCCACCATGAGCCGCTTACCGAGCGGGTTTTGTCCCTTGAACGTCATGTCGGCCAGCGTCTGGTCGATGATGACGACGGGCGGTGAATCGACGCGATCGTGTTCGTTGAAGGTCCGCCCGCGGATCAGGTTCGTTTTGAGCGTCGCGAAATAATCGCCCTGCACGACTTCGTAATCAGCGGACGGTTGCTGGCTGGGATCGGTCGGGGGCGCGCCTTCGGGTTGGAAATTGATCTGCCAGCCGCTCAGCATGGGCGGGGCCGAAGAGAGAGCCGCGCTCTGCACTCCCGGGAGCTTGCGGACTTCGTCGAGCAAAGTGTTCGTGAAATTCAGGACCGGCGGCAGCGCTGTATATTTTGTGAAGGGAAGTTCGATTCGAGCCGTGAGCATCTCCTGCGGGTCGAAGCCGAGCCGCGTTGATTGCATTTTGGCAAAGCTTTTCAGGACGAGACCTGCCGCGGACAGGAGCAACAGCGTGAGCGCGACCTCGACGATCACCAGCCAGTCGCGGCTCCGGCGCGCGGCTTTCGTTTCGGAACTTCCGAACGAACCGGCCTGGAGGGCGGCGTTGATGTCGGTGCGAGCGGCCTGCCATGCGGGCCAGAGGCCGAACAGAATCGTGGTCAGTGTTGCCAGAAAAAATGTGAACGCCATGACCCGCCAGTCGAAACCAATCCCTTCGAACCGCGGTGCGCCGGCGGGAGCGAAGGCCACCAGCGCGTCGCGACCCCAGGTCGCGAAGACCAATCCGAGCCCGCCGCCGATCGCAGAAATGACAAAGCTCTCGAGCAAAAGTTGTCGGACGATCTGCCCGCGCCCGGCACCCATCGCAGCGCGAACCGCGAACTCCCGGGCGCGTGCGGCCCCGCGGACCGCCAGAAGATTCGCCAGGTTCGCACAGGCGATGAGCAAGACGAGAGCGACCGCACCGAGGAGCAACGCCAGACTGGTGCGATAATTGCCGAGGAGATTTTCCAGGAGCGGTCGAACGTCGGAGCCGACGCCGGCATTGGTCGCCGGATAAATTTTTTCGAGCCGGGCCGAGATTGCTTTTATCTCGCCTCGCGCCTGCTCGACCGTGACGCCGTCCTTCAACCGGCCCCAGCCGAAAAACATGGGATGATTCGCGCGGTTTTGCCATCCGGGATTCGCGCTGCGCCGCATGACGGAGAACCACGCGTCGACGCCGTGGGGCGAATCCATCTCACGCGGCATCACGCCGATGACCGTGATCGGTTGCCCATGAAAATTCATCGGTCGCCCGACGATCTGCGGGTCGCGATGAAAAGCGCGATCCCATAGCCTATCGCTGATGACCGCGAGTGATGGGGCTCCGGGTTTGTCTTCGTCCTCGGTAAAGGTCCGGCCGAGTTGCGGCAACAGACCGATCACGTTGAAAAAGTTTGCCGTGACGTACGCGACCGAGATGCGTTCCGGTTCGCGGCCAGCGATGCCGCTCAGGTTGCGCGATTCGAGCCGGCTGATCGCGAGATGTTGGAACGAAGTGCTGTCCTTCCGCCAATCGACGTAATCCGGAAGGGAAATCGAAGTGTTGGTCCCGCCTGAGACTTCATTCAGGTAAACGATTCGCTCCGGCTGCGGATAGGGGAGCGGGCGGAGAAGAACCGCGTTGACCACGCTGAAGATGGCGGAGTTAGCGCCGATGCCGAGCGCGAGCGTGAGCACCGCGATGAGAGTGAACCCCGGCGATTTGCGGAGCTGGCGAAAGGCGTATTTGAGGTCGTTCATAAGGCGGAGGTCGGAGATCGGAGGTCAGTAGTCGGCATTTTTATTCGGCACGGAGGGCAATCATGGGATCAACCTGTGCGGCACGGCGGGCGGGGATCAGACAGGCAACGAGCGAGACAACTCCCATGACAAATGCAGTGCCGAGAAGCGCCCCGATGGGCAGCGCGGGTACGCCGAAGAGAACGCTTCGCATCGCGCGCCCGGCGGCCCACGCGCCAATTACACCGAGGATCGTCCCGGCGATGAGAAGGCGCAGGCCTAACGACAGGAATTGTGCGCCGATCTGGTGCCGTTGCGCACCGACGGCCATGCGAATGCCGATCTCGCGCGTCCGTTGCGCGACCGCGTAACTCAAGACGCCGTAAGTCCCAATCGCGGCGAGAAGCAGCGCGATGCCGGCGAAGATCGCCGCCAGCAGCGCCGGTGAGCGCCGCGCCACCAGACTGTCGGCGACGCGTGCTTCCATCGAGCGGACGTTGTCGACCGATAACGTCGGATCAGCCGCGCGAACGAGTCTACGCAACGTCTCAGCGAAGGCTTCGGGTCGCTGGCTGGTGCGGGTGACCACGAAATAATACGAGTTCTCCCGATAGGCGAACGGCACGTAGACGGCGCCCTGGCCGGGGCCCTCCGTGAGCGCCGCCTGTTTCACCGAACCCACGACGCCGACAACCGTGAAGAGTTTCGCGTCATCGGTTTCGCCAGCGTGCGTGATCTTCTGACCCAGCGCGCCCCCGTTGGCATTGGTTCCTTCGCCCTGCGCGATTCTCTGGTCGACGGCGCGGCCATTAGGCCAATAACGCCGCGCAAAATCTTCATCAACGACGCAAACTCGCTCTGCTCGATGAGAATCCTCCGAGGTCAGAAATCGTCCTTCGCGTAATGAAATGCCGAGCGCGGTGAAGTAATCGCCGGTCACGGCATAGGAATAATGGCCCTGGAGCGATTGACCCGACGGCGGTTGGTAGCCCTTCGGTGCGGCTGCCGTTTTACCGTCATCGCCCGTGAGCGGCATGTTGGTGATGATTCCGGCAGCGGTTACCCCCGGCTGCTGGCGGATCAATTCCAGCAAGCGATCGCCCATCTCGACGTGGGTATTTTGTTCGCTTTGCCATGGGATGGTGAGCTCGGCGGTGAGAACGTGATCGGAGTGAAAGCCCGGAGAGACCGCCATAACTTTTTTCAGGCTGAGCCCGAGCAAGGCAGCGCCCGCCAGGAGAATGAACGCGAGCGCGATCTGCGCGGTGATGAACCCGTGGCGAAGATTTTGGGCGGCCCGACTCGCCGTGCCTGTGCGCGATTCGGATTGGAGCGCATTCGCCAGATGACTGCTCAGGTTGAACCAGGCGATCGGCAGAGCGATGACGATCCCAAGAACAAGCGAGCCAATCACGCCGATTACCGCCAGCCATCCATCGAACTCAATTCGCGCGCCGAGGGGCAGACGGTTAGCCCCCAGGATCTCGAGTAACCGCGTTCCCCACGCACCAGCGACAAGCCCGAGCAAGCCGCCGACCATGGTCAGGGTTACGGTCTCAACCAGAACCTGCCCCACAATCTGGCGGCGGTTGGCGCCCATTGATTGACGGATCGCCATTTCTTTGGCCCGTCCGCTGGCGCGAATCAGGAGCAGGTTCACCAAATTGACGGCGCCAATAAGCAGGAGAAAAAACACGCCGGCCTGCATCAGCAGAAGCGTCGGACGAATGGAGCGAACGTGATCCGCGTGAAGTGAGAGCACGGGCGAACGGAAGCCGGCTTCCGCCATCATCCTGGCTTCCGGATTATCCTTCTCCATCGCGGTGTTGTGCGCGTCGATCTGCGCTTGCGCTTCCGCGATCGTGGCGCCCGGTTTCAGCCGCCCGATCATCTTGACGGCGCCGCCGCCCGAGTGCCGGGCTTTTGCGGAACGCTGTTCCTCGCTAAATTTCATTGAGACGAAGAGGCGCGCCTCGGACGAAAGAAAGCGAAAGCCAGGAGGCAAAACGCCCACAATCTCTTTGGGAATGCCATTGATCCGGGTCCAGCGCCCCAAGACATTCGGATCGGCGTTGAAACGGTCGCGCCAGAACGCGTCCGTCAGAATAACGACGTTCCCCTGCTGAATCCACTCTTCCTCAGTGAAGCTGCGGCCGAGCGCCAGCTTCACGCCGAGCGTAGCGAAGAAATCCGGTGACGTGCGGATGACTCCCATCTGCTCGGTCGAGCCGGGATCGCCAACGGTTTCGGTTCTCTCCATATAGATGGAAAGGCTTTCGAAGGCCGGGATGTTTCCGCGCCGCTCGAAGTAATTGGTGATCGATGCCCCGTCATTCTCCACGCCGGCTTTCGGATAGGTGTTGTAAATCGTAACCAACCGGTCGGCGTTCGGAAATGGCAGCGGCCGGACGAGAATCGAATTGATCACCGCGAAGATCGCCAGGTTGGCGCCCAGACAGATCGCGATCGTGGCCAGCGCGGTAAAGGTGAAGGCCGGCGCCTTGCGGAGCTGGCGAAAAGCGAAGCGGAGATTGTTCATAAGAGTTTTCGAAGCGTCGCCATCGTGCTCTGCGCGCAAGTTGTTTCCGAGATTTTCATTCGGCGCGAAGAGCGGCGACTGGATCGGCCTTCGTCGCGCGCAACGCTGGCAACAACGCGGCGAGCAAACCTATCAGGCCGAGGACGAAGATGACGCCGCCGAAGACGAGTGGATCGTACGCGGTGGTGCGGAAGAGCAAGGTTTCCATCAGCCGCGCGACGCCTGCCGCGGCGAGCAACCCGATCACGAGCCCGAAGGCGGTGAGTCGTGCGCCCTGGCCGATGACCAGCCGGAGAACATCGCTCACCTGGGCGCCGAGAGCGTAACGAATGCCGAATTCGCGGGTGCGTTGCGCCACGCTGTAGGCGATGAGGCCGTAGAGTCCGATCGCGGCAAGCAACAGGGCCAGGAGCGCGAACATGCTGAAGAGCGTGAGATAAAGTTGCGGCTGGGTCAGAGTCTGTTTCACCAGCGTCCGCACCGGGATCACGTTCGAGATCGTTTGCTCGGGATTGAATTCCCAGATTGCGCGCTGGATCGTTTTCGAAATTGCGTCGGGCGGCATCGGCGAACGGACGAGCAATGTGGCGAAAGGCCAGCCGCGCTGATTCAGGCTCGCATATACTTGATACGGCGTGACCGCGTTGAGGCCGTTGCGCGGAACGTCACCCACCACGCCGATCACCTCTAATGCCGTCGGCGTTGGTTGCTGCCGGCTCGGCGGCAATGTCAGGCGTTTGCCGATCGGATCTTCGTTTGGGAAGAATTTTTGTGCGGCGGATTGGCTGAGCACTATCACCTTCAGCGCCTGGTCGTTGTCAGCCTCCGCAAAAGTGCGCCCGGCCACGAGCGGGATGCGCATCGTCGAGAAATACGATGGACTGACCGAATCATAGAAAGCGGGCGGCAGCTTCGCCGTGTCGTCGGGCAAACCGTAAATGGAGAACGACGCGGGAATGCCCCAGGTGAACGGCATCGTTTGGGTGAACGCGACCGATTCTACCCCCGGCACCGCGCCAATCTTCTCCAGCACTTGCCGATAGTAATCGGTCCGCTTCGGGCCGGTGTCGTAACGCGTCGGCGAAAGCGTGAGCACCATGCTCAGCGTGTTCTCGATTTGGATTCCGGGATTCACCCGGGTGATCGCCGCGAAACTTTTCCAGACCAGTCCGGCACAAACCAGGAGCACCATCGTGAGCGCGATCTGCGCGATGACGAGCGCGCCGCGCAGCCGGACCGATTGCAAGCCGGCCGAGCCTTTGCCGCCGTCACGCAACGAATCGATCGCCTCCACCCGGGTCGCGTGCCAGGCGGGGAAAAGGCCGAAAACAATGCCAGTGAGCAGGGCGGTCGCGCCGGTCGCGAAAAGTACCGGCAGGCTGAGCGTGATTTCATCGCTGCGCGGAATCCAGCCCTTAGCCAGACTAGCCAGGAGAAGATCGAGTCCCCAACTGCCGATGAGCACGCCGCCGATTCCTCCGAGCGTCACCAGCAGGAATGATTCGATCAGGTGATCACGGACAATCGTCTGGCGGCTCGCGCCAAGAGCCAGGCGGATGGCGACCTCACGCCGGCGGGTGGACGCGCGCACAAATTGGAGGCCAGCAACATTCGCGCAGGTGATCAGGAGCACGAGCAGGGAAGCCCCGACCACGAGGAGCAAACCCTCGCGATAATTGCCCACCACTTCATCGCGCAACGGGCTCAGGTTGAGGTCCCACCCTTTGTAAAACTTCGGATCGCTCTGCGCGAGCCGGCCGGCGATCGTAGAAAGTTCAGCCTGCACGGTCGCCGTTGGAACACCGGGCTTTAGCCGCCCCAAAGCCGCCCAAAATCGCGCGTTGGCCACCATATTCTCACCGCCTTCATTTGGAAAAATTCGCCAGATCGCGGGAACGTTATACGGATCCTTGAACGTCCGCGGCATGATGCCGATGACTTCATGTGGAACGTCGTTCAGCGTGATGCTGCTGCCGACCAGGTCGCTCCGCGCGCCAAATTGTGTCTGCCAGAGATCGTAGCTGAGGACTGCGGTCGGCTTCGCGTTCGCGGCCGCGTCCTCGCGCGTGAAGGTCCGGCCGATCAGCGCTTTTTCGCCCAGGACCTTGAAATAATCCTGCGTGACCAGGCTGCCGGTCAGTGAGGTCGGTTTCTCGACGCCGGTGAGATTGTCGTAGTTGTAGCGAAACGCAGCGATGCTTTCGAACGAGGTGACCTGCTTCTCCAGATCGCGGAAACCGGCTGGCGCAAAGCCGAGGCCTTTCAAGTTCTCCTGGAAATTCCGCGATTGCACCGCCACGAGGCGATCGGCGTCGGGGAACGGGAGCGGTTGGAGCAGGACCGCATTTACCACGGTGAAGATTGCGGTGTTCGCGCCAATGCCGAGCGCGAGCGTAAGCACCGCGACGAAGGTGAATCCCGGAGACTTGCGCAGTTGGCGCAGGGCGTAGCGCAGATTGTTCATGCTGATGCTCCTTTCGTTAGGCCGTTACTCCGCGCGCAGGGTGATCATCGGATTGACGCGCGACGCGCGGCGCGCGGGAATCCAGCAGGCGAAAAGTGCGGCGGCCGCGAGCACCAGGGTGACGGTGCCGTAGATCAGCGGATCGTTCGCGCTGACGCCGAAGAGGAGACTGCGCATGATGCGCGAAAGCGCGATCGCTCCGGCGAAACCAAGGACAAGGCCCGAGCCCAATAAACGCATTCCCTGCTTCAGCATCATGGTGCGGATTTGCGCGGGCATCGCGCCGAGCGCGAGTCGCACGCCGATCTCCCGCATGCGCCGCAAGCCGTTGAAGGCCATCACCCCGTAAAGCCCGACGACCGCGAGCGTCAGAGCGAGCACCGCGAAACAGACCAGCAGGAAACTCATCAGGCGCGGTGTGGCCCAGGTTTCCTCCACGCGTTCCTGCATCGTTTTGAACTCGAAGGCGGGTTGCGCGGGATCGAGCGAGGCGACGATGTCGCGCACCGGTTTCTCCAGCGACTTCGGTGAGAGCGTCGTGCGCAAAAGGACGACCAGCCCGGTCTGCGGCATTTGTGTTATCGGAATGTAGGCCTGCGGCAGCACGGTCGTTTCATCAAATCCGTAAACCTTCAGGTGCGGCACGACACCGACGATGCTCCGAAATTCGACCGCGCCGTCGCCGCCCGTGTGCATTTTCAGACGTTTGCCGACTGCGTCCTGCCCGGGGAAGAAACGCTCGGCCAGGAGCTGATCGACGATGATCGCAGGCGGCTGGTCCTTCGTGTCACGCGCCTCGAAAGCCCGCCCGCGCAGCAATGGCGTTCGCATCGTGTCGAAATAGCTCGCCGTAACGACGTTCATCTCCACCGATGGCGATTTGCCGGGCTCCGGCTCCGGCGCGCCTTCCGGGACAAACGAGGTTTGCCAGCCCGTCATCAGAGGCGGATTGGAAGCGATCGCCGCAGTCTGCACTCCGGGGAGCGCGGACAGTTTCTCCAGCAACGACCTCGAAAAATTAGCGAGCTTTGTCGAATCGGAATAACTCGGCTCCGGTAAATCCACGCGCGCGGAAAGCAGCAGCAATGGATCGAACCCGAGCCCGAGTCCCCTGGCGTTCGCAAAACTTTTCATCACCAAACCGGCCGCGCTCAGAAGAATAAGAGTGAGCGCGACTTCGGCGATCACGAGCATGTCGCGGGAGCGCCGCGCGCCCGCCGAATCGGAGCTGCCGCGCCCGCCCGCTTTCAGAGCCAGTTGAATATCGGCGCGCGAGGTGTGCCACGCGGGCCAGAGCCCAAAGAGAAGGCTGGTGGCGAATGAGAGCCCGAGGCTGAAAATCAGGACCCAGCCGTTGAGCGAGAGGTTTTGAAAACGCGGTGCCCCGGGCGGCGCGAGGGCGATGAGGATATCGCGGCCCCATGCGGCGAGACAAAGTCCGAGCAGACCTCCCACGAGCGCCAGGACAAGGCTCTCGATCAACAGCTGCCGAATGATCTGCCAGCGTGATGCCCCGACGGCGGCGCGCACCGCAAACTCCTGCCCGCGCGCGGCGCCTCGGGCCGCGAGAAGGTTGGCCAGATTCGCGCAGGCGATGAGAAGCACCAGGGCAACGGCGCCCAGCAACAGATTCAGGCTCGAACGGTAGTCGCCGATCTGGTTCTCGAGCAGCTGCGTCACCGTCACGCTCACCCCATTGTTCGATTGCGGATATTGTTTCGCCAGCCGCGCTGCGATCTCCTTCATTTCGGCCAGCGCCTTCTCGATCGTCACGCCCGGTTTCAAACGCCCCCAGCCGAACAAACCCGGATGATTATCGCGCGACTGCCAGTTCTTGTCGTCCGTCCGCCGCATCAGCGGAAACCAAACGTCCACGGTGCGCGGCGAGAACATCTGCGGCGGCATCACCCCGAGGATCGTGTAAGGCTGGTTGCCGAAGTTCATGACGCGTCCCAGCACATTCGGGTCGCGTGAAAAAAGCCGCTGCCAGAGCCGGTCGCTGATGACGGCGACCATCGGCCCACCTACGCGATCTTCCTCGTCGGTGAAGACACGGCCCAGTTGCGGATTGAGCCCGATCACCTTGAAGAAATTCGCGGTGACCAGGCCGCCGCTGATTTGTTCCGGCGCGCGACCTTCGAGTCCGCTCAGGTTAAACGATTCCCGTCGCGAGATCGCGAGGTGTTCGAAAACCGTATTGTCACGTCGCCAATCGACGTAGTTCGGAAACGAAACGGAAATCTGCGGCTGGTTCGCATCCGTCTCGGTCAGGATCACCAGCTTGTCCGCCTCCGGATAAGGCAGCGGCTGGAGCAGGACCGCGTAGATCACACTGAAGATCGCGGTGTTCGCGCCGATGCCGAGCGCGAGCGTGAGGACGGCGATCAGCGTAAATCCCGGAGACTTCCGGAGCTGACGGAGCGCGTAGCGGAGGTCGTTCATGGCGCCCTCCGTTTTATCGCGCCGCTACTTCAGACGACGAGGGTTTGATCGAAATGCTGCCCGCGCCTGAGCGCAGCACCAGCGATTTCCCGCCGCCGTTGATTTTTCCTTTCATCGAATCGCGATCGGTCCGGGTGCCCACGAAGGGCAGCTCGCTCGTCACGCGCCCTGAACTCGCTTCCGCCTCGACATCGAGCCCGGCATCGGGCGGAACCATTACGTCGATACTGCCCGCGGACGTTTCCAGATTCACGTCGCCCGGCACCGGCGATTTCAGCTTCGCGGTGATGGAGCCGCCGGAGCTCCGTCCGAATATTTTGCCATTAATATTCTCGAAGGTGAGCCGGCCGCCGCTCGTTTCGACTCTCGTGTCGCCGCCAAAATTCCGGACCACGATCGACCCGCCGGAGGTGCGCGCTTCCAGCGAACCGCTCCCATCCTGCGCCTCGATCCGGCCGCCGCTCGTGTCCACTTTCAGCGGACCGTCGCAGCCGATCAGCTCGATGCTGCCGCCGCTGGTCGTGGCGCCGGCGGGGCCTTTGAGATGGGTAAACTTCAATTTACCGCCGCTGGTGTCGGCGCTCATCGTCCCGGTCAATTCGGCCACCATGATCGTGCCGCCACCCGTGCGCAGCTCCGAGTTAAAACTCTTGGGGACCTGCACCTTGTAGCGCGCATCCATGTTGCAGCGGCCCGACCAATTTAGATTGTGATCCTTGTTCTGCCGCCGGGCGCGAATGGTCACGTTGTTGCCTTCCTTGCTGATCGTGACCGGCGCCGAGGCGAGATATTCCTTTTCCTGCGCCTCGTTGTCCGAATCGATTTTGCGATGGGCCGCGACTGTGACCTTGTCATCCGGACCCGCCGAGACATCGATCGTTCCGAAATCCACGTCGACGATGAGCCTGCCGCCCGGCGCGCCATCGAGGGTTTGGCTGACGTTTTCTTCCGACAACGCGGACGCGGTCGAGGCGGCGATGAGGAGCAGGAGAAGGGTGCGGATGATCATGTGGTGAGGTTGGTTGGGTTGAAAAATCGCGCGCAAATGCATTTGAGGCCGACTTCCAGCAACCCCTTTGCATGGGTTGTGCCACGGTCGGAACGGAGTCTTTGTCCATTGATGGAGAGAGGTTTACGTGATCACGCCTCAACTCCGCATAGCGTTCTTTTTCCCGTCGCCGGGATTTCACCGTCCCAATTTCGAAACGAGCGGCTCAGTAAGCGCGTTTCGTCCCGACGTAACAGAAGACTCAGGATCCCGGAAATAGCTCGTCTACTGGCCTTCGATGAGTTTCTGAAAACGCGGATCGCTCCGGATCGGATTCCAGACGGGGTTGGCGCGCAGGAGCGCGGGGGTGATGCAATCGTCGCCCGGTTTTTGGAGCAAACCGCGCAGGATTGAGATTGCTTCGTCAGCCTGACCGAGTTGGGCGCGCGCGATGGCGATGTCCAATTCGAGCGTCGGGCCTTCGAAGGCGTCCTTCGCGATCCTGTCCTGTAACTTTGCCGCGTGCTGGTCGACCGCGGCCCGATCGCCCAGCGCGCCTTCGACCATCATCAGGTCTTCGAGGTAGCCTTCGCCGACAGCGTTTTGTTGACGGAACGTTTCCAATTCATCCCGGCCCTGCTTCAGCTCACGGGTCCCGCCGTCGGCGTCACCGGCGAGGCGTTTCGCCAACCCGAGATGGGTGCGATAGACCGCCCGCAGGTTGGCTGGCAACGATTCGCCGGTTGCGAGCAGCTGTTGCAAAAGGGCGGCCCCTTCTGCGTACTTTCCGGTATACATCAACTGGCTGTAGCGCGGCTGAATGGCCAGCGGCTCGCTAGGATTGACGGCCAATCGTTCGATTAACCGTCCGGCCGCGGCGAGATCTCCAGTCGCCTGGTAGAGCATTGCTTTCTGGGCAAGAAGATCCTGGCTGTCGGGTAGAATCGCGAGCGCGCGATCGGACGCCGCCTGTGCTTCGACGAATCGACGCAGGCAACGATAAGTCACGGCCTGTTCCGCGAAGATGATCGCGTTACGCGGGTCGAGCTCGGCGGATTGCTTGTGGTGGGCGAGAGCTTCCTCCCATTTGCCCTGGCGCCGTTTCACGTAGCCGGAGAATTCGAGCGACATCGCGCGATTGACTCCGCGTTCAATCGCTTCCTCGAACGCTTTCAGCGCGCCTTCGTAGTCGTTCAAGGCACGATACCGGTAAAGTCCGAGCGCGAACCAGGCCTCACCCAGATCCGGCTGCAATTTCATCGCGTTATCGAGGGCGCGCTTGGCATCGGCCAGCCGCGCGGCGGTCGGGTCGTAGGTCGCGTAGCGTAAGGTCTGCACCACGGACAGATTCGCCCACGCGAGCGCGAAGCTCGGATCCAGCTCAACCGCGCGCGAGTACGCGTCCGCCATTTTCTGCAGACTTTCCGGCGACAGGCTGAGGCTATTCCAAATCGCAAGCCCACGCAGATACGCATCGTATGCCTCCGGGTTCTCCGTCGGCCGCAATCCAACGGCCTGTTGCTCACGGCTGGAGAGTTTTACCCGAAGCTCTTTCGCCACTCTTCCCGCGATGTCGCTTTGCACGGCGAAGATATCGGCCAGCGTCCGATCGTAAACCTCGGCCCAGACATGTCCATCCGTCAGGGCGTTGATCAACTGCACGTTTACGCGAACGCGGTCGCCCACCTTCTGGACACTTCCTTCCATGATGTACGAGACGCTCAGTTGTTTCGCGATCTCCGCCAGGTTTTCTGGCGAACTCTTGTAGCGTTGGGTCGAGGTGCGCGAAATCACTTTCAAGTCCTCGATTTTTGCCAGGCGCGTCAGGATTTCATCCTGGATGCCGTCAGCCAAATAAGAGTTCGCCTTGTCTTCGCTGCGGTTTTCGAAAGGCAACACGGCAATCGATTTCGCCGGCGCGGTCGGACCCGTCGTTCGCGGCGATGCCGTGTAGCGTCCGAGAAAGAACAAAGCCACGGACAGCAACCCCGCGGCGAGAACAACAAATACCCAGCCGCGACTTCTCGAGCGCGTCTGCGGCGCCGCGTCTGCCTCTTCCGTCCTTTTGAGGCCTTCCGGCGTCAGCTCAAACGCCCAGGCGATGACAAGCGCGATCGGAAACCCGATAATGATTGCGAGTACGGTTAGCCGCACGGCCCAGTTCGGAATTTCGAAGAACGGAAACACCTGGGTCGCGACCTGGATGAGGAGCCATCCGACAACTGCGTACGCGACCGCGACTTTGTAAACGTTGCGTCGCTTGAGCTCGGCGAAAAAGGAAGCCATTGGGCAGGCGCGCGGGCGCCCGCTCGTTTCTAACTGAATCGCGAAAGCTGAAAAGCTGAAAGACTGACATTGACCGGAGCGCTACGGATTCGGCCGTGCAAAGTTGGAAGTTGCGGCAAATTGAAGGAAACTGCTCCGGACCACACATGCGCCGGCTCTTCTCGTTCTTTGCCCTGTTTCTCACGCTCGCCGCCCGCGCGGAAATCAACCCGGAGTGGACCACAGCCCTGCCGCCATTCCAAATCGCCGACAATCTTTACTATGTCGGCAGCCAGGACTTGGCCGCATACCTCGTCACCACGCCGGCCGGGAACATCCTGATCAATGCCAACCTCGAAACGTCGCCGCCGCAGATTCGCGCGAGCGTCGAGAAGCTCGGGTTTAAGTGGGCGGACTTCGGCGAACTCGCGCCACGATGAGCGGTCGAAGTGGATCAACAGTTTAACCGCCGGTGCCTGTCGGACCGTTCGCTACGCAAAGTAGAGACCAGGTTCCTGCGCGACTCGACCGTAGGAGCATATCAAGATGAGCTATCGGGGCGGGTGGTCGCGGACTTCAATCGTAGTTGTCGTAGCCCTTCGCCGCAGACGGCGATGATAATAATGCCGACCAGGGCGTTGATAAGATCGCTTTTTGTTCGGATGGCGCCGAGTGCAACCAGTAAGGTGGTCGCACCCGCGGGCGGGTGAGATGCTTTGAGGAGTAAGGTAAGTAAGAGAGTGAGCAGGAGCGCAAGCGTGGCGGCACCGACGCGACAAAGCACGAGCTGGTGATCGATTAGCACGCTTGGAGAATTCCATGCCTGGAAGAGGGCGAGGGCAATCAGGCCAGACGCGAGGCCAACGAGGTGACCGACAATCGTATTGTAGAATCGTGAAGATGGGTGCGCTGGGTTCTCTACCTGGAGGTAAGCGGTCGGACCAAGGCTCGGAATTAGCCACGGCATTCCCGCGAGCCAGGCGCTGCCCCCAACAATGGCCATCAATAATCCAGCGCCTAACGGCGACCAGATGATTTCGGGAAGCACCGCGGGCGTGGGACTTTTCGGCACCGAGGCAAGAAGGGTGGAGCTCTTGTCGGGGGTAACGTTGATGGCCTGGGGAGCGGTCGACTTGATCTGAGTCTCGATCCACGCGCGTTGCCTTTCGGTTTCTTCACTACTCGCGGTGCAAAGCGCCACCAGCTCCTGGTCATGTAGACCTTGCGCGGCTTGAAGAAGAGTTACCCATTGAATGCGCGTTTGATGCGCGAGAAGCGACAAGTCCTGGAGGTCCCGCAGCAAGCCGACTCCACCAAGGCGCGAGCCATGAAAAAGCGCGCTTCGCAGACGGTCCGGTTCATCGACGGCCGCGGTGCCGAGCCGCTCGGCAACTGGACGCAGCGCTTCGATATGACGGCGTGACCATTCCGCCAATTGTTTCGCCGTCTCGCGGACTTCGGCGTTGGTGTCGTGCTTATTGGCTACGAGCAGAAACGCCTGCGCCAATTGCTCCTCGCTAGCTTTCGTTAGGCCGATGAAATCCGGGATCGCCATGTCAGGGACTGCTTACACCTTTTTGATCCTTACCGCGGCGAACTTGAAGAAAGGCTGCTTACTTACCGGGTCCCACCCAGTGAGGGTTAACTCGTTAGCAGCGCGTGGCTCGTCCACCGCATCCCAATAGCCATAGTGAAAGGGAACGAAGACGCATCCCGGTTCGATTTCCCCAATTCGAGCGGCAGCGCGCAGTTTTCCGCGGCGCGATTCTACCTCCAACAAGTCGCCGTCAACGGCACCAAGAGCTTTCGCGTCCTGCGCGGAGATCTGCACGAATGCTTCGGGCGCAGCGTCATTTAACTCCTGGACCCGGCCGGTCTTGGTTCGGGTGTGAAAGTGATAAACCAGTCGCCCAGTGGTATACCAAAAGGGGTATTCCTCGTCAGGCATTTCCGGCGGCGGGACATAGTCGGCCGCTTTGATGATGGCGCGTCCCTTTGGGTCGGCGGCGCGATATTCTTTCTCGGTAATTTCGGCCCCCGTAATCAGGTCGTGGCCGTAGATTTCGCAGTAATCCGCGGCCGTGTTGAAAATCCCATCGGTATAGAGACGCTCGGTTCCTTCGGGGCTGGCCTCATTGCATGGCCACTGAATACCGGAGCCGCGGCTTAGCTTCTCGTAGGTCAGGCCGGTGTAGTCGCACGGCTGACCCCGAGTCGCTTCCTTCCATGCTTCGAATGCGGTTTCGGGGTCGTGCCACTTCAGCAAGGGCTGCCCGTCTTTGTCGCGGAAATCCATGCGCCGCGCGAAATCCAAAAGGATATCGAGGTCCGAGCGCGCTTCCCCCGGCGGGTCAATCGCCTTGTGCGAGATGTGGACGGTGCGATCGGCGTTCGTCATCGTGCCAGTCCTTTCGCCCCACAATGCAGTCGGCAAAACGAGGTCGGCCAGCTCCGCTGTCTCGGTCATGAAAGCATCCTGCACGATGACGAACAGTTCCTTCTTTTGCAGGATGGTGCGGATGCGCCGCAACTCCGGCATCGAGACGGCGGGGTTGGTGCCGATAATCCAGAGCATGCGGAGAGAGCCTTGCTCCGCGAGCTGAAAGATCTTCATCGCGTGCGTCGGCGGCGTGGCCGTGGGCAGACTTTCCGGCGGCACATTCCAGACCCGAGCCAGATCGGCCACGTGCGCTTTGTTGTTCCAATTACGAAACGCGACCAGCTCGCCGTTGGCGCCACACTCGCGCGCGTTTTGCGCGGTCGGTTGTCCGTTCATCTGGAAGACCGTGCAACCAGGCTTTCCGATCAAGCCGCGGATGAGGTGGAGATTATTCACCTGCACAGCAGAGGCTGTAGCCTGCATCGATTGGTAAACGCCTTGCAGAAGAGTCGAAACCAGGGTGGGAGTCGTGCCGAGAATGTCTGCTGCTTTTGCCAGATCGGAGACGGAAATGTGCGTGAGTTCACTAACTCGCTGCGGCGGAAAACGCGCCACCGTTTCCTCGAGCTTCGCGAAGCCAACGGTGTGCGCATTAATGAAATCGTTGTCCACATGACCGGCGCGGATGATGAGATGAAGCAGGCCATTAAGCAGTGGGAGATTCGCCCCGAGCCGCGGCGCGAGATGAAGGTCTGCTTCCTTCGCGGTCAGGGTTTTTCGCGGATCGACCACGATCAGGGTCGGCGGTTTCCGTCCGGCCCGGCGGTCGAGGATCCGCATCCATTGGACCGTCTGGGTGGTGGCAGGATTATGCCCGAAATGAAAGATCGTGTCGGTCGTATCAAGGTCCGTGTAAGACCCGGGCGCGCCATCCGTGCCGAACGATTGCATCAGCGCCTGGGAGGCAGTAGCCGTGCAAAGGCGCGTGTTCCCATCCACATGTGGGGTGCCGAGACCGGCGTCGGTGATCGTCGAAAGCGTCCAGTATTCTTCGATGAAGATTTGGCCGGTGTTGTAAAAACCCATCGCCGCGCTGCTGTGCTCACGACGAATCTCCTGAGTACGCCTAACGAGTAATTCCATCGCCTCGTCCCAGCTCGCTTCCTCCAATTTTCCGTCGCGCCGCAGTAAAGGCCGGAGAAGACGATCCTTGCTTTGGTTAGCAGCCCACCCATGCAGCCCTTTCGGTCCGAGTCGACCGTGGTTAACTCGATCCACGGCGCGTCCGCGGACGCCGACGATTCGGCCGTCGTTCACCCCTATGTCGACGCCGCAACCGTTGGAGCAAAGGACGCACGCCGACTGCACCCAACGCGTCGGCTCGTCCGTCGTCCGTTGATCGACCCGCTCCGGCCAATTTTCGAAATAGGGAGTCCTCTCGCCCCAGATATCTGCAATGCTATCTCGTGTCGCTTCCATCGCGTTTCCTCACAGCAGCGGCGAAGGCAGATCCATTTCAAACCAATTACGCACCCGCCGCGGTAAGTGGTCGTCTTCGTCTGCTTAACAGGGCAACGGTTGTCCGCGGCGGCGCGGCGCGTAGCGTTATCCGAATGACGCCGTAGTCTGTCTCTCTCATCCATGCGCCGCATCTTCTCGGTTTTCGCCTTGTTCCTCACGTTCTCCGCAGCTGCGGAAATCAACCCGGAGTGGACCACTCCCCTGCCGCCATTCCAAATCGCCGACAATCTTTACTATGTCGGCAGCCAGGACTTGGCCGCATACCTCGTCACCACGCCGGCCGGGAACATCCTGATCAACGCCAACCTCGAAACGTCGCCGCCGCACATTCGCGCCAGCGTCGAGAAGCTTGGGTTTAAGTGGGCGGACACGAAAATCCTGCTCAACGGTCAGGCCCACTTCGACCACATGGCCGGCGCCGCTCAGATCCTGCGCGAGACCGGCGCGAAGAATATGGTGATGGAGGGCGACGCCGATGTCGTGGAAAGCGGAGGCCGCACGGATTTTCTCTTTGCGATCAAGGCAGTGCCGGCCTACCCGCCAGCGAAGGTCGATCGTGTGTTGCACGACGGCGATACCGTCGAGCTCGGCGGTGTCACGCTCACCGCGCACAAAACCGCTGGCCACACCCGCGGCTGCACGACGTGGACTTTGCTCGTCCATCTCCCCGGCGAGCCGGCCGATCGGTTGCGCAACGCGGTCATCGTCGGTGGCATTATGTTCTGGTCGGACTTCCGCCTGCTCGATGCCGGCGATCAGAAGGCGTCG
Source organism: Verrucomicrobiota bacterium (assembly GCA_041167585.1). Classification (GTDB taxonomy): domain Bacteria; phylum Verrucomicrobiota; class Verrucomicrobiia; order Chthoniobacterales; family UBA10450; genus AV80. Next base: position 279,406 of record JBEEHV010000008.1, read on the forward strand.
TATCCCGGCATCGCGCAGGATTTCGCGCGCACCTTCGAAGTATTGCGCGCTCTCCCGTGCGACATCTTCCTCGGCGCGCACGGCAGCTACTTCGATCTCAAGAGCAAGCTCCCGCGCCTCGCCGAGAAGGGCCCGCAAGTTTTTCTCGATCCGGTTGAATACAAGGAATTCGTGGCGAAGGGCCAGGCGGCGTTCGAAGCCGCGCTCAAGAAAGAACAGGAAGCTGTGCGCGCCCTGGATGGCTGCGGGTGGGGACACCCGCCTCTACATTTGCATCTATTGAGGTTGATGGCGGAACGGCGAGGGAGCGGCTCAGACTTCCAGCCGATAGCCGAGAGTGTGGACGGTGAGCAGGTGCCGCGGTTCGCCGGGAACGTCTTCGATTTTCTGACGCAGCTTCACGATCAATTGATCGAGCGTGCGCGTGGTGCCGTAATAATCGACGCCCCAGACTTCGTTCAGGAGCGCTTCGCGCGAAACGGCATTGCCGCGTTCGCGAAATAACACCGACAACACTTTCATCTCGCGAGGCGTGAGCTCGATCGCCTTTCCGCCCCGCTTTCCGCGCAGGGCTTTCCCATCGATGCGCACTTTGCCGAACGCAATCTCGAACGGCAGCTCGCTCGCTGCGCCGCCGGCTTGCGCGCGCCGCAAAAGCGCCTGCACCCGCGCGAGCAGTTCCCGCAGACTGAAGGGCTTCGTCACGTAATCATCCGCGCCCAACTCAAGGCCGACCACTTTGTCGATCTCCTGTCCTTTAGCGGAGAGCATCAGGATCGGGACGCGATTTTTCGCGGCGCGAAGTTCGCGGCACAAATCGAATCCACTTTTCCCGGGCAACATGATGTCGAGGATGACGAGATCGGGTTTGTTTTGTTTGATGAGCGGCGCGGCGTGGGCGCCATCGCGGCAATCGGTCACGTCGTAGCCTTCCGCGCGCAACGCGTCGCACAGCCCAAGCCGAATGTGCGAATCGTCTTCGACCACGAGCACGCGTTTCTTCATCTTAATTCCTGCTCCCCTTCGTAATCGTGCTCATGCTCCTGCTCGTGCTCGATCCGTTACAAGCAACGGCAGGCGCAGCGTCACATTACTCCCGCCACCTTCACGCGCCTGATAAGTGATCTCGCCCCCATGTTCCTTCGCCAGGCGTTGCGCGAGGGTGAGCCCGAGCCCGGAACCCTGTATCCCGCTCGCGAGCGAATCGTGCGCCCGGTAAAACGCCTCGAAGATTTTCGCTTCTTCCCCTGGAGTTACACCAGAGCCGCGGTCGAGCACGCTGACCTGCACCGAATCGTCCGTGAGGTAACTGTGAATCTCGATTTCTTTCCTTTCGGTGCTGTATTTCTCAGCGTTCGACAAGAGATTCACGAAAATCTGCGCGAGCGCATCATCATCGCCGCGCACCGGATATGGAGGCGGCGCCGCCTGCCAGCGCGTGGTAAATCCCTGCTCGCGCAAATGCAGTTCCTGGCCTTCCCAGGTTCGAGCGAGGACTTCGTGTAGGTCGAGCGAATGGAAATCGTAACGCTTCTGCTTCCGTTCGAGCCGCGCGAAATCGAGCACATTATTGATCAGGCGGGTGAGCCGCTCCGCTTCCGCGACGATGATCCGCAAATATTGCGGACGTTTCTCTTCAGCCGCGTTTCCGCTTTGCATCATCTCGGCGAACATCCGGATCGAAGTCAGCGGCGTCTTGAGCTCATGCGAAACATTGGAAACGAAATCCGTTTTCTTTTGCGCGAGCGCCATCTGGCGGCGCGCATCGGCGAAGACGGCCCAGCCGCCAAACGCGATCGCCGCCAGCGCGGCCGCGATCAGCAGCACGAGCGTCCGGCGCACACTGCGCGCATTCTCCTGCAGTTGTTCCGGGCGCATAAGGTAAAGCGCCGCTTCCCAATGCGGCAGAGCTTCCCCGATCTCCGAGGCAACAAAGGGACGTTTCCAATCACGCGCCGTTTCGCTCAGAGGCTGGGTGACGACCGGCCGCGCCTTGTCGTTCAATAAGGCCAGGACGTACTCCGGCGAGGCGTTGTCGGGGAGCGCGTCGCGCCAGAGATCGGTCAGCGCCTCCACGTTGACCAGACAACCGAAAATCATGCCCGGTGCTTCGCGCGGCCGGAGCCAGAAAACAATCTCGAGGCGATCCTGCATGAAGCGCGTAACCACGCCTTCCGGGTGATCGGAAGTGAGCGCCTTGAAATCCGCGGTCGCGGGCACGAGATGCGAAACCGCGGGAGCATTTTCCTTCAGTACACGCTGCGGCGCGACATTCCGCAGTTGTGAGGATTGAGTTGCTTCATCTTTCGGAGCCTCCACCTGCGCGGGCGCCATTGGTGCGGGTGCCGCGGGTGCGGTGGTGGATTGCTGACGGTTCACCGCGGATTTTTGCGACGTCGCTTTGTCGTCGGATTCGCTCTTCTTGCGGCGTTGTTCCGGACGATTCAACTCTTCCGCCGGAACAGAATAGACCGTGGCGGGCGTGGTCCCGGAAAGAAACGCGCTGTTATTTTGCAGGAACCTCTGGCGTTCGGCATCGCCGCTCGCTTCCTCCGCGGAAGGCGAGATGAGGTTACCTTCCGCGCTTAACGCGAATCCGATTGCCGGTCGCGGCCAGGCCCGCGAAAGTTTTGCGGCAAAATCATGGGCGAGATCCGCAGCAGATTCGCTCGCGAGCAATTGGCGCACTTTGTCGGCAAAGGCGCGCCGCTCTTCGTCGATCAGGCTGCGCGCGGCGCTGGCAGCGGCGTCGGTTTCCTTTTGGTAAAGCTCCGCGGTGCGGCGTTCGAGAATGATCTGCTGCTCGTTCGCGCTGCGCAGCGCGAGCCAGCCCAGACCGATGCTCGGCAGGACGATGGCGAGGAGAAATATCCAGATGCTTCGTTTCACGATGCGAGGCGCAGGCTATCACATTGCGTATCGGCGTGGTAGGGACGGCGCGCTGCGCCGTCCCCACGCTGTGTTTGGTCGATAAGCATCGAGGTTGTTGTTGCAACCCGGGCGTCGGACGCCGCAGCGCGGCGTCCCTACCAGCGGTTACCGAACCTTCTGATACTTGTCCGAGTAATTTTCGAACTGCATCGACTTCCGCCGGGATTTCTGCAGACGTCCCTGTGAATCAAGTTCCGAGGCAGCGTCCTCGAGCTTCCGATTTTCTTCGGCCATTCCCGGCACCTGCATCGGCGCGGGGGCGGCCGCGTTTCGGGCGGCTTGTTCGCGAAGCAGCGCGACGGCGTCCTTCGATTTGCCTTCATCCGCGAGTTTCACCGCCTGCTCCTTGGCGAGCCGGTTTTGCACGATGCTGTTTTCGCGCGCGACCTCGACTTGAATGCTCGAGTCCGATTTCGATTTGTCGTCGGTGAACGCGACCTTCGCCGCCTGCCGTTGCGCGGGTGCCGGAGGGCCGGCCAGCGTGACGTAGTTCAACTCCACTGAAGCTGGTTCCAGCGCATCCGCGGTCTTTCCATCCGCAAGGCAGCGCACGAGGAAGCGTCGCTTTTCCGAGCCGAACAACTCCGGCATTTTGATTTCCGCGATGCGGTCGTGGCATTCGATGTCCGGTCGTCCGATGATTTCCTTCAGGTGCACACCGTCCGGCGCCTGGATGCGAATCACGATGTCGCGAGCGCAGAGCGAGCGGGCGGCGCCGAGTTCCTGCGCGAAGATGCCGGGCAATTTCTCGGAGTCTTTCACGTAGTAATAATTGGCGTTGCTCGCTTCGGCCAGCGCGGTCATGAGGTCCTCGTTGTAATCGTCGCCCAGGCCAATGGTGCTGACGGCGATACCTTCGCCGCGTAGTTCGCGGCCAAGGCGCGAGAGGTCGGAGGTGCTGCTCGGGCCGACGTTGGCCAGACCATCCGACAGCAGGATGACTCGATTGACGCGTTCCTTTTCAAAGAAACGGCGGATCTGTTTCGCGCCCAGGACCACGCCCGCATGCAGGGCGGTGCTTCCGCCCGGTTGGATGCGATGGATCCGCGCCTTTAGTTCTTCGCGATGGTCCCGGCCACCCACGCGTTCCGGTGGGATGAGCAGATCGGTTTCGTTGTCGTAGGTGACGAGCGAAAAAATGTCGTCGTCGCCCAGTTTATCGACTGCCATGGCGGCCGCTTGCCGCGCCTTCTCGATCTTCGCGCCTTCCATGGAACCACTGCGATCCAGGACGATGCAGAGATTCATCGGCGCGCGCCGGGCGTCATCGCTTTTGCGGGCTTCAACCTCGACCTGCACGATCATTTCGCGCGGGCCGAGCCGGTAATAGTACTCGCGCTCCGGCGTGACGCGCAGGGTCACATCGGGCGTGGTGGAAGCGGAGGCTGCTTGCGCAAGCGCTGCCGCGAGACTGAGGAGCTGTAGTTTTTTCATGCTCTCAGTTAGACACGATTCGCAAAACGCTGTGTCAGAGCGCGGTGCGAAGATTGTAAAAGAAATGTCAGCGTTTTTTGCTCTGTAGCGACGGCACTCTGTCGCCGTAAGGTCGTGTCGATTTTAGTTACGCGTGTTACGCCGACAGAGCGGCGTCGTTACAGCGAAGCCGGTAAACAACTAATGCAAATCGTCCAAGCCGCCCCGGAAGATGCAGATGTCCTGACGGCGATCGCTTTCGCCGCCAAGCGGCATTGGGGTTATCCCGAACATTGGATCCAGACCTGGCGCGACATCCTGACCATGCGCCCTGAGTTTATCGTCTCGAATGTGACTTATGCCGCGATCGAAGATGCGCGGGCGATTGGATTTTACCTCCTGACAACCGAAGACGACGGAATGCATCTGGACCATCTCTGGATTTTGCCGCATGCGATGGGTCGCGGAATTGGACGAGCTTTGTTCGAGCATGCGGTGGCGCAGGCAAGGGGTTTGGGTTTCACGGCGATCAAGATTGAAGCGGACCCGAATGCCGAAGGCTTTTATCAACGCATGGGGGCCAGGGGCGTCGGGGAAAACGTGACTACGATCGATGGGGAGCCCCGTAAGCTGCCGCTTCTCGTTTATGATCTTTGACGCAGTGGCCGAAGCGCCCGCAATTTTCCTGTGATCGCGCGGGCCACAGTGAAAATGATCCTGCCGCTCGCGTCCTCGTGGGTGCGAAAACACGAGGCGCTGATTCTGGAAACCGGCACGGCCCTGAGTCCCGCGCAGCTGAGTGACGCGCGCAAGGTCGGCCTCGAATATCCCGGACGAGTTCGATTGAAATTCGTCGAGCGAATTCCGTTGCCGCTCTCGGCGCTGCGCAAAGTGGCGGGAAAATTCCTCGCCTTTCCCAGCGACCCGATCGGAATCACGCTGGGCTACGGCATCTTCATTCAGTCGCAATACGCGAACGATCGCAGCCTTCTGCTCCACGAATTGGCGCACACGTTGCAATATGAGCGCCTCGGCGGAATCCGTCCTTTCCTGGAGCAATATCTTCTGGAATGCCTGACGGCCGGTTACGCATTTGCGTCGCTGGAAGAAGAAGCCCGGCGAACGAGCGAGGCGATTGCCAATAGAGCGACCTGAATTTTCTCTTTCCAACACTCCGTCAATCCACTCCTGCAATCCGCTGGACACAGAAACCACCGGCCCGCATCATGGAACACGCATGACGAATCCCGCCCGCTTCTCCTACGCCGTGCTGGCCGCCACTCTCATTCTCGCGGGCGTGCTGCATCTCGGCGTGCCACTGTTGGCTCTTCTTTTTTCCTATCTCATCATCACGAACCTGGGGCGATTCATCCAGAACAAATGGCTCGCCCTGGTCGTCTTTATCCTGCTGCTCGCGGGCATTAGCTACGCGGCGGGACATTTCATTCGCGCGGCCGTCGGGGCCCTGCCCAAGATCGCGGATAACGCCATACCTTCCGCGACCGTCTGGGCGAAGGCTCGGAATCTCAATCTTCCCTTTACCGACTTCGAAGGCCTGAAGACCCACGCGATGATGGCGCTGAAGGAGGAGGCGCATTACCTGGGTAACGTCGCCAATTTTGCGCGCGAGGCGACGACGACGATTGTCTTTATCCTCATCGCCGTCGTGGCCGCGGTCAGCCTCTCCTTCAACAGCCAGCTCGATCTCTTTCGCGAGACGCACAAGGTGCGAAACAATCTGTACTCGATCTGCTGCAACGAGATCACCTCCCGGTTTTGCGAGTTTTACCGCAGCTTCGCCACCGTGGTCGGGGCGCAAATCACCATCTCCGCCATTAATACCCTCCTCACTGCGATCTTCGTTTTCGCGGTGGGGCTTCCCTACGCGGCCGTCGTGGTGGGGCTCACTTTTCTTTGCGGCCTTCTCCCGATCGTGGGCAACGTCGTGAGCAATATCGTGACCGTGTTCCTGGGCTTCATGGTCTCGCCTCAGGTCGCGATCGCGGCGCTGATCTTTCTCGTGGTCGTCCACAAATTGGAGTATTTCCTGAATAGCAAAATCATCGGCGCCCGCATCCGCAATCCAATCTGGCTGACTTTGTTTGGGTTGATCGTCGGCGAAAAATTGATGGGCGTGCCCGGTATGATTCTCTCCCCGGTGGTCTTGAATTATCTCCGGGTCGAGATGTCGAAAGTGGAAGTCACGCCCTCCGTGGCGGCGCGCTCGGAACCCAACCTGATTGATTCGACCAGCCCTTCCTCGTAAAACGAACACATGAGCGAACCACAAAGTCCCTGGATCGAGATTGTCCCTGGCATCCGGCGGCGCACAGTCACGCACGGCGCGTCGATGTATCAAATGATGGCGAAGCTCCATGCCGGCAGCGTCATGCCGGAACACAAGCATCCCCAGGAGCAGATCGTCCACATTCTCGAGGGCAAAATGCGGCTGATCGTCGCCGGGGTGCCGCACGAACTTCGTGGCGGACAATCCTATTACCTTGCGAGCAACGTGCCGCACGGCGTCGAAACCATCGAAGATACGATGGTGCTCGATACCTTCAGTCCACCGCGGGAGGATTATCTCGCCCTCGACGCGCAGGCCGGGGCCAGCTGAGCGTTGGTTAAAGCCGCAGAAATGTGTCGCTTTCCTTTTTAAGAGGGTGCTACGCTCCCCGTTCGGTCAAAAAACACACAAAACTTATGTTGCATATTATCTGGTCGATCATTGTCGGTTTCATCATCGGTTGGCTCGCGCAAGTTCTCTACCCAGGCGCTCAACATCTCGGCTTCTGGAAAGCCGCCCTGCTCGGCATCGCCGGATCCATCGTGGGTGGATTAATCGGGCGCATGTTCTCCAAACCGGAGCCGGGCACACCTTTTCACGCCGCAGGCTTCATCATGTCGCTGATCTGCGCGGTCCTTCTGTTGTTCCTCTGCCTGCAGTTCAAACTGATCAGCTGACGGTCCTGCTCTAGCGGGTGAGACACCCGCCGCTACACCGGACGCGCGGTCTCTGGCCGGGCGAAATGGTGGAATGCGGCAGGCTCGGATTGCCGCTACCATGGCGGAGTGATGCTGTCGTTTATTGTTCCCGCTTATAACGAGGAACACGAGTTGCCCGCTGCCCTGGCCGCGCTCCGTGCGGCTGCGGACGCTTCCGGGCATCCGTACCAAGTCATCGTGGTCGACGATGATTCGAGCGACCGGACGGCTGAAATCGCGCGAGATGCCGGGGCTGTCGTCGTCCCGGTTCGGCGTCGCCAGATCGCGGCGGTGCGCAATGCCGGCGCGCGAGCTGCGCGGGGCGACGTTCTCTTCTTCGTAGACGCAGACACGCAGATTTCGGCGGTGCATGTTTCGGGGGCGTTGCAGGCGTTGGCGGAGGGCTACGCGGGAGGCGGTGCGCGGGTCCAGACCGACGGTTCGGTTCCGCTCTGGGGAAAGATCTTCGTCTGGATCTTCTGCACCCTTTATTTCGCAGTCAATCTCGGGGCCGGCGCGTTTCTGTTTACCACGCGAGAAAACTTCGAGGCGGTTGGTGGTTTCGACGAACAACTCTTCGCCGGCGAAGAAGTCTATTTGACCATGGCGTTGAAAAAATTAGGTCGATTCAAATTACTTCGCCAGCCGGTCATCACCTCTGGCCGAAAACTGCGGATGCATTCCGGTCGCTACATTCTCGCCCAAACCTTCGTCCTCGCCTTCGGCGGAAGACGCGGCGTGCAGTCCCGGGAAAAACTCGATCTTTGGTATGATGGCAAACGCGAATCTGCAGCTGGCGCGGCTCCCGCCGAAGCGTCCGATCGCCGTTAACGCGGACTTTTTTCGTCAATCGATCTGACTGATGTAAAACCGCACGTCCTCCGCGCTCGCGCTGCCGCCGATGTTTTGGTAGTGCTTGAATATTGTTATGAGGATACCGGCACTCCTCTTCCTCGCGGCCGCGTCGCTTTCAGCGCCGATCGCCCGGGCGGACGACTCGGCGGCCATCAACAAATTGATTTCAGAGATCGATGCCGCGGCGCGGACGAACCAATCGCGGATGCTCAGCATCATCACCATCAACACGGATGTAGCGACGCCGACGCTGGAAAAGGAAAAGGCGCAGACCGGCCTCACGCTCGGCGAAATCTATGTGGCGCACTCGATCGCTCTCGCCGCGCACAAAACTTTTGCTCAAGTCTTTGCGATGAAGGCGAAGGAAAAGACCTGGGGAAAAGTGGCGCAGGCGAATCAGGTCTCACTCCGCGGCGCTACCAGCTCGATCAAGGAATTGATGCGGAGCAAAAAGGAGGAAGAATAACCGCCGCCGGAACACTCACAGCGTTCGCAGGAATTCGAGCACAGCCACCGCATCCGCGCCGCCTTTCTCGGCGTGAGCGATAGCGGAATTTTGTGTGGCCCGGGCACGCGGAGCATATTTGGGAAAGCGGCGGCCGCCGCCTTGATGATATCGAGCCGCCCGAGCATGGCGGCGGCGAACAGATCCATCCGCGCGTTGTTTTCGAGAAGGAATCGGGCGATGTCGGGTCGTCCCATATGAGATGCGCCACCGAGCGCCGTCTCGAAATCGCCGTCGCCCCAATCCCACGTCGCGTTGATCAGCGCCGGTTGCGCGGCCAGCATCTCTTTCACTTTGTCCAGTTGCCCGTGCCCCGCGATGACGAATTGTTTCACGAGCCCGCTCTCGAGCGGCGGGCCGCGATCCGGGACGACCGGAGCGGCGCCAGGTGGATTGGGTGGCGCGGGTGATGTTTGGGCGAAGAGCCGGTTTGCTCCGAGCGCCGCGATGCTCGCGATCAGGCCATAGCGCAGAAATTTCTTGCGGCTGACGGTGGCGTCCGGTTCCACGAAGCCCTGATCTCATCTATTTCAGAACATTCTGTCAATCCCGGGTTGCCAACGCCGCTTCTTCACCTACTATACCGGCTCGTTTATGGCAGAAAGCAGTGACACGATGGACATGAAGGAGTTTCAGCTCCATGAGAAGGACACCGGAAGCGCGGACGTGCAGGTTGCGCTCCTCACTCGCCGGATCTCGCAGCTGACCGACCACCTCAAGAGCCACGCTAAAGATCATTCGTCGCGCCGCGGCCTCCTCAAGATGGTGGCGATGCGCCGGAGCTTGCTCGATTACCTGAGCAAGTCGGAGTCCGACCGGTATAAAAACCTGCTCGCGAAACTCAACTTGCGGAAGTAACCGCAGGCGATCCGCAGTCCAGCTCGTCTTTTCGTCCGCCTTTCCGCCGTTCACGCCATCCGTTGAATAGAAAGTAAACCCGGCGCTCAGGCCGACGGTTCACTTTGATTAGAGGTTTCAGCCCCGACTCCATTCGGGATTGAAACCTACAATCAGGGTGACCGGCCTGGGAATTCGCCAATTCCAGAAAGCAGTTTGTTTATGCAAAACAAGGTCACGGCCCAAATCGGGTCAATGCAGATTACCATCGAGACGGGCAAGATCGCGAAGCTCGCTGACGGCGCGGTCATTGTTTCCAGCGGCGATACCATGGTGCTGACCAGTGCCGTGTCTGCCACCCAAATTAAAGAAGGGCAGGACTGGTTCCCGCTCACCGTCGATTATCGCGAAAAGGCGGCGGCGGTAGGCAAATTTCCGGGCGGTTACTTCAAGCGCGAAGGCCGTCCCTCCGAGAAGGAGACGCTCACTTCGCGGATGACGGACCGCCCGCTGCGTCCGCTCTTTCCGGCCGGTTATCTTTACGACACCCAGATCATCTCGATGCTGCTGAGCGCTGACGGGCAAAACGATCCGGATATTCTCGCGATCAATGGTGCCTCGGCGGCGCTGACGGTTTCTGATATTCCTTTTGCAGGTCCAGTCGGCGCGGTCCGCGTCGGCCGCGTGAACGGCGAATTCGTCGCCAACCCAACACACGATCAACGGAATGAGAGCGACCTGGATCTCGTTTATGTCGGCACTGAAAACGACGTCATCATGATCGAAGGCTCGGCCATGGAGTTGCCGGAAGAGGAATTCGTCAAGGCCCTCGACTTCGCGCACATCCACGCCAAGGAAATGATTCGCATTCAACGCGAGCTCGCCTCGCAGGTCGGCAAGCCGAAACGCGAGATGCCGCTCATGACGGTGAACCAGGACATTCTGGAAGTGGCGTATCAGGTCGCCGGCGATCGGATCGAAGGCGCGCTCTACAACGAGAAGAAAGTCGATCGCAGCAAAGCGGTCAACGCCTTGAAGGATGAAGTGAAAACGGCGGTCTTGGAGAAATTTCCCGAGGCCGACAAGTTCGCGATCTCGCAGGCGTTCGATTACGTGCAGAAGAAAGCTTTCCGCATCAGCGTGCTCGACAAACAGAAGCGCATGGACGGCCGCGGTTATCAGGATCTGCGTCCGATCACCTGCGAAGTCGGCGTGCTGCCGCGCGCTCACGGTTCCGCTATTTTTCAACGCGGCGAAACTCAGGCGCTCGCGCTCGTCACTCTCGCGCCAATCGAAGAAGCGCAAAACATCGACGCCTACGGTGGTGGCGAAACGTCGAAGAGCTTTCTGCTGCATTATAGCTTCCCGCCGTTCAGCGTCGGCGAAACCGGCCGGACCGGCGGCGCCAGCCGTCGTGAGATCGGCCATGGCGCGCTCGCCGAGCGTTCGCTCGAGCCCGTCGTTCCCAGCACCGAGGACTTCCGTTATGCGGTCCGGATCACGAGCGAGATCATGGAATCAAACGGCTCCAGCTCGATGGCGAGCGTGTGCGGCGGAATGCTCGCGCTGATGGATGCCGGCGTTCCGATCAAGACACCGGTTGCCGGAATCAGCGTCGGTCTTGTTACCGAAAACGGCGAAGACGGCCAGATGAAGCGCTACGAACTCCTGACCGACATCATCGGTTCCGAAGATCATTTCGGCGACATGGATTACAAAGTTTGCGGGACCGAAGCCGGCATCACCGGATTCCAGCTCGACCTGAAATTGCCGGGCGTGAGCCACAAAATCATGGCCGAAGCGACCATGCGCACGAAGGAAGCGCGCACCAAGATCCTCGGCATCATGGCCGAAGCGCTGGACAAACCGCGGAGCGACTTGAGCAAGTACGCGCCCCGCATTGAGACGATCAAAATCAATCCCGAGAAGATCGGCGCCCTCATCGGACCCGGCGGCAAGACCATCAAAGGCATCGTCGCTGAGACCGGCGCGGAGATTAACATCGAAGACGATGGCTCCGTCCACATCTACGCGACCAGCCCCGAGAGCATGGCGCGCGCGAAGGAAATCATCGGCGGAATGTCGCGCGAGATCGAAGTGGGCCAGACCTATCACGGCCGTGTCGTCTCGATCAAAGAATTCGGCGCGTTCGTCGAAGTGTTCCCGGGCAAGGATGGCCTCGTCCATATCTCCGAGCTCGCGGACTTCCGTGTGAACCGCACCGAAGACGTCGCCAAGATGGGCGAGATGATCTGGGTGAAATGCATTGGCATCGACGACAAAGGGCGCGTGAAATTGAGCCGGAGAGCCGCGCTCAAGGAACGCGCCGCTACCGAAGCCGGCCAGACCACCGAGCCTGATCGCGTCGAAGAGCCGCGCCGGTAATTGCAGATTTCAGATCGGAGATTGCAGATTGATCGGCCCGTAATTCGGTCCCAATCTGCAATCTAATGAAATCCGGCTTCCTCGATAAACTGATCGAGCGCCTCGGGCGCATCGGGCCGGAGGACGTCCAGAATTATCTGCTCCAGCTCGCGCAGGAGAAGGGGCTCATCGAGACCGTCTTCAACGCGATTCAGGAAGGGATCATCGTTACGGACGCGAAAGGGCGGATCACGTATGTGAACGATGCGGCGTGCGAGCTGTTCGGACTCGAAGCGGAAAGCTCCATCGGCAAACGGCTCGATGAACGAGTGCGCGGACTGGATTGGAAATCGCTTTCACAATCGGAAGGCGCAGTCAGCCGCGACATGGAGATCTTTTATCCGGCGAACCGCTTCCTCAATTTCTATATCGTGCCGCTCCTAATCGAACGCCGCACGCCGAAAGATGGCGCGAGCAGCCCTGCCGAGCCGGTGGGACACGCGATCATTCTGCGCGATATCACCGAAAGCCGGCGCTCGACCGAAAAGACGATCGAGTCGGAGCGCTTCAACGCGCTCACGCTTCTGGCCGCGGGCGTGGCGCACGAAATCGGTAATCCGCTGAACTCGCTCCACATTCATTTGCAATTGATGGAGCGCAACGTGCGCAAGCTCGACGGGAAAGTGAGAAAAGAGCTGGAGGAAGCGATCGCGATTTCCCGGGCAGAGATCACGAGGCTCGATTCGATCGTGTCGCAATTTCTCCAGGCGATCCGGCCGTCGAAGCCGGTGCTGCATCCGGAAAATGTGAACGCGATCGTGGAAGAGGCGGTGCGTTTTTTCGCCGCGGAAATCGAGGACCGCGACATCGTGGTCGAGCAGGAGTTGCGAGCCGATCTCCCGTTGCTGGAGCTGGATCGCGACCAGATGAAGCAGGTCTTTTACAACGTGATCAAGAACAGCTTCGAAGCGATGAAGCGCCGCGGCATTCTCCGCATCCGCACCGACATGGATGCGACCCATGTGAACATCAGCTTCACCGACACCGGCGGCGGAATGTCGGCGGAGAGTTTGAGCCGCGTCTTCGAACCGTACTTCACCACCAAGAGCTCCGGCTCGGGGCTCGGATTGCTCATCGTGCGGCGGATCGTGCGCGAACATGGCGGCGAAATGGCGATCGAAAGCAACGAAGGCAAAGGACTCACGCTCACGGTCCGTTTGCCCTATCTCGACAAGCGCGTGCGCATGCTGGAAGCGGGGGATTCGCAGCGCCTGGCGCTCGATTGAGCTTGTCCTTTCCGCTGAAGACTCGGACAACTTTGCGCTGTGCTTTCACTGATCTTCCTCGTCGTCTTTCCATTCGCTGTCTGGAAAGCGTGGCAGAACGTGCAAATGGCCAAGGCCAGCACCGCCTGGCCTACGACGACCGGAAAGGTTACCGCAGCCGAGGCCGCAAAGGTGATGTTTCGCAGGCAACCGCGAATTACCTATTCCTATTCGGTAAACGGCGCGCCTTTCACTTCACAACGGATCTCCTTTGCCGGCGGTTATCGACCGAGAGAAACCGACGCCATTCTAAGCCGCTACCCGATCGGGAGCGATGTGACGGTTTCCTACGCACCGGATAAGCCCGCTGAAGCCACCTTGGAAACGGGCGCAAATAAACAGGTCACTGCGCAACTGCGAATGCTCCTGGTCTTTTTTGTCCTGATCGTCTTGTTAAACGTCTTCAACTTTTGGCTGAGGACCGTGAACAAAGACACGAGGCCGCCCATCCGCACCTACGGCGCCGTGGCGTCGGTTGATGTTATTAATTCCGTCTAATCTTTCGGCGCAGCCTTCGCGTATTTCGGGTCGCGGACTTGCTTGCGAATGGCCGCGAACATTTTCCGAATCCCGATCTGGCTCCCGGTATTCTTGATGAACGCCGGGATCGTGCCGCCGCTATCGGTGTAGATCGTGTAGGTCGCGCGCGTCGCGTTCGGCCCCGCGGGCTCGAGCAGCCAACTGCCTTCGCATAATTTCACTCGGACGACGCCGGATTTTTCCGGAGGACCAAGCGCGTTCTCCGCTTCCCATCGGCTGGAATAACTGACGCCACCTTCCGCCGGCTTCGAACTGGAGTGGATCCGAACCGTGTAATCCCGGTCGCTGGTCAGGGGCGCCGAGATTCGTTGATAAGCGACGATCGAGTTGCCTTCCCGCCTCAAGACGCGGCATTCCGCGGTGTAAGGCATGAAGTTCGCGTACGATTCCACGTCGCTAATCACGGCGTGGACGACAGCCGCCGGCGCTGCGATTTCTCCGATGGCCCGGGACTCATTCGAGGCCGGTCGCTGACGGCGATAGAGCGCCACGCCGTCTTTATTCGAGATCGATTTCCATTCGGCCGACAGCGCTTCCGGTTCCGCGGCTCGAAGATTTGTGCAGAACGCGCAAATGGCAAACGCTGCGACCACGAGCGCGCTTCGTCTCATGCTGCCGGCGTCCCGGTCGGAACAATGCCCGCGCGCTCGACCATTAGGATCACGGTCCGCTCCGGCGCCCGCGGACGATGCATTACTCCCTTCGGAATCACAACGCCTTTGCCCGGCGTAAGATCAATGCAGCGATCTTCGAGATCAATCAGGAGTTGGCCACTGACCACGTAGAAGAACTCATCCTCGTTCTCGTGTTTGTGCCAGTGATACTCACCGTGGACGACACCGAGGCGCACCACGGATTCGTCCACCTGGCAAAGCGTCTGGTTATACCATTTGTCGTGGCAGGCTTCGATCAGCTTCGCGACGTCGATCACTTCGAGCGGCTGATGCAGAATGTTCAGCCGCGTGTTGTAAGAAAATCCGGCGGGCGATTTATCTCCTGGCACGCCCTAGCCTTGGCGAAGGCGGCTCGCGCCTCAATCTTTTTCAATCGCGTTTCCGCACGCTGCCCGCGCCACTGATGTCTCTCTCGATGCTCGGATTGCCGCTGTAGGTTACCTTGCCCGCACCGGAAATCGCCACTTTCAAGCTCTCGCTCGCGGACACGTCGGCCCGGCCTGCGCCAGAAATCGAGAGCTCGGCCGTGCGCACTTTCAAATCATCGGCAATGAGCCTGCTCGCCCCCGACATCGTCGCCATCAATTCATCCACAGCCCCGTCCGCGGTCACGCGCGTGGCGCCAGTCCCATCGAGATAAAGACCCTGGCCCGAAAGTCTCGTCGCCGACAAGCGCACCGCACCCGTCAGGCGCGCTGCCTTCAGCATGGAACTGGAGAGCTTGACCTTCATTCCATGGGTCGGATGGAGTTGGCCGTGCCATTCCAAAACTAGCTTACTGCCGCTCATGCTCGTCTCCACATGCGAGAGCAGATTTTCGTCGGTGGTGATGGCAAACATCGCGGGCCCGGGCACCCACTGGATATCAAACGCGCCCTCGGCTTCCACACTCGTGAAATCCTGGACGGGCCGCGTTTCCGTCGTGATGTGGCCATTGCCTCGAATGCCGCTCCAGTGGCAACCACCCAGCGCGAGAGCTGCAAAGGTCAGAAGTTTCGCCGCCGCGAATGGCCGGATCGTAATCGTGTTCATATAGTTGATCTCTTTGGAAGTGAGATGCGGTCCGGGGACGATTTGGATTCAAAAAAATCGACGGATTAGACCGCGGATTACCCGGATTTCGCAGATGGGGAATCCTTGATGACCGTTCAGAATCCGCGCAATCCGCGGTCTGATCCGCCTTACGTCCCAGCCGGATGTCGCGCGACGTAGCCGCCGGTGTCCCGCAAATCCGCATGCCACCGCGGGCCGTCGTTGCCGCCCCGGCGGAAATCGGTCGTGTCGAGCCGGAGGCCGGCAATGACCGCAAAGGTGTGACCGGGCCGCGAATAAACCGTGATCCAGCGTCCGCGACCGCGTTCGCCATAACGCATGAGATCGCTTGATGGCATCGGCGCGCTGATCAGGCCGGCGCCATGCAAAGCAAACGAAACCGTGCCGGAGCAATCGTACCCGTAGTCATTGAACGAGCCGTGCCCGCCGCCCCAGACATAAGGTTTGCGGCGAAGTGTGTTCACGGCCCAGATGGCGTTCTTCACATTTTGCGGCGCGCGCGAGGGCGCATAAGCGATCCCATTGCGCACCACAGCCCGGCTGCCCTCGACGGTCGGGCGATCGCCTCGGCTTTCAATTTGCGGATCGGCTTGCTCTTGATTGTAATCGTCGTCGGCATCCGCCCGCGGCGCCGCGTCCGGCGTTCGTGATATCGGATAAGCCACGCGGATCGGTTCCGCTCCGCCGCCCAGCTCATCGTCCTCGATCCGTTCCGCCCGAGGCGCGCGCGCCTTGATCCTGCGCGGGGCATAGAACGCGACCTTGATCGGCGCCAGGGCAGTTGCGCGCAAAACGCGGTGGGCGTTGTGAAGCACCGGGAATGCTGTTGCATGCACGACGGAATGGACCAGCGAAAATGGCTGTAGCGCGATCGAGAAAACTGTCGGGCTGCGATGTCTCGACCGCCGGGCTTCGGCATTCGGCAGCGATAGGAAAAGGATCGCGATGACGCAGGAAGAAACAGCAGTCTTACTCCGAGAAATTTGCGAACTGAAGAACCGCATGCTTCCGAAAGAAGCTGCTCGCGGGCCAACCCGATTATTTTTTCGCTTCCAAGACTAGCCCGAAATGCCCGGCGCCTGCGCCAGGTAAGTGTCGTCCCGCAATTGTTTCAGCATGAACGCCGCGACATCCGCCCGCGAAACCGGGAAAGGCCAAAAGTAATTTCCCGCCTCAGCACCATGTCGATAGGCGCCGCGCGCCGGACCATTCTTCAACAGTCCCGCCCGCACAACGATCCAATCCCGATCGCTCGCCATGATGAGTTCCTCCTGCCGCACCTTGTCCCACATGTAAAACCCGAGGATCAATGGCATGACGAAAAAGGTATACGGCAAACCCAGGCGCCCGACACTGCTTCCGATCCCGAGCGCCGTTTCGCAGATCAACCGCGGCACTTCGCACGCCTTCATTGCCCGTAGAATATTGCGCATGCCGTCCGACTGGATCTTGTTCGGATAGAAAAACCGCTTGTGCCCGAGCGCGCTCAGCACTGCGTCCTGGCCTCGCATCGCCGCTTCCACCGTCGCGTAATCGAGCACGTCGCCTTTCGCCACGCGAAGATTCGCGTGCTTAATCTCCAGCTTTGCCGGATTGCGGACGAACGCCGTGACTTGATGGCCTTGCGCGAGCGCTTGCTGGACAAGTTCGCGGCCTGTTCCTCCGGTCGCTCCGATAACCAGCACTCGCATCGGATCAGGCAACTGACGCGCTGCCGGTTTGCCTTTGCGACCGACTGGCGCCCGCCGCCAGAGCAGCGCAGAGAGCACCAACGCGTACGGAATCAGAATCAGAAGAAAGATCCGGAACATCGT